>WGMM01000004.1 GCA_016125085.1 bacterium
CGGCTCAAGCCGCGAAAGCAGTTGGCGAAACTGAACGTTCCAGGTATCGAGCGAAGGAGAAGCCGTCATCCGTGACCTCCGTGGAAGTCAGGAGCATAACAGATCGGGCGGAATCAGTGAAGCGCGACTGTAGTACTAGCCGCATCGGTTTTCGAGTCGTTCGATTCGAACCTGAAGCGCATAATCGACAGGCGAAGTCGTCCCTTGAAGGAATGACTGTCTCGATCACCGATTTCAGGAGACCAGCGATGCCTGATCGTTCCAGCGACCCCAAAGCCACCCTTTCGACCCGGCGAACGATCGCCGCCAGTCCCCAGGCGATTTTCTCACGATTCGCCGATCCCGCCGCACTCGCACGCTGGTGGGGGCCGGACGGGTTCACGAATACCTTCGAAACTTTCGAATTCGAGCCGGGCGGCCGGTGGGTTTTCGTCATGCACGGGCCAAATGGCATCGATTATGCCAACGAATGTGTCTTTCGAATCGTTCAGCCTGACTCCGAAATCGTCATCGAACATGTCGTCGAGCCGTGGTTCGTTCTGACGGTGAAATTGAAGCCGCAGGATCACGGCACTCTTCTCACCTGGGATCAGGAATTCGGAACCCCCGAAATGGCCGAAAAAGTGGCTGCGATCTGCGGTCCCGCCAATGAACAGAATTTGAATCGGCTCGAGGCCGAATTGTCGGCCGTTCGTCTCTGAACCGACATCCCGCTTTCGAAACCTGGCGATCGTTTCGATTCGAAGTCAGGTTTCGAATGCGGCTGGTCATTCGTCGGCCATGCCATATTTCCGCAACATTTGACGTAACGTCGCCCTGTGCAATCCGAGTGCCCTCGCGGATGGCTGTTTCTGATCACGGAATTTCGTGAGTACCTGCTTGAGCAGCACCGGTTCGAATCGAGCCAGGAATTTGTCGTAGAGATCCCCGGGATTCGAATCTTTCAATTCCTCGGCGAGCCAGTCCGAGAAAAGCCGGTCGAGTTCCGCGGGGTCGGCCGATTCGCTCGAGACCGATTCCTCCCCGGGCAGATGTTCCGGGCGAATCGTTTGAGTTCGTGCCAGAATTGCCGCATATTCGACCGCGTTTTTGAGTTGCCGGACGTTGCCGGGCCAGGCCCGGTTTTTCAGGGTGTTCATCGCGGCTTCGGATATGCCGGGGGAATGATCGATCAGAAAATACCGGACAAGTTCTTCGAAATCGTCCGGCCTTTCCCGCAGCGGAGGCAGATGAATGCGAAAAACGTTCAGGCGAAAATAAAAATCTTCGCGTATGTTCCCGGATTTCAGGAAATCCCCCAGAGGGCGGTTCGTGGCAGCGATGAGTCGTACGTCGATCGGAACAGGCCGGCTGCCGCCGACGGGGATGACTTCCCGATTCTCCAGAACCCGCAACAGCTTGACTTGCATTTCGAGCGGCAGATCACCGATTTCGTCGAGGAAAAGAGTGCCGCCCTCCGCCTGGCGAAACAAGCCTTGCGACTGGTCATCCGCACCCGTGAACGCACCTTTGAGATGCCCGAACAACTCCTTTTCCATCAGGCCGCTGCTGAATGCCGCCATGTTCGCGGCCAGAAAAGGTCCGCTTTTGCGTACGCCGCGCGTATGTATCGCCCTGGCGACGAGTTCCTTGCCCGTGCCGCTTTCGCCCGTGACCAGAACCGGTGACTCGACCTGTGCCGCGAGTGCGATCTTTCGATAGATCTGCTGCATTTCCCGCGAGCTGCCGACGATCCGATAAGGGTCCGTCGCCGGTTCCTGTTTCGAAATCGGCCGCTTGCGCGAGATATGCTCCAGCGCTTTGTTGACAGTCCCGATCGCGAATTCGAGGTCGAAGGGTTTGATCAGATAATCGAACGACCCCTGTTCCACGGCTCGAACGGCCGTATCCAGATCGCCGAAAGCCGTCATGATCAATATCGGAATATCGCCGACGAAGCGTCTCAATTCCGAAATCGCGGAAATGCCATCACGCCCTGGCAATCGAACGTCCATCAAAACGAGATCGATCGGGCAGGTGCCCGCAGCCTCGATCGCTTCTTCGGCCGATGCCGCCGTGGTGCATTCGTGCCCTTCCTCACGAAAAGCCTCTTGCAAGGTCCAGCAGATCACAGGCTCATCGTCGACGATCAGAATTCTGGCCAATGTCCGTCCGCTCCGTTTCCTGGTACTCAATCGCATTTCGCCGGAAGCATGGCCCATTCGAAAACGGTCCATCCCTCATCACGCCGCCATTTCAATTCGCCGCCGTATCGCCGGGCGACCTCCCGCGCCAGATAAAGCCCCAGGCCCAGACCTTCCGGCTTGGAAGTCACGAACGGCTCACCAGCCGTGTCCTGTAAAAGCCCGGCGAACCCCTGGCCATTGTCGGCGACCGTCAGCCGGGCCATTCCATCTGGTTCGGCCGAGAGTTGCACGATTACGCTTCCACCTTTGCGAGACGCTTCGATGGCATTGTTCACGAGGTTGAATATCGCCGTTTTCATCTCGTCAGCATGGCCTTCGACACGCAATTCGCCGATCTCTCGATCGTACCTCAGTTCCACTCCGGAGTGTAAGGCCTTCGGTCGGTGAAGCCTGATGACTTCCCGCACGATCGGGTCGAGATTCATCGATTCATGATCGTTCGCCGCCAGGCCTTCCTGCGAATTCAGCAGGCGGATCTGTTCTTCGGTGAATTGCAACTGGCTCAGGGCGACGGCGATGCTTTCTTCGCTCGAAGCGATCGGGCAGCGTTTGATATGCAGCTGTAATGCCATGCGTGCTCCGGCGATCGAATTACGCAGCTGATGGGCCAGCCCGGAGGCCACTTGTGCCAGCACGCGCATTTTTTCCGTGGTCTCGATGGTTCGCTGCATTTCCTGAATCTGGCGGCTCATGTGGTTGATCGAGCCGGCCAGATGATCAATTTCGTCCGGTCGACGCGAGTGGGCCGGCAGTTCGTCGAAATGGCCGCTGGCGATGCGTTCGACGCCTCGTTCGACGTTCGAAAGTTTCTTCGAAATTCGCCGCGAGACGATCGCCGTCACGCCCGCCATGGCCAGAAATCCGCCAAGGCCCTGAAGGATCGGCATCGCCAGGGCCTCTCGCCGAGAGCGTTGCCATAGCTCGACAGGATAAAGAGCGACGAGCCGTTGGCCGCTTTCGGACATCGGAATGTCGAGACCGAAATACTCTGTGCCGCCGATCTTGATACGTGGCGAACGACTCAGGCTCGCATCTCGTTCAGTCCGCGGCGGCGTCGTCGCGGGAAGCATCGAAAGACTGGAATCGATGGGGCGATCCAGGTCGTCAGCTAAAATGAAATGGACTCCGCTGAGCTGGTTCAGCCTGCGGAGAACGCTCGGCGTCAGCGGGAATTGCGGGTTGGCGAGTACGCTCGAAATACCGTCGAATCGGCGGTGGATTTCTCCCTCGACGCGTGATGAAGCGATCCAGGCACCTGAAATCGCGATCGCCAGCGCCACGGACGTCTGAATCGCCAGCAGGGGCAGGGCGATTTGATAGCGAATCGATCGAATTCCCGGTCCGCCGCTGCGAATCATTCGTCACTGTCGATCTTCGAAGGTCTCTCAATGTCCATGAAGTGCGGAATTCAAGCAGAACGTACGATCTGTGCGATGTCAAGCTTCGATTCCGGCTGGAAGAACCCGACAGGTTTCTCGCGGTGCTGGACAGCCGCAAGGGCCAGTGAGAAGATGTGCGGTATGGGACGACTCTCGCGGGCATCGGCTCGCGATTTCTCAAGGCCGAAGAACGAGAATCGACGCATCATGAAACCGAGCACACTCCTTGCCGCAATCACCTTCTGCCTGATTCCGGGTTCCGCTCCGCTGAAGGGTCAGGCCGCCGATTTCGTCAAGATCTTCGACGGCGCGACCCTCGACGGCTGGAATGCCCACGACCCGAGTTTCTGGTCGATTCGAGACGGCGCCATCACAGGGCAGTCGACCCCGGAACATCCCTGCAAGTCGAACCAGTTCATGGTGTGGCAGGGTGGCGAACTTGCCGATTTCGAATTGAAACTGAAATTTCGCATCGTGGGCAACGGTCAGAACTCCGGCGTTCAATTCCGCAGCGTTTTCCGGCCGGATGGTCTCGCCGTCGGCTATCAGGCCGATATCTATCAGAGCGGCGGCTATCTGGGCGGCGTCTGCGACGAGATTCACAGCCGCAAAGGCCCTGAACTGCTTTCGGCCAACGGCAAGAAGACGGTCATCGACGCCACCGGCAAACGCACGGCGACCGACCTCGGGCAGACAGCCAAAATGAAACCGCCTGGCGAGTGGAACGAATATCGGATCCTGGCTCAGGGCCATCGAATCGTTCTGGAAATCAACGGAGTCAAAAGCACGGACCTGACCGACATGGAGGAAGAGCACTTCGATCTCAGCGGCTTTCTTGGCCTTCAGCTCCGAGCCGGCGAGCCGATGACGGTTCAGTTCAAGGATATCGAACTGAAGAAGCTCTGAAACCGCCGGCATGGCTCAGCCCATGCGCGGCGATTCGGATGGTTTGCGATGGAAAATCGCCGATTGCATTTCTCAGGCGAACAGAGTGCCCAGATAGAACAGGGCCGCTGACAGAGAAATGCAAGCGGGGAGCGTCAGCAGCCACGCCACGGCGATTTTCCGGATCGTGGCGGATTGCACTCCGGACGAATTCGCGACCATCGTTCCGGCGATCCCGGACGAGAGCACCTGTGTCGTACTGACAGGCAGATGCAGCATGTCGGCAGCCGCGATCGTGCAGGCGGCTACCGTCTCGGCGGCGGCTCCCTGCGCATACGTCAGGTGCGATTTGCCGATCTTCTCGGCCACTGTGATGACGATCCGCTCATAGCCGATCGTCGTGCCTATACCCAGCGCCAGTGCCACGCCGAGCACGACCCAGAACGGCACGTATTCCATCGCGTGGGAGAAGGACGAAACCGGCCCGGCGAGACGTTTGCGAAGCTCCGGCTCGAGACGGTCGCTCTTCATGGCCTGACGCACTTCGAACATGGCGATCCGCATCCGCCACCGGTCATCCGGCGGCAGTTCCGAAAAGTTCGCCTTGCTTTCCAGCGTATTGACGATGAAGTCCAGATTCCGCTTCAGTTTCGGATCACGTTCGAGTTCGCTCTCAGGTATGTTCGCCAGTGCGAATTCGGCCCCGCCACGCACTTCGATCGCCTTGCCGGGGTGATTCAGGTCGAGGGCATAGTACGAAGGCATGAAGCCGATCAGGACCAGCAGAATCAGGCCCATGCCCTTCTGGCCGTCGTTGGAACCGTGCGCGAAGCTCACAGCCGCACATGTGCCGATGAGCGTGCGACGAATCCAGGCCGGTGGCTTGTGACCGTCGACAGGTGGCGCGAAAAGACGTTTGTCCCGCAGCGTTCGCTTCATGAAGAGCATGAGCATCGCGGCCAGTACGAAACCGATCATGGGCGACAGAATCAGCGACATGCCGACGTCGGTCGCCTTCTTCCAGTTCACGCCCGAAATGTCGCCTCGAGTGATCAGGCTGTTGACCAGGCCGACGCCCAGAATCGAACCGATCAGAGTGTGCGAACTGCTGACCGGCAAGCCGATGCTCCAGGTGCCGAGATTCCAGATGACACCGGCCATGAGCAGCGAAAGCACCATCACCAGCGCCTTGCCTGAGCTTTCGTCGACAAGAACATCGACCGGCAGAAGGTTTACGATCGAAAATGCGACCGCCGTGCCCCCGAACATCACGCCCAGGAAATTGCAGAATCCCGAGAAGAGAACCGCCGGAAGCGGTTTCATCGTGTGAGTGTAAATCACGGTCGTTACGGCGTTTGCTGTGTCGTGAAAGCCGTTGACGAATTCGAACCCGAAGGCCATCAGCAGCGAAATCGCGAGGAATACGAGGGACAGTGACGGCAGATCCGAAACTGCCTGCCAGAACGTGGTATTGAACATCTTCGTTCGCTCAGAGACCCTGGGTAGGACACCGACACTACAGAGAATGTCGATCGGACGGGAATCCGTCAATCATGAACGTTCGAGAATTCATGAGCGTGAGAATTGCCGCAAAACGTTCCGGTGTCAGGTTCCACCGCTCGAAATCTCACTTCGGAATCGTTTCGTTCATGTGACCGCTTCGGGAACTTCATGTAAACTTCATGAATTCTTCACAGTGGTGGCCTGATTCGAGCCCAGGGCGGATTCCGGATTCGATCCGCGAAAGAGTTTTTTCGAAGTTGCGACAGATTCCTGCATGTGATCGATTCGTAATTGCGAAATTCGAAATCGATCGAAAAGTCGAGCATCACGATTTCCGGGAACGATTTAATCGCTTGCGGACCCGATTCGATTCCTGCTGCCAGTCTCGCGTGGATCCTGCCAGGCGATTCGAAGCTTGCGGATTGTGACGGTCGGAACGCCACATCATTCCGCATTCCAGTATATTTTCCGTCTTTTCCCCTCGTATTTCCTGACATTAAGCGAGGCCGGGCGAATGCGACGTTCCTTCGAATCTCAGTGAAGAATCCCGCCAGCACGCCGCAAATCCCACAAATTCACTACATCTTTGGCCACTGTCACGAATGCGACCATGGAACCGATGAAATTGCCGGGAATCCGAAAAGAAATCGGTATCGCTCAGGCTTCCGCACAGGCGTCGAAAGGTGCCGCCGCGACCGGCGGCTCGCGGGTATTCCAAGAACTGGCTGAATCGATTCAGGCTGAGCTGGCGGAATGCTATCAGGTCAGTTCGCCTGCCGAAATCGATGCGGTCGCTGATTTGTCCTTGGCACTGGCGAAATGGATGGAGATCGAAGCCGTTCGAAAGGTGAAGATCGACCAGGAACGGTCGACGGCCACGGTCAGGTTCGACCGCCTGGCCGCCGATGCGTTCGATCGCGACAAGGCCGCCTGGTCGAAGGATCCGGAGTCACGGACTTCGATCTTCGCCAGGACCTATCGAGGAGCGTGTCACCTTTCCGAAATCTGGGCTCGTGTTCTGACGGAATTGAAGGCAGGTGAGGACATTCCGTTCGAACTTGCATGTCAGGCTCTGCTGGCCATGGGTTCGCACTGGCAGGTGCACAAGGCCGATGAGAATGCTGTGACGATTATGGCGTCGTTCGTGAAGATTTCCGCCGACCCGGCACTGGCGGCAGAAACCTGGGCCAGAGAGTCGAAAATGCGCGATGGTCTGGCGTTCGCTCGCAGGCGCGTCGAGAAAGCCGTCACTCGAGCCCCGGGTGTCGAAGATTGCCGTCGCGGGCTATTGATGGTCGCGACTCAAGAAGCCGAGGGCTGGAAGCAGGTCGCCGACAAATTCCGGCCTGAGTTCGAAGCGGCCCGCACCGCCGCCCGTGATTGTGCCGTAGGGCTGGGCACGGGCGACCCGATTCTCGAAAAGGAACTTCGGAACCTGAACCGGCTTGCGACGACGACTCGCAATCACGTCGAAAAGCTCCAGCGGGAGCTGGAAGTGCTTAAGAAAAAAAGAGATACGAATGGGCTTGCTGACGGACGCGATTCGCCTTCCGCCGCGCCGGCGAAGTCGAAAGCCGGGCGTTCCGGTCAATCGCTCAAGGCTTCGTCTCGTGACGCCGAGGGAAAGGGACCGGTTGCTTCCGATTCGAAAAAAGTCGGAACGAAGCGAGGCCGGGGGCCGATTCCGTTGGACCAGGACACCCGGCAGGCACGTGTTCACGAAGCGCCAGCGAAATCTCGCCCTGAGATTCATTGTGGGTCGCAACCGGATGGATATCAGCATGTTGCGTCGGTTTCGGAGGGAGGCGGAACGGGGTCCGGATCGCCAATGGCTCAGGACAAGATTACGCGATCCGGAACGGTACGGTTGACGTCATCAGAGCGCAAGTTGTTGAAGATGTTCAGGAAAGTGCCCGACTCGCCTCGGCGCAGGAATGATATCGTGCGTCTGTTCGGTTCGGAGCAGAGGTTCCGCGAAATGTGCGCGGCCATGGATGCCCGATGAAGGTGATTCCGAGTGCCTCAGGAACCGTGGGCTCAGATCCGGAAGCCGCGGGGCTTAGCGCGATCGTGCTGGCCGCTGGCGTAATTTTCGGGCGTTAGCAGTTGGCGAAACCGGCGCGGATCAGGCAGAATGAACAGTCCGGCTCACTTCGGATTCGCATCTGGCCATGGGAAGGTCTGGCGGCCCGAACGTATCGAGACGTGAGTATGTCCCCGACGCCTTTCGAATCAGGATTTCGGCCCCATGTCCGACTTTTCCACGCCACCCAAACCCGGCGAAGTTCCAGCTGGTTTTACGACGTCTCCTGCCGGTACGCAATCCCGGCCCAGGGACGATGAAGCCCCGGCCCCCCGTTCGCAGGACGACATCGACCGCGTGCTCGATCAGGCCATCGACGCGAAAATTGCCGCGAAGTCATCCGTGGATGTCGCCAAACCGCTCAAGAAGCAGTTCGACGACGAGATCGAGGCGGAACTGAACGCCTTCATGACGGAATTCGACACGGGCACGCTCGAAGCTGCTCTGCCTGTTCCGAAAGGCACGCCCAAACCGAAAGCGCCTGAAGCGGCGAAAGCCGCCGCGAAGTCGGACGAAGCCCCTGAGCCGAAGGACAAAGGCAAAACGGGCAAGATCATCAAGATCTCCAAAGACTGGGTCTTCGTGGACATGGGCGGCAAGTCCGAGGGCTGCCTGCCTGTTTCGCAGCTTGAGGGTAAGGAATACGTCGTCGGCGACGAAATCCCCGTCACGATCGAACGGTTCGACTCGAACGAGGGGCTGCTGATCCTTTCCATGCGTGGCGCGGCCATCAGCGCCGACTGGGAAACGCTGAAAACAGGCCAGATCGTCGAAGCCGTCGTCACCAAGACGAACAAGGGCGGCCTGGAAGTGACCGTGAACAACCTGCGGGGCTTCCTGCCTGTCAGCCAGATCGAAATTGGCCGGGTGGAAGACACAGCGGTCTATCTGGGCCAGAAATTCAAGGCCGTCGTGACCGAAGTGAACGCCCGGATCAAGAATCTGGTCGTCAGCCGGCGTGATTACCTGGAGCAGGAGCGGGCCGAGAAACGCGAAACGACCCTGGCCGAACTGGCCGAAGGGCAGACACGCGAAGGCGTGGTGCGAAGCATTCGCGAATTCGGGGCTTTCGTCGATCTGGGCGGGGTGGACGGTCTCCTGCACATCGGCGACATGGCATGGACGCGTGTCCAGAAGCCGGAGGACATCGTCCGCCTGGGCGACCATGTCAGCGTGAAGGTGCTGAAGATGGATCCGGAGAAGAACCGGATCAGCCTGGGTCTGAAGCAACTCGTCAAATCGCCGTGGGACAAGCTGGCCGACGATTTTTCCGTCGGTTCGACCGTCAACGGCAAAGTGACGCGGATTCAGGAGTTCGGTGCTTTCGTCGAACTGGCTCCGGGTGTCGAAGGGCTGGTACACGTCAGCGAGCTTTCGCCGAATCGTGTCCGGCGTGTGAACGACATCGTCAAGCCAGGCCAGGAGGTCGAAGTGCAAATTCTATCGATCGACCCGGACCAGCAGCGCGTGAGCCTGTCGATGAAGGCCGTCATCGCCGCCCGCGAGGAAGCGGCTCTCGATGCCGCCGACGCCGCTGCGGATGCCGCTGCCGCAGCCGAACCGCCCAAGCCGAAGCCCGAACGTAAGGTGCCGCTGAAGGGCGGCCTTGGCGGCGGGGGGCCTCTGTTCAAGCTGTAATGAATTTGCCGATCGCCCGGTTCGGGTGATATACGAAAACGCTCCCGGACCGGCATTTTAAGCCGGTCCGGGAGTTTTAGGGAAATGCGGGTTATGTGTCGTTTACAAGATCGGATTGGTCCTCTTGAGGAACTGCGTCACGTTCGGCAGGGCGAACTTGGACGGGATCTTCTTGTTCGACGGGAACGGCCGGCCCAGGACGACGTAGTTCCCCGAAGGATTCTTCGTGAACTTGGCCGGCGAATCGGCCGGGATACTCGGAGCGGCCGGAGGAGTCACCGGGCCACGCGATTGCTCGACGTTCTGGGCGTAGAACGCCTTGTTCGGCTGGGCGGGCGTTACGGTGGAATTGTCGATCGTGCCGGTGACCTTGGCCTCGATCTTGCCACCGGTGAGTGCCATGGCGTAAGCCGAGTCGTATTCGCCATTGAATGGCTCGAAAGACGCCGCGAAGACCGAATCGACGATACTGCCGCCGATCAGGGCATGGATGGCACCGCCCAGGTCAGCCGGGGTGTCGGTCGCCGGCACGCTCTGCTGTCGGAATTCGGACGTCAGGTTCTGTTGCAGCCCGGAAAGGATCGTCGAATCGATCACATCGCCGCCCGTGCGGAAGTAGCCGAGCTGGCGGGTCACCTTGACTTCCGACCCGATCGCGCCCCGGTTGGCTTCCAGCCGGCTCATTGTGTGCGTGTGGATCGTGACGTCGTCCATCCCCAGGCCGAACTGGCCGTAGCGGATGCCGCTGGTGGCCAGAGCGAAGATGCTGCGGGTTTCGCCACCGATGTTGAGCCGGCGGATCGAAGTGCCCGACTGCACCCCGAAGTTCGTGGCGTTGCCCTTGATCATCACTTCGCCGATGGCTCCGACGATCGAAGTCTGAACCGCCTGGCCCAGGTATTCGCCGGAACTCTTCACGACGGTGCCACCTCCGCCGATGAACCCTGTGGAGGGTTGCGAACTCGTTCCGCCGATTTCCTGGGCCTGAAATGCGTTCAGCCGCCCGATCACTTCCACCTGCACGGCATCCTGGACGAGGCTCCCCGTCGTCGTGCCCGCCTTGGTGTCGGTCACGAACTTGTTCACGAAGATGCTCGTGCCCAGGTAAGCCGGTATCCCCAGCTGGATCAGGGCCGTATCGGAAAGCGTATTCGAAGCAGGCGCCGGCAGGCCTCCACCCGGACTGACCGTGAAATCCGCACCGCCGAACCGCAGGGTATTCACGCCGTTATCGATCGAAATCGATGCGGTCTGGGCCGTTGTGGCCGTGGTCGTGATCCCCAGCCAGAAATCCGGAATGTCGATTCCGTAAAGCCCATTGTTGGAAGTGCCGGACAAACTGTTCCCGCCGAACTGGCTCATCTGCTGGAAAAAGACGCGGCCATCGCCCCCGTCGGCTTTCTTCACTTCACCGATCAGGCGCGAGGTCAGCGATGCCGTGCCGGCGATCTCGATCGACTGGATCAGGGCCGGAGTTCCCAGCGGCACCGGATTTCCCGTTCCGTCAGGCTGATTGATGACCCGAATGCTCCCGGGACCGACCAGTCGAAGAAACCATTGATCGCCGTCGATGTCCACACCCTGAATGACCTGGCTCAAGACCAGCCGGTCCTCCAGAGCATTCACCCCGATACCCGAGGCTGTCCGCCTCTGACGCTTCGCATCGCGACTCATGGTCACTGGCTCCTCATGCGTGCCGGCCGCATACTCGACCCGACGCTCACGATCGCGTTCGAACCACTCAGCCTGCCACCGATCCTGATCCGAATCCTGTCGTGCGATTTTCGGAATCTGGTTCCGAAATTCGCAACAAAATGCTATGATTCGGAACATTCAGCGCACTGCCGGGATCACTCGTCCCTGAATTCGGCACACTGCCGATGTTCACGGAACGTTCCGGAGAAACGCGACGATCCTCACAACTTGCAGAATCGTCATATGGGCATGCGGCTCATGAGTGTTTTTCCGGTTCTCACTTTGCGGACATGGCCACCTGAGACGGCGGAAAGACGCGGAGCACAAGAAGATGGAACGTTCCCGGTCGCGTCGGATGAATGGCCTGAGCCCCGAGCGATTGTCACGATTGCACAAGCTGGCGCACAGGCTGGCCCTCGGGCCGGTCGACAAGGCGACATTGATGTCGGCCCTCAACGTCGGCACGCGTACCCTCTACCGCGATCTCGACACGCTCCGCCTTTTCGGTATGGACTCGGTCCGAACTCATGGCGGATTCACGCTTTGCGTTCCCGCCAGCGAGATCGAGGAACGGCTTCCGTTCCCCGACCCGAAACTGAACTTCGCCGATGCCCGCAAGCTGGCGAAGATCGAAGACCCGGCGGCCAGACGAATCGTCGAACAATTCGCCCGCATCGTTCCCGACTTCGACCGTATCGGCTCTCGCTGACGACTATTCAAGTCGATAAGCTGTCTTCCAGTAATGATTTGCCGCGATCATTCCCAGCGGAAAAACCGCAGGGCAAGCACGAACGTCACCACAGCCCAGACTGCCAGGACGCCAAGTTCGAACCCCAGGCTGGCCAGCCCGGCACCTTCAAGTATTACGGCTCTCAGGGCGCTGAGCAATTGCGTCAGCGGCAGTGCCTGGATGAATGGCTGCATGGAGTCGGGATAAACGTCGGGCGAAAAGAAAATTCCCCCGAACAGCCACATCGGCAGCATGATCAGATTCATCAGCCCGCTCACGGCTTCCGTCGTACGTACCCGGCTGGCGACAAGCAGGCCCAGGCCCGCGAACGCCGAGGCTCCGGCCAATTCGACCACCGCCAGAGTCGCCCAGCTGCCCCGCATCGGCATCCCGAACATGAACATGCCAAGGCTCATCAGCACCACCACATCCGGAATCAGATAGGTCAATCGCGAAGCCAGGATCGCCCCAAGGAACGACACCCGGGGCATCGGTGTCGCCTTGAACCTCTTAAGAAGCTTGGCGATACGGCAATTCACCAGGTAAAAGCCGATCCCCCAGAGCCCGCCGCCCATGGCGTTCATTCCCAGAAGGCCCGGTATCAGGAAGTCGATATAGCGCGATCCTGGTTCGGTCACCGGAAGGTCTTGCGATGTCACGACATCCTTGCGCCCGAAGGCCCTCTGCAGAGTGTCGTCCACGGCACTCCTTACCGCGACTGCCTCAGGACGGGTCGGGTCGAAGTGGTAAACGACCGATTCCGGTGTCTCGCCCGCTTCGATCACCACAGGCGTTTTGCCGGCCTTCAACCGAGCCAGGGCCGAAGCACGATCGGTCTCACGAATTTTGAACTTGCCTGGTTTGGCCCGCAAAACTTCCGCAATTCTTGCAGACTTCCCGGATTCCGTCGCCAGATCCAGAAGCATGGGGCGTTCCCCGCCACCCCGGAACGCCAGTCCCAGGACGACGGCCAGCAGAAGCGGGAAACCATAGACCCAGAAGAGTCGCGATGGCTGACGATAGAATTCCCGAAGGCGTGCCTTGTAAAGCTCGGTGAAGGGGCTGTATCGGGCCATGCCTGGCGTCGCTCCAATGGCGGATGTCAATCTGGCGGACTTGCTCGAACCTTCGGATTGGAAGAAGCTTGCGTTGACACGTCGGTGCCGGGCCGGGGGCTGTCAGCCGCGCCGGCCTTTACGGCCTCTTCCGTGGTTGGCTTCGGCGGGTTCGTCGCCATCACGCAGGTGTCTCCCTGTGAGCGACACGAAGACGTCCTCAAGGCTTGCCTGGCGGGTCGTCAGCCGAGCCAGCTCCTGGCCTTTGCTGGCCAGAATCGCAAGCAGTTCCGGTATCGTACGATGCGGCTCGGAAACGGTCAGGGCGTAACCGTCGCCCTCTCGCCGGGAAGTCCGGACCGAAGTCAACGCTGCGAACTCTTCCGGTGCAGGGTTCACCCCCGCCACCGCGAATTCGACGATGTGGTCGCCCCCGAGCCGGGAAATCAGCTCGCGCGGGCTTCCCAGGGCAATCACTTTGCCCTGGTCCACGATAGCCACGCGGTCGCACAAGCGCTCGGCTTCGTCCATATAGTGTGTCGTCAGCACGGTCGTCCGGCCCCGGCCCTGAAGCTCGCGGATCACGTCCCAGAGCTGCCTTCGCGATTGCGGGTCGAGCCCTGTCGTCGGTTCGTCGAAGAACAGCAGTTCCGGGTCGCCCACCAGCGCCAGGGCGACCGCCAGCCGTCGCTGCTGGCCACCCGAAAGCGTTTCGACGTAGGAGTTTGCCTTGCCCGTCAAAGCTACGCGTTCGAGAACTTCTTCGGGTTCGAGGCCCTGCGGATAAAAGCTGCGGAACAGCCGGGCCATTTCATAGACGGTGGAATGGTCCGGCAGACGGGTTTCCTGCAGCGTGACGCCGATTCGGGCACGCAGGCGATCTTCGTCGCGATCCCATGTCATGCCAAGGACTTCCACCCGTCCGGATGTCGCCTGGCCGAGCCCTTCGAGGATCTCGACAGTCGTCGTCTTGCCTGCCCCGTTGGGCCCGAGCAGACCGAAACACTCGCCCCGGCGGATTTCGAGGCTCAAGCCCCTCACGGCCTCAACCGGACCTTCACGGCCGGGGAAGGTTTTCACCAGGTTTTCGACGGCAATGGCCGGGCTTTCGTCAGACATCGTTGCGAATTCCCGAGTTTCTGTTCGCCTGAATACCTGCCATCAGGCTCGGTTCCAGGCCAGTTTCGATCAGGCTGCCCCGGATTCATCGGTCCGAGCGATCTGGCGTGTTCGCAGTTCCCCACCACGATAGTCAATTCCTCGCGAAATCCGCCAGATGTGACAATTTTCGCCATCTCGTCGAACTGAAGTTCGGAGGAATTTCGGATGGGATCGCAGATTCGTCGAACCAGGGCGTCGTTCGGTTGCCTTACTCCTCTCGAATTCGACGGATGCAGGAAGCAGACAAATTCGGCGGAATTTCGGCCGAAATGCAACTGGTCAGGCCGGGATATGGAATTCGATTCGCTTTTCCGCCCTACCTGAACTCGGGGAGCATTGGGATTTACGACACTCCCGAAAACCCGGACGAATTCGGAAGCGGTCATTCGCATGCGAGTTTCGGGACGATTGTCCCGATTCTCAAATTCAATGGGGTTGACGCGTCGTCCGTTTTCTGCAAAATCGGGCCAACTGCTGAGAGTGTGCGCATAAAACTCCAGGAATGGACCACGTGGCGACCGCAACGAACGGTATCTGACGGTGAATCGCGGTGGATCGGGGCAAGGAAAGGCCCCAGCCAACGCGCACGATCGAAATCGCTTCAATCGAGTGGGCATCGGGCGGAATCCGGTCAGGATAATGTCTGGAATCGCTTGCAAGGCATGAAGTTCGGTCGGCCGTTACGCAACTGGAATGTCAGAAAGGAATCTGCCCCCATGTCGAACGACCTCGATCGTCCTGTCGCCCGTTTGTTCAGATTCTTCGCTTCGGCCGCCAAACTTCGGGCAAAACCGTCTCGGCGAAGCCGCAAGTCATTCGCAGGCATCTGCCTCGGTGAAGGCATCGGGATGGGAAGCGGCACCGGGTTCGGTGGGTTCGGGCTCGAATCCCGCGACGTTCCGGCGATCGTTTCCTGGACAGGAGCAGCGGCCAACGGGCTTTGGTCCGACGCCCGAAACTGGTCGGGCAACACTGTGCCCACATCGGCTGATGAAGTGACGATCGGAACGGCTTCTCCAGGCGACAGCGGGTCTTCATCAAGTTCGGCGATCGGCGAAAGCGTGACGATCGACGTGGCTGTGGTCGTCGCCAGGATCGACTCGGCACTGCCGATCTCTTTCACCGGCCTGGATGCGTCTCTGCGCCTGACGGGCGGCGAATCGAACCTGCGTGCCGGGCTTGATTTATCGTACGCCGGTCTGGCGGTGCAGGGGGCTTCGGCACGACTGACGATCACGGGCGGCGATTCCCTGGCCGTGAGCGGACTGATCGTCGCTGTCGACGGTGGCCAGCTCAGCTGGAGCGGCCTGAAAACGCTGGACAACATGGTGACCTTCGTGAATGTCGGGTCGAAAGTGACCTTGCCGGACGTCACCGGAGCGACGAACGTTTCGGAAATGACGGTGCGTGGCGGCACCCTGGCCGTTCCGTCGATGGTGTCGCATCTGGGCGGTCTGGTGACCGTCCTGGAAGGGGGCGTGCTTTCCGCACCGGCCTGGGCCAACGCCGCTGGCACATTCATCGAAGCCAATGGTGCGTCGACGAAAGTGGACTTGCCTTCGCTCGCCAACATCGACCGGGGCCGGTTCCGCGTGGATGCCGGGGCCACGATCACGGCGAACGCTCTCAAGAGCGTGACGGTCGGCACGGCGACGGCCTGGAGCTTTTCCTGGTACATCGGGGCGAACAGCCTTCTCTCTCTTCCGGGGCTGACGAACATCGATGTCGCACCGCCCCGCGGGCCTGCCGAAGCGACCGACGCACGCATTCTGATGCGAGGCAACGGACGGCTGGACCTGGCCGCGACGACCCGTGTCGACGGTTTCATGAGCCTTTCGATGGCCGGCGACTCACGAATCCAAGGTTCGCTGATTCTTGGGCCGAAGACGGTTCTGAGCGGCTCCGGCACGATCGCCGGATCGCTCGACAATTCGGGCCTGATCAGCCCCAGCGGCGATTATTCGCCCTATGGAACGATTACGGTCACGGGCGACTTCACGAACCGGCCGGGGTCGACGATCGACCTGCAGATGGGGGGCGAGTCGAAGCTCGACCGCATCTTCGTGCAGGGGCGTGCATCGATCCTGGGCGGATCTATGAAGGTGAACCTGACGGACGAATTCGCGGCGGCCGATACGCCCATGCCGGTCGGTACGTTCACGCTGATGACATGGGCTTCATGGGCTGGCCAGTTCACGACCGTTCCGGACATCCTGCTCCGGGGCGACGGCACGGGAATTACGTCGCAATCGCTGTATCAGCCGACGGGACTGGTGCAGTCGCTGGGCAGACATCGAACGGATAACGACATCATTTCGGTGTCGGACATGACGTTCCAGGAAGGTAACGCGGCGATCAGTTACGGCTATTTCGTGATTCACCGGAGCGGACCGATGACGGTTCCGATCACGGTCGAATACGAAGTGATCGCGGGCAGTGCGGTCGCGGGCAGGAACTTCACGTTTCCGACCGGGCCGATCACGCTCGCACCAGGCGAGACGGAGCGGCAGATCCGGTTCGTCATCAAGGGCGACAAGGTCTTCAAAGGCGACGTCTCGTTTCAGGTCCGGCTCAAGAGCGTGAGTGACCGTGGCGAACTCGGTCAATCGCTGGCGAAAGTGACGATCGTGGAAGATGATCCGGCGCCGAAGCCTGTCGTGAAGCCCGTTCCGAAGCCCGTCCCCAGGCCGGCTGCGAAACCGAAGCCGGTTCCGCCGAAAGTGGCGGTACGACCGAAGGCCGCGAACCTGAAAATCGTGAAAAAATAACGCGAAAATCGCTTTCGGGCCGAGCCGGAACGCGATATTGATGTCAGGGGCCTGCAGTGAGTTTCGAAGCGCAACAGGCGTTGAAACGAGCTGCCGGGCCTGGTCATTTCCGAATGAAACCCAAACGGGCCGGCGAATCCGGCGGATCTCCGAAGACTCGATTGCGATCGTATTTTCGATAATTCCGACGTTTCGTCGATTTTCGGATCCTGTTGTCCTGATCGGTTTCGCGATGGGGCTGGATCTGTTAGTTTGGATTCAGGTCATCGACGCCCGCGACCGGAAAAAAGGGAGAATTGACTTATGCCCGCACGACATGATTCGGACTCGAAAATTCTCTGGTTCGAAACGATCGGAATCGAAGACGTACCGCTCGTCGGGGGCAAGAACGCCTCCCTGGGTGAGATGTACCGGGAACTCGTTCCGCAGGGTATCGCAGTCCCGAACGGATTCGCGGTAACCGCTGGCGCTTACTTCGACTTTCTGGAACGGACCGGAACCGACCGCAAGTTGCGGGAGATTCTCGATGGAGTCGATACTCAGGACACGGCCGACCTTCAGCGGCGCGGTTCCGCGGCACGTCATGCGATCATGGACGCCAAACTGCCGGATGACCTGAAAGAAGCCATTCGCGAGGCCTACGCTCGGCTTTCGGCCGAATCGGGCGGAACCGCCGATGTCGCCGTTCGTTCCAGCGCCACAGCCGAAGACTTGCCGGATGCGAGCTTCGCCGGTCAGCAGGAAACCTACCTGAACGTTCAGGGTATCGCGGCCCTGCTGGAATCGTGCAAACGGTGCTTCGCGTCGCTGTTTACCGACCGGGCGATTTCGTATCGCGTCGACAAAGGCTATGCAGGTCGCAAGATCGGTTTGTCGGTGTGTGTGCAGAAGATGGTTCGCTCCGACCTGGCCGCGGCGGGCGTGATGTTTTCGATCGATACGGAGACCGGGTTTTCCGACGCCGTGCTGATCAACGGAGCTTATGGCCTGGGTGAAAACGTCGTCCTCGGGGCGATCAATCCGGACGAGTTCCTGGTGTTCAAGCCGACGCTCAAATCCGGCCACAGGCCAATCTTGCGGAAGCGGCTCGGGTCGAAGGAACAGAAGCTGATCTATGACACCGGCGGCGGCCGGATGACTCGGAACGTGGCCGTGCCGGTTGAGGACCGCGTGCGGTTTTGCCTGACCGAAGACGAAGTGCTGACACTTGCCCGCTGGGCCTGCATGATCGAGGATCATTACTCGGCCAAGCGTGGATCCGCCTGCCCGATGGATATCGAATGGGCGAAAGACGGCCGCACGGGCGAAATGTACATCGTTCAGGCCAGGCCTGAGACGGTTCAGTCGCTCAAAACCGCGTCGGACGTGATCGAAATGTACCGGCTGAAAGGCAAACCGGGTGAGCCGATCGTCTCGGGCCGGAGCGTGGGCGACCGGATCGGCGTCGGCCCGGTGCGTGTGGTGAAGTCCGTCAAGGACTTGCATCGATTTCAGCCCGGCGAGATTCTGGTGGCTGACAAGACCGACCCGGACTGGGAGCCTTCGATGAAGAAGGCGGCGGCGATCGTGACGAACCGGGGCGGGAGGACATGCCATGCCGCGATCGTGAGCCGCGAGCTGGGTCTGCCGGCCGTTGTGGGAACGGAGACGGCTACGGAAAAGCTGACGCAGGGGCAGGTTGTGACAGTGAGCTGTGCCCAGGGCGACACCGGTTTCGTTTACGACGGGGCGATCCCGTTCGAGACTGAGCGGCATTCGTTCGAAGAATCGGGCCGGCCGAAGACGAAGATCATGATGAACGTGGGCAACCCCGAGGAGGCGTTTCGGCTTTCGTTTCTGCCGAACGACGGTGTCGGGCTGGCACGCGAGGAATTCATCATCTCGAATCATGTGAAAATTCACCCGAAGGCCCTGATCGATTACGACAAAATTACCGATGCGGATGTGCGCGACGAGATCGACCGCCTGACGGCCGGTTATGACGACAAGCCCGGGTTTTTCGTCGATCGGCTGGCGGAAGGCGTCGCGACGATCGCTGCGGCTTTCTATCCCAAAGACGTGATCATCCGGCTCAGCGACTTCAAGACGAACGAGTACGCAAATCTCGTGGGAGGATTACCTTACGAGCCGACGGAAGAGAATCCCATGATCGGCTTCCGGGGGGCGAGCCGGTATTACGACGAACGCTATCGCGACGGATTCGCCCTGGAATGCCGCGCCATGAAAAAAGTGCGTGACGACATGGGGCTCACGAATCTGAAAATCATGGTGCCGTTCTGCCGTACGGTGGAAGAGGGCCGCAGGGTCATCGCCGAAATGGCCATGCACGGGCTGGTTCGAGGCGAAAACGGCCTGGAACTTTACGTGATGTGCGAAATCCCCAGTAACGTGATTCTGGCCAAAGAGTTCGCGGAAATTTTCGACGGCTTTTCGATCGGTTCGAATGACCTCACCCAGCTCATTCTGGGGGTCGATCGCGATTCGGAAATCGTGGCCCACATCTTCGACGAGCGTAACCCGGCCGTGATGCGTTCGATCGCCAGCGTGATTCGCGATGCGAAAGCCGCGGGGCGGAAGATCGGAATTTGCGGCCAGGCCCCGAGTGACTATCCGGAATTCGCCGCATTCCTTGTGGAATGCGGCATCGACAGCATTTCGCTGAATCCGGATGCGGTACTCAGAACCACGCTCAGCGTTCTGAAGATGGAGCGTGAGCGTGGCGCTGACAATTCCTGACGGAAGTTGTGCGTTTCGGTAAGGTCAGTCCTCGCCGCGGCTTTCGCGAGCGATGACGGCCGAATCGACGACCGATTCCGCCTGAGGAAGGTTTTCTTCGACGGTTTCCTGGCCTTCGGACTTGATCAGACGCAGGCGGCGGATGCGGTTCGGATCCGCCTGAACGACGACGAGTGTCCAGTCTTCCAGGGGAACCTTGTCGCCAGGGCGGCCGAGCCTGCCGAGCCGGTCGAGAACGTATCCGGCGACGGTGTCGGCATCCGTTTCGGGCATGTCGATTTTGATCGTTTCGGTGAGTCGATCGAGCGGGCAGGTGGCATCGACTTCGTAAGAATTGTCGGAAAGATGCTCGATCGCAGGCGATTCCTTGTCGAATTCGTCCTGAATCGGGCCGACGAGTTCTTCCAGAACGTTTTCGAGGCTGATCATGCCGATCGTGTTACCGAATTCGTCCACGACCATGGCCAGGTGCACGCGATTGCGCTGGAATTCGACCAGCAGCTGGTCCAGGTGGAGCGATTCGGGCACGAAAGAAACGTCGCGGGCGAGCTTGCGGAGGTCGGGGCGGAGGTTGCCCTGGCCGATGACGGACTGGAAAAGATCCTTGATGTGGACAATACCGATGACGGTGTTGAGATCGGTTTCGCAGAGCGGAAAGCGAGTGTGGCCGGCCTGACGGGCAATGCGCAGGTTGTCTTCGATCGGTCGCGAGAGGCTCAGGTAGATGATGTCCGGCCGGGGAACCATGAATTTACGCGCGGTTTTCTCTTCGAGGTCGAGTACGTTTTCGATCATGACCCGTTCATTACGCGAGAGATTGCCGCCCTCGCCGGCCTGAGCCACGATCAGTCGCAGTTCGTCCGCGGTATGGAGCAGTTCCTTGTCGCTTAAGTTCCCGAGCCCGCAGACTTTGAGCAAAAGTTCGCTGGCGCTGTTCAGGATCCAGATCGCCGGATAGAAGACGTAGTAAAAGATCAGCAGTGGCGGGCCTGTCCAGAGTGCGACGGGCTTGGCGATGCGGATCGCCAGGCTTTTCGGAACGAGTTCACCGAGCGAGATATGCAGAAAAGTGACGAACAGGAACGACACAGCGGGAACGATCGGAAGGGAGTGCTTGCCGTCGATGGCCGCAGGCAGCCCGATCGCGACGAGGGCCGAGTCGATCGCCGGTTCGATGGAGCTTTCGATCGTCCAGCCCAGACCCAGGCTGGCCAGCGTAATTCCCAGCTGGGATGCGGAGATATACCGATCGAGATCGTTGAGAATTTTCAGAACGATTCGCGCTGCCCAATGACCTGCGTCGGCCATCTGTTCGATCTGGGTGATCCGCACTTTCACCAGAGCGAATTCGGCGGCCACGAAAACGGCATTGGCAAAGAGGAGAAAAACTACGAGCAACAGATCGGAAAGGCCCATCGAAGGCTGGTTCCGAGTAGATTCTCGGCTCCTGTCAAGTGTCCTGTGTATCACCGGCTTCAATCAGCCAGTGTGCGTCACCAGTATAGCGATCCCGCTGCGGCAGTTCGCAAGGTGTTGTCTGGGTTAGGCTTGCGTCCCGGGGTTCATGGGGCAATCCCGAATTCGGAAAGACGGCGTCAGAGACGCATACGCATGGATCGATCCGACTCAGCAAAAAAAGATCGCAGCGAACGAAGCGTTCGCTGCGCAAGTTTCTGTTGCTGAAACGGTCGATCAACGACGTTCCTGAATCGGCTTGACCGGTCGGTTCGCCGGACCGGTGTAACGGGCCCTTGGCCGCATCAGCCGGTTGGAGTCGAGTTGCTCGATGATGTGGGCTGACCAGCCTGCGACACGAGCCAGGGCGAAGATCGGCGTGTAGACGTCGGTTTCGAGGCCCATGTAATGGTACAGACGGGCCGTCGGCCAGTCGACGTTGGGCGGAAGTTTCTTCTGGGCCGTCACTTCCCGCTCGATCGGTTCGGCGATCTTTTCCCACTTGTCCTCGCCGATTTCGTCCGCCAGTTTGCGGCACCACACCTTGAGGATGCGGGCACGCGGGTCGCCCGTCTTGTAGACCCGGTGGCCGAATCCCATGATCCGCTTCTTGGTCGCCAGGGCATCCTGAATCCAGTGCTCGGCATTGTCGGGCGATCCGACTTCGACGAGTACCTTCCAGGCCTCTTCATTCGCACCGCCATGCAGTGGCCCCTTCAGGGTGCCGACAGCGGCGACGATTCCCGAATAGATGTCGGAAAGAGTCGAGACGGTAACTCTTGCGGCAAAAGTGGATGCGTTCAGTTCGTGTTCGGCGTAGAGCACGAGCGAAAGATCGAATGCGCGGGTCATCGACGCGCTCGGCTTCTTGCCCGTCGCCATGTAGAGGAAATTGCCGGCGTGAGAGAGCGAAGCGTCAGGGGCCAGGGGCTCCTGGCCGGCCAGGAGGCGCTCGCGAGCCGCAACTGCCGTTGCCGTCTTGGCAACGATTCGCTCAGCCTTCCGCACGTTGGCGGCATGGTCCGTGGAGATGGCGTTGACTTCGGGATCGAAATGGGAAATCACGCTCAGGCTGGTGCGAAGAACATCCATCGAATGAGCTTCGCGCGGGATGTGACGAAGAAGGTCGATCAGTTCGCCCGGGATCTGCCTTTGCGATCGGAGACGGGAATCGAATTCGGCAAGCTGCCCGGCGTTCGGAAGTTCTCCGTGCAAAAGGAGATAGGCGGCTTCTTCGTAGCTGACGTGCTCGGCGAGGTCCTCGATCCGGTAACCCCGGTATTCCAGGTCGCCATCACCCTTGCGGCCTTCCAGGTTCGTGATGGCGGTTTCGTTGGAGATCACACCTTCCAGCCCGGGGTAATACGTTCCGGGCAATTCCGAGTCGGTACTCATGGATTTCCTCATGGAACCACGACCCGAACTGAAGGTCGCGGCATGTTTTCGCTCGTGTTATCGCTATGTCGCCGGGTCGAACCCTCATCTCGTGCGAAATGAGCGATTCAGGACTTTCGGACATTCGGACTGTGACTCGCATCAGTATATCCCACAGCCCATGAAGGATCCACCGGTTCCCACGAACCTTCGGCGATTCCTTGTTCCGCAGGCTTGAAAGAAAAGGCTTTCGGTAACGGATCGAGCCAGCGAATTCATGGTAGATTCGGACCGAGAACGATGATCCGTTCGTCGGCACGCAAGCCGCTAACGAAAAGACCACCGACGGAAACCGCCGGTGGTCAATGACTTATTCACGTCGTGCATTATCCTGACCCCGAGTCAGGTCGACTTCGCCTTCCGCCCAGATTGCGAAGTCAAACTACGACGACGGACAAGCCCTGAAGTCAGAATATTGAGGCCAATACTCTGCCTCCTTCATTCTTATATCCATGCCAGATAGTCCGGACACCGGGACCGAATTTTTCGCGTTCCCGGGCAAGATCGATCCTGGCTATGCCAAGTTCCATTCCGCAGAAAAACCTTCGGCCTCCCGGGTTTTCGGACTTTGATGTCCTGGAATTCGCAGGTGTTTACGCTGCAGGAGATTGAGGTGGCCTTCCGGGCTTCAGGTTTTTTCGTCGGCTCGAACCTGGCAGCAGGCTCACGAATTCGAAAAGCGACTCATTCCTGACAGCCTTGTCGTGAATTCCATAACATCATAGATGATATCGTTTTGTGGGTTTATCTGAGGTTTCCGTGAAAGAGCCTGCGACGGAATTCCGGACGATTCAGTTGACAAGCCCTTGAGGCGACTGAAAACTAGAGACTCATTGAGGATGATGTGTGCGTGCATGGAGCCAATGATCAGGTCCATTCTCATGCGTGCGAATCTCAGCGATTCGAAGGGGACTTCAGATGCCGGAAACCGTAGTTCACTTTCAGATCCGGATGCCCCCACACATCCACGAAAGCCTTGCGTCGTGGGCTAAGGACGATAAGGCTTCGCTGAACGCCCTCATCGTCGGCCTTCTCGAAAAGGCCCTGGACGAACATGTCAAAACGGATGCGGAACCTGCGAAACCGGCAACGTCCGAGAAAGCCAACTGACCGCTACGCCAACGACTTGCGGTAATGGCTTGATTTTCGCGGATTCCTCCTGTATATTGTTGAGACAGTCCCCGATAGCTCAATTGGTAGAGCATGCGACTGTTAATCGCAGTGTTCCTGGTTCGAGTCCAGGTCGGGGAGCTGAGCGAGGTTCGTGAGCGCAAGTTCACGAACCTCGCTGCATTTTATCCTCACCCTTTCGAATTTTCGCTTCGACCGAATGCAAGACGTTCCGCCTGATGAGGGCAATTGTGGAATCGCTCGATCCCGTCCGGGTTACGCACAAGTGGCATGCATTTCACCAGCCAGATTCACATGATGCGGAATCCGAAGCTTGCGGATCGCATCGCGCCGCGATTCGATTTCGAGCCCGGCAAGTAATTTTGGGGCGTTGGGATTCCCAATGCCTGTTCGCCGTTGCCGAATGCCGTGCTTAAACAGGAAAAAGTGAGGCCCTGAGAATCTCAGGGCCTTCGATTGCCGTGGTCTCGAATTTCGGCCGGTTCAGGCTGCACGCCGACGCCGGCGTGAGACGATACCCATCGCAAGGGTCGCGATCACGGTCAGGGCGTATGTGGAAGGCTCGGGAACGCTGACGAGCTGGAAGCCGAATGGGGCCGTGTCGACTGAGAACGCCGCGTCGCTCCAGGTCGATCCGACACGTTTCCAGATATTCTGAGTTCCACCGGTGGTGATCGAATAATCGCTGCCTGATCCAAGATTCGAATACGCCATCGAGTTCGGAATGGCCCAGACGAAGCTCGTGGTACCCGTCGATGCCGCGACGGAGACGTAAAAATTGCTGTTCGCATCCAGGGTGGATGGAGCGGAAAAGGTCACGAACCTCCACTCTTTGAGGCTCCCGCTCACCACGGAGATCGATCCGGTCGCCAGAGCGGAGCCGGTCGGTCCCTGATTCGTGACGGAGTCGGCGAAGATTTCGACATCGACGGTAAGATCGGATACGGTATTGCCGCCGGCGAGGATCCAGGCTCCCAGAAGGTTCCGTTGCTCCGGTGACGAATTGCCAGTCGTGAACGGAACGGCCCAGGCGTCATTCGCGGCGTAGCTGTAGCCGCCCAGATTCGCGGACGTTCCGAGGTCGCCGTTGCCGAAAACATCTGCCGCGCCCGCGGTCGCCGTCATGGTGAGAGTGAGTATCGATACGAAAACGAAGCTTCTTAGTGCCACGAGATATCCCTTCATGGAGTGATACATGGGAAATGCGGTTCGATCCGTGCGAGATCATACCGGATTGTGTCGAGCCGATATTATGCATCGCTCGACAGATATATGAAAGAGTGCGTTTCTTTATAAACGTAAAATCGACTGGTCCTGGCCGGCAAAGAAACGAGTGGCCAGCGTGAGGCAGCACTTCGCTGTGCGATCTAAATTTCGCCGGTGTGATTTACGGACGTGAACGCACCCGGCCGGTGCCGGGTGTCGATCGAATGAAAATCAGGCGGATTCGGAACTCAGCCTGAGTGATTTCATCTTGCAATTGCATCTCAGGCGGATTTGCGACGACGGGCGAGATAGCCCATCGTGATCGCCGCGATACCAGCCAGCGCATAATTCGATGGCTCGGGAACGGTGGTGAGCTGAAAGCCGAACCCGGCCGTGTCTACTGAAAAAGCCGCGTCGCTCCAGGTCGTTCCGACTCGCTTCCAGATGTTCTGGATTCCGCCGGACGTGATCGAGTAGTCGCTGCCCGATCCGAGATCCGAGTACGCCATGGACAACGGGGCCGCCCAGATGAACCCTCCGAGCCCGGTCGACTCCTCCAGCGAGACATAATAGTTGGCGTTCGCAGTCAGGGTCACCGGCGAAATGAAGGTGACGAAACGCCATCCGACGAGACTGCCGGCCGGCATGACGAGCGAACCCGAAGCGAGCGACGATCCGGTCGGTCCCTGGTTCGTGCCGGCATCGTCGTAGATCGCGAAGTCGAAGGTGACTTCGATTTCGTTATTCCCGCCGACAAGAACCCAGGCACCCGCGAGATCCCGTTCTTCAGGCGTCGAAGTGCCGGGCGTAAAAGGCACCGCCCAGGCATTGTTGGAGTTGTAGTTATAGCCGCCCAGGTTTGAGTTCGATCCCCGCTCGCCGTTGCCGAAAACATCGACCGCACCTGCGGTGGCCGTGATGGCTAGCGAAAGGATCGAAACGAAAATGAAGCTCTTACAGCGCACGATTTTTCCTTTCTTGCGAAAACACGAGAGAGGGAAAGGCAACTCGTTCGGAACGGATTGTCCGAACGTAAGATGTGAAGCCTCATTATGCACGGACGGAATCTTAATTCGAAGAAGTCGAATCGAAAAATCCTGAATTGATGATCCGTGTTGATGCTTATGCATTCAGACGGATGCCATTGAGACGTCAGGAAAACTTATCGAACAGATTATATAGTGAATTCGCTCGAGATCTTGATGTTTCCGAAAAACGACGAGCCGCACCTTCAGGGCGACTTTTCGGTAATCGCTTCGTTCGACGACAGAACATTTAAGCACCGACTTGTCCGAACCGAACGGGTATCGAAGCGAAGACAATTCGGGATGGGCCTGAATCGAGGCCAGAAAATCAAGCGGTTCGATATGGCGGATTACGATAATGCGAGCGAGAGAAATCGAATTGTCGTCATTCGGAGTCGATTGAACCAGACGTGGCGGAAAGCGACAGAAAGGAGAGAGCGGGACTTTCGAACCCGCTCTCTTCGATGCTTATCCGATGTTCGAATCGGAATCGGGTTTTGTCGAGTCTCTTCGGAATCGCATTTTGCGACGACGGGCCGCCATGGTCAACGCGAGTGTCGAGATCCCTGAGAGTGCCAGACTCGAAGGCTCGGGCACGATCTGGAAGCCCATCGGACGTTGCGAAACCGTCTCACCCAGGTCAGACCAACTGCCCCCGCTCGTAAAGAACACAGGCGCTGTGGCTTCACTGCCAGTGATGGAATAGTTGCTGCCGGAGAGCAGGTCGGAATAGGTCGTTTCGGCTCCGGGAGAGTACCAGGAAAACCCGACCCCTGACGAAGCTTCGACCGCGATATAGTAATTCGCACTGTCTTGCAGCAGAACCGGAGTCGAAAAAGCGACATTCACCCATGACCCGGAACCAGAAGCAGCAAGGACAGTCGATCCAGAAGCGAGTGCCGTACCTGTAGGTCCGCCATTCGTATTCGCATCGGCGAAGATTCGCACGTTCATCGTGACGGAAGAGGAATTGCCGCCGACAAGGACCCAGGCGCTTGTCACGAGCCGGTCAAAAGCAGTCGAGGTGCCGGGCGTGAACGGAATCGCTTGACCTGTAATGCTCGCGTATGTGTGAGCAGCACCGACTCCCCCATCCCGGCCCGGGTCATTACCGAAAACTTCCAGAGCCTGGGCCATCGTCGGAAACGTCAGTAATATGACGCCAATCGCAAAAATCTTGTGGCGTAGCATGGGGAGACTCCTCAGAGCGATGCGGCGAAATCGTCCGAAACTTTCGGATCGGGCTTTTTGAGAGATTCTTACGGTAAATTACCGAAAAGTTGCGATGCAAGAAAAAAATGATGAAAACCGGAACCAGCCTGAGCGATTCGGAGCAAGCGAGATGTGGCAGAAATTGCGTGAAGTCTATTTGTGCGAACAGTTTCGGGCGCTCTGGTGCCTGTCGGTGCAGAGATGAATCCCCGAATGGTGTTGACTGAAAACAACATCGCGGCGAATTCGATGGGGAGAGTCTCGATTTTTCCCGGGAAGCCGTTCAATTCGACCATGGGGCCAAAAATACGGAGCAGGGGAAGCGGCTTCGATCTTCGGCCTGGGTATCGCGAATTAAGGTATGACAGCATGCCCCGCGGGCCACTGACATGGGGGTGTCAGTTGCGCTGTTTGGCACAAGATCGGGTCCTCGTCGACCGTATGCCCGCCGGCTCGACTCAGAGTTTCTTACACGGACAAGGATCTGTTGCAACGAGAGGAGTCTCACGCCTTGTCCATTTCGCCGGGTTTATCGGAAGAATCAGTTACGCGGCGGGCTTCTGCGCGGTTTCGCAAGGACTCTTCCCGGGCGACCCGTTCGGTCACGTCGCGAGCCACGGCATAAATGGCCCGTTCTTCTTCGACAAGGCGGGCGTTCCACTCCAGCCAGAGATATTCGCCATTGAGATGCCGATAGCGATTCGTGAATTGAATGCATGGCTTACCGGCGGAAATCGTCGCGAGGATTTTTCTGGTGACCTCACGGTCGTCCGGATGGACGAAGTCGAAGAACGGCCGTGACGTCAATTCTTCGGCCGAATGGCCAAGGAGTCGAGTGAAGTTCTCGTTGATCCGGCGAAAGTAGCCGTTGATTCCCGCGATGCAGAACAAATCGAGAGAAAGCTCGAAAAACCGGACGAGATCCCGCTCGGCCCGGCGCTGATCTGCCTGCAGGTGGGCAGTCAGTGCCTCAACGACCTCGGCCGCGTTCGCGGGGCGATCTTCGATTTCGGGAGCCAGGCACCTTTTCGCGAGCTTCAGCAGGTCAGCCGGTACGTTGCAATTCTCAAGCCGGCCCATAGCATCAGCCAGGTCGGCCGCGGCAGCCTTCCGAAGGATCTCGCCGCAGGTTTCTCCAGAGTAAGGAGGAAAGCCGGTCAGGATGAAGCATAGAATTCCGCCGAGTCCGAACACATCGGAGCGTTCGTCGACTCTGCCGTTCTCTCCTCGCGCCTGTTCCGGCGGCAGGTAGCCGGGCGTTCCGAAAACCGTTCCCAGCAAAGTCCGATGAGTGTTCGTTTCGCTGCCGGATGCCATCGATCCCTCCTGGCAATCGATGGCGAGGGACGTGCCGGCTTCGATCTCTGGCCAGTTCATACCATCCGGTTCTCTGAGCGATTTGGACAATCCCCAGTCCATGACCTTCACGACGCCGAAGTGCCCCACCATGATATTCGCAGGTTTGATGTCGCGATGTATGATGCCCTGTGCGTGAGCGTATGCGATCGTCTGACAGACCTGGTAGAAGGTCGTCATCAGCGAGGGCAAGTCTTCAGTCACGTTGGTCCGGCGTTTGAGGATCAGGTCCAGCGTCTCGCCGGAGATCAGCCGCATCAGGATAAAGGGGCGTCGGTCCGCCGTCATGCCGAATTCGTGTACCGGCACGATACCTGGATGCTGCAATTGGCTGGTGATGATGGCTTCGTTCATGAACCTTCGGAGCGATTCGGGCTTCGAAAGGAATTCCTTGCGGAGGACTTTGACGGCGACTTCACGATTCAGCTGGGTGTCCCATCCGCGATGGATCAAACCGACTCCCCCGTGGCCAATTTCCTCGAGAACGACGTAACGGTCGGCAAGACGATCCGGCATTCGAAGGTCGTCGGAAGAATCGAGCGACGATTCCTTGCAGCAGCTCATGTCGATCGTGGCCCCATCGGCCACGAGATTGCCTTCGAAAGCCGCGACGGCTTCGCTTTCGGTATCGGAGACAGTCGAACCATCGCCGCAAACGGAATCGGAATCAGGGCTACTGGGATAATCGGCCATGATTCAGGCCTCGGTCGTCATGAATCTGCAAGATGCCGTATTTGGGATGGGGTCACAAGTGGTTCTAAGGTGTCCTGGAACAAGGGCTTTTCGTGAGCCGTTCCGCTTTCGGTGCAAAAACGGCGCTTCTTCATTTCAGCATGCATCGTCCTGACGGAAAAAGCACGAAAAATATGAAAAATTCCGAACGAAGTCTGTCGTTCACAGGAAAACGCATGTGTCGACGATGCGATTGTCCTCTCACGCTTTCTTTCTCGGTTTTCGCTTCATCATCGACGAATCGAAAAATCTGAATCAATCAATATATTAAAATATTTAAATCACCAATTCGGAGATCGCCTCGCCGGTCGGCAGAACTGGGAAGGCCCGGCCTGTGCGATCGTGAAGCGACATCGACTCGGCATCGATTCCAAGATGAGCATAAATCGTGGCCAGGAAGTCACGCACTTCCACGCGACGGCTGACGACGTCGGCTCCGTGTGCGTCGGTGCTGCCGATCACGCGGCCGCCATCGAGCCCGCCACCCGCGAAAATCAGCGAACAGGCGCGTGGCCAGTGATCCCGGCCGGGCTGACGCAAACCGCTCGCCGAGTCCTTGTCGTAAGTGATGCGCGGCGTTCGGCCGAATTCGCCGGTGACGACGACGAGAACCCGCTTGTCGAGCCCACGAGCGTAGATGTCCTCGATCAGGGCGCTCACGGCCTGGTCGAAATACAGGCACCGCTGCTTCATCGCATCGAAAACGTGGTGGTTGACGGCATGATCGTCCCAATTGCCGATGCGGCCGCACAGGGGGCCGTCGAGGCTTGTGGTGACGAGGTCCACGCCGGCTTCCACGAGTCTGCGGGCCAGCAGGCAACGCTGCCCCCAAGTGTTCCGGCCGTAACGATCACGAATGCGGGGATCTTCCTGGCCGATTTCGAATGCAGCACGAGCCCGGGGGCTCGTCAGCATTTTCAGGGCCTGACGCTGGAACGTTTCCAGGGCTTCGCCCGTAATGCGACTCTCGACGGATCGATTCAGATCGCCGAATCGTTCGGCGAGACTGAGCCGGTTCGAAATTCTCAGCGCCTGATCGCCTTGAAATTGGCCGAGATCGTCGACCCGGAAAGTCGGCAGATTCGGATCGCCATAAACTGCGAACGGCTCGTACGACGTGCCCAGATAGGATGAACCAAGGTAAGGGATAGGGTTTACGCCGACATAAGCGGGCAGGTCTCGCGGCCGCTCGCTTCGGACCCGGTTCGCGATGCACATGAGATCCGGATGTTCGGGCTTGAGTTTCAGGATCTGCTCAGGATGCCCAGTGAACATCTGCTGATTACCCTGCTGATGGCAAAACCCGGTATGCACCAGCGATCTCAGGATGGTGAACCGGTCGGCGACTTTGGCGTGCAGGGGCAATAATTCGCTGATACGCACGCCCGGCGCAGCCGTCGCGATACTGCCGAAAGGCCCGCGAATTTCGGCCGGGGCGTCCGGCTTGGGGTCGTAGGTTTCCAGATGGCTGGCGCCGCCCTGCAGCCAGACGACGATCAGGGCCGTATTTTCGCGGTTGCCGGACTTTCGTGCGGAGCTGCCCGCGAATTCCCTCGCCCTGGCCCGTAATGCAAGAAGCTCGGCAAGCGACATGGCGCCGAATGCGTTCAGGGAAGCCTGTAGAAAGCTGCGTCGGTGCATGGCGGGCGTGGCTCCAGGCCAGAAGTGGAACGCATTCATGCAGGTCGAAGGGCGGGCGATCGAAATCTGAGGACGGAGTATATCCGAATCCATGGTCTGCCGGATACTTACTATCGGATGCGGACTGGATTCGAACGATCGGGCGTCACATCTCGTGATCTTCTCCCGCTCCGATTCATTTCGAATCGGATTTTCGAGGTTCGCGAGTCGCCTGAATGAATTGACGAACACGCTGGAAATCCCCGGCGGGATCATTCGAAAGGCGTTCGATCTGGTCCGTCAAGGCGCTTCTCGTGCCGTTGGAGAGCATCCATCCCAGGGGAAATTCGATCCGGCTTGCCTGAAGCGAGAAACCGTCGAGAACATCACCGCCAGATCCCCGGACCGAATCGGAAAATGCCTCCCGGTGTTTTTTCGAAAGGGACTGGCGAATCCGGTCCATGGTTTCGAATGGCGCCAGAACCGCACCAGCCGCGGTGCTTTCGAGATTTTCCCGGTGCTGGCGGTCCGCGTCGGAGGCCTCATCGCCGATCACGATCGGATTGTCCGTGATGACGATACCCACGGCACGGACCTTGTCGCGAAGGCCAAGCCGGATGGCGGACGCGTTCAGGGCCGTCACGATTTCGGCGGCCGTCACGGTGCCGGAATTGTCCGCATAGCCGCCATCCACGATATGCAATTCGTCGTCCTCGGCAGGATTTCGAATGAGCCCGATCGGGCTGATCACGGGAAATCTTGCACTCAGAAGCACCGCCGTACTGAGCCTGAGTGCATGTGACGGAATGGCCATGGGCAGCGAGATCGCCGGTGAAATCTCCGCGTCAAGCGTCACGTGGCCGTTCACGATCCTGACACCTGTATCGGCCTCGGTGCTGTTGAGGAAAAGGGCTGGCACCTGGAGTTTCGAATCCTCCGTCCACAAGGCGGGCAGGGGGCGATCGAACGTGTCGGTCTTCATCGCATTTCGCCATGCGATTTCGAAAGACTTTTCCAGCACCGAGGCCCGGTCCTTCGCACCTTCGTAATGCAGAAGGCAGGCCGCGACGTCGGGGATGAGCATTGTGGCCAATACTGGCGAGAGAAAATCCCGGCCGAGGATTTTGTCCGCATGAAACTGGAGCGGTCCGATACTGCCTTCGGACTTCGAAGGCGTGGATTCGATTCTCTCGAGTTTTGCATCATGCACCAGCGAGACGAAAGTCGCCGCGCCAAGGCTGCCGCCGGAAACTCCGCTGATGCCCAGCAGGTGATCCGAGAAAGCAGGCTCGGAATCCTGCAGGGCCGCAAGCACGCCGGCCGTCCAGCAGGCGGCTCGAATTCCGCCCCCTTCCGCCGAAGCGACGAAAACAGGATAGGTCGTGGGAGATGCCTCGATTTTCGCCCGCCGCGATTCGAGCCAGGCGTCGATATGTTTCGAAAGCGAAACAGGTTCGGAATTCTGTGATGCGTGATCACGATTGAGCGTTCGCACGGCTCGCAAATTGAAAGGGCCCGAGACGAACGACAATGCCAGCACGAGTACGACCACGACCGAAACGCCCTGAGTCAGCCATCGGCCGATCACGGCATAGATCGCGAATACGACGGCAAGCCAGAAGGACTCGGCGAAGAGAATAAGCGTAGCCGGCCCGAGAAGTTCGGCACGCGATTCCGGGCGAACCCCGAGCCAGAGGCCCGCGATGATCCAGATGCCCGCCAGAATCGCCGCCGCACGTCGGCGCCAAAGCCGCATTGCAGGTTCCTGCCCTGTGCGCCACCAGAAAATGTCGATTGCGATCTGGCCGAGCGCCAGGACGAGAACTCCTGCCCCGAACGGAATCGCAAAAAGGCACATGCCCAGCGATCCGAATGCGATCAGGGCTGCCAGCCCGAAACGCTGACGGCGATCGGCCCGCCAGGGAAAAATCAGCAGGTACAATACTTTGGGGCAGCGGGACAGAACGATTGCAGGCACGGCAAGCCGCTGGAAAAGCGTGCCCAGTTCTCGTAATTCCTCCCGCCTTTGCGGCAGCAGCCAGGAATTGCCGCCGACCTGGAGTTCGATCAGAAGCGGCACAAGAAAAGCGGCCAGCAGACCGATGAGGCCCGGCACCGCGAATCGGACGTATTCCTGAAGATGCGAATCAGGCGAATCCGTGTTACGACCCGCTTCGAGAATCGCCGAAGCGAAGAGCATGACCAGAACCGCGCCGGATAAACTCGTCGCGAAGAATGCTCGAACATGCCATACCTGTCCTGCGGATCCGGTGGCCCAGAGCGCTTCACGCCCCTGGGGCACGAATGCCATCAGAAATGCGACCGTCAGCGTAGCCAGGAGCAGGAACCAGCACCTGCCGAGCCCGTCGACGACTTCGAAAGCGCAGAAGACGATATGGCGGAGGAAGAGTCGGAGCTTCGAATCCACGAGAATCATGCGGAAACTCAAGGGCTTTCCATCAGGCCTGTTACGGGGAATCGATACCGCCGGTCACAAATCGATGACGAATTCGGATCCGCCAGGATCAGGATTTCAATTCTTCGGCAGAATGCGGTTTTTGGCGGGCGGTTCGATTTCGGCGTCGATCTCTCCCGGCTCCTTTTCTTCGAACGTGCCTGCGATGTTGCCTTTGTCGTCGATGGCCGTCGCCGACGAAAATTCAGGATGCTCGGCGAAAATCCGCAGGCGGCCGTTTTCGGTCACGCAGGCGTTGGGCCCGATCTCCGAGCCATGCGGGCCATCCACAAAGCCCACGGCCACGTTGCGGTTATTGATCGCATTCAACTCAGCATAGACATAGCCTTTGGGCCTTTCGATCACTTTCATGCCCGTCTCGCGGCTCCAGATCAGGGCGTTCCTCGAAGTCCGGGCGTCCTGCTCGAAACGGAATCCGGCGACGAAGGCGTTGTCGTTGACAGCCCGGGTGATCATCGAATCGGTGTCGCCGATCGTCTCGCGCGTCCATTCGCCGTCGTTTCCGCGAGTCCAGAGCGTGGGTTTGCGGCCGTCCACGCCCACGGCGTATTTGCCGTTCGGGCTGATCGCAATCTTCTGGCTGTTCAGGTGCATGGTTTCCTGCGGCAGGGGCCTGATCTCCCAGGTCTCGCCCTTACGCTGCCAGACGCATGCACGCACGCGATTCGGGCCGATCGAAATGCCGGTGACGAGATTGCCGTCGGCCGAAATGGAATCGGCGTGCGACATGGCATCGTCCGGCAGAGCGCCCAGGCTGCGGATGCCCGACTTCTCGTCCCACACGAACGCCACGCCCGGAAACGGCAGCCGCTGGCCGGCATTGTTCACAGAAGGCCGCGAAGCACGGCCGATCACGACCCTGGTGTCGCTCAGGGCCGCGGGCAAGGTCGCCGTGTAGCCCTTCAGCAGCGGTATCCGTGTCTCCTTCGCCGTTTTCGCTTCGAACAGCATCGGGGCCTGTTCCAGCACATTCTCGTCGCCGTTTTCGGGCGTCCACCGAAATGCAAGCAGGTCGCCGGCGGAATTCAGGCCGATCGCCACGATCTTGTGCCTGTCCTTCTCGGGAACCACCCGATAGATCGGCGGCTTCGGCTCGTCAGCATTTGCCTGAACCATCGAAGACATTGCGAACCCGAACGATACGACCAGCGAGAGGGTGCGTTTCATGGTGTTGCCTTTGGCCCGGCGGCAAATTCGGTGCGGACTTCGTTGCGATCGTGTCCGAATCATGAGGCCATTATACGCGATGGCACACCGGCCAGGATCGAATTTCCGGTAAGCGTTCCGAATCTTCCGCAAAATCGTTTTTCAGGCGGAACGTGCCCTGGCCGAATCGCTCGGCTTCAGGCCCGGCATGGATTGCGTTGCCCCTGCGACTCCAGCGGCTATAATGGGCGAATCGAACACGATGTGGCGCCTATCTCAAGGTTCGACCTTGGAGCCAGCAGCGTCGAAACTCTCCACCACAACCGGATCGAACCATGAATGACCTCACGCCGCAAAATATCTCTTCGAAACCGGTTCCGGAATTGCATCGCAGATCATTCGCGCTGGCGGCCTTCGCCGGTATCCTCACAGGCCAGGTTTCGAAACTGAGCCATGCGGCCGATGCCGCGAAACCACGGCGAATCCTCGCGGCGGACAAGAACGTCGTCGCCATCGTCGACGATTCCGGCAAAGTCCACTGGCATTTCGAAAACGGGGCCGAAGCGCATGACTTGCACCTCCTGCCCAACGGTAACGTCCTCCTGCCCGTCAGCCGTACGAAAGTCGTGGAAGTGACCCCCGACAAGAAAATCGCCTGGAGCTACGACGCCAAACCGAAGGCCGGTTACGACGGCCGCGTGGAGGTGCACGCCTTTCAGCAGCTGGCGGACGGCCGCGTGATGGTGGCCGAGTCGGGCAACCGGCGGATCGTCGAAGTCGACCGGGAAGGCAAAATCGCATTCGAAATGCCATTGACGGTCGATAATCCTCATCCGCACCGGGATACGCGCATGGTGCGCCGGATGAGCCACGGCGGATATCTGGTGTGTCACGAGGCTGACGCTACCGTGCGTGAATACGACCGCTCGGGCAAAGTGCTGTGGAGCTACACGCTCGACCTGGGCGGCCGGCCACGGTCCGACGGGCACGGGCCGGAAGGGCACGGCGTGGAGGTCTATGGCGCCGTTCGCCTGGAAAATGGCAATACGCTCATCGGCGGGGGAAATAACAATCGCGTTCTGGAAGTGAACCCGGCCGGGAAAGTGGTCTGGTCGATCGATCAGAAGGAACTGCCGGGCATCACGCTGGCCTGGGTGACGACCGTGACCCGCCTGCCCAACGGCAACACCATCGTGGGCAATTGCCACGCCGGCAAGGGCCAGCCGCAGCTTTTCGAAGTGACGCCCGACAAGAAAGTCGTGTGGTCGTTCGAAAACTTCGAAACTTTCGGCAACGGCCTGGCCGCTTCGCAGGTGCTCGATCTGCCGGTCGGGGCCATTCGCTGAGATTCCATGACCCATTTGCCGCCACTTTCCGACGATTTTCTCGTGCCGCCGGGTGTCATTTACCTCGACGGCAATTCGCTTGGGCTGGCCAGCCGGGGGGCGATCGCGGCACTCGATCGCATTTCCCGGTCCTGGGCCGATCTGGCCATTCAGGGGTGGACGGAAGGCAGCGACCCCTGGTTCACTATGGGCCGCAAGCTCTCGGGCCTGCTCGCGCCGCTGTTGGGTGCCGATGCCGATGAGGTGCTCGTCGGCGATTCGACCACCGTGCGACTGCACCAGATTCTCCAGAGTTTTTATTCTGCCGAACCGGGGCGATCGAAAATCCTGATCGACGCGCTGGCATTTCCGTCGGACCGGTACGCCGTCGAGTCGTTCCTGAGGGGCAGGGGGCTCGATCCCGGCGATCATCTGGCCGTTTTCGAATCGGCGGACGGTTACACGCTCGACGAAAATGCGATCGTCGACCGGCTCGAAACTGACCGGTCGATCGCCCTGGCCGTGCTGCCGAGCGTGCTTTACCGGTCGGGCCAGATGCTTGACATGGCCCGGATCGAACGGGCCGCGATGCGGTCGGGCGTGCTCGTCGCCTGGGATTGTGCCCACTCGGCCGGTGTGGTCGATCACGCGTTTCGTGATTCCGGCGTCCGACTGGCCTTCGGCTGCGGTTACAAATGGCTCAATGGCGGCCCTGGGGCACCGGCGTGGCTTTATGTCGCGCGGGATTTGCATGGCACGATGCCGGGGCTGGCGGGCTGGTTCGGGAGCGATCCGGCGCGTCAGTTCGAAATGAAACACCAGTTCGACCCGGCGGCCGACGTGCACCGCTTCGCGATCGGCACGCCCCATGTTCTCAGCGCCGCGCCGCTGTTGGGCTCGCTGGAAACGATTCAGGCTGTCGGCATCGATCGCATCCGCCGCCGTTCGCTGGAACTCACCAGCTTGCTCAGGCACGAGATCGGTCGGTGGATCGACCCGGAACTGGCCGAAATCGTCACGCCAGAAGATCCGGAACAGCGTGGCGGGCACATTGCCGTTCGTGTTCGAAACGCCCGGGCCGTGTCGTTCGGCCTGCGGAGAAACAGGGTCGTCCCCGACTTCCGGCCGCCTGACCTGATCCGGCTGGCCCCTTCGCCGCTTTACAATTCGGGCGACGATTGCATTCGGGCTGTCGAAATTCTGGCCCGGCTGCTGCGGAACCCTGAAGAACTGTCTGGCGTGGCCGATGCGGTCGTCACCTGAAATGCCAATGGCGGAGAGAACGCTGATGAAACCGGGCTGGATCGACATTTCCCGCACCTTGTCCGCAGCCATCGCGTGCTGGCCGGGCGACGTGGCGTACCGGTTCGACCTGGGCGTGAAGATCTCCGAGGGGGCGAGTTGCAATGTGGGCAGCATTTTGACGAGCGTGCACACGGGCACGCATGTGGACTCCCCGTTTCATTTCGACCCGGCCGGGGCGACGATCGAGGCGCTGGATCCGGCCATCTTCATCGGACCGGCGTGGGTGGTGGACGTCACCGGCTCGCTCGATCGCTGGCTGCCCGCGGTCGAATCGCTGGATCTGTCACTTGCCCCCCGGGTGCTGTTCCGCACAGGCGGCTGGCCGGAGGGGAGCCCGTTTCCGGAGGCGATTCCGGTGATGGAGCCGGAACTGCCCGGCTGGCTGGCGGAACGGGGCGTCAAACTGATCGGGCTGGATGTGCCGTCGGTGGACCCGCTCGACTCGAAAACGCTGGACCTGCACCACGCCCTGGGCCGGTGCGGCATCCACATCCTGGAAGGTCTGACGCTGGAAACCGTGCCACCGGGCCTGTATGACCTGATCGCCCTCCCCCTGAAACTCGCCGGCTCGGACGGCAGCCCGGTGCGGGCGGTGATTCGGGCAATCTGAATGACAAATGCAGGGCACGAGGTTTCGTGCCATTCGATCGAAGCGAATTCGGCTACCGAAACGATACACGCCCTGATTCGACCTGACTCCTTTTCTTGCCGTCGTCAGAATCGCGAGCCATGACACGATGAAATCCGAAACTTGCGATGTTGTCGCATGTCGGCTTCCGGGTGATAATCAATGTGTTCGAAGTCGATTCGGTCGCATGGCGGAGGATTGGAGCGATGTCCAAGACGGTCACGCTGGACGAGGCGAGCACAAAGCTGCGCGAAATCATCGGTTCGATGCACTCCGGCGACGAGATCCGGATCGTGGACGATCACCGCGAAGTGGCCCGGCTCGTGGTGAGTCAGGAACGATCGGAACCCCCACGCCGCCGCCAGCCAGGGCTGGGTAAGGGGTCTTTGGTGTACATGGCGCCGGATTTCGATGATCCGATCGACGATCTCGTCTCGGACGAATGATGAAGTTATTGCTCGATACGCACGCATTTCTTTGGTTCGTCGAAGGAAGCGACAGGATTTCACGAGCTGCATCCGCAGCCATCGCGGATCCGAAAAATGAATTGTTCCTGAGTGTCGCATCCATCTGGGAGATGGCGATCAAGATCGGTAAACGAAAGCTCGTTCTCGATCCGGATCTGGAGACGTACATCGATACCTGGACCCGCGAATATTCGATCAAGGTGATGCCGATCGAAGCCCGACACACGTTTTTCACGTCAACGATGAATGGCGAACATGGCGACCCCTTCGATCGCATGTTGGTCTCTCAGGCAATTCTTGAAAACATGATGCTGGTGTCGGGAGACCGGATCATGCCGGAGTACCCGGTTTCGATCGTCTGGTGATCCGCTCGACTCGAAAACGCTGGACCGGCACCACGCCCTGATTCGACCTGACTCCTTTTGTGCCGACATAGATTGCCTATAACCCCAATAAGGCTCCTGACCCCTTTTCTGCCTTTCCGAAAACGCTGGCCGGCACCACATCCTGGAAGGTCTGACGCTGGAAGCCGTACCGCCGGGCCTGTCTGACCTGATCGCCCTCCCCCTGAAACTCGCCGGCTCCGACGGCAGCCCGGTGCGCGCGGTGATCCGTGCGATGAAGGTGTAGGGTTGGAGAAATCGCGGCAGTCGATCAATTGCGGTTTTGCCAGCCTCGGGGGTCGCGGCTGCAATGGTAAACGGCAACGATCGTAATTTGATCATCGTCGACCCGGTATACGACAATATACGGGAATCGCCGTACCCGCACGAGTCGATTGTTTTCGAATACTTTCGGAAACAAATCAGGGTTCAGGGCGACCAGTTCGAAAGCCTCTTCGACGTAATCGAGATACAGGTCGCCCAAACCGGTGCGCTGTCTTTCGTACCAGGTTCGGGCTTCACGCAAGTCCGACTCGGATTCGGCGATGACGATCAAGCGCCGTCTCATTCAGAATCGCCTTTCAGCCGGGCTTTGACTTCTTCCCATGGCGACCCAGCTTTCGGGTTCGATCGCGTCGCTTCGATGCGTCTTTTCAGATCCTGTTCCTGTGCGGGAGTCAGGCGGAGCGTTTCCGGGGTGTCATCGAGACCGTCCCAGACGGCTTCGATGAGCCGTATGCGGTCTTCGACCGACCAGGCATCGACTTCCGCGAGAATCGTTCGTAAGTCCATGGCTCATCTCAAAAAGGGGTGTGCCGTCATGTCCGGCTTCATGAGAGCGAACGAACCCATTTTACCAGATTCACCGGGGAAGCGAACGGTCGTTTCGGCTGTCGGAAAACGGGCCGCAGACGGAAGTTGCCAGACCAGTGCCTGACAACTTTTCTGCCGCCTTTACGCTTCTCTCGCGTAGATTGCCTATTATTCCAAATAGGCTCCTGACCCCTTTTCTGCCCCCCAGACACCTTCTCTGCCGCCTTTACGCTTCTCTCGCGTAGACTGCCTATTATTCCAAATAGGCTCCTGACCCCTTTTCTGCCCCTGACCCCTTTTCTGCCCCCGCTCAGGCAATTCTTGAAAACCTGATGCTGGTGTCGGGAGACCGGATCATGCCGGAGTACCCGGTTTCGATCGTCTGGTGATCCGCTCGACTCGAAAATGCTGGACCGGCACCACATCCTGATTCGACCTGACTCCCCTGACCCCTTTTCTGCCTCCGCAGAGGATTGTTGCCGGATGACGGATTCCGGGTGATAATCGAGTGGTTCGACGAGTGTTCGTTCGGACGCCGGAGGAGGGATGCGATGTCGACGACGATCACGCTTGACGAGGCGAGTGCGAAGCTGCGGGAGATCTCGGCGGGATGCACCCGGGCGACGGGATTCGGATCGTGGAAGGCCCGAACGAAGTGGCCCGGTTCTTGGTGAGCCGCGAGCCGGCCGAACCAGGTTGACTTCCTCAGCCGGGGCTCGGTAAGGCATGGGTCTAGCACATGGTACTCGATTGCGATGATCCTTATGTGATTTGAATATTAGTAACGTTATCACTTGTCGAGATGATTGATCCATTCCAAGACCTCAATGCTGGAAGGACGTGCTTTTGACATGGTTGCGTTTTCCTTCTCTATCGGTGAAGGACCGATCAGGTTAAGATTTGCCAGAGTTGGCGCGTTACTTGAAATGGCGGTATGCAATGCCTTGAACAATTCTGTCACATTCGACAACCTGTCATGGATGGCGAATAATGGAAGAAAGTCGCTGTTTTTTATAGAGCAACTGCTATTAGGTTCGATCTCTTCAAGCTTGTTATGCATTAACACCCGCGTTGCGCTAGTCATTAACTCGTCCGCAAATCGAAGTCGTTCAATCTCGCGGGATAATGTAATTAGCGATGATTGCATTGATCCAACCGTCCAGCTTGATTTGGTCTTGTCGAAGTCGAGGAACTCGCCGCTGCGAATTGCTTCATCAAGTGCGACCATCGATAGCTTTTTTCCTAATCCACAGCCGAACAGTATAAATCTTCGGAGTGAAACAAGGCTGCGGCCATCAATTTGCGATGAGTCGTCGATGCCGCCGGTTAGAGACTTGCGAGCGCTGTAAGCCCACTGTGATTTTTGATCGAAACCTCCATCTGGTTTGGATCTTGCAATTAGCTCGCTAAGGTTTAACTCGATTTCGGCGAGAAGGTTTGTGCGAATTGCGACACTTCGGAGATTGAGTTCGATGCGAAGATCTATCCTTAACGCGTCCACGATATCACGAAAACTTGTGAATTGGCGAACCCAGTTTCCGGGAGGTCGCAGTAATGGAGAGTTCTTAGTTGAATTCATCTCGCTGTTCCGGGAAATCTCGGATATAAAGTTGAATATGAAGTCGGCATCTGTGACAAACTTGTTGTTGCGATTGCATATTCTTGATATTACGTCAGCTTTTTCTGAGCTTTTTGAAAGCTCGCTCTCAAGCAGGCTTGCTAGTGATTTGCGATCTTCTTTTATGTCCCATATTTCTCGTCGAACGAAAGAGATGAGCTTGATCTTCCCGTTGACTAATTGATCGTATGCTCTTCGGTATTCTGCTTGCGTGATGCTTGTTTTATTCTGCTCGTCATACATTCCCCCGACACGGCCACCGACAAGGAGAATGAAATAATCCGATTCGTCAATTGCACGAAGGCAGTTTTCGTAAGAGTTGAGATCGGCTTGGACCGGGAAATCGTTATTCTCGGAAAGAAACACGGTATATCCGAGTTCTTCAAGCCAGAATTTGAGCGATGATCGAAGATCGCGAAAGTCGAAAACGGTAGATGAGATGAAGACTTTTGGGCGGTTTGAACTCATGGGTCAAGTGTCCCTTGCAAGGCGTGGTATTTGGAAACAATATCCATGCGATGATGATTCACTGTTGAATAGATCGCATGATGGTATGTTAATGGCGACGATGTGCGTTTCATTTCCTCACCACCCAAACCTCCGCCACCTGGCAGCCTCGGCCGTTGCCGCCCAGGCCGGGTTCGCGGTTGAACTTCAGTTCCAGCTTGCCGTCGGCGGTCAGGTCTTTGGGGATCGGGAAGGTCAGTGTCTTGTGCGGATTCGGCTTGGTGATCGGGCCGTGGATCGGGCGGCCGTCGGCCTCGGCCTGGATCTTCACACGGAAATTGTCGCCGGCGTAGGTCACCTTCAGCTCGTATTCGGCGGTCGGGTCGAGCGTGTCGTAGCGCAGGACGACGGGCGTGTCGTACATCGCCTGAATGTAGCGGGACCAGGCGATGGGGGCGTCCAGCCGGTATTCGAAGCCGGTGAAGTGGGTGCGGCGGAAGTCGGTGTCGGAGGAATAAGGCTCAGCATTACGCACAAGGTGGGGCTGGCGCGTGGTGTCGCCCAGGTCGTCGTAATAGCCGCCGGGGCCCGGGGCGGTGCGGGAGAGCAGGGTTTTCAGGGCGGCCAGGCGTTCCGGCTCGGTGGGAATGGCCGCGATCGATTTCAATTGCGGGATGAGCCAGGGGCGGTCGTTGAGGGGGACGTCGATCTGGTCCTGGCTCGTGCCGCGGCCGCGCATGCCGTGGTATTTGACGGTGGCGAGCTGCATTCGGGCGGGGGATTGAAACAGGGCTTCGGCGAGTTCGTCGGTGCGGCGGCGCAGGTCGGGGGCGACGGTTTCGGTATCGCTGGCGGCGAGAATTGCAATGGCTTTTTCGATGTAGGGGATGGTTTTATTGAGCGTGGCGGAGCGCAGGACCGATTCGGCCTGGTTCTGGGCGGCGGTTTCGGCGATGGAGCGGCGTTTGAGCCAGGCGTCGTAGATGGCCCTGTATAAGGCCTGCTGGAACCGCCAGTTGTGAAGTCGTTCGGGGGCGGCGGAGCGTTCCATGTCGAGGAAGCGCTGGAGGGTGTCTTCGATGGCCGAATTGGACACAGCGGGGGCCTGCCAGTTGCGTTCGAGGCCGAGGAGGCCGTCGGCGAAGGTGTCCTGCACGTCGGGGCCTATAAAGTGGCGGGCGTAGGATTTCAGGATGTCGCGGACGTGGGTGTCGGGGTTCCAGCCGAGGGCGGACCAGACGATCTTGTTGACGTCGTCGTGGCAGCCTTCGGAATAGCTGATGAAGCCGATGGTGTGGGGGGCGTAGGAGCGGTAGATTTCGGCCATGTTGGTGGGCCGGGGGTTGATGACCTCACGGCCCTGGGTGAGGGCGAAGGCGTAGTCCCAGTTCGGCACGGGGTGCTGGCACATGATGTTGTGCGTGATGTCCGGATAGCCGCGAATGGGGTATTCGGCCGGGATGAGCGCGCGGAGGGTTTTGAGGTCGACCTGGTTCTGGGGGCCGAAGACGATGCCGGAGAGCCAGGCGGGTTTGGCCTTCATGATGTCGACGAATTCGCCGAACCACTGGCGGTCGAAGCTTTGGGGCGACATCCACATTTCGGCGCCGGGGTGGTGTTTTTTGAGCGACGCCGTCTGTTTTTCGAGCAGGTTCATCATGTGCACGGGGCGCATGTGGCCGGGGTCGCCGCCGGGGACGAAGATGACGTCGATACGGGGCAGGGCCTTATAGACGACTTCCCATTCTTTGAGGGCGAATTCGACCTGGGCGGGGTCGGAATAATCGCCGTCGATGGCCGGGTACCAGATCCAGAGGTCGAGGCCGTAGTCGTCGGCCAGCCGCGACATGAGGGTCATCATCTCGAGCTGGGGGCGGGGGAAGTGTTTGCTGTCGGCGTCGTCGTCGGAGCGGGGCGGGATGAGTTCGACGGCGTTGGTGCCGAAGGCGATGAGGTCGCGGTAGTATTGTTCCCACTGGCCGATGTCCCAGGCGTCGTAGGAGTTCGTCTTGGGCCGGTAACCGAGCTGATGGCCGCGCAGGGGTGTGACGGGCGAGGTGGCGAGGGCCAGGGGGGCATCAAGGGTGGCGCGGTCGCGTTCGAGGCGAAGTTCACGCAGGAGCCGGCCGATGCCGAAGAGGATGCCGCGGTCGTCGTGGCCGACGACATAGATGCGGGCCGGGGTTTCGGTGCTGAGCAGGGCATAGCCTTCAGGCTTGCGGGCGAGGGGGTGCTTGCGGAGTTCGGTGGGCAGCTGGGCGGCTTCGGACTCGCGGAGGATGACGATTGCGGCAGAGGCTTCATGACTGGCGGATTTTTCGACCTTCCAGTGCAGGCGGGTGCGGACGTGCACTTCTTCCACGAGCATCTGCACGGCTTTGTCGTTTTGACGGGTCGGGTTCGATGGCGGGATGACGCGAGCGTTCGAGAAATCGGCGGCGCGGGCTTCGGAACAGGCGAGAATAGCGAGGCATGCGAAGGCCGCGGGCACGATGCGGGCGGAAAGTGGGCGGAGCATGGGGGCGTCGATTCCTCGGGGGGATTGGCGGTTGTGCCGATCGCGTGATGCGTTCACGATAACGGAGAACCCTTTTGAGGGCAACGGAGGGGCGGAAGCTTGCGACGGACTTCGAATCATGAGAGGATGTCGGGATATCGATAGCGTCCGTACAGATATGAGCCGGGTCGATCGGAAGGGGTATGAAGATGGCTGGTTATGGGATTCGTTTGATGTGCGCGGCGCGCACGGTTGTTCTGGCGGCAGCGGTGACCGTGTCGTTCGACGTTTCGGCATCCGCCCAGGTCAAGCAGACGGAACATACGCTGAAGCTTGAGGAAAAGGCCGCCCGGCCGAAGGCGACGCTGGCCGACGTGAAGCTGCTGGCAGGGCACTGGCAGGGGGATTTTCTGGGTGCGAAGGCCGAAGAGCTTTGGCTGCCGCCGGCGGGCGGGGCGATGGCGGGGATTTTTCGGCTTTATGAAGGCGATAAGGTGATGTTTTACGAGCTGATGTTACTGGTGGAGGAAGAGGGGAGCGTGTCGATGAAGCTGAAGCATTTTCATGCGGATTTGAAAGGCTGGGAAGAGAAGGACGCGATGAAGACCTTCCGGTTCGTGCAGGCGACGCCTGAGGGCGTGTGGTTCGAGGGGCTGACGTTCCTGAAGCAGGCGGACGGGACGCTGAAGGGCTATATCGCGCTGAAGGGCAAGGACGGATCGGCGCAGGAGGAAGCGTTCGTCTATCGGACGGTCAAATGAAATCGACCGATTCGGTTCGAGCGTGATCGACGTCATCCGGAATCGGTTCCGGTGATTTCGAATCGATGGCATTCGTGTTCGATCGCCGCATGAGTCTTGCGACGGTGGCGAAGGTGATGGCCGAGGCGGCGATCAGGAAAAACGCCGGGGCGAGATCTTCGCGCGATTTGGCGACGAGGTAGCTGGCGGCCATGGGTGTGGTGCCGCCGATCAGGCCGACGCAGACATTGAAACCGACGGAAAGCACGGTGCATCTGGCCCGGGCGGGCAGAACGCTGACGACCAGCGACGGATAAGCGGCCTGATAGGGGGCGAGGATGGCGACGAAGCCGAGTTCGCCGGCGAGATCGAGCCAGTAATTCGGGTGATGGATCAGCCAGAACAGCGGGTAGGAGAAAACCACGCCTGCGAGCGAGGCCCAGAAGACGATACGGCCGGGGCCGACGCGGTCCGCCAGGTGCCCGAAGAACGGAATGGCCAGGACAAGGCAGATCATGCTGAAGGTGTTGATTTCGAGGGCGTCGGCCAGGGGCATGCGCACGTTCAGAGTGAGATATGTCGTCAGGTAGACGAAGACAAGATAGAAGCCCACGGAGCCCATGACGATGATGCCCGAGACATGCAGCATGTCTCGCCAGTGGTGGACGAACGCGGCCTTGAGGGGCGGGGTCTGGTCAGGGTCCTCGGCGGCGGGTTCTTCAGGCAGATGATTACGAATGGCAAGCCCGGCCAGGCCGACGGCCAGCCCCATGATCATGGGTACGCGCCAGCCCCAGGCTGCGACTTGTTCAGGCGTAAGCGCGTGGTTGAGGATCATGCCGACGGCCGAGCCTGCCAGCGTGCCGCCCGTGGCGCCGGCGGGGCCCCAGCTGCCGGCGAACGACTTTTTGCCCGGCGGGGCATGCTCAACGAGATAGAGCAGGCTGGTGGAGAACTCGCCGCCGACGGACATGCCCTGCAGCATGCGCATGAGCACCAGCAGCACGGAAGCCGCCGGGCCGATCGTGGCATAGCCGGGCAGGATGCCGATGACGAACGTGGGAAAGGCCATGAGGAGGACGGAGAGCGTCATGGCGAGCCGGCGGCCGCGGCTGTCGGCGATGTGGCCGAAGACGACGGCACCGACGGGACGCATGAGGAACCCGGCGGCGAACGCTCCGAAGGCGGCGATCAGGCTGGTGACTGGGTCTTTCGAAGGGAAGAACACCTGGCCGATTTCATGAGCGAAGAAGCCGTAGACGGCGAAATCGTACCATTCGAGCACGTTGCCGATCGTGCCGGCGACGATCAGCCGCTTGTGGTGCGATTCGAATTCGGCGTAGCTCGCCGCTGGTTCCGGTGTGTCGGTCGGGTTCATGCGGTTGCCGTTCGAAATGGGGCGAATCTCTGGAGCCGCGACACGCCCTGTGGGGTGCGAAATCGTCGATGTGGTTGAGTGGCCTGATCGCTGGGAATCATAAACGAAGATCGAGCGGAATCCGAGGGTAAGTGCCGGAATGGGCGATCTTTTGGGCTGATTGTGCGGAATTGTCATCGAATTTGTGCGAATTTCGGATCGGTCGAGTTTCGAAGTCGGGCATTTCCGGCGATTCGTTGGGCCGGATCGGGCTGAACGATTGATCCGATCGGCTGGACGATGTAGGTTGGGCGGCGGATTCGATCAGTCGAAAAGGGCGAACATGAACGACGGACAGCGCAACAAGGCCAGGGCAATCGCAGGTGGGAATCGTGGAAAGCGGCCCGAAACGGCTTGCGCGAAACCTGTCGGAGACGCTGGCAGTGCAATTCGCGATGGATCGACCCTCGGCAGAAAGGGGGCGTTCGGGCGGTTAACGCATGTGGAATTCCGAAGACTTGTGATGACCGGAGCATTGGTCCTGGCGAGCGTTTTCACCTCTCGCGGCATGGCGGCCGAGAGCATGACGATGGTGGTGACACCGGCGGCGGCGGGGGCTCATTTCGTGCGGGTGTCGGTGCCGTTGCCGCGAGGGATGCTCGGTGCGGGCGATTCGCTGAAAGTCGAATCCACGGGCACCGAAGCGAAGCCTGCCGGTGTGCGAGTCGTGACCTGGTATCCGGAAAGCACGGAAACGGGTTCGAAACGCACCGCCCGGCGGGCGATCGTGTCATTTCCCTGGAATTTCGCGGATACGAGACCAGTCGAATTTCGGATGACCGTGATTCAAGGGTCGAAGTTTCCGGAGAATGCAGCGCCGCCGGTCGAAATCGAAGTGGCGGATGATCAGGTCCGGCTGACATGGCCCGGCCGCGATCCGATGGAATTGCGACTGGATGTGCCGCCGCGTGTGGCGAAAGACGGTGTGCGTCATGAAGTCGTCGAAAGCCATTCGGCTTATCGCTGGGAACGGTTTCATTTCGATGACCCGAACTGGCCGCGGATCATCGAAACGCGTGCCGATGCGGCTGGCGGGGTGGTGGTCGTGGCGCACCTTCAGCGGCGTGATCCGGCCGGGGATTTCGCACCCGGGGTCAGCTGGCGAATGCGAACTCGTGCGAAGAATGTACGATTTCAGGCAGGGGGCGAATCAGGCGAAATCGAGGCGGATGGCTGGAATCATGGTTTCGAAAAGGGCGAAACTGCAACTTGCATGATCGACGACTCTCTCGCGATATATCATCCTGCCGGGCCGATGAACCGCCGTGGCGGGATGGAATGGAAGAAAACCGGGCCGGGCGAATGGAATTATCGATACGTTCGGTGCCGTGCGGAGGACGAAGTGCCGATGCAGCCGATGTCGTGGATGAGAGCCGAAATCGTCATCGGTCCTGAAACGGCTGCGAGATTGACCGCGACGCTGAGTTCGCCGCATCAGGCGAAATTCGGCCCGGATCGTTGGAATCCGCTTTATGGTGAGATGCAATTGTTGCCCGAATTGCCTCATGTGCTCGATCGACTGGTGAAATATCATCAGGATGCCGTGGTGCGAAGTGCTGCCGTCGGCGACGATTTCGGGAACGTGACGGGCTATTCCGACAGCTCTCCGCATGGCGGAACGTTCGGCATGAACCGGCTGAATCATGGCGCGGCGATTTTCGAAGACTTTCGGCGCAGCGGTGATCCGCGGCTTCGTGAAACAGGGCTTGCCTGGTGCGACAATTTTTACGACCGATCGATCTGGTGGGGTTCCGACAAAATAGGCGGCACAAGATACAACAATCTCGCGGCAAATCAGCAAAAACCTCCGAACGATCGCTACATGTGGCGTTCGAACGATTCGGTCAGTTTCTGTACGAAGGGTTATGACTGCTTTTTCCTGGCCTGGGAGGAGACTGGCGACCCGCGCATGCTGGAAGCCCTTCAGGCTCAGGTGAACTATGCGGCCAGCCATTTGCACGCGTATCAGACCACTTGCCGAAATGTCGGTGATGTGCGAGATTTCCTGAATTTATACGAATGGACGGGAGAGCGGCGCTATCTGGACGAAGCCCTTCGGCTGTTTCGGGAGTTGCGGACGCGGCTTTCGCGTGATCGCCTGTTTTCCGAGGGCGGCGATCCCCTGGAGCCGGAATTGCCCTTCATCGAGGATGATCAGCGTGGACACAAGCACAGCTACTCCAAGCCATATATCATCGGTTACGCACTGGCGGGCCTGCCGGACTTGATTGCATATGCCCCGGATGAGCCTGAATTGAAAGAGACGGTTCGTGCGGTGGCGGACTTTCTGGCGGGCTCGGTCGATCCCGCTGGCGGGTGGCGATATCCGCATCCGCGATCGAGTTCCGTGCTGATGAGTCAGGGCATCGAGCCTGCATGGCAATTGACACGGGCCGCCAAAGTGGTTGGCCCTGAACGTCGCTGGCTGGATGCGATCGAAACGGTGCTGAGAGCGAGAATTCATGGCTGGCAGCGTACGGGAATGATTCTCAGCGGTCTGGAAGGCTGGGAAATCTCGACCGGCAAGGTGAAGAACCGCGATGAACTTTATGGCATGTACCGCAAGCCAGAGGACCGAAACCCGGAGCGAGACTATCGGGAGGGCCGAATCGGTTACGGCGGGGCACCGCCCGAGGGGATCGTCTATTTCGCCGAAGTGCTGGCGTTTTATCTCAAGCACCGGCTAGTGGAGAGACTGCTGACTGAGCCAGGGCCGGAGGAACCGCTCGGCCAGATCCTGAAGCGATCACCGAAGGAATCGCCACAGGTGCGATGACACTGACAATTGCATTTGCGAACGAGGCACAGCGATGGATTCACGACGTGACTTTCTCGGCAGGATTTCCGCGGCTGCGATGACCGCTTCCGTTTTGGGGCATGAGGCGCCGGCAGAAGCCGCCAGGCCCGCCGATGACGGACACGTGCTGCCATTGCCTTCCGGCCCGGCCGATTCGACGCTGGGTTCGCTCTATCCGATGCTGAAACGGCATCTGGACAAGCTCACGTTTCCGCTATCGTTCACCGGCAAGAACTTCACCGATTATCGGGAATGGCAGAAACAGGGGCGGGCGAAGGTCGAAGAACTGCTGATTTACAGGCCCGAGCCTTGTGATCCTCAGCCGGAAATCGTCAGGAAAACGGAACGAGACGGATATGTTCAGGAGGATCTGTCGTTCCGCACGTCGCCCGAAATTCGTGTGCCGGCCAGCCTTCTGATCCCCACAAAAATGCAATCGCCGGGGCCTGCTCTTGTGGCACTGCATGATCATGGGGCATTTTATCTGTGGGGCCGTGAAAAGCTCATCGAGAACGACACCGAGCACCCTGTGCTGACCGATTTCAAAGGCCGCTATTATGGGGGCAGAAGCGTCGCTTCGGAGCTTGCCAGGCGAGGTTATGTGGTGCTGGTGATCGATATGTTCTACTGGGGCGAGCGCCGGATGATTCTGGACGACGACCCGGCCGATTGGCGTGAACGGCCCGCGACGCTCACGCCTCAGCGAATTCAGGAATTCCATTCCCGTGCCAGTGCCAATGAGCAGTTCGCGGCCCGGGCACTGATGGTTTCAGGCCTGACCTGGCCAGGGATCATGTTATGGGACGACCGCCGGTCGGTCGATTATCTGCTGACACGGCCCGAGGTCGATCCGAACCGCGTGGGCTGCGTCGGATTATCGGTAGGCGGTTTGCGTTCGATGTATCTGGCGGCCATGGACGAGCGGATTCGCGCGGCGGTCGTGTGCGGCTGGATGGCATCGTTTCCGGCACAGATCAAGTCGCACCTTCGAAATTCGATCGGCTTCACGAAATTGATACCGGGCCTGAGCCGCTGGATGGACTATCCCGACGTGGCCGCATTGGCGATGCCGGCGGCGATGCTGGTGATCAACGGCAGAAAGGACTCTCTATTCGAACCGGCGGGGGTTCAGGCCAGCTTCGACAAGCTTACGGCCTGCTACGATAAGGCAGGGCTGGGCGATCGGTTTCGAGCGTCGTGGTACGACACGCCGCACGAATTCAATCGCGAAATGCAGACGGAAGCCTTCGCCTGGCTCGACCGCTGGCTGAAGGCGAACTGACTGCATTTCGTTTCGATGATCGCCTGCCCTGGCATTCGCGACGATCGCGAATGTCTTAGCGCGATCCTGCCTTCGATTTCAACTGGCCCGCCATGTCGATCAGGGCGTCCATCATTTTCACGGACGCCTGAGGCTCGAGATAGTTCGTGCCGGGCCAGGTTTCGTAGCCGCCAAGTTCGAAGTGGCGCGGCGTCGGCAGGTAACCGAGATAAGCGTGGCTCAGTTCGACCATGAACGACTTTTCGAAGGGGCTGCGCTTCTTGAATTCCAGGCCTGTTTCGGCGAAAGTCTCGCACGGCGATGAGCCGATGCAGATGTCACCGATCTGCAGGATTTGCACAGGCACTCTTGCGGGATTCGAAGCCTGAGCCAGTCGCTGGATCCGGCCGGCGTAACTTTGGGCAATGACGTCCTTGTTCTCGCCCGACTTGCCTTTGGCTTCCATTTCTTTCGCCCAGGTGAGCAAATCGGTGTCGATCGGCCGCCAGGCGATATCCAGCTCGCGATATTTCGCGGCCAGAGGGGCGGAATCGCTCCAGGTGAGTTTCGGATACGCTTCGGCCACTTTGCCTGCGACGTCTTCGGCGACATAGCGCATTTGGGCATAGGGTGGCTTGCCTGGCCGGGGTGTCTTGAAATTGATGTTGTTGATATCGCCGCTGGTGCCATTGGCCATAGCCGCGACGAAATTCGAATCCACCGCATTGTTCGAAATGCGCTTTTTCAGTGCTTCGCAGAAAATGCCGTAATAATCGGCCGAAATGTGGCCGTCGCCGACACCGCCGACGTAATGCAGCGAATAGGCCGAATAGATGGCGATCGGGCTGCCATTGGGCTCGCGGAGGGCGATGAAGGAAACGGCCGGATCGATCGGCCCGGCGGGTTCGACGAGATTCGGGCTGCCGGCCGGCGGGTTCATTTTGACCTTGTCGACCTTGCCGAACGGGTTCGGCGGCGCGGTGCCTTCCTTCATGAACCAGCGGCGATTGAAGAGGTGCTCGGGCACGTCGACACTTCCGAAGGCGATCTCGGCGGTCCGCAAGGCGAGCACGGCCCGCTGGACACCGTCGGCGATGCGGCGGGCGACGAACTTCTGGTAGTCGTCAAGCTGGTCTTCGGACCGATATCCGGCATGGCCCAGAGCGCTCACGGCCGAATGGGTGTGCGTGGCCGAGATCAGGACATTTTCGGGCGGAATGCCGGACTGGGCCTGAATGAGCCTGCGGGCCTCAGAGCTGAGGCTGCGGTGAAAGCCGAGGAGGTCGCAGACGACCAGGGCGATTTTCGTCTGGCCGTCGTCCAGCACGATGCAGCGGGCCTTCAGTTCGTCGTGCACGTCCTTGCCCGGAAAAGGCTGGAAACCGCCGACGATCGGATCGCCAAGGCTTGGCGTGATGTCGCTGACGGCGGCCCCGGCGCGGAAATTCGCTGGTGAGCCACCCATGACGATATTGCCATGCGTGAGCACTGCGACGATGGCGCAAAGCGTTGTGAATGTGAGGTTTCTCATGATAGTCTCGATACCGTGGGGCTGGAGGAGATCGGTCGGTGAGACGAACGCTTCGAGGCGTTCGATTCGGCGAGTATTTCCCGATTCTAGCGGTGCGGAAGCATGGGCGGAAGACTGCGGAGGATGAGCTTTTCGTCGCTTTTTTCAGGTGATGATCGGATCCGCGAATCGGACCATGCCCACTTCCGCGCGAATCGCGTGACTGGTCGAAAATGACCGGATCCGCTAGAATTCGGTTCAAGAGAAGCGGTTCGGTGCGATCGGGAGTGGCCGGTTGCGGCACGGACCGGGTGATACGACCAGTCAGGGACCAGCATGAAAGCGGGAATCGTCGGGCTGCCGAACGTGGGCAAAAGTACGCTGTTCAACGCGCTGACGAGCAGCAAGTCGGCTCAGGCGGCCAATTATCCGTTCTGCACGATCGAGCCGAACGAGGGCATCGTGCCGATCCCCGACCCGCGGCTGGAGGCGATCCGCAAGTACATCCCCACGCAGCGCAGCATCCCGGCTTCGCTGAAGCTGGTGGATATCGCCGGGATCGTCAAGGGGGCCAGTGAGGGCCAGGGCCTGGGCAACAAGTTCCTGAGCCACATTCGCGAGGTGGACGCGATCCTTCAGGTCGTGCGCTGTTTCGAAGATCCGGACGTCGTTCACGTTTCAGGGGCGGTCAACCCCCTGGACGACATCGAAACGATCGAAATGGAATTGATGCTGGCCGATATTCAGACGCTGGAAAATGCCCTGCCGAAAGCCGAACGGTCGGCCAAGAGCGGCGACAAGGAAGCGAAGCTGCGTGTCGAAGCCATCAAACACTGCCTGGCCCACCTGGCCAAGGACGAACCCCTGCGCAAGCTGACGCTGGAAGAATCCGAGGCGAAGTCGATCGACAGCTTCGGCCTGATGACGGCCAAGCCGATCCTGTATGTGGCCAATGTGGACGAAAGCGACCTGGAAGGCAAGGGCCCGCTGGTTCAGGCTGTGCGGGATTTCGCCAAAAAGGTAGGCGCGGCGGTGATCCCGGTCTGTGCCAAGCTGGAATCCGAAATCGCCGAGCTGGACGAAGCCGACCGGCAGGAAATGCTGGAATCGGCCGGCCTGGCCGAGCCCGCACTGGCCGTTCTGGCTCGCGAGGCTTATCGCGTGCTGGGCCTGCAAAGTTACTTCACGGCCGGCGAGAAGGAAATCCGGGCGTGGACGGTGCCCGTAGGCGCCACGGCCCCGCAGGCCGCAGGCGTGATTCATACCGATTTCGAAGCCGGTTTCATTCGGGCCGAAGTCTATTCGCTGGCCGACCTGGAACAGTATCGCACGGAAAAAGATATCCGTGCCCACGGCAAGCTGCGTGTGGAAGGCAAAACCTACGTGATGCAGGACGGCGATATCTGCCACTTCCTGTTCAATAATTAAGTCGAATCCTGGCGAATTCGATCCTCATCAAAAATCGAACGGAACGGACTTCGAATGGTCCGTTCCGTTCGTGTTTATCGAATCGGTCGATGGCGGATATCAGGCGAAATATCGCTCGGCCCGGGCGGCGACTTCGGCGTAATCGATGCCGTAGGAGCAGCCGTTCGTAAGCTCGGCCAGTTCGGCTGAGGTCGCCTTGCGGGCCGATTCGGGCAGGGACAGGTAGCGGTCGCGGGCCTGGTGGTTGATGTCCTGCTCGAAATAGGTCACATAGCGGGCGATATCCCGAAATGCGAACTTGGTCGCGGCAACTTTTTCGTCGCACGATGGGCACCCGGGGCACATCGTGCGGCGGCTGGCCAGAACGGTTTCCCGGAGCTTCTCGACAAGCGAAACTTCCAGCGGGGCCTTGTAATTGCGAACTGCCGCGAGGCTCGATCGCATCTGGTCGAAATTTCTCACGGAATTGCAAATGGATGCGATTCGCTGGTCGCTCCAGACGGCGTGCAGAATGGCCTGATGGGTCGTCAGCCCAAGCTTTTCGAATTCAGGAATGCGCTTCGGCACGTTTCCTGCGTGGCGCAGGGTCTTCATGGCGATCAGGCCGATGCCTTTCGCGTGGCAATCGGTCAGTGCCTTGTCGAAAGAGCCACCACGTTCGTAAAACGGCGAATACTGGACCATCAGGGCATCGAGGAATCCGCCGTCGGCCGCGGCCTGAATATATTCAGGGCCGCCGTGGCAGGAAAAGCCGACCATGCGGACCTTGCCTGATTTCTTGAGCTTTTCGGCGACTTCGCGGAATACGTCCGACTTGCCCCAGTTCACCGATTCCGGCCCGTAAACTTCGGGGCAGAGCTGGTGAATGAAATACAGGTCGAGATAATCGGTGCCCAGGGCTTTCAGCCGGACGTCGATCATGTCCAGCAGTTCGATGGGGCCTTTTTTCGTCGGGTAGTCTTTCGAAACCAGGAAGATCTGCTCACGCCGGCCCGGATTGGCCGCGAACCATTTGCGATAGATCTCTTCTTCGGCGGCCCGGCCGTATTTCTGGGCGGTATCGTAATACCGATAGCCCGAGGCCCACGCCCGGTTCATGAGCGTCAGGGCGTTGTTCGGCTCCATGTCGCCGCCCATGGAGATCATCGGCACCAGCGGGCCATTTCGGCCGAGCTTCCGGGTGGGAACCGCTTCCTGGCCGGCCGGTTTCGAAACTGCGGCGGCTTTGGCTTCGATCTGCCCGGCTTCGACGGCATCGAGATTCGCTGCCATCAATCCCGCCGCACCCAGCCCTTTGACCAGGGTACGTCGATTCGGTTCGCGATTCGGGTGCATGTCGGTCTGTTCCTTCGATAAGGTGTGGCGGACGGGGTATGCGCGATCGCCCGTAGACGTAGTCGTCAGGAGTTCGAACGCCGTTGAGGACGAGTGGCGACTGGCGAATCGCCCGCACGGGAGCGAGGGCATTGCCGGACAAGGTTGGTAGAATGCAAGTCTAGCCCGGAATCGTCCGGTCGGCAACACAAACATAAGCGAAAAAATGGTGCGAGCGAATTCGCATTCCAGGCGAATCGCTCACACGAAGATGCGAATCGCCTGATTCAGTAGCTTTCGGCCGAAATGACTTCACCGCCGTTTCGTGTGCCCAGAGCCTGCCATGCCTGGACGCTCACGGTATTTTTCACGAATCGGACAGATCCGTCGCAAAATACGGAATTCACGCCGCCGGGGTGATTGCTGCGGGCCGTGATGTTGAGCGAGAGATTACGCCAGTCCGCCAGCGATCGAGTGCTGTGGGGCAGGCCGCCGCGGCAGTCGTACGACTTGTCGTTGGGCGGGCGGCGGTGGTTGTACATGCTGTGCCCGGGGGCGCCGTAATACCATTTCACGCCCCGGGTCGGTTGAAATCCGGGCGGAGCGTTCGTCAGGCAGCGAGACTGATAAGAGGCGTCGTCCGTGATCGGCGGGCCGTTGCCTGAAGAGTTGTTGCCCGTAAGCACGAACCCGCCCAGCGGATTCTTCTGAAATGCCTGAAGGCTATTGAAACCGGTGGGGGCACCATCGACGGAATGGACGGATTCGCTGATGGCGATCGTCTGAGAGGTGCCATCCGTGATCGAGGCGATACGTACGTCGGAATTTTCGTAGAAAATGCCATTGGGCGGCAGCATTCCTGAAGGCGGCTGCTGCACGACGGCGTAATTCGAGCCGACATTGAGCAGATAACTGTGCACGGCGAACATGCCGCCGCCGACCTGCACCATCGAAGGGCCTGAGTCCGATGGGCAGAGCAGGAAATTTACCGGTGTCGTGGCCGCCGTCATGTTCACGACGGCGTTGGTCGTCGTATAGTCAGGGTCGGGGTTCATGATGAAATTCATCGCATTGAAAAGCGCCTGCTGCTCGACAAATGGCAAATACTGCGAATGTGCCCCCCAGCAATGGCCGTTGCCGGTGACGTAAGTGTTGATCCGCCCCGGCGGAAACACGCCATTGGCCGATTCGTAATTGTGAAGGGCCAGGCCGATCTGTTTGAGGTTGTTCACGCAAGCGGCTCTTCGGGCCGCTTCGCGGGCGGCCTGCACCGCGGGCAGCAAAAGCGATATCAGCACCGCGATGATGGCGATGACGACGAGCAGCTCGATGAGCGTGAATGCCGCTTTGGATGATGTGTTTCGCATGGTTCGACGCCGGAATGAAAGCCTTGGTTGTGGCGAATCGCCCTGGTTGATATGATCATGTCGACTTTGGTACGATCATGTCAATGGATTGTCGATCCGAACGGATTCGTCGCGATAGACGGGTGGAAAGGTCGATTGTCATGGCCAACGAAACCGGGCTGGAGAATTCGGTACGCGAACACCGCGTGGCTCTTGGCTGGTCGCAGGAGGAATTGGCGGCCCGGGCAGGCATTTCTCGTGCCGGGCTGAGTGCGATCGAAGTCGGCAGGCTGGTGCCATCGGTGGCGGCCTCGCTGGCGATCGCGTCTGCTCTGGGTTGCCGGGTGGAGGATCTGTTTCGGATCGCTCAGGGCGAAGGACTTTCGGTAGATGCCCTGGCATGGCTTCCGCCCGGGGAGGACGAGTTTCGATGCCATGAGGTCGAAATCGGGGGCATGCGCAGGCTTTTTCCTGTGGAAGCTTCGCCCCAGGGAATCATCGGCCACGACGGCATCGTGCGGTCAGGGCAATATCGCCGGACGGGTATGCCGGAGCCTGAGAAAACGCTGATCATGGCGACCTGCGATCCGGCGGCGAACCTGTTGGGCGAAACGTTGTTACGTCATTCCGGGGTCAGGTTGCTGAGTTATCGACGATCGAGCCGGGTGGCGCTGGAAATGCTGCGGCAGGGGCTGGTTCATGTCGCCGGGTTGCATCTTGCGAAGGCCACTGACCCGGCGGTCAATGCATCGGCGGTACGTTCGGCGTTGGGGCGAGGATACACGATTTTACGAATGGCGAACTGGGAAGAGGGGATCGCATTTCAGTCCGGGGCGGAAATTCCGGCTACGGTTTCGAAGCTGCGAGACAAGCTCCGATGGGTCGGGCGAGAGCCAGGTTCAGGGGCGAGGCAATGCCTAGACGAGCTTCTGGAAATGCAGTCACCCAGATCGATGATGCTGGCGGGGGATCATCAGGCTGTCGCGGCGGCAGTGCGCAACGGCTGGGCCGACGCCGGCATCTGCCTGAAGATCGTCGGTGCGGAGTCTTCACTGAAATTTCGAGCCGTGCGGGAAGAGGCTTATGATGTCTGCTTTCCCACGGCATTCGAGCACGATCCACGGATTCAGGCATTGCTGCAGGTTTCGAAATCGGCCGGCTACCGGCGCCTGATCAGCGAACTGCCCGGCTACGATTCGAAACCGATGGGCGAACTTTCGCGATCGTGATTTGCAAGTTAAGAAGTGTCGGCGTATTCGGCCGGTCCAGGGGGCTTGCGGGCCAATTTCTCTTGAATGTTCTTGCTGGAATGGTAATTCCGGGCAGGAGCTTTCGCTGGATCCGCCGTTCGATCATAATGGTGCGGATGCGAAGCGGACGCCCAGGTGTTCGCAGGTCGTCCTCACTCCTGATCGTCACTTCGGTCCGCCCATGCCAAACCCTGTGCGAAATCGACCTTATCGAACTCTATGTGTCGTCGGTCTCTTCGTGGCGATCTCGTTCGCGGAGTCGCGTTTCCGAAATGCTCAAGCGCAGGATGCCGCGAGCGTGAAAGCGTTCGAGTCGGATGTCCGGCCGATCCTTTCTCGGCACTGCATCCGGTGCCATCAGGAGAAAACCCGCAAAGGCGGTCTCGACCTGACTTCGGCCGCCACGATGCTCAAGGGTGGCGACACCGGTCCAGCGATCGTACCCGGCAACGCGGCCGAGAGCCTGATGGTCGAAGCCATCGGGTATGACACCGATCTGCGTATGCCGCCCAGGGGGCGCTTAAGCGATGACGAAATCTCGCGACTGAAAGCTTGGATCGATCGAGGAGCCGTATGGCCTAAAGGCGAAAAACTGATCGTGCCTGCCGATTCTCCGGAAGTCGCGGAATCGGCTGGACACACAGGGCCGAGACTTCGAAAGGCTCCGTTCACTCTGACGGACGAAGATCGAAACTGGTGGTCGCTGAAACCGGTCGTCGATCCGCCTTTGCCGAATTCGATTTCGAAAGATTTGACGGGAAATTCGATCGATGCGTTTCTTATGGACAAGCTTCAGGCGAAGGGGTTGCGATTTCTTCCGGAGGCTTCGAAACGTGAGCTGATCCGGCGAGTTTCGTATGACTTGCTGGGACTGCCGCCGACGCCTGAAGAAGTTGCCGCATTCGAAACCGATGAACGTCCCGATGCCTGGGAACGGCTGGTCGACCGCTTGCTCGCCAGCCCTCATTACGGCGAACGGTGGGGGCGTCACTGGCTCGATCTTGTGCGATTCGCCGAGACGAACGGTTATGAGCGAGATGGCGACAAGCCCAACGCCTGGCGGTATCGGGATTATGTCATTTCCAGCTTCAATTCTGACAAGCCCTATAACCAGTTCTTGCGCGAACAATTGGCCGGCGACGAAATGCCGGGCCCGTTCGATGCGGACAGGATCGTGGCGACGGGCTATTTCCGATTGCATGTCTGGGACGACGAGCCCGACAGTACCGTCGCCGCCGAATACGACGATCTGGATGACATTATGGTGACGACCGGAGCCAGCATGCTGGGGCTGACGCTCGGTTGCGCCCGTTGCCACGACCACAAATACGACCCGATTTCGCAGGAAGATTATTACCGGTTTCTGTCGTATTTCCGAAGCATCGACGGCTATGGCCTTCAGAAAACGGGCGGTGGCGGCAGAGGCACTGGCCGGATCACGGCGCCGCTCGCGGATGCCGCAACGGTCGCGCGCTGGGAACGCACAAAAGCGGTCGAAGTCGAAGCGAAGAAGAAGGCCTTCAGCCTTTCGAAGGACGATGCGGAACGGAAAAAACTGGCGGTCGAAATTCAACGGCTCGAATCCGGAGCTGATGCGCCGTTCGGGACGGCTCTGGCAGTATATGAAGATGCGATCAAGCCGACCCACGTTCTGCGGCGGGGCGATGCCCATTCGCCGACCGTGGAAGTCGGGCCCGGCATTCCTCCGGTTTTCGGATCGTCCGGGCCACAGATCGAAAAGCCCGCGAACGGCAACAGTTCCGGGCGACGCACGGCGCTCGCCGACTGGATCACCGATCCTGCGAATCCGCTGACGGCCCGCGTGTTCGTCAACCGGCTCTGGCAGCATCATTTCGGCCGGGGAATCGTGCCGACGCCGGATGACTTCGGACGCACTGGCGAACCGCCGACTCACCCGGAATTGCTTGATCATCTGGCCGCCGATTTCATTTCCGGCGGCTGGCGCATGAAGCGCATGCACAAGCGAATTCTTATGAGCAGGGCCTATCGGATGAGTTCCCGGGCCGACGATCCCGCGGGCATCAAGGCCGACGAGGCGAACGCACTGTTCTGGCGGCAGAATCCGAAGCGGCTCGAAGCCGAAGCCCTGCGCGATTCGATTCTGGCCGTGACCGGTTCGCTGAATTCGAAAATGGGTGGGCCCGGCGTTTATGCCCGATTGCCAGCCGAAGTTTTCGAAACCGCCGACGGTGCCCGGCGCAACTGGCCCGTGAGTCCGCTGGAAGAGCAGAATCGGCGGAGTGTTTACTTGTTCGTCAAGCGGTCGATGACGGTGCCGTTGATGGAGATCTTCGACAGCCCTTCGACGACCGTGCCTGTCGGTCGACGTAATGTGACGACCGTCGCCCCGCAGGCATTGACGCTGCTGCACGACGAATTCGTGCACGATCAAGCGAAGCGTCTGGCGAGAACCGTGACGGAAACGGCGGGCCCTGGTTCCGAAGAGCGGTCGATCGCTGTCTTTCGAAAGGTGTTGCAGCGGCGGCCGACGGAGGAAGAATTGCGTCTGTCAGTTCGATTTCTCGCGAATGCCGGTCGTTCTGCCGGTGAATCGAACGAATTCGATCAGCTCGTGCTGTTTTGTGCGGCCGTGCTCAATCTGAACGAGGTGATCTATGTCGATTGAGATGTGGCAAGAGCGAATCGAGCGACCGAAAGGCGGCTGTGCCGGCACGCGACGTGAATTCCTGTGGGAAACTGGGGGCGGTTTTACGGGCCTGGCGCTGGCTTCCATGCTGGAATCCGACGGATTCTTCGCCAAAGCGAGGGCGGATGACTCTCTGCGGATTTCGAATCCCCAGCTGCCGAAAAAGGCAAAAGCCTGCATTTTTCTTTTCATGTTCGGCGGCCCTTCTCAGATGGACCTGTTCGATTACAAGCCTGAATTGCAAAAACGGGACGGGCAGACGATCGACAATGAATTTCGCCGTAACACGAAAACGAAAGCCGTGCTGCAGGCAAGCCGGCGGAAATTCGCCCGGTACGGGCAATCGGGCCAGTGGGTGTCGGACGCTCTGCCGAATCTGGCTCGCCATGCGGACAAGCTGGCCTTCGTCAAATCTCTGTATTCCGACTCATTCGCACACGGTTCCGCCGTATTGCAAATGAATACCGGGCGAATTCTTCAGGGGCATCCGTCGCTGGGGGCATGGATGAGCTATGGCCTGGGTGCCGCAAGCGACAATTTGCCCACGCATGTGGTCATGCTCGACCCACGCGGCGGGCCCACGACCGGGGCCCCGAACTGGTCGGCCGGATACATGCCGGCCCAGCATCAGGGCACGATACTTCGAACGGACGGCTCAGGCCTGATGAACTTGCGGCCCTGGGAAGGTGTGAACCGCGAGACCGAACGGGCTCAGGTCGATCTGGTGCGGAATTTGAACGCTGAGCATCTTCGGAATCGGCCTGAATTTCATGAACTTCAGGCGCGTGTGGGTTCTTCCGAACTGGCTTTCGAATTGCAAACGGCGGCACCCGAAGCGCTCGACGTCTCGGCGGAATCGGCCGAAACGCGGGAAATGTACGGCCTGAACGATCCGAAGGGCGAACATCCGCTGGCGCTTGGGCCCGCGCCTTTCGGCCGGCAGTGTCTCGTCGCACGACGGCTTGTGGAGCGGGGCGTGCGGTTCGTTCAAATCTATTCGGGCGGTGGTGGTGCCGGCGGCCAGAATACCTGGGACGGCCACCACGGGATCGAGGAAAACCTGGCCATTCACTGCCCGGAAGTCGACAAGCCGATCGCGGCACTTCTGACCGACCTGGACCGGTGTGGCCTGCTTGACGAGACGCTTGTCGTCTGGGGCGGTGAATTCGGCCGCATGCCCGTGAGCGAGACTTTCAATACCGGCGGCAAGCCGGGCGGCCGCGATCATAACCCCAAGGGGTTCACCTACTGGATGGCCGGCGCGGGCGTGAAAGGCGGCACAAGCTATGGAGAAACCGACGAGCTCGGGCAGGACGCGGTCGTCAATCGCCATCATTTGCGCGACCTTCATGCGACGATATTGCATCTGATGGGGCTGGATCACCGGCGGCTGACCTATTTCTACGGCGGCCTCGAAAACAAGCTGACGGGTGTACAGGAAGCCGAAGTGATCCGCGGTATTCTGGCGTGATCGTATCGAACAGGAGAAATGCAATGATAAGCGAACGAAATGCATCGAGCCGTCGAGGATCGAATCGTCGAACCATTTTGAAGGGCGGAGCGATCGCAGGGCTTTCCGCCATGGTCGGCATCGATCGTTCTGCGCACGCGTTCGCCGTTCCGAGCCCGCTCGATCAGCCGGACTTTTTCCCGATCTGCGTCTGGCTTCAAAGCCCTCGGAATGCCGAGGCGTACAAAAAAGCCGGAATCAATACCTATGTCGGTCTCTGGCGTGGCCCGAACGAAGAACAACTGGCCGAGCTGGAAAAGGCCGGAATGTATGCCATCTGTCATCAAAATGCGACGGGACTGAAATGGAAGGACAAGCCGACGATCCTCGCCTGGATGCACGACGACGAGCCTGACAACGCTCAGGCCAGGCCTGGCGGTAAAGGTTACGGCCCGCCGGTTCTGCCTTCGGTGGTTCAGGAAGGATATGCGAAAATCAAGGAGAAAGACCCCTCGCGGCCCGTGTTCCTGAATCTGGGTCAGGGGGTGGCATACGACAATTACATCGGCCGGGGTGTGCGGCGAAACAAGCCTGAAGACTATCCGGAATACGTCAAAGGTGCCGATATCGTTTCTTTCGACATTTATCCGGCGTGTCACGACAATGAGGAAGTGGCCGGCAAGCTCTGGTTCGTGGCCGATGGTGTCGCCCGGCTGAAGAAGTGGGCGGGGCCGGTCCGCAAAGTCTGGAATTGCATCGAAACGACACAGATCAGCCACAAATCCAACAAGGCGACGCCCCTGCAGGTGCGGGCCGAGGTGTGGATGTCGCTGGTGCGGGGCTCGCAGGGAATCGTCTATTTCGCGCATCAGTTCGTGCCGAATTTCGTGGAAGCCGGATTCCTGCGGGTTCCTGACATGCTGGAAGAGATCACGCGCACGAACCTGCAAATTCGAAAATTGGCGAAAGTGCTGAAATCACCCACGATCGAAGGACGAGTCGAAGTCAAGGCCGAGAATCCGGCGGCCGTCGTGGAATGCATGGTCAAGGAAGATGCCGGGGCTTTGTATGTTTTTGCCGTGAATCTGCGCGGCGAGAAGTCGCAGGCGACTTTCCGGATTTCGAAATCGGAGCAATTCGAAGAAGCCAGCGTCATCGACGAGAACCGGTCCGTTCGGATCGTCGATGGCACGATTTCCGATTCGTTCGATCCATGGGGCGTGCATCATTATCGGATCGAAAAAGGAAGCTGAGCAAGACCGAAACCGCAGGTGTGACTCGCGCTCCGATCTTCAGGCTTCCATGGGGGCCCGGGTGGATCAGGAAAATCTGCAAGCGGTAGTACGTTCTCTCATCACTCAGATCGTCAATCGCGATTACGAAGCGGCCGTTCGATCGTGTTCGTCTTCCCGATTGTCTGCTGACGATCTGCGTGAAGTGATTCGAACTTACGGATGCAAACTGATTGACCTTCCAGAGCATGCCTATGACCGACTCGACGTGATCGAAATTACGGATTCGAATCCTCCAGCCTGGTCTGTTCATGTCCCGCTTTGGTCGGAGGAAGAGGGACTTTCGGATCTGACACTCCAATTGACCATCGAGAATGATCGAAATCAGTGGAATATCGAACTCGATGACCTTCTTGTGCCTTGACGGATTCGGACAGATTCGCCGTCGAACCACTTGACATATATCCGTAACGGATATAGTCTGTCGTGATGAAGTACACGAACGGGAAATCTCCGCTGACGCCGGCGGTGTTGCATATTCTGATGGCGCTTGCCGAAAGCGAGCGGCATGGCTACGGGATCATGAAGCAGGTCGAGGCCGAGTCGAAGGGCCGCGTCAAAATGGGCCCCGGGACGCTATATGGCTCGATCGGCCGCATGATCGAAGCCGGGTTGATCCGCGAAAGCGGCAAGAAAGTCGACTCGAAGCTCGACGATGAGCGGCGTGTCTATTACGAAATCACAGCGCTCGGGCGGGAAACGCTCGCGGCCGAGCTGGAGCGGTATCGCGACGTGATCGTGCTGGCGGCTTCGAAACGCCTTGCGGCGGGAGGGTCTGGCCATGGATTCTGAAAGCATCGTCAGGCGTTATCGAACAGTCTACGGCTGCCTGCTGCGGCTTTTCCCGCATGGATTTCGAAATCGGTACGGAGAAGGGATGGCACAGACGTATCATGACCTCTGCCGTGAGAAGTCGGATGACGTCGCGGGCCTGCACTCGCTTGCCTTGAGGATGATGGGCGATACGCTCGTGCAGATTTCGAGAGAGAGATTCAGGGAGATGCGAAACATGCGCAAGGGTGTCGCGGCGGTTTTCGCGGTGACGGGGCTGATTCTGATGCTTCCGGCCGTGGCCATGAGGTATTCCGACGAAGTGAACTGGACGGCATTCGATTTCGTCGTTGCCGCTACGCTGTTGCTGGGCAGCGGTTTGACGGCCGAATATCTCTGGCGTAAGACGCCGAACGTGGAATACCGGGTGGGCAGCTTGTCAGCAATATTTACCGGATTGTTCGTCGTCTGGGTCAATCTGGCGGTGGGTATCATCGGCAACGAGAAGAATCCAGCGAATTTATTGTATTTCCTGGTTCTGCTCATCGGTGTCTCTGGTTCATGCTTCGCGCGATTTCGGCCCAGGGGCATGTCGATCGTGATGAACGTGACGGCATTTGCCATTGCCGCGGTGCCTCTCGTCGCATTTATCGTCTGGCGGCCCCCGGTGGATCTTGGCCTGGTGAAGGTCATCACTTTCAATTCGTTCATCGCCCTCGCATTGGCGGGATCCGCACGGCTTTTCCGGAGTGCCTGCCGAAACGGCGCCGGTACGTTGACGTCGGGTTGAACTTGGCGGAACGCCCGTCAAGACGCGCAGAGTCTCAGCGGATCATCCGGTCGATTCGACCTTGTCGAGTCGGCCGGTCTTCGTTTCGGAACGGCTGGAACTGGAAATCCCGAAAACCGAATCGTTCGAACCATTGACTTTACTAAACGGTTTAGTAAACTTTGAGTATCGGACATTCCGATGATTCGGATAGCTCGTATCGGAAAGGCTTCGGAAATGGGCATGAAGGCGGCAGCGGCACAGAAGGCTCGCGAGGGCAAGGTCGACAAGCGGATGTCGATCGTTCTGGCTGCGTCGGAACTCTTTGCCGAGCATGGCGTATCGTCCACGAGCGTGGATACGATCGCGAAGCGGGCGGGAGTGTCCAAGCCTACGATCTACGCCTATTTCGACAATAAGGAGGCGATTTTCGCGGCGGTGGTCACCGAGACTTTGCCCGAGGGGCTTCGCGGAATCAAAAGCGAACCGACGGGCGATGTCAGGGCGGACTTGTTCGGCTTCGCAGCCCAATTGATGGATTTGCTGGCGGATCCTGAAACGGTCGCTTGTGATCGCATGATCGCGGCCGAATCGGCCCGGCATCCGGAGTTGGGACGAGTGTTTTACGAAGCGGGGCCTGGCAAGGTTTTGAGGTTCATGGCGGAATATTTCGAATCGATCCGTGATTCGGCCTCGCTCGACATTGTCGACGCCGAAGAGGCCGCCGAATTTTTCGGCGGGCTGATCATCGGATCCACGCCCTGGAAAAATCTGCTGGGTGGGTTCGACCCGCCCTGGCGTCCGAGCGACGAACGACTTCGCCGCGCGGTGGACCGGTTTCTGAAGGCATACGCGAAGTCCTGAATTTTTCTGGAGTTTCGCGGCGTCGGAGTAACGGCTTCGAATTGATTGTCGAGGCCGGGGAGAGATTCCATGCCCTGGGCGAAGTGGTCGTGTCGGATCGCCGTGTTGAGTCTGGCCGGTTCGGTGCCGGCTCTGGCGTATTACGTGCCGAAGATCGCGAAAAGCGAGAGTGCTGCGGTGGTGAGTCCATCCGCCGAAGCCCCGGTGGCAAAGGTGCGGTCAGTCGGTGCACTGGGAACGCTCGAGCCGAAGTCGCGCATATTGAAACTCTCGGCCCCGACGGCTCTGGAAGGGGCCAGAATCGAGCGGATGCTCGTCGAAGAAGGCGATGCCATTTCGAAAGGCGCGGTGATTGCCGTGCTCGATCTGGCGGACCGCCGTCAGGCTGCCGTCAAGGAGGCCGAGGCGAATTTAGCACTGGCGGAAGCCAAGTTGGAACAGGTGCGAGCCGGCAGCAAGAAGGGTGACATCGAAGCCCAGGCCGCGCAGCTGGACAAAGCGCGCAGCGAGTTGAAGAATGCCGAAATCGAATTGAAACGGGCCGAGTCTTTGAAAGCCAAGCAGGCGATATCGAGCGGCGAATTCGATCAGCGTACACTGGCTTTCGAAACGTCGGTCGCCGAGGTCAAAAGGGCCGAAAGCTTGTTGGACAGCGTTCGCGAAGTCCGCAAGGTGGACATTCTGCGTGCCGAGGCGGAAGTGACGGCAGCCCAGGCCGCCCTGGCGAAGGCCAGGGCCGAATTCGAAGCGACGCAGCTGCGGGCCCCGATCGATGCCCGCGTTCTGAAGATCGAAGCGCGTGACGGCGAACGCGTTTCCGTGGAAAACGGCGTGATGGAGATCGGCGACACTTCGGAGATGAACGCCGTGGCCGAGGTGTACGAAGCCGATCTGCCGCTTGTGAAATCAGGGCAGAAGGCCAGAGTCGTGCTGCCGAGCACAGGTGCGGAATATTCGGGCCGGGTGGTGGAAGTGGGCCGGCGGATCGGCCGGAAGGTGATTCTGGACAACGATCCCGTGGCAGATACGGACGCGCGTGTAGTCGAAGTCCGGATCCGGATCGACCCCGACAAGGGGCAGGAGCTTGCCGGGCTTTCGAATGCACGGGTGCGGGTCGTGATCGACACGCTGGATTCGGAGGTTCCGGTCAAATGAAATTCCGGGCACCGATCGCATGGTCGCAACTCAGTCATGGGCGCATCAAGCTTCTGCTGGCGATCGCCGGCGTGCTGTTCGCCGACGTGCTGATGTGGATGCAGCTCGGCTTTCTCGACGCCATGTTCGAAAGCGCCACGTTCGTGCCCCAGCGTGTTTCGGCGGATCTCGTGATGATCCACCCGCAATCGCAGGCTCTGTTTCGAATGACTCAATTTTCGCAACGGGCGCTGCACCGGGTACCGGCGCACCCGCAAGTCGAATCGATTCAGGCAGGTTATGTCGGCATTTGCGACTGGCGGAACCCTTGGACTCAGCGAGACCGGCAGATTTTCGTCTACGGTTTCGAACCGTTTCGTGTGCCGATGGACGTCCCGGGCCTGGCGGAAGGCTGGGGACAGCTCAGGAATCCGGATGTCTGCCTTTTCGACAAGAAAAGCCGCATCGAATTCGGCGACGTGCCGAAGGCTCTGGCGGAAGGCAGGGAAGTGCAGGCGGAGCTGAATCGGCGCAAAATGCATGTGGTGGGGCTGGTCGAAATCGGGGCTTCATTCGCCGTGGACGGCAACCTGATGACGACCGATACGAATTTTCTGCGGACATTCCCCGAGCGAAAAAGCGGCTGGATCGACTTCGGCCTGATCCGGTTGAAACCCGGTGCCGACATCGTCAAAGTGCAGAAAGAGCTTCAGGCGACGGTTGGTAAGGAAGTGAGCCTGCTGACTCGTCAGGAATTCGTCGATTTCGAAAAGGCCTACTGGCAGAAGAACGCGCCGATCGGTTTCATTTTCACGATGGGCACGGCGATCGGGTTTCTCGTGGGTTTCGTGGTGGTCTATCAGATCCTTCACACGGACGTTGCCAATCATCTGCCCCAATATGCCACTCTTAAGGCGATCGGCTTCACGGATGGCTTTCTCTGGCGAATCGTGCTGCAGGAATCGTTCATTCTGGCGATTCTCGGCTATCTGCCAAGTGTCCTGTTCGCCTTCGGCATGTACAAGGTGGCTGCCGACGCCACGCACTTGCCCTTGAAGTTGACGGCGTTCCGGGCCGTGCTCATTCTGCTCATGACTGTGACGATGTGCTTTTTCTCAGGTTCCGTGGCAGTGCGCAAGCTGCGATCGGCCGATCCCGCGGACGTGTTCTGAGATGGCCGATGACGAAGCGAATCCGAAACGAGGCCGATCGATGTCGACTGAAGCGATCGCGGAAACATTCGATAAGGAAACGACAACTCAGCCGGTCATCGCGGCCTCCGGACTGTGCTTTTCGTACGGCACGGGTGAACTGACGAAGCAAATTCTGTTCGACGTCGATTTGAATATCATGCCGGGCGAGATCGTCCTTCTGACAGGCCACTCCGGCTCGGGCAAAACGACGCTTCTGACTCTGATCGGCGGACTGCGGACTTTGAAACAGGGGCGGCTGGAGGTGCTCGGCCGCAGGCTCGACGGAGCCGACAAGGACGCATTGGTCCAGGTGCGGCGTCAGATCGGTTTCATTTTCCAGGCACACAACCTGCTTGATTTTCTGACCGCCAGGGCGAACGTTGAACTTGTCTTCCGCATGCATCCTGAAGTCCGCCGGGCCGAAGTGCAGAGGCGGGCGGCCGAAATGCTGACGGCCGTGGGCCTTGGCCAGCGGCTCGATTATTATCCTTCGAGCATGTCGGGCGGGCAGATGCAGCGGGTGGCGATCGCCCGGGCTCTCGTGGCCGAGCCGAAGCTGATTCTGGCCGACGAACCGACGGCGGCCCTCGACAGCAAGTCAGGCCGGGATGTCGTCAACATCCTGCAGAGGCTGGCCCGTGAGCATCATATACCGATCCTGATGGTGACGCACGATGATCGCGTGCTGGACATCGCGGACCGGATCGTGCATATGGAAGACGGGCGGATCGTCTCGTAAGACTGTCGTTTCGAAATCAAATTGCTACACTTACGAACCGCAGGTGGTCGATTTCGCCGGATTCGGGTATTCGGAATTTCCATCGACCATCGTCAGGTGATGGCATTCCGTCCAGTCAGGCGGGTCGAGGTTGCCGGTCAGTTTCTTGATGACGGCGCTCGGGACAGGCGACTTTCGGCCGGCATTCTGCCGAACGATCGTTTCCAGGGGCGGTTCGACGTAAACGATTTCGATGCGTGCCCCATAATCGGCACAAAGATCGACCCAGCGTGAACGAGTCATTTTCAATGTGTTGGTGGCATTGAAGGCGAAATCTCGGCCCGCGCGCAGGTGTTCGCGGCACCGTTCCCTGCCGGCCTGAATGACTTTGCCCTGATTGTCGGTCGGATCGATTTCGTAATCGCGCCGGAGATCGTCCAGTGAGACGATCGACAGGCCCGGCCGGTGATCGGCCAGCCATGTGTCTTTTCCCGAGCCGGGCAACCCGGACATGACGGTGACCGTGCAGCGATGATTTTCGACCGGAACATAATGCAGGCTCGAAAGCTGCTTCCGATAAAACAGAAAGCGGGCATGATCGTTTGCGAAGACGTAGGGCGATTCGAAACAGCCTGCCTCTTCGGCAACCATTTTCCAGAGGTCGATATCGGTCTCCGTGCGGTTCGATGAGTCTGACCGCCGGCCGCGAAAATCGGCCAGAGCGAACAGATGCAGCAACTTATGGCTGACGAGCCAGGAAAGCTCGATCAATTCCATTTCAGGCTTCGTACGGTGTTGCAGGAAAGCGGGACGGCCGTGATAGCGCACCAGACCGCAGATGGCCTCTCGAGTGCGAAGATCGCAGCCCAGGTCTCTGAGCGCATTGCGGCAGATGCTCTCGCCCACGGCCGAATGTTTCGGTGATTGCACCTTGCCAGTGGTCGGATCAGTGACGGTCGTCGCCGGTTTGCCGGAATCATGGAAAAGCGCGGTGAAGATCAGCCACAATTGCTCGATGCGACTCAGATCCCTCCACTCTTTCAGACTTTCGAGTTCGTCGACGACCATGCATGTGTGCGTCCAGACATCCCCTTCGGCATGCCATTCGCTGTCCTGCATGCACGACTTCATTTCATCGGCCCAGGGCTGAGAGGCTGCCCAGGCCATGATATCGCCAGTGCTGGCCGAGCGTGTGTCTTCCCAGGTTTTCATTTCCAGATGTCCGAGCCGTCAGCAAGCGTATTGGGAACCATCATCTGGTGCTGCCAATGCTCGCTCTGATTGATTTTGAGGACGAATTCGGGCCGTACGAATTTGGCACGCCCCGTGACGACACCGCCCGCTTCAGTTCTCAAATAGAGACCTTCCATTAGGTCGTCGGTCTTGCCGGTGACGGGGTTTTCGAATCGGCTGCGAAACCGGCTTGGGCCGATCAGTTTCGAAAGGCTTTCCTGGTCAATCTGGCCTGTGTGCAGAATCGGAACGGTTTCGATCCCTCGGGGCACGATCAGATCCATGCGAGTGCGATAATCCAGAAATGCGCCAATTCGCTTGTCGTAGACGTCGAATTCCTGAAAGTAATGATTCAGGCCCAGGTAATGCACGCTGTGACGGGCATACAGCCATTCGCCGAACAGGATGAGCCTGTCCGTCAGCATCTCTTCGAAATCGGGCCGCTTGATCTGACACCATTGTTTGAAAAGGTCGTACTGCGGATGCATGCCGCTGGTGATTTCGTGCCCGCGGCATTGGAGGATCATTCGCCCGGAAGGGGCGAAGTGAATGCCGACATTCGTGCCGTCCAGCTTTTCCTCGATGATCAGCGATTCGTCGGAAATGAAAGCCAGAGATTCTTTTTGACCCATGTGCTTGTCATCCGCCGTGCCGGTGGATCCGAACAGATGAGGCGTGCGGGGATATTTCGTAAAGTTGCCGTGCGAAGCGCCCATCGGTTCCATTCCCGATCATTACCGAATCGATTCGGTACACCAGCAATGTATTTGGTTTCGACGATTACCAGGCGAAACAGGATCACTTGATCACAGGTCAATCCTATGTGACGAGCTGCAAGAGGTCAAGATGCCGGCGTACCACCGATTCGTCCCTGGCATGCCAGTCGATGCCAAGCCCAAGATTCGATCTCGTACGATGTCACTTCGAAACCCAAGCCGTTCTGGCATGATCCGGTATCCGAGGAAAGCTTCGGATTCAGGAACATGCCGAAACGCTATCAAGGGCATTCGAAGATCACTGCCCGGCCTTCTTCTTGCGGGCGGCATCGGCGGCCTTGCGGGCCGAGACGATCGACGACGGATCGACTTTCCACTGGCCATCGACCTTGCGCAGCTTGTGCGGCAGCGGATCGCGGCCGAACATCAGCATGGTCCGGTCGCCGGAAACGTCGCCAGGATCGACTTTCAATTCACGTCCGCCTGACAATTCCAGCACTTCGCCCGCCTTGAGCGTCCGGATCGGCGACTGATCGATGAACTCTTCGAAATTCTTGCGGATGTCCGCCGGTACGGCCTGACCTTTGAGAAGCCATTCGAAGTCGTCGTGCGGCAGCGAGAGCGATCGCAATTTCGCTTCGTCTTGAGTTCCGATGGCCAGCAGAAATCCTCGCAGGGCTTCTTCGGGACCCGATTCGGCGGATTTCGTCGCCTGGCCGCCGGTCTTGGCGGTCGTAACATCCTGTCCAGCGGAAATGAAGCCTGCGAGACAGGCCGTAAGGCAAAGGACAGGAATGAGCATGGCTATTCGTCTTTCGAATCGGGGATGCATCGATCGGGATGAGTCAGATCAACGTATGAAAATTCTATCGCGGCGTGAGACGAGTCACAATCCGCAAGGAGCGATTTCGTATGATCGATGCGTTCCGGTTCGATTCGATGCGAATTCTCTCAATAATCGGTCAGCCGCTTCGGCGCGAAGGCCGTGCGCAGGGCGTTGAAGACGGCGGCCAGGTCGATCGCTTCCTGGAGCACGGCTCCGCCGACGGGTGTGAGCAGGCCGAACGAAGCGAGAATCATGCCACCCACGGAGAGAGCCATACCGCCCAGTGCACTTTGCAGTGCGATTCGCCGCAGTCGGTCACCCACGTGGAGCAGTTCGTCCACCTTGCGCAGGCTGCCGTCCATGATCACGGCCCCGGATGCTTCGGCGGTCACGTCGCTTGATTGGCCCATGGCCACGCCCACGGTCGCAGCGGCCAGGGCCGGGGCGTCGTTGATGCCGTCGCCCATGAAAACCGTCGGGGCCCTGGCGTTTTCCCGGCGAGTGATTTCGACCTTCCCCTCAGGCGAAATGCCGGCGTATATTTCATCGATGCCGACATGATCGGCCAGATATTTCACTTCGCTTTCGCGGTCGCCTGAAACAAGCAGAATGCGGTTCCAGTGGTGGTGCGGCCGAAGGTGGCGGACGAACGATTGCCCGTCGGGCCGGGGTTCGTCGCGGAACAGGCAGAATGCGGCCGGCTTGCCGTCGATCGCCACGACGCACTGGAGCCCGACGGTGTCTTCAGGCATCACGCCGGCGTCGCCTGGATGTTCCTTCAGCCATTTCGAACGGCTGGTGATCAGCACTTCATGGCCTTCCACGAGCCCGCTGAGCCCCTGGCCCGGCTTTTCGGCCACTTGCGAGGTCTCCGCCGGGGGCAGGCGGCGGGTGTCGGCCTCGCGCAGGATCGGGTCGGCCAGCGGGTGTTTCGAATACCGTTCCAGGCCCGCGGCCAGGCGGATCGTTTCGTCGTCCGTCCAACTACCCAGGCGGCGGATTTCGGCGAGACGCGGCCGGCCATAGGTGAGCGTGCCGGTTTTGTCGAAAATGGCCGTGCGGCAAGTGCTGAGGCGTTCGAGGACGGATGGGTCCTTGATGATGATGCCACGGCGCGCGGCCAGCGAAATCGACCCGAGAATCGCCACGGGAATGGCGATGAGCAGCGGGCAGGGCGTGGCCACGACGAGCACGGCCAGGAACCGGCGAGACTCGCCGCTGGCCAGCCAGGCCGCCAGGGCGATGGAGACGGCAAGAGGTGTGTAAAACGCCCCGAGGCGGTCACCCAGCCGGCGCATGCGTGGGCGGTTGCGTTCGCTTTCCTGCATGACCTGCATGATTTTGGCGTAACGAGAGTCTTTGGCAAGCTTGTCGGCACGGATGGTCAGGGCACCTTCACCATTGATTGCGCCGGATATGATGGTCGATCCGGGGGCTTTCGAAATTTTGTAGGGTTCGCCCGTCAGATAGGCTTCGTCCATGGTCGATCGGCCTTCGACGACGGTTCCGTCCACAGGCGAGGTTTCGTGCGGCAGAATGACGAGCGTGTCTCCCACTTCGACTTCGTCCAGCGGCACTTCGGTCATGCGGCCTTCCACAAGCTTGTGAGCCACGTTCGGAAGCCGCTTCGCCAGAGCCGCCAGGGCCGATTTGGCCCGATTCACGGCATAGCTTTCCACGGCCTCGCCGCCGGAGAGCATCAGGACGACGAGCGTGCCGGCCAGATATTCGCCGAGGATGACGGACGTCACGATCGAAATGCCTGCCAGCAGGTCCGAACCGAATTCCGCACGCACAAGATTGCCCAGAAGGCCAACGACCAGCGGCACGCCGCCGGTGATCAGGACGACGACGAGGGGCCAGTCGACCGTGCGGAACGGACCGGACATGTGACCGTTTCCGAAAGAGATCCGCAGAACGATATGGGCCGCGATTCCGAGGATCGCGCCCGCGGCGATGCCGATGCGGAGGTAATCGCGAGGTTCGGGGCTGGGCTGTGCGGCGCTTGTGGATGCGATCATGGTGCGATTCGTTTCTGGCGTGAGATTCAGGCCGGTCGTCGGGGCGTCGAATGGGCCATGGCGGGCAGGGGGCTCGACAACCACTCCGCCGATCGGGCAACATACAGCCTAAACGCTCGTTCCCGTCATCGACAACTGGTCTGTTTCATGGATCAGGCTGCCTCAGGAATCGACCTGCAATGCGCCACTTGCCCATCGACCCGAAGCTGTTCATCGGCCATCGCGACCGGCTGAAATCGCATTTGCCCGCGAAATCGCTGGCGATCGTCAATGCCAACGACATCCTGCCGACCAATGCCGACGGCACGCTTCTGATGCAGCCCAACGCCGACTTGTTCTGGCTGACGGGGATCGAGCAGGAGGAGTCGATTCTGGCCCTGTTCCCGGATCATCCGGACGAGACGATGCGGGAAATTCTCTTCCTGCGCGAGCCGAACGAGCATCTCAAGGTGTGGGAAGGGCACAAGCATTCGAAAGAGGATGCGATTCGGATTTCGGGAATCCGCAACGTGAAATGGACGAGCGAATTCCCCGGCCTTCTGCACCAGCTCATGTGCGATGCCGAGAGTGTCTATCTCAATTCGAACGAGCACAAGCGGGCCGTGATCGAAGTGGAAACCCGCGATGCCCGCTTCGTTCGCGACCTGCAGGCCCGTTACCCGCTGCACACATACAAGCGGCTTGCCCCGCTGATGCACCGGCTGCGCGCCGTGAAGGACGCGATCGAAATCGACCTGCTGAAAAAAGCGATCGCCGTAACGAAATCCGGCTTCGAACGTGTTCTGAACGCGACACGACCGGGTGTGATGGAATATGAAATCGAAGCGGAATTCGTGCATGAATTCACGCGCAATCGATGCAAGTTCGCTTATAATCCGATCATCGCCGGTGGCGAGAATTCGTGCATTCTGCATTACAATCAGAACGATCAGCCTTTGAAATCAGGCGACTTGCTGCTGTTGGACGTCGCCGCGAATTATGCCAATTACAATGCCGACCTGACCAGGACGATCCCCGTTTCCGGCAAGTTCACCGATCGGCAGAGGGCCGTTTACGAAGCTGTTCTGCGGGTGCATCGGGCGTCGGTCGCCGGATGCGTCGTGGGTAAGCTGCACCGGGACTGGTTCCGCGAATCGCAGGAGATGATGAACCAGGAATTGATCGGGCTGGGGCTGCTGACGCAGAAGGACATCGACGAGCAGAAGCCCGGCACGCCGGCATGCCGCAAGTACTTCAATCATGGCCTGGGGCACGTGCTCGGTCTGGACGTTCACGATGTCGGCCTGATGCACGAACCGTTCGCTCCCGGCTGGGTGCTGACGGTGGAACCGGGAATTTACATTCCCGAGGAAGGCTTCGGCGTCCGCCTGGAGAACAATGTCGTGGTGACCGAAAACGGGCCTGTGGACCTGATGGCCGACATTCCGATCGATGTGGACGATATCGAACGGTTGATGGCCGAACGGAGCTGACCGGAAGGAATGGGATTTCGAAGTCCGTTGCGTTTGCAGGAGTACGGCACCAATGGCGAAATTCGGACGGCTTGCCTTGCGGCTCTCGATCCTGATGAGTTGGATTTCGACCGGCGCATCGGGGCAGGGTACGAAGCGGGAATACGACCTGGCTGCCTCTTTGCCGGGCAAGGTTGCCGATAAAGTCCTGCGGGAACTGGTGCAGCCTGTATGGCAGCCGGACGGCTCGTTCTGGTATCGGGTCAAAACTGGCCCCGGTTCGAAATTCGAATGGGTTTATGTCGACCCGGTTTCGAAATCGAAAACGGTCGTGATCGATTCGGATCGTTTGAAATCGGTGCTGCCGCGGATCGAGTCACGCACAACCGGCGGAAATCTGGTCGAATCGATCGCACGTTCGAAAGATCATCCAGGTGCGTTTTTGCTCAAGATTTCCGGTGAACGGTTTCGCTGGACACCCGGCGGCGAGAAGCTCGATCGTGAAGAGCCGAAAATTGAAGATGCGGCCGATGCGGCGGAACGATCCGCACCCCGGGCCAGCCTGAGGCAGGGGCCTGAGACGTTCGTGACTTTCGTGAATTCCAGTGGTGCGGATGCCCATTTGCAATGGATCGACCCGGAAGGCAAGCCGAAAGGCTATGGCCATCTGAAACCCGGCGAAGAGCGGCGGCAGCACACTTTCGGCGGTCACGTGTGGCGGGTGTTCGACGACAAGGGCAATGACCTGGCCTGGATCGAGGCCGAGGACGAACCGACGACGGTCGAAATCCGGCCTGCTCGCCCCGCGAAAGACGCCGGCGAAGCGAAAGAGAAGACCAGCCCACGGAACGGTCGCGACGTCACGAAACGGAATGGGCGGCAGCGGCGGGGCGATGGAGGTGTCGATTCGCATCCGCGGCTGCGCGTACAGGGGCAGAATCTGGAATTTCGAAATTCGGAAATCGCCGAATGGAAGCCGCTGACGACCGACGGCATACCGGCCGATGCCTATCGAGGGCCGTTCCGCGTTTCGCCTGACGGCAAAAAAGCGATCGCACTGCGAGTGAAACCGCCGGGCGAGCGCACAGTCAAAATCATCGAAAGTTCTCCGGCCGATCAGTTTCAGCCGAAGGAAATCGCATTCGATTATCTCAAGCCTGGCGATGAGATCGAACGGGTCTGGCCGGTACTTGTCGATCTCGAGGCCGGCAAGGTCATTCCGGTCGATCATGCCCTATTCGAAAATCCATGGAGCCTGGACCGGTTTCACTGGTCCGGGGATTCCGCCGAATTTTATTTTCTCTACAACCAGCGTGGCCATAAGGTGGTAAGGCTGGTAGGCGTGAAGGCGGCTGACGGTGCCGCCCGGACGGTTGTCGAAGAGAAGTACGACACGTTCGTGGATTATCCGAACAAAATCTGGATGCACTGGACGGACGATTCGAAAACGCTCCTTTGGATGTCGGAACGGTCCGGTTTCAATCATCTGTATCGGGTCGACGTTCAGGCCGGCAAGATCGAGAAACCGCTCACTTCAGGCGAATTCGTGGTGCGAAAGGTGGAGCGGATCGACGACGAGGCCCAGAGGCTCTGGTTCACGGCGGGCGGGCTGCACAAGGGGCAGGATCCGTATCAATTGCATCTGGCGAGCGTGAAATTCGACGGGTCCGAATTCCGCACCCTGACCGATGCCGACGGCAATCATTCGACCACGTTTTCACCTGACGGGAAGACATTTCTGGACCGCTATTCGAGTGTCGATCTGCCGCCTGTGCATGAAATGCGATCGTCCGAAACCGGAGAACTGCTGGCGAAACTCGAATCGGCGGACGCCAGTGCCCTGGTGTCGGCCGGATGGACGGTGCCCGAGCGGTTCGTGGCCAAAGGTCGTGATGGTGTGACGGACATTTACGGCGTCATTTACAGGCCATCGCATTTCGATCCGGCCAAGAAATATCCGGTGGTCGAAGAAATTTATGCCGGGCCGCATGGCGCACACGTGCCGAAAGCCTGGGGGCTGCAGATGCGGCAGCATCAGATGGCCGAATTGGGGTTCGTCGTCGTGCAGATCGATGGCATGGGCACGAACTGGCGTTCGAAGGCTTTTCATGATGTCGCCGCGGGGAATCTGGCCGATGCCGGCTTCCCGGACCGCAAGGCCTGGATCCGCAAGGCGGCCGAGACCCGGCCCTGGATGGATCTGAGCAGGGTCGGCATTTACGGCGGTTCGGCCGGCGGACAGAATGCGATGCGGGCCCTGATCGACCACCACGATTTCTATCAAGTCGCCGTGGCGGATTGCGGCTGCCACGACAACCGGATGGACAAGATCTGGTGGAACGAGCTGTGGCTGGGCTGGCCGGTCGGGCCGCAGTACGAAGCCAGTTCGAACACCGTGCACGCTCACAAAATGCAAGGCAAATTGATGCTGGTGGTGGGCGAGCTGGACCGCAACGTCGACCCGGCGAGCACGATGCAGGTGGCCAGCGCGCTGGTCAAGGCCGACAAGGATTTCGAATTGCTGGTCGTTCCGGGTGCTGGTCACGGCTCAGCCGAAACGCCTTACGGAAGCCGCCGGAGGGCGGACTTCCTGGTGCGGCATCTTTACGGCGCCGAGCCGAGGCGGGCCCCGTGACCGATTTCGAAAACCGGAGAGTCGTCGCGATCGAATCCCTCGACGACTCCCGGCTCGATCCGTTCCGTTCACTGAAAACTTCGAACGCCACGCGTGACGACGACCTTTTCGTGGTCGAAGGGGCTCTGCTGGTCGAACGACTGCTGGCGTCGCGATTCGAAACCGTTTCGGTTCTGACTCACACAGGATGGTTCGAATCTCCGAAATTCGAATTGCCGCACGACGCCCCGGTGATGACTTTGACGCGCCCGGCGATGACGGATCTCGTCGGATTTTCGTTCCATCAGGGCATTCTGGCCTGTGGCCGCCGCAGGCCCTGGCCTTCGATGAGTGAGATCGTCGGTGGCATTGCCGAGCGGGAGAAGACGGTCGTCATTTGCCCGGCGATCGATAATCCGGAGAATCTCGGGTCGATCGCCCGCACGGCGGATGCTCTGGGCGTGGCGGCGATCGTCGTGGGCAAGGAGAGCCCTGATTCGCTTTCTCGTCGGGTGACACGGGTTTCGATGGGCGCGACACTGCGGCTGCCCATTCTGGAGTTTGCCGATGTGCATGAGGCGCTGGACGAACTTGCCTCGCTCGGCTTCGAATTCGTGGCGACGCTGCCGGGTGAAGGACACGTCGAACTGCTCGAATTCCGCCGGCCGGAGCGGGTCGGGCTGCTTCTGGGCAGGGAGCGGGAAGGTCTGGCGGCGGAATTCGAAGCCCGGGCCGATCACAAGGTGACGATATCGATGACGCCGGGGGCGGATTCGCTCAATGTCGGCGTGGCGGCCGGAGTATTTCTTTACTGGCTTCGGCAGGGGGGCCGATCATTACGCTGATTCCGACCTTGCGATCGAGATTCCGCTCGCGCGTTCTAGCCGGGAAATTGGCGAAGTCGCTATATTGACGCCATCGAGCGTGGGTTCCGCGATCGCGGCACTTCGTTAGGTCAACGGCACGCTCCACGATTCATCGACGATCCGAAAGACGGAATTCCATGAGCAAGAAGATCTTCATTTCGGCGGGCGAGCCTTCCGGCGACATGCACGGCGGCAATCTGGCCAGGGCATTGAAATCGCAATGGCCGGATGTCGAGCTGATCGGCTTCGGCGGCCCGAAGATGAAGGAAGCAGGGATCGACCTGAAGTATGAATTGACTCAGCATGCGGTGATGTGGTTCGGCAAAGTCCTGAGCCAGATCGGGACTTTCGTGTCGGTGGTGAACCAGGCCGACCGGATTTTCGCGGAAGAGAGGCCGGACGCGGTCGTTCTGATCGATTACCCCGGCCTGCACTGGTGGGTGGCCAAGCGGGCGCGGGATCGTGGCATCCCGGTGTTCTACCACGTGCCGCCGCAGCTCTGGGCCTGGGCACCGTGGCGGGTGAAGAAGATCAAGGACCGCTTCAGCTATGTCTTCTGCAGCCTTCCGTTCGAGCCCCAGTGGTACGAGGAACGGGGCTACCCTTATGCCGAATATCTGGGCCACCCCTACTTCGACGAACTGGCTCAAAGGAAGGTGGACGAAGCCTGGGTAGCCGAGCGTAAAGCACAGGCCGACAAATGGATCGGCGTTCTGCCGGGCTCGCGGTTTCAGGAGATCGACAAGAATCTGCCGATGATGATCCGTGCGATCGAACGGGTGGCCGTCCAACGGCCTGATGTCCGTTTCGCCGTGGCATGCCTGACGGAGGAACACAAGTCTCGTGTCGAAGAGATTTTCCGCCAGCATCCGCTGCCGACCTGGTTTCATGAACGGATTGACCTTTTCGTCGGCCGAACGCCCGAAATTCTCCGGCTCGTCGATCTGGCGTGGACGGTCAGCGGCTCGGTCAGTCTTGAGCTGATGTACGAAACCGTGCCGAGCGTGGTGGTGTATCGCATCAACCCGCTGGACAAAAAAGTGAGCGAGCGATTCATCAACGCGCCTTACATCACGCTCACGAACCTGCTGGCCGGCTGGGACATCATGCCCGAGTATCTGACCGATCACGACGTCGATGCCGAACTGGCCGAATGGGCACTCAAGTGGCTCAATGACCCGGCCGAAGCGGCTCGCAAGCGAACGGCCCTGGCGGCGCTCAAGGAAACGCATGGCCAGCCGGGAGCGTCCGAGGCCGTCGCCGGCCGCATGGCCCAGATTTTCGAAACCTGGGCGAAGGCGAAATAAGGGCCGTCAGGCCGATCGGGCGGATGAATTCGAAACTTCGAAAAAGGGCCGAGCGTGAGATTCACGATCGGCCCTTCGCTCTTTCGTTCGGTTGAATCGACCGGAAATCCAGCCGAATCAGTCTTTCAGGTCGAAGTCGATGACGTTCGTCCTGCCTTCGCTGACATCGGCCGTCAGGTTCGAAGTCTGGGCCGAGAAGTACTTGCGGGGGACGAGCGGGTCGCCGGATCCCTGCATGTCCTCTTCCATCATTCGGCCCTTCATTTTCGGCGGAATCGGCTTGTCAGGCCCCTGGGAGATCACCGAAACCTTGTGTTTGCCGGTATAGGCACCGTCGCCGGTTTCGTAGGTCGTCAGGGAGTATTCGCCGTTGGAGTCAAGAATCCCCTTGGCTCCCCGTTTGCCAGGTTCTTCGGGGGTGAAGAACACCTCTCCGGTGGCCACGGGCGCACCTTTATAGGTGATGCGTCCCTTGACCCTGGCCAGGCCAGGCTCGCCGCCGCAGCCGCTTACGATGCCGATGGTCAGGGCCATCGACATCCAGGCGGCAGTGGTTTTGTGGCGTGAGATTCGTCGGAAAATCGAAGAAATCATGGAAGCGTCAAAGCGCGTCGGCACTGATGATTTCTCCTCCCTTGCGGCTCCCCAGGGCGTTGTACGTTTTCATGTTGATGGTTTGCTTGATGAAGCGGACGGAGCCGTCGGCCATGCCGAAATTGCAACCGCCGGAGTGGAAGGACGAGAAACCCCGGCCTGACCAGGAGTTGGCGTTGGCGTAGGCCGGGTTGCGCAGGCATGTCTGCAAGGTCCAGTTCATCGGCAGGCAGGTGCCGTTGGTCGTGCCGGTGTTGGTGTACCAGACGGCACTTTGGGAACGGACGACGGAAGCGACTTCGCCCAGGGCGAACGTATTGCTCAGGCCATCGGTGATCGATCCGATCGTGACCGCCCCGGAGCGGCTTTGATAATCGAACAGGCCGCGATGGTTCGGGCCTGATCCATAAGGCCCGGTGGGCGAGGGGCAGTCGGCGGCCGGAGTTTCGGCACTGCCGCCGGAGGCATTACAGCCGCCGCAGCCGTATTGGGCATTCGCGCCGGCGGTATCGTAGGGATTGCCGGGGCGGTTGTTGTAGCCGTCGCCGTAGCTGCCCGAGTAATTGCACATCATGCCGAACTGCCGGTTGGCGGCAGGATCGTCTTTGGTGGTCGACCCGCCGAAGCAGGGTGAACCAGGGGTCGTGCGGTCCCTGAGCAGGATATTGGAATTCGGATCGGACGGGCAGAAAAACGAGCTGATGACCACGCTGCGCACGGTGGACATCGACTGGCAGTCGCAACTGTCGAGGAAGTTGATCGAATCGTACAAAGCACGTTGTTCGAGCTGGGGCAGGATCATGGGCACGAAGCCCCATCCCATGTGGCCCTGGGCACTGAACCCGCCGGCATAGGGATAGCTGCCGAAGGCGTCGTTGTAGTTGTGCAGCGCGAGATTGATCTGCTTGAGATTGTTGACGCACTGAATGCGCCGGGCCGCTTCACGGGCAGACTGCACCGCGGGGAGCAGGAGCGAAATGAGAACGGCGATGATCGCGATCACGACCAGGAGTTCGATCAGTGTGAACCCTCTGCGTTTCATGAAGCGTCTCCGATTGGTACGAGTTGTCTTATGTGCTGGTATTTCAGCGTTTCACGCTGACGTATCGGAATTCGTACGAACGGATGGCAACGAACATTCTTCACCAGTCCGCGCGAATGCGGCTCATGAAGCCATTCTTTCGAAAGGATCGTCTTCGCAACTGCCTGAATGGAGCCAGTAGCTTCTCCAGCAGAAGAGAGCCGGAATTGGTCGGAGAATTTGCGATCGTTCGATGTCCGGACTTCATGAATGAAGCCGCCCGGCATTCTTTTCGAGCTTCGGGGTCCAGTCAAGACCTTTTTGCGGGATTAAGCGAGAATCAGGAAAGATCAAGCGGAAAGGCGTTAATCCGCAGGAGAGCATGAAATCGGAAATTTCATACTCTCTATCGCATGGTTGCATGCATCAATGCAATTGTATTTCTTGCGTTCATTCGTCGGGCGCGTCGTAATCGTCCGATTTGGAAGCGAGTTCCAGGGTGTAATCGAGTCCTTCGACGAGTTCCGGGATCGCCGAAAGGGCATTCACGACCCCAAGAACCAGGAGCCCGTGGTGGGCTCCGACACGCGACTTGGGAATGTCGGACATCAGGTCATGTACGATTTCGATCGTGCTCGTGATGACCAGAATGATCCCTACCGCGAGTTTCGTGTAGGGATGCTTGACGATCTTCTTGAGCCGGATGACCCATTTTCTGCGGCGTACTTTGCGGCTTTGAGCGGTCAGCATAGGGGGTGGTACCAGGTGATCCGAAGGGGCGATTCTGCCGACGATACCGATCAGGAACCAAGGCCGCAGGCTCTTCGTGCTCTTTCCAGTACGATCCGGGCCGTTTTTCGGGCCCGTTCGGCACCGGCGCGGCGAATTTCTTCCAGCTTGACCGGATCGGCGGCCAGCGATTTCCGCACTTCCCGATAAGGAGCGAAGTAATCGATGATGGCGGCGGCCAGCCGCTTCTTGACATCACCGTAGCCCATGCCGCCAGCGCGATATCGGGCGGCCCAGTCGGCCGACTCCTGCTCGTCCACGAACAGCTTCAGCAGGGCGTAAACCGAACAGGTGTCAGGGTTTTTCGGCTCTTCTACGGGCGTGCTGTCGGTGACGATCCGCTTGCACTTCTTCTCGATCGATTTCGGATCCTCGAAGATCTCGATCGTATTGCCGTAGCTCTTGGACATCTTGCGGCCGTCCAGCCCCGGTACGACAGCCACCGTCGGCAGAATCTTGGCGTCCGGCAGCTTGAAGACCGGCTCGTTTTTGCCGTAGACGCTGTTGAACCGTTCGGCGACGTCGCGGGTGATCTCCAGGTGCTGCTTCTGATCCTGGCCGACGGGCACGACATCGGCATCGTACAGAAGAATGTCGGCCGCCTGAAGCACGGGATACGCGAACAGGCCATGTTCGGCCGGAATGCCCTGGGCGATTTTGTCTTTGTAGGACACGCACTTTTCCAGCCAGCCCATGGGGGTGACGCTGGTCAGGAGCCAGGCCAGCTCGACGGTCTCAGGCACGTCCGACTGCACGAAAACGGTGGCCTTTTCCGGATCCAGACCCAGGCTGAGCAGGTCCAGAAGTACGTCGCGAACGTATGCTCGCAGCTTTTCCGGGTCGCGCACGCTGGTGAGGGCGTGATAATCGGCCACGAAATAATAGGCTTCGTTGTCGTGCTGAAGGGCGATGTACTGCTGAATCGCGCCGAGGTAATTGCCGATATGCAAGGCGCCGGAAGGCTGTATGCCGGAAAGGATCCGCATGGCGAAAGGGCTCTTGAACGCAGGGTGCCGAAGCTCCGAACCGTTGCGACATACGCCCCGCAAGGGATCGGAACCGGGTTGCCGAGAGCGACAGAGTACCACACCGGATGGCCGGGTGCGTAGACGGTTCGGGCTCGAAGGGGCTTGACGCATTTCGATTCGAACGGCGACGATGCATCAGGAATAAGCCGGGGGAGGACTTCCCGGCAGCAGGAAGACTCTCGCTGAAGGGCCGATCGAAGACGATGCAGGGCATGCATGTGGATCCTCTGTTCCGCTTCCTTTACCCGCCGAACTGGTCGGTGGAGGAGTCGGGCGATGTCGAGGCCCGGATGGTCGAAGTCGAATCGCCGGACAAGATGGCGTATCTTTCCATCCGTGTGCAGGGTGACCGTTCGACCGACGATATGCTGAACGAGGCCCTCCAGGCGATGACGGCCGAGTATGACGGCCTGAGGAGCGATCCGGTGGAGGCCGCGATCGATGGCCGGGCCGCGCGGGGTTACGACCTCGAATTCGTCAGCTTCGATTTCCCGGTCGGGGGCATGATCCGAACGATCGACACGCCCGAAGGAACCATGCTCGTGATGGGGCAGTGGCTGAATTTCGACGAAGGCGATGCCCCCGTGAGCCACGCCGACGTGATCGCCGCGATCATGACTTCGATCGAACTGTCGTTCGAAGACGACGAGTGAATCTGGCAGTGTTTCAGCCTGGGGCGGGGCTTCAATTTCTCGATTCCTGGATTCGTTCGTGAGTGGCGGCGAATCCCGTCGCTCCTTTTCCGGAAATCGGTAAGATGGACTTAATATTCCGTTCCTGACGACGAACGGATTATCGTAGGGTTCCGGAATCTCGTGAAAGCCGGCTTTCGACGATCGTTTCGGAACTTGCGACGAAGTCTTTCCGAATCACGCAGGAGTTTACGACGATGAAGCAGCGAATGGCACACACGCGTGCCCTGGCCGCGGGTGCGATGATTTTCGGCCTGGGTGTGTCGGGCGCGATGGCGTTCCCTGACGACAAGGCGAAGGAACAGGGCGGCGATCTGTCGGCGATTCTCGAAAAGCTGCCGCCTGAGGTTCGAGAAAAACTGCTCGCCGAGATCGAGCGGCTCCGGGACGAAGCCGAGAAGCTCAAAGTCGATTCGCTCGAACGTGCTGAGCGGTTGAAATCCGACGCCGCGAAAAAAATCGAGGAGATGAAGCGAGACGCTCAGGAGCGGCTCGAACAGGTCGAAGTCCAGCTCAGGTCGAAGGCAGAGTCCGCCGAAGCGATCGCCAAAGAGCAGATCCTGAAAGCCAGGGCCCAGGCGGAACTGGCAAGGTCTCAAGCTCAGGAAGCCGCCGCCAAAGCCAGGGCCGAAGCTGAAAAACTCCATGCGGATCACGCAGGTAAGCACCATGCCGAAGGCGATCATGTCGCGAAGAAAAGCGTGACGGAAGAACGCACCGTGATCGTTCGTGGCGTTCCCTCCGGCGACGGCAAGAATGGCGAAGTGCAGGAAATGCGCGTCGAAATCGTCAAGGAAGATGGCCAGGACAAGCCTGTCGTACGCATCTTCAAGGACGGCAAAGAAGTCAAGGCCGATCAGCTGCCCGGTGGCCTGGTGATCGAAGAAGAGATGCCCAAGGTGGACGTTCTGCGTGAAGCCGCGAACCTGGAAAAGCTCCCGCCCGAAAAGCGTGCCGAACTCGAAAAAGCTCGCGAAGAGCTGAAAACGGCTCAGGAAAAGCTGCGAATCGCCGCAGAGAAGCTGGCGAAACTTCAGGGCGGCAAGCAGGGCAACGTGATGATCTTCCGCGGTCAGCCCGGTGTTCCTGTCGAAATCCGGCCTTTTATGGGCGACCGCGTGCCGGGTGTGCCGCTGCCGCCCGGTGCCGTCGGACGTGCGGACCGTCTGCCCCGCCCGCCGCTGCCACCGATGGTGCCCCAGCCGCCTGCCTCGCCTGAGCTGGAAAAGCGCATTTCGAAGGCTGAGCAAGCCCTCGACGACATCCTTCTCGAACTGAAGAAACTTCAGGACAACAAGAAGGACGGCGAAGATGACGATGACGACGAAGAAGAAAAAGAAGAGAAGGGCGAAAAGAAGCCGGGACGTGAGAAGAACGACCGGCGACGCGACTCGGGCGATAAGGCTCGGGAAGAACGCAAGATCTGATTGCTCAAGGCTGACGATCTTAACACGAAAGGCGTCAATCCCGCGGGATTGACGCCTTTCGTCTGTTTCCGGATCTGCCGTCCGACCGATCGCTCAGGAGCCGTGGCCGTGGGCGAGGATATCGACCGGAGAGAAATGCCCGCCCAGAATTCCGAGGGCGATCTGCATGGCATCGGCTGAGGGGCCTTCGGCAAGCAGCGGTTCGAAATGTTCGATCTGGAACAGCTCGACTCCGATGAAGTCGGGTTCCTTCGTCGAACGGCCGGACGTGAGCCTGTGGCCTTCGGCCCATTCCCGAACGAGTGCGGCATAGGCCTCGCCGAGGTGTTCGCAGAACTCGGTATAGTCGGTCAGACGTACTTGCGAGGCATGGCAATTGATAGCCCAGGCCTTCGTATGGGCAAGTTTTTCGTCGTAGGTGAAGAAGGCATTGGGCCGAGGCAGGGGGCCCCAGGGGGTCCAGCCGCTCAGGATGAGCGTGCTGCTGAGTTCTGCACCGATCAGGCCGATGGCTGCGAGAGTGCGCGTCATCCGGTGGGCCATGTGGCCGTCGGTCGCCGGGGGAACGATGATTGCGCCCGGGCGTACCGAAGCGAACCAGTCGACGACTTTTTCGATATCCGCCGGGGTGGGCTGGTATCCAGGTGAGCGATAGGCCTGAAGGTCCCAGCACACAGCTTCGGAGCCGAGCACACTGCATTCGAGCCGGAATTCGTTCTCACGGACGCTGATTTTTTTCGATTCGTTGAGCCAGGGGGCATCGACGTTGCGTTCGCCAGCGAACACGAGCACTTCGAAGACCGGTATGCCGATGCGTACGGAATACTCATGGATCAGGCAGCCAGCGGAAATCGCGCCGTCATCGGCATGCGGACAAAGCATCACAAGGGGGCGATCCTTGGATACCGCGGGCTTGAGCGCTTCGCGAATATCGATCAGGTGAGCATGAGTTCCGCTTTTGCGGACCGTTCCCACGAGATGATCGCAAATGGCTGGAAAAGCGGAGTTACGCGCGCCCGAACATTCGTCGAGACTCATCGGTCACCTGAAAACACTGGTTGTGTTCGACTTCGGATCGTCCCTGCAACGGTCAGGCGTTCACGCCTGCTTAATCTATGCGTCATTCAGAATAAAGTATGATTCGAAGAACGTAGAAGGTCAAACATCGACTTGCGGTTTTCGCTCGATGAGTTCGACACAACCTTATGAGGCACCGAATGATGGCTGAACGTCCGCGGCAGAACGGGGATGTGCGATTTCGTGCCGATACGCGCGGATTCTGTCAATTTTGCGGTTTGGAGTGTCGATAATCCGTTCGTTCGGATGCGCTCGACCGGCTTTATGCGCTTTGGGTCGGCGTGGAAGTGGGCGAAGGAGTCGCCATGCGGGCCAATTCAGCGAAAACTCGGAATTCTGCGATCGGTTTGATCGCGCTGGTCGCCATCGGCTGCGTACAGAACCGTCAGGCGCGGGTGGAGAAAACGCCCCTGGCTTCCGAACAGGGTGGCTGGATCAAGAAGTTCCCTTACCTGACTTCCAACACTGGTCGTCAATCGGTCTTCGAAAACCCCAGCCAATGGCCAGCCAAACCGGCGGAAGAGGTCGTGCAGACCCGCTTCGCACAGCTCTTCCCGAACTTGAGCCGAAGGTCGTCGGGACGTGTCAATCCGTCGACCGCGAGTCTTGCCGAAACGCCTGTCGAATCTGACGTAAGCCTTGATGCCCTCGCTGCTTCCGAAACTCCGGCCGAGCAGCGGACGGAATCGGCCACAGTCGCACCAGAGCCCCCTCCGGCCGATGCGGCCGTGGCAACGACTGAGCCCACGACTTCGTCAGTGACCGATGCGGCTCCTGAATCCGCTCGTTCGTCCGCGAAAGTCGACTGGGCGACGCTTTCCGCGAATTCGGCCGGCGTGGCTTCCGTCGTCGCCGCCCTGGCGGCCGTTGCCGATGCCGAAGTGATTTCCACTGCTGAAGTTCGGGCCGAAGCCGAAGGCCCGGAAAGTGTCTCGCAGGAAGAAGCCGTCGCGGCGAAACCGGCGCTTGATCCGCAAAGCGCAAGCCCGACTGCTGAGTCAGCTACGCAAGTTGCAGATCAAACGGAAGTTGCGACGCCCCCGGCAGCAGCGGAACCAGTTGCTCAAGCGGCTTCGGCAGATGCCGTCGAATCGGACCAGCCCGTGGGCGAGTCATCCGCAGGCTCGACTGCCGTCGCGGCAAGTTCGCCGGAACCGGAAAAGGCATCGCAACCAGCTGCTTCTGAAGTGGTTGCGAACGCCGAAACGGCGCGATCTCCGCTCACGGCCGTCCATGCCGATGACCTGCCGGCGACTTTGCCTCCCGCGGTCGATGCCGTGAGCGACACGAATGCCGATTCGGTCGCCACACCTCTTGCGAATTCTGCACCGGTGGCAGAACCGGTGGCTCAGAGCGAAGCTCCTGCCGCGAAAGAACTTGAGATACCTGGCATCACGACATCCGTCGACCAGCCGGAAAATGCGACCGAACAGGCGAAGGCCGAACGGTCTCCATCGACTGACCCCGTGCCGCAAGTCGCAATTCGGGAACGGGATCCGGCTACACCAGTACCGGCTTTGCCTGCGACGTCACAAGTCTTGACGGAGCAGCCTGTTGCGGCGATGCCTGCCGCATCCGCCGAAACACCGAAACCGATGCCGGAAATCCCTGCGATCCCGGCGGAAGAGGTCAAATCCGCAGTTGCCGTCACTTCACCGAAGGAAGCTGGACAAGCCGAAATCTCCGTCGCAAGCCCAGCAACGGTAACAAGTTCAGCTGTGCCTGCTCCTGCTGTTCTGACTGCTCCCGAAGTCCCGCCGATTCCGGCCGCCCCTGCTCCTGAGCCTGTCGTGCCGGGCTTGCCGGCGAACGAACCGGTAGCACAGCCGGTTCAGCCCGCGCCAGCTGCTCCGGTGCTCGAAGCTCCTGCTCCGCAAGAACTTCCGGCTCGAACCGAAGCTAACGCCGGGACGCTGGAAATACCAGGTGTTCCTGCCGCCGTGTCATCGACGGTGACGGAACCTTCGAATCCGGCCGCCAGAAACGTACCTGAACCGCCAGCCGCAGCGAATACGCAAAGGCAAGAGCCTGCGAATGTTACGCCTATGCCTGCTCCCGCTGAGCTTCCGGGAAGTCTGGCCGAACCGCCTCCGCCCGCACCGGCGCCGGAATTGCAGGTTCCGGGTATTTCCGAACGCCCGCTGACGAACGAGCCGCAAGCGAAATCACCGAATGTCGATTCTCCGTCCGATGCTGGCGTCGAACGATCTTCCGGCGCTACGTTCAAGGGCGTAACTCCTGACGCCAGCGAGTCTGCCGTCGTACCTGCGAGCGATGCACCCGATGCGGTCAAGCCTGTCGAAACCGGCCCTGATTCGGGTGCGGCCAGTGGTGCGGACTCGGGCGAAGAGATCCCGGTGCTTCAACCACTGCCGGACGATGACACAGCTCAGGTTTCCGAAGGCGCGGGATCGGCGATCGAGCGCAAACCCGGGGAACTCGTGATTCACTTGCGGCTGTCGAACCCTTTTCGACTGAGCCGGTTCCGGTCCACGCCCGACGACCAGCCATCGCAGGTTTCGACCACCCGGGGCTTGAAGTCCGCAGCTCGAAACCTCTTCGCCTGGCAACGTGGTACGAAGACGGTAACCGTCGAAGCTCCAGTCGATTCGGACTTCCCATCGGAAGAACCGGCACCGGTCGCTCAGCCTGAACCGGCGACGGACGTCGCTGAAAAGCCTGAAGAAATGGGAAACACTGAGGCAGTCGCGGTCTCCGGAACGGAACCCGCGGTAGTGGAACAGGTTGCGGATGATGTCGAACCGGCCGTAGCGGCCAGGTCACAAACCGGGACGACCATTTCGGATGCTGTCGCGAATGCGGATTCGCGAGCCGAAGCGAAAGATCATCCGGAAATCGAAAGCACTCGAAGATCGTCGCGAATCGCCGCATTCTTCGTGCCGGGGCGGACTCAAGCCATGGCCAACCCGGCACCGGCGCGCACGAGTAACGGTCTGCCCGCCGTCGAATTTCCGGCCAGTTATCACGCCGCTCGACCCCGCTCGGCCAATCCGTGGTACGCTCATGCCAAACCCGCGGTGAATCCGCTGGCGGATCCACGCAGGGATATGGCTCCGGTAACAGCGATCCCGGCGACGCCGGCTCCAGTGATGCCGGTTACGAAAACCGCATCGAAACCGGCGCTGAGGCCGGATCTGGAAATCGTCCGCACATCGCTGAACGTTCCCGCGGCGTCGACCCCGGTTCCTGCTGTGATCAAGGCGGAGACACCGAAAGATCAGCCGGTCGCCAAAGTCTCTTCGAGCTGGTGGTCCAACAGTGGCAAGGGTTTACGGCGGATGATCCTCGGCGAGGAAGAGGTTGTCCCGCCCAAGCGTCCGAACTGGGCAAAGCGTCAATCTTCGGACCGTTGAATCGCCGGTGAAGCGACGGCTCGCTTCGAGCGTCGTCCGGCTGGCGGTTCACGCATCCTTTTCTTCGATACGATGGTTTTCCAGGAATCCGTGCAGCTTCTCGGAAAGTTCGTCGACGACATCGGAATGCATCGAAGAAACGTCGTGGATTTCCCAGCGGTCTTCCGGCTTGACGTAAAGTGAGCGTTCGATGCCGTTGGCTTCGTCGTCTTCGTCCGCGACGCTCTCGTCCTCGGCTTTGGGCTCTTCGATCAGCAGCCAGTCACGTGTCCGGATGGCGAAAGTTTCGTTGTCCATGGCATAAACGGCACTGTCGCGCCAGGGGCTTTCGTGGTCGTTCAATAACGGCGCAAGGCTCTGGCCAGGCCAGTCTTCGGGCGGTTCGACGCCCAGCGACTCGCAAAGGGTCGGGGCCAGATCGACCGTCTGCACGAGCGCCGCGCAGCGCTGGCCGTTTTCGGCCGCGGATGGCCAGCGGACGATCAGAGGCGTGTGTGCCAGCTCTTCATGCACGGAGGCGATCGGGCGTCGTACGAAGTCGTGTTCTCCGAGTGGTTCGCCCTGATCCGAGACGAAAATCACGACGATCTCTTCGCGCTTGCCGGTGCGGTCGAGGTGATCGAGCAGCCTGCCGACCTGGTTGTCCAGCAGTGTGACGGCCCCCGCGTAGGTTTTGCGGAGGCGAACCAGTTCGTCGTCGGTGATGGCGTCGCCGACCCACCCGCCAGGCACATCGACGAGCACTGCCACGTCTTTCGCCTGTTCGGCCTGAGGGGCCAGCAGGTCGCCCGTTTCATGCACGACGAACTGGTCGGCGGCTTCCGCGGCATAGTAATCACGGAATTCTTCGGGGATGTCCCAGGGGCCATGGGGGCAGAAAATGTCCAGCCAGAGCAGGAACGGCTTTCGATCCGTGGAACGATCACGCTGTTCGAGCCAGTCGATGGCCGTGTCGATCACTTGCCCGGCTCCGGTTTTGGCGACATCGTGAAGCCGGCCGGATTTCTGGCGATTACGCAACAGGTTGGCCCAGCGGTCTTTCCAGAGGTCGTGATGCGGGTCATCCGCGGGTGGGAGCCGCAAGCCCGGTTCGGATTCGACGGGCGGATCGCCCGGGCCAGGTTCGCACCAGGCGTCGTAGCCTGAACCGCGAATCAGGAGAGTTTCGGACCAGGCAGCCGTGTAACCCATATCGGGATCGTTGACGTAAGGACAGTCGCTGATGAGCGTTGTGCGAACGCCAGCGGAATCGAGCGAGCGAAGGGCTTCGAATTCGTCGGGGCTGTTCACGGGGCCCCAGCCGAGCAGCTCGTCGTGCAGGGTGTAACGGCCCGACCACCAGGATCTTCGCGTGGGCAGGGTGGTGAGGTTATCGGGGAAGTGCCAGTCGAACACGACTCCCTCAGCCGCAAGCCGGTCGATGTTTGGGGTATGGATCCAGGGGTTCCCGTAAGCGCCTAAATAAGCAGCTTGCAGTCCGTTCGAACAAATCACGAGGCAGTGCGGCATTTTCGTTTCGTATCCGGTCGATGGAGTCGGCTCGCGGTTTCGCGTGACCTGAAAAGTGCGGATGACGTATTCTGCAAAATCATTATAATCCGAATCAACTTATCACACGACCGAGCGTCCGTTCGGTTCCGCACTGACACGACCCCAAGGACTGTTCCGTTTTCGAAGGAGTGAGCGACAGATGAACGGCATCGCATGGATTCGAACGTCGTTGATGGCCCTGGGAATGTTCGCGGTATTTCAGGCAGGGGCCGTTGATGCTTCCGGGCAGATACAAAGCGCATTGGATCACGCGCAACTGTCTGACATCCTGCACTCGAAGCCCCAGGGAGCCGAGGCCGGGAAAATCGCGAACGACGTTCGGAAGTGGTTCGGCGACAAGGATCTCAAGAAGGGGGCCCGGCCGAAGGTGGACGGCATCAATGTCGCCTTCGCCATCGAAGCCGAGAACCCTGCCGCACCGCCGGTGATCATGGACACCGTCAAAGGCGTGAGCCTGGAGCTGAACCGGCTCGGCGATACGAATCTGTACGTGGCCTCGGTGGGCCTGCGCCCGGGTTCTTCGTGGCACTGGGCTTATCGCGTCGGCCCCGTCGAGACTTCGAGCGGTACGCTTGAAGTTTATCTGCCGAATCATGACAACGTGCGTGATCCGGCGAATCCGAAGGGTGCCCTGAAGCACATGGGCGTGTTCGAGTCGAAAATATTCCCGGGCACGACGCGCAACTGGTGGATCTACGTACCGGCCCAGTATGACGGTACGGAACCAGCCTCCGTGATGGTGTTTCAGGATGGCCAGAGCTACAAGGACTTCGTGCCGGACGTGTTCGATAACCTGATCGCACGTAAGGAGATGCCGGTGACGGTCGGTATTTTCCTGGAGCCTGGCAAGCTGGCCGGCGGCAAGTCGAACCGGAGCTTCGAATACGACACGCTTTCGGATCAATACGCCCGGTTTCTGATCGAGGAAATTCTGCCGGAAACGGAAAAGCACGTGAAGCTGAAGAAGGACGCGGCCAGCCGGGCGATCGCCGGGATCAGCTCAGGCGGCATTTGTGCCTTCACGGTCGCCTGGGAGCGGCCGGACCAGTTTTCCAAGGTGCTCTCGTGGGTGGGCAGCTTCACCAACATCGCAAGCGGCCCGAGCGGCAGGGCGGGTGGCCACAATTATCCGGCCATGATCCGTAAGACTCCCGAAAAGCCGATCCGGATCTTCCTGCAAGCCGGGTCGAACGACCTCGATAACGAACACGGCAACTGGCCGCTCGCCAATCAGGAAATGGCACGGGCGCTACGGTTCAAGGGCTATGACTATCAGTTCGTGATGGGCGAAGGATTCCATTCGAACCTGCACGGCAAGGCCATTCTGCCCGATTCGCTGCGATGGCTGTGGCGTGACGAATCGAAGGAAGAAAAAGAAGAGAAATGACCGCGGTGGGCGGCTCTCGATGAACCATTCAGGCGGGGAGCGATCGAATCGCTTCCCGCCTTTCGATTTTTGGACATCCAATTGGGCCGATCGTCTTCTCTTGCCGGGGCTTTATCGGCCCGGCGGATTCGTGTATGTTCTGGTTTCGCCGAACTTCGTCGCTGACGGAGTCTCTCGATCCACCCGCCCTGAATCGACCGGATCTTTCATCGAAATGTCAGAATCATCGTCGCGCAGCCTCAAGTTGCCCACGGCCTCGGAAGTGATCGTTTTCAAGGATTCGGCCTCGGCTTGTCGCGCGGCCGCGGACAGGATCGCCGATGTGATTCGCCAGGTGCCATGTCCGAAACTCGGCCTTGCGACCGGTTCGACGCCGATCCCGGTCTATGCCGAACTGGTCGCGAAGTATCGCTCCGGCTCGCTCGATTTCTCCGGCGTGCACAGCTTCAATCTCGACGAATATTACCCGATCAGCCCGCTGAACGATCAAAGCTATCGATGGTTCATGAATCATCATCTTTTCTCGCATGTCGGCATTCCGGCCAATCAGGCCCATGTGCTGGACGGCACCGTTCCGGCCGAAGCCGCCGACGAGCACGCGGCCCAGTTCGAGCGCTGGATCGAATCGGCCGGCGGGCTTGACCTGCAGCTTCTGGGCATTGGCCGTAACGGTCATATCGGGTTCAACGAGCCTGAGGAAATGGCCCTGGCGAAGGCCATCGACTTGCCGACGCGGCGGATCGAGCTGCACCCGGTAACACGTTCCGACGCGGCCCCGGCTTTCGGCGGCCTCGATCACGTTCCGACGCACGCCTTGACCGTCGGAACGCGGCAGATTCTCAAGGCCCGGCGCGTGCTGATACTGGCGTTCGGGGCGAACAAGGCCGACGCCGTGGCTGCTTCGCTTCAGGGGCCGCCGACGGCGCAGGTGCCGGCATCGCTGCTGCAGACGGTCGCCGACCGAGTCGTCTGGCTGCTCGACGAAGCTTCCGCGGCACGCCTCGTCGGGAGCTGATTCGACCCAGCGGGGCAGGAGTCTGGCCCTTTTTCCGCTCGAACCAGAGCGCTTCGAACAACCACGGACAGAGACATGCAACCTGACTTCTGGATACAACAGGACAACCCGACTGGCTCGTGGGTCCTGTCCACTCTGATCGCATCTTTACCGCTGGTGGTTCTTCTGGGGCTGCTGATCACGGGCAAGGCGAACGCCTGGCAGGCGGCATGGGCGGGATTGATCACGGCATTCGCCGTGGCGACGACGGTGTTCGAAATGCCGCTGGACCTTGCCGCGCGGGCCACGGCTGTCGGTGCCGTGTTCTCTCTGTTCCGGATCATCTGGCTCATCACGGGGGCTGTCTTTCTTTATGACATCGCCGTGAGGACGGGCCAGTTCGAAGTCATGAAGGCTTCGATCGCCGGGCTTTCGGGCGACCGCCGCATTCAGGCCGTGCTTGTGGCGTTCGCCTTCGGGGCGTTCATCGAAGGTGCGGCGGGCTTCGGCGCGCCTGTGGCGATCTCAGCCGCGTTTCTCGTCGGCCTTGGCTTCAAGCCCATGCAGGCCGCGATCTTGTGCCTGGTCGCAAATACGGCGCCGGTCGCCTGGGGCGGGCTTGGTACGCCCATTCGTACGCTGGGTGCCGTGACGAGCCTGGACGTCGAAGCACTCTCCGCCGTATCCGGGCGTATCCTGCCACCGGTTTCTTTCATCGTTCCGATCTGGCTGGTGACGATGATGTGCGGCTTTCGCAACGCGATGGCCATCGGCCCTGCGCTTGTCGTGATCGGCGGCGTTTTTTCGGTGGTGCAGTGGTTCTGGTCGAATCATGTCGGGTTCGAACTTGTGGATATCGTTTCATCCCTTTCGAGCCTGGCGGCGGCCGTGATTCTGCTGAAATTCTGGAAGCCGGAGCAGGAATGGCACTTTCCCGACGAGCCGCCGCCGACGATCGTGGCCGAAGCGATTCCGCTCAGGAGCGTCGCACGCGCCTGGGCTCCGTTCGGAATCCTCACGGTCCTGGTCATGATCTGGGGCATTCCTGACGTGAAAAAGGCCCTGAGCGAATTCGGCGATTTTCGCCAGGAAATGCCGGGGCTTCACAAAGCCGTGGCCAAAAGCGAAGCGCTCACAGGCCGGGCTGTGCCTGACCCGAAGAAGGACCTGGAAGACGCATTTCTCGATATCGTGCCCGCGAGTTCCACCGGCACAGCTACGATGATCGCGGCCGTGATCTCAGGGCTTTTTCTCGGTCTCAGTCCGGTGGAACTGGTGCGCATGTTCTTCGGAACGCTCGACCGGCTGCGGCCTGCGATGGCCGCGATCCTCGGCATGCTTTGCCTGGGCTACGTGACCAAATACGCCGGAATGGATGCCGTTCTGGGTCTGGCGATGACCCGCACCGGGGCGAATTTTTATCCGGTGTTCGCCGCTCTTCTCGGCTGGCTGGGTGTGGCACTGACGGGCTCAGACACGGCTTCGAACGTTCTGTTCGGCAATCTGCAGGTGATCACGGCCGAAAAGCTGGGGCTGAGCCCGCTGCTGATGGCTTCGGCGAACACGACGGGGGGCGTGATGGGCAAGATGATCGATGCCCAGTCGATCGTCGTCGCGGCCGCGGCGACCGGCGAACATGGCCAGGAGGGCGCGATATTGCGTGCCGTGCTCGGCCATTCGCTGGCCCTGGCCATGATCGTGGGTGCGATTGTCTGGCTCTATGCCCATGTGATACCTTGGGCCGTCCAGATCTGACATTTGACTCCCGGCGTTCGCTCGTCGAGAGTTCGCCATGGTTTCGCTGCATCGACACAAGGTATTCGAGACGATGAAATTCGCGACGATCGAAACGGAACATGGCCCACGGGCCTGCCTGCTGACCGAAGGCCATTATGTGGACCTGCACGCCGCTGACCCGACACTGCCGCCCAGCGTGAAGGCCATTCTGTCGATGGGCAAGGCCGGCCTGGAGAAGGCGGCCGCCGCGGCGGCGAAGCCGGGCACGCTTCGGTTCGATCCTTCGACGGTGAAGCACCTTGCCGTCGTTCCCGACCCGCAGAAGATCATCTGCCTGGGGCTGAACTATCGGGATCACGCGATCGAATCCGGCATGGAAATTCCGCCTGAGCCGGTCCTGTTCAGCAAATACCCGTCGGCACTGACCGGGCACGGTTCGCCGATCGTTCTGCCTGCGGTTTCGGACCAGGTCGATTACGAAGCCGAACTGGTGATCGTCGTCGGTCAGCGTGCCAAACACGTATCACAAGAAAATGCCATGGATTACGTCGCCGGATTCGCGGTCGGCCACGACGTTTCGGCCCGCGACTGGCAGCTCAACAAGCCGGGCAAGCAGTGGATGGCCGGCAAGACGTTCGACACATTCGCCCCGGTCGGTCCGGTGCTCGTCACCCGCGACGAAGTGCCGAATCCCTCGGCCCTCGGCATTCGCCTGCGGCTCAACGGGCAAACGATGCAGAATTCCACGACCGCGCAACTCATTTTCGACGTGCCTTATACGATTTCGTACCTGTCGAAGATCGTCACGCTCGAGCCGGGCGACCTGATCTTCACCGGCACACCGCCGGGCGTCGGGATGGCCCGCAAGCCGCAAGTCTGGCTGAAGCCAGGTGATGTGGTCGAAGTCGAAATCGATGGGCTGGGAACGCTGTCGAACCCGGTGATCGCCGAAGGCTGAGCTTAATCTCATCCAGGCGAAGCGTTTATGCCGTTTGGCCCGCTGTGTTCGCAGCGGGCCGGGCTTCAGTTCGAATCGTCCTGGATTTCATGCCAGGCAAGGGTGGCGCTCTCCAGGTCGAGCGTGGCGAATGTCCATTTCGGGGCCCGGTGCAGCGCCCCTGGATTGACGAACCGGGTCGGTCCCTGCTGAAAATCGGTCGCGATGTGGCTATGGCCGAAGAGAAGATAGTCGGGTTCCTGCGCGGCGAGTTTCTGCAATAGCCTGGGGTTGTCGCCGTGCGTCATGCCGATTCGTGCATCGCCGAGAGTGATGAGGCCATCGAAGCCGAGATCGAAAGCACCGGCGTTCAGGATTTCAGGACGCAATTGGCCAGGGTCGTCATTGTTGCCGTAAACGAAATAGGTCGGAAAAGCTTTGTCAGTAAGAATATCGATCATGGAAGGGCGGGTGACGTCGCCACAGTGCAGGACGGCTTCGACACCCAGTTTGCGGAGCTTTCGCAGAGCCCGTTCCGATCGATCGGCTTGATTGTGCGTATCCGAGATGATGCCGATGAGCATTGCGAAAGAGCCCTCGAAGACCTTCGGACGGCAGCGGATCGAATTGGCACGATCCGGGCACGACGTACCGAAATTTTATCGGATTGGCCGATTGGCGTCACGTGCCGGGGCGAATTCGCGGAAGGTCATGAGCCGAAAAGGGATGGCAAAAAGGTTCTGAAGATCATCGGAAGGCTTTTCGCAGGCGAAGATTCGGAGAATCCGGCCCATCGGCATGGATTCGCCTTGAATTGAGGGTTAGAATGGAATTGGCGACGTATGCGTCGTTCTCTTGCGCCGGTCGGCGATCGAACAATCGAAGCAGACGACCCGTATCAGGAGTGACGTCGTAATACGTACGCAAGGAACGGCCCGTGTCGGGTCGTTCAGCGGTCGACCGAGAGGAAACGGCGGCCGCGGGTGATTTCCGGTGACGATTTCGAGCAGAAATTGCGGAAAAGCACCCAGGATCAGCCCGCGATTCGCGGGGAGGGATGAAAAAATGGCTACGGTTCTGGATACGCGCACGGCTTTCCGTACGGACAAAAAAGTTCGGTTCGCTCATCGTTACAAGATGGTCGTTCCGGAGCGTCCGAAATCGGCTGTCGCACCAGCGCGGAGAATGTGGGCTGAAGCCCCTGACGCCGGGAATTCCCGACGGGGAGCTGAAGCAGGTGAAATGTGGACACGCAACGCCGAAGCGCCTGATTCAGGCCAAGGGCGTCATTGAGTCGAAGGAGCACCGAGATTCCTACATTGGTCGATTCGAGGGCTGAGCGGTCGCGCCAGGTTCTTCCGAGCTTCATCCGTTCGGAATCTGAAGGCACCACCGCCCCGTTCTGCCGGCCAGTGAGCTCCCGGGATCTTCGCCAGGGCCAACTCCACCGCACAAGTCGACCGGGTGGAACGCCTGAAGCCTAACGGATCCCCTGAGCCACTGCTTCAGATTCGAAAGAGCCTCGACTGGCCGGTCAGGCCCGATATTCCAGACCCGAGCCCGCCTTCGCGTGGGCTCGGGTCTTTCGATTCCGGACGACACTCTTGATTTGTGATCGCAAAGTGATATCATTTTGATAAGTCGACGATCGAAGGGATCGTTGCCGTTCGTATTTCACCGATAACGAAAGAGGCGTTCGATGACGAGCGAAAAAGTGACGGTCGGTCAGAGCGGGTGGTTCCACCTGTTATTGACGATCGGAATGATGCTGTTCGCCGCAGCGGTGTTCGGGTTCGCCATATTGGTCAACAATCCGTGGTGGTTGTTGATCGCCATACCGGTGCTGATTGTCGCTTTCGTCTGGTGGGCCGGGTTCTTCACGCTTCAGCCGAACGAAGCCGCATTGCTTTCGTTCTTCGGGCCTTATGTCGGAACGGTCCGCAAGGACGGCTTCTACTGGGTCAATCCGTTCTACAGCAAGCGCAAGATTTCGTTGCGTGCACGTAATCTGGAAGGGTCGAAGCTCAAGGTCAACGACAAGCGGGGCAACCCGATCGAAATCGGCGTGGTCGTTGTCTGGCGGGTCGAAAACACGGCCGCCGCAGTCTTCGACGTGCAGGCGTACGAGGAATATGTCCACATTCAGAGCGAATCGGCCGTGCGTCACCTGGCAGGTGCTTACGCTTACGACCACGGTTCCGGTGATGATGCGGACAAGAACGAACTGACCCTGCGCGACAGCACGGAAGAAGTCAGTGCCACGCTGCTTCAGGAACTTCGCGAACGACTGCACAAGGCGGGAGTGGAAGTCGATGAAGCACGGATTACTCACCTGGCCTATGCCCCGGAAATCGCCAGCGTGATGCTGCGTCGCCAACAGGCAGAGGCGATCATCGCCGCTCGACAGAAGATCGTCCATGGCGCGGTGAGCATGGTGGAGATGGCGCTTCGGGAACTCTCGGAAAAAGAGATCGTCGAACTCGACGCCGAGCGCAAGGCCGCCATGGTCAACAACTTGCTCGTGATTCTCTGCGGTGAAGCCGAAGCCCGGCCCGTCGTCAACGCCGGTACTTTGTACGGCGGATGATGGAGCCCGCAGCCAGGCGGTTCGTGCCGTTCACGCACGATCCGTCTGTGATTCGCAAGTCCGTGACAGGTTCGACATCAATTTGCGACAACATGGATGGAGAGGAGTTCGGTCGATCATGAAAACGAGAAAGAGCTTTTTGTTGCGGATCGACCCCCGGCTCTTCCAGGAATTGGAAGCCTGGGCCGCGGCCGAATTCCGCAGCGTCAACGCCCAGGTCGAATTTCTGCTCAGGGAATGTGTGAGTCGTCGCCGAAAGGCCTTGCCATCAGGCGAAATGCCAGGTGGCCCGGAAGCGCCCGACATCCCCGAAGGACCGCACGATTCCAACTGATACGGGGTCGTCGGTTCTCTCGATTACAGGAACTCAGTTGCGAAGGCGGATCGAAATCCGCCTTTTCGATTTTTCGGCGTTCGGTATGCTTTGGTTGAAGCAGGCGGCAAATGACCGCGTCGATTAACGCAACCATGGATCGGTCAAGGGAAAGGTCGTATGGATACGAGGCGTTCTGCATGGAGCCGTTCGTACCGGAATTTCGCCAGCGCGTTCGGCACGGCCTGGCTCATCGTGATCGTACTTGCCATATTCACCGGCGGTCAGATCGGACGCTGGGGCGGGGTGATTCTCCCGCTTCAGGTCCTCGTCAGTCTGGGGTATGCGATCGTTCGGAATCGCCGGCGCCGTTCGAAAAGGCGCAGGCTGGAATCACCGGCCTTCGAAGGCGCTCGGTTCGTGCCGATCTGAGAATTCGAAAACTTCCGAGCTGGAGCTCGGAGGGCCCGAATATGGATCAATGAGAAAGGCACGGCGAAGACTCGCCGTGCCTTTCGGTTACATGACCTTGTGAGAGCCGGAACCGGCCAGGGTCACTTGATGAACAGCATTTCCTGATAGGTCGGCAGCGGCCAGAAGTCGTCGGCGACCATGATTTCCAGCTTGTCGGCGGCTTCGCGAACCGACAGCATGGCAGGGATGACGACGTCACGGGAGTAGGTGGCGTGGGCGAGAGAATCGCCGTCGGCGTGGTGGTCGGAAACCTTGGTGAGTTTCTCGACACGTTCCTGGAGCGTGGCGATCGTCGAGGTCAGGTCGTTAAGGAGACCGAGCTGAGAGGCCGGCACTTCGACACCGGCGCCCTTCAGCGCGGCGACCGAAGCGGCAATCTGGGTCTGATAACGCAGGCAGGCCGGGATGATCTGCTTTTTGGCGATCTGGGCCGTGAGCTGCGCTTCGATATTGATGGCCTTTTTGTAGCCTTCCAGAAGGATTTCGTAACGGGCGTGGATTTCCCGTTCGGTGAAGATGCCGTACTTGCCGAACAGTTCGATCGACTCCGGCGAGATGAAGTCAGGCAGGCTTTCGACTGCGGTCTTGCGGTTAGGCAGACCACGTTTGGCGGCTTCGGCGTGCCAGGCTTCGCTGTAACCGTCGCCGTTGAAGATGACGGCCTTGTGCTCGGTGATGATCTTCTGCAGAAGCTTCTGGATCTCCGGATTCAGGTCTTCGCCCTTCTTGCCGGTCTTTTCCAGCTCGGTGGCGATGTAGTCGAGGCTTTCGGCCACGATCGCGTTGAGAACCAGGATCGGGCCGGCGATCGACTGGCTGGAGCCGACGGCCCGGAATTCGAACTTGTTGCCCGTGAAGGCGAAGGGGCTCGTCCGGTTCCGGTCGCCCGCGTCCTTCGGCAGAGTCGGCAGCACGCTGGCACCGATCTTCATTTCGCCGCCGGTCTTGGTGCTCTTGGCACCACCTTTTTCGATCTGTTCGACAATGTCCTGAAGCATGTCGCCCAGGAACACGGAGATGATCGCCGGAGGGGCTTCGTTGGCACCGAGACGGTGGTCGTTGGAGGCCGAGGCGATCGCCAGACGCAGCAGTTTGGAATACTTATGCACGGCACGGATGACGGCCGTCATGAAGACCAGGAACTGGGCGTTGTCGTGAGGAGTGGCGCCCGGTTTGAGCAGGTTGTTGCCCAGATCGTCGCTCATGGACCAGTTCACGTGCTTGCCCGAACCGTTCACACCGGCGAACGGCTTTTCGTGCAGGATCAGTTCCATGCCATAGCGCTGGGCGACGCGCTTCATGGTTTCCATGACGAGCATGTTGTGGTCGGTGGCGACGTTGGCCTGCTCGAACACGGGAGCGATTTCGTACTGAGCCGGGGCGACTTCGTTGTGACGAGTCTTCACCGGCACGCCGAGCTTGTAAAGCTCATGCTCGACTTCCTGCATGAAGGCCAGAACTCGCTCGGGGATCGAGCCGAAGTAGTGGTCTTCCATTTCCTGGCCCTTGGGCGGCTTGGCGCCGAAGAGCGTGCGGCCGGCGTTGAGCAGGTCCAGGCGGGCGAAATAGAAGTTGCGGTCGATCAGGAAGTATTCCTGTTCCGGGCCGCAGGTCGATTCGACGCGGGACGCGGACGATCCGAACAGCTTCAGGATGCGGACCGCTTGAGCCGAGAGGGCATCGATGGAACGCAGCAGCGGGGTCTTCTTGTCGAGGGCTTCGCCCGTCCATGAGCAGAACGCCGTCGGAATGCAGAGCGTGGAGCCGTTGGGGCTGTCCAGAATGAAGGCAGGGCTGGATGGATCCCAGGCCGTGTAGCCACGAGCCTCGAAAGTGGCACGAATGCCGCCCGAGGGGAAGCTGGAGGCGTCCGGCTCGCCACGGATCAGCTCGCCGCCACCGAATTCCATGATGATCTTGCCGGTGGCCGTCGGCATGACGAACGAGTCATGCTTCTCGGCAGTCAGCCCGGTCATCGGCTGGAACCAGTGGGTGTAGTGCGTGGCACCTTTTTCGAGTGCCCATTCCTTCATCGCCGTGGCGACGACATCGGCCACGTTCGGGTCGAGCGGCTCACCCTTCTTGATCGTCTTCTGCAGGGATTTGTAGATCGCTTCGGGAAGCCGGGCACGCTGAACTTCATCGGAGAAAACGTTCGAAGCGAAAATTTCCTTGACGTCGGCATCCTTGATCTTGGATTTGCGATCGGCCAGGTTGAAGTTCGTGACGGCTCGGACCGCGTTAAGTCGAGTCGATTCGGACATGTTCGGAGAGGCTCCCTTCGGTGTGTCGAGTGTTGGCTGGGGCCGATTGTGGTCTTCGGACCCGAGTGAAAATTGTGGGACTCGATCAGGAACGTCGCTGCTCGCTTCGTTCGCATATGACAAGGTAGCAAATCGCGGGCCGAATCCAGGAAAGTGTGAGAAACCTGTCGGGAAATAGTGATCTGAATATTCGGAAGATGAACTGAAATCGAAGGTTCCGTAGTTGGTGCGAAAACCGGCGACAGGCCGGAACGAAAAACGGCTCGCCAGTGGCGAGCCGTGTCGGTTTCCTGAAGCACCGGCGTGTGCTCAGAATTTCGTCATTTGCCCAGTTTCGCCAGAGCGGCCTTGGGGTCTTTCTCGAAATCCTTGACGCAGCCCTTGCAGCAAAGGAAAGCGGTTTTGCCTTCAGCGCTGACTTTGATCGGGACGCCCATGGCGCCGAGATGCTCGCCGGAGATCAGGCAGGTCGCCTGGGCGAGAGCCAGAGTCTGGTCTTCCTTGGAAGCCAGCTTGGCGATTTCGGCCTTTTCTTCAGCGTTGAGGGCTGCCGATTCGTTCTTCGGAGCTTCGATTTTCGGCGTGTCGGTCTTGGGAGCTTCGATCTTCGGCGCTTCGGCCTTCGGAGCCTCCGCCTTGGGTTCTTCAGCCTTCGGCGCTTCGGCCTTCGGAGCCTCGGCCTTGGGTTCTTCGGTCTTCGGAGCTTCGGCCTTGATGCGCGAAGCAGGGTCAGGATTCACCGTGCCGGGGGCAGGTGCCGGACCGCTATCGACGGGAGCGGTGGTCGAACCGCCACATCCGGCCAGGAAAAGTGTGGTTCCGAATGTCAGGGACGCCAGCAGGCTGCTCGAAAACTTCATGAGAAGAATTCTCCAGGTGGGACGATGGGGTGAACCAGCGGCTTCATCGAATGGGCGACGAAGACCAACGTTGACGATTGTAAAGTCCTGAACAACGCCCGCCAAGTGTCAGGAATTCGGATCGTCCGATAAGTTTTCGGCTGAAGGGCTTTCCATGCCGGACGGTTCCCCTGTGTTCCGATCGTCAGGCGTGGCTTCAGTCACCGGATTCCTGCCTCGGTAAAAATTGCGGCCGGGGTCGCAGGAATGCACTCTGTCCGTCCAGATCCCTGCATCAGGGGCGGTCGAATTCATGCTGTTGGCCTGGGCTGTTCGCAGGGCTCGGGCGATCGCGTTGACCTTGGCGTCCATGTCGTCGATCTCCGCGAGCAGAAACGATTCCAGCGTTTGCGGATAGACCGGCGAACCGAATTCCGTACGGCCGTGGTGCGACAGCACAGCGTGTTCGAGCCGCAGCAGGGTTTCGTCGTCCAGGGACGGATCGAGACGGGCGGCGGCCTCGCGGATCATGTCACGGCCCATCACGATATGGCCCAGCAGTTTGCCTTCGGAAGTGTATGTGGCTTCCGACTTGCGGTCGTGGGTCAGTTCGACGGCCTTGCCGATATCGTGCAGAATGGCTCCCAAAATCAGGATGTCCGTCCGAAGCGGCGGGTTCAGATCGTCGTAATATGCGGCGTAATGTTTGCCGACGAGAGCGGCCAGGCGTGTCATGCTCCAGATATGTTCCAGCCAGCCGGACTGCATGGCGTGGTGCATGCGGCTGGCTGCGGGAAGGGTGGAAAGAACGGCCCAGTTCTCTTCGAACAGAATCTCCACCAGCCGGATCAGTCGGAGGTCCTTGACGTATTCTTCCAGCAACCGGTCGATCTTGGCCTTGAGTACTTCGGGAGTCCAGCGCGAGCTTTCGACAAGCAGGGACCAGTCGAAGTTCGCGGCGAGTTCCGGGTCGTCCTCGATCCGGGCGAAATTGTGCACTTCGAGCGTGGCGGCGTATTTCGGATCACGCTGCGAGAGCGTGCCTTCGATCCAGAGAGCGTCGCCCGGGGTCCAGTTCTGGCACCAGCGGAACAGGTCGCTGGAATTCCAGGCTTTCGCTTCGACGCGCCCGGTCTTGTCGCGGAAAACGCACTGGTAATACGGGTCGCCCTTGGCCGTCGTTTTCCTTTCGCGGCTGAGAAATTGCAGATAGCTGCAGAACCGCTTGCCGACCTGAAACTCGGCGACCGTGGCCCACTCGGCCCCGGCTGAGTCCTGCGTCCCGGATTTTCGGTCGCTCATGACGGACTTCTCCCCGGATCTCGAAAATCGAACGGTGCCGTATCGACGTCGTTTGACCGCATTTCCACGGGAATGATAACATTCCGAATCGCCGGAGACGAATCGAAACGAACCGAAATCCCCGAACGAGATTGCCAATGATGACCGCTTCGTCCGATCGCGCCATCGATTCGGTCACACTGGCACGCGGCGGCACTTTCACGGACGGTGCCACGGTAGCCCAAATCGCCGCGAAGCACTGGGATGCCGTCGTCGTCGGTGCGGGACACAATGGCCTGGCCTGTGCCTGGTATCTGGCACGCCAGGGGTTGAGGGTCGTCGTTCTGGAGGCGCGTGAACGGGTAGGCGGCGCCTGCACAATCGCCGAGCCGTTCCCCGGCTATAAACTCGGCCCTTGTGCTTATCTTGCCGGTCTGCTGCACCCGACGGTCATCGCCGAAATGGGGCTGCCGGAACACGGCTTCCACTGGACTCCCGCCGTCTCGGGCATGTTCGTACCGTTTCTGGACGGCAGTTCCATCCAGTTCTGGGACGACGACGCCCGTTGCGACGAAGAAGTACGCCGCTTCGCCCCCAGGGATCTCGCCGGCTTTCAAGCGATGTGTCAGCTCAAGGCTCGCGTACGAGACAAGTTGCGGCCCGATGGTCCGAACGACCTTTGGCTGGAACCGAACCCGACGCGAGAGATGATCGAAGACCGGCTGGGCGGCGACGAACTCGCCCGAAAGCTGCTTTTCGAATGGTCCATGGCCGAATTGCTCGACCATTACCTAACGGACGATCACCTGCGATATGCCCAGCTTGGCCAGGGCGTGATCGGCACCAACGCCAGCCCGCTGGATCCGGGAACGGCCTCCGTTCATTTTCATCATGCATCCGGGCGGCTTGGCGGAATGCCGGGGCAGTGGGGGTATGTGCGTGGCGGCATGGGCATGGTCTCATTTCTGATGGCCGATGCCGCTCTTGCCGCCGGTGTGACGATCCGGACGGGCGTTCCGGTGGCCGAGATCGTTCCAGGTGAAGGTGTCGTTATGGAGTGCGGCACGCGGATCGGGGCTCGGGCGATCGTCAGCAATGCCGACCCGAGAAAGGCACTGGCGATGCTCGGCGGTCATGCCGATTCGTCGTGGGCGGACCGTGTTCGCGGCGTCCCGATCGAAGGCTGCACCGTCAAACTGAATGTGGCGCTGCGTGAATTGCCGAATTTTCGCACGCGGCCCGGCACTTTCGAAACCCATCACAAGGGGCAGATCAATACACCCCTGACCCACGGCGAATGGAGCGAATCGTTCGCCGCGGCGAAACGGGGCGAGTTGCCCGCCCCGATCTGGACGGAATTGTATTTCCAGACGGCCCACGATGCGTCAGTCGCTCCGCCCGGCCGCCACACGATGAGCGTTTTCGCCCAATACCTGCCGCACACGTTCGCGAACGGGAAGTCATGGGACGAAATGCGAAGTGCCGTACAGGAGCGTGTCGTCGGTACGATCGCGGCCTACTGTTCGAACCTGCCGGATGCGATCGAGCACGTGCAGGTGCTCGGGCCGCAGGATATCGAGCGGGAAGTCGGCCTGACGGGCGGCCACATTTTTCAGGGCGAATGTCTGCCTGAATACATGTGGGAGAAACGGCTGACGGCCCGCACGCCGATGGACGGATTTTACCTGTGCGGCGCGGCGACTCATCCCGGCGGTTCGGTGATCGGCGTGAACGGCCGGAATGCGGCGATGGAAGTGCTGAGATTGCGTTCGAAGTCGTAGGCTGCGATTGCACGAATACCGGTCATTCGGTGAATTTCAATTCCACGAGAACAGGACGGTGATCCGAGGCCACCGGTTCATCGATGACTCGCTGCCCGGTCACGTCGATACCCTTCGATGGCTTGAAAATCACGTAATCGATCAGCCTGTTCGGCTTTTCGGCGGGAAAGCTGACGAGCCCCGGAGCATCGTTCGCGATGGTCCAGAGCTTCTTCAGGATCTTCAGCGGTTCGCTGTCAGGATAAGCGTTCAAGTCGCCGGCCAGAATGGTGAGCGTGGCGTCGTCGCCGTAGATCGCGTTGATCTTTTCGGCCTGCCGCTGGCGGAAACCGTCGTTGGCGTGATGCAGGTGGGTCGTGACGAACCGGAGCTTTCGGCCTTCGAAATCGACCTGCGTTTCGAACGCGATGCGGCGTTCTCTGTCAGGCTCGCCGGGGAGCCAGTGGATTTTCGTCTCGCCGATCGGAAATCGCGACAGGATCGCCTGGCCGTAATCGCCGCCGGCGTAGTCGATGGCCTTGCCGAACGTGCCATGAAGACCCGTGAGCCGGGCTAGCTCTGCCGTTTGGTCGACCTTCGCCGTGCGCGTTGTATTGCGGTCGACTTCCTGGAGGGCGACGAGATCGGGTTTCGATTCTCGAATGACCCTGGCGATGCGTTCCAGGTCGACCTTGTCGTCCATGCCCCGGCCATGGTGGATGTTGTAGCTCAAGATTCGCAGGGTTCGAAAGCCGGTTTTGGTTTTCGAAGCTGCGGCAGCTCCTGAAGCCAGAACGGCCGTGATTGGGAAATGGTCGGATGGTGTGCGGCCGTCGCGGGCCGTGCGGTCGATGGTGGCGCTGAGGACTTCGAAATCGGGCGAGCAGCCGATCCAGTCGATCCGGGCACCGTTGATCACACCGGGATCGAAACCGTTGAAAGTGCCTTCGGCATCGGTCCTTGCCGGATTTGATTTGCGGAAGGTGTCGATCAGAACCGGGCGATTGTCGTTGTCCGTAGCGAACATGGCATCATAAGGCGCGGTCCCTTCGCCGGTATTGAAATCGCCGGTGACGATCACTCGGCAGCCCGGGGCGAGTTCCGCAATTTTGCGGCGAATCAGGCGCGAGGATTCGAGCCGGGCCTGCTGGCCGCGGTGATCGAAATGGGTATTGAAATATGCTGTTGGCAATGCGGATGGATTTTGACGGTCCTTGAGCTTCACCCACGTGACCATGCGGGGCAGGGAGCTGTCCCAGCTTTTGCTGCCGACGCTGTCAGGCGTTTCGGAAAGCCAGAAATGGCCGCCGCCGAGCTTTTCGAAACGGGACTTCCGAAAGAACAGGGCCATCATTTCGCCCTTCTCGGCACCGTCGTCCCGGCCTGCGGCAAGCACTTCGAAATCGATCATCGCCTGCTGCAGAAAGTCACGCTGAATGGCGAGCGTTTCCTGTGTTCCGAGCAAGTCGGGAGCGAATGCCCGGATCGTTTCGAGGAGCAACTCCTTGCGGTTCTGCCAGGCGTTTACGCCGTCGCTGGCGGTGGCGAAACGGATATTGAAACTCATGACCCGAATGTTGTCGGCCGAATTGGCGAAAGCGGGCATGAGCGTGATCCAGCAGAGTGCCAGAAATGTGATTGGTTGCAGTCGTTTCATTTTCGGTTGGCTCATCTGGAGTGTTTCGGCAGGATCCGTTCACAGTCGTGGCGGACCGGCAATCGGTAGATGAAATGATAGCCGAAACGGTTTCAGGCTTGATGAGTATCGCAAGAAAATCGCACGAAACCGGCTCTCGTCGAACGAAAAAAGGCGGGGAGAATTCTCCCCGCCTTTCGTTTCGAAGGTCAGCGTCGGCCGCGTCCTCTTCAGTGCATGTGGCCGTGATGGCCGCCGATGCTCTGAGGGTTATAGGGCAGGGCCGGGGCGTTGCCGGTCGTGTTCGGCAGACGCCTGTTGGACGTCATCGCCGCCGTCGGGTAGAGGCGGAATTCCGTGTTGTAATTGCCCAGGCCGTCGATCTGGAGGAACTCGGCGGGCACGTGGTCCTCGGGCCGGATGTGGATGCTCATCTGGCCGTCCTTTTCGAGGCGTGCCAGATCCTGCCGTTTCCGGTTGTTGAGGTAGTTGGCCACGTTGTGCGAGCAGGTGATGTTGATCCGGCGGATGTCGTTCCGGTTGGCCGCCAGGGCCAGGATGCGCATCACGTCGATCGACATGCTCTCGGGCGTTTTGGTGACGCCCTGGCCCAGGCAGTGCGGGCAATCTTCGTAGATCGACCGTTTGATGCTCGGGCGAATACGCTGGCGGGTCATCTCGATGAGGCCGAACTGGCTCATCCGCAGGATTTTCGTGCGGGCCCGGTCGCGACGGATCGCGTCACGCAGGGCACGTTCGACACCCCTGCGATGGCGTTCCTCACGCATGTCGATGAAGTCGTTCACGATCACGCCGCCCAGGTCACGCAGGCGAAGTTGCCGGGCGATTTCCTTGGCCGCACGCAGGTTCATTTCGTAGGCGGTACGTTCGGCGTCGTCCTCGACACGGAAGTTGCCGGAGTTGACGTCGATGGCTACGAGTGCTTCGGTCTGGTCGATGACGATTGAGCCGCCGTCCGGCAACGGCACGTGCCGCATGCCGATCTTGGCGATTTCGTCCTCGATGCCGTACTTGTGGAACAGCGGCGTCTTCTCTTCGTAGAGCTTGAGACGATCCGCGAACTTGGGCATGACGTTGTTCAGGAACTCGTGCGCCCGTTCGTAGGCCGAGGGTTCGTCGATCCAGATCGTGTCGATCTCGGCGTTGAAGATGTCGCGGATGGTCCGGATGATCATGTCCGATTCCTGGTAGATCGGAGCGGGCGATTTCGTCCGCTTGATCCGCCGGAGAATCGTCTTCCAGAGCCTCAGCAGGTATGCCAGGTCGCGGGCGAGGTCACGCTTGGAGCGATCGACACCTGCCGTACGCACGATGAAACCAAGTCCCTTGGGGGGATTGAGCTGGTTCATCAGGTCACGCAGCTTGCGGCGCTGGCTGTCGTCCGCGATCTTGCGTGAAACGCCGACCCTGTTCAGGCCAGGCATAAGCACGAGATACCGGCCAGGGATCGAGATGTAAGTCGAGAGGGTCGGTCCCTTGGTGCCGAGGCTTTCCTTGATCACCTGAACGAGGACTTCGTCGTTGCGGCGAAACACTTCCTGGATCGGCGGCTTGAAGAAGCCGCGCCCGCCGCCACCCGCGGAACGGCCGCCAGGGGCCGCACCCGATCGGGGCGATTCGCGGATTTCGCCCGGCATGCGAATGCCCAGCTCGATCTCCAGAAGTGCGATTTCTTCAGCTTCGCGGCGAATTTCTTCTTCGAGTTCCGGCTCGACGATGTCGTCCGGATCGATCGTGTAACTTCGCCCGGAAGGTTCGATAAAATCGTCGTCGGCATCGTCGCCCATCGGTTCGATCGGCGATGATGCCGATTCCGAACCTGGCCGCCCGCGCCGAACCCGCCGTCTGTGGCGGCCACGCGAACGAGGGGCTTCCTCGGTCGGCTCGGCGTCGAAGTCGCTTGCGGGTTCGGTTTCCGCGAGTGCTTCCGCTGCGCCTGGGGGGCTGTTCGACCAGTCCAGCTCATTCCATGAATCGGCTTCGCCGGCCGGTTCATCGAAGGCTGCCGACTCTTCTCGGGGTTCGCCAGGCCGGGCAGCGGTTTCAGGCGCGCCGGGGCGGCGGCGTCTGCGTCTGCGGCGGGGTCTGCCGTCACGGCCACGCGGATTCAGCCGGGGGTCATCGGCCAGGCCCGCATCGCCAGACGGATCGATTCCCGCTTCGCCGGTTTCCGAGGTTTCGAATTCGGAATCGGAAAATTCGGCCAGAGAACTGTCTTCGAAGCCGCCTGAACGTGCCGGTCTCGATTTGCCGAATCGCTCTCGTTCGAGTCGAGGAACGTAACGGCCGGGGCCTCCACGAGATGCCGTGCCTTCCTCCGAAGATTCGGCCGGTTCGATCGGAAAATCGTCAGGTTTGAGCTTAACCGGCGGGCGTGGACCACGCGAAACGCGATTGCCGCCACGGGCACGAATCGCGTCACGGCCGCGGGACTGGCCAGGGGCCGACTCGATCGTTCCGGCGGTGTCAGCAGGGGCCTCACCAGTTGCGTTCGAATCAGCTTCGAAACCGGTCGATTCCGGAAATCCGGATTCGACAGAAGCTTCGCCTTCCGTCGGCGAATCGCCCGGGGTTCGACGTGAGCGGGACCGGCCTCGGCCGGATTGGCTGGATCGTCGACGTCCGCCTCTGCTGCGAGGGCGGATTTCGGTAGATCCGAATTCAGGGTCGACCGGCTCTGGGGAGGTCAGTTCGGTCGATTCTTCACGCCAGCTATCGACGGCTTCGACACTTTCCTCAGTGGAGCTTGTCGTGAAATCCTCGGCGTAGTCCGATTCGATTTCAGTCGTTTCCTCGAAAAGACTTGCGCCGAAGCCCTGGACTCTCGGTTCCGGAGCGTTTCTGCGAACTACTCGTTCGGGCTCGGCCGGAATCTCGGCCGGTTTTTGCGGCTCGAATCGGGATTCAGCTGCCGGAGTTTCGGGCTGTTCCAGCTCTTCGATGAGCCCGCTGCCGAATCCGCGGCGTCGCGAAGCCGTGGGAGGCGGTACAGGCTGGGGCTGTCCTTCCGCGGGCGGCTCGGGAGCGGCCGGCGGCATGGAGCGCGTAACGGTGCGGTTCTCTTTTTCCGGTTCCGGTGATCGCGATTCGACAGGTGGCGGTGTGGCCGGCCTGGGCGCGGGTGTGGGGATCGGTGAGAGAACCTGACGGACTTTCGATGCCGCGGGCGGCTCGGGGGTTTCCCAGTCTTCGAGACCAGAACCGAAAGCGCGTCGTACTCGAGTGACGAACGAGGGCCGAGCCGGCGGAGTCGGCTGGGGTACGAACGGGGGCTCGAAAGGTGATACGGGTTCCGGTGAACTGGCTGGACGGACGGGTTCGACGTATTCGGAAGTCCGGTCGGCTTCGGCGGCGATCTCCGGTTCTCGAACCGGTTCGGGAACCGGCGCAGGGAAAAATTCGGGATCGAAGAACTCGGCTGGTTGTCTTACTGGCTCGACGCTGCCGAACTCAGTGGGATCATCGAACGAGGGTGGGGCAAAATCGGCCGATTCAGGAGTTCGGCTGGCACGCTCCCGGCCGCCCCGGCCTGAACGGCCTGAACCACGCCTGGAGCGGTCGCGCCTGCCTTCAGGGCGTGGCCCGCGCCGGGTCGTCAAATCGGTCGAGGAAATATCCGCGATCTGTTCGGGGGCGACATCATCGGAAAATCCGAATTCGCTTCCGCCGGCGAAATCGTCCTGGGGTTCGAACGCGGATACGTCCGGGACAGGTTCACGCGGGATAGACTTGCCGCCGCGCCGGTCGTCGCGGCCTCGACGGGGACTGCGTTCCCCGCGGGCCGGCCGTTCCGGAGCCAGTGGATCGGCCATGGACGGATCCACGCCCGCCGCGGCCCGTGCATCGCCAGGCTGAAAGCGGCGTGGATCGCGGCCCCGGTCGCGGCCGCCCAGCTGAACGTCGTCGCCCAGGTGTTTGCGGTAGTAACGGGGCTCGACGTCTGAGACGTGGAGGAACCCGTTGCGGCCGATCGAGAAATCGACGAAGGCCGCCTGAATCGCTGGCTCCAGGTTGACGATACGGCCTTTGTAAATGTTGCCGGAGTAAGTCTCGTGGCTGGTGCGGTCGACGTAAAGTTCTTCCAGAACGCCGTTTTCGATGATCGCAATGCGGCATTCCTCAGATTGCCGGACATTGATCAACATTTCTTTTTTCATGAGATTCGTGTTCCTGTCGGAGAGCCAGACCGGTGGCCTCGGACGAGAGCATCCTCGTACGGAAGGGCTGGAAAGGCTCGATCGTTAGAGTTTCGATGACGGGACGGTTCGAACCGGGATTCATCGCCCTGGATTCGCATTCCGGGATCGCGGCAAGTAGTGCCGGTCGTCGGCGGAAGCTGGAGCGGTGGTGTCGGGGATCGGACCGTCAGTGAGCGCTGCGGATCCGGCTGTCGCGGGTCGCAAGTCAGGCGACGTTCGCGGGTGTCAAGCCGGGGTGAGAAGGCGGTTCCTCCAGAATCAGATCGAGCCGGATCAGGGTGCCGAGTTTGCTGACATGCTCAAGCCCAAGAGCCGCGAGGACTTCCTCGGGGCGTGGGGTGGCTTCGGGCGTGACGCGCAGGCACATGCGGACGTGACCGTCCTCCGACCAATCGAGGGAATGAATCAGGGATCTGAGATCGAGCTTCACGACTCTCTTGTCGCGGTGTCGCTCGATGGGCCAGGTATGCGAAGCGAGCAATTCCTCCATGCGAAGCGCGACGGCTTCTCGTGTTCCTTCAGGGAGTTCGGTGTGCAATAGGTATGTGACGGCGGATGCCCTCGCGGCACGGCGGCCGGGAGCGTCTTCCGCTTCGAAAAATCTCAGGCCGGGCGGTACTTTCGAATTCAGGCGGTCGAGCAATTCCTGACCCGGAAGACGATCGGTGAGTTCCAGTTCCATCACTTCACGCAAGGCCTCGATTCCCAGCCCGAGGGCTTGAACCAGATTGACCTTGGGGCGGGGATTGAAACCTTCGGAATAAGCTACGGGAAGCTCCGTTCGCCGAAACAGGCGATCAAGCTGGCGCATCAGATCCTGATGGCCGATCCATGCGAGATCTCCCTTTTTTTCGTACCTGAGGCGGTAACGAAAAGTCGGAAGGCTTGCAGTCGGAGTCGTTTCAGGAGATGCCGCTTGTGTCGTCATGCAACGGGCTGGAACCATATCGCAACGGAAACCGATGCGTCTCAAGGTCTATGAATCGACCGGACGGTCGGTGGACAGTCGATGCCACAGATCGACAGTTACCCGACTTCGTATTTCTGAGCCGAACGATCAGGGAATTTTGTGCCGTATCGCAGAGCTTCGAAATCGGTACGTGCCTGAACTGGACTCAATCAGTATACTGCCATGCCATTGAACTGCCAAGCGAAATCGGCCCGGTTCGTTTCGAAGAACATGACGAGAGCTTGCGCATCTGGAGCGGACGTTCGTCGTCGAACGTGACGCGGGACGCCTCACGAAGCTGGCGATTCGCTTTCCGCTCGGAACGTGAGGGATGGGCCGGAGCCGGTCAGACCGCTTGCGACGAAGGGTTGGCCACGTCGCCGCTGAAATCGGATTCGACGAGCCGGCAGAGCGTATCGACGGCCATCTGGGCATCGGGGCCTTCGGCCAGAATCTGAAGGACAGCGCCACATTCGGCGGCGAGCGTCATAAGATCGAGCAGGCTTTTGCCGTTGACCCGCTCACCTTTCTCCGCGTAGTCCACGCGGATGTCGGACAGGAACCGCGCTGCCGTCCGGGCGAAAAGCTCGGCCGGACGCAAATGCATGCCGTATTCGACATTGATGCGAACTTCGCGGTGGGCGTTCGTACTGGTGTTCGACATGGATGCCCCGCCTTTTACGCACGAACTGGGAAGCCAACGGACGGAGTCGGGCAAGTAAGTGCCGCTGCGTCGCTGAGTTGCGGCCCGATGAGGATCGGCCGGCGAATTGACGAAAGCCGAAGCCTGGTTCGATTCAGGAGCCGGAATTATGCTGCGTATCCATGTCCCGAATGAGGGAGATGACCGCTTCCGGCGATTCGGCGGCTCGAAGCGAATCGACGAATTGATCGTCGCGCATGTAACGGGCCGCGTTGTCGAGGGCCCGCAAGTGGGGGCCAGGCTGATTGGGAGGGGAGATCAGCAGAAAGAAAACATAGGCTGGATGATCGTCGAGCGATGCGAAGTCCACGCCTTTCTGGGATGTGGCGATACAGGCGACAAGCTTGTCCACGGAAGGGTGCCGCGTATGAGGGACGGCGACGCCCCGGCCGATGCCTGTCGAACCCAGCTCTTCACGACTCAGGATCGCCTTGATGACACTTTCGCAATCGCTGGCGGCGAGTGCGCCAGCCTGACGCAGCCGGCCTACGATTTCGCGAATCACGCCCTCTTTGTCGGTCGCCTGGAGATCGACGGTGATCGCCTGGGGGACCAGAAATTCGAGCAACTTCATCAGACGAGGCCTTTCCTGACCGTTCCAGCGCTGCCGCGGACATCCGGCCGAACCACGACCGGGGATTCCGGTCAAGGGCGTCGTTCGCTGCCGGAATCTGGCGAAGAGATTCGCCATTCGTTCGCTTATCAAGTTACAGTCTGACCGCCGTAATTTCAACGAAATCCGGAACGAGACCAAATTCTTTCATCCTGATTTTCTCAATTTCGGAAGTCCGGCGATCCGTTTCCGAAAATGGCGGACGATCAGGCATCGCCTGATTCCGCAGGCGAATGACGCCCGACCGAACCGTTCGCATTTCGCAACCCGCTGATTCTTGTTAAGATCGGCCAACGGCATTGTCGTGATCTTTCCGACCCATCGATCGCCCCTGACGAATCTCCGCCTTATGAACGCCTCGACACAGCGGACCGCTCCTCCATCCGTCATCGTCCTCAGACCTGAAGATAATGTCGCGGTTGCTGCCCGCCCTCTACCCGCGAACTTCCGCCTCGATCTTCCTGGTCTTTCGGCCGGAGTCACCACGCGCGAGGTGATCACGCTCGGTCACAAGGTCGCGATTCGCCCGGTCGCGGCGGGCGAAGCGATACGTAAATATGGTCAGATCATCGGCTTCGCTTCGCGCGGGATCGAACCGGGTGAATGGGTGCACGTTCATAATGTGCGTGCTGACCTTTTCGAACGGGATTACCAGTTCGCCGCGGATGTGCCGGTTACGCCGGTCGCACCGGTCAGACGGACTTTTCAGGGCTACCTTCGAGCTGACGGGCGTGTCGGCACGCGCAACGCGATCGCCGTGATCTCGACCGTGAACTGTTCCGCTTCGACGTCGCGGCTGATCACGAATCGCATTCGAGAAAGCGGCATCCTCAAGGATTTTCCGAACGTCGACCACGTTTTCGCCGTGACGCACAAGGGGGGCTGCGGCTTTCCCTTCGAGGGGCACGACTTTCGTGTCCTGGAGAGGGTTCTCGCCGGGTTCGCGACACACCCGAACGTCGCCGCATATCTCATTGTGGGGCTGGGTTGCGAGGGCACGTATCCCGCCCACCTGGTCGAAAGTCAGGATCTCGTCGTGCTTGCCGCCACTCCCGCGGGGGCCGGCAAGGACCGGGTGGTCATGCGACCCCAGATGTTGACGATTCAGGAGCAGGGGGGGATTTCCCGCACGGTCGAAGCAGCAGTGGAAGGCGTCCGCAAGCTTCTGCCTGAGGCGAACGCTTGCCGTCGTACGGAACAGCCGGCATCGAAGATCGTTCTTGGCCTGGAATGTGGCGGATCCGACGGCAATTCGGGCATCACGGCAAACCCGGCTCTGGGTGTCGCGGCCGATATGATCGTGGCTCAAGGCGGCACGGCCGTGCTTGCGGAGACGACGGAAGTTTATGGGGCGGAGCATCTTCTGACGCGGCGGGCTGTCTCGCGAGAGGTTGGCGAAAAGCTTGTCGAGAAGCTCAAATGGTGGGAATGGTACGCTGGCGTTTTCGGGGGCGAGATCAACAATAACCCTTCGCCCGGCAACAAGAACGGCGGCCTGACGACGATCTTCGAAAAATCGCTGGGCGCGGCGGCGAAGGCGGGGTCGACGGCTCTGGTGGACGTCGTCGATTATGCCGCGAAGTGCGACAAGCCCGGGCTGCTGATGATGGACACGCCGGGGCTCGACCCGCACTGCACGACAGGTCTGGTGGCTGGCGGCTGCAACGTGCTCGTGTTCACGACGGGCCGGGGCAGCGTGCTGGGGCTGCGGCCGACGCCGTGCATCAAGGTCACGACGAATACGCCTTTATATAACCGAATGATCGACGACATGGACTTCGACGCCGGGACGATTCTCGAAGGCGAATCGGTCGAATCGGTCGGCCAGCGCATGTTCGAAACGATTCTGGATGTGGCCAGCGGCAAGCCGACCAAGAGCGAAGCCGCCGGTATCGGAGAGGAAGAATTCGCCCCGTGGCAGATCGGGCCCCTTCTGTGATTCGGCGGACATTCGTATGGCCGACATGACGAACGCCCCGCAGCCGCGAGAGCAGTCGATAGGGGCACAGGCGGCGAAATTCGCGACCCCGATCGTCGCTGCGCTGCAGGTTCTCTGGCTTGGCTGGTTTTTGACGACGCCTCTACCGAACGCGACGCCGGTCGGAGCGAAACAGGCCGTCACGCGCGGGCTGCTGTTGTTTTCGACGACACCGGGGCTGAACCCGGGCTTCGACTGGCAGGAAAGCCTGGTCGGTCAGGCCCTCGACGAACTGGCGGGCTTTCCACGACTTGTCGACCGAGTCCCCGTCGTTCTCACGGCTTCGGTGATTCTGTTCGCGATTCTCGGGCTCGGAACCGCGGTCTTGCGAGCCTTGCGGAATTCGCCGGACGACTGGCTCCCGGGCGAACGTATCCTGGCTGCCGCCGCGATCGGATTGCCCGCCTGGGGCACGACGACGCTGCTTCTCGGTCGCATTGGAGCGACTCAACGATGGCTCTGGCTGGCGATCGTCGCCGGGTTCGCAGCGTATTTCGTATTCGATGCGGTCATGTCTGTTGCGAACCGCAAGCCGGACATTGTCGAAACCGGTCGGCAGTCATGGCTGAAGACGATCGTCTCTTTCGTTCCATGGCCCGCATGGCCTTTCGTCGTGATTCTGATTCTGGCTTCGATGCTGCCGACGATCGACTTCGACTGCATCGAATATCACCTGCAGGGGCCGAAGGAATATTACCTGAACGGCAGGATCAGCTACCTGGGGCACAACATCTACACGAACATGCCGTTCGGTGTCGAGATGCTGCATTTGTCCGCCATGATCGTGGCCGACGACTGGAAAACCGGGGCTCTGGCAGGGCAATTGCTGATCGCCATTCATGCTCTTGTCGCGGCTGGATTCCTGGTAGCGATCGCACGTCGGCTGGGCATGCCCCATGCAGGCTGGTGGGCGGCGGTTTTCTATCTGTCGACTCCATGGACGTATCGCGTTGCGGCGATTCCGTATGTCGAAGGCCCGTTATGTGCCGCCATGGCTGCCTGGTTGTGGGCTGCCGAAAGGGCCTGGCGTGACGGCACGGCGAAAAACTGGGCTCTGGTCGGTGCCGTTTCGGGCTGGGCGATGTCGTGCAAATACACGGCGATTTTGCCCGTGATCGTGCCCGGGGCGTTGCTCACGATCGTCGCGATCGGCCGATTTCGCAGCGTAAAGCCGCTGTTGGGGGCCATTCTGGGCGGGAGCCTGATCTTCGGCCCATGGCTCGCGAAAAATGTGGTCGATACGGGCAACCCGGTTTATCCGCTGGCCTGGTCCGTTTTCGGAGGCATCGACCGTGATGCCGCTGATGATGCCAAATGGACGCGAGCCCATGGCCGTAAGGCAGTCGAAATGGAAGATCTGCAGCGGTCGATCGTGGATGTCGCCGGGCGAAACGACTGGCAGACGCCGCTGTTCGCGGCGTTCGCCCCGCTGGGTTTCGTGCCTGTCAGCAGAAATCGAAGGCATGTCGCATTGCTGACGGCCCTGGCGGTGTGGATTTTCGCGTCATGGTGGCTATTCACACACAGGCTCGACCGTTTCTGGCTGCCGATTCAGCCTGTGCTGGCTCTTCTGGCCGGTATCGGGGCGGTCGCGGCGGCGAGATTTCCGGGCGGCAGGTTCTGGAGGGGCGTATTCGTCGGCATCTGTCTGGCGGCGAACTGGATTTATTGCTCGACGGCGCTGGCCGGGCTCAACGAATGGACATCGCCGCTGGAACGGCTCTGGAAGAGCGTACCGGAGCGGCTCTATCCGGCAAGCGTGGCACTGGATCGATCGATGACGTCGCGGGACAGGGCCCTGCTCGTAGGCCAGGCGGCGGTTTTCTATTGGGAACGGCCGATTCTGTATAACACGGTGTTCAATCATGAAAGAATCGAGTCGATTTCCCGGGGCAGGACTTCGGCGGAAACTCACGATGCGCTGAGGAAACTGGGTGTCACGATTCTGTTCGTGGACTGGCCCGAGATCGAACGATATCGAAGCCCCGGTAACTATGGTTTCACCGATTTCGTCACGCGTGAGTTTTTCGATGGCCTGGTTCGCGATGGCGTGCTGAGCCGTCCGGAAGGGGCGTGGCCGTCGAAGCAGGTCTATCGGGTTCGGCCCTGAATCGAAGTGGAGCGAAGGCCAGGCATGGCACGAATTCTGATGGCGACGATCGGCTCACTGGGCGATCTGCACCCGTTTCTGGCGATCGGCCGCGAGTTGCGTGCCATGGGACACGAAGTGACCGTGGCGACGAGCGACAAGCATGGCCCGCGGATCGAAGAGGCCGGCATGAAGTTCGCCGAAATCCCGCCGAAGTTCCCGGAAGAGTCAGAGCAGAAGCGGGTGATCGAGCGGTTCATGGACCCTCGGCATGGCCCCGACAGGGTCATGGGAGAGCTGATCGTACCGAGCGCAGAGGCGACGGCCCGGGCCGTCGAGCCGCTCGTTCGCGACTCGGATCTCGTCGTGCTTCATCCTTTCGTGCTCTCCGCGGCCTATTTCGCCGAAAAGTCCGGCAAGCCCTGGGTGGCCCTGCCGTACGCGCCGATGATGTTCGTGACGCTCGAGGAGCCACCGGTCACGCATGATATCCGCCGCCCGGAACGGCTGAAGTGGATCGGCAACTGGCCCTTGAGCTGGATCATGCGTCTGGCCCTGAAGTTCAACGGACGCCAGTGGCAGGTTTTCCGGAAGATCCGGGCGGAAATCGGACTGCCGCCTGAGCCGGGGCATCCGTTTTTCGATCATTATCTGAAGAAGGCCGATCTCGTCATCGCATGTTTTTCCCGTTCGCTGGGCAAGCCTCTGGCGGAATGGCCGAAACGGACGGTGCAGACTGGTTTCGCCTTTTTCGACCGGAACGACGCCGTGCACGGGAAACCGGTCGATGCCGCACTCGAATCGTTTCTGGCAGCGGGCACTCCGCCTGTCGTGATCACGCTCGGTTCGACAGGCGTTTACACTGCGGGCGAGTTCTATCCTCAAGCCTGGGAGGCCGCCCGCCGCGTCGGCCGTCGGGCAGTGCTGCTGGTCGGTCCAGAGGTCGAAACGATCCAGGCACGGATCACCGATCCCGATTGTCTCGTACTCAATTACGCACCCCACGCGACGATCTTCCCGCGAGGTTGCATCAATGTGCATCATGGCGGCCTGAACACGACGGGCCAGGCCCTGCGTGCCGGTATGCCCCAGCTGGTGGTGCCGATGTCGCACGATCAGTTCGACAATTCCGTTCGCGTCGAGCGGGCCGGTTGCGGGCTCTGGCTGCCGAAGGCCGATTTCGATGCCGATCGGGCCGAGCCGCTCTTGCGCAGGCTCATCGAAAGTCCTACGTTTCGTGAACATGCCGCTGAGGCTGCCCGGGTTGTGGCCTCAGAGCCCGGTGCGAAGCTGGCGGCCGAGGCCATCGACGAGCTTGCGAGACAGAAACCAGGTCAATCCCCTGGCTTCAGCGGTTCGAACGGGAGCGTGGCATGAGCTTCGATTCGGAAAGACCCGTTTTCGTAACCGGCGGCGGAGGATTCCTTGGCGGGCACCTGGTCAGGCAACTGCTGGACGCTGGCAGGTCTGTCGTGGTCATCGAACGCCCCGGGTTCGACCAGGCGAAACTTCCGGCGGAAGTCGAAGGCCGTCACGCGGACATTCGTGACGCCGGCGCAGTGCGTGCAGCGCTTGCGGATTGTCGCGATGCCGAGGTCTATCATCTGGCGGCCAATCCGCATCTCTGGGCCAGGGACAGGGCCGAGTTCGAAGCGGTGAATCATCAGGGCGCACGCCATGTGATCGACATCGCGCTTGAGCATCGGGCATCGCGGGTGCTTCATTGCTCGACAGAATCGATACTGACGAAACGCATCTGGCCGAAGGGCGTGGCGATCGACGAGCAGGTGGCGATCGACGAGTCTGACGCCGTCGGTCCATACTGCCTTTCGAAGTTGCGGGCGGAGAAATACGCGATCGAATTGGGGCGGCAGGGGCTACCTGTCGTTGTGGCGAATCCGACGATGCCGATCGGCCCGGACGATCCGGGGCCGAGTCCGCCGACATGCCTGATCCTCGACTTTCTTATGAGGCGAATGCCGGGATATATGGATTGCAGCCTCAATCTGGTGGATTCCCGGGACGTCGCCACGGGGCTGATTCGGGTGATGGAGCTGGGGCACCCGGGGCGGCGACATCTTCTGGCTGGTGAGAACGTATCGCTGGCCGGGTTGCTCGATCGCATCGCGGCGTTGACGGGTCTCAACGCTCCGAAAATCCGAATTCCATACGCGGTCGGATTGTCCTATGCTTATCTGAGCGAATGGGTTGCGGACTACTGGACGGGAAATCGTCCGATGGCGACCGTCACAGGATTGCGTCTCGCCCGTAGAATCATGCACTTCGACGATTCGTCGACACGTTCGCTGATCGAGTGGCGGGCGAGGCCCCTGGGTGAGTCTCTGGATGACACGTTGACTTGGATCTATCGATCAGGTAGATTTCCTCGCGTGTCCCGGACCGCGATCCGCATCGATTGATTAGTTAGTTTGGGTCCCCCTGGCGAAGATCGGACAGCGACATGCGCGAGTACCGGAGGCATGAGATGAATCGCCGACTACTGGCACTCGACACAGCGGAGAATATTCCGCTGAAGATGGGTCTGATCGTAGTCGGGCGGCACCCCTCATGTGATTTCAGAATCCGGTCGCCGCGGATTTCACGAGTTCATTGCTGTTTTCATACGGAGGGCGAACGAATTTTCGTTCGCGACCTGAATTCGACCAATGGGATACGTGTGAACGGAAATCCGGTGATTTATTCGGAGTTGAATCCTGGCGACGTCGTATCGATTGCCCAGATGCACTTCAAATGTGTCGAATTCGAGGAAGTTCCGACGGAAACCCGGAATTCGGAACGGGAGAGCCTGGTCCTGACGGATCGCGTTCCGGTCGGGGATATGCGCGACAAACCGGCCGTGGTGCCCATGCCGGACGAATTGCGGGAATCTTCCATGGAGATTCGGATCCGCACCGGTTCATGAATTGTGTATGATCTGTCGTTGACGTCGATGTGCCGATTCCGTGATCGGGGCTGACGTCGCATGCGTTTCCGGCCAATTCGGATCGAAACGAGCGATGCGACCGACTCTCGTCTTTCCTCCGGAACTCGAAATCCCGCCGACGACGGCGGATCGATCGATCCTTCTGATCGGTCGGCATCCGCACTGCGATGTCGTCCTGAAAGTGCATTCGGTTAGTCGCAGGCACTGCGTATTGGTCGAAACGGACGACGACCTTTTCATTCGCGACCTCGGCAGCCGGCACGGCGTCTGGGTCAATGGCGAGAAGGTTGAGGAAAGCAGATTGATGGTCGGCGACGAGATCGCCATCGGTCCGGTGATCGTTCGGGTGGTCGATCCCGAAGAGTTGGACGCCAATTCAGGATCGGCCGATTCGTCCGAATCTCTGGAATCCCCGGACTCTCCCACGGAGGTGCAGGGCGGCGTCGCTCAGGTGTCGTATCCTCCCGGATCGGAAGCCGACTTCATGGTGACGGACCCGATGCAGCCACCCCTGGCCTTCCCGGGACGCCAGAACATGGGTGGTGGGGCCGATGTGCCTTATGCGTCCGATTACCCGGGCCCTGACCCGGACGACGACATTCCCTCGGATTCGAAGCTTGAGGAAGTCTTGTGACTGATAAATCGTAGGGGTCGGGAAAATCGATTCCGTTCGATCCGATTTCCGGATTATTCGAAGTGAATTCGCAAAAAACTCGTTCGACTTGCCAGTGCACGGCTTTATAATTGATGATAATCGAATTAGCCAGGACCCCGATGTTCGGTGCTTCGGGAGTTCCGCGCACGCATCCGGGATCTTCGATTCTTCAAGAGGTACTCGATCATGTCGCTCCGTTCGAAATGGGTCATCCCCGCTTTCAGCATGGGTGTTTTGAGCTTCTTCGCACAGGCTTCGCATGCCCAATGGGGCGGCTGGGGCGGTTGGGGTGGTTGGGGTGCCAGCACCCCCATGGAAGGGATCGGCTACGGTATGGGTGCCATGGCCATGGGTGCCGGCCAATACAACGTCGACTCGGCGATGGCCCGGTCCATGAACGTGGACACGAATCTCCGGATCAGCCAGGCGATGTGGCAACAGCAGCATTACATGAACTGGACGAACATGTTGCGTCGCGAACGCAACTCCCGGAACACGGTCCAGTCGCTGGAAAACATCAAGAAGCGCATCCACGAAACGCCGAACGAAAGCGACATCCGTTCCGGTAACGCGCTGAACGCCGTGCTGGAAGACGTGACCGATCCGAAGAAAGTCCACCCGTCGCAGCTCAAGTTGTCCCGCATTCCGCTGGAACCGGGTCTGGGTAAGGACCTGCCGCTTTTCTATGCCAACCAGGCTGTTGCATTCACCATCGGCGACCTGATGGGCGAAGCGGAAGTTCCGATTCTGCTGCGTTCCGAAGTTTACGCGCCGAATCGCAAGGCGATCAAGGATGCACTCGGCAATGTCGAGCAGCACAGCGCTGACCAGTCGCTGTCGACGGACCAGATCAGCGCCCTGATCAAGGCGATCGACGATCTGGACATGGTTTTCCAGAAGAACGCCAAGTTCGGCGACCCTGGATATCAGGAAGCGAAAGCCCGGATCTCCTCGGCCAAGAAGATGACCAAGATGCTGGCGTCGCCTAACTTCGAAGAGATCATGGCGACCATCGAGAAAGCCCGCAAGGCGAATGTCGAGCCGACCGTGACCGACCTGATCGGCTTCATGAAGCACTTCAACCTTCGTTTCGGTGCCGCGAAGAATGAGCGTCAGGCTCAGGCCATGATGTCGCTGTTCCCCAAGATGGACCAGATTCGCGACGAAATCATGGCCCAGACGACCGAAGCCAACCCGGAGCAAATGGCCGTTTCGACCAAGAGCCTTTCCGAAGTGCTGGAAAAGCTGCCGATCGACGACAAGACCCCGGCTCCTGGCGACGGCAGCAAGTAATCTGACCCATCGCCTGAACCTCAATACGCAAAGAAGGCGGCCCTTGGGCCGCCTTCTTTCGTTCGATCGGTAGTCACTCGAATCATCGGACTTCAATTCACGGACACCGCCCGCGGGCGTTGCAGCCGGTCACGCACCAGCTCGGGCAAGTACTTCACAGAAACGCTGCCCTGTTCCAGAACGGCTTCATGGAACCGGCCGATATCGAACTTCTCGCCCTGTTCTCGCTGAACGGCCTGACGCAGCCGATGGAAAGCCGTCCGGCCGACGAAATAGGTCGAAAGCTGTGCGCTCGACTGCTTCGACCGGATGATCTTGCCCACGGCTTCGCCCTCCGTCTGAAACGCCCGGTCCATGAGCAAAGCACGGGCTTCTTCATCGGTCATACCCGAGCAGTGCATCTTGTGATCCAGAATCGCGTTGCAGACAGCACGCAGATAGAACTTCAACTGATTGAGCCTCAGGGCCAGATCGCCCTCGCCGAATCCCTGGTCGAGCATCATTCGCTCGGTATAAACAGCCCAGCCTTCGCTGTAAGTGCCTGATCCAAGAACCCTGCGGATGAGCGAGGGCACGCGGTTGGCGTATTCGAGCTGGACATAGTGCCCTGGATAGGCTTCGTGGATCGTCAGCACCTTGAGCATCGCGGCGTTGTATTCGCCGAGAAAGCTTTCCACCCGCTGGGCTGTCCAGTCGGCAGGTGGCGGGCTGATGGCATATTCACTGCGCGCCAGAATGTCCAGCGGCGGGGCGGGGTTGAGATACGCCACGGAATTGCCGCGCATGAATTCGGGCATTTCGATGATGGCACAGCGGTCCGGCTCGGGCAGTCGAAGGATGTCTCTGGCACGGATGAACTTCGTGATGTCCGCGACGGTGGCCTTCGCGTCGGTGACGAGCGTCTCCGGCGATCCATGCACTTTGGCAGTCGCCGCCAGGGCTTTGGCGATCGTCTCGCGGCGGCCTTTCGGATCGTCCGGAGGAATCACGACGCCAGGATAAGCCTGCGACCACATCTGGCGTGCGATGACGAACATCTCGCGCTCGACCTGTTCGGCTTCCTTCTCGGCCTCAGCGAGGACTTCCGCGGCCGTCAGGCCTGAGTCGAGGTCATAGTCGAGCTTCTTTGCGAAAAGTTCCCGGCCGACTCGCCAGTTTTCGCCCGATCGGGGCAGGACCTGTTCGGTCAGGAACGCCAGATGTTTCTTCAGGGCTGCGACGACAGGTTCGGTCGCGGCTTTCAGCTCGACGTCGTCCGTCTTACGGCCAGTGATGAGATAGATTTCGCGGGTGTAGAAGTCGATCGCGCCGCGCGTCTGCAGAATCGCGGTTTCGGTCTTCACTTTCGGCGGGTTGCCGATCGTGTTTCGGGCCGTTTCGACGACCGCCGGGATCGCCTTCATCCGCTTCAGGGCGTTCTCGAAGTTCTTTTCCTTAGGCAGAGTCGACTGCACCAGAAGAAGATAGACCGATTCCGTGAGATAATCGCCCCAGACGCGCGGATCTTCTTCATAGGTGCGAAAATTCTCGGTCAGCCAGATGCGTGATTCGAGATGCCGGGCCAGGATTTCGAAGTCGACGCGGTCAGCCAGTTCGAGCTTTTTCGGGTCGATCGATTTCTTCAGGTCAGCCAGGGCGGATTTGTCCCGATCCAGCCGAGCTTTGCGGGCATCGGGCGAGAGTTCTTCGAGTCGGTCGTCGTACCGGTGGTCGCCCAGCCGGGTGGCCGTCATCGGTTCGTCGCTCATGACCTTTTCGATGTAGGCCTTGAACCAATCCGTGAGTTTGCGTGCTTCGGTCTCCTGGCCGATCGCCTGGGGCATTCCGCTCAGGAACCCGGCGAACGTCAGGAGAAACACCGCGGATCGAGACTTCATGGCATGACTCGCTTTCAAGTGTGAAAATTGGCGAAGGGATGGGTGCGTGACCCTGGTTCGTCACATGGTATCGGATACGGAGTTTCTGAGGAAAGTGAGCGAAATCGCGATTTCAGGCCGCACAAAATTGAGGAACCTGCTTTGATTCCGGTTGCGTTGACGCCGCTTTTCGGATGACAATTTCGTAATATGCTGAATATGGGCATTTCGAAGCAGATTCCGCACACTCCCTGGGCATTTCGATGGAAGACGGCAACAACGCGTCGGAGCAGTGGCGAAATCGGATCGCATCGCTTGAGCCAGTCTCGACTTCGCTCACGACCGAGTCGCAGCAGGCCGCGCCGGGCGTCGGCATGATCGAAACGACCTTCAGCCCGTTTCACTGCCTTTACAACGACGCCCTCCACTTTCATACGGAGTCGCGGCTCAAGGATCACGAATCCAGGGCCGAGGGCAGCCGCTACGCACGCGCCGCTCTGACGCTTTACCTCGACTGTGCCAGTGCACTGGTGCATCAGGCGGCCGTCGAACTCGGGCGGCCGGAGCTTTGGCCGTTGGTTGCCGATCCCAGTCGGCCCCTGCCGCTGGCGGAAGTCTGGCGGATTCTGCCCTCGATCGTGGGCGAAGGCCCGGCTGGGCCGTTCCGGCCGGACCAGGCGCCGTGGCCGCAATTCACCGAGATGATCGCCATGCGGCTTTCCTGGATCTATCCCGGCCCTCCGGGCCAGCGCAAGGCCTATTACAAGCAGTCGAATCTCGACGGTTCGTTCGAAGTCCTTCTGCCGCATGAATCCCAGGCCCTGAGTGGACCACGGCCGGATCAGCTCGTCTGGCCGCGAACAGGGCTGCCACGTGACCCTTACGCCCTGAGGCCGCACCATATCGACACCGCCCGCAAGGTCCTCGATTCCGCGATCGAAGCGCTCGATCGTCGACTTTACGGTGCCCTGACACGTGAAAACCGTCATCGCCGCGAGCCAGTCCGCCGCGTCGAGCCGCCCAAGGCCGGCAACTGATCTCAGCCTGCCGGGCTGGCATCGGCGAGCGTTCGCATTCGCAGCGGTTTCGTCGCTTCGTAACGGTTGTGCCGATCGTGCCTGATCGTCTATGATCGCGTGCCGAAAGCATCGGCATGATACTCACGGATCGAAGCGGCCGAAGAACATGAAACCACGCGTATTGATGGTGACGTCGTTTCCCATTCCCGGCGAATACGACGGAACTGCCATGTTGCCGATCAAGATCGTCCGGGAATTGCGGAAGATCGGCGTCGATGTCGTGCTCGCCCACTTGCGAGCCAGGCCGTTCGGCGGCACGAAGATCGATTCCGGCGATTTCGAAGGGATCCCCAGCTATACTCTGCCGCCTGCTCGCTGGATCGGCGGGCTGAAGACGATTCATGACAGGCACGGGTTCGACGTCGTGCACGCCCAGCATTATGGCGGTGCCACTCGTGCTCTGGCCGCTTGCCTGTGGTATGACTGGCCCCTGGTTTACGAGATTCACTCGCTGCTGGGCGATGAGGTCGAGCGGGACAGGCTGGGCAGGGGGCTCAAATTCCGCACGACCGCGGCTTTCGAAAAAGCGGCTTGCAATCACGCGGCTGAAGTGATCGTGCTGGGTGACCCGGTCGGAGAGGTCTGCCGCAAGGAAAAGGAAATCCCGGCTGACCGGATCCACGTCATTTACCCGGGTATCGATCTGGGCGAATACGATAAAGCCATACCGCCTTTCGAAATTCCGGGAATCGGGCCCGAACACAAAGTGGTCATGTATATCGGGTCGATCGTCCATCCGAATCAGGGCGTGCCGCTTCTGATCGACGCCCTTCCGGCCATTTTCGAAGCCGAACCGATGGCTCGATGCGTTCTGGTGGGTGGCCCGGCCGAAGCGGGCCGGGAGTATCAGCAGCGGATCGCGCCCTATGGCGACCGTCTCGTGACGATCACGGGGACGACGCCGGACCAGGTCGTCGCCCTTTCGCGCCGGGCCGACGTGCTGGTGCATCCGCGGCTGGCCTGTCGTGAGAACTTCTCCGTCCAGTCGAAGATCGCCGTCTATCTGGCGGCTGGCCGACCGATCGTGGCAACCGATTTCGGCGATTATCGCATGCTGCTTGGCGAGCGTCAGGCAGGCTTGCTGGTCGACGTTTCGCCGCCGGCGATCGCCGAAGGAGTGCTGAAGCTCCTGCGTGATCGGCCGCTGGCCGAACGCCTGGCTTCGAACACCCACGCCGTGGCCGAAGAATATTTCGCCATGAGCCGCAACATCCATCGCTATATGAACGTCTACGAATCCGCCATCCGGCGCGGCAATCGATGACAATTCGGGGAGACTGAATTATGGCCACGAAACATTTGAATTTGTATTTCCTCCGTCACGGCCAGACGGCTCTGTCGCGGGACAACATGTTCTGCGGCTGCGGCACGGACGTTCCCCTGACCGAGAACGGCCACGCCATGGCCCGGCAATTCGCCGAGGCTTACAAGTCGACCCCCTGGCGGGCGATTTATTGCAGTCCGCTGACACGTGCTGCACAGACCGCTTCCTACATCGCTCAAGCGACTGGGCAGGAACCGATCATCCGCGAAGCTCTGCGAGAGATTGCCTACGGCGACTGGGAAGGCAAGACGGTCGAGGAAGTCGACGCCAAATATCACGACGATTACGTGCGCTGGACCGCCGACCCGGCCTGGAACCGGCCCACCGGCGGCGGCGAGCTTGCCGTCGAAATCGCAGACAGGGTCATGGGACTCGTTCAGGAAATACGATCAGCTTACGAAGACGGCAATGTGCTGCTGGTCGCCCACAAGGCGACGATCCGAGTGGCGCTTTGCCAGCTTCTGGGGATCGACGTCGGCCGGTTCCGGTTCCGCCTGGCATGTGCCGTCGCGGGTGTCTCGGTGCTGGAATTCGGCGACCACGGGCCGTATTTGAAAACGCTTTCGGAACGCTCGCACCTGAGCGAAGAATTGCGTAACCTGCCTGGGACATAAAATGAAAATCGGCGAGGGCTTTTCATGGCCTTCGCCGATTCGATTCCGTTCGGAATTGCGATATTGCAATCGGCTCGGATCGACCTGCCGTTCAATTCAATTCGAATGCGAATTCGTTCGTCGCGTCGGGCTTGATCGAAGCCTGAAGCGGTGTCGATTCGAGATTCGAAAACGGGAACTTCTTTTTCACGATCGGCGAATCGGCTGGCAATGCATCCGTAGAGCTGTGCGGGGCCTTTTCCTCATCGCCTTCGGTCGTGGTGCCTTTTTTCTGGTCGAATTTCTGCGACGACAGAATCACCGTCACTTTGTATTCGCCAGCGGGGGCACCGTCGGCCTCGAAATAGGTGCTGAGACGAAATGCACCGCTTTCGTCGGTCGTGGTGGTCGGGTTGGCGATTTCGATTCCCTGTCGACCCTCCGGAATCCGGATCGTATTCGGGTCGGTCGGGTGGAAGACGACGATGGCGTTGGCCACAGGTTTGCCGTCCCTGGTGATTTTGCCCGATGCAGGAAACACCGAGTGCCGGTATTCCGATTCGCCACAGCCGATCAGAGATGTTGTGACGATCGCGGCGATGGCCGCGATCGATTTCGAAAAGCTTCGCATGGATTTCACCTTCCTTCGGATCAATACGAATCGGAAGAAATGACTTCGCCGTTGGCCCGCGAAATCAGTTGCGCGAAGATTCGGATCGACGTGGTCGTCTTCACGAATCGCACGGATCCGTCGCCGAAGACGTGATTCGAACCGCCAACGTGAAACGCATAGGTTTCGTTGTTGTTATTGCAACTTGTGTGGCAGGGGCCGGGCGATGCGGAGCCGTCCAGCGTAAAGCCGTGGGTCGTGTATCCCGTGGCGTAATCGGCCCAGCCACCGGCGATGCCTTCGGAGTATTTTTGAACCGGCGCTACGCGGCCGTTGGCCAGATAGTAAGTCGGGCGGCCTGCGTTTTCGCTGACCATGAACGTGTTCGAAAGTCCGTCGGTCACTTCGGCGATACGGGTTTTGAAATCGAACGATGCACTGTGAGTATTGAAGAGCATCGAAAGATAATCGCCAGGGGGTATGAAACCGGCAGCGATCAGGCCGTCTTCGACACCATTGTTCACGGCATAGTCGCTCACGGCGAATCGGACGTTGGTGTAGGTCTGCTTCGTCCAGGAATCGGTCGCCGAATAGACGTGATATTTGTCGCCTGAGGGGCTTGATGGGCAAAGCAGCGTATTGATCTGCGAGGCGATCACGGTCGAATTGATCGGGTCGCGCACGTCACGCTTCATATTGAAAGCGTTGTAGAGCGGCGTCTGTTCCATGTAGGGCAGCAGAAAGGCGAACATGTACATGGAGACGCGGTCGCGGCCCTTCGGCAGGGGATTGCCGGCCGAATCGACATTGATGTTCATCGACGGCTGGTTGCCGGTCGATTTGATGGCCGAAGGCGGGAAGAAATTGTTCGAGTTTTCGAAATTGTGCAGCGCCAGGCCGATCTGCTTCAGGTTGTTCACGCACTGGGCGCGGCGGGCGGCTTCACGGGCGGCCTGAACGGCGGGCAGGAGCAGGGAGATCAGCACGGCGATGATGGCGATCACCACAAGAAGCTCGATTAACGTGAAAGCTTGACGACGCCTGGATTTCGGAAGAACGGGCATTCGGATCCTCATGAAGATGCAATTCGAGCGACGGCACGCCAAATGACGAAACGGCACGAAGGCCGTGGACTACGTCGCTCGAACCTGTCGGTTTCGTCTGACAAGTGCATCCTACATCGGAGGTAAGTGCAATCGGTTGAGATCGTGTGAAGAATTCGTGAGCTTCGGAATCGAACCGACGATCGTCTGATCGATCTGAAATTATCGGACCAGGCTCGCAACCGAAGTCACGAGCCTGATGAAAGTTTGACCGGAATCCGATCACCGGATTCCGAATGCTTGAAGGAAACGAAATTCTCTGGGCGTCGAATCACTTCGCTTCGAGTTGTTCCTTCGTCTGCTTGCCGCCGACTTTCAGGCTTTCGATCGCCGATGCGTAGACTTTCGACGCTTTCGGCAGATCTTCGGAAGGGCAGGACAGGATCAGCACGACGATGTCTTTCTCACGCGGAATGGCGACCCAATGCTGGATCGTCTTCACGTCGCCCTGGCCCAGGATCGCGCCGCCGTTGCCCTGGCCTTCGTTCACGAGCCACATGGCCTTTTTGCCGTCGATCTCGCGCACTTCCTTCTCCTTGATGTCCGATTTCAGCACCTTCTGAATTCCATCGGCACTGGCATCGAGGAGGAACCGGGCGTCGAATGCCTGGCCAGGTTCCTGAACGAATACGACGATCGAAGATGGCCCCGGGCCTTTGAAGGCCGCCCGCAGTTTGCCGGGCACGGTAAAACCTTCACCGCCCACGCTTTTCCATTCGGCGGGCACACTCAGGGAGAAGTCGAAATCGCTGTCCTTGTATTTCTGTGCTTCCTGCGCGGAGGTGCTCAAGGCCAGTGCCGAGCAGGTCAGGAGGCCAGCGATCAGTGGTCGAAACAGTTTCATGTCGGTTCCCTTACGCTATCGTCGTGAGAATTCGCTTGATTTCGGACTGAAGGTGCGTTCGCACATATCAGCCGATTCGGATGCGATTCTGACCGGTACGTGGGTGCAAGTCCATAAAATTGCGGAACTTTCGGGCCGATTCGCCTCGAATCGGCCCGCGGAAAGCCCGCTTGAAAATCCATTCGACCGGGATTGCCGGATATTCGGTCATTCTTCCGACTTGCCGTCGTCGGACATCTTCACGATCTTCGGGTCGAAGCGGGCGACGATGTGCACCAGGTCGGCCTGTTCGGCCATGACGAAACGCGATAAAATGAATGGCAAGCAGGATTTTAGCAGACTTGGGCAGGGGGTTCACCTATGGAAAACGAAAGAATCGGAATGACGACATTCGTCGACACGGACGAAGTCGTTATGAACTTGGCCGTCCTGCTCGAAAGGGTCGAGTTGGGTGAAGTGATCGTGATTACGTCTCACGGGCTTCCCGTTGCGCAATTAATACGCCCCACGGAGGATCATTCCGCTGCCGAGAAGGCTGAAGCGATACGATTGATACGGGAAGTCGCATCAAGAAATCGGCTGGAAGGTCTCAGCATCAAGGAAATGATCGCGAACGGACGAAAATGAAGGCTTCTTTCGTTCTCGACTGTTCAACCACGATGGCTTGGTGCTTCGCCGACGAAACCTCGGCGTATGCGAACACGATTTTGAATCTTATGGCACGCGAGGCAGCGATCGTTCCAGCACTTTGGTTTCTGGAAGTGACGAATGTTCTGGCGAACGCGGAGAAACGAAAGCGGATCTCGCAGGAAGATGCGGATCTATTTCTGGCTTCGCTCGAGCGTCTCGACATTCGAACGGACACGGAATTTCCTCGTCGCGCGTTTCGGCATATTTTGCCGATCGCGCGGAGACATCGGCTTTCGACTTACGACGCGGCTTATCTTGAACTCGCCCTTCGAGTGAACCTGCCGATAGTCACGCTCGACGAAGACCTGAAGCGTGCCGCGTCGAATGCTGGTCTGTATTTCGGAATGTTGCCAGAAGACTCTTCCGAAGCCTGAATTCGGCTTCGGAAGAGTTCCGCAAAGTCAATCTTCCGACTTGCCGTCGTCGGACATCTTCACGATCTTCGGGTCGAAGCGGGCGACGATGTGCACCAGGTCGGCCTGTTCGGCCATGACTTTGTCGATGTCCTTGTAGACACCCGGTACTTCGTCGGCTCCGGCCGAAAGGATCGTGATGCCCCGGGTGGCGAGTTCGCGCCGGGTATCGACGAAATTGAACGTCCGCTTCGCTTCGGTGCGGCTCATGACCCGCCCCGCCCCGTGCGAGGCCGAGCCCAGGCTGATGGGGTTGCCCTTGCCGGTGACGACATACGCCGGGCTGCCCATCGAGCCGGGAATGACTCCCAGGACGCCTTCGCCGGCTGGCGTGGCGCCCTTGCGGTGCACGATGAGTTCACGACCGTCGTGGACTTCCTTCCAGGCGAAGTTGTGGTGGTTTTCGACACCTCCGATGATCCGGGCGCCGAGCAGATTGGCGACGTTCTTGTGAATCAGCGCGTGATTCGCAGACGCATATTCGCCCATCAGGTTCATGGCGGCCCAGTATTCCTGGCCGGCCTCGGTGTCGAGGTCGAGCCAGGCGAGGTCGCCGACGAATTCGTAGTGCTTCGGCAGTTTCTGCCGGGCAAGGCGGGAATAGTGATTGCACACCGCCGCACCTGCCCCGCGCGAACCGCTGTGGGACATCAGGGCGACGTATTCGCCGGGCTCAAGGCCGAGAGCATTGCCAGGCTCGGTGATCGACAGGGTGCCCCACTCCACGAAGTGGTTGCCGCTGCCGGACGTGCCGAGCTGCATCCAGGCTTTGTCCTTGACTTCGCGGGTCACGCGGCAGACGTGCCAGTCCTCGTCCATCACGGCGTGATCGAGAGGCTTCTGATACCGCCCGCCGACGCCGAACACGGTGCCGCGTTGAAGGGCGTTCTTGAAGTCTTCCTTCCGCCGTTCGAGCTGGGCGACTGGCCAGTCGATGACGCTGAGCTTCATACGGCATGCGATATCCACACCCACGCCGTAGGGAACCACTGCGTTCTCCAGGCCCAGCACGCCGCCGATCGGCATGCCGTAGCCGACGTGGGCGTCTGGCATCAGCGCCGCGCCCCGTGCCATGGGCAGCCGGCAGGCGTTACTCATCTGCTCGCGACATTTCGAATCGATCATCGAGCCCCAAGATGCGTAATCGATCGGCTCGAGATTGATGTCGCGGCCGGTTTCGTCGACAGGCTCTTCGATCAGACTTCGTGCGAGGCCGGACCAGACGGGATCTTCCACGAAACTTGCTGGCTCGGCTGCGACGGTGCGGACTGCGTCCTTAATTTCCTTGCCGTGCAGGCCGTGTTCGCGGATCGCGGCGAGCACCTGGACGAGCGCGTCCTGAGCGTATAACGGGGGAACACCAGCGGCGATCAATTGCTTAACGTTCATGATTCTGTACCGAACCTGTCGCTTCCTGCCCTGAATCGGGAGGAAAACATGGGAATACGAAACGGATTGGCTTCGACCTTTCGATCCGATCGATTGGCCGCATCCTTGCCGATACGCCTGGCGAACGACGCCAGCGGAAATACCGGCGCAGGATCTCTGGAGTGAAGGAGCACTTCGTCGGACGTATCACAGGGCCCGAAACCGGGCCCGCGAAAGCTCGAGACAACTCGAAACATCACGAATTCCGGGACGAGGCTCCGTCTCGCCCGGGATCAAGACAAGATACGCACGGGCCGGCGAAACAGTTCCATGGGATGGAAAGTTGCCGGCCCGGGTTCTTGATCGAACAGATCGACCGTGAATGGTCGATCGTCGTGAGTCAGGGGCGATTCGCCCCCGATGGCAGAAGCCCCGCGGCGCCACCTGGGCCGATGGGGCGTGGCCCGGCGGCTGGCGCATTGCCGAGCCCCGCGCCTGGCTGAAGCGAGAATGGTGCCCCGCCCAGGCCCGGGAGGGGGCGGTTCGCCGGAGCGGCTGCCGGTGCGGCAGAGGCTTCACGTGCGGCGGCCGCGGCACGGAGGGCTTCCTGCGAGGGCGCCAGCTTGTCTTCCGGAGCGGGTGGCAGAGCGGCCGGGGCTGGCCGGAAGGGGTCGGCCCAGACCAGGTTCGAGGCCAGGAGCGAATTGCCGTAGCCCTGGGTCGTCGGCTGGGGAGCGGCAAGAAACCGCACGGCATTCGCTTCGTCGCCAGCGTCAAGCGCCAACAGGCCGAGGTTCGAAAACGCGTTCCAGCGGAACATGTAGAAGAACGGGCGTTCCGGGCTTGGGTCCGGATACAGGCGCAACGACTCGTTGAAGAAAAACCGTGCCTGTTTCAGATCGGCCTCACGCTGTTCGGCTTCGCGCGGTGTGCGACGCAGGCTGTTGTCCAGGTGGCAAAGTGCGAGGAAGTAGGTCGAATAGAGGTCGATGACCTTTTGGACATCAGGCGGAATCGGCGTGATCTTGTCGCGCATCAGGGCGTTCTCGGCGAACCGCATCGTGGCGTATTTTTCGAGAGCGTCAGCCGTTTCGCCCCGCAGCTGTGCCGTTCGAGCCGCCAGTACAGGCAGCTTGAAGTCGAAAATTCGCAGCGGGTATTGGGCGGCGTTGACGAATTCGGGATTCGTGAACAGGAGCGATTCGACCGTGAACGGCAGGTCCCAGATCCGGACTTCCTTCACACGTGGCTTGACGGCGTTCATGAACGACGTTTCCAGCTCGGCGACGTCGCGGAACAGGATCATCCGGTTCTTGCCGGCGAGCCGCTGTTCCAGGAGCCGCATTCGGGGCGAAAGGTAGCTCGTGGACATATCGGCCAGGATCGAAAGCTCGCCGGTGGCAAGATCGGCCGTCGTGGGGCCGTATGTCGGACCGCCCGGCAGCTGCATGGCCTGCAGGATGCGGGGGTCGGTGATGGCTTCTTCGAGCGTGGCGACGCGCTGGCCGTCGGCCGTTTTGACCTCAAGGCCAGTGCGGCAGTCGAACAGGTACGGCTTGCCTTCGACAATCGCGACGGAGAGCCACTGGGCCGGGTCGCGCGAACTGACGAGGATCCCGACGTCGATCCGGATCTGCCGGGCCAGCGACATGAACACCCAGGTGCGTTCGGCCCAGCTGGGGTCGGCTTCCGTGGCCATGCCGCGAAGGATGCAGTCGAACGGCCGGGCCTGGGCCTGCTGGTTCATTCCGGGCGGTGCCAGGGATCTTGCAGGTACGACCATCACCTGGCGGCTGACCCATTCGAAGATGCGGCGCAGGCGCGTCATGTCGTCGCCGTTACCGGCGATCCGGTTAGCCAGCGTCGAATACATCATGCAGTCTTCGATGTGGCGGGCGTCCATGATGCTGAACTTCGGTTCCTGGAGTTTCTTCGTGAACTCCGTCATGTTCTTCTCCGGCATTCCGAGCCGGGTGAGAAACTGGAAGGCGGGCGGGCTCAGGTTGAATTCGATGGCCGTCGCGTTGCGGTTGAAATACTGGTTGAGCTGCTCGGTCGCGATGGTGAAGTTATCGCCGCCCGGGTTCGAAGAGGCCTTGGAGAGCAGGTTCAGAACGCTGTCCAGGATCGCCGCCTGCTGCTCCGCATCGGGCGCCTGGGCACCGGCGTTGGCGGTGTCGGCAAGCTCGATGGTCGTCGCCGATCCGGCCGTGACGGAAGTCCCCGGACGCGTGATGACGCCTGTCGGCCTGCGGGATTTCGCGGTCTGCGGTTTTTCCACGCCACAACCGGACCATGCGATCAGGCCGGCCAGCAGGGGGGCGAATCGGAGAATGATGCGATGACCCGGGTCTTGTCGTCTCATGATCGTTTCGTCAGGATGTCGAATTCGAACGCGTGAAGGATCCGGACGAGCCGAATCCGCACGGGGTGCCGTATCCAGTGATTGCGCTTCTTCCTATTGTGACAATCCAAGCGCGAATCGGCGAGGTGAACTTGACCCGGCCTGGCGAAAATTCGAACGAAAACTCGGGTCGAACGCTTCGCGGCAGTTATCCGGAATCGGTCGGCGAAACCGGTCCTGAAAATTCGCCCGGCACGGACCGAGATCGAAATCGGGGATAAGACCGATTTCGATCATGGGCATATCTTGATGCCTGCTCGTATCTTTATGGCCCGACGAGAACAGGACAGACTGCCGGCACGCAGCGGACATGCCAGGGGTGTCCTGGTTCGAGCCAGCCCGCGGGGTCACCGTCCATCTGAACGGGAACCGGCTTTTCGACAGCCTCCAGGCGGATTTCCCGCATGCGGTCCAGGCCGACGGATTTCAGCTTCACGTGGATGCCGGAAGCCACCATCGCGAGGTATAGACCCGCTCGAATCGATCCACGGCGTTCGAAGCGGACGGTGTCGAGGTTGCCGTCGAAGGGCGAAGCCCCCGGCGCGAATTTCAGTCCGAGGGCGTAGCAGTCGAAATTGAAAACGATAGCCGTCGTGCCTTCGCTCGACCGGCTCTCGCCGGAATCGTCCGTCCATGTCATGCGCACGGCGGGGAAGTCGTAGTGCCACGCCTCGTGGGCGAGGGGGCCGAAATAGGCCAGCCGGGATGTCGTCCCCGACGAGCGGCCGACACGCTTCGCGTGATGGCGGTTCACGACGGCCGCGTCGAATCCGAACCCGAGCATCAGGGCGAAGCGTTTCGTCTGAGAAACGGAACCATCCGTCGACTCGACGCGAAATTCGCCCAGGTCCATGCTCGATTCACGACTGCCGAGAATCCAGTCGGCCATAGCCTCCGGATTTTTCGGAGTCCCGAACGCGCGGGAAAAGAGATTTTCCGTGCCTGAGGCATAGTGGCAGATCGGGGCTGTCGGACCATCGTTGACGAGCGCATTGACGGTGCCATCGCCGCCAATGACGACGAGGACCCGCCGCCGCGTGTCACTTTCGGACCGGAGCTTGCGTGCGATCACCGCGCGTGAGTCGGGATCGAGCACGCGGTGCGTCTCGATCCCCCGTTCACGGATCGCGTTTTCGAGATCGATGAGCCTTGCCAGTCCATGGCCTCGGCCGGCCGTCGGATTCGCGATCAGGTAAGCTTCTCGCGGAATTTTCTCGGCTTCGTTCATCCGCGGCGGCTCAGTAAGGTCGATTTGCGGACGAAAGGACTGACCCTGGAAATCTCAGCGTCCAGTGACCAAGGCCCGCTTGCCGACGGAAACGTCTTCGAAGGCCGATTGGCCGAGCGTTTTCGCGATCGCACGATTCTCTTCGATGAGTTTCGTGAATTTGTCGCGAAGTTCGGAGAGGGTCGCCAGAAGTGCGGCATTCCTGTCCTGAGAATCCTTGACGGCGGCTTCGATTTCCGCGATTTTCTTCTGGGTTTCGGCCGTTTCCTTGTTCCGTTCGGCGAAGTTGCGTTCCGTCTTCTCGTTGGCGTTGTCGAGATTGTCCAGCAGGCCGCTCATCCGGGCCACGTTTTCCTGGACTTCCGACAGCGATTTGTGCAGGTCGTTGTATTCGAGACGCAACTTCGTGCGTTCGTCGTCGGTCGAAAAGTGCTTCGCTTCGACCTCGTTCTCGAGATTGACCAGCTTCAGTTCAGCTTCCTCGACTTGCTTCTCAAGCGCGGCCAGGGCCTCGACGCCCTTCTGAAACAGCTCGCCATGATTGGCGTTATGACGCGCCACCATGGACATCAGCCCGATCCAGGCGATGGTCAGCAACGAGATAAGCACCACCAAGACTTTGCCACCGGTGCTCATGGCCAGGTTCGCTCCGTTCGGGATTCCGCTCGAAATGTCCGCGCAAGGACCGCTTTCCTACAATATATGGCCCTTTCACCCAAGAAGCAAATCCATCGGATCCGTATGCGGGGGGCTTGAGTCGCTTTGAGCGTGCTGGGAAGAGTGGTTAATCTGTATCGATTGGGTCGGTGTTGCCGTACACCGGCAAGGCAGTGCCGCGAATCGAAAGGCCGGGTGGCGTAACCTCTTTTCGAATAGCGAAATATCTCGCGGTTCGACTTGGTCGGAACGGTGGTACTGAGGGACCCCGCGACATGGCGAATGATTCCGACATTGACGGTCGAAGGGATTTTGCGGAAATTGACGGCAAGAGAAGTCTATCCCGGAATCTCGGACGCTGCGACTCCCGCGAATGAACGACGATCGATCGAAAATGATGAAGCCTGTAACCGTCGGCCCCGTGACTGTCGGAACAGGGCATGGCCTCGTCCTGATCGCTGGGCCATGCGTCATGGAACCTGGCGGGATGACCGAATTTCTCTCACGGGAAATCGGGGCGATCTGTGCCGGCCTGGGTGTGCCCCTGATTTTCAAGGCCTCGTTCGACAAGGCGAACAGGACATCGAAAAGCTCGTTCCGAGGGCCCGGGATCGAAGAAGGGCTCGATGTTTTCCGGGCGATCAAGGCCGAAACCGGCTTGCCCGTAACGACTGACGTACATGAACCCGGACAGGCTGAGACGATCGCCGAAGTCGTCGATTTGCTTCAGGTTCCGGCGTTTCTTTCGCGGCAGACGGACTTGCTCGAAGCGTGTGCCCGAACCGGGCGGCCCGTGAACGTCAAAAAAGGGCAGTTCATGGCTCCCTGGGACATGACTCACGTGATCGGCAAGATCGAAGCCGCTGGCGGGCAAGGCGTTATGCTTACCGAGCGGGGAACGACCTTCGGCTATGGCCGGTTGATCAACGACATGCGGGCCATACCCTGGATGAGGGCTCTCGGAGCTCCGGTCGTTTTCGACGCCACGCATTCCGTGCAGTTGCCAAGCGCGGGTGCGGGCGTGACTGCAGGTGAGAGGGACATGGTTCCCTGGCTCGCCCGAGCGGCCGTCGCGGCAGGTGCAGACGCCCTGTTCCTGGAAGTGCATCCTGAGCCAGACAAGGCTTTGTCCGATGGCCCGAACGCACTTTATCTGAAGGATCTCGAAGGGCTGCTCAGGCAATTGCTCGCGATTCGCAAAGCCCTGGTCGATCATGGAGCGATGGGCTGATACCGGTTCGATCGAACCCGAAGCCGGGCCATTGCGGCTGACGTGTGTCAGTTATTCGAGCGATGCGGCTTGTGTTCGATCCGATCACGCAGGGCGAAGTGATGCCCGGGTGTACGTGTCGTGTGCCTGACAGGTTCCGGCGTGCCCATCTGCTTCTTCCGGGCATGAAGGGCGAAGGCTCCGCCTGCGACCAGTATGAGGTCGGCGATCAAGGGCATCCAGGCGGAAGTCGATCCCGCATAGCCTTTAACGATCATTTCCGGGCTGTTCAGCGCCGCGTATCGGACCACCCACGGCCAGCTCAGAAGCAAGGCCCAAATCACGCATTTGCCTGGTGTGATGCCTTGCATCGGAAAGCCCCTGAAATCGACTGTCGGAATGAAGACTTAGCTTGAGATCATTCCATTCATCGGCAACGGAAGGGACGAATCTGAAGGTTCTTCGGAGATTTCGAGTCGTAACGGTCAATCTGGTTGCGGCGATTTTATCGAGGATGGATCGCAGTTGCCCTGGGACGTTTTGCGGAGCCATCGACCGAACCGTCTTGGCCATCGATGCCGGCCGAAATCGCTCATGACGGTTTCGAACTGGTCGAGGCTCAAGCAGGTCACGACGTTCCCTCCCCTGGTAATGAGCACGATCGGCTGATCGTCATAAATCGCCAGAAACGCGATAGCCGATTCGGCATTGGTACCGAGTTTCCGGCAATTACGCAGGAGTGCGAGTAAGCGAATCGCGGCTTCGTCCGGGCTTAAGGAATTCGCGACCCGTTCGCGGAATCGTTCGAGTGCATGCTCACTGACATGCAAGCGGCTGATGTCATAGAGGCCATGCCGGCCTTCAGGCTGCGTTTCGCGAGAGTCTTTCGGGCTCATGGCAAAATTCCGCAGGGGATTCGCACGCAAGGGAGCTTCAAGAGCCGCGAGAGTCAGTCTCAAGATCCAGCCTCGAAACGGATTTCGATTCCGTGCGATCGGTCGCGAGATCTGGAGAATAGACTGGATCGTCCCACGGTTCCAGCTTTTCGAGAAATTCGCGAGCCTCGTGCTGAATGACGTCACGTTCGTCGGGCTTCAGGTGCCTCAGGCCGAGCACGTTCGGGCCCATTCGAGGATTGGCCCGAAGTTTCGGTTCGTGCGTGATCAGGAAGTTCCAATAGAGGATATTGAAGGGGCAGGCCTTCGGGCCGGTGCGGATTTTCGGGTCGAATTCGCAACCGCTGCAGAAGTCGGACATCTTATTGATATAAGCCGCAGAGGCGATATAAGGCTTGGTCGCGGTCTTGCCGCCGTCGGCGTTCAGGCCCATGCCGATCACGTTCGGCAGAACGACCCAGTCGTGGCTGTCGGCGTACCAGACAAGGAACCAGTTCGCGACGGCTTCCGGGTCGATCCCGGCCAGCATCGCGAAATTGCAGAGCACCATCAGCCGCTCGATATGATGGTTCATGGCGGACGCGTGCAGCCTGCCCAGAATGGACTTCATGCAGGCCATTTCAGTCTGGCCGTCCCACCAGAATCTGGGTGTGGGCCGGGTATGGGACCAGCCGTTGGCGTGGCGCAAGGCGTTGCCCTGGCGAACGTATTGCCAGTGTACGAATTCCCGCCAGCCGATGATCTGGCGAATGAACCCTTCGACCGACGGAAGCGGTGCCCGGCCTTCGCGATAAGCACGTTCGGCGGTGCGGCACATCTCCAGGGCGTCGATCAGGCCAAGATTCATGGCCGGCGAGAGTTGCGAATGCCAGAGCGTACCGTTTTCACGGCTCATCGCATCTTCGAAAGGGCCGAAATCGGCCAGCCTGTTCTCGAGAAAATCCGCGAATGCCGCTTGAGCATCCTGACGTGTCACAGGTAAGGCAAAGCCTTCGGTCGAACCGACGGCGTCAGGGAACCTCTCGTCGACCTCGGTCATGACCTGGCGAGTGATCGCATCGGGTTCGAATCGCGGAATCGGCGGGAATTCGGCACCACGCGGCAGGGGTCGGCGATTCTCGGCATCGAAATTCCAGCGGTCTCCCGCAGGGGATCCGTCCGGCTCCATCAGTAAGCCGAACTTGCGGCGCATTGTCCGGTAGAAATTCTCCTGGATGACGTTGCGGCTTTTGGGGCGAGCCAGTTCGGTGCCTGGCCAAAGGAATTGTGAGTTGGGGACGAGCCGGATCGTTTCGCCATCGGCTCGTTCGGCAAGGCTTCGCTGCATTTCGACCGTGGGCCATTCCAGCCCTTCCATCGTGAACAGGCAATTCCATCGGTACTTGCGCCAATGCGTGCGAAGTCCTTCGGAGAAATTGTCTGCATGAACGATGTCGACGGAAAAGCCCGCTGACCTCAGCTCTTCGGCGTAATGCCTCGTAGCGGACAGGATCAGAGTCAGCCGCTTGCGGTGATAGGGCAGGGCCGTGAAGTGGCGATGGGATTCGACGATGACGATGCGAACACGAGGAGTATTTCCTTCGACGTAATCAAGGGCCGCACGTATCGCCGGGTGTTCCGCTGGTGGCAGCAACTGGTCAGGAAGGATCCAGACTGCGACCTCGCGAACGTTCGTCTGGCGGTCAGCGGCTGAACGATCCGATCGGCGTTTCGCGGACATCGGTTCGACATTTCTCGAAAGGAAGCGGACAGGTGCGAACGAACGGCTCGTTCGCACTTGTCCTGTTTCGATATATGCGATGTCTTGCGATCGAACCGCTTTCGCTTTTTTTCAGGCCGAATTCCCCGACGATCAGTCGTAGCGGACGGGCGCTTTTGCCGTGGCGTTCACGAAACGCGGAGCTTCGGCATTCGGGCGCGGGAACGCGTGACCGGGGTCGGGGCGATGATATACTGCTGGTGTCGGGATCGGCCGCGAAATCATCGGCAGATGGTCCGGTTCGAAGGCAGCCGTCGGTTCCGATGGAGCTTCTGCAATAGCTTCTGGAGCGGATTCGGCGGGGGGGACGACCAGGGGCGGGTCATCGGGCGTGGCGACTTCCACCGGAGTGGGAACGGCAGTTCCGGCCAGTTCGCCGCAGAGGGCTTCGTAATCTTCCGCGCCGCGGCTGGTGGGGCTGTATTCGAAGATCGATTGACCGAAGCTGGGGGCTTCTGCAAGGCGGATATTCCGGCGAATCTTGGCCTTGAAGACACGAGCTTCAGCCCAGGGGGCGGAAGCATCGCGCCGTTTTTCGAAGAAAGTGTCGAGATCTTCGACCACTTCAGTGCCCAGCCGAGTGCCTGATTCGTACATGCACAGGACGACGCCGGCGACCTTCAGCTCACGATTCACCCGCTTCGAGACGAGGTTGATGGTCTCGAGCAGTTTCGAAAGACCATGAAGTGCCAGGAAGTGGGCCTGAAGCGGAATCAGCACTTCGCCCGCCGCACAGAGTGCGTTCAATGTGAGCACGCTGAGACTCGGCGGGCAGTCCAGCATGACGTAGTCATAATTTCCGGCCTCGACGGCCAGCAGGTCGCGCAGGATCATCTCGCGGCCGACAGTCGAAATCAGTTCGACTTCGGCGGCGGCCAGATCGATGTGGCTGCCGCAGACATCCAGATTCGGCGCGACCGTTTTCTTGATTTTGGCGAGCGGGAGGTTATCGGTAAGCCCTTCGTACATCGAGGGGCCGGACCGGCCTGGCAGAAGGCCCAGGTGCAGGGTGGCATGGGCCTGGGGGTCGAGGTCGATCACCAGGGTCCGATATCCCTTACGGGCCAGGGCGGCGGCGACGTTAACGGTGGAAGTCGTCTTGCCGACTCCGCCTTTTTGGTTCAGAACGGCGATACGCCTCATGGTCGCCCAAGCCTCCCGGAGTCCGAATCGAAACCTGCGCATCGGCATTCGTCGTCGATGAGAATGCCGGACATACCGGTCGTATCGGTTCGTGAGGTCGCGCGAGTTGAATCGTTCCTGCGGAACTTCGTGATCGTGCGGTAAATCGAAAGGCAAAAAAAGAAACTCCGTCGCGGGTTGCGCGACGGAGCCTTGATTCGGTCGGAGCCGGCTTGAGCCGGAGCCGTGAGATCAATAAGAGTCGGCAGAGACGACTTCGCCGCCGTCGCGGGTGGCGATGCTCCACCAGGTTTGTTCGGCCACGGTGCTCTTGATGAACTTGACCGAGCCGTCCGTCATCAGGGCGTTGATGCCGCCCGGGTGATTGCTGGAGGAGGAGAACAGGTGGCCGAAGTCGGCACCGCAACCCGAGGAGCAGTCCATCCGGCAGGCGCTGAACGGAGCCTTGGTCGAGTTGGGGGTAAGAACGAGGTTAGCCAACGACAGGCCCGGAGAGCCGGTCTGCCAGCGGAAGCCACGGTTGGAGTTCGAGCCAGGGGTGCTCTGGATGAACGTATTGCACTGCTGGATACCCTGTTGGAGGGCAGCCGGCTGGGTGCGGACGTCGAACTGCATGAAGTTGCCAGGGATGCCGACGCCAGAACCCATGTTCCGCTTGATGTTGTCGAAGCGGTTGTAGTCACCGGTCAGGGCTTCGACGAAGGCGACGGTGTTCGAGGTGCCGTCGGTCACGTCAGCGATGCCGTAAGAGGTGAAACGGGGGGCGAAGATGCCGTTGGTCTTATCCCGCCAGGGGTCGGTCGTGGTACCGAACGAGCCGTGATAGCTGTTCAGGTGGTCCTTGCCGGCGTTGCCGTCGGAGGGGCACAGGAAGACGGAGGCCTTCATGTTCCAGACGGTCAGATTGATTTGGGCACCCCAGTTGTACCAGATGTTCCAGTTGAAGTTGGCAGCGTTGTAGATCTGGGTTTGCTCCATGTAGGGCAGGAGCATGGCGTGAGCCGAGAAGGTGCCCCAGTCGGTCACGACACCCGGAGATTCGAAGGCCCGGGCATTTCCCATTGGGAAGGTGCCGATGGCCGAGTGATAGTTGTGCATCCCCAGGCCGATTTGCTTGAGGTTATTGACGCACTGTGTACGACGAGCGGCTTCGCGGGCCGATTGAACGGCCGGAAGCAGGAGAGAGATGAGAACGGCGATAATGGCGATCACGACCAGCAGTTCGATGAGCGTGAAGCCACGGCGCGAGCGAGTCTGCATGAAGACACTCCGGGACTAGGGACGATGGGAAAGGAAAGGGATGAGAGGTTCGATCTCGACGGTTGCCGGAGAAGAGCCCGCGGCAATGACCGCCGCGAAAATCAGTTGCCGCCAGGGCCAGGAGCCGCACCGCCAGGGCCAGGAGCCGCACCGGCAGCAGCCTTCGAAGAGCCGGGCTTCTCCTTGGATTTATCCTTCATGCTCTCTTTGGCATACTGATTCACATAGGCGTCGTTGGCTTTCTGGGCCGCGGGCGTAAGTTCGGGAGCAGAACCGGTCGTTTGCTCGCCGCCGCCACATCCAGCGAACAGCAAAGTGACGGCGAAAAGACTGGAGACTCGGACAAAGCTGCGCAATGCGTTTGCGACCATGGGTCGGAAAATCCTTCGAGAGAATTGTGCGTCACGATGGAAGTAGGAGAGCGGTTCCGGCAAGCGGAACTGATGCTTCAGAACGATGGACCCTGAGGTCCATTAGGCCAATGCCAAGGAGAGGGGGAATTGGCACCTTCGCATTGAAGCGAATCAGATTTTTGGAGTTGATTCGACTATGAGTGTATCATGTGGTTTCCCGAATTCGAAGGGACGAAATTTCCAGGAAGTCGCGAGGCTGTTCTCAAGTCGTTTTGTGGCATGGAAATGCGATAGAATATCGATTTCGTACGGTCTCGGATCTATCCGTTTTCGAACGATTCCGCGTATGATCGAATCCAGATTTCCGGAGAAGGATCGCATGAGCGGGTTTCTCTTGGAGAAACAGGTCCGTTTGTCGAAAAAAGGACGTCGAGCGCCGATGACCACCTCGAAACGAACACCGCTTTACGCCCGACACCTGGCACACAAGGGGCGAATGGTCGATTTCGCCGGTTGGGACATGCCCGTGCAGTACACGGGTATCATCGCTGAGCATGAAGTCGTGCGCACAGCCCTGGGGATCTTTGACGTCAGCCATATGGGCAGGCTGGAGTTTCAGGGCGAGGACGCCATGGACCTGCTCCAGCGAGCCACGACGAACGACGTCTTCGCCCTTGCGGATAACCAGATCCAGTACTCGCTCATGTGCGACGATTTCGGCGGCGTGATCGACGACGTTCTCGTCTATCGCATCAATTCCGACCGCTGGGCCATGGTCTGCAACGCATCGAACCGGGCAGCCGTCATGGGCAGGCTCGCCGCCTTGAACTTCCGCAACGCCCGCATCGACGATCGCACGGAATCGACCGCCATGATCGCGGTTCAGGGGCCAGGTGCGGTTGCCGTCATGACTTCGCTGGCCGATCCGCGTGTCGGGGAGCTCGGCTATTACCGGTTCCGCGACCTGCTCTTCGAAGGCAAGCCTTCGAGGATCAGTCGGACGGGCTATACGGGCGAAGACGGTTTCGAATGGACGGTGCCGGCCGATCTGGCGGAAAAGGTCTGGGATTCGCTGACGGCGGCGGGTGCCGTTCCGTGCGGCCTGGGGGCTCGCGACACCCTTCGCCTGGAGGCGGCCATGCCGCTTTATGGGCATGAGCTGGAACTCAGCGTCGACCCGTTTTCCGCCGGGCTCGGCAAGTTCGTGGTCCTCGACAAAGGCGATTTCGCAGGACGAGCGGCGCTCGAGCGGATCGGAGAGGCCCCGCCCCGTCGGCGTGTCGGGCTGGTGATCGAAGGCAAACGGCCGGCGCGGCAGGGAAGTGCCGTGCTCGTCGACGGCAAATCCGTGGGTGAAGTGACCAGCGGCACGTTTTCGCCCACTCTGCAGAAGGCCATCGCCATGGCCCTGGTGGACAGGTCGATCGCCTGGCCGCCCGCGGCTGGATCGCTGGCTGTGGATATTCGCGGCACGATCGCGCCGGCATCGGTCACGAAACTGCCGTTCTATCGCCGCCCCGGAAAGTAAGCGAACGTGACGGATTCGACCGCGAAAAAATGCGACGGGCATGGCGCATTTTTTTCGGTCATTCATTAAAATTCGTGCTTTGCGGTCGAGACCGGCGCGGCGGCGAACAATAGGGTCAGTAGTCGAGCGGAGCGAGACGTCATGGCGAATTATCCTGCGGATCTGCGCTATACGGAATCACACGAATGGGTCAGCCTCAACGGCGACCTGGCGACGATCGGTCTCACGGCTTTCGCCGTGGAGCAATTGACCGACCTGATCGTGATCGACCTGGGCAAGCCGGGGCGTAAAGTGACCGCTGGCGGAAGACTCGGCGAAGTGGAAAGCGTCAAGTCGGTCAATGACATCTATGCCCCCGTCGCCGGCGAAGTGGTGGAGATCAACGCGGCTGTCGTCGCGGATCTCGAACTGCTTTCGAACGACCCCTACGGCAACGGCTGGCTCGTGAAGATCAAGCCCGACGATTCGGCTGCCGTTTCCGGGTTGCTCTCGGCTTCCGAGTATCAGGCCAAAGTCGAATCCGAATCGCACTGACGAACTGCTGACCCGGACCCATCGCGTCCGTCGATCTGCCCGGCCGTGGTCACTGGATCGCTTCGGGCGGACTGGTGTTCCGTCTCTGGATCATCGAGAGGAAAATGGCTTACACACCTCATACGCCTGAAGATATCGCCGAGATGCTCGCCGCGATCGGCGCCGGTACGGTCGAAGAGCTTTTCGACGTCGTTCCAGAGGATTTACGTCTGAAGCGTCCTCTGGCGGTTCCGGCCGCGATGAGCGAACTGGACCTGACGAGTCATGCCGCGGCACTCTCGGCCATGGATCAGTCGGCCGCGAGCGAACCCTGCTTCCTCGGCGGCGGGTTCTATGATCACTTCATTCCCGCTGTCGTCGATCAACTCGCGGGCAGGGGAGAATTCTACACGGCCTACACGCCATATCAGGCGGAAGCCAGCCAGGGCACGCTGCAGGCGATCTTCGAATTTCAGACGCTGCTGGCCCAGCTGACCGGCATGGAAGTGGCCAACGCCAGTCTTTACGAAGCCGCGACGGCGGTCGTCGAAGCCTGCTTCCTGGCAATGACGCATACCGGGCGGCTCGGCCGGATCGTCACTTCGGATGCCCTGCATCCGGAATATCGACAGACGCTTTCGACCTATCTGAAGAACCTTGACCCTGAGCTGGTCGTCGTGCCGAGCGTCCAAGAGCGGACCAGGCCCGAGGATCTCGCCGCAGCGCTAACGGACGACACCGCCGCCGTGGTGATTCAGCACCCGAACTTCTTCGGTTCGCTCGAAGATCTGGGGGCCCTGATCGCCGCGGCACATGCACGCGGAGCCCTGGCGATCGTTTGCGTGGATGCCGTGAGCCTTGGCCTGCTGAAATCTCCTGGTGCCTGTGGTGCCGATATCGTCGTTGGCGAAGGGCAGCCGCTTGGCAACATCATGAACTTCGGCGGGCCGAGCCTCGGGCTGTTCGCGTGCCGGTCCGAATTCGTCCGCAAAATGCCTGGCCGCCTGGTGGGCGAAACGCTGGACCGCAAGGGCCGCCGCTGCTTCACGCTGACGCTGCAGACACGTGAGCAGCACATCCGTCGCGACAAGGCCACTTCGAACATCTGTACCAACCAGGGGCTGATGGCCCTTCGGGCCGCGATCCATCTGGCGACGCTCGGGCCGAAAGGCTTTCGAGCTGTGGCGGAAACCTCGGCCCGGCAGGCCCGCAAGGCGGCTGACCGGCTGGCCGGCGTTCCGGGAGTCGAGGCGATTCTGTCAGGCCCGTTCTTTCGCGAATTCGTCGTGCGGTTCGGCAAGGGCCGATCGGCCGCTGAAGTTGCCGCGAAATGCCGTAAACTCGGCGTGCTGGCCGGTATCCCGCTTTCCCGATTCTATCCGGACCGGCCTGCGGATCTGCTGGTCGCCGTGACGGAAAAACGTACGGACGGCGAAATCGAAAAACTCGTTCAGGCCGTTCAGGCGGCCCTGGTCTGATCCGGGCCTCGTGTGCGATTCGGAGCTGCTTCCGAATCGTCCTGGCCGATCGCTCCACCCTATTCGAATCACCGGAACGAACGAAACATGGAACCCAGCGGACTGCCGCCACTTCTGTTCGAAAGCTCCAGGCCCGGCCGTGCTTCAAGCGTGATCGCCCCGTGCGAATCCGGGGAGACGCCGATCGAAAGCCTGATACCGGCTGAGTTTCTGGCGGATGCCCTGCCGCCGTTGCCGGAGATCGACGAGCTTTCCGTCGTGCGCCATTATGTTCGGCTTTCTCAGCTGAATTTCGCGATCGACAAGAATTTCTATCCGCTCGGCTCCTGTACGATGAAGTACAACCCGAAGCGGAACGAGAGAATCGCTTCTCTGCCGGGTTTCGCCCAGGTGCATCCTCAGCAGGATGCCGAAACCATCCAGGGGCTTTTGCAGATTCTGTTCGAATTGCAGAATGATCTCGCCGAGATCGCCGGCCTGCATGCCGTGAGCCTTCAGCCGGCCGCCGGCGCGCATGGCGAATTGACGGCCCTGCTGGTCGCCGCGGCACATTTCCGCTCACTGGGCCAGAATCGGCAGAATGTTCTGGTGCCTGACAGCGCACACGGCACGAACCCGTCATCGGCCCATATCGCGGGTTTCGAAACGGTTACCGTGAAGAGCGGCCCCGACGGCCTGGTCGATCTGGAAGACCTGAAAGCGAAGCTCGACGAAAACACGGCTGTTTTCATGATCACGAACCCGAACACCGCTGGGCTTTTCGACCGCCAGATCGGCGAAATTTCGAAGATGCTGCGGGCCAAAGGGGCGCTGATGTATCTGGACGGCGCGAACATGAACGCCATTCTGGGGGTCGTACGCCCCGGCGACATGGGCGCGGATTTGATGCACTACAACCCGCACAAGACGTTCTCAGGCCCGCACGGTGGCGGCGGCCCGGGTGCGGGGCCGATCGCCGTGCGTGATCACCTGGCGAAATTCCTGCCAGCCCCGATCGTCATTCGCCGGGCCGACGGCACTTACGCGCTGGACGACGACCGCCCCGATTCGATCGGCCGTGTGCGTGCCACGTTCGGCAATGTCGGCGTGCTCGTGCGTGCCTGGGCCTATATCCGCAGCCAGGGGCCGGACGGGCTCCGGCACGTGTCCGAAATGGCCGTGCTCAATGCGAACTACATCCTGGCGAAGCTCAAGGACGTCTACCCTGTACCGATGGGCGACCGCTGCATGCACGAATTCGTGGCAAGCGCGCGGGCCATGTCGCGCGAGACCGGCGTGCGGGCCATGGATATCGCCAAGCGGTTGCTGGATTACGGTTATCATGCCCCGACGGTCTACTTCCCGCTGATCATCGCCGAGGCGCTGATGATCGAACCGACCGAGACCGAGTCGAAGCAGACGCTCGACGGCTTCATCGATGCCATGCGGGCCATTGCGGCGGAACCGGCCGAACTTGTCCATTCCGCTCCGCTGACGACTCCCGTCGACCGCCCCGACGAAGTGCGTGCGGCGAAGCACCCGGTCCTCCGCTGGCAATCCACTTGATTCGGGTGCGTCGATGACCGAATCGGGGGCCTTTTCACTGGCCGTTCTGCCTACCATCGATGCCGACGGACCGACCCAGATGGGGCTGGATCTGGCTTTGCTCGACCATGCCCACGACGAGCCCGGGACGATCTGGTGGCGAACCTACACATGGTCGCGGCCGACATTGTCCCTGGGCTATTTTCAAGCCTGGCACGATGCTCCTGAAGCTGTACGCGACCTCTGGAAGGGATACGACGTCGTGCGCCGGCCCAGTGGCGGCGGGGCGATCGTGCATCATGGCGACTTGACCTACGCGATCGTCGTGCCTTCTTCGCACCCTTGGTGTGGCCAGGCTCGCAGCTTGTATCAGGCAGTGCACGATGCCGTCGGGGCCCTTCTGGGCGAAGACGGCGCGGAAGTTCGCCGCCGTCAGCTGTCGCAGCGGCAAGCATCGGCGGTGTCGAAACCGGATCTGCCCGTTTCGGATTCGCTGCGTGCCCCGGGCGTGAAGGCTCCGACGCCATTCCTGTGCTTCGAAGACGGCGATGCCGATGACCTCGTTCTGGACGGCGTCAAAATCGTCGGTGGCGCGCAGCGTCGCCGTTCCTGGGCCACGGTACAACATGGTTCGATCCGCTGGCGTTCGCCTGGCACGGGGCCTGGGGCGGCACAGCCGGGGATGATCGATCTCAGGCCGAATTTCCGAGAGAACTCTCCTGTCGTCTGGGCGTCCGGGCTTGGGGAACGCCTTGGGAAGATGTGGAACGTCCCGGTACGGAGCGTGCCGTTTCCTGCGGAAGTGATGCTGGCCGCACATGGCTGGAGTCAGCGGCTGCGTGAACCGGAGTGGCTCGAAAAACGCTGATTTCGAGGGCCGAGGCGATCCATCCGGACGGTTCCCGGCAGCTGGCGGAATCGGGTTTCGAAAATCCGAACCGACGAATTCGTGCGAATCTCGAATCTTGCGGCGAAGCAAGATCGAAACAAGCATTTATGCGTTCCCGCACTTGAGTTGCGAGCCTGCCTTGATCGCATCGAAAAAACTGATAGATTAGGTAATATTGCGTCACGTCCCATCAGACCGACATATTCCAGTGGAAACTCGCGGTCGATCAGATCCTGAATCGAAACCGGGTCGGTTTCGGATCGACCAGACAATTGAGGACGGTGAGAGATGAAGTTCGAATTGGTCGTCCTCCAGAACGGGGCGGAGGGAAAGCGAATTCCTCTTGTGACGCCCCAGTTCAAGATCGGGCGGGGAGAAACCTGCAATCTGCGTCCGAACAGCGAACGGGTGAGCCGTGAACACGCTGAGTTCATGATCAAGGACGACACCCTGCACGTACGTGACCTGGGCAGCCGCAACGGCACCCTGGTCAACGGCAAGCCGATCACTGAAGCTGCCATTCTGACGCGTGGCGATCAGGTCACTGTCGGCCCGTTGACATTCGCGATCGCGATCGACGGCTCGACGGTTCCGGAAGTCAAAAAGGCTGCCGCCGTCGAGGAAAAACCGAAATCCGCGAGCCCGGTGGACGAAATCGCAGCGCTGCTGATGGGAGGCGACGACAAGAAAATCGCCTCGGAACCCGCCTCGGTCTATTCCGGGGAAACGATCACCATCACGGCTTTCCGGGCGGGCGAAAATCAGATCCCGGCATCCTCCGGCATCACTGAAGCCGCCAAGATGGACGACCAGGGCTTCGAGCGGCAGACGGACGAAAACGAGGAAGAGGAAGAATCGGGCGAGGAACCGGAAGAATTCGTGGATGAATCGAATCCGTTCTACCAGAAGAAGCCCAAAGATCAGCCAGTGGCCGAAGCCCCCAAGAAAGAGGTTTACAAGGACACGGCTGACGCGGCCAGCGCCATCCTGCGTAAACTCATGGAACGCAAGAGCGACGACTGATCGGATGCTGACCGGGATCGTCACGCGGGTCAAAACATGAGCGGTGGCCCTCCCGAATCGGCTGACCCGAGTGCGATCGAGTCAATCCGCCTGCGCTTGCACGAGGCTGCGAAACTCGTCGATTCACGAGTGTACGGCCAGCGTGCATTGATCGAAAATCTGATCCTTGGCTTGTGTTGCGGAGGGCACGTCCTGCTGGAGGGCCTGCCGGGCCTGGCGAAGACGACATGCGTGCGCCTGCTGGCTGAGGCGCTGGGCCTGCCGTTCGGCCGAGTTCAGATGACGCCCGACGTCATGCCGGGCGATGTGCTTGGCTCTGCGTTCCTCAAACCTGACCTCAGCGGATTCGTTTTTCGGCCTGGCCCGATTTTCAGCACGGTCCTGCTGGTGGACGAACTCAATCGAGCTCCTGCGAAGGTTCAAAGCGCGCTCCTGGAAGCCATGCAGGAAGAGCAGGTGACCGTAGGAGGCGAAACCCACAAGCTACCGGCCGGATTCTGGCTGGTCGCAACCCAGAACCCGATCGACCAGGAAGGGACGTATCCGCTGGCCGAGTCGCAGAAAGATCGTTTCCTGCTTCGGCTGACTGTCGGTTATCCGGACGAGAGAGCCGAAGCCGAACTGCTTCGCAACCCTGTCGAGCCGCTTGCGAACCCCTTGCCCAGCCTGGGCATGAGTGCGAATGAGGTTTTGTCCGTCCGCCACCTTGTCGCACGCGTGCACTGCGCCGACGTTCTGACCGACTGGGTCGCGAAAGTCATTCTGGCGACTCGTGATCCATCGCGGGTCGGTCTGCCGGACAAAGTGCTCTGGGGCGTGAGCCCGCGCGGTGCCCGCATGTGGATTCGAGCCGCCCGAACGAGAGCCTGGTGGCACGGGCGTGATTATGTCGTGCCGGAAGACCTGCATGATCTGGCACATGAGGCGCTCTCGCACCGGATCGTGCTGGACTGGGCTGTTCGCGATTCGATCGCCGGAACGAGGTCGGCCCCGCTCGTCGAGCGGGTCCTGGAGAAAGTCGGCTCGCCCTGAAAGGCGAAAACGGGTTTTGTAGGTTACGTGCGAAAACTACAGGCCCGAAGCGTCGCGACGCTCCGGGCCTTCGTTCCAAAGCAACCGGTATGAAGTTAGACGCCGATGGTGACGGCGGCGGACTGATCGATTTCGGCCGTGATCGAAGCAGGCTGCGAAGAGCGGATCAGGGCGACTTCGTTACAGTTCGGGAACAGCGGGCAACGGACGCATTCGTTCCAGATCTTGTGCGGCAGATCGCTTTTTTCGATCTGGACATAGCCGCACTTTTCGAAGAAGTCGGGAACGTAGGTCAGCGTGAAGACCGATTTGATGTCGAGATCACCGGCCGATTTCCAGCAGGCGTCGACCAGGGCCCGCCCGACACCCCGCCCCTGGGCGGCCTCGGACACAGCCAGGCACTTCAATTCGGCCAGGTCTTCCCAAAACACATGAAGAGCGGCACAGCCGATGATTCGGCCGTCGTCTTCCACGGCGACGTAAAATTCGCGGATCGATTCGTAGAGTTCGCCGAGCGTTCGGCGGATCATCAGCTTGCGGTCTGCGAAGGTCTTGATCAAGTCGCAAATTGCGGGAACATCACTGACGCGTGCCGGGCGTATGTTCAACCGAGGAGCCTCCAAACCCCGGACTTCCACCGGGAGATTTCAGGAATGGTGTCGCAACGGACTACCGGGCCCTTCGCACACTTGCAGGACGGTCTCGCAAGATCGGCTGCAAGTCTTGTCGCCCCACAGGGCATGCGTCGGAATATTCCATCGTATTTTATCTACGACAGGATGCAATACCAATTCGACAGAAACGCGCGTTTTGTTCACGGATTTTCGATCGAATTCGACCCGGGTTCCGCACCGCTCCAAGACACCAATTTTGCGGCGAATTCATGACTTGCCTGGCGGGACGCGGTTATAATCGGGTGATACGGCTTGCTGACGCCTCTCCTGAGATGATTCGCGTCGGCTCCTCATAAGCGAAATTCGCAGCAAGAGCATCCCGAAAGTGTACGAGCCCTGGTCCGAACCCCTGTCGAATTATCCACGCACCAGCGGCAAGGTGCGCGAGATTTTCGTCCTCCCCGACGACACTCTCCTGTTCGTCGCCACGGACCGGATCTCGGCCTACGACTGGATCCTGCCCACGCCGATCCCCGACAAAGGCCGCGTGCTCTCCGGGCTTTCGGATCACTGGTTCGATCATCTCGGCATCGCACATCACCGGATCACAAGCCGAATCGACGACATCGCCGATCGCATTCCAGCCCTTCAGCGTGACGCCGACGCGCGTGCCTCGCTCGAAGGCCGGGCCATGCTGGTGCGAAAGCTGCATATCGTGCCGTTCGAATGTGTCGTCCGCGGCTATCTTTCCGGCAGCGGCTGGCGAGAATACAAGGCCGGCGGCAACGTCTGCGGGGTCGATTTGCCGCAGAGGCTCGTCGAAAGCGACCGGCTGCCCGAGCCGATCTTCACGCCCGCCACCAAGGCAGCCAGCGGGCATGACGAAAACGTGCCCTTCGAACGCATGGCTGCCGACCTCGGGCAGGATCTAGCCGGACGGTTGCGCAAGGCCAGCCTGGCCATTTACGAAAAAGCCGCGGCCATGGCCCTGAAGCAGGGGCTGATTCTGGCCGATACCAAGTTCGAATGGGGGCTGGATGTGAGCGGCGACATCGTCCTGGCGGACGAAGTCCTCACGCCCGACAGTTCGCGATACTGGGACGCCGCAGCCTATCGCCCCGGTGGCCCGCAGCCTTCGTACGACAAGCAGTTCGTGCGTGACTGGCTGGACGCCAGCGGCTGGGATCACGCCAGCCATCCCCCCTCGCTGCCGGCGGAAATCGTGCAGCGAACGCGACAGAAGTATGTCGACGCCTACCGGCTCATCACGGGCCGTGAATTCCCGTGGGGCGATGCGAAGCACACGCATCCTGCCTGAAGCATGAGCCGGTTTCGAGTGATCGTTCGATTCGTCATCAAGGTCGGTTCCCGATGAGTTTACGCTACCTGACAGCCGGCGAGAGCCATGGCGCGGCACTGACGGCCATCGTCGACGGCTTCCCTTCCGGTCTCCCGGTCGATTTCGAAGCGATCGACTTCGAGCTCAAACGCCGCCAGGGGGGCTATGGCCGCGGCAAGCGCCAGCAGCTCGAAACCGACAAGATCTCGATCGAATCGGGCATCTATCGGGGCGTCACCACAGGCGCGCCGATCACGCTCCGGCTGATCAATCGCGACGCCAAGCTCGAAAAACTGGCCGAGCCGGAAGCCCCGCGCGGCGGGCATATCGACCTGGCCGGTTCGCTGTCACACGAAACCGGCATTCGCCAGGTACTCGAACGGGCCAGTGCCCGCGAAACGGCCATTCGCGTCGCTGTCGGTGCTCTGGCCAGCCAGATGCTGGGGCATCTCGGCATCGGTGTCATCGGGTACGTCGTCGAACTCGGGGGCGTAAAGGCCGATGCGCTCGCGATCGACCAGTCCGTGCGTGACGCCAGCGCGGTCTACACGCTCAATCCGCAGGCCGATGCCGCGATCGTCGCCGCGATCGATGCCGCCCGTGCCGCGGGCGATACGCTCGGCGGAATTCTCGAAACGATCGTCACCGGCTGCCCGATCGGCCTGGGTTCGCACACGCAATATGACCGCAAGCTCGATGCCCGCCTGGCCGCGGCTGTGATGAGCATTCAGGCGGTCAAGGCGGTCGAGTTCGGTCTGGGCTGCGAAGTCGCTCGCCGGCCGGGGTCGAAAGTCATGGATCCGATCCGGTACGACCCCGACCACGACCCGTCGGATCGCAGGTTCGGTTTCCGTCGGCCGTCGAACAATGCCGGCGGGATCGAAGGAGGCACATCGAACGGCGAACCCATCGTCGTCCGTGCGTACAAAAAGCCGATCAGCACCCTTGCCGCGCGCGGGCCGAGCATCAAAATGGCGACGAAGACCGAGTCGCCGGCAAGTTACGAGCGATCCGACGTCTGTGCCGTTCCGGCGGCTTCGGTGATTATGCAGAATGTCGTCGCCTTCGAAATCGCGGCGGCTGTCGTCGAAAAATATGGCTCAGGCAGCCTTGGGGCACTTCAGGAGGCCGTGGCCACGGCCCACGAACGTACGAAACGCCATCTGACGGAATGGCCCCCGGCTCGCAACCAGGCGGCGAATTCGGCCCAGGGCGATGCCGTTCAGCAGCCCTCCGGGCGCTCTTCGGCCGTGCTCTCCCAGGCGCGAAAAAGCCCTGAGTCGACCTGACCGAATCCGTGGTTCTTGCGTCGACGATCCGTATCTGCAAAAATGGCAGTCGCCTGATCAGGCCTGGCGATCGGCCCGGGTGTCAATTTGACAGCCGCAGGGTTCAAGGTTGGCCGGATCGATTTGTGTCATTGACGGCAAATCAAGTAACGGAAGCAATTTAGATGAATCTGTCCGTAATTGGCACGCCTCTTGCATAATTGCGTGGCATCCTCCGAATAGGCGATCGGGCGAAGGCCGGCGGGGCGAAGGGAACCGAAGCGGAATCAGCCGACGAAAGCTTGAGCGGAAAACCAGTCGTAGCGGAATAAGAACAGGGCGAAGAAAGGGGAGCGAGACATGGCAGAAGGCGAAAAGATCATCGGGATTGACCTGGGCACGACGAACTCGGTCGTAGCGGTGATGGAAGGTGGCGAGCCGAAGGTGATCGCCAATCAGGAGGGGGCGTATCTGACCCCGTCCGTGGTGGCGTTCACGAACAAGGGCGACACGCTGGTGGGCGAGCCGGCGAAGCGTCAGGCCGTGACGAACCCGACAGGCACGATCTATTCGATCAAGCGGTTCATGGGCCGGCGCGTCGGTGAAGTCTCCGACGAGCAGAAGATGGTGCCCTACAAGATCGTCGGCAGCACGAGCGATCCGGTGAAGGTCGAAGTCGGGGGCAAAGAGTACAGCCCGCCCGAAATCTCGGCCATCATCCTGCGCAAGCTGAAGGAAGCGGCCGAAAGCTATCTTGGTCATAAGGTCAAGAAGGCCGTGATCACGGTGCCGGCCTACTTCAACGATGCCCAGCGGCAGGCGACGAAGGACGCCGGTCAGATCGCGGGCCTGGAAGTGGCCCGGATCATCAACGAGCCGACGGCCGCGGCGCTGGCCTATGGCCTGGACAAGAAGAAGAACGAAAAGATCGCCGTGTTCGACCTCGGCGGCGGCACGTTCGACATTTCGATCCTGGACGTGACGGACGGTCTGTTCGAAGTGCTTTCGACCAACGGCGACACCCACCTGGGTGGCGACGACTGGGACGAAGCCCTGATCAACCACATCGCCGACGAGTTCAAGAAGAACGAAGGCATCGACCTGCGTAAGGATCAGATGGCTCTGCAGCGGCTCAAGGAAGCCGCCGAAAAGGCCAAGAAGGAACTGTCGTTCCAGGCTCAGGCCGAAGTGAACCTGCCGTTCATCACGGCCGATGCCTCCGGGCCGAAGCACCTGATGATGACGATCACCCGCAGCCAGTTCGAACGTATGACCGACAAACTGGTCGAACGCTGCAAGATCCCGGTCCTGAAGGCTCTGGAAGACGCCAAGCTGAAGGCTGGTCAGGTCGACGAAGTGGTTCTGGTCGGCGGTTCCACCCGGATGCCGCGGATTCAGGAAATGGTCAAGGAAATCTTCGGCCGAGAGCCCCACAAGGGCGTCAATCCGGACGAAGTCGTGGCCGTCGGTGCCGCGATTCAGGGTGCCGTGCTCACGGGCGAAGTCAAAGACCTGCTGCTGCTGGACGTGACTCCGCTTTCGCTGGGTCTGGAAACCAAGGGCGGCGTCATGACCGTTCTGGTGCCGCGCAACACGACGATTCCGACCGAGAAGAAGGAAACCTTCACCACCGCCGAAGACAACCAGACGGCTGTGACGATCAAGGTCTATCAGGGCGAGCGGCCGATGGCGTCGGATAACCGGCTCCTCGGCGAGTTCAACCTGGAAGGCATTCCGCCAGCCCGGATGGGCGTGCCCCAGATCGAGGTGGCCTTCAACCTGGACGCCAACGGCATCCTTTCCGTCAAGGCCCGTGACAAGGCCAGCGGTAAGGAGCAGACGATCCGGATCGAAGCCTCAGGCGGTCTTTCCAAGGACGAAATCGATAAGATGCAGCGTGACGCCGAAAGCCACGCCGCCGAAGACAAACGCAAGCGTGACCTGGCGGAAGCGCGCAACTCGGCCGAACAACGTGTCTACCAGGTCGAAAAGACCCTGGAAGACAACAAGGAAAAGCTGACCGAAGGCGACAAATCGGCGATCGCGTCGCTTGTCGAAAAGGTCAACAAGGCGAAGGAAGGCACCGACGTGGCCGCGATTCAATCCGCCACCGACGAGCTGATGAAAGCCGTTCAGGCCATGGCCGAGAAGCTTTATGCCGCAGGCCCCGAAGCTTCGGCCCCTGGTGGCGATGCCCCTACAGGTTCGCCCGAAGCCGGCGAATCGGCTGGCGGCAGCAAGCCGGACGACGTGATCGACGTCGAATTCGAGCAGAAGTGATTCGGCAGGTGACGCAAAACCGGACCGAATGACCCTGAGATCTCGGGGGGATGTGCCGAGCGGCCATCCCCCTTTTTTCATAGGGTTTCCTGGCTCCGGGCCGGCGCTGAAACCTGATTCGTTCTTCAGGAATCGAGCGATGACCGCCGCTGAGAATCGACCGAACCGTCCGCCTGGCTTCGAAACCCTGATGCGTCAGGCCTGGCCCGTGCTCTGGGAAGCGATTCGCCAGGGGCGAACGGTCAGCTATACGGAACTGGCAGGTCGCGGCGGCCGGCCGCTGCATCACCGGCAACTGGCCCGGCAACTGCTGCGGGAAATGTCGCTTCGGTGCAAGCAGGCTGGTTTGCCCGATCTGGCGGCGCTTGTCGTGCGGCGCGATACCGGAAAGCCTGGCACCGGCTGGTGGGATCTCAACCCCGGGCGGGTTCGCGGGCCGGAAGACCCCGAGGAATCCTGGGAAGAGGCTCTGGTCATGTGCCTGAGCCACCCGTGGAAATCGACCGACGTCGACCTGCTCACCGGGGGCGGTAAAAAGTCGCCGAAAATCGGCCCGAATTCCTGAACGAAACGCCACTGCCGAACGTAAGAAAAGACAAGAAAAGGGGGAATCGACACAATGGCATTCCGATTCGAACAGCTTACGCACAAAGCTCAGGAAGCGGTCCAGCGCACGCAGGAAATGGCCCGCGAGAGCGGTAATCAGCGGTTGGAGCCTATGCACCTGCTGGCCGCCCTGCTGGAACCGGCTCCGTCCGTCACGCGCGCCATTCTGGAGAAGCTGGGGATAAACCCGGCCCAGATTCAGAAAGCCGCCAGTGAGGGCATCAAGGCCCTGCCGAAAGTCAGCGGCGGCGAGCAGACGCTCGGGCCCGACCTTTCGAAAGTCCTCGACACCGCTTCCGACGAAGCCAAGACGATGGGCGACGACTTCGTCTCGATCGAACACCTGCTGCTGGCTTTGACGAAAGTTCCCGGCAAGGCGCAGGGCGTCCTGAACGCGTTGGGCGTCAACGACAAGGCCATCATGGGTGCCCTGAAGGACGTGCGCGGCAGCCAGCGGGTGACGGACCAGAGCCCTGAGGAAAAGTATCAGGCCCTGGAAAAGTACGGCCGCGATCTCGTCGAGCTGGCCCGCAAGGGCAAGATCGACCCGGTGATCGGCCGCGACAGCGAAATTCGCCGCGTCGTTCAGGTGCTCTCGCGCCGGACGAAGAACAACCCGGTGCTCATCGGCGAACCGGGCGTCGGCAAGACGGCCATCGCCGAAGGGCTGGCCCAGCGGATCGTCTCGGGTGACGTGCCCGAATCGCTCAAGGGCCGCAAGCTGATCGCGCTGGACATGGGCGCGCTCGTCGCCGGGGCCAAATACCGGGGCGAATTCGAAGAACGCCTCAAGGCCGTTCTCAAGGAAGTGACCGACTCGGGCGGGCGGATCATTCTGTTCATCGACGAACTGCACCTGGTCGTCGGCGCGGGCAAGAGCGACGGCGCCATGGACGCCGCCAACCTGCTCAAGCCGGCCCTGGCCCGGGGCGAGCTGCGGTGCGTCGGCGCGACGACGCTCGACGAATATCGCGAGCACATCGAAAAGGACCCGGCCCTGGAACGGCGGTTCCAGCCGGTGATGGTCGAGGAGCCGTCGATCGAAGACACGATCGCCATCCTGCGGGGCATCAAGGAAAAGTACGAAGTGCACCATAAGGTGACGATTCGCGATTCGGCACTGGTGGCCGCCGCGAAGCTTTCCACCCGCTACATCACCGACAGGCAGCTGCCCGACAAGGCCATCGACCTTGTCGACGAAGCCGCCAGCCGCCTGAGCATGGAGCTGCAATCCGTTCCGACCGAGATCGACGTCATCCAGCGCCGGCTGCTGCAATTGCAGCTGGCCCAGCGGATGCTCCAGAACGAAACCGAGGAGCACGCCCAGGAACGGCTGGCCGAGATCGAGGAAGAGATCGCCAGGCTGGAAAAGGACCTGCAGGATCTGCGCACGCAGTGGGAGTTCGAAAAATCGGGCTTGGGCGACGTGCAGAAGGTGCGGGAAGAGTACGACAAGGTGAAGATCGAATACGCCCGGCAATATGAGGAGATCAACCTCATGATGCAGCGCGGCGAGCGGCCGGACGAAAACGTCTTCCGCAAGCTGGCCGAGATCGAAGCCCGCAAGAAGTCGCTGGAAACGCAGATCGCCAGCGCCGAAGCCGCCCAGCCCGCCGCCGAAAAGTCGGAAGCGAAGGGCAAGGACGGCCGTGTTCTGCTCAAGAAAGAGGTCGACTCGGAAGAGATCGCCGAAGTCGTGAGCCAGTGGACGGGCATCCCGGTTTCGAAGATGCTCACCACCGAGCGCGAAAAGCTGCTGCACCTGGAAAACCAGATCCACCTGCGTATGGTCAACCAGAACGACGCCGTTCGGGCCGTGGCCGATGCCGTGCGCCGCAGCCGTGCGGGCCTGCAGGATCCGAATCGGCCGATCGGTTCGTTCCTGTTCCTCGGGCCGACGGGCGTGGGCAAGACGGAGCTGGCGAAGGCGCTGGCCGAGTTCCTGTTCGACGACGAAAACGCCATGGTGCGCATCGACATGTCCGAATACGGCGAGCGGCATAACGTCAGCCGCCTGATCGGCGCGCCTCCCGGCTATGTCGGTTACGAGGAAGGGGGCCGGCTCACGGAAGCCGTCCGCCGCAGGCCTTATTCGGTCGTCCTGCTGGACGAAATGGAAAAGGCTCACCGCGACGTCTTCAACGTGCTGCTGCAGGTGCTCGATGACGGCCGCCTGACAGACGGGCAGGGGCGCACGGTCGACTTCAAGAACGCCGTGATCATCATGACTTCGAATATCGGCAGCCAGGTCATCAGCGAGATGGCCGACAACGGCGACGAAGCCGCGATGCGCAACGCCATCGAGGAAATCCTGCGGAAGAACTTCCTGCCGGAATTCCTGAACCGGATCGACGAGAAAATCATCTTCCACCCGCTGGGCTACTTCGAGCTGCGGAAGATCGTGGACATCCAGCTCAAGCGGATGATGGCCCAGATGACCGAAGCCGGCCTGGTTCTGGAAATGACCGACAAGGCCAAGGAGCAGATCGCCGAAGAAGGCTACGACCCGGCCTATGGTGCCCGGCCGCTGAAGCGGGTGCTGCAGCAGCGCGTGGCCAATCCGCTGGCCTCGGCGATCCTGGCCGGCAAGTTCCCACCGGGGGCGACGATCCTGATCGACTGGAATGCGGACGAAAGCCGGTTCGATTTCGAGCCGAAATCCTAAGCCGCGGTCTGGTCAAACGGACGAAACGAAGCGACGGAGCCCGGCATCGGGCTCCGTCGTGTTTTGTTCGAACTGTTACCAATCGAATTATGGCCTGCGTTCGCGGGCTCTGTCACCTTCGCGGACGACCACGTCGTCCTTGACGATCAGCATGAGCGTCGTTTTGAAGGCCAGTTCGCCGTCGGCGGTTTTCGCGGCGATGTCCCATTCGTGGATGCCCGGGTCTTTCGTAGCCTCGGGCTGTACGTCGATCGTCACGGGCATCGATTCGGAAGAGTCGATGGAAAACGTGGCCGGTGCGACGCTCAGGCCTGGCCGGGCGATGTCGTAGCCGGTGACCGAGATCTCTTTCGAAGTCGGATTCTTCACCGAGAGCAGCAGTTCCATTTTGCCATTGAGCGGCAGCGTGCCGAGATCGAGCCTGCGAACGACCGTCAGCACGCCTTCCGGCTTTGCCTTACGAGCGGCTTTGAGATCTTCCACTCCAGGAGTGCTTCCCTCATTCCGGCAGCCTTGCGCTGGGACGAGAAACGCCAGCATCGCCGGGATCGCAACGATCCGGATGTAGCGTTCATGCCGATTGCATGGACAATTCGAAATGGGGGACATGGGGGACCTCGTAAAGTGTAGCGATCAGGTTGGCTTTGCCGGCCTCGTGTGGTAGATTCTCTTGGAGATCGTCCAATATGCGGAGGGGCCGTCGTCGCCGTCAATTGACGAGTTCATTTCGGTCGGTACCTGCGCTGTAAAACTGCACCTCATGAGGAATACGACGATGTTTACAGGATTGACCGCCCGCGTCCGGTTCGCTCTGGCTGGCGTAACCGCTCTCGGCGCCTTCGGTGCCACGGCCGAAGCTTGTCACTGCGGCAAGACACCTTGTGCCAATCCGGCGCCCGCCATGGTGGCCGTTCCCACCACGACCTATCAGACCGTCACCCAGACGGTCTACGAGCAGCAGCCCCGCGTGGTGACGCAGACACGTTATCGCACGGAAATGGCCACGGAACAAGTGCCGATCACCCGGACGATCATGGAACCGGTCATGACCACGAAGATGGTCAAGCAGCCCTACACGGTTTGCGAGCAGGTTCCCGCGACGATCTACACGCCAGTGTGCGAGACCCAGATCGTCAATAAGACCATCACCCGCATGGTGCCGACGCAAGTCACCGAGCAAGTGCCCGTGACCCGCTACCATAAGGTCATGGAAACCCAGGGAATGTACGTCACCCGCAAGGTGCCGGTCGTTCAGAACGTCGTCCAGTGCGGCCATCACGGCGGCTGCGGCTGCGGTCACGGCAAGGTCCGCCCGGTCGTCACCGGCTATCAGTGCGTGCAGGACTATGTCGAGAAGCCGGTCTGCCGCACCGTGACCTCCACCGAGTACCGCACCGTCTGCCGCACGAAGATGGTTCCCGTTCAGGAAACCGTCGCCGTTCAGCAGGTCGTCAAGAAGATGGTGCCCCAGCAGGTCATGCGTAACGTGACCCGCGTCGCTTACAACGAAGTGCCTGTTCAGGTCTGCGAAATGCGGCCCCGTCAGGTTCAGGAAGTCGTTTCCCGGACCGTCTGCCGCAAGGTGCCTGAGCAAGTTCAGATGACCGTCATGGAATGCGTGGCCAAACAGGTGCAGACCCAGGTCCCCGTGACCACCTGCGTCCTGGTTCCGGCTGCCGCTCCTGCTCCGGTCGCCGTGGCCCCGGCCGCTGCCCCTCAGGCTTCCGGTCAGAACTGATCGGTTCCGAAGTCAAAGCCCCCTTTGATGCATCGAAAGAATCCCGCGGTCGCAAGATCGCGGGATTCTTCGTGCGCAGGGCGATTTCCGACGGGCAAAGTCAGATGGATTCCGGATCAGAATTCGGCGAGAGCGGCTCTCAGGCAGGCGACAAGCCCGGCATCCGTGCGTCGGTGCTGGGTCTCAGGCGGCAGTTCGGGCAGGCCGAAGCGGATCTCCGGATGCAGTCGGGCCGAACGGTCCTGAGCCGTAGCCCGGCACGAGGCATGGATTTGCTTCAGGCCCGTGTTGCGGACGATATCCGCGACATTCTCCAGCCGGATTCCGCCGCCGCCGAGTATCTCGATTCGCCCGCTGGCCGCTTCGACGAGTTTCCGGATCGCGTCCGAACCTTCGGGCGCAGCGGGTTTGCCGCCGCTGGTGAGAATGCGCGTGACTTTTCGATCGATCAAAAGTTCCAGCGATCGACCGGCATCGCCGACCAGGTCGAAGGCCCGGTGAAACACCGTTTCGACATGCTCGGGAATCCCTTCGAGAAAGCGGCCGAGCCGTGTTTCGTCGATGGCGCCGTCGTTGTCGAGAAAGCCGAAGACCAGGCCGGCGGCACCGTTTTCGATCAGCAGGTCGCGGTCGCGAAGCATCACGGCGAAGTCTTTGTCGCCGTATCGGCAGCCACCGGAACGTGGCCGGACCATGGCCATGACCGGCAGGGGGGATTCTTCACGGATCGCCCGCAGGACGCCGATCGAGGGAGTCAGCCCGCCGACTTCCAGCGCTGCGCACAATTCCAGCCGGTCCGCCCCGCCTCGTGTCGCAGCCAGGGCGTCGTCGAGCGTTTCCACGGGAACTTCGATGAGGATTTTGCCGTTCATGTCTTTGGTTTCATGGGTGTTATCGGTCATCGATCGGAAATTCACTTCGGCCCGGTTTCGACCGTCGACCGTGGCCCGAAGCGGATGTGGAGCGAAGCATGCCCGGCGAACTCGTCACCGAAAATGCCCCTGATGACGCAGAAATTGAGGACGATGCCGACGAGCGTGGCCGCCACCGAGAACTGGACGAGCCTGCGCCAGCGATCGTCGGGGCCCGTGTTATCCTCCTCGCTCGACTCGATCGCGACCAGCCGCTTCGGTTCCGCCAGCAGCAGAATCGTGGTGCACACCAGGGCGTTCAGGAAAATGACACCTTCGGTGATCAGCCTCTGTTCGTGGAATTTCACCTGCGCCCGGTCAAAATTGCCTATGACGATCCACCACAGGAAGATCAGATAGATCCACTGGCCTTTCCCGGTCGAGCTGGCTGGCACCAGTGCCAGTGGCTTGCGGGCGTTGCGGACAAGCGCGACGACGAGAACGATCGCGAGGCCGGCGTAGGCGACATAAAGCCAGTCAAGCACGCGGATTCCGTAGAGCCGCTCAGCCATCGCGCCTTGTTTGGTCCACTCCTCGGCGTTTTTCCACAGATTCAGAAACGTCACGAGGATCCAGACGAAGACCACGCACCAGCCTTGCCAGAAGGGCGCGATCGGCTCGCGGGCTTCGGGACGTTTCGCCTCGAAGCTTCGATACGCGATCGCCAGGGCCCAGGCCACGCCGATGCCGTTCATCAGCCCCGTGAGCTGCTCCATCACGCTGTGCCAGTTCGTGTCCCGGCCCGTGGCCACGGCCAGCGAGAGCTTGATCATCGGTGCCGCCGAAAAACTCAGCCCGCCCACCAGGCCGCAGGCGAAAGTCGTCAGCTTCGGCAGCGTTTCGTTTTCACGAGCGGCCCACACGAAAATTCCGGCGATCATGCCCACGCAGCCGGCCCAGTTATCGCCCCGGGGCGGTGTCATCCGCATGCCGAGCACGTTCACGAGAATCAGAAAACCGGCCCACCAGCCGAGCGTCATCGCCCATCCCAGGCGTGTCGCGGCATTGCGGTGGCTTTTCGGGATCGACCACACCACGAGCACGGCCAGCGCCACGGCCGCGGCGATCCAGTCGGTGTCATACCAATACGTCAACTCGCGGTAGCGTTCGCGGCTGACACTCCCGGCCAGTCGTGGCAGGATGACCCAGCCCTGTACGAACCAGGCCGCGAAGACCACCGTGATGAGCTTGAGCAAGTCCGCGATGCGGGCTGCGGGCCAGCTTGCCGCGATGCCCACGCCGGTGCCCCCCGGCGCGCCCCAGCAAAAGCCAATGACGAACAGTGCCGCGAAGCCGTAAAGCTGGCTGGGCCAGTGGCCTGAGTGGGTATAGGCCACCACCTGCATATAGCTGATGCTGCCGCCGAACGACCAGCCGATTGCACCCAGCACGGCGAAAACGGCCGCGCGGCGGTGCCACGCGGGCCTGTCCGTCAGAAGCACGGCCCCCAGAGTGCCCAGCACGCCCGCCAGCATCGCGCCGGTTTCATGTCCGAAGTTGCCGCGAATGCCCCAGCCGATCGAGTGTCCCAGCGTGGCCAGAATCCAGGTCCAGATTGTCATGCTGTGTGCGATTCTTGCCGAAGTTGAGCGTGCCGCAACCGGCTTGCACTTCCAAGCCGGAATCAGCGACGCATCATCCCGGATTGGTGCGTCGCGGGCAAGACTGCGGCCCGATCGGGATCGGTGGCCGGCATGGGCAGATATCGCTGAAACGCGTGCGATTCACGTGTCGTCGGTACCAGAAGTTCGGTCTGGGCGAGATTCACGGGGAAGAGGGTCTTGATCAGCCCTCGCACGTTCGCTTCCTGAGTCGGGGCGGCCATGATCGGAGTCGGCCGGGCTGCCGATGAAACGGCGACGATATCCGGGGCGAAATCAGGCCCGCAGGCACCGGCGAAGCGAATCCGGCCGTCGTCCGTCAGGTGAAAGCTCAGGCCCAGCGATCCGAATTCGATCTCCTGGCCCGGTTCCACCGATTTGTGCAGCGAATTGGCCAGGCGGAAGCGCATCTGCTGCCCCATGCCCAGAAGCAGCCCGTGGCTGGCCTTGCCGGGCCCTGCGGTCAGGTCGCCTTCGATCTCACGCCAACCGGGGCCCTGTCCAGGCCGGTTCGCCCAATGTGCCGTGCGCACCTGCAATTGCCCGGTTCCAGCCAGTCGATGCAGGCCGAAGCGGCCGTTGACCATCGAAGCCAGATCGACCTGGCTCAGGCTGCCGGAAAACTGTGCCTGCCACGGTTCGCTCTCCACGCGTGTCAGCTCAAGCGTGCCTTGCACTTTCGCCCTGTCGCCGAACCAGCCTGTGGCGTCGAAGACCGGTTCGAGCAATGTCGCCGGCAGAGCCGGGCCTTCCATCGTGGCAATCTGGATTCGGGTCTCAGCTTTTTCGCCTTGCCGCCGCCGGGTCATGAGGATTTCGCACCGCGTTCGGTCATCGCCCGAATGCGACCAGCCAGCCGCTTTGACGACAATCTGATCCGCACCCAGTTCGGCCGTTCCGGCGAGGCCACGCCAGTTCTGACGGACAGGCTGATCGGTCGCACCTGAATCGAGCGTGAAAACGCACTTTTCGGCGACAAAATTGACCTGACGGACTGAGGCATGATCCAGCGAGACTTTTTTCAGCAGCCGTTCGAACTGATCCACAGCCGCTTCGGAATTTTCCGAAACGATTTCGAGTTCAGGCGTTTCGACTCTCAGTGCGCCGTTTTCCTCTTCGTGAATCGCCAGCGATTTCGCCCTGGCCACTTCGCGAAACACCCGGCCGCGTGGCTCTTCCTGGCGGAACACCACGCCGGTCAGCTCCATTTCGCCAGGCCGCGGATAGATCACGCTTTCCAGGCCGATCTGCATGCCCAGCGTGCTTGACAGCGAAACTTCGACCTCACGCACGTGCCCCGGCCGGTTCACCGACCACGCCCACCAGAATGTCGAAAGTGTCGGCAGGATCATCGCCACAACGACCACGAACGTGGCCAGCGCCTGACGAACCGGGCGGCTTACGCCAATTGTGTGCATGGCTCACGACCCTCCCTGGCCAGGCCTTACGTGATTTCGCTCGCTCCCGTCATTCGGAGCTTGTCGCTGAATTTCCTTCGCCGAAATCACCTTTTCGTTTATCGGCTGAATCGCGGCTGACGCTTCAGTCCCGGCGCGACGACTTGCCGATCCGCCGGCCAGTGCTTGGAATTTCGGACCGTAAGGGCGATAATGCCGGGACCGATTGATGGCACGCACACCAACCACGCCGCGAACGACCACGAAACGATCCCATGACCAGCGAACCGACCAAATCTGAACGCCCACCCGTGGAAGAACTTGGGGATCTTCGTAAACGCATCGACGCACTTGACGAAACGCTCGTCGCCGAACTCAACAAGGTCGTCGAACTGCTCAACGACAGGGCCTCGGTCGCCGTCCGTATCGGTCAGGTGAAGGCCGCCCACAGCCTCGAAGTCTGGTCCCCATCGCGTGAGGAAGAAGTGCTGGCCCGGGCCGCCGGCCTGAGCAAGGGCCCGCTGCCGCAGGACAGCCTGCGCCTGATCTTCCGCGAACTCATGAGCGGCTCGCGCGCCACTCAGGAGGCGATCCGCGTCGCCAGCCTCGGGCCCAAGCACAGCTACAGCCACATGGCCGCCATCGCCAAGTTCGGCAACTCGGTCGAGCACGTGCCCGGCGGCTCCATCGCGGCCGTGTTCGAGGAAGTTCACACCGGCCGCTGCCAGTTCGGTATCGTGCCACTCGAGAATTCGACCGACGGCCGCATCGCTGATACGCTCGACATGTTCGTGCGCCTGCCGAACGTCAAAATTCGTGCCGAAGTTCGCCTGCGTGTCCGCCACTGCCTGCTGGGCCGCTGCGAACGGGGCCAGGTGCGGCGGATCTATTCGCGCGTTCAGGCCCTTTCGCAATGCCGCCACTGGCTGGCGAAAAATCTGCCCCATGCCGAGCTGATCGAAACGACATCGACCGCCGCTGCCGCCGAACGTGCCCAGGCCGAGCCTGGTGCCGCAGCGATCGCCGGCAAGCCCGCCGCCGATGCCTATCGGCTGGACATTCTCGCCACGGACATCGAAGATCATCCGCACAACGTCACCCGGTTCGCCGTTCTGGCCGTCTCGTGCGACAAGCCGACGGGCAACGACAAGACGACCCTGATGGTGCGCGTGCCGAACCGCTCCGGGGCCCTGCACACGGCCGTGACATCGCCCCTGTTCGAAGCGGGCAGGAACATGACGTGGATCGAGTCGTTCCCCGTGGCCGAACGACCCAGTTCGGACGACGTGAATCCGTCGTATCTCTTCTTCCTCGACATCGAAGGCCACACCGACGACACGGCCGTGAAGGAAGCCATCACCAAAATGCGTTCGATGGCCGAACGTGTCGACGTTCTGGGTTCCTACCCGAAATCGGCGACGCTGGATCATTGATCCAGCCACAACGCCCGGTCGTTCTCTATCCTTCGTCGGGTCCTCCCTGGCCGGTTCGCACTCTTGTGTTTCGATCCGACCCCCTCGGCCCCGATCTCGGAATCAGGGTTCGATCTCTTTTCGAACCCGATTGTTCAAGTTATTTTGATCATTCACGCAAGTCGTCTTCTCGCCGTTCGTCTTGATATTATCGCGATTCGTTCGCCCCTGTTTCGGAGCCATTCGGTCATGAGTTCCGCCGCAAATGCTGACCGCAACCTGCTTTTCGGCATGTTCGCCCTGCAGAACGATCACATCACGCAAGATCAGCTCATCGAAGCCTTTCAGGCCTGGATCCTGCGGAAGGATCGCCCGCTGGATGTGATCATCCACGAAAAGGGCTGGATGACCGGCGAACAGATTGACTCGATCAATGCCCTTCTCGACCGTCGTGTCGAAAAGTACGGCAGTCAGCAGCGCTTGCTCGAAGCTATGCCGGACGATTGCGGAATTTTGCATTCGCTCGCTGTGGCGACACGCGATAACGACGTCCTCCGTTCCACAGCTACGGTTGAAGTGTTTTTTAATGGCTCCATCCGGCATGATGCCACAGGCGGCCGTAATGCCGCCGATTTTTTCGATCCGACCGAGACTGGGCTGGCCGCAGGGCCGGTTTCGTCCGAACCGCCGACGGTATTTCCCAATCCCCAGGTCATCCTGAGTGAATCCACCACTTCGCCCCTACTGACACCCAGAACTACGGGCGAAACGCGAGTCCGCTTCGAAACCGAATTCACCTTCACAGAGCCCGGCGACTTCCTCGGCCGAGGGGCTTTTGGCGAGGTCTTCCGCAGCGAAGACCGGGAATTCCAGCGTAAGGTCGCTCTCAAACGTCTGCAGGCGAAGCACTTGGCCCAGGGCCTCACGCCCGTGAGCTTTCTGCTGGAAGCCGAAATCAACGGTAAGCTCGACCACCCTGGCGTGCTACCCATGTACGGCCTGGGCAAAACCCCCGCCGGCGTGCCGTTTTACGTCATGAAAGCGATCGAGGCCCCGAACTTCGGCCAGGTCATCGACGAATTCCACGCCGCCGAGGCCAGCAAGTCTCGCGATCCGGGCGAATCCAACCAACAGTTCCGCAAGCTGCTCGACCATTTGCGCTCCGTCTGCATGACGATGCAGTACGCCCACGACCGGGGCGTGCTGCACTGCGACCTGAAACCGGCCAACATCATGACCGGCAGTTATGGCGAGACTTACGTGGTCGATTGGGGCCTGGCCCTGCTCATCACCCCCCCGCTGGAAGACGATTGGGACAAAACCCGCGACTACGCACCGGTGAACCACCCGCTGGGAGAAATTCACCCCGACCGCCGCGCCGCCCTGCACGACAGCCAGGGGGGCAGCCGTGGTTTCATCGGTGGCACTTACGCTTACATGTCGCCCGAGCATCACCGCGCGCATGAAGACACCGAAAAAACCAGCCTGAAAGCGATGACCCCGGCGTGCGACGTGTTCGCCCTGGGTGTGATCCTCTACCAGATCCTCACTGGCAAGTTGCCCTGCACGGCCGTGGAATGCGAAGACAAAGCCCGCCAGGCCGACCGTGCCCGCACGGCTGATTACGTACCCCCCTTGTCCGTCAAACCGAACGTGCCGAAAGCCCTCAGCGCGATTTGCATGAAGGCACTGGCCCCGGAGCCGAAAAAACGATACAGATCCGCAGCCGCCCTGGAGGACGACCTCGAGAAATGGCTGGCCGACGAGCCGGTTTCGGCCTATCGGGAGAATCATTCTGAGCGGTCGCGACGGTGGATACGCAAAAACCGGGGCAAGGCTGCGACGATTGCAGCATCTCTTGTATTCGCCACACTGATGAGCACCTTAGGACTGATCCTGCAGTCGATCTACGCGAACGAAATCAAGGCGGAACGAGATCGGTCCCAAGCGAATGAGCGACGTGCCCTTGCCAGCGAACAGGCCGAACGTCAACAAAGGTCGCTCGCTCAAGCGAATGCGGATGAAGCGATTAAAGCAAAGAATCTTTTGCAAATTACAGTGAACTCCATGTTTAAACTCTACGAATCGGCATCGAAAAATGACCAAATCGGTGACAACTCGACAATGCAAAAATTACGTCAAGACTTGCTGAATAAAAACAAAAGCGTCGCATACCCTAATGGATCCATTGTATTCCCTACAAGTTCGATATTAAGTTTCGATAATAAAATGCCTGTGCCTTTCGAACCTGTCAAAGATCAAGGACAGGCGAGGAAAAAAGAATTAACGCCGCTCAATGAGCCGAGACTTGAAGTATTCGTTCCGGAATCAGAACCACGTCTTGAAGTTATTCCTCCGGTTTCTGCGAATCCAAATGACTCAAAGATTTCACCCGATTTCCTGAAGCAAATTAATGATAAACCCTCAATACCGTTACCAGAATTGCCACTACCAGAATTGCCACCCGACTTTCCTCTAGCCTCATCGAATCGATCATTGACTGTTCCACCTCCCTCACCTGTAATTGCAGCTCCTCTCGTTGAAGACTTACCTCCATTACCTCTTGAAATTTTACCCCCTGATGCAGCCGCGACTGAACTGAAATCTAAAGTGTCGCCGAAGGAACTATATGTCCGTAATGAGAGCTATTTGAGCAAGTTGTTCGATGCATTCAATGATTGTGCATGGTTCCTTGCGGCTGAAGCCGCGGGCGAACCCGAAGATTACTCGATCGCATTCACCCTGGCCCAAAAAGCCATCGAAATTGCCCCTGGGCGTGGAACCGTACTGAATACACTTGGAATAGCCCAATATCGGGTGGAAACATACGCCGAAGCTGCCGCCAACCTAGCGAAATCGACCGAATTGAACAGGCAAGCCGCCAAGGGAATCGAACATCCCTACGACCTCGCCTTTCTTGCCATGGCCCAATGGAAGCTCGGGCGAAAGACCGAAGCCGAAGCAACATTCGCCCGGCTGACCGAAAGCATGAAACGCCCCAGGTTTGCCGGAGATCGCATAGCCCGCCAGTTCTTCCGCGAGGCGTCGAACCTGATCCGCCCGATGTCGCTGCCGGATGATCCGTTCCAGCCCTGAGCATTCAACCGAACCCTCCCTGGACGAGCTGATGCGTGAGCGACGGAATGGATGCGGAGGCGGTCGGACGAATGTGCTGTAAGGTGTTGTTCTGATGGATATTCTGTTGCTTGCAATTCCGTTGCGTATCCGTTTGCCTGGATCGGGAATCGGGCCTTGCGAATCGGATCTTTTTGCCCTTGCCCGTTTGGGTGATCTGTGGCAGATTCCTGGCAAGAGTCCGGAGACTCGACAAATTCCCGATCACGCGTAAGGAGTCACGCGACGATGGCGACAGCACACGGACGACGCCGGTGGATCCGCATGGCAGGCTCGCTGGGCACGGTGGCCGGCGCTCTTGTGGCGGCCGGAACGGCCAGGGCGCAGGATCCGCAGGAAATCCTCAAGAGTTTCAAGCCGACCCAGGCGACTTCGGCCGAATACGACACGCCCGCGACGCCTGAAGAACTGGCCAAGTGCAAGCTCGAGAAAGTCACCAAGCCCAACGGCTGGGTGGTTCGCGACGGCCAGGGCCGGATTCTCCGCAAGTTCGTCGACTCGCGCGGCACCGGCAAGCTGAACCAGTGGAGCTACTATCAGGACGGCTTCGAGGTCTATCGCGAAAGTGACACCGACGGCGACCAGAAGCTCGACGAAGCCCGCTGGCTGAACTCAGGCGGCTCGCGCATCGCCCTGGTGCGCGGTAACCGCATCGTCGGCTGGAAGCGGCTTTCCGCCGAAGAAGCCAGCCACGTGCTGGTGAAAGCGCTGGTGACGAAAGATCTGCCGCTGCTCGAGTCGGTCATGGTCCGGCCCGAAGATCTGGCTGCCGTGGGAATTCCGGCCGAATCGACGAAAAAGATCGCCGAAGCTTCGGCCAATCGTGCCGCCGGTGTGGACGCGCTCGTCAAGCAGCTCGTCGGCTGGAACGACAAGACCACCTGGCTGCGGTTCGACGGCCACATGCCGTTCGTGATTCCGGCCGATGCCGGCGGGCTTTCCGACGACCTGCTGACCTACGAGAACGGTGTCGTGTTCGTCAATGGCGGCGACGGTGCTTCCGACCCGACCAAGACGAGCTATCTGCAAGTGCCCGAGATGATCCGGGTGGCCGATACCTGGAAGTTCGTGTCGCTGCCCCGCGTGATCAATCCTGGCGGTGCCGAACAGCCCGCCGCGGCTGAGACCGAGTCGATCCGGTCGATCGTTTACCGCAATTCGGCCGCTCCGGGCGGCAACGGTGCCGATCCGGCACTGGACGCTGCACTCAAGGCCCTGGCCGATTACGACACGAAGAACGCCGCTTCGCTCAGTTCGGGCAATCGGCAGGATATCGCCCGGTATCATGTGTCACGTGTGCCGGTTTTGAAGACGGTGATGCAGTCTGCCCCTGAGGCGGACAAGATCGTCTATCTGCGGCAGATCGTGGACAGCCTCGCCGCCGCTTCGCAGACGGGTGCCTATGAAGACGGCTTCAAGGTGCTCGACAAGCTGGCCAGCGAGGATCCTTCGATCGCCTCCTACGTGGCCTTCCGCAAGATCGCGGCCGAATTCGCCCTGGCCAACGAAGAGCCGGGCGCGAACCTGATCAAGGTCCAGCGCGACTGGATGGCCAACCTGGAGAAATTCCTGACCGATTATCCGAAGGCCGCTGAAGCTCCTGAGGCTCTGCAGCAGCTGGCATCGATCAACGAATTCAACGCCGACGAAGACAAGGCCAAAGTCTACTACAAGCGTCTCGTGGAGCAATTCCCCGAAACCGAGTCGGGCAAGAAGGCCGGCGGGGCTCTGAAGCGTCTTGAGATCGTCGGCCAGCAGCTTTCGCTCAAGGGCAAGACGACGACGGGCCAGACGGTCGATCTTTCGCGTGCTTCCGGCAAGCATGTGGCCGTCGTGTTCTGGGCGAGCTGGGCTGAGCCTGCCCGCAAGGACCTGGCGGAACTGACGAAGCTGGCGGCTTCGCGTTCGGGCGACCTGGAAGTGGTCACCGTCAGCCTGGACAACTCGGCCGAAGATCTTCAGGCTTTCCTGAAGGCCAATCCGGTCTCGCTGCCGATCGTGTTCGAACCGGGCGGTATGGAAGGTCGTCTGGCGACCGAATTCGGCATCATCAGCCTGCCGACGGTGTTCCTGATCGACCCTTCCGGCAAGGTTTCGAATCGTCTGGTGCGGACATCGGCCGAAATCGCCAAACAGCTTGACCGTGAGGACGATCCGAAGTCGCGTGGGGTAGCCACCGGCGAAGCCCAGCCGAAGCGCTGAGTTTCGAAAACTTCGTCCGATCAATCATCGAGGTGGCTGGACCGATCGTTGTCCGGCCACCTCGATCGCATTCACGCTCCGCTCTCCATTTGCCCTCCCGTTTCGCGGCTGGGGCGATCCTGATAACATGATCGTTCTGACGATGTCGCCCGATGCTTCGAGAATTCTTCCCGTTTCGCGAGATCTCCGTACCATGATCCCTGAATTGCCCAAGGCATCCTCACTGGTCTGTCTCAATGGCGAATTTCTGCCTGCCGATCAGGCCAAGGTGTCGGTCTGGGATCGTGGATTCATCTTCGGCGACGCGGTTTACGAAGTCTGCCGGCTCTATCGAGGCCGCCCCTGGCTTGAAGAAGAACACTTCGCCCGGCTGGAGCGCAGCCTGGGCGAACTCGAAATCCGCGGGATCGATCTGTCGCTTCTCAAAAAGCGGATGTATCGCCTGATCGGCAAGTCGCAAGTCAGTGAGGGACTGGCGTATGTCCAGATTACGCGCGGCGTTGCGCCACGTGCCCATGCTTTTCCGGAACCTCCCGTACCGCCGACCGAATTCATCGCCATCAAGCCTTACGACGATGCGAAAACGCAGGCGAGCAGGGTGTCGGGCGTGAAGATAATCTCGCACCCGGATCAGCGCTGGGGGCGGTGCGATATCAAGAGCACGAACCTGCTGGCGAATTGCCTGGCTCTGGAGCACGTGAAGCGGCAGGGCGGTTTCGAAGCGGCTCTGTTCGACAAGCAGGGCCTGATCACTGAGGCGACGCACAGCTCGATTCTCTGGGTTATAGGCGGCCGGATTTTCGGCACACCGGGCGAAGACAACATCCTGCCCGGCTGCACGCGGCTACTTGCCGGGCAACTGGCCGACCGTTTGGGCAAGAAGATCGAAGACTCCAAGATCTCGCTGGAAAACCTGAAAAAGGTCGACGAGGTGCTGCTGATGGGCACCAGCATCGAGGTGATGCCCGTCGTCACAGTGGACGAAACCACGATCGGGTCCGGCAAGCCGGGGCCCATCGGCACCGAACTTCAGGCCGCGTACCGAGAGTCCGTGCGTGAGTGGCTGGACCGCACTGTGGTGATTTCCTGAACGGGCCCGCGATGGAAGCCACGAACACAGCCCCCGAAGCCCCCGAAGAAGTCGACGCCTGGACTGCGCGGTTCGCGCGTGTCCCCGTGGGGCAGGTCCCGATCGACGTGCTGTGCCTGACGGAACCGGGCTCGGCCGGTATCGTGGAATCCGCTTCCGTCATCGAGACGGTGCGGCGCAAAGGCCGGCTCGGCAAGATCATACCGGTCTTCCCCGATTCGGAATCACCGTCATGGGGCGATGCCATAACGCTGGCGCTTGCCGAGGTGTCGGCGCCGCTGGTCGTCATTTCCGAAGCCCGTGCCGAATGGAACCGCGACATTCTGGAGCGGCTGCTCAAGACGATCGACATGTGCGATGTGGCTCTTGGGGCCCGGCCATGTCCTTCGCGTGCGGCGCGCATCGCGAGAACGCTGGCGTCCATGGGCCGGGGGCTTTTCTGGGGGGCCGGGGTTTATGACCCGCTCACACCTTACAAACTCGCCAGAACGGAAATCCTGCGAAAGTTCCCGATTCAGTCGACCAGTCGATTCGCGGAAGTGGAATTCATCGCCAAGGCGAATTTTCTGGACGCGCTGATCCACGAAGAAGTGCTGCCGGTGGCCGAATCCTGGACGAAGCTCCGCTTCGGCGCGGGTGCCAGGGCCGATCGACGCAATCTGTTCAAGAGTCCGGTCTTCTGTCATGCCGAACGGCATTCGGGCGAAGATGAACCGAACGAAATCAGCTCAACGGATTCCGGTACGCCAGAGCGGCTCTCAGATGTTCGAACGCTCGGCAGCGATGGCTCAACTGATGCTTGACGATCGCCGGAAGTTCGCCGAACGTCTTGTGATATTCGGGGATAAGGAAGAGCGGGTCGTAACCGAAACCACCACCGCCCCGGATGTCGTCGACGATCCGGCCGCGACACTGGCCTGAAGCTTCGAGACGAATCGTTCCGGACGGATCGGCCACGGCGAGCCGGCAGACGAAGGCCGCCCCTCGACGGTCCGGCGGCACGTGGCGGAGTGATTCGATCAATTTGGCGTTGTTGGCATCGTCGTCGCCGTGGGTGCCGGCGAAGCGTGCGGAAAGGACGCCGGGGGCACCCCCGAGAGCGTCTACCGTCAGGCCGGAATCGTCGGCCAGAACCCATTCGCCGATCGCCTGGGCGAACTCGCTCGCCTTGATTCGGGCGTTTTCTTCGAACGTTTCGCCGGTTTCGTCGGGTTCCGGGGCGTCGGGGAAAAGTTCCAGGCCGACGATCTCCCAGCCTTCGAGCACGGGCCGAAGTTCCCAGGAGGGGCGGATCAGCGCCCGCATTTCCTTCACCTTCTTCGCGTTCCTTGAACCGATGACGAGCCGCTGAGTCATTTTCTTCCTGGTGCTCCGGCGAAATCCGATGTGCGACGTTCGCCAAAGTATAAACGGACCGCTCCCGGCTGGGGAACGGTCCGTGAAGTTTCGGATGTGCCGGTCTTTTTGCCGCAGCGTGATTATTGCTGAAAGAAGCCGGCGGTCGACTTTTGCTGTTGCACGCGCTGGGGCACGGCCATGACGTCCGTCGGCGTCAGGGGCGACTGGAACTTGCCGGTGCTCAGGTATTGCTGGTTGAGTTTGTCCAGGTGCTGACGGATGGACTGGACTTTCTGGTTCTTCGGCAGGTCTTGTGCTTCGATCTTCTCGGGGAAAGAGCCGAGCGTCACGACGCTCTTTTTGCGGTCGTGATAGACGTAAGCCTCAAGCCCGACCTTCTTCAGCATCGGGTCTTTGTTCAGCTCGGCGGCCAGCAGTTCGGCTTCGTCCGTGGCCGAGGCCAGGGGGCTGGTCTTGAGGTTCGAATCCTTGAGGAATTCGGCGTCGGGCTCGCCGAACGTGGATCGGCCAGCGAATCGGGCGACGACCAGCGTATAAGGGCCCGGGTTGTTGTAGATCGTATGCGGGCCGCGGTTCATGCGGTCGACCAGCGGATCGGCTTCGCGGGCGAAAAGCTGCTGGGCCGGTATCAGCGGGTTGGCCGTGACGACAGCGTTCTTCAGCCCCGCGCCCTTGCGCCAGGGGAAAATCGACGGCACGTTCTCAAGCACGGCGGGTTTGACTTTCTTGACGACTTTCAGGATCGCCTCGGCGTCCTTGAGGGTCGCCGCATCGCCCACGAGCACGGCGGCTTCATCATAGATCCGGTAGACCTCCGGCTCGGAAATCCGGCCATCTCCGTCCGCCGGTGTCGAAGTCGGCGGCACGCCACGGACGTTCGAATTCATCGGCTTGATCTTCTTGAAGTAGATATAGGCCGCAAGCTGATGGGCCGATCGGAGTTCCATGGCCAGGGCCTGGGCGTATCGGACAGAATCGGGCCCGCGGAACGTGTGGGCCACGACCATGAACGGGCCGCATTCCTTGGTCAGGAGATATGGCTCAACTGGCTCGGTGGGCAGCTGAATCGTCGGCTGCTGCAGTTCATCGACAGGCGTGAGTGCCGGAAGAACGCCATTGGTCGGGATCGCCTGCGAATCTCGCCTGGCGTCTTTCGAAGCGGAACTGGTCGAAGCCTGTTTGACGGCAGGGTCCGACGTCGGTCGAGCGGCACTGGTACCGGTGCGTGGCTGGCCGCTGGCGGGCTGTTGCGCCGTCGTACCCGGCGAACCCGTTCGGGGCTGGGCCGCCGATGTGCCGGGCGTGCCGGGGGCAGCCGTCTTGTTTCTGGAGAAAGGGTTGCGGAACGGGCTTTGTGACTGGGCCTGAGCCCATGAGCCGACGGTCGTAACGACCAGGAGCCCTGCGCCGATTCGAAGACGAAGCGTATCGTTCATCGGTGATCCCCCATCCTTGCGGGATGTCCGAAAGCGTCTGAACATGCAGAATCCCGGCGGTCTGACGTCTGGCTTCGTTCGAAGAAGCCGCGTGATCTCCGGGGCGACTGCCCTCAAGAATACCTGATCGCCGAATTCTGCCAAGGCGAGTCCGGAAGGAAAGTCATTCGATCATTCGAGAATCGCGTCTCGTTCATTTCCTGTATTGAAGCAGCGATATCAGGCCCAGGCCGACATCCGTGGACGGCAGCGGCAAGCGGCGGGCCACAGCGGCCAGCTTTTGCCACAGTCGGGGGCCGAGGCAATCGGGGTCTTCCTGAATGAGCAGGGCAGCGACGCCGGAACACAAGGGTGCGGCCATGCTGGTGCCCGAGAACCGGCCGTAAGGTGAAGGCCCGATGCTCGTCGTGAAAACGTCCACACCGGGGGCGACTGCGTCGATCTGACCCTTGCCGAACGGCGTCGACCCGTTCGTGAACGACGCCAGCCGGAGTTGCCTGTCAACAGCCCCGACGGCGAAAATCGACGGGCAGTTCGCGGGCCTGCTGACGGGCCGGATCACGTTCGGACGGGCGCTGTCGTTGCCGGCCGCGGCGACGAAAAGCACGCCCGACTTCAAACACCGGCGTCCGACGAGTTCGTACACGGGATCCGGGTCGAGCACGTTCGACTGTACGCCGACGGAGAGATTGAGGATCTGGCACCCCTGGCCCATGGCCCAGTCGATCCCGGCCAGAATGACCGAATCCTTGCCGCAACCGTCTTTTTCGAGGACTTTTGCGACAAACAGGTCGGCTCCGGGAGCCGCGGCGAAACGGGGTACTTCCCTGTCGACCGGCTGACCCGCCGCAAGGCCTGAACACTGGGTGCCGTGGCCGTGAAAGTCCTGGGGAGTTTCGTCGACGAAGCTGCGGTGGCGGATCTGCCGATCATGCCAGTCGGGGTGCGTCAGATCGATGCCCGTATCGAGTATGGCGATCTTCGCACCCTGGCCCGTCCAGCGGTTGCTGATGCCACAGGCCTGAATCGCCCAGCTTTGACGTCGGTTGTCTTCGAAGCCACGTGTTTTCGCCTGCGCCGCACGCAGGGGTGGCGATTCCGCGTGGTTACCGTGGTCGGTTTCGCCGGATTTCCCGCGGGGCGGAGGGTCGTCATTCGACAGAATCGTACATGGAGGTTCAGGGGCGACTGTCCAGTTCGACGACGAGTCAGACCTGAGTATCCGGTAATCGGGCGAATGCTTCAGACGCCGGCGGAGTTCGTCCAGCTTGTCGGGATCGTCGACTCGCAAAAGGCCGATGCCGAGATTGTCGTAGACGAAAAGTTCGGCGGATTCCGTATTGTCGGCGATTCGCTGGCTGGTTCGGAAATCCTGCGTATGTGCGACCTGAACGACGTCGAAGGCCTTTTTCAGGCGGGACTGCGAACGGGGCCCGCAATCGTTCCGGAACGCAACGATCCGGCTCGGAAACGGGGCGGAGCCGTTACGCGTCGATCGGCGTTCGAACCCCCGGCGGGAAGGGACCGGTGTTCCAGGAACTGGCGGTGTCAGGCTCATGGTGGGAGGGCTTCTTGAATAATCGGACAGTGGCATCCGGAGGCGAAAGAAATTCAATGGGAATTCATAAGTAACATCACCGCCCCGATCGATTCGGAATCGATCAGGGCGGTGCGAATTCGGGGAAATCAGGCTGAAGCGAGACGCGATCCTTGCGACCGGTTCAATTTGCCGAAATAGCCAGGTCGACTGGCGAACGGAGATCGATCGCGGGCTGAAATCGAAAGGTTAAACCAGCCCGAGGGTTTCGTCCTGACCGATCATCAGGTTGAAGTTCTGGACGGCCACGCCTGATGCGCCTTTCAGGAGATTGTCGAGGCAGGCGACGATCAGGATTCGCCCGCGCACGACACGCAGCGTCATGTCGAAGAAATTGGTGTAGGCCGAATCCTTCGTGCCTGGAAGGCCTTCGCACAGCCGCACGAAGGGGCTGTCCTTATAGAATTCGCTGTAAAGGTCTTTCAGATCCCGCTCACTGACTTCACGCTTCGGTTCGGCGTAGATCGTGGCGAGAATGCCGCGGTCCATCGGCACGAGATGGGGCGTGAACAGGACTTCGACCGGCTCGCCCGTGAGCCTGCCGACATCCGAAAGGACCTGGTCAATCTCAGGCGTGTGGCGATGGCGGCCGACCCCGTAGGCCGAGAAGTTCTCGTTGCACTCGGGGTAGTGCGTCGTCAGTTTGGGCGACCGGCCCGCGCCGGAGACACCGCTTTTTGCGTCGATGATGATCGACTTGCGTTCGATAAGGTCTTCGGCGATCAGCGGGGCCAGCGACAGGATCGACGTGCTGGTGTAACAGCCGGGGTTGGCGGTCAGGTTGGCGTTCGGAATCCGGTCGCGATAGATTTCGGGAAGGCCGTAAACGGCTTCCGCGAGCCCGCCAGGGTCGCTGTGCTCATGCGAGTACCAGTCGGCGTAAACGACCGGATCCTTCAGGCGATAATCGGCCGAAAGATCGATGACGCGCACGCCACGTTCACGCAATGCCGGCGTGACGTCGAGACTGGCCGCGTGCGGCAAAGCCAGAAACGCGAACCGGGCCGTTTCGGCCACACGGTCGGCGTCGAACGGAACGCAGGTGAGATCGACGATTCTGCGCAAAGAAGGATGAAGCGAGTCGACCGTCGGCGATTCGTCCGCCCGGCTCGTGGCCATCACCAGTTCGGCATACGGATGCCGGGCAAGGATCCCCATCAGTTCACGGGCCGCATATCCCGAGGCACCCACCACCGCGACCGGTATCATCTCTGGCGTATCCTCTTCTGCGAAGTTCTCAGCATGCGTTAACGGACGAATTCGAATCGTCGTCCGCTCGAATAGCTTAGCCGATCGAACGGTTGCCCGCGAGTGAACGTTTCGAACCGGAATTGCCGGGAACCGGAAAACTTGCCCTTGAGACTCAATTCATGGCCGGGGCGATTGGCGCCGAAGGACGGCCCCGCAACTGCCCCCAGGCCAGAACCATCGCAAGGGCCAGCCAGCCCGCGGCGGAAATGGCCGCTCCTGCGTAAAAACTGGCGGGTTCGTAACGCATCGCCAGCTTCCATTGACCAGCCGAAGGAATCCGAACGCCCTGCCAGCCGCCATGCATCGGCAGGATTTCGACCGGAGATCCCTCACCGGAGCCGTTCGAAAGGGTCGCCCGCCAGTTCGGGTCAGCCCACTGGCTGACGATCCACAATTCAGGGCCTTCCGTTCGGCTTTCGATCGCGATTCGTTCAGGTCGGGCCCGCTCGACTTCAAGCGGCACGGCGGTTGCGGCGATGGCTTCCAGTCGATCGGGCCGTGTCGCATCAGAAAATTCGCTGACCCCCAGCGCATCCAGATCCCGCTGAGCGACCCTCCATGCCCGCCCCAATTCACCGGGCAAATGCACCAGGGCGAAGGTCGAATTGCCACGCTGGGCCACTTGCGATGTCGTCAGCCAGCTCCAGAGTTCAGGGTCTTCGATCTCTTCGATTTCCGCTTCCGGCCGCCACTGGGCCCGCAGATTTCGCCAGGTCGGCGGGTCGATCAGCACATAGCCCAGCCCTGCCAGGCGTGCCGATTTTCTGTTCAACGCTTCGATGGGGTTGGAATAGACAGGATCGAGTGCCGGCATCACGGGCACGTCCAGAGTCCGGTAAGCCCGGATCGGCGAACCGCCTGCCGCCATCGGCAAGTTGCCCAGATCGCCGGCGATGGCAAGTGGCCAACTTCGTTTTCGAGAAAGTTCGCCGATGCGAGCGAGGACCGGGCTCTGATCCTTCACGCTTTTCACCGGGGCGAATTCGATAGGGCGATACTTCGCCTGAATCGCCCCGTCCGCGGCCATCAATGCGAATAGAAGGGCGACCATGCGTCGTTTCGATGCGCGAATCGCAAAGCTGCCTGCCAGGCCCGTGCAAATCAATAACAGCTGCGGGACGACTTCTTTTGCGTAGGCTTCTGTTCGATCGGTCGAAAATCGCTGCCGGTCCAGATTCGTATAAGGTTTGACATATGCCGGAATCGGTGCCGCCGGCGTCGCGGCGCTGCGGCGGACCCAATCCTGCCACGAGCCGACATCGTTCCAGCCCGGCATCGTCTGACGCCTGACGACGTCGACCTTGTCCAGAATCGGATTCGGTTCACCACGCGAGTTTTCGGCAAGGCGGATCAGGCCTTCCAGGCCTGCCACGGAAACGCTCGCAAGCACGAGCGTCAGCAGGAAAAACCTGCGAAGCGATCGCGCGGGAACTTCCTGATTCGTCATGGCCGTATCCGACCCGCGAGCCGCGAGCATGGCCAGGGCGAGCGTGGCGGCCGCCGTCCAGCGGGCCGGGGCGCGAAAATACGAAAACCCGGGAAGACGAATCGCCAGCGAAAAACCAAAACCATACGGGCCGGCCGCCAGCAGCAGAGAAATGGCCAATGTGGCCGCGAGCGCCCGAGTGGCTGGGTCAGAGCGCCAGGTGCGTGTCACTCCGAAAACCGCGAGCCAGATCGGAACCAGGCCGACGTAGAAAAACAGCTCTTCCGGCGAAGTGTGGAACTGGTCCCAGAGCAGGGGCCGCCAGAACGGGAAACCACGGCCAAGGCCTGGCAGGATGAGCCCGAGCCAGTGCACTGGCGGTGCGGCGAAGCCAGAGAGATACTCCCAGTCGCGCTGATCGTTGGCCAGCTTCGCCAGCTCATAGGTGGGAATCACCTGGATTGCGGCCAGAATGGCCGCGACCGCCGAACCTGCGACGAGGGCGACGAGTTTCTTCGCACAAGTCGATGTCGACTTCCGATCTTCCGGCTCCATTCTTCTTTCGCTCATGGTGATTCCGGCGGCGAAGACGAAGCCGGTGACGAGGCTGACGAAGCCCATCTGAAAGTGGCCGGTCAAAACGGGCATCGATGCGCACAGGCTCAATAAGGCGCATCTGGAAAGCAGGCCCGAATTCGCTTGTCGATCGGACCGGACGACCTGAAGCATCGCCCACCAGATCCAGGGCAACCATGAAGTCGTCGGCCAGCCCCAGTGATGCGTTTCATGAACGAGGAAAAATCCGGAAAAGACGAAAACGACGGAGCCCAGAAAGGATGCGGCGGCTGAGCGGCCAAGGACATTCGCGAGAACCCAGCACCCCAGCGCGGCCCAAAGGGCGTGGACGATGCGATCGGCCGCATAGGCCCATTCGAGAGGAAGCAGGCCATACAGGATAAGGTGGGGTGGGTAAAATGCGCCGATCTGGCTTTCCGCGAGGGCCGGGAAGCCGTAGCCCCAGAGGGCGTTCCAGAGAGGCGGGCGAGTTTCGTGTGCTGAGCGGCCGAGTTCGCTCATGAGGCCCAGGCCGAAGCGGGTGGCATCGCCGCCGACGGGCAAAAGCGAAACTCCGGAAGGCGAGATCCAGACCAGCGTGAGCACCAGAGTGAGAATGAGCCACAAGGTTCGACGGGCCAGAAGCTTGTGCACAGTCATTCCGGAAGCTTGAGACATTCTTGCAAATTCGCCGCTGTGATTACTTTTTTACAATCCGGCTTGTAAAAAGGTAAAGAAATCGTCGTCAAAATTACAAAATCGGCAAGGAATCGGGTGTCGTTCGGTAGATTTTTCCGAAATTGAGAGAATATTTTACGAAATCGCACAAAATTTGTGGCCTTTTGGAGAAATTGGCATTCCGGTTGCAATTTTATCGACCGATGCCAAGGTGGGCATCCGGATTTGCGACGACAATTGACGTACGACTCAGCAACGCAGATTGACAAGGAGAGTGCACCATGTTGGTCCTGAGCAGGAGGCTCGGTCAACGGTTCCAGATTGGCGACGACGTGCGAATCACGATCGTGAAAGTCGACAGGAACTCCGTTCGCATCGGCATTGAGGCCCCGGCCGACGTGACCATTCGTCGTGAAGAGATTCTTGACGACCTCGAAATCGAAGAAGAGCCTCACGCTTCGCACCGGTTCAAGGCGGACGCCGCCTGAGCCTGCAAGGCCGAAGTCAGGCACGCACGGCACGGCCGCCAGATCGCGGGTCGTGCCTCACTCTGAGAGAAAATCGCAAGCTTGACGCCGACGTCGATGGACGTCGGCGTATGCATGCGCCTGGCCGCGATCGACTTAGGTTACCGCAAGCCGTCGCAGTCGCGTGACACGCGGAAATCATTTCCAGGCTTCTTCGATCGCATCGTGAAAAAGGCGGTCGAGCACGTAAGTGTCGCGGCTTCGGTCTTCGAAGTCGGGGATCGCCTTTGCCCGTTCGTTCAGTTCACGTTCCAGATACCGGCTGACCGGTTCGATCCGGGGCCCGCGGCCCAGTTCGCCGCTGGCCGCTTTTCGTTCCAGCAGGCGATCGATTTCGTTCCGCAGGTCATCCGGCAGATCGATCCGGGCCAGCATGTCCGCGAACCTCATCGGTACCGGCCCGAAGCCCTGTTCGATCCACATGACGGCAAACAGCGGCCGAAGGATGTAAAAATACTTCTTCAGGGCGATTTCGTCGCTCTTGTGCGAAACGCGGTAATTCGTGTTCGCCATGCTCAGGTAATGGTGCCATGCCGTGGTCGGCCGGAAGAGTTCCGGCACGAGCTCGCGGACGCGTGCGGCCGTCGATGTCGATTCGTGGTAGACGATCGGCGAATCGAGCCATTCGGTCGTCACCGGGTTCGATTTGCGGAATTGCCGCAGGAACTTGCGTAAATCCCAGCCGTTGATGTCCAGGTCGCCTTCGATCGGCCGTTCGATCACGTCCCGGGGTTCGTCCAGCCCCAGGTATTTCTCCCGGGACCGGACATAGACGAACCGGACGTCGTAATCGCTGTCCGTGGAGGCGAACCCCCACGCCCTGCTGCCCGACTCGCACGCGAAGAGGATGCGGACATCGTCCTCGCGTGCGATTTTTTCGAGCCGGTCGACAATCACCTCATGCATCGCTTTCCGATTCTCCCGGCCATTGACGGGCCGAAACGTCACTTCACCGACTCGACCTTCACGCCCTTCGAGCGGTTTTCGTTGTCGAACCGCTGTTCGAGACGTTCCATCTGCCGCTGGCTGTTCTGAAAGTTGAGGCCACGCAGGTTGCGGTCGAGCGCTTGACCACCCTCGGCGGCCTCTGGTCTCGCCAGCCCTGGCATCTGGGCGGGCGTTGCCGGTGCGAAGCCCTCAACCATCGTGCCACCCAGAGGAGTCTTGCCGCGATAGAACGCGAACCGGCCTGCCGACTGACGGACGACGACGGTCACGAGCCCCTGGAGACTGTCCTGAACGAAAACGCCGCGCAGGTCGGTCGTACCGTCGCGGAAGCCCGGCGAATTGGTTGCCGATAGCTTCACCTGAAGGTTCGAAAGAGGCTTCGACGAACCGGCCTCGCGAGCCTCGACGCGGACACGCCCGGAGGCGGCGTCTTCCATCACTTTCAGGTCGATCGGCGTGGCCAGAACGATACCCGATGCGAACAGGTCGTCGGCCCGGGTCATGACCAGATACGCCCCCTCGCCCGGCAGATCCAGGGCGATTTCACGTTTGCCATCGGCAAAATCCTTGCCGGTGCCAAGGTTTTCCTTCGATTCTTTCAGTGGACGGATGCCGGCCAGGTCGACGGCGTCGATCTTGTCCAGCGTCCGTTTCGACAGATACAGCCGGAGCAGGTCGACCGGATAGATCTTCAGCTCCATCGTGGCGACGTTTCTGTGGCTGACTTCAATCTTCGCCTTCACCGGCCCGCCGGCGGCTGTCGTCGGCACGACGGTCACTTCGGGCAGGCTCAGATGCTTCCGTTCCAGTGCCTTGATGGCCACTGCGGCGTCCGGGAATTCGCCGGAGACCTGGCGGTAGCTGTCGAGGGCTTTCGGGAAGTCGGCCCGTGCGTCGAAGATCTGGGCCATGATGTAAATGGCCTGGTTCCGGTTCGGGCTGGGGCGTTTCACTCCGCCCGGTTCTTCGTAAACCGTTTCCGAAATTTTCCGGGCGATCGCCACGGCTTCGTCCATTTCGCCGAGGTCGAACCGGGCAAGTGCTTCGGCGAACTGGAAGCTGTCCAGGAACCGGCTCTTGGGGTAAAGCCGGGCGGCCCGCTGGGCGATGCTCACGACGGTCTTGTCGGCGTCCAGCGAAGCCAGGTCACCCAGGATCGCCAGGTTCGCCTCGTCGGCCAGGGGATCATCCGGCGTCAGCGTCAGGAACAGCTGAGTAAGGGCGACCGACTGCGCCAGAAGCTGCGAACGAGTTACGTTCGCTTTCAGAAGCCGCCGCCGCGTTTCGGCATTCGTGTTCGATTCGTCCGCAAGTTGGGAGAGCCAGCGGGAAAGGCCGAAGAAGTCGCTCTGCCGGCCCGCCGAATTCGGATAGGCTTTCCAGAGATCGAGCAGATAGGCCGCCGCTTCCAGGGGACGTTCGGTGCGGCGGAGGGTCTGGGCAAGCTGGACGTCTTCCAGATAGCCTGAGTCGATCATGGCCCGCCAGACCAGCAGGGCTCGTTCATGTTCGCCGATGGCGGCGTAGGCATCGCCGACGGCCTTGATCTTCTCTGTCGGGATCACGAGATCCGGGGCCTTCGACTTCAGAATTTCGAAGTCCTCGACGATCTTGCGTGGCTGTTTGCCGGCGATGTGAGCGTCCAGCAGCATGCGGGCCGCTTCGCGGGCCACGTGGTCCTGCATCGTGTATTTCGCGGTCAGGGCTTCGAGCGGACCCGCCGATTCGGCGATGCGGCCCTTTTCGAACAGCCGTTGCCCGCGGGCGAAAAGCTCGTCGGGCGTCGATTCGTAAGGGTCGGCCGATTTCGTTCCGGCAGGCGGGATGGTCAGTGAGGCCTCGTTCGAAGCATGGGCCAGTTCGGGGTGGCTCAAACGATACACCCGGGCGGGGCGAATGCGTGACTTGCCTTCGAACGCGCCGAAGATTTCGTAGGTGATCGTGGTATCGCCGTATTGATGCGGCGGCAGATAGAACCGCAGACGACCCCGGTCCTGCTCGGTGCGGAGGATGTCGCCGGAGACGGAGCCCTCCACCAGCCGAGCGCCGGAAGGCAGCGTGTCTTCGACCACGACCGGATCTTCAGCCGCTCCGGGCCTGATCTGATTCGGAACGGAATGCACGGTCAGGCTCAGCCTTGCCCGGCCACCGACCGGCACTTGGGTGACAAGGTTACGGAACTCTTTGGCGTTGATCACCGTGGAGAATCCGGTCGGCAATCGAATGCCTTCGAATTCAGGTTCAGCGGCCTGCCACTCCCGGTTCGCGATCGTCACGAACTTGCCTTCAGCCTTTTGCTCCGGCCCGTAATCGCGGGCAAATCCGGAAAGCTGCACGCCGTAGCCGAACCGGGCCCGGCCTTCGACATCGAAGCGGACGACATTCCTGCCCTGGCGCACCGCATCGGCCGGAACGTTCCAGACACGCACAGGGGCCCCCTCAGCCCCGTCGACGGTGATGGTTTCGAGAGGTTTGTCGTTCACGGTGATCGTCATGCGGTAGCGGTCCTCCGCTCCCTGGGCCCGGCCGTACCAGGTGGAAAGAGCCGCCACGGCCGCGCCTTTGGCTTCGTACGGAATCCAGCCGGGGCCGAAGCGGCGAGACATCAGCCAGGCCACGCTCTCGGGAAGGGCTTCATCGCCTGGCCTGACGGAAGCCAGCGCCCACGATGCCCAGGCCGTGGTGATTTCCTGTCCAGCGACGCCCGCAGGCCAGTACCGGCGAACGGGTTTGCCGGGTTGGGCGGGCAGGGTGCGGCTACGGGCGATCAGGGTCGTCATGGCTTCGTCGGCGAGGTTGCGGCGTTCGATCTTGAGCCACGCCAGGACAAGTGCCGCGACTTCGACGGAGTCGAGCGATTGCCGGTCGCGGTGCAGGGTGTTGAGTTCCTCGAAACCGATCTTGCCCGTGAGAGCCAGGGCGATCGCCTTCCAGGGCCGGGCCATATCGCCGGAAGAGGCGACGTAGACAGCACCTTTTTCGAGCGATTCGCCGGGGTCAGCCACGCCGGCGATTTTCGCCTGGGCCATGGCGATCACGACCTTGGCCGAGATGGCCGGTACGCTCACGGTTTGTTGAGGGTTGCGAGCCGCCTGGAGACGAATCGGCCCCGGGGCCACGATCGGCCAGCCGCCGTCGGGGTTCTGGCGGGTCGTCAGTTCGGCTACGAGGCCGCGAATGCGGTCGACCAGCCTGGTTTGATCCAGAGCTGTCGCGGCGCCACCGACCTGTCGCAGATAGGTCAGTGCGGAAGTCGCGGCGAGAAGATCGGCGGCCCGGTCACTGGTCGTGTCGCCGATCGGCGGCATGATGCAGCTCCAGCGGTCGCGGGGCATCGGCCAGACTTCGGCACCCAGAGCAGCCTCAAGAACCTGACGCTGGAGCGTCGGCGAGAGGCTGACCATCATCGAGAGATTCTCATAATTCCGCCCCGCAGGCAGTTCGACGAACACCGTCGCGTCGTCGCGGGCGGAACCGTTTTCGGACGCCAGCACCGGCGTGCCCCAGGGCTCGGCCGGCACGGTCACAGTTTCACGGTCCGTCGTTCCAGCCGCCGTGGCTGAGGCTTCGAAGCGGACTTCACGTGTCGCAGGCACGTCGAACTCATCGAAGACGATCGGCGTGACGCCGTCGCCTTCCAGCAGGATCGTCTTCGGCTCGCGCGTCGAACGGCCGTCGAGATAACGTTCCAGTGCGACAGTGACTTCGCCCTTCACACCGACGTGGTGCAGCCGCGCCATGGGCCGGATGCGGTCGCCTTCGCTGAGGTGGCCCGGCAGGACGAGTTCGACGAAGAAGGGCTTGCGGATATCGAGGTCGGCCGTCGTCTGCCCCAGTAGCGTGTCGGCGGAAGTCACGCCGTAGGCAGCGAATTCGTATTCGCCCAGGGCATTCGGGGCATCGAACCGTACCGTCGCCTTGCCGGCTTCGTCGGTGACGATCGAGGCGTTCCAGTAAGCCGTCTCGATCGCTCTTTGCCTTGCGGGTGCGGCTTCCGCCAGGCCGCCGCCACCCATGCCACCCATGTCGGCCATGGCGGCTCCCAGTGCGACATTCGCCTCGCCTGGTTTGCCGAACATCTGGTCTCTTTTGTCCTTCTCTTCGCCTGCCATCTGCTTCCGTGCCAGCGCTTCGGTTTGAGGGGCGTTTTCGCGTGCCGAGCTCCTTCCGCCAGCCATCCGGCCACGTAACCCGCCGGATGAGGCATCGGCCGAACCGCCCATGCCCATCATCGAGGTTCCGGCCTGGGCAGCCATCGGGGCAGCGGCGGCAGGCGCGACGCGTGCCGGAGCCTGATAGCCCATCATTCCGCCAGCGCTTGACTGGGAATTCAACGTGACGGACCGTCGAGCTTCCTCGCGCCCTGCCGCGTTCGCAGCCTCGGCCAATTGCCGTTCGGATTCTTCGACCAGCGATTCCGGCACGGGTATCGTCGACGGACGATATTCGAACACGTTCGTCGAGACGGTCGAAAACGCACCCAGGCGGGTCTGGTCATAGAAAGTCCTGCTCAGGTTCGGCCGGTTTCGCTCGTCGGGGAACAGCCGCAGCAGGGCCTTGTCCACAAGTGCCATCGAAATCTCGGCCACGGCGGGCTTGTCGTTCTGGTCGGTGGCGAGCAGTTCAGCCTCGACCGGTTCGCCGGGCTTCACCTGACCGGCTTTCGGCTTGAGCGAGAGCTTCAGGCCACGGTCGACCGTGATGTCCAGCCGGGCCGAGTCCTGCTTGCGTTCACGCATCCGCGTGACGCTGACAGTCAGGTTCGGGAAGTGATCGTCGATGACCTTCCACGTCAGGCGGTTATCGCCTTCTTTCACTTTCTCGATGCGATATCCGAGCATCCGGTCCGCCTCGAAGCAGACGAGCACCAGGCCGCCGGCATGACGTGCGTGCAAGTTCGCAGAGGCATCGGCTCCGAGCTTCCAGGTGGTCGAATCGGCGAGCAGCCTCAGGCCGTTGGGGTCTTCCAGGCCCGAGACTTCGACGGTCATTTCCGCCGTCACCGGACGTCCGTAAGTATCGGCACCGGTCAGCCGCAACACGTGAATGCCGCCCCGTTTGTCCTCGACCTTGACGTTGGCGACAGCTTTGCCGGTCGCCGCGTCGGTTTTGACGGTCGTGCGTGAGACTTCGTTCTCGACGGTCCGCCCGGCTTCCGTCGAACGCCGTGCCACCGTGAGGGTCAGCGACTGGCCCGTCGGCTTGCCCAGGGCGTCGTCGGTCGCGATGTTCACGGGGATCGTTTCTTCCGCAAGATAAGTGCCGCGAGTGGTCGAAAGCCGGGCCGAAAACGAAGCCCCGGGGATGGCGAAGCGGGTCGTGGCGGCAAGCCCCTCTTCAGGCAACTGTGCGGTGACGGAATATTCCGCGTTCTCGTCGAGGTCTTCGGTATCGAATTCGAAGCTCGCCGCACCTGTTGCGTCCGTCACGAGATCCTGCGACCGGCCGCCCGGCAGCTCCAGCCGAATCGCCCGTGATGCCAGCGGAGTGCCATAGGAATATCTCGCCGCGACCTTGCCCTTGAGCTTTTCGCCCCGTTCCACGATCGGCTTGTCGAGATTCGCTTCCAGCACGACCTTGGGCAGTTCGTACGTTTCCACGGCGAACCGGCCCGTGAACGTCGACCCCCCGGGCTGGAACAGCCGCACGGCGTATTCGCCCAGCGGCGCGGCCGTGTCGAGCGGAATCTCGGCCGAGAACGTGCCGAAGCGTGAGATGGTCATCGGCCGGCTGTCGATCCGCCGGCCATTGCTGTCGACCACTTCCAGCGTGTAAACGGCTCCCTCACGGGTCTCGTATTTGCTTTTCGTGACTTCGCGGATGATCCCGCGCAGCTTCACGGACTGGCCGGGTTCGTACGCCGGACGGTCGGTCAGGATGATCCCCTTGGCCGAAAGCCCGCGGGCCGATTGAGGCGGCACGTTCGCCGTGTCGGAGACGGCGACATGGGGACCGTCGATGATCAGCAGCCGCTGATTGGCACCCGGAGAACGTGCCCCTGGCCAGTCTCGCAGTAGAACGCCATCGGCCCCGGTCTTGTCGTCGACGATCACGTTCGAGCCGTCGCTGACGAGCACCCTGGCTGCCGGCTTCGGCTCGCCCTTGACCATGTCCTGAACGAAGACGAGAAGCTGATCGCGTGAAGCTTTCACGATGGCGTCCAGGTCGCTGCCTATCACCATCGTTGTCGCCTGCAGGGACTTGTCGTCGGTGACTTTGACCACCCAGACCCCGGGCAGATCGACGAGCGGCATGGCGTATTCATGGTCGACAGGCTTGTAGCGGGCCTGGCCGGGCACTTCGGCAGTCCATTCGGCGTCGGGCTTCACCAGGCCGATGTCGAGCGATTCCACGGCCGAAAGCCGCTGCTTCTTCCGGAAATAGCTCTCCGGATCGATGCGGTAAGCCGTGAAGACGAGCTTTTCGATGTTGCGGGTGCTCACCTTCAGGGCCGCTTTTTCGCCAGATCGGTAAACTCTCGGCGTGATCACCGTCAGGCTCTTGTTTTCCATCAGGTGGATGCGAGCGTTCGCCTGCGTTTTCCATGGGTCGTTGCGAACGCTTCGATAGGTTTCGATCGCCAGGTTCGGGTCACCGAGCCGAATCTCGTAGGCGTTGCCGATCAGGAAGCGGGCATTGTCGGCCTCGCCGTGGTCCGGGAAGCGCGCGGTAAGGAGCTTCCACGCATCGACGGCTTCGGCATATTTCTTTTCACGTTCGAACGACTCCCCGACTTGCCTCAAGAGACTCGGCACGACAGGCTGAAGCGGATTGGCCGCAACGAACTTGCGGAGCGACTCCCGGAAGGCTTCTTCCTTTTTGTCGCGCCGAAGGGCATTTGCGCGATCGATTTCGATGTCGATCACGGCCTGCAGGGCCGCGGCGGAATCGGCTCCGTCGGGATACTTCGCGGCATATTCACGAAATGCCGTCTGGGCCTCGTCGAACTTTTCCAGCTGGCGCGCGGCCGTGGCCGATTTCAGCAGCGCCTGGGGTTCGAAAGTGGCCAGATCCTTGCGGGCGATGTCGGTTTCGGCCTTGAAGGCACGGTTGCCCAGAAAGCCATTCCAATAGGCAATCGCTTCAGCGGGCCGATTTTCGAGCAAAAGGCCGGTCGCGAAGGCCGTTCGAACTGCACGGGGGTCTGCGGGATCCGTCTCGATCGCCTTGCGGGCCGCGGCGATGGCGCGGGCCGACCGGGGGCCGAAGTCGATCGCCGGCAATGGCGTGACGGCTTTACGTTCGTTGTTTTCGAGTTCCCATGCGAAGGGAACGCCATACGCCAGGGCGACGGCATAAAGGCAATCGTCACGCAGAGATTTCGCCTCGGCATCGGCCCCGGCGTCGGCTTCGAGCGACCGGGCCAGATCGGTCCACTCGCGGCGGGCTCTTTCCGGGTCGCCACTGCGGTAAATCGCCAGCCCCAGGAGAAACTGCGTGAATCGTTTGCGAGCCTTGCGGGTTTCCTGCTTCGCGAGGGCTTCCAGCTCGGGCACGGCTTCCGCCGGAGCGCCTTGATCGAGAGCCGCCTGGGCGATCTGGAGCGTCAGATCGTCCTTCAGTTCGCGGCTCTGGGCGACTTCACGGGCGAGCGTCAGATAGGATCTGGCTCCGGCATAATCCGAAGCGACGAGCGATTCGGCCGGATCGGATAGCTTTCGGGCGAAGCCGCGATAGACTTCCGCCAGGGCGTCCTTGCGCGGGCCTCCGAGCAGGATTTCGGCATCGGCACGCACGATCGACTGCGCATCGGCCTGTTTACCGGCCGCGAGCGATGCCGCGGCAAGTTCGCCACGCAGCTTGGTCGTCCACGTCGACTTCGGATCCCGTTTCAGCCTTGCCTCGATCAGCGTAATCGCTTCGCCGTGTTTGCCTTCCAGCCGCAGGCTGGCGGCACGGACGAGGTCATGGAAGGCCCGTGTGTCGGCGTCTTTGGGGGCGTTCGCCGCTTCGAGCCGGGCGATCGCCGCGCGGGCTTCGGCGTATTTCCTTTCCAGCAGCAGCCCGACGATCTCGCCAGGCCATTCCGGAACGATCGGCCGAACCGAGGCCGAAGCCGAGGGTAATTCGGTCACTCGCGGCTTTTCGTCCGCGAACCAGGCGAGACCGCGGCCGGCCGTGAACATCCCTGCAAGGCTGATCGAAAGCCCGATCGACAGTGCGAGACTCGAGCGTCGCATGGTGTGCATCCGTTTTCGCATAGAGGGGAACGTCGAATTCCGGCGCGGCGGTCAGCCCGCGGTAACGTTTTCATCATATCAAGACGTCCGAAAGCCAAAATCGTTCCGTACTTTTTTCGTGACGAATTCGCTCGATTCACGCAAGTCTCTTTTTCTAATTGGCTTGCGTTATTTCTGCTTTTGTCGTGTCGGCAAATCTTATGTGATCGTTCGACTTGGCTGGAACCGATACCTTTGGTTAAATGGGCGAACCACAGTCCAATTTTGCCCAAACCAGAAATTCCGGACCCATCGGACGAACGCCCGGCACCCGGCGACAGGGGCGTTCGAGAAACGGAACGACACGCATGCCATCGGTCCTGAGCCTGATTCTCGGCGGCGGACGGGGAACCCGTCTTTATCCACTCACGAAGACTCGGTCCAAGCCGGCGGTGCCGATCGCGGGTAAGTACCGCCTGATCGACATTCCGATCTCGAACTGCATTCACTCCGGACTGACCCAGATTTTCGTCCTCACCCAGTTCAACTCCGTCAGCCTGCACCGGCACATCGCGAATACCTACAAGTTCGATCCTTTCTCTGGCGGCTTCGTGGAGATTCTGGCAGCGCAGCAGACGATGCAGCACGAAGGCTGGTATCAGGGCACGGCGGACGCCGTTCGGCGGAACATCGAATACGTGTCGTCCAAAAAATACGACATGGTCCTGATCCTTTCCGGCGACCAGCTTTACCGGATGAACTTTCAGGAGATGATCCGCACGCACCTGGTTTCCAAGGCGGACGTCACCATCGCGGCGCTCCCGGTCAACGAATTTCAGGCCCGCAGCCTGGGTGTCATGCACATCGACATGGGCGGACAGGTCACCAGCTTCGAAGAGAAACCCAAATCGCCCGAAGCCCTTGCACGCATGCGTGTCGAACCGCACTGGATCGATCAGCAGGGAATACGTTCCAATGGGCGTAACTATTTGGCCAGCATGGGGATATATCTCTTCAGCCGGCAGACTCTCGTGGACATGCTCACCTCGGACAACGCCACCGACTTCGGCCGGGAAGTCTTCCCCGCTGCGATTTCCAAACGCAAGGTGCAGGCACACCTGTTCGACGGTTACTGGGAAGACATCGGTACCGTCGGCGCGTTCCACCAGGCGAATATCGACCTGACGAAGCCGACTCCGCCTTTCGAATTCGTGGTCGAGGGCAACCCGGTCTTCACGCGGCCGCGTTATCTTCCCTGCTCAAGACTGGAAAAAGTCGAAATTACCAATAGCCTGATTTCCGATGGCTGCGTCATCGGCAAGGGCTGCGTGATCGAGAATTCGATCATCGGCGTGCGTGCCGTGATCGGCGAAAACGTCACGATCCGCAACAGTTACATCATGGGCTCGGACGATTACGAGACGACGGTCGAATCGAACGCCGCGATCGCGGCCGGCACCCCCCGCAAGGGTATCGGCAGCGGCTCCGTGATCGAAAACGCCATCATCGACAAGAATCCCCGAATCGGCCGGAATGTGCGAATTACCAACGCCGCCGGGATCGTCGAGACGAGCGTCGAGGCACCGACCCACACGATCAGCGACAAGATCGTCGTAATTCCGCGCGGGGGTGTGATCAAGGACGGCTTCGAAGTCTGAGCCGGTTCTTGGTATGTTGATCTCACTGACGGATCGATCCGAAGGGCGCCGGACGCTTTTCCGGCCCCTCCATGGATCATCGTAACTTCAAGGATCAGCATATGATGAACCGATGCGGCTCGTTTCGGCGAATCGCCGTGGCGGCATTTCTGGCGATAAGCTTCATGGCCGTCCGGCCATCCGCGAACGCCCAGGTACCCGACGTCGCGACGAAGGAATTCACCCTGGCCAATGGCCTCAAGGTCGTCCTGCATCAGGACAGGACCGTCCCCCGCGTCAACGTGATCGTCGCCTTTCACGTGGGCAGCAAGAACGAAAGCCCCGGCCGCACCGGCTTCGCCCACTTTTTCGAACACATGATGTTCCGCGGCACGAAGCACGTGCCCAATTACGACAAGCCACTGCAGGAAGCCGGCGCCACTTCGAACGCGTTCACGACGGAAGATATGACCGTCTACTTCGAAACGGTGCCTTCGAACTTCCTCGAACGGGCCCTGTATCTGGAAGCCGATCGTCTGGCCTGGCTGCCGACCGCGCTCGATCAGCAGAAGTTCGACACCGAACGCGAAGTCGTCAAGAACGAACGCCGCCAGTCCTACGAAAACGTGCCGTATGGCCTGGCTGAAGAAACGATCCTGGCCCACCTTTACCCGGCCGGCCACCCTTACCGGTGGTCCGTGATCGGTTCGATGGACGACTTGAACCGGTCGACGCTCGATGACCTGAAGGCCTTCTTCGCCGAGTTCTATCACCCGGCCAATGCGACTCTGTGCCTCACCGGTGACTTCGACCCGGCCGTCGCGGAGAAACTCATCCGGAAGTACTTTACATCGATTCCGGCAGGACCGGTGCCCAGGAAGGTCGCCGTGCCTGCAGTGCCGCCGGCCGCCGGCTCGGTTACGCTGGTCGACAAAGTCGCCCAGCCTCGCGTTTACTGGGTCTGGCACGCTGTCGATGAAGATCACCCGGATGCCGCTGCCCTGGAACTGCTGGGCCAGATTCTCTCCGGAGGCGAAGCATCGAGGCTTTACGAAAGGCTCGTCATCAAGGACCAGTCTGCCACTTCCGTCGGCCTCGGCTTCAGCGGCTCCGAAGTGGACGGCTACGTGCAGCTTTCGGCCACCGTCGCACCGGGCCGGAAAGTGGAAGAAATCGAAAAGGCTGTCGCAGAGGAACTTGCGAAGATTCAGGCCGAAGCCCCCAGCGACCGTGAAATCGCCCGGATGAAGGCCCAGTACGAACTGGCCGCGTTCATGCCGCTGGAAGATCCGCAAAGCCTGGGCTTTACGCTGGCCATAGGTTCGGCCCAGTATGGCGACTCCAGGAGGTTTCGTACCGAAATCGAACGAGTCGCGAAGGTTACGGCGGACCAGGTGCATGCCGCCGCGAAGAAGTATCTTTCCGAAGGCAAGCTGCGGCTTCTCGTGCGCCCTGCCGGTGAAGGAGAAGAAAAAACGCCGGCCGTGACGGGCGTGGGCCCTCTGGCCAGCGGTGCCGCTGAGTCCGCCCGCAAGTTCGTCGAACCCGCCGCCAGCGAAGTTGATTGGGCCGTCATGCCTGGGCCGGCCGATCGCCCGGCCTATGTGCCGCCCGAATACGCCGTGCGCAAATTATCGAACGGTATTGAGTTGTGGCATGTCCGCAAGGATAGCCCGCTGGTTCATCTGGAATTGTCGCTGGCGGGTGGCTCGCTTGACGACCCACTGGGTGCCGACGGCGTCGCAAGCCTGGCCGGCCGCATGCTCGACAAAGGCACCGCGACCAAAACGAACCGCGAACTGACCGAGGCGTTCGAGCTTTTGGGATCGACGCCATCCGTCGGCATCGGGGCCGATCGTTCCTCGATCGGCATCACGCTTCTGCCGCGGAATGTCGGCCCGGCTCTGGGGCTTATCTCTGAAGTGCTGCGGCAGCCGCGGATGGAACCCGAGGAATTCGAACGGCAGAAGAAACTGATGCTGGCGGCCCTCAAGCGGGGCCCGGATAATCCAGGCTACCTGGCCGCAAGGGCTTTTGCTCATGTGCTTTATGGAAGTGACTCGCGATTCGGGCATCCGGCCGATGGCACCGTCGCTTCCCTCGAAGGCATTACGCTTCAGCAGGTCAGCGGTTTCCTGCAACGCCTGACCGATTCTGCCCGCGCCCGCCTGTTCGTCGTGGGACCGCTTTCTGTCGACGATGCGGTCGCACTGATCGAAAAATCGCTGGGCGACTGGAAGTCCGACGATCTCAAGGAGCAGCCCGCCGGCGGCAGGCCGGCTGAAGCGGTTTCGGCCAAGCCAGGTGTCGTGTATCTGGTCGACAAGCCCGGGGCGGTTCAAAGCGTGATTCGCGTTGGCCGTCGCTGGAAGCCGCGTACCGACGCCGCCACTTACCTGCCGGGCCAGCTCGGCAATTACACGCTCGGTGGTGATTTCCTCAGCCGGCTCAATCAGAACCTTCGTGAGCGTAATGGATACAGCTACGGCGCCGGTTCCGGATTCGGCTACGTTCCGGGCGGCGAACGCTGGGCCGTTTCGACATCCGTTCGTACTGACGCCACCGGCGCGGCCCTGCGGGAGATTTTCAACGAGCTGGACGGCCTGGCCCCCGGCGGCAAGGCCCCCCTCTCGGACGTCGACTACGAATTGGCCGTCGATGCCCTGGTCCAAAGCTTTCCTGAAGGGTTTTCCACCGCGGAAGATGTCCTGTCAGCCATGCAGAATCTGGCCGACTTCGGGCTCGACCGCACCGAGTGGACAACCTACATCGATCGAGTGACGTCCGTCGCGAAGCCGACGGTCAGCAAGGTCATGGGCGAGCTTGTCGCCCCTGGAGATCGTATCGTCGTCATCGCGGGCGACCGAAAGTCGGTCGAGCCGGCGCTGAAAAAGGCCGGGTTCGATGAGATTGTCGTCATTCCCGTTTCACAGCTGACCGACGCTGTTCCGGCGCCGTAATCGATTCGAAGCGAACCAATGAAAAAGCTTCCGGGTGCGATCGATCCCTGTCGTATCCGGAAGCGATTCTTATTTCCGAATAGTTGATTCGATTACAGGATTGAGCAGCGGTCAGTGCTTTCTACGGCTCATTTCGTGATGTTCGTCGCTGGATTGCCGGTTTTGATCAACTTGCGGATATCGACGGCTCGATAAACGAAATGAAACAGCGCGCCAGACTATGCGCGGAAAGTACGGCGAGTATCCCGCGGCTATGCCTGATCCGGAGATCGGGCAACCGATCGCAGGATCGATTGCCGGAAGATATCGCTCCGGAAAGGGAGCATTCACATGAACCGACGGGAAATGACGCGTTGGAGTATTCTCGGTGGCATGATGCTTCGCCCGGCGCTTCATGCGTTGGGAGACGATACCCCTGCGACGTCCGGCCACTCCGTTCCGATGGAGCCATTGCCGGAATTGGCGGCTCTCGAAACGCCTGTGTCACTGAAGGACGCGATCGCCCAGGGGCGTATCCGCGCGCAGTGGTCATCGAGGACATCGCAGCAGGTTCGCTTGTCGTTCACGAACACGTCTGACAAGCCGATTGCCCTTAAGTTCGATCCCGGAACGACTTTGACCGACGGTGCCCGGCGCTGGCTCGCAGGAGGGCCGAGCCGGTTCGAAGGTTCGTTCGGCGGCCATTTCGTTTTCGATTCGCTCACCGATCGACTCCGCTGGGCCGCCATCCCCGCACTCCCCGGCCGAGAGACATCTCTCACCGTTCCCGCGGTGCTCCTTACCCCATACGACAACACCGCAAAGTCGGTTCCCGATAAGCCTCTGACTGCGGAACCCCTCGAAAGCTGGTCGAAAGACGAAGCCCTCGTTTCCGCCCTTGAAGCGCTCGCGACACTGGGTTCCTCCGTGCCCGTCGCTCAGGGCATCGCCTGGCGTGCGGTCGAGGCGAAATCGTGGAAAACCCTTTCCGATCATGAAGTTCAGGGGCGTGTGCTCAACGAATTCGAAAAGCAGGCCTCGGATCGTTTCCTGGCCGAAATCGCCAGGATCGGAGCGGTCGCGCCGGATGCCCTGAGTCAGGCCCTTCTGGGCAACCTTCTCGAAATCGTCGTTCGAAGCACACCCGGCAAAGGCGATGCCGCCAAGCGACTTGCGGAAAGTCTGAAAGGGCGGTCGATTTTCGGCCTGCCGATCAAGGCCGTAATCACCGACCCGAGGCAGTCTGCATCAGAACATCCGATGCGTGCCGAATTCGCTGTCATCGAATCGTCATCGCAAGATCCGGGGCGGATGGTTCTGGATGCCACATTCTCTTCCCGATCGGATGCTCCCGGCGGCTCGATTCGCTGGGCCAGAACGAAAGCGTATTTCGGGGTCGAGAGTTCCGATCCCGCCGAGTCGGCCGATCGGTTTCTCGAAGATCTGACGGCTCGGTTCGCGGCTTCGCTCGTCCGAACCGAGCGTACCGGAACCGGGTCGATGTACTCCCGGTTCCGTGTCGAAAACCACTCGCCCTGGACGATTTCGGCGGTCGCTTTCCGAACCGACAGCGGCACCGCGAATCCGGCGATCTGGCCTGTCGACGGGCTCGGACTTTCGCCTCGCGGACGAACGATCGTGCCCGTTCCGGCGGACAGGGCTCTCCCGTTCGATCTGCGCTGGTCACCGATCTGAGCCGGATTCGAGCGCAGCGACGAGTCGGAATCGAAATTTCGGGGCCGCTCCGATCGTATTCAGGATTTTGACGTTTCGCCTCCGCTTCACGGATTCTACTCCCATGATTTTGCGTTAACGGGTAAAATCCGAAGTCCGATCAGGCTTGCCAGCAGATTCGCGATCCGAGGAGCCCACCTGAATGTTCGAATTCACTCGTCGAGCCCTTACTGCCGGAATTCCGATTCTACTGGCTTTCGGTTTCCTGCTGAGTTCCGGATCGATATCGGCACACGACGGCCCGCATAAGGTCGCTGAAGCGGAAATTCACAAGCCGACGCCCATTCCCGACCGGATCAATCTGTGCATCACCGCGAAGCCGGCCACCAGCATGGCTGTGGCCTGGCGAACCGACACCAGTGTCGCGCAGGGTTTCGTCGAGGTGGCCGCGGCGGAGGCCGGGCCGATGTTCATCCGGTCGCCGAAGCGCATGCCGGCTGCACATGAGGACTTGAAGTCCGACCTTTCCGAAGCGCGCTATCATTCGGCCGTGATGGACGATCTCAAGCCCGACACGCCTTACGCTTACCGGGTCGGCGACGGCGCGAACTGGTCGGAGTGGTTTCAGTTCCGCACGGCGGCCGCTGGCCCGAAACCGATCAGCTTCATCTATTTCGGCGATGCCCAGAACGACGTCAAAAGCATGTGGTCGCGGGTGATCCGCTCGGCGTTTCAGGACGCCCCCCGGGCATCGCTTTTGATCCATGCCGGTGACCTCATCAATTCCGCCAATCGCGATGCCGAATGGGGCGGCTGGTTCGAAGCCGCGGGATTCATCAACGGCATGACGCCCATCATGCCCACTCCCGGCAACCACGAATATTCCAAAAGTACCAATGGGCCAGTGCTTTCCGCGCACTGGCGGCCCCAGTTCGCACTGCCGGCCAACGGCCCCGCGGGGCTGGAAGAGACTTGCTATTACGTCGATCATTCCGGAGTGCGGTTCGTGGCCATGAACTCGAACGTCCGCCATGAAGATCAGGCGGCCTGGCTCGATTCGATCATGGCTGACAACCCGAACCGCTGGACGATCCTGACGTTCCACCACCCGATCTATTCCCCCGCGAAGGGGCGGGATAACACGAAGCTGCGCGATCTCTGGCAACCGGTTTTCGACAAGTATAAAGTCGACCTGGTGCTGACGGGGCACGACCACACATACGCCCGGTCCGGCATGCGAATCCACGACAACGTGCCCACCGGCGGTACGGCTCGTGACCCGCAATCGGGCACGGTTTACGTCGTTTCCGTGAGCGGACCGAAAATGTATCGCGTGGAAAAGCAACCCTGGATGAAGCGGGCTGCCGAAAACACCCAGCTTTATCAGGTGATCCGTATCGACGGAGACCGGCTCCTGTTCGAATCGCGCACTGCCATCGGCGAGCTTTATGACAGCTTCGAGCTGATCAAGCGGCCTGGCGGCGGCCCGAACGAGATGATCGAGAAAATCCCCGACACGCCGGAACGTCTGGGCGAAGAAGTCAAAACGACCAGGTCTCGTACGATGGAAGCCGGCACATACCTTCGCTGATCGGACGACCGTCCCATGCCCGTCCCGCATTACTGGGCCGGTATCGACGAAGCCGGCTACGGCCCGAATCTCGGGCCTCTTGTCGTTACCGCCGTCGTCGCGCGGGGCTCTTCGCGCCGGCCTGACATGTGGGGCGACCTGCCGTACGTTCGCCGCGTCGGCGATTTTCAGGCCGAAGGCCTTTGCGTGGACGACAGCAAGCGGGTCATGAGCCGTCACGACGGACTGGCGATCTTCCACTCTGCCTTCAGTGCACTGGCTGATTCGCTTTTGCCTGTCGATGAAGCCGCGGGATCCAGGGGCAGGGGCCGGATTGACTGGAACCGGTTCGGGCCGGAAGTCTGGGGAGGCGAAGAACTTGCCCGCTGGTCAGAGCCTGGCGATGCAGGACTGACCTGGATTGACGCTCGTCCGAAGTCAATTGGTCGCAAGCGTTTCGTGTGCCGCCGGTGGCGTGTGGCCGGGGCAAGGATCGCCCTGATCGGCCCGGAACGGTTCAACCGTCTGTTGAAAGAAACCGGCAACAAAAGCGAAGTGAACGGCCTGGCGTTTCTGGAATTGATCGCCTGGCTGAAATCGGCTGTTCCGCCCGGGGCCGTCGTGCATGTTACGACGGACCGGCATGGCGGCCGGCATTTTTATGGCCCGTTATTGTCGCTGGCATTTCCGGGCCGCTGGATCGAGAAGATCGACGAAACGGCGCAAACGAGCCGTTATCGGATTGACGACAGCCGCAATGTTTATGACATCGCGTTCGTCGTGAAGGCCGATGATTCGGATGGCCTGGTAGCGCTTGCCAGTATGGTGGCGAAGCTTCTGCGTGAACGCTGGATGGAAAGGTTCAACGCCTGGTTCGCCCGCCGCGTGCCAGATTTACGGCCGACGGCGGGCTATCCTGTGGACGCGAAACGCTTCCTGGAAGACGTCCGCCATGTCATTCGGAGCGAGAGAATCGAGATCGATTCGATCTGGCGCCGCAAGTGACCGGTGAAGACATTACGGCGAAGGCGGGAGGAATGAAGCGGGTTTTCGGCGGGCGGTAAATCAACGCTCGCGATAGACGATCCGGCCCTTGGACAGATCGTAGGGGGTGATTTCGACGGTCACGCGATCGCCAGGCACGATCCGGATGAAATTCTTGCGCATCTTTCCGGCGATGTGTGCAAGAACCTTGTGACCATTTTCGAGTTCGACCATAAACTGCGTATTCGGCAAGGATTCGACAATCTTGCCTTCCGTTCGCATCGGCTCTTCTTTCGCCACACGGACCTCCACAAAACCGCGGCGCACGAACGACGAACCGGTACCGCACCGTTTCCTCGCACACGTCGACCGTGCTTTATCATACGCGACGGGGCTCATGAGGCAAAGTGCAATCTGTTGCGATTAAGCGGTCTTGCGGGTTTCGGCGGATCTCTTCTCAATCTCGTTCGGCGGATCGTCCTTGATCTTGATTCACTGTCATGATACAATTTGAGCAATCGATGGAATATGTCTGGCGACGCGTTGCGTCGTCGTTCACTTTTGGGATTCGCCCGGATCATCTCGCATGCCAAATACGCCTTCGGCCATCAAGCGTCTCAAGCAAAGTCAGAAGCGCCGCCTTCACAACCGGATCGCCAAGAAGGTCATCAAGACCTACACGAAGCGAACCCTGGCAGCACTTGCGGACGGCGACATGGCCAAAGCCACCGTTGACTTCAACGCAACGCTTTCCAAGATCGACAAGGCCGGTGCTCGCCGGGTGCTCCACCCGAACACCGCCGCACGCCGCAAGTCCCGTCTTGCCCGTGCCTTCCGCGACGCCGCGAACAAAGCCTCCTGAGGCTTCTGTCCACGTCGCTTGAGTGATAACGATCGCCATGGATCCTCTGCGATTCATGGCGATTTTTCGTTGACTCGTTTTGTGCGTTGCTCCCAGGTCCGTTTCCGGATATTTTGGAATCGATCCGTTTCTCAAGCTTCCGATTTTGCCGCTACGTTCCATCGCCGCGAGGATTCGCCTGAAATGCGCTCCCGTTCCTACGACCGACCGGTTTCGCGATGGTTCATGTCTGCATTCCTTTCGGCTGTTTTCATCACGGTGGCCGGAGCATTCCTGGCGAACGCGCAGGATGCGTCCCAATTCCGGCCGATCCGGGACGACGCAGAGCTGCGCCAGTGGCTCGTGAACATGCTCGTCTATCATCGTTTCTCACCTGAGGAAGCAGGGGATGTCCTGGGATATTCCGCAGATAAGGTGACTTATGAATCGAAACGCCTGGGGGTCGACAAGGAATCCATCAAAGTCCGAAGGCCATCCGACCCGCTGACTCTGCTGCCCTATCCCGGCGGCCGGCATCCGCGAATCGGGTTTCTCGAAGGTGCCGTCGCGCCCCAGCGCGAAACGAAATTCAGCGTTTTCACTCCCTGGGATCCTTCGAGTTACGTCGTTATGGACCTGCCGGAGGCGATCTTTTCGAATCTCGGGCTGACCTACCTGGCACATACCCACATTCCGACGATCTTCGACAAGGAAGGCGTGAAGCTCGACCGCAAGGAATGGACCCGGAACGCCGACGGTTCGGTTTCGCTCGTCCGCAAATTGCCGAACGGTATCACGTATCGAGCCTGGGCAAGGGCCTATCCGGGCGAAGTTCGTATGGAACTGGAACTGACCAACGGCACGAAAGAGCCTCTTTCAGGCCTGAAAGTTCAGCAGTGCCTGATGCTCAAGGGTGCGAAGGGGTTCGAGGCCCAGACCAGCGACAACAAACGGTTCGACTCGCCTTACGCCATCGTCCATGACACTTCGAAATCGCGCTGGATCGTACACGCCTGGTCCCGGCCTCAGCGGGTCTGGGGCAATCCGCCGTGCCCGTGCCTTCATTCCGACCCGCAGTTCCCCGACCTCAAGCCTGGCGAGTCCGCACGTCTTGTCGGCAGAATCTGGTTTCATGAAGGCCCGGAGATCGATTCTTTCCTCAATCGCATGAAAGTTTCCGGCTGGGATCGCTGATCCCGGCCCTGGTCGTCTCGTCTTGACCTGAACCATTCTTTATTCGTTCGTCCGTGAAATCGGAGCCGAAATCATGATCGAAACGAGCTGCCCGGCTTGCGGCAAGGGCTATCGTCTGAAACCCGAGCTGGCGGGCCGAAAGGCAAGATGCCGCAATTGCTCGAACATGTTCCTCGTTCCGGATGAGGAAATCGACGATCTGGACATGGAATCCGTCGCGATCGAATCGTTTCGTCCGCCCGTTCGGACGGAACGTCGCGTTTCACGTCCTGCGACGACTGCCGGGATCGATTTTTCCGCCGGGTCCGAAGCCGACGAGGACGAAGAAGACGAATCGGGTGCCGCGGATTTTCGCCCCCGGCCCGCGAATCGCCCGCCCGCCTGGAAAACCGCGAAGACACGGACATCGCACGGCCCTCAGGTGCCCGTTTCGGTCATCGTCGGCGTTCCCGCGGTATTCGCCGTCCTGGCTCTGATCGTCTTTTTCGTCTTTCCGCTGATCAAGGGCCCCTCGATCGCCGAAATCACGGGGCTGGACGAAGCCGTCGTGGCCCAATTCGAAATGTCCGACGATCCTCCCATCGGTTCGCCGGCCCCTGCCGACATGAAGCCGGTCGCAGGCCGGCCGGCTCGGGATATGTCCGGCTACCAGCTTGTTCTGGGGGATATCGTCGACCATTTCGAGGAAGTGCGCAAGACCCTTGCCCAGATTACGGATTTCGCCACGATGACAGTCGCGATGGACCGCATCGAAAAGGTCCTGGAACCGCGTTTCGCCGCTCTCGATGCGGAACTCGACAGGCTTCCCGATGATTTGACCAAAAAAGAAGAGTTCCTGGTGCGGGAATATTACGTCCGCTATGCCTTGGTCATCGGCAAGGTTCTCGAGGAGTATGACCGTCTTCGTGCCAATCCGGAAACGTCGAAATATTTTCAGGCGAATGAAGACATCGAAGGGTTGCGGAAGGTGAAAACCGGGATGGAGGAAGTGGTTGCGGAAATCCCGACGGAAATGGACTCTCGGCCCGAGGGCGATCCGACGAAATACGCTGAGCTGCGCGTCATCGGCACCGACACGCCTGAGATGAAAGCCTGTTTCGAGGCCCGTCTGTTCACGCGCCACCCGATCAAATACATCAGGATTCACCAGAACGGCACCGCGCCGACACGCTACTCGGTCTGGCCGATCGACGACGTCTCTGATTTCTCTCGTGGGATCCTGGCCGGCAGAGTCGTGCATGTCACTGGCCGGGAGGTGTGGGTCGTCGTCGAGCCGCTCAGCGCCGCCGAAGCGGAGCAGGATCGGATCAAATCGGTCGAATTCCGGAAGAAATACATCCTTTCGGAGGCAGATAAAATCCGCCAGTTACGGGAGTCTCAAGGGCGAATCCGTCAGGAAATCGCGAAATCCGTCGAAGACGCTTCACGTAACAAGCCGGAAGTTGCTGAGGCTCCACCGCTCCCCGCAAGAGCGGAAATGCCTCGGAACCTGCGATCGCAGCGATCCGCGGAAATCCGGGGGCAGATGATGGGCGGCTCGAGGCTGCCGGCGATTCCCGGCAACACCGGCGGAGCCTCGGCGGGCCTTCAGCCTGTGAATGACGCCGAAAATCGTGGCCGTCCGCTCGTCGGCGTCACGGTCGGAAGCGGCGACTCATCCGGGGGCAGCGATACTCTCGCGAAACAGGCCGATTCAGCCGAGGTGCAAAAAGTCGCGGGGCAGAAGGATGCCTTCGATATCGCCATGGAGCGGATCCGTGACCCTCACAGGCAGGAGGACTCGAAATACGGCATGGGGATTCTCTTGAAAATCGACCTGAAGGGGCGAGAAACGCAGCTGATCAAAGCCCTTGCCCCGTATTTGGATTCGCCGATCGTGGAGAACGCGGCCATGGCGCTTGTGGTTCTGGAACGGATCGACGATCCTCGCCGCGTCGATGAAGTGGTAAGCCGGTTGGGCAAGAACCGCCAGACCGACCCGATTTTCTGTAATGTGCTCGCGAAATGGAAAGACCCGAGGGCGATCGAACCGCAGGCGAACCAGCTGGACGGATTCCCCTTGTGGAAGCACTTCGACAAGGCTCTGATCGACTTCGGTCCGAAAGCCGAAAAGGCCGTGATCGCGAAACTGGCTTCGCCCGAGAAAGACGCCAGGAAGCGTGCGTGCGAAATTCTGGGCCAAATCGGGGGTGATGAGTCGCTGAAGGTCTTCGCGAAGCTCAAGCCGGACCCTGATCCGTTCGTGCGCATAGCGGCCAATGCGGCGATCACCAGCATTCGGACCAGGCTGGGCATTCCCGCGGGCAAAAGAGCCGGGCGATGATCCGGTTCGGTTCAAGAGTTTCCGCGATCAGGAATGGATCTCAAAAACGTTCGAACGGATGTAGACAACAGCATTTTTCACCGCAAAAATAGAAGCACCCTGTTCGGGTGCCTCTCACCGAATCGTTCGTCCATCTTTGGGAATCGCTCACGATGATGATCGACATGCGGTGTCCTCATTGCGGTACTTCGTATCGCCTGAAGCAGGAACTGGCTGGCCGACAGGTCAAATGCCGAGCCTGCCAGGGTGCGTTCACGGTCGAGGAACCCGAGATCGCCGACGACGATCTCATGTCGATCCAGATGCCGCCGGTTCGTGAACCTTCGCGGGCATTCACGTCCGAACTGCCTTCGACGAAAGAATTTTCGTCGCCGAAGATCAAGACCGCCGAAAATCCGCCCCGACCGCCTGCGAAACCGGTCAGAAAAGGGCCGAAAGTCGACGAGCTGGGCTTTCTCTTGCACGATGACGATGACGAGGATCATCACACTTCTCAGCCTTTTCGATCGTCAGCGAAATCAGCCGAACCTGATCCTCATGATGAGGCCGAATTGCTGCGACAGGCGGCACGCAGGGGGGCCGAAGCGCTCTACGAACCTCGCAAGCCGAAACCCAGAAAGGCGGCAGCGAAACAGGGCCCTGGCGCGGCCACGGTTCTGATTCGTCTCGGGATTGGTGTCGGTGGTATCGCCGTCGCTGCGGGGTTGGTTTATTTCGGTGTGCGAATGCTGTCGTCGGCTGGAATCCGGGCGGCTCTGGCAGGGTTGCCTTACGAAATTCAGGCGGAATTCGAGCAATCGTCGGACACGCCGCTCGGCAGCCCGGCACCGCCCGAAGCGAAAATCGACCAATCTCTTCCCGTTCGTGACCTGAGTAAGCATCGCAAGTTGCTCAAGGACTTGATCTCGGACTTCGAAGCCATGGGCAATGCGATCGCCCAGATCAACGACGCTCAATCCGCCGAAGCGCAAAAGCCGAACATCGATCAGATTTCGCAAAGGCTTCAGGGCCTTCAAAGCCGTGTCAGGTCCGATAACATTTTCCAGCCGAACCCGAAAGAGGATCAGATTCTTTCGAAAGAGTTCGGCAAGCCTCTGCGTGCCGCAGGCGAAAAAATTCGCGACCAGCTGCGCCGGCTGCAGTCGGTTTCCAACTTCCCGCTGGCCATGAGCGGAGCCATGTCGCAGGTGAACTTCGGGCTCTCGCAGATGGAACGGCAATTCATATCGAAAGGCGAGTTGCCGCCTGGAGACAAGTACGCCGAAATTCGTGTCGGCGGCCTGAAAAGCGAGGAAGAACGGGAATACGTTCAGGATCTGATCACCGAACTGGCCAATCCGCGGGCTTCGCGCAAGAAAACGTCGAGCCTGGCTGCAACGCGTTATGCCATCTGGCCGGTCGAGAGCCTTTCGCAGCTTTCCCGCAGCATCAACTTCGGTAAGGTGATCCGCACGTCCGGCAAGGAAATCTGGGTCGTCGCGGACCCGATCTCGAAGGACACGCTGGCGGAACGTCGCGCCAAACGTGAAGCCGCGGTCGCCGAAACCAAAGCCCGGACCGAACAAGCGAAGAAAGAAAACGAAGAACGCGTGGCAGATGCTCGCCGCGCGAGCGGCGAAGTCGACATTCCCAAGGACGCCGACGACATCACTCGCGGGCTTCTGATGGCGACTCGTTCGACGAATCCGCTGCAGAGACGTCAGGGCGTGGAGCTACTGAGCCGGGCCGCGCTTGGAGACAGAAAAGCCGAAGTCCTTGCGGCAATGGAGAATATGCTGGATGAATCGGATCCCTTCGCCTTGCGAACGGTGGTCACGGTAATCAGCAAGTGCGATGTGCCAGGACAGCTTGACGTGCTTCATAAGGCATTGAAAAACCGTTCGATCCGTGATGACGTCATCGGGGAACTGGCCGATCGGAAAAGTCCGGACTCCGTCAAGCCTCTCGTGATGGCCTTCGACCGGTTCGGAAATGAGCCGATCGTCAAGGCCCTGATCGCTTATGGTCCGTCGATCGAGTCGGAACTCATACCCTTCCTGGGCGATGCTCGCGAAGAGGTTCGCAAGGGAGTCTGTGAAGTCCTTGCCGGAATCGGGGGCGACGAAACTCTTGCCGCGATGAAAAAACTGCCGCCCGATTCTTCGTTCTTCGTGCGAAATGCCGCCGCGGAAACGATCACCCGCATCCAGAGCAGGAAAGTGCTGACCGGCGACAAGGCCAAAGAGCCTGAGCCCAAAAAGTACGAAACCACCGGAACCGGCAAGATCGTGATTTCGCCGAACCGAAAATCGTCCGCAGGCTCAGGCAAAGCCAGTGGACCGCAACCCTGAGATCCCGCGGGATCGATTGCCCGGAAACGAATATATGCCGCAGCGTCTCGTGACCGTGCGATCCTACTTCGATCCGCTCGATGCCGAAATGGCCGTCAATCTGCTGCGATCGGAAGGAGTCGAGGCGACGCTCGCCGACGCCAAGCTCGTTTCGAATACCTGGCATCTCGCGAACGCCGTCCAGGGAATCAAGCTGCAAGTGCCTGAACAGGACTTGAACAAGGCAAGCTATTATCTCGGAGAAATCGATTCGGCACGCTCGGAAAGGCTTTCCGAAAATCGGGCCGAGTTCGCGGCTTCCTTCGAACACGACGGGACCGACGACGAAGACGATGATGAGGAAGCAGACTATGCGGACGAATCGGACGATGACTTCGACGAGACCGAATCGGATCATATTCTGCCCTGGACTGGCGGCTACGCGGCGACGGCGGATTCGGACGATCTCGAAGATCCGCCCAATCGGGCCGAGGCCAACGCCGATCGTGCGTTCAAAGGTGCCGCCTTCGGGCTGATTTTCATTCCGCTGCAGTTTTACGTCACCCTGCTGTTGGCCAGGGTCTATTTCGGGGGCGAGAACCTCCGCCCCAGGTATCGCCGCCGGGCGATCCTCGCGGCCGTCGTGAACATGACATTCCTCGTGCTGATGATGTTCGCCTTTCTGCTGCCGTATTATCTGCTCCGATCCTGACCCCTTTTTCGGGAACCCCCACTTTCACGGAACGGGAATTGAACGGCTCATGTCCGCTTGCGAATCGAACTGGCCAAGTTTATCGAATTGCGGTTATAATCCGTGGCGACCGTGGGCTCGATCGGCCTGCGGCCGGGTCGCGGCGCATCGGCCCGTCTTCCTGAGTCGTATCGAGGAATCCCTGACCCATGTCCAGCCCTTCCATCCATCGCCTCGCATTCGAAGAACCGATCTTCGAAATGGAAAAACGGCTGGTGGATCTGGAAAGCCGATATGCTACGGCCCGGGCCGAACATGATCCGGCGACGGCCGATTTTCAGGAACAGATCCGCCGGATGAGGCGTGAACTTTCCGGCCTTTTGCGCAACATTTACTCGAATCTGGACAGTTGGCAGACGGTGCAGGTCTCGCGTCACCCGGACCGGCCTCAGACACGCGAATACCTGGGCCTGCTCTTCGACCGCTTCCTTGAACTCCATGGCGATCGTGCGATCGGCGACGACAAGGCGATCGTGACCGGATTCGCCCACCTGGGCGACCGCAAGGTGATGTTCGTCGGTCAGCAGAAGGGCAAGAATCTTGAAGAACGGATGGCGTGCCACTTCGGCTGTGCACATCCGGAAGGATACCGAAAAGCCATTCTCAAAATGAAAATGGCCGAAAAGCTCGGCCTGCCGATCATCTCGTTCATCGACACGCCGGGTGCCTATCCCGGGATCACGGCCGAAGAGCGGGGGCAGGCGGCGATCATCGCCGAAAACCTCATGGCGATGAGCATGATCCGCACCCCCATCATCTGCGTCGTCATCGGCGAAGGCGGCTCCGGCGGTGCCCTGGGCATCGGTATCGGTGACCGGATCGCCATGCTCGAACATGGCTATTATTCGGTGATCAGCCCCGAAGGCTGCGCCAGCATTCTCTGGAAATCGGCCGAACACGCTCCCAAGGCGGCCGAGGCGCTCAAGATGACGAGCAAGTACCTCAAAAGTTTCGGGATCATCGACGAAATCATCCCTGAACCACTTGGGGGCGCGCATCGTGACCATCGCGAAATGGCCGCCACTCTCAAGAGCTTCCTGACTCGAAGCCTGAACGAACTGGCCCAGGTTCCTCTCGACCAGCTTCTGGACGAGCGGTACGCCAAGTTCCGAAGTATGGGGCTTTATCACGAAGGCGACGCCGCCCAGGCCGAAATTCCTTCGCAAGCCAGCTGATCTCTGCTGCCTCAGTCCTCTCCGATTCTCCGTCGAGTTCGCACCGATGCGCTTAATCCTGCTGTGTCTGATGGGGATCGTCTGCCCATATTATTTGGGCCGTCCCGTGGAAGCCTCTGCCGGCCAGCCGAACTTCGTCGTCATTCTGGCCGACGATCTGGGCGCGATGGACCTGGGCTGTTACGGGTCGACTTTCCACCGCACGCCCCACCTCGATGAACTGGCTCGCAACGGAGTGCGATTCACGGCCGCTTACGCAGCCGCTCCGGTCTGTTCACCCTCACGCGCGGCCCTGCTGACAGGCCTGAGCCCTGCCCGGATCGGCTTGACCGACTGGCTTCCCGGCCGGGCGGACAGACCCGATCAGCCGCTCAAACGCCCGGAAATCCCGCAGCAACTGGCACTGGAATACGACACCCTGGCCGAATGCCTGGCCCGGGCCGGTTACGCGACAGCCCATATCGGCAAGTGGCACCTGGGTGGCAAAGGGTTTTCGCCGCAGGATCAAGGCTTTGCGATGAATGTCGCCGGCGACGAAACCGGCACCCCGCTGAGCTACTTCGCCCCGTTTCGCAACGCAGCCGGGCGATACATGCCCGGGCTGGAAAACGCCCCCGACGGTCAATATCTCACGGACCGGCTTGCTGACGAGGCCGTCGGCTTCGTTCGAGATCAGGCCAGGACGGGCATACCCTTCCTTCTTTACGTGCCCCATTACGCAGTGCATACGCCCATGAAGGCGCGGGAAGAACTCGTCAGGACGTATGACGCGTCCGGGGTCGCGCCCGGGCGTCAGCGTAACCCGATTTACGCGGCGATGCTCGAAAGTCTGGACGAAGCCGTCGGTCGAATCGTGAAAGCGATCGACGAGAACGGGCTCAAGGATGACACGTGGATCATCTTTACGTCCGACAATGGCGGACTGGCGACGCTCGAAGGCCCGAACACCCCGGCAACCTCCAACGCACCTCTTCGCGAAGGCAAAGGCTGGCTTTACGAAGGCGGCCTGCGAGTGCCATTGATCGTTCGTGGCCCCGGGCTTGCATCGGCGGGCGGCACGATCGATACGCCCGTGATCGGGCAGGATATTCTCCCGACGATCCTGGCTCTCGTCCCCGGCTCGAAATCGAACGCTCCCGAACTCGATGGCCACGATCTTTCAGGGTTGTTGCTCAAGGGGCAGGAATTGCCGCGGCGATCGCTCTACTGGCACTATCCCCACTATCCCAATCAGGGGGCGCGACCGGGCGGAGCGGTGCGCAGCGATCAGTGGAAGCTCGTCGAATTCTTCGAAGAAGGACGAAAGGAGCTTTATGACCTGAAGAAGGACCCTTCGGAAACGCGGAATCTCGCTGGCGAAAGGGCCGATATCGTCGAGAAGCTCGGAAAGGATCTGGCCGAATGGCGCACGAAAGTCGGCGCCAAAGTGCCATCGGCGAATCCCGATTTCGTACCCAGCCCCCAGGGCCGGGACGGGCAGATCGTCATGCCGGCTTCGAAGGCCATGGTTCGCGGCCTTCAGCTTCGTTTCGAGCCCCAGCCGCACAAAAACACGCTGGGGTATTGGACGCGAGCGGAAGATTATGCTGAGTGGGAATTTACGGTCGAAACGCCCGGCGAATTCGAAATCACGGCTCTCGTCGGTTGCGGCACAGGGCAGGAGGGCAGCCGGGTCGGATTCGCATTCGACGACACGGCGCCGATCACGCTCGATGTGCCTGATACAGGTGGCTTTCAGGCATTCCGGGCGATGCGGCTGGGCTTCGTCAAGTTCGATCGGCCTGGCCGTCACCGGCTTGTCGTCAAACCGATCGAAAAAGCGAAACAGGCCGTCATGGATCTGAGGGAAGTTCGGCTGCGTCCTCAGGCGCATTGAACTTCCAGGATCCGACGGCCTGGAACGAATCGAAAATCCGGATTGGATCAGGCTTTTCGCTTGCGGCGTCGGCCGATGCCGGCGAGCGTCACGACACCAACGGCTGCCAGTGCATACGTGCTCGGTTCAGGCACCACCTGGAACTCAGGCGAATTGAACGCGAAGTTCCGGATATTGCCGCCGGTCAGAATGCCGATTCGAACCGAAGCGAAATCGGTCGTGGCGCTGTCGCTGCCGACGCCGATGAACAGAGCGGAGTCGTTCCCGAGATTGGTCGAAGTACCGGTGAAATTGAATGTCGCGAGGACACCGCCGACGTTGTTCAGAACGCTGACGTAAGCCGTGAATCGGCCATAGATGTCAGGCTGAATTTGCAGGCCGAAGGTTTTGAGTGCCGGGCCGGAGAAGTTCATCGTCACCGGGCCGCCGAACCGGGTCCAGAGCAGAGGTTCGTTCGGAGCGAAGTTGCCGTTCCAGCCCGCGCCCTGATTGACACGCTGGGATGCGGAAGCGAACTGGGTGAACGTGACAGGATCGCCAAGGCTCGTGCTGGTCGTGAACGGATTGGTCATGATCGTGCCGTTCGAACCCAGAGCCGCGATCGAAATGTTCGCGTTGGCATTCAGGCCGGCTTGCGTGGTGATCGGATAATAGGCGGCATTCGCGCGATGGGAGAACTGTCCGGCTCCGACGGCGAATACGGCGAGAATCCAGCATTTCAAGGCAAAGCGGAGACGGTTCATGATTCACCCAGGGAGATGGCGCGGGGGCACGAAAGCCCAAACGGAATTCGTTCTACCTTGTTAAAATCGGCTGACTATTCCGGGCACTTGAGTGAAGTTGGGAGGTTTTTTCGATTTTTTATGCAGGAGTGACGAAGGAATCCTGAGTCATATCTTTCGGTCGGCCGCGTTGCTCTTTCGGCCGGGTCGGACGTTTCATATGATGCCTTCGGTGTCGATAGCTGCCTTCGGGCGAAATGGCGGCCTCGCGAAGCCGCCTGTCGACATTTCGATCTGCCGCATTCGGGAAAGGAACCGGGAAAGATGGGTGCCGTTCTGCCAGTCGAATTCGAAAGCGACGACGCTTTGGCGAATTGGGTCGCCGAGAACCTTTACACAGCAGTCGTGAGCGATGCCCTGGATGCCGCTGGCTATCGGCATCAGACGCTGGGAATCGATATCCGGCCCCTGGACGAAACCCTTGTGCTGGCAGGTCGGGCACGCACAGCGCAGTGGAAGCTTGTGGACCCGCACGCCCCCAAGCCGGCGAATCCTTACGAGAAAGAGATCGAGTATCTGGATTCAGGCCGCCCTGGCGATGTGTTCGTGATGGCGGTGGGTCGTCACCCGGAAATCGTGCCCTGGGGCGAACTGCTTTCGACGGCATGCCGCTGCCGTGGCGCGAGGGGCTTGCTGACGGATGGGCTGGTACGTGATTCGCGGCGGATTCAGGCCATGCGGCTGCCGGTCTTTTGTACGGGCCGCAGGCCGCTCGATTCGGCAGGGCGTGGCCAGGTGGTTTCGTACGATGAACCTGTCGTGATCGACGGCGTATCGATACGTACCGGCGATTTCATCCTTGCGGATATCGATGGCGTGACGGTCGTCCCGCATGAGGTCGAAAAAGCCGTGCTTGCAGCGGCCTGGGCGAAAGTCGCAGGCGAGAATCGGACGCGAGACGCCTTGCTCGCTGGCCGGCTGCTTCGTGACGTTTATGAGGAATTTGGCGTGCTGTAGCGTTCGCCGCGGCAAACTCTTCGACTGCGGCACTGGTCCGGTTTCGCGGGGAAGTGGTATGATAAGACCAGAATTGGCCCCTGATGTTCAGGGCAATCGCGAACTTGCCCGATTGAGCGAATCGAATGCGGCATCTCTGGGCCCCGTGGCGAATGCGATACATCCTGGATTCGATCGAGGCTCGGAAGTCCGAGGTCAGAGGCGAATCCGGAAAAGTGTCAGCAAGTTCGGGCGAGGCCTGTTTCGTTTGCGACGCACTGGCTCAAGACCAGGGTCGTGACCCTGAAAACCAGGTCGTCTGGCGTGGTCCGTCCACGGTCGTGATGCTCAACCGCTATCCGTACAACAACGGCCACTTGCTGGTCATACCGAAAGCGCATCGTGGTTCACTGCTCGATTTCGAAGGTGTCGAATTGTCCGAACCGGTAGAAACGATCAAGGTATGCATGCGCGTTCTGGACCGGATGATGGAACCACAGGGATACAACGTCGGTCTGAACCAGGGGCGCGTGGCTGGTGCAGGCCTGCCGGGGCACCTGCACTGGCATATCGTCCCTCGCTGGCTGGGCGACGTGAATTTCATGCCGACTTTGGCCGACACCAGGGTTATCGTCGAATGTCTCGATACGTTCTACGAACGATTTCGCGTCGAATTCGAACAGGAACTGGCTTCGAACTCATGACCGCGAGACCGGACGTGACATCCGAGTACTGGATCGATCCTCTTAAACTGCCACTTGCACGAGCTCGACCGGAATGCTGATTTACTTCATACGTGCGGCCTTTCTGCTGATCGTCGGCGGCATCGCCGCCCGCGCTTCGCGAACGGTCGGCGAGCAGGTCAATCCCTGGCTCTTCTTCGTTGGGGTCATGGCTCTCGCCGTCGTGACGATGTTTTGGGACATCTTCACCGCCCGCAAGAAAATCCAGACCGTTTCGGCGATCTTCTTCGGGCTGATCGCGGGGCTAGTCTTGTCCGACCTGATCAGGTCGGCGATCGAGCCTACGCTCGTCGCATATATCAAGGAGGAGGTCGTCAAATCGATCAACGGCCTCGTCATCGTTTTCGTTTGCTACGCCTGCGTGACGACCCTGATGCAGACCAAGGACGATTTCAGGTTCGTCATACCCTACGTGGAATTTTCGCGCGAAATCAAAGGCCCGCGGCCTCTCGTGCTGGATACCTCGGTGATCATCGACGGCCGCATCGCCGACGTGGCCGAGACTCGCGTGCTTGACCAGGCTTTCGTCGTGCCGAGATTCGTTCTGCAGGAATTGCAATCGATCGCCGACAGCTCGGACAAACTCAAGCGGAACAGAGGCAGACGTGGCCTCGACATCCTGAACCGGCTGCAGAAAATGCCGGATGTCGAAGTGATCATTCACGATGCCGACGTGCCGGAAGTGAACAAGCAGAAGGAAGTGGATCACCGGCTTGTCGCTCTCGCGGAACACCTGGGCGGCAAGGTTGTGACCAATGACTACAACCTGAACAAGATCGCCAAGCTTCAGGGCATCGAGGTCATCAACCTGAACGACATGGCCAACAGCCTGAAAACGGTCGTTCTGCCGGGCGAGCATCTGATGGTCCGGATCATCAAACGCGGCGAAGAGCCAGGGCAGGGGATCGGCTATCTGGACGACGGCACAATGATCGTCGTGGAGCAGGGCGGGTCACACCTAAACGAACAAACCCGCGTGCAGGTCACATCCGTGCTTCAGAAGAGCGCGGGCCGGATGATCTTCGGCAAGATCGATCCCGAGCGGCGATGAACCGGGTCTTGATCGGTCGTTTCGAGCTTACGTGTGCGTGATATCGCTGGTGGGACTCGAACCCACACGAGACTTCCGTCCCATCAGATTTTAAGTCTGAAGCGTCTGCCATTCCGCCACAGCGACATGCACGGTAGCCTAACATCGAAACCGCGGCCCCGCCAGTGCCGACTGTTCGATTCCGCGGGGTAAACGGATTCCTGAAGCTTTGCCGCATGATGAGAAATGATCGAAGTGCAGCATCCGGGCTGCGATCAAAAGGAAACGCGGACCGAAAAGGTCCGCGTTCTTGATCGATCCGAAATTTCGTTGCACGAGATGCCGAAGCGTCTCAGGAAACGGCGTCCTTGAGGGACTTCAGCAGGCCAACCTTGATGGCGTTGCGGGCCGGCTTGGCCTTGATCGTCATCGGCTGCTTGGTGAAGGGGTTGATGCCCTGCTTGGCCTTGGTGGCGGGCTTCTTGTAAACCTTAAGCTTCATCATGTTCGGCAACACGAAGATGCCAGGGCCCTTCTTGCCCAGCTCATCCTGCACGAGCTTGTGCAGCGTGTCGAAGACCTTTTCCAGGTCCTTCTTGGTCAATTCGGTAGCCTTGGCCAGGTGGTCAAGGATTTCGGCCTTCGTCTTGGGCTTAGAGCCCGCGGCGGCCTTGGTTTCTTTCTTGGCGGCCGGCTTGGCGGCAGCCTTCGGAGCGGCTTTCTTAGCCATGGAATTCTATCTCCATCTATAAGAATCGCTCGGTTAACGGTCCCCGAACGACTACGACTTGCGTTCGACTTGCCTTCACTGCTGCGGTTCGTAAGGGTTCTTACGCTCGCAACGCTTACATCAAATACGATGATCGTAATTTCTGCAACGGTATTTTTTCGGAAAAAACACGGTTTTTCTCGTACGAAACCCCGCCCCTGCCCCTGAAACACCTTGCGAGCGGGTTCCGTAAACGCATGCATTTTTATTTATCTGTATATCATAAAATGATTTTAGACAAGGCTTTAGCGTTATTGGGGCTCTCGCTTTCAATCGCCTGAAGCGGCGCCTTCGCCGCGACGCTTGTCAGGA
>WGMM01000047.1 GCA_016125085.1 bacterium
GCTGAGCGACATCTTGCCGCACGGATCGCAATACGGTATCAAGACGGCGATGCTTTCGCATTCGGGGGCTTCCTTTCCCACAGGTTGTGTGACAACGCCATGGTATCGGAAGCCCTCGTTACATCAAGATCAAGCTGTGTAGGAGAATACGGCTTAACTTCGTGGCATTCGGGACGGGGGTCATTTTTGCGGCTGATTTTCCGCTGTTTGCGAAGATTCGGCACGACTGGAGAGCTTTATGACACGGTCCTCGAAGCGATTTAGCGAAGGTTTCGTGAACGCGGCAAGGTGCTGCGTCGACGGGCTTTTCGCAGCGGAATTCTGCAACTTTCGAGTTTTCGAAACTCATTTCGAAAACGGGCATACGAAGTATGCGGAATCAATGGCATTTTCGAATGACCCCGATTTCTCCCCGGCTCATTCGTGCCGCGTTCCCTGTTTTCCATCACCGTAGCGATACCAGAGACCGAATATCAACGAGACGATCAAGAACTTTGCACCGAGATCTCCTCTTTGGAGGTGACTCATTCCAAGTGAATCCGCAATCAGAGCCGCAACGATGAATACGGCAATGCCCCAGGCGAGCCCGATCGCAATTGTGGTAGACTTTCTCATCTCGGTCGGGGCCATTTCGAACAAACGTGACCAAAAAGGTTTGGGTCGGTTTCGAGTCCGTCGGCGAACTGAGTCAGGATTCCGAATCTTCGGTCATGTGCTCTCCCATCGCATCCAGCTCCGCCTGATGGGCCTTCGCCCAGTCGGCCAGGGCACGCACGGGCACCAGCAGGCTCAGGCCCAGGGGGGTCAGCCGGTATTCGGTCTTCGGCGGTACGACGGCATACACCTTGCGGTTGACCAGGCCGGCGGATTCCAGGTTGCGCAGCGTCTGCGTGAGCATCTTCTTGCTCACGCCCGGCACCTGCTTCTGCAGGTCGCTGTAGCGCTTCACTTCCTCGCCGATCACATAAAGCAGGATGCTCGACCAGCGGTCGCCCACCAGGTCGAACGCACGCCGCAGCGGGCAGTTTTCGTGCAGAACGTGCTCACGCGTGCCAGCCATCGGAATACCTTTGAGTTTCTTGCGGGTGACTAGGGCACCGAAAGGTGCCTACTTGTCTTGTAGAAACTCTAGGATAACATGACATCGTCAGGGAGAAAAGCTCAGCGAGTGGCGAATCGAAAGGTGGCTTGCGATGGCGGATGGCGTTTCGAAGCTTTTGAGCGAAGTGGTCGTGGGTGACCTGCGGCTCCCGAACCGGATGATCATGTCGCCGATGACGCGCTGCCGCGCCGGCGCGGGCGGTGTGCCCGGGCCGCTCAATGCCGAGTATTACCGCCAGCGGGCAGGGGCGGGGCTGATCATTTCGGAAGGCACGCAGGTTTCGCCCCTGGGGGTGGGTTATCCGTCCACGCCGGGCATTCATACGCCTGAACAGGTGGCCGGGTGGAAGCTCGTGACCGATGCCGTGCATGCCGCGGGCGGGCGGATCTTCCTGCAGCTCTGGCATTGCGGGCGGGTTTCGCATTCGTCGTTTCATGGCGGCGAGCTGCCCGTGTCCGCTTCGCCGGTGGCCATTCCGGGCGTCGTGCGGCCCTTTGGCGGCTCGGGTACGGTGCCTTTCGAAACGCCGCGGGCGCTGGAAACTTCCGAAATCGCTGGCGTGGTCGACGAATACCGCCAGGGTGCGATTCTGGCCAAATCCGCCGGGTTCGACGGCGTAGAGATCCACGGCGCGTTCGGCTATCTGCCGGACCAGTTCCTGCAGGACGTGACCAACCAGCGCACGGACCAATACGGCGGCTCCATCGAAAACCGGGCCAGGTTCCTGCTGGAAGTGGCTGAGGCGGCCGTCGGCGTGTGGGGCCGGGACCGCGTGGGCGTGAAGCTGTCGCCTTCGAACACGTTCAACGGCATGGGCGATTCCGACCCTGTGAAGACATTCTCATATACCGTTTCGGCCTTGAACGAACTCGGCCTGGCTTATGTGGCCATCATGGCCGCCAGTGAGTCGGACCTGCGGCACGGCAGCGCCAATGTACCGATCGGTTCGTTCCGGCCTCTGTTCGGTCGCACGCTCGTGGCGAATCAGGATTATGACCACGCGAAGGCCGAAGCCGTGCTGAAGGCGGGCCAGGCTGATGCCGTGTCGTTCGGGCGGCTTTTCATCGCGAATCCTGACCTTCCGGCCCGATTCGCTGCCGGGGCGGGGCTGAACACGCCCGATCCGAAGTCGTTCTATGGCGGCGACCACCGGGGATATACCGATTATCCGGCATTGAACGAAGCTTGAGTCGCGGCCAGAAGTGTACGGATCATTCGTAGTCATGGTGTACGGATCATTCGTGGTTTCGTGTCGTCGGAGGCAAGAGGGAAACTCGGGGAGGCTCGATCGATGATTCGGGTACGGAAGGCGGCGGACCGGGGCCATGCCAATTACGGCTGGCTGGACACGTGGCACACGTTCGCTTTCGCGACGTATCAGGACTCGGCCCACGTGCGGTTCCGGGCCCTGCGGGTGATGAACGAGGACTTCGTCGCTCCGGGGCGAGGCTTCGGCACGCATCCGCATAATGACATGGAAATCGTGACCTATGTGCTGTCAGGCGCTCTTGAGCATCGCGACAGCATGGGCAATGGCGAAGTGCTGCGGCCGGGTGAATTTCAACGCATGTCGGCCGGCACGGGGATTACGCACAGCGAATTCAATCCGTCGGCCGACGAACCGACGCACCTGTATCAGATCTGGCTGTTCCCTGAGAAAAAGGGAATCGAGCCGAGCTATGAGCAGAAGGCCTTTCCGGAAGCCGAGCGGCACAACCGCCTGCGGCTGGTGGCTTCGCGCGACGGGGCCGAGGGGGCACTGACGATTCATCAGGACGCGCGGATTTATCTCTCGACGCTCGATGCGGGCCAGTCGGTTTCATTGCAATTGCCGACAGGCCGGCACGCGTGGCTGCAGGTGCTGCGCGGGGGCGTGAATTTGAACGGGACGGCACTGGAAACGAGCGACGGAGCGGCGGTGAGCGAAGACTCTTCGCTGGCGATCACGGCCGAATCGGATGCCGAGATTCTGCTGTTCGACCTGGCGTGATCGTTCCGGGCGCGGAGCTTTCGGAAGCTTCGACGATCGACGAATCGGAATTTCATCGAATTTCGAAGTCCTTCGGTATTGAATTCGAGCCGGTCGTATCGGGTTGAAGATGCGGCCGGTTTTTCGATCGAATTTTACCTGAATATGACAGACTGTGTCAGGTGTGGTTGCCGCCCGACAATTCATGTAGAATCGAATTCGACCCTTTTCCCGGTCGGCATCTTCTGCGAGGGCCAAGTCATGCGATATCCATGTTCGGTTCGCGTCGTGGTATGCCTGCTGGCAGTCCATTCGGCGGCTCTCGGTTTATGCCTTGCGGGCGACGAAGCAAGTTCGTTCTCGCGATTGAAGCAGGACCATGAAAAGCGGTTCGAATCGATTAACCTGCGACGGGAGCAGGCAAAAACCGACTCCGAAAGGGACGCCGCTCAGGCCGAGGTCTGGAGCGAGATCAAAAAGACGGCGAATCAGGCCTTCGACTGGGCGGAGTCGCACAAGGACGATCCCGAGTCGATCGATGCGATCGTATGGACCGTGCATGGCGTGGCCAACGGATATTATGCCGAATACGATGCCGAGATCCGCCGGGCGTTCGAGCTTCTGACGAAGCGGGCACTCGGCGACGAGAAAGTCTTGCCCGTGTGTTATTACGCGGATCAGGTCGCGATGGCCTGTCCGCCCGCAAGGCGATTTCTTGAGGCGGCTCTGGAGCGAAGCCCCAGTAAGCTGATTCAGGGGGCTGCCTGTCTGGGGCTCGCCCGCACCGAACGGCTGACGGCACGACTCGCCAGGAAATTGAACGACCCGATCACGAGCGGCCCGCTGACCGCGAGGTGGTCGCAATCGCCTGAGCTTCTGAAGATGCTCAGGGCGGCGGATCCGGACGCAAATGAAATGCGGGCCCGAGCCTATTATGCCAAAGTCGCCGCTGAGTACGGCAATTCGAAGATGCCCGAGCCGTATTCGCAAATGTCATTTGCGGAGCTCGCCAAAGGCGAGCTTTACGTGATGGACCGGCTTTCCACCGGAATGCCCGCTCCGGAGCTTGTCGGCGAGGACGTGAGGGGCAGTCAGATCCGGCTTTCGGAGTATCGGGGCAAGGTCGTGGCGATCGTCTTCTGGGCGACCTGGTGCAATCCCTGCATGGAGATGATTCCGCACGAGCGCGAACTGGTGAAACGCATGGAAGGAAGGCCATTCGTTCTGCTCGGGGTCAATGGCGACGACGATCGGAGCAAGGCATCGAAGGCGATGGACGAACTCTCGATGAATTGGCCCTCGTTATGGAGCGGCACGAAGGTCGACAGTATCGCGGCCGATTGGGGCGTGAGATCCTGGCCGACGATTTACGTGCTCGATGCCGATGGGAAGATTCGCTACGACGCAGTGCGGGGCGCGGATCTCGATAAGGCGGTCGATCGGCTCGTCGAGGAAGCTGAGGCGAAGGCGAAGTGAGTCTCGGGTCGCCGGTTCGGAAAGCGAATTTCGAAGAGTTTCGATCGGACGAAATCGGTTCGGATCGATGTGTCATCCTGGTTTCCTCATCATGCTGTCACCGCACGAATTTTCGGTTTCGAATCTTGATTCGCGGCGAAAGGGATCGAAGATAGTCAATGCGGCAGGTCAAGAAGCGCCAGTGCCGCATCGGACCGTTCCGCCTCTGACGAAAGAAGCACCCCGATGAAACCTGAAAACGCGATTCTGTTGAGGTCTTTGCTCGAGACTCGGCCCGTGGCGGCTCTGGGCACGCTGCACGACGGCAAGCCGCTGGTGAGCATGGTGCCGTTCGCGGTGTTTCGGATGGAGGGGGCTGCGGGGTTTCTGATCCATGTCAGCGGGCTATCGGCCCACACGAGGGACATGGTGGCACACCCGGACGTGAGTCTGATGATCGTCGAGAGCGAGGACGAGGCGGAAACGCCGCTGGCGATCGCCCGGGTGTCGATCGCGTGCGAGGCCGTGCCCGTGGCGCACGATGCCCAGGAATATGGCGTGATCGCGCGGACATATCTGAAGAAATTCCCCGAAGCCGAGCCGCTGCTGAATTTCACCGACTTTCATTTCTTCCTGCTGGTGCCCCGGTCCGCGCGGTTCGTGGCCGGTTTCGCGCAGGCGATGACGCTGGGGGCCGACACGATCGAAAGCATGCTGGAAACCGCGAATTGATTTCCTCGTCGATTCGGCAGAAGATCCCGGACGTTCGTCCATCTTCGGCCGGAATCGTCCTAGCCGGGTGAAGTTTCGTTATGATGCATAGCGTGATACGGAGATGGCCGGAAGCTCGAGTGAGCGAGCGTGGCCGGGTGGTCAGCCGGTATCGAATCGGGTGAAGGAGTGCGGCGCTTGAAACGTGTCCAATTGTCGCTGCTGGTCGTGCTGGGGGCAGCCATTGCGGTGACTTATTATTTCTGGACGAAGCCGCTGGAACGGCAGTTGCCGGAGGGGATCGTTTCGGGCAATGGGCGGATCGAGGCCGTGGAGATCGACATCGCGACGAAGACGCCGGGCCGGATCGAGGAGATCCGGGTGGACGAAGGAGATTTCGTCGAGCCCGGCGCGATGCTGGCCCGGATGGATACGGAGGTGCTCGAAGCCGAAGCGCGAGAGGCTGAAGCACAGCTTAACGAAGCGAAAAGCTCGCTCGATGCGGCGCGCAGCGGGGTGGAGATGCGCCTGAGCCTGAAGGCTTCGTTCGAAGCGGTCGTGGCGCAGCGCGAGGCTGAGCTGAATCTGGCCACGAAGAAGTTTCACAGGGCGGAGCGGCTGTTGAGCGGCAAGACGATTTCACGTGAGGATTTCGATACCGAGCAGGCGGGTTATTACGGTGCCCGGGCGGCGCTGAGTGCGGCGCAGGCGAACGTATCGGCTTCGGATGCCGCGATCGCGACGGGCAAAGCCGATGTGATCAAGGCCGAGGCGTCGATCAAGGCATCGGAAGCGAAAATCGAGCGGATTCGGGCCGAGTTGAAGGACAGCGTGCTGAAGTCGCCGCGTGAAGGGCGGGTGCAGTATCGCGTGGCGCAGCCGGGCGAGGTTCTGGCGGCGGGTGGGAAAGTGCTGAACATGATCGACGTAAACGATGTGTTCATGACGTTCTTTCTTCCCACGGCGGCGGTCGGGCGATTGACGATCGGCACGGAGGCTCGCGTGGTTCTGGATGCGGCTCCGCAGTACGTGATTCCGGCGAAGGTCACGTATGTCGCCGACGTGGCTCAGTTCACGCCCAAGTCGGTAGAAACGCGCGAAGAGCGTGAGAAATTGACGTTCCGGGTGAAAGTGACGATCGAACAGGAAATTCTGCACAGGTACGTCAAGCGGGTGAAGACAGGGCTGCCGGGGATGGCCTATGTGCGAGTGGACGAATCGCTTCCCTGGCCGGATTGGCTGAAGGTGCACATGCCGCAATGAACCGCACGGGGGCAGACGCCAGCATGAATCCGGCCGCCGATGCCGAAGTGGTCGTGAGCGTCGAGCACGCGGGGCTGCGATATGGGCGGAAAACGGTGCTGGATGGAGTGACATTGACGTTATCCGCCGGGCGGACATTGGGTCTGATCGGGCCGGACGGAGTCGGCAAGTCAAGTCTTCTGGGGCTGATCGCCGGGGCGAGGATGATCCAGACGGGGCGGGTGCATGTCCTCGGCGGCGACATGGCTCAGCCAGAGCACAGGCGGCTTGTGTGTCCCCGAATCGCGTATATGCCGCAGGGGCTCGGAAAGAATCTTTACGCGACGCTATCGGTTCGTGAGAACGTCGATTTCTTCGGGCGGCTTTTCGGCGAAGAGCATGCGGAGCGGCGGCAGAGGATTCCGGAACTTCTCGATCGGACGGGGCTTGCGGAATTCGCGGATCGCCCGGCCGGCAAGCTTTCCGGGGGTATGAAGCAGAAACTGGGTTTATGTTGCGCGCTGATTCATGATCCGGACCTGCTGGTGCTGGACGAGCCGACGACGGGCGTGGACCCGCTCTCGAGAAAAACCTTCTGGGAGTTGATCGATGGGATCCGGAGCGACCGGCCCTGGATGAGCCTGATCGTGGCCACGGCTTACATGGAAGAGGCTGGGAGGTTCGACGAGTTGGCGGCGATGGACGATGGCCAAATCATCGCCACGGGTAATCGAAGGGAACTGCTGGAGAGGACGGGCACGAAGAAGCTGGAAGAGGCTTACGTTCAGCTATTACCGGAACGGAAACGCGGCTCGGGCGTGGCTTTCGAATTTCCGCCTCAGCCTGAAGGTTCGCAGGAAGTTGCGATCGAGGCGGACGATCTGACGGTGCGGTTCGGCGATTTCACGGCTGTGGATCATGTGAGTTTCCGGATCCGGAAGGGTGAGATTTTCGGATTTCTGGGTTCGAACGGCTGCGGCAAGACGACGACGATGAAAGTGCTGACCGGCCTTTTGCCGGCGAGCGAAGGCAAAGCCCGGATCTTCGGCACCGAGGCGGATGCCCGATCGCTGGCGGTGCGCCGGCGTGTCGGTTATATGTCGCAATCGTTTTCGCTGTATTCGGAATTGACGGTCCGCCAGAATTTGCGGCTTCATGCCCGGCTTTATGACGTGCCACGCGAGCGGGTCGAGGGGCGGGTCGAGGAACTTACCCGGCGGTTCGGCCTGGCGGAAGTGATGGACACCCTGCCGGAGCGGCTGCCGCTGGGGCAGAGGCAGCGGCTTTCGCTGGCCGTCGCGATGGTGCACAGCCCGGAGCTTCTGATCCTGGACGAGCCGACTTCAGGGGTCGATCCGGTGGCCCGCGACTTGTTCTGGCGGTTGCTGCTGGAACTTTCACGGCTCGAACGGGTGACGATTTTCATTTCGACCCATTACATCGACGAAGCCAGCCGATGTGACCGCGTTTCGCTGATGCACGCGGGCAAGGTTCTGGTCAGCGATACGCCGGCCGAGCTGGTCCGAAGCTGCGATGCGACGGGGCTGGAGGACGCGTTCATCCGTTACCTGGAACAGGCGACGGCAGCGGATTCGAAGGCCGGTGCCGGGCTTCCGAAATCCGGTGCCGATACGATTCGTGAAGAACCGTCATCGCAGCGGCGACCGGCGAACGGGGAAAGATCGGCGTTCAGCCTGAAACGCATGATCAGTTACGCTCTGCGCGAGTCGCTGGAGCTGAGGCGCGATCACGTGCGCGGCACTCTGGCGGTCTTCGGCAGCGTAATTCTGCTCTTCATTCTGGGCTATGGCATTTCGTTCGACGTGGAGAATCTGACCTTCGCGGTGCTGGACTTCGACAGGACGACCGCGAGCGACGAATATGCGCTGAATCTTGCGGGGTCGCGGTATTTCGAACGCAGGCCGGACTTGACTGGTTACGCGGACATGGACGAGCGGATGATCGGCGGCGAACTGGGCATGGCCGTGGAGATTCCGCCCGGCTTCGGCCGCGACATCGGGCGCGGGACGCCGGTACGCATCGGCGTCTGGATCGACGGAGCCATGCCGCAGCGGGCGGAAACGATCCGCAGCTACGTTCAGGGCATGCACCTGGCCTGGCTTGCGGAAAAGGCGAGGGAATCGGGTGGCGTGGACGTGACGGCCCTGCCGGCGGAGATCGCCGTTCGATTTCGTTACAACCCTGAAATCAAAAGCCTTGTCGCGATCGTTCCGGCCGTCATTCCGATTTTGTTATTGCTGATTCCGGCGATGATGACGGCCCTGGCCGTCGTGCGCGAAAAGGAATTGGGATCGATCGTGAATCTCTACGTGACGCCCGTGACGCGGCTTGAGTTCGTACTGGGCAAGCAGTTGCCTTACGTCATTCTGGGAATGCTCAATTTCGGCATGCTGACGATTTTCGCCGTGGTATTTTTCGATGTGCCACTGAAGGGCAGCCTGGTTGCGCTGGCGATCGCGGCCTGGATTTATTTGCTGGCGACGACGGCTCTCGGGCTGCTGATTTCGACTTTCACGCGGAGTCAGGTGGGGGCGATCTTCGGGACGGCGATCCTGACGATGATGCCGGCGACCCAGTTCTCGGGGATGCTGGATCCTGTCTCTTCGCTGGAAGGGGCAGGGGCCTTCATCGGGGCGATCTACCCGACGACGCACTTTCTCGATATCTCGCGCGGGGCCTATTCGAAATCGCTCGGTCTCACGGCAATGATCGGGTCTTTCGTTCCGCTCGTGATTGCATTTCCGGTCCTGATCGGTCTGACGGTCTTGTTTTTGCCGAAACAGGAGCGTTGACCGATGCGACCATGGCACGTTTTCCTGCTGGCCGTCAAAGAGTTGTGGAGCCTGGCGCGGGATCCCGTGCTGCTGGGCCTGATCGTCTTCGCCTTTACGATTTCGATCCACGCGGCGACTCGTGCGTTGCCGGAAACGCTGAACCGGGCATCGATCGCGATCGTCGACGAAGACATCTCGCCCCTTTCCGGGCGGATCGTGGCCGCCTTTCGACCGCCGTATTTCGCAACGCCCCGTTTCGTGACGATCGACGAAATGGACTCGCGGCTGGACGCGGGCCTGGACACCTTCGCGCTTGACATTCCGCCCGATTTTCAGCGGGATGTGCTCGCCGGGCGGATGCCGGCGGTGCAACTGAACGTGGATGCCACACGCACGTCGCAGGCTTTCAACGGCAGCGGCTACGTGCGGGAAATCGTCGCGCGGGAAGTGGCCGAATTCCTTGTGCCGTACTGGGGCAAGGCCGTTGCGCCGGTGGATCTCGCCATGCGCGTGCGTTTCAATCCCGAACTCAATCGCTCGTGGTTCGGTGCGATCATGGAACTGATCGATCACGTGACCATGCTGGCGATCATTCTGACCGGGGCGGCCGTGATTCGTGAACGGGAACGGGGCACGATCGAGCACCTGCTGGTGATGCCGGTGACGCCTCTGGAAGTGATGACGGCCAAGATCGCATCCATGGGGCTTGTCGTCCTGGTGACGACGGCGATGTCGCTCGTCATCGTGGTGCAGGGCTTGCTGAACGTGCAGGTCTCCGGATCTCGAGGGCTATTTCTCGCGGGAACGGCGTTGCATCTTTTCGCGACGACTTCGCTGGGGATGTTTCTGGGCATGGTATCTCGTTCGATGCCGCAGTTCGGACTGGCCATGATCCTCTTTCTGCATCCGCTGCAGATGCTCTCGGGCAGCATGACGCCGCGGGAAAGCATGCCGGAATGGATCCGGACGATCATGCTGGTTGCCCCGAACACGCATTACGTCGCACTGGCGCAGGGTGTGCTGTTTCGCGGCGCAGGCCTGGCGACGGTCTGGCCGCAGTTTCTGGCCCTGGGGGCGATCGGCGGGATCCTGTTCGGCATCACGCTGGCACGATTTCGCAAGACGATGGGGACTTTCGGCTGAATCGAGGCCCCTGAGAACGGTAATGCCTCTGAGATCCGCATTTCTTGCGGAATTCGTCCGGTCGAAAAAAAACATCGAGAAAGTTGTGCGCGGTTTTCTCGCGTCATTACGTAATCGTTTCGGAACGGAATCGATTTGAGCGACATGCAAGGGTGCGAACCAGTCGTTGAGGTGCCTTTATGCCGAGTCATTCCGAATTCATACATCGGGCGGGTTCGCATCCGCCACGTCGATCACTGTCCGTGCTGGTCATCTGCGCATGGGCCTGGCCTGGTGGGTGGCCGGCCCATGCGCAGGAACAGGAGGCCCCGGAGTACATTCCGGGCCGGTTTATCGTCATGCTGCGTGAGGATGGGGAAGCCGACGACAACGGCAATCATCGCAAGCTGTTGCAGGCCAGTCTGGCCGAAATCCAGGCCACGCCCGGCGTGCAGGTGGATCATGTCTACGAACACGCGATTCACGGGTTCGCAGGCGAAATGACCGACGCGGCCGTGGAAAGGCTGAAGGCCGACCCGCGAGTGGCTCACATCGAGCAGGATCAGGTCGTGCGGGTGAGTTCCCGGCGGATTTCGCGGGCCAGGCTGAGGGCGACATCGCGCGGCAGCAGTACGAACATTTCCGTTCTTGCCCGGGGTGGTTCGGCCCGAACGGCTGCCCAGGCGCAGGCAGTGCCGTGGGGTATCGCCCGGATCGGGGCACAGCGGAGCACGGCGGCAGCTGGCAACGGCTCGGGCGACGTGAACGTGGACGTGGCCATTATCGACACAGGCATCGACCTTTCGCATCCGGATCTGAATGTCGCCGGAGGGCAGAATTTCAGCGGCGGCAGCTCGACCGATTACGGCGACGGCAACGGCCATGGCACGCACGTGTCGGGCATCGTGGGGGCGAAGGACAACGCGTTCGGCGTGGTGGGCGTGGCACCCGGGGCCAGGCTATGGTCGGTGCGTGTGCTGGGATCTTCCGGGTCGGGGACGCTTTCGGGCGTGATCGCTGGCGTGGACTGGGTGCGTTCGCGGGCTTCGACGATCGAAGTGGCGAACATGAGCCTGGGGGCCAGTGACAGCTCGTCGCTGAAAACGGCGATCGACCGGGCTGTGGCCTCAGGTGTGACGTTCGTGGTGGCGGCGGGCAATGAGTCGCGAGACACTTCGACCTCGAGCCCGGCCAACAGCACGAATACCGGCGTGATCACGGTCTCGGCACTGACGAGTGCGGGCACGGTCGCCTATTACAGCAACTACGGCAGGAATTACGTCGATCAGAGCGGTGCGGAGAACGGTGTGGACGTGATCGCCCCTGGCGATTCGATCTATTCGACCTATCGCAACGCTTCGTACACGACGATGTCGGGCACGTCGATGGCATCGCCCCATGTGGCGGGTGTGGCGGCCTTGTGCAAGGTGCTCAACCCGCGCTATACGCCGGCCCAGGTGAAGGCCTCGGTGGTGCGGTCGGCACCTTCGACGTATTTGAGCACATCGACGGCGGGCGTGTCGGGCAGGTCGCCCTGGAGTGCCACAAGCGGAGACCGGGATGGCTTTTACGAGCCGCTGGTCAACGCTGGAGCGTATTGATTTCTTAATGTCGAGCCGAAAGACCGGCCGGCTTATGCGAGAGTCAGGGATGTTCGGCCCCTTCGATACGTCAGGAAGCGACTCTCCCGCGCCGGTCCCCGCCGGCAATGGAGGTCGAAGGGGTTTTCGATCTGATTCGTATCAGGTGCGCACAGTCAAACGGACGGATCCTGATGGCGCTCGTGCTTCGCCCCCACTTGCCGGGACTTGCAAGCATCGGACAGATCGGGCAATCTGGCTCGATCGGCAGGAATGACCACAGGGGTCTCATGTCTGGCTTTCACTGGGTCTGGCATTGAAGCGGAACTTCGAAATGACGCATCGTGGTCGAGTTCGAGTCGCGGTCGCCCAGCCGACTCCGGTCATGCTGAATCCTGAAGCGACGGCCGTCAGGGCTGTGGAACGGATCAAGGAGGCGGCCCAGGCCGGGGCGAAACTGGTTCTGCTGCCTGAGGCCTTCGTGCCCGGGTATCCGCGAGGTCTCGGCTTCGGCACGGTCGTCGGAGCACGATCGCCCGACGGAAGAGACGAATTCCGGGAGCTTTGGGACGTAGCCGTGACCGTTCCCGGGCCAGTGACCAGGGCGATCGCAGCTGCCGCGCGTGATGCGACAATCCATGTCGGCGTCGGTGTCGTCGAGCGTTGTCAGGGCACCCTGTATTGCACGCTGCTCTTGTTCGACGATCGTGGCGAGCTGATCCTGCATCATCGCAAGCTTCGGCCGACGGGCGCGGAACGGTTGATGTGGGGCGAAGGCGACGGCAGCTCGCTCACGGTCGTCGAGACGCCGTTCGGGCGAGTCGGCGGGCTGATCTGCTGGGAAAACTACATGCCGCTGGCACGTGCGGCTTTGTATGCGCAGGGGATCGAAATCTATCTGGCCCCGACGGCCGATGCCCGTGAAACATGGCAGGCGACGCTTCGGCACATCGCGTGCGAGGGGCGATGTTTCGTGCTGGGATGCAATCAGTTCGTGCGGCGTTCGGACTATCCGGCACACTGGGCCGGGAAGCCGGAGATCGCGGCCCTGCCTGAGATCGCGTGCCGGGGTGGGTCGGCCATTTACGGGCCGCTGGGCGATCCGCTGGCTGGCCCCGTGTGGGACAGAGAGGAACTCATTGTGGCGGACATCGACCTGGACGATATCGCCCGGGGCAAGTTCGACTTCGACGCGACGGGCCATTACGGCCGGCCGGACGTGTTCGAGCTGCGGGTGAACCGTAGCCGGCAGCGGTCCGTCGTTTTCAGGGAGGTGGCTGAAGACGGAACGGATCTTTCTTAGTTCAGGAAGGGCGTAAAAGGTAGGAGTCGCCCGGGCGATGACCTCGGGGTATGATGGCGACTCAACGAGGATCAAGTCGCAGGAGTCGCCGCCATGCCGCAGTTCGGGGCCCATATGTCGATCGCCGGGGGGCATGCCAACGCGGTCGATGCGTCGGTGAAGGTCGGGTTCGACACTGTTCAGATCTTTACGAAGAACAACAAACAGTGGTCGGCCCCGCCGATTTCGGACGATGACGCCGCGCGGTTTCGCAACGCGCTCAAGAACGCCGGGATGCCGGCGGCGGTGGGGCATGCGTCGTATCTGATCAACCTGGCGAGCCCGGACGATACGACGCGGGCGAAGTCGGTGGCGGCCATGATCGACGAAGTGGTGCGGGCCGATCAATTGGGGCTGACCGACCTGGTGATGCACCCCGGGGCGCACATGAAGGCGGGGGTGGAGGCGGGGATCGCCCGGATCGCGAAGTCGCTCGATGAAATCCACGCGGCGACGGCGGGGGCGACGGTGCGGATCGCGCTGGAGACGACGGCCGGGCAGGGGACTTCGATCGGCCACGAACTGGAGCACCTGCAGGGGATTCTGGAGGGTGTGGCGGCCCCGGAGCGGCTTTCGGTGTGCGTGGACACGTGCCACATTTTCGCGGCGGGGTATTCTCTGGATCCGGCGGAGAAGTATGATGTGTGGATCGAACTTCTTGAACGTACCGTCGGTGTCGAGCGGGTTCGGGTCTGGCACATCAATGACAGCGTGAAGGGTCTTGGCAGCCGGGTGGACCGGCATGCCGCGATCGGCCGCGGGATGATTCCGCAGGCGACGTTCGAGCGTGTGCTGAAGGACTCGCGATTCGCCGGTTGCCCGATGATTCTGGAAACGCCCAAAGGAGAAGAGCAGGGACGAGACCTGGACTCCGTGAATCTGGATGTCCTTCGTCGCCTGTCGCGCTGACGTCATGAGCGAACGACCACCTGCCGGGAAGCCGCGCCGCACGAAGCGAGCGCAGCCGGAACGTATGCCGACGGAAAGCGATTCGAGGTCCATGACCGTGGCGGGCGTCACGGTGGAAACTGCGGCGTTAAGGTCCGCGACGGCGAGATTCGAACCGCCGATGCCGGATAGCTCGCTGTTCCTGAACCGGGAACTGGGCTGGCTGGAATTCAACAAGCGGGTGCTGGAAGAGGCCAGCGATTCGAGCGTGCCGCTGCTGGAACGGGTGCGGTTCCTGTCGATTTCGGCTTCGAATCTGGACGAATTCTTCGAAGTTCGGGTGGCAGGGCTGCAGGCGCAGCATTACGACAATGTCGAGCCGCAGGATCCGTCGTCGGACGGCATGGGGCCGTTTTCGCAGCTTCAGGAAGTGTGCGGCCGGGCGCATGGTTTCATCGAGCGTCAGTACGACATCTGGTTCGACGAGATCATGCCCGAACTGGCACGCAAGGGCATCAAGATTCTCGCCCCCGAAGAGCTTTGCGAAGAGCAGAACGCCTGGCTGGACAATTACTACGACACATGGGTGTTCCCGGTGCTCACGCCGCTGGCGATTGACCCGGCGCACCCGTTCCCGCACCTGCACAATAAGGCCCTGAACCTGATCCTGCAGCTGGAAGGGCAGGAGCAGGACCAGGTACGCAGCCTTTTCGCAGTGCTCCAGGTGCCCAGCGTTCTGCCGCGGCTGGTGAAGCTGCCTTCAGCCCCCGGGGGCAATCCGGCTCAGCCGAAATTCGTGTTTCTTGAGGACGTCATCGGCCCGCGACTGGGGTCACTTTTCGGCGGATTCACGGTTTCGAACCGGGCGGCGTTTCGCGTGACGCGTAACAGCGACCTGACGGTTCAGGAGACGGAGATCAAGACGAGCCTGATCTCGACGATCGAGGAAACGCTGCGGCGGCGGAAATGGGGCGCGGCGGTTCGACTGGAGATCGACGCCCGAGCCGAGGAGGCGTTCGTTTCGCTGTTGCGCAATGCGCTCGACCTGGACGACCGCGACATTTTCCGGGTGCGCGGGCCGGTCGACCTGACGGCCCTGGTGGGCCTGACGAAGCTTGAGGGCTATCGCGAGCTGAAGGAGCAGCCGTGGGAGCCGCAGACGCCAGCGGCGTTCGCGAACCGGACGAACCTGTTTTCGGCGATACGAGGCGGTGACCAGCTTGTGCATCACCCGTACGAATCGTTCGGCACGGTCGTCGGGTTCCTGGAACAGGCGGCGGAGGATCCGCAGGTTCTGGCGATCAAAATGACGCTTTATCGCACGGCCGAGGATAACCCGATCATCAATGCCCTGATCCGGGCCGCCGAAAACGGCAAGCAGGTGACGGTGCTGGTGGAGATTCAGGCGCGGCTGGACGAAGAGAACAATATCGTCAAGGCCCGGATGCTTCAGAATGCCGGCGTGCACGTGGTTTACGGCATGGTGGGGCTGAAGACGCACTGTAAGGCCGCGCTGGTGGTGCGGCGCGAGCACGACGGCATTCGCCGCTACATTCACCTGGGCACGGGCAATTACAACCCGACGACGGCCCGTTTCTATACCGACCTGGGCCTTTTCACGTGCAAGGAAGAGTTCGGCGAGGATGCCTCGGCCCTGTTCAACCTGCTGACCGGTTATTCGCAGGGGCACCAGTGGAACAAGCTGATCGTCGCCCCGATGCACCTGGCGGACCGGGTGGTGGAGCTGATCGGGCGTGAGCGGCAGCATGCCCTTGAGGGCAAGGCAGCCAGGATCATCGCGAAGATGAACGCCCTGGTGGATCCGCAGGCGATCGCAGCGCTTTACGAAGCTTCGAAGGCCGGCGTGAAGATCGACCTGATCGTGCGTGGCCCATGCTGCCTGAAGCCGGGCGTGCCGGGCGTGTCGGAGAATATCCGGGTGCTTTCGATCGTCGACAAGTTCCTGGAGCATTCGCGGATCACCTATTTCCAGAACGGCGACGAGCCTGAGGTTTATCTGGCCTCGGCGGACTGGATGCCCCGGAACTTCCACCGGCGGGTGGAGCTGCTGTTCCCCATCGAAGAGCCGCGGCTGAAGAGCCGGATCGTGGACGGGATCCTGGGCGTGACGCTGGCGGACAACGTGAAGGCGCGCCAGTTGAAGCCGGACGGCACGTACGACCGGGTGAAACGCCAGCCGGGCGAGCCGAAGGTGCGGTCTCAGGTCGAGTTCCAGAACATGGCTCGGGAGTTTTCGTCGAACGAGGTGATCCACTCTCGCGGGGCGAATCCGCCGCCGATCATTCTGCCGACACGGTCGGAGAGTCATTGAGTTTTCGAGATATCGCTATGCGTGACAACGGGTTCGAGCTGGTTGGGGCGCTCTTCGATCGGTTCGATTTCATAGATGCAGGTTCGCCGAGCTGAAGCTTGGCGTTCCCATATCGTTCGCCGGGAATCTGGCGCACACTTTTCGCCGCATGCCGGACAGAACACAAAATTATGATATAATGCATGCATGCATGCGTGCATCGGGTGGCCGGCCTGTGCGAAGTCTGGATGTCATGACGTTTCGATCCGTACGACTTGACCAATCGTGAAAGTCCCGCGAGGGATTTCGCGGATTTTGACCGGGTTCGCTGGATTCCGGGTCAAACTGGATCTAACGGAAAGAAGCGGATTCGACGGTGCGCTCCCGGGTTTGACTGGGGCCACCGGGGCACATATGCGAGGGACCCTCGATCATGTCGTTTTCTCTTTCGACGAGTCGCCGCGGCCAGGGACGGCGATCCAACGAAGTTCGTACCGCCCAGATCCGGCGGATGAGGACGGTCGCGGGCATCAAGGCCGAGCGGCTCGAGGATCGTCTTGCCCTTGCGATCTCCACATGGAGCGGGGCCGTGGACAGTCTCTGGTCCACGCCCGGCAACTGGGACGCGCTGCCGAACCCGGGCGACACGCTCGTTTTTCCTGCCGGGGCAGGGAATCTCGCTTCGATCAATGACTTCGCCGCCGGCACGACGTTCGAATCGATCGCCATCGACGGAGCAGGCTATCACCTATCAGGCAATTCCCTGGCGATTTCCGCCGGTGTGACCGCGGGCTTCGCGAGCGGAACGTCGACGATCGATCTGGACATGAACTTCACCGATGCTTTCCCTGGCATCTCGGTGATGATGCCGGGGACCGAGCTGGACATTACCGGCGCCATCGGGACGACTTCAGACATTTCGAAAAGTGGTTCCGGCGTTCTGTCGATCGCGGCCGGCCAGACTTACACGGCCGCCACGAACGTGTTCAGCGGCGCATTGTGGTTGCTCAGTCCCACTTCGACGAAGGTGTTCCTGAGCAATTCCACCGAACTGGCCGGCAATGGTTCGATGACGGAATTGACTTCGACTGGCGGGGGCGTTCAGCCGGGGCAGTCCGGAGTCGGAACGCTGACCGTGAATGGCTCCGTGACGTTCGACGCCGACACCGATTACGTGATCTCCCTGTTCGGCCCGGGCGCGGCCGGTTACGGCAATATCTCGGCACTTGGGCCGATCGATCTGGGTTCGGCGGGTTTGATCGTCAATCTGAATTATTCCCCGGTCGCGGCGGACAGCTTCACGATCATCGACAATCTCGGCGCGAATCCGGTCGCCGGCACGTTCCTGGGGCTTCCCGAAGGTAGCACGGTCATGCTGGGCAGCGCGCCCTTCAAGATCAGCTATGTCGGCGGCGACGGCAACGACGTGACGCTGACGCACCAGATCGCGACGACGACTTCGCTGGAAACGACCGTGAATCCGTCGGTGTACGGACAGTCGGTGACTCTTGTCGCCGGCGTGGGTACGCCTTCCGGTGCGGGCACGGCGACCGGGTCCGTCCAGTTCTATTCCGGGGCGACGCTCCTGAGCACGGTGCCGCTTGACATCACGGGCACTGCGACGTTCGTGACCTCGTTCCTGGAAGTCGGATCGAACTCTTTGACGGCAGTTTACACGGGTGCTGGCAATTTCCTGCCGAGCACCTCGCCCGTCGTCGATCAAGTGGTGAATCAGGCCGGGACGACGGTGACACTCGTCGGCTCTCCGAATCCGTCGCAGATCGGTCAGTCGGTGACGTTCACCGCGACGGTTCAGGCACAGAATCCCGGCTCGGGCGTGCCGACGGGAAGCGTCGACTTCTTCGATGGCGGTGTGTTCATCGGTTCGGGGGCCCTGAACGCTTCCGGAGCGGCCGAACTGGCCGTCTCGGGTCTGACGATCGGCACGCACCAGATCACGGCTTCCTACGTCGGCGACAGCCGTTATCTGGCGAGCGGTTCGACCGAATACCCGCAAGTCGTCAGCCAGATCGTAACGACTTCGACGGTGACTTCGTCGACGAATCCGGCGAATCCCGGCGCGACGGTGACGTTCACGGCGACGGTCGCGGTGGGCACCGGGATTCCGAAGCCAACGGGTTCCGTGACCTTCCTGAACGGATCCACTGTCCTGGCGACCGTGGCTCTGGACGCCGACGGCAAGGCGACCTACGCGACATCGACGCTGCCGATCGGGACGAATTCGATCACGGTGAGCTATCCTGGCGACACCGATTACGCCGCCAGCACGTCGTCGGTTCTCAGCCAGGTGATCAACAAGGTCGGAACGACGACCGTGCTGACTTCGGTCCCGAATCCCTCGAGCCTTGGTCAATCGGTGATTCTGACGGCGACAGTCACGCCGGCACTGACGGGCTACACGGCTCCGACGGGTACTGTTCAGTTCCTGAGCGGAACGACGGTTCTGGGTACGGGCACAGTGGGCACGGACGGCAAGGCGACCTTGACCGTGTCCACGCTGGCCGTGGGTACGCAGTCGCTCACGGCGACGTATCAGGGCGATGCGAACAACGCCACGAGCACATCGACGGCCGTTTCGCAGGTGGTGAACAAGTCGACTTCGACCGTGACGCTGACGCCTTCGACGAACTACGTCACGGCCGGTGGCATGGTCACCTTCACGGCCAAGGTGACTCCTTCGACCTCGGGCGTGACGACGGTGCCGACCGGTCAGGTGCGGTTCGTGGTCAATGGTGTCGTCTTCGCGATCAAGTCACTCGTGAATGGTGAAGCGACTTATTCGGCCAGCGGCTTTCAGCTTGGCCTCGGTGTCGACACCGTGACGGCCGAATACGTGGGCGACACGAATTTCGAAGCGGGCACGTCGCCGGACGTGACCGTAGTGGCCGGTACCGACAACGAACGATGGCTCAATCAGGTCTTCCTTCAAGTCGTGTTCCAGCCGATCGATTACCAGTCTCTGGTGAAGTGGGACGACCGGCTGCAGCGGGGTTCGTCGCGAGCGTGCGTGGTGACGAAGATCCGCAACACGCCGCTGGGCCGTCAGATGCTAGTTCAGCAGTCGTTCAATGAATATCTGGGCCGCGACGGAACGGAAGCGGAAATCCGGATGGTGCAGGGGGCGGCTCAGCGGACACGCACCAGCCCGCGGGCGATCATCCTGGGCACGCCCGAGTTCTACAACGACATCGGCGATGGCACGCCGGAAGGCTTCGTGACGGCACTGGAGTCAGTTCTTGGCACCACGTTCACGCCTCGGGCATCAGCCATGATCGTGCATCAGCTCAACGCCGGCGAACCGCCGTTCAAGGTGGCAGAGCACGTGCTGACGAGCCGTACGGGCCGCCGGGCCCTGGTGCAGCAGATGTTCCAGCAGGTGCTCGGCCGCGACGCCACCGACCGCGAACTGGCGGCGTTTTCGTGGCAGGAAACGCGGGGCGTTTACTGGCGTCAACAGCAGAGCTATCTGCTGGCCTCGAAGGAATTCTATGACATGGCCATCGCCGAGCCCGGTTACGTGGCCCCGTAAGGCGGCTGGCTGAGAGACGGGATCAATTCGACGCAAGCGATCGCCCGGAGGAGTTTCTTCCGGGCGATTTTCATGCAGTGATTCGTGATCGACACCGGTTTTGCTTGATCCGGAAAGATGCGTGCCGGAAGATGACGTTCGCAACCCTTTCATCAATCCGAAAACCGGTATGGGGATTTCGCCGGATCAGCCGAGAGCCTGAGAGCGACAGGCCGAAGAAGCGAACCGCCAAACTTCCTTCGACGTAATTCCGGGAGCGTAAGTGATCATGGATAACTGTGAAATTTCCGGGCGCTGGGTCGGGCATTACGTTCAGAACGACCGATCATGGCCGATCGTGGCTGAATTCGTGCTCGATCGCGGTAAGCTCACGGGAGTCATGGTCGACGTGATCCAGCATCACGAATACACGTTCGCCCAACTGCGCGAATACTTCGGCGCGACCGACGAATCGATCGATAAGGCCATGGCCATGATCCATGAGCATATTCCCAATGCTGCCAGGGATGATGTCCGGTACGTCTGCGGCAATCCGGGGCACTCGGCCATCGATGGCTTCGTGATCGACCGGAATGCGCGATTCACGAAAACCTATCAGGGCGAACGCGTTTTCGGCTTTCGGGTCAATGACCGATTCCTCGGATTCCAGGGCCCGAACCCGCCGGTGCATTATGACGGCCGTCTGAACGCCGGTGGCGATGTGATCGAAGGTCGCTGGAGCATGGAAAGCGATAGCGATAAAGGGATCGTCCGGCTGGAAGGAATCTTCAGGCTCCGGCGGGAACGCCCGAGGACCGGAGATGCGAACGGCCCGTCACCTGACTGGTCGCCGGAACTCAATTGACACGAAGGTCTTCGTGGGATGTGCCGGACGGATTCGAAGGCCCCGTCGCGACATGATCTGCTAGAATCGATCACGAGGCGATCCGCCGGAATTTCGGAAATATCCCGAAGTCCCGTAACGAATAAGTCCGTCGGGGAATCGTTCCGGGGCGTGATCATGTCAGGCCGGCTCGATAATTTCTCCGAACGACCGATACGCAGGTGAATCGAAGATGGCGAAACGAGCGGAGGGTGTGAATCTGGGCCGGATCTTACGTAAGGGCCGGATCGTGCGGCCACGATGCGTGGGCGTCGTCGGGCCGTTCCACGCTGGCAAGACGGTGATGCTGACGAGCCTGATCTCGCAGATCCGCCACCAGGCACCCGGCATGCTCGACGTCTTCGGCACCGACGTCACACTGGCCGAGCTGCAATCGTCAGCCGACGGGGCCGATGCCTTGCCCACACGCTCGGGCCTGGCATGCTTCGACCATGCCGGGGCAAGCGACAAGCTGGCTCATGGCGGCTGGCCGGCTAAGACCGTCTCAGCCTCCGAATACCGGTCGTTCATCGTGCGCAGCGACGACCGCTGGCGGATGTACGACCTTTCGCTGATCGACTGGCCCGGCGAACGGCTGGCCGACCTGGCCATGATCAGCCAGGGGGCGTTCGACAAATGGTCCGACGCCCTTCTGCCGACCCTCGGCAAGGAACTCTTCCGGCCCATCGCCCGCGAATTTCTGGACCGGCTCGCGAACTCGACGCCTGAAGACACCATCACGGCGGAAAACGAGCTGGCCCTGGCCTATCGGCGCGTTCTGGCCGGTTTCGTCGATCACGCGTTGCCCTTCGTGACACCCTCCAGCTTCCTCGTCGACCTGGAAAATCGCTACGCCACAGAGCGTCTCGGCACGAACACGCCCACATGGAGCGTCGAACAGCTCGATCGGCTGGCGATCGGCGTCACACCCGGCGAGCCGGTCTTCCCCCTGCCGTCAGCGTGGCGGGAAGCTGCCCCGGAACTCGCCACCCGGCTCACGGCCCGGTTCGACGATTACCTCGCCCGCGTGGTGAAGCCCGTCGCCGATGCCCTGGCCCTGTGCGATCACATCCTCCTGCTGGTCGATGTCGCCCACCTGCTCGAATCCGGGCCCCGGGGCGTGGAAGGCACGACCCTCCTGTTCGAGGAGCTGCTGGCCTGGGTCGGGCCAGGTACGACGGCCGTCGGCCGGGGGCTGGACTGGATGACCTGGATCGTCGCCGGCGACCGCTACCGGCTGGGCGGGGTACGGCGCGTGAGCGTGATCGGCACCCAGACGGACCGGATTCACGCCGAGGACCGCCAGACCGCCGAAGGGCTGCTGCACCAGCTCGTGGAGCCGCTCGTGCGGAAGTACGAAGTTCAGAAGAATCTGAAAATTCGCTACGGCCTGGCCGCCGCGGTGAACGCCACGCGCAGCGAGCCGATCGGCCCGGACGGCAAACGCCGCATGACATTCGAAACCGGCGGCACCAGTTTCGAAGCTGAAGCCTCGGCCGTGCCCGCAAGCTGGCCGCTCGCTTGGCAGGCTGGCGACTTCGCATTCCCCCGGCCCCAGCCGCGCCTGCCCATGCGGCGGACTCAACCGCCCGACCAGTTCGGGCTCGGCCGTGTTCTCAACTGGATATTGCGCTAGATCGAGCGAATACTCCCAGGTTCGGCCTGGATTTCATTTCCTCAAGCCGGCGGATTTCGAATCACTGGAAAGAGACGGCATCATGAGCGATCCGCAATCGGACAGATCGACTGGCTGGCTGGGTGTCGCGCCCAAAGCCGCTCAGCAATCGCCGGAACCCGGAAATTCAGGCACGCAATCGCAAACCGGCCCCGAACAGGCGGCCAGCCTGGGCGTGCCGCGCCCGAACCTGCCCGTGAAACCGCTGGACGAAGAGACCGCCCGGGCCCGCTGGGCCGAAGAGCAGGAGCGTTCGTTCGCCGCAGACCAGGCCGCGATTTTCGAAACGGAAATGGCCGCTCGGGAGTCGATCCTGACGCGCTGGCTGGGCCCGCTCGACACCCTCGGCTGGTGTGCCGTCGTCATCATGGGTGGCATCGCTTCGCTGCTGGTGCTTTCACAGGGCCTTGCGGTGCTCGATATGGCCACGCGGCAGCCGCCGGTGGTCGCCTATCCGCTCATCGGCATGGTCGTCGTCCTCAGCACGCTGGTGGCCGTCGCCGTCGCCCGGCTCGTCATCGGTTACTCCCGCCTGCGGCGCAGCCCGCGCCATTCGGTGCAGACACTGGCGGAATTGCGATTCCGGGCCCATGTTCGAGAAGAAGCCGGAGTGAAACTGGCTGCGGCCCGGGCCGATCTGGAACGCTTCCTGCGGCAGTTCCCGCTGGACAAAGCCCAGGAAAAGACCTGGACCGGCCTGGGGCTGGACGGCCCGGAGCTGGTGCGGAGCCTGCAGAAAGCCCGGGCCGAGCTGATCGAACGATCGCAATACGGCACCGATCTGGACTGGATCCGGGCCCTGGACCGTTCGTTCCTGGCCCCGCTCGACAAAGCCGCCGACACCATCATCTGGCGGCATACGCGGCAAGTGGGCGTGCGTACGGCCGTGGTGCCCCTGGTTTTCTGGGACGACGCCGTGCTCATTCTGGCCCTCGCCCGCATGATTCGCGGCCTTTGCCTGGTCTACAACGTGCGGACATCCGCCGCCGGAACCGTCACGCTCATGGGCTGGTCGATGGCGGCCCTCGCCTTCGCCACGGAGATGGAAAGCCTGCACGGGACGATCCGGACGCAGATTCACGACTTCCTTTGCAACCACCTCGGCCACTCGGCCGCGAAGGTGGTGGACACCGTAGCCCCAAGCGTTGCCCAGGGCACGGCCAATGGCTTTTTCAACTATCGCGTGGGCCGGGCGGCCGTGAAGCACCTGCGGCCGCTTGAGGCGAAGTCATTCGCGGATGCATGACGTGAGTCCGTCGATCGGATTGCATTTCGAAACCGAAAGCGGCGGGAGCGATTTTCCGCCGCTTTTCTTATGGATCGCGATCGCTCGCCCGTTGGGTGATCGATCGGTCGACACGCCTGATCCCGGGCCCCCCGAGCACCAGCTCGGGGAGAATCTACGCGTTCCTGACCGAACCGTGAAGAAACATCGCAGAGAATCCCCGAGCTGGTGCTCGGGGGGCCCGGGCTTAAGAACCCGCCGGCTATGCCGTCCTGGCTTTTTTTCGAACCGCCGTTAATCCCGGCCAACGTATGAGTTGGCTTTGATATCGGCTGCGCGGAGGTGGGCCCTGAGGGCCTGTCGTGCTTGACAAACCGGTCGTAATCGCGATGATCGTAGACATTGACTGAGATATCGCACCTTCGGCGAAACGGATTCCCCGAAGTTCATCACATCGTGCCCGGCCTGTTTTTTCGCACGTTTCGATCGCACCCGTCGTGAAAGGATTCACACCCCCATGCGTTCTTCGATCGCCATTCGCGTACGTTCCCTGTTTGCCCCGCGCCGAAACCGAATCGTAAATTCCCGCCGGGGTTCGCAAACGAAGTTGCTGGCCGAATTCCTCGAAGATCGCGCCGTGCCGGCCGTGATCACCTGGGAC
>WGMM01000022.1 GCA_016125085.1 bacterium
AATACGGTATCAAGACGGCGATGCTTTGGCATTCGGGGGCTTCCTTTCCCACAGGTTGTGTGACAACGCCATGGTATCGGAAGCCCTCGTTACATCAAGATCAAGCTGTGTAGGAGAATACGGCTTAACTTCGTGGCATTCACCCCCGTCCCCTTATCATCTTCCAGGCGGCTCTCAGGCCTTCAACTCTAACCCCAAAACCCTCGCCCACAACGATTCATAAGCCCGGATCGTGCCCGACAACGTATATTTCGCCTCGACACGCTTGCGGCCCGCTTCTCCGTAACGCTTCGTTCTGTCCGGCTTGTCGAACGCTTCCGCCATGGCGGCGGCCAGAGCTTCCGTATTTTCAGGCGGGATCAGCCAGCCGGTTTCGCCGGGCACCACAAGTTCATGAGTGCCTTCCACGTCCGTCCCGATCACGGCCCTGCTGGCGGCCATCGCTTCCAGCACCACGTTCGGCATGCCTTCCCATAAGGAAGGCAGCAGAAGCACTTCTGCCGTTTTCAGCAGGGCCGGTACATCGTCGCGAAAGCCAAGCCATTTGACGTGCCGGCTGAGAATCTCCGATTCGGCCACCCGCTCGCGAAACCAGTCGCTTTCGGTCCCTTCCCGGCCCGTCATGACCAGCTTCCACTGAGGCCGAGAAGCAGCCACAACCTCAACTGCATCCAGCAGATACGGCAGACCCTTCTGCGGATCGAGGCGGCCGGCGAACAGCGCCAGACGGTCCGACGGCTGGAAGCCCAGGCTCCGCTTGTCCAGCGGCGTAGCGGCATCGAACGGCCTGACGTCGACCCCATTGGGAATCACCCAGAGCCGGTCTTCCGGAATCCCCCCATAGGTGATCGAAAATTGCCGTACGCCTTCCGAAACGCAAACCGAGCCCAACGACATCCAGGCCGTCAGGCGGTCGACGGTCAGGTGCCAGCCCTTCTGGTGCTCGGCCACACGCAGGCCGCCCAGTACCCACGGTACACCTGCGGCCCACGCCGCAAGGCGACCAGCGACATTCGCATGAAACATAAAGCACTGAAGGAGTTGCGGGCGAATTTCACGCAGCAGCCGCGCCAGCGAACGAACAGCCTGAACCGGCTTGCGTTTGGACACGCGCAGAAAGTGCACGTCAATCCCGCCACCCCTGAGCTTCTCGGCCAGAGGTTCATCACCGCCCAGATTGATCACATGGACCCGCCAGCGGGATTTCGCAAGCCCGAAGGCCAGATTGACCATCGCCTTTTCGGCACCGCCGATGTTCAAGTCCGTAATCAGCAGACAAACTGTGACAGGTTCCGCGGGCCAGGCCGAGCGAATGGATTCGGTTTCGGCGAGTCGGGCACGCAGGGTTCGCAAGGATCGGATCGTCCGGCTTCGTTCGTGAAGGATGCGAGACAGCGGAATTCTATCATCCCGGAGACGGTTCGGGCAGTCTCGTTCGCCGTTTCGATCTGGCGAACCGGGTTGGCATTACCCAGGCAGGCCACGCTAAAATGGCTTCGAACTGCAGGTCAGTCCTGTTTCTGGCCCATTCGCGAAAACTCACCGAGCAAATAAGCCGCCAGTGAATATCGACCTGTTCGACTTCGAACTGCCCGAATGCCTGATCGCCCAGGCCCCTGTCGAACCACGTGACCACTGCCGCCTCATGGTCCTTGATCGTGCCGCCCGGACCATCTCTCACCGGTTTTTTTATGAATTGCCGCAACTACTTCACGACAAGGACCTTCTGGTACGCAACGACACGCGTGTGATCCCAGCCCGGGTCGTCGGAGTTCGTGATTCGACCGGCGGCCGATGGGAGGCCCTGTTTCTCGAAGAACGTCCCGAGGGTGGCTGGCACGTGCTGGCCCACTGCGGCGGCAAGCCCAGGCCAGGCGAGACGGTCACGGTCGGTCTGGGCCTGAAACTGCGGCTCATCGAAAAGTTCGAAGACGGGTCGTGGAGGATCGCCCCGGAACCGCCAGATTCAACTCAATCGGCCCGCGAACTGCTTGAGACGCACGGCCATATTCCATTGCCGCCCTACATTCGCGATGGTCGCGACACCCCTGAAGATCGCCAGTGGTACCAGACCGTTTTCGCCCGTGAAGCGGGCTCCGTCGCCGCGCCCACAGCCGGCCTCCATTTTACGGAAGGCTTGATTTCCGAACTGGTTGCATCAGGCATTGAATTCGCCGACGTCACCCTCCACGTCGGCATCGGCACCTTCCGGCCGATCAAGGTGGACAACATCGAAGACCACGTACTGCACGCCGAATGGGCCAGCCTTCCGGAACGGACCTCCCAGGCTGTGAGAACGGCCCGGACTTCCGGCGGGCGTGTGATCGCAGTGGGCACGACTTCGGCCCGAACTCTTGAGACCGCAGCACGTTCCGGAACGATCGAACCCTTCGAAGGGCCGACCGGACTTTACATTCGCCCAGGGTTCGAATTCCACGCGATCGACGGCCTGATCACCAACTTCCACCTGCCGAGATCGAGCCTGATCGTTCTGGTGGCCGCGCTCGCAGGGCATGAATTCGTAATGGAGGCCTATCACGAAGCCGTTCGCCTGGGCTACAGGTTCTACAGCTACGGCGATGCCATGCTGATCGTTTAGCCTGAATTCGCTATTCGCCCCAAACGCCGCATTTTGCTTTATCAGGTCAATCGGTTTTCGGCAGAGCGACCGGAAGACTTGAGAGATTTTTTCGCCAGTCGGGCACTTTTCTTCCGATTCTGACCGCTCGTATGATCGTAGTGGATGAGGTCCGGAATTTTCTTCCTTCGAACGCTCCGGTCAGGATGACCGATCCGCCCGACTGGCACGAACGACCCAGCCCAGATGAACCGAAGTCAAGACTTGCCGACGAGATACGACTGCCGCACCGATCGACGCCGCTGGATGGCGGGCGCCATGGCCACATTCGGCCTGGGCTCGGTCGCCCGGGCTGTCCGTTCGGCATCGGATCGACTGATCGAAGTCAAGCCGGTTTCACAGACACCAGGCGAACCAGCCACCTTCGAACACCTCGGTTATCGCATTGTCGCTTATCCTTCGATGCTCGAATCGACCGAACCGGTGCCGGTCGTGTTCCTTTTCGGCGGTAATGGCATGGGGGCCGTCGTTCGATCCGTGCAGGCCGATCAGCTTGCCGAAGATCTCTCACGGCGCGGAGTGGCCGCGGTCGTCGTCCATTACCCGAATCTTCAACATGCCGATGACCTGCTCACCCGGATCGTCACTCCCATGGCGGACTTCCTGAGCCGTCCCTGGGCGAAAAGGCACCAGATCGATCCGACCCGTGTCGGAGCCGCAGGGTTTTCCGCGGGCGGGCTGATTGCGACCCTTCTCGCCACGCGGTACAGGAACGACTTACCTTTCGAAATCCGCAGTGCCCTGAATTATTACGGCCCTGTCGATCTGAAGCAGTGGTTCGCATTTCACGACGCCCGTGCCACGGCCGCGGATCGTGAATCGATCGCTTCGCTCTATCAGGGCAATCGTGGTCCCGAAGAAATCGGCCGCTCGGCCCACGGGTCGATCGTCTGTCGGGATCTGAGCATCTCGCTGCGCAAGAAGGTCACCGAGAACATCGGCGGATTGACCGAACGCAAGCTTGACGCCTTCTCCGAACCGCAGATCCTGCACGCCGACGTGAATTCCGAAGCCACGCCTGATTTCATTTCGAAGCCCCGGCTCGTCGGCGCGTTCGGCACGATGGACGACAATTGCGACGCCCTGTTTCAGCCGCGCTTGCTGGAGCGTCTCGGTCAGTTGCACAGGGCCGAATCGCAGTCTTTCGTTTACGAAGGCCCACACGGCGTAAGCTGGAGGGCGTGCCCCATGGCGCTCGATGCCTTCCTGGAACCGCTTCAGGCTCGTGCCGCGGAATTCGGTGTCACTCCCGTTTCCTGACGGTTCCGGCGGCGGAATCAGGCCCGGCTCGCATCCCGTTCGCCCACGAAATAGCCCATCATCAGCCCGGCCACCAGGCCGCCAAGGTGAGCGCCGTTAGCGACCGGCCCGAGCATGCCCGTGAAGCAAAGCACCATCCAGATCAGGGCCAGTTGCACCGACTGGCCCGAAAGACGTATGTAGCCCCTCGGATTGTATTCGCCATAAGCCCAGGCGAAGCCGATCAGCCCATAGACGGCCCCTGAAAAACCGCCGAAGAGCACGGAATGCCGATGCAGGCCATAAATCTGCCAGAAGTATTCGGAAAAGGCGGCGACCAGGTGCGTAATCAGAACTACGGCAAGAAGCATCCGTGAGCCACGTTCCCGTTCGATCACTCCGCCCAGCCCGCTCACCCAGCTCATATTGAAGAACAGGTGCAGAAAGCTCAGGTGCCAGAACATCGGTGCGATCAGCCGCCAGGGCTCAGGGCCCAGGGCGCCGCTGAGGGAATCGAGCACCGGGCCGTTTTCCGGATCTAGCCGGGGGGTGGTCAAATTGACGTAATCGATGACGCGGTCAATGCGTTTGTCGAAGTTCGTCCAAAGGCTCATGGCGACCGAAGCCGCGATCAAAAGCGTGACAACGGGCGTACGTTTCAGCGTCCCGCCAGCGCTATACACTCGGCCTGCATCGGTTACGCTTTTGCGATAAGCCTTTTCCTTGCGGGCCTCTTCCTTGCGGATTTCGCCGGCCTTGCGGGCGAGGGTGGCAAATTCCGGGTCGTCCGGATTCGCCCTGAAGCGGTCGATAGCCGCACGGGCATCGGACATACGGTCTTCGTCAATCACCCAGATCGCCACATCGGCCGGGTTCGCTGAAGTCGGTCGCAACTCGGTCTTGATGCCCTGCGCCAGCAGATAATCCGCCAGAATGCCCGCCGGACGAGCGGCGATCGTGCCAAGTTCACGCATGAGTCCGACTGGCTCCGTTAATGTTCCGCCCCAGGTCAGCACCATTACGTCCAGTTTCACCCAAGGGCCTGAATATTATAGCCCGGAATATGGCCGATCGCATACGGCCCGCGGGCCACCAGATATTCACGAAACTTTCATCGATCCGTAAACCGTTCGATCGAAATGACATGCGCCCGCCCTGACGAAACTCTTCATGATATTTACATCGTCCATGTTGATGTCGTGTCGCCGAATTTCTAGGATATTGACGTGATCTGAGATCCACACAATTGCATATGTGGATTTCAAGTAGAATCCGTGTACTTTTCGTGAAGGAACTGAAGTGAATCGTCGCAAAGGCTTCACTCTGATCGAGTTGCTCGTCGTTATCGCCATCATTGCCGTGTTGATCAGCCTCTTGCTGCCAGCTGTTCAATCGGCCCGCGAGGCTGCCCGCAGGGCCCAGTGCGTCAACAACCTGAAGCAGATGGCCCTGGCCATGCACAATTACGAAAGCACGAACAGCGCTTTCCCGATGCAGACGATTCTGATTCCCGCCCCCACGGGCGGCCCCGGCACCTGGCTTTTCGAATCGTCCTGGAGCGCCTTCGCCCGCAGCGCGCCGTTCATGGAACAGGCTGCGTTTTATTCCTCGATCAATTTCAACTTGACCTATAGCGCCAAAGCCAATACGACCGTTTCCAATATGCCGCTTTCGTTCCTCAATTGCCCGAGCGATCCGGCATCGAAGATCGACGACGCCAGCATGGGCGGAACTCTCTACGCCACAACGAGCTATGGCGTTTCGAACGGCGACTGGTACGTCCACTCCACCAACTGGGGTTCGACCAACACCGTCGGCCCGATGAACAAGTCGATGTTCGGCCCGAATTACAGCCGAACCATCGCCATGATCGCCGACGGCACGTCGAACACGATCATGATGTCCGAAGGCCTGGCCGGCCATGCCCAGTTCCGGAGCTGCATGTCACCAGGCTCCGTTCCCAGCGCCAGCGCGACGGGACAATTCTCTCCCACGAACGTACCTGCCCCTGGCAGCGCATCGGCAGCGGCTCTGGCCGAACTGGTCGCCGGCTGCAGTACTGCTTCGGGAAAGATCAAGGCTGGTGGCCCCGTCGGCCACACCCGCTGGTGCAACGGCGGCGTGTATTATTCCGGGTTCACCACCGCGATGACGCCGAATCACAACGTCAAGGCTGTCAGCCGGGCTACGGGATTCTCCAACGGCGGCCAGCTCGTTCGTGCGGACTGGGACGGTGTCGACGAAAACGACGGCGGCCCGACTTACATGTCTCTGGCGGCGACCTCGCGTCACCCTGGCGGCGTCAATGTGGCCTTCGCTGACGGCTCCGTGAAATTCATCAAGGACACCGTCAATCCCGGCACCTGGCGGGCACTGGGAACGATCAATGGCGGCGAAGTGATCTCGGCCGACTCGTATTGATTTCGGCTTGGCGGCGATCGAATTCCGAAGGCTCTCGCCGCACAGCGTCGAGAGCCTCTTTTTTCGAAGGAGGATATGGCCAGATGACGATCATTCGAAATATCGGCAGGGCTTTAGGCAATACATGTCTTGCTGCAGGCGTCATGCTGATCACGGGATGCGGTGGATCGACGGAGCAGGCCAGCAATCTGCTCAAGCCCGTTCCGGTAAAGGGCAGCGTGCTGTTCAAAGGCAAGCCGCTGACAGGCGGCACCGTTCGGTTCGAACCTGAAGACGGCGGCCGAGAAGCCGCTGGCAATATCGAGCCCGATGGATCGTTCACCCTGACGACGTTTCAGGCGGCTGACGGCGCTGTCGCCGGCAAGCATCGCGTGGCGGTCGATCCCCCTGCTGACAAGCCGAAATCGATCCCCACGAAATACAAAAGCGCAGCCTCTTCAGGCATCGTCATGGAAGTTTCGTCCGACAAAACCGAATACGTCGTCGATTTGAAATGAGTCTCTTCGGCTTCGAATTCGATAGTGAAACATGAAATCATAAAAAAACCGACCGTCTCGAGGAACGAATCCCCGAGACGGTGGCGAGAGTGTGATTCTTTCGAATTCGGGGCATCTCCTGACGACCGGGCCATTTTCGAATTGACGATGACCCGGGTCGCGGATTCGCTCTTTTTTCCCGTCTTACGAGCCCCGGTAATCGACGCCGGCCCGTGTGCGGATCGGCTGATTCGGGGGCGGCGAGTGCAGCGGGTTCGACAACCGGCGTGCGAACAGGCCCGAGCCGAGCCGGCCCAGAGCGGTGCCGCGGCCGTCGTCGTAAGCCAGGCCGGGGCCGTAGATTCCACCATGAATCGCACCTGGCGAAACCTGGTCGGTTGCCTGCAGGAAGTCCTGCGTCGTCGTATCGGGTGCGTAGCTGGCCGAGATGACCGAATCGACCAGGCTGCCCTTCATCCGCAAGCCACGGATGACCGACGGGCCAGTCACCGGGCTCACACCCGTGACGTACTGGTTGTAGTCGAAGCCCGAGGCGATTTCGGACTGAGCCAGGTCGCCCCGGATGAGCACACCTGTGGCGTTCGACTGGATCTTCTTGCCGAAGTGGTTGATCGATCCGGTGTGCACCGGCTTCGTGCCCATCGACCCGCTGGTGGTGATGGCCGCGTTGGTCATCGCCGAACCGGCGCGGGGGAAGTAGTTCGTGACGCCCTGAGTCCGCTGGATGAACTGCGGGCTGTTCGACACCTGCATGATCGTATTGGCCGCACCGATGTTGATACGGTTGATCGCGCCAGCGTTGATCTGGCCACCCATATAGCCGTAGGCCGGGAAGCCCTTCTGGCCAGCCGTCGTGCCGTAATATTGTGTGGCCGTGGAGGTTCCGGACGGATCGCCAAGGCCCCTCATCAGCCGCAGGCTGCGGATCGGCCCGTTGGACGAAACCGACAGGGCGTCGGCCGTACCGCCGATGTGGATCAGCCCCGCGTGGTCAAGGGCCGTCGTCGGACTGATGTTCGTGCCGGTGTTCCGGGCGATGCGGGTGAAATTCACGCCGCCGATGGCCTGGAACTGGCCGATGGAGGTCGTGGCGATCGAAGTCAGCCCCTGGGCACCCGGCTTCGGATAATTGGATTCGAGGCCCGCCACCGGCATCTGCCGCGTGATCGCGTTGGTCGTGATCGCGTGAGTCGGGCCGTAGACTTCGAACGAAACTGTCGGAGTCGATTGCGGCACGTTCGGCACGCTATCGGCCTGCGAACTGTACATCGTGTTATAGATGGTGCCCACGCGGATGATCGGGGCCTTTTTGAGCGGCGAAGCGGCATCGCCGACGACGATTCGCACCGGATTCGTGGCGTAGACGCCCGAAACGTCGTTGTAAGCTTCGACATCGGCGATCTGGAGAGTCTGCACCCCACCCGGCAGGAAGACTCCGACGCCCGGCTGAACGACGGTGTTGTCTTCGTTGATCGGCAGAGTCTGCGCCAGGGCGAAGCCGTTCAGGATGATCGAATTGACGCCGTTTTCGGCGATCAACTGCTGAAAACGAACCATGCCGTCCGTCAGAACCCGGTTCGACGACGTCACCTGGGCGGTCACGTAGGTCGTATGGGGGTTGCTGCCGACGATCTGGATCGTATCGATGTCGTCCATCAGGACGCCGTCGTTGGGTGTCACGTCTGTCACGACGACTTCACCCGGCCCGTGAACGGTGATCACGTACTGATCGCCTTCACGATCTTCGCCGTAGAGCACCCGATTCGAATTGTCCAGGTACATGAGCCGCTTCGGCCCGGATTCAGCCGCGTGATAGGGATACTGGAACGAGCCCTGGTGCAACTTCGTCTGAACCGGGATGTCGTGAGTGGTATAAAACTGGAACTGGCTGGACGACAGCGTCGCCATCAGTTCGCGACCTTCGAGCGATTCGACCGATCGGCCGACTTCGTTCTTTGTCCGTTGGACGCGTTGACTGTCCGATCGGCGATTTTGCAGCGGCATGGAGAAGACCTCCTTGACTCCCTTGGGCCGCACGGCTCTACCGCGAACATCGCGGTTCGATAGCCATCGTGCGCACGAATTCGGCGCACGAACCGGGCGGCGAGAAGCCCGAATCGTTCGGGTGGGGGCGGAGATCCTCTCCACTTGGTGTCCTGGTCGTTGCCGGGCCCATGCCAAGTCAGGGGGGAACGGGGCGAACTTCACGGCCTGCCACGTTCCGAACCGGCGCGAGAGCTTATCCGTGCCCCATTGCGCCAGCTACCGGCAATCTCATGATGTCAGATCCATCGTCACACCGCTGGCCCGCGGGTGAATGCAGTCCGCAAAATATCTCGAAACAGTCGGGAACCGTACGGGTTTTACCGGTCATGCCGAAGCGATGGCCGAAACGGCACCCGGAACTTCGTCGGACATCTCGAAAAGTTTGTCCAGCCGCAAAATTTTCAGGGAATTGAGCACGTCCGGGTGAACGACGGCCAGGATCAGCCGCCGCGAACTGGCATGCACGCTCTTGCGAAGAAGCACCAGTGTGGCCACCGCCGTGCTCGTGATCATATCCACCTTGGAAAGGTCCAGAACGATCCCCTTCACGTTCTGATGCAGCGCCAGCGTTTCCTGGAGCTTCTTCCGGATATCTTCCGGCGTGGAACCGTTCAGACTTTTGGTGTCTTCGATCGACACGATCAGAACGTTCGATTCGATACGATCGTTAATCGGCTGCACGGACGCATCCTCTCAGGATCGATACCTGAATGCTTCGCGGCGGAACCAGAATGACGGTCAGGAGCGCACCGCTATCGCCTCGTAGACTGGATTGCCATAAGTCTACCATATCCGCATGCATCGCAAAAGAATCCTGACGAAACTCATCGCGTCGCACCGGTATCGCTGAACGCGATTCCCGGCCGAAGCTCGCATGCCCGCCATGACGGATTTACGGCATATTCTTGAATCGCAAGCGAATGGCCGCGAGCGCACAAAATGCCTCCGGAAGCGTCGTTCAGGGAAATCGCTTTCAGGATGAAGACAAGAAACGGCGACGGCATTCCCGAAGTACCCAAGAATACAAGCCTTCTAAAAACGATGCCTTACGACACACCCCTCCGTCACCGGAGTTGCCGGCGTGTCCGGATATCATCGGCCGGAGTCGCTCAAAACTTCCCCCCAAGCCACTTTCCGAATCGCTTTCGTAAGGATTCCCAGTTTCGGCTATGGCCCGAACGGTAACGCGTCTCGACCTTTCAAGCGGACCGGGCACCATCTTCGATCGCCACGGTGTCCTGTCGTTCGGAAATTCGCTCGATCTCTTCGGAATTCGCCATTTTCGGAGAGTCCGTCAGATCCAGCTTCAGGCGAAAGGTCGACCCCAGGTGCGGACGGCTTTCGACTTCGGTCACCGCTCCGATCACGTTCGCCAGCCGGGCCACGATCGCAAGGCCGAGGCCAAGCCCCTCGATCCCCCGGCGGCGGGCATCTTCGGATCGGTAGAAAGGCTCGAAGACATGCGACAGTGCGTCTTCGTCCATGCCCTGCCCCTGATCCGCAACTTCGATCAAAGCCTGGCCTCGTTCGAGCCTGAGCCGCACCTCCACAGGTGTGCCTGCGTCGCCGTATTTCATGGCATTATCCAGAAAATTGTCGAGCGCCTGACCAAGCATCGCCGAATGAGTGCGGATCGTGACCGGCTCGTCCGGCGCGGTCAGGACGCCGATTCGCAGATCACCACTTCTTGCATGATCGGACCAGTTCTGCCGCAGGTGGTCCGGCAGCCACGCGGCCAGGTCCAGCGTCTCTCGCTCCACGATCGGCCCGGTGCCTTCGCGCCGGGCAAGAAACAGCAGCGATTCGACGATCTTCTGAAGCCGTTGCGCCGAGCCGCGAGCCACTTCCAGCGTACGGCGATATTCCGGTGCGTCGCGATCGCGCCGTAAGGCCACTTCCATTTGCCCCAGCAAGGCGGCAAGTGGCGTTCGCAGCTGGTGCGAAGCTTCGCTGACGAATCGCGTCTGCCGCACGAAGGCCTCCTCGAGCCGGTCCATCAGGCCTTCGAAGGCGAGCGTCAAAGCCTGAAGCTCGTCCGCGGCCAGCCGTTTCGGTAAACGATACGAGAGATTGTCGGCATCGATCGCCCGCACCGATTCCGCCATCTCTCTCAGCGGCGAAAGTGCCCGCTTGCAATACCAGCGGCCCGCAGCCAGCGCGATCGACCAGGTCGCAAATGAGACGAAGCCGAGGAATCGCAGCAGGTTGCGTTTCTGTTCGATGACGCCGTGATACGGCCATGCCGTGACGAGCGTCAGCGCCGCATACCTGTTCCTGGCTGCCCCGGTTCTGAATTTCCCCGCGGGCTCCGAATGAACGATCCTGCGACGATGAAGCACCCAGGGGCGATCCATCCAGAGGATCTCGTCCATGCCGGATTCCAGCCCCTGCCCGGCCCCGACCGTGGCGATCGGGAATGTCAGATCGCGCGAAGTCTGCAGGCAATGGCCCGATGCGTCGAACACCCCCCAGATTGTCGGTTCGCCGTCCGTGCCGAACGCGATATCCCAGCTCTCGCCTGTCCATTCCAGTCCGTCAGGCCGCCAGCGGCATTGGGCCGCAAGCGTATCGAGGGTCGCGATGGCCCTGTCTTCCACCTGCTGTGCGGCGTGATCGGCGACGAGCAGATAAACCGACACGGAGAACGCAACCAGCACGACCGCCAGAGCGCCCAGGGAAAAGGCCAGTAGCCTGTCGGTAATGGACATCGATCGCATCATGGCTGGATTGGTTAGTCCGACCGGCGGCAAAAGGGTTTAAAGAAGCGTCGAGGGCGCCCACACTCGCCCCCGACGCCTCATGATAACCGAACAGCGATTTCATTCCGCCTCAAGTCGTTCGACTTTCCAGACATCGTTTTCAGGGGCCAGGACAAGCCGCACCCGCGTCGCCTTCGGCTTTTCGATCGAATAGACGCATTCGGCCAGCTTCAGCTGCAGCTTGTCGATCCGCTTGCCTTCCTGGAAATTCGCTGGGTTTTTCAGCGCCGGATGCGATTTCACGTAGCGGCGGAACGAATCCAGCCCCATCAGCGACTTGAATTCGGCCGAAGTGCCGTTCCAGGCCGTGTCGACATTGCCCTTGCGGATCTCTTCAAGAAACGTGTCGGCGATCGGCCGGCCCGTCTCTTCCGGCAGGGGTGGCTCTGAACCGCACCCTGCCGAAAGGACGAACGCAACGAGGAGAACGCGACGTAACCACGGAAGAGCCTTCACCGTCAGGTCCGGTTTCATGGCATCGATCTCCGTTCTTGATCAATAGGAATCCGCACTGATGACTTCCGCCCCGGCACGCGTGCCGAGCGCCCGCCAGATCGGCTGGGCGATCTTGTTCTTGCCGAACCGCACCGAGCCGTCCATCATCAGGATATTGACGCCGCCGGGGTGATAGCTCCGGGCGGTCACGGCACCGTAAGTCGGCAGCGTCGTCGATTCGCCGTCCCGCATCGACGTGTAATCGATGTCGACGGGCGTCAGCACACCGGGCGGCTGATACAGGAATTTCGTGTTGGGTGTGAAAGTCGTCGTGAAGCCGGTTTCATGCACGTCAGCCTCGACCCACTCCGTATGGCCGTTCGAATCGAACGTGCCCGATGCGAGCCAGCTCATGAGGTCGGCCGGTGTACGCGGCGGCAGAACCCCGACATTCGAAGGCTGCCGCGTGTCCCACACGTTCGGCTGAAAGGCCTTGACTTCGGAAGCCCCCAGAGTGTTCGACAAGCCATCCGGGAAACCCGCTGGCGTATAGGCCTGGTTCACGTGGAACGAACCGTCGCCCACCTGCCAGCTGACAGGGTCGTAAGAGAACCACGTTCCCTGGTTCAGGCAGTAATTCAGCGGGTAATACGTCAGCGTCGCCGTCGGCCGCGACCGGTCGTTGATTTCGCTCGGGCACATGAAGACGGATATTCGCAGCGCCGCGACCGTCGGCCCCGAAGTGAACTGGTGCTGCACGTTCCAATTGATCATGTTGTAAATGTTCGTCTGCTCCATATAGGGCAGCAGGCGGGCGTGGGCCGACCAGGGCTGGAACGTGAACCCGTTCGGAATCGCGGCGAACATCGGAAATGTATTGTTCGTCGAGAGGTAATTATGCATGCCGAGACCGATCTGCTTGAGATTGTTCACGCACTGGGCCCGCCGGGCGGCTTCCCGGGCCGACTGCACAGCCGGCAACAGCAGCGAAATCAGCACGGCGATGATCGCGATGACGACAAGAAGCTCTATCAAGGTGAATCCTCGCGGCCGTGAACCGGTCCGGGCAATTCCTGATTGTCCGGCAGAATGGCTTTCTGCGCGTTCCGAGACATCATTCACCATCATCGATCTTCTCTCCTTCGAGTACATACCCATGGCCGCGGACCGTTTTGATCAGCCTCGGCCCCAACGCCTCAAGCTTGCGCCGAAGTTCCATCACGTGAACCTCCAGCGTATTCGACAACCCGTCGTACCGCTGATCCCAAACTTGTTCGTAAATCCTTGTGCGGCTGAGCACTTCACCTGGACGCCGCATGAAGAACGCCAGCAGGGCGAATTCCCGGCCAGTCAGTTCGATCTTTTGACCTGCCCGCTCCACCTTCTGGCTCGCCAGGTCGATCACGATATCGCCGTATCGGATGATCGATGAAGTCCGCCCGTCCGACCTTCGGGTCAAGGAACGCACCCTGGCCAGCATCTCCTCGAACGCGAACGGCTTGCACAGATAGTCGTCGGCTCCGGCGTCGAGCCCGCGGACCCGTTCTTCGACCGCGTCCCGCGCCGTCAGAAACATGACCTTCGTCGTTTGACCGCTCGCCCGAAACCGCCGCAACAGCTCCAGCCCGTCATAACCCGGCAGCCACCAGTCGAGCAGGATCAAGTCCCATGCTTCCGTCGAAAGCCTGTGCCAGGCATCCACTCCCTCCCGGGCCAGTTCCACGCTGAAGCCTTCTTCCTTCAGGCCTCTCACGATGAAGTCGGCAATCTCCGCTTCGTCTTCGATGAGCAGAACACGCGCCGACATTGTCGATTGCCCTCGGTAGGACCTCCGGCCCTGATTGACTCGTCCGATTTTACGAGCCGTCAATAAAACCAGCATGAATCAAAAATAAGAAATTCCTTATCTTCATGAAATCCGGAAGACACGCACCACTCACATTAAAGCTACGTCAAGAAACTGGCCCCTGGCCGTTCATCCGGCATCGAGACGTCGAAAATCCTTCAAGGAAGCGGCAGCCACGCCGATCCCTTGAAGGATTCGAAAAGAAAAGGCTTCCCCACGGTCGCTTGAGGTGCCAGGCGCTTATCGAGTTTCGACAGGCTTCGATACGGTTCTATGCCTGTTTCGCGTCAGGCAGGCCAGCATGATCGTAGCCACGCCACACAGTGCGTAAGTCGATGGCTCGGGAACGACGACCGCGATCAGCCCGGCGTTGCCACCGCCACCTGCGGGAACGTTGGTGAACTGAAGGTTCATCACGTCGCCCACCGTTCGGCCTGTCCATATCACTGTGTAGACCGCTCCCCAGGAGGGGCTCACCGGAGTGGAGTCCGTGAAAGTGACACTTTTGTTTTCGATCGTTCCTGTCGAAAAGATCGCGGTTAGCGAAGCTCCGCCTGCCGCGGCCGTATTGTTTCCGGCGGCGAACAAAAACATCGAACCATCCACCGTCGGTACCGTCAGGTTGAAACTGACACCTTCGGCCGAATTCCAGTTCCCGAACCAGATCCGGTTGTTGGAGGTTGGCGCGGGGCTGCTCCGGAACGTCACGTCCACGGCGTCCGGGTTGTCCGCCGCACTGATTTCTCCATTTCCGCCACCATTGGTGAACGAGTCCGTGAAACTCGAGAACGCGGTGCCTGAGGTCACCGCGACATCCGGAATACCACCGGAAAGCGTTGCCGACACCGATGATCCTACATTCGTCGCATCGGCCGTGAAATGGACGAAGTTCGTGTACGAGGTCAAATCAAAAGTCCCGCCATTCGTAGCGACGACGGAGACCTCCAGCCCCTGAACGTCCTGCCTTCCTGCAAAGAGTATGAGCAGCGCAAGACCGAAACTAAAACGCGTGATCGTCGTCCGCATGACGGAATACTCCAGAACGGTGTAAGAATCAGGAAGTTGCATCGACTCATTGAAAAAATCAGGAGCACCTGCGTCAAGAGTTTTGACGCGACTTTCACGGAATTCGCAGAATTGTGGGTTATACGCAACACGACACGAAAGCGAAACGGCATGCCGAATCACCATAAAACCTGGGCGATCACGCTTTCTTAAGAATGAAATCGAGGGATTTTGCAGTTCGTCTGAGCCCTGGATCTTGCGCCCGTACACTGCAATGACCAGAGTTCGAACTCTGCCATCGGGTCAAGTCGACCAAAGCGGCAGATTGAAATCCTTTCCTTCTTTTGCGGCAAAGTCAGGAATTCGATCCGCCCAGGCCCGTGATCGCGACCTTGCGACCGTCGAAACACGTGACCAATCCGAAGAAGGCATCGAATCGATCGAAGTGGAAACGCGAAAAAATTAAACTTAAGCACACTACAAGAAAGACAGCCCTAGATGCGGAAACAGGGTTCTGGCGACTTCCTGCGAATCAATTCCCCGCAGCGTATTCGTACAGCTTCGCCACGCGCCGGGCGTGCTCGTCGTAAGCCGTGTCGAACACACGTACTGCCTCGGCCTGGCCCACGATCGCCCCTGCAACCAGCGCATGCGGCGGCTTGCCGGCTGCCGTAAGACGCTGTGCCACCTCGGCCTTGATCGTATTGATCAAGAGGCATCCGCCAACGGTCGACCCTGGTGCCACAGGTTCCGTCATCCCCTCAATTCGCACCATCGCATCACCCAGCGGGGCACCGGTGTCAAGCACCAGGTCGCATACGTCCATAAGCTTGAGCCCCCTGGGGTGGCGTGTTTCGCTCCCCTCGGCATGCGCCCGGCTCACGATCCCGACGACTTTCATCCCCGCTGCCTTGAAGCCCTCGGCCATTTCGATCGGCACAACGTTGCAGCCGCTCGATGAGATCACCAGCGCCGAATCGAGCGCCGACAGCCGGAAGTTCCGCAAAATCCGGGCCGCCAGGCCCGAAGTGTTCTCCAGGAACATCGCCTGCCGCTGACCATTCGCCCCGACGACCTGATTATGAAACGTCATCGAAAGCTCCACGATGGGATGGAACCCCGCGAACGAGCCATACCGCGGCCACATTTCCTCGACCATCATGCGCGAATGCCCCGCGCCGAACATGTGCACCAGCCGGTCGGCCAGGATCGAGGCCGCGAAAATATCGGCCGCCTGATGGATCAACGGCAGCTGCCCGCGAACGGTGTCGAGGATTCCCTGCGATGCGTTCAGATAAGCTTCAGCCGGACTTTCGCTCATGATCGGTTCTCCTGATTCGGACCAGGAAAATCATGACCATTTCTGGCTTCCTGCGTCAACGATCGAGCACGGCACCGACCGCAGCCTGAATCCGCCGAACGGCCGTGACCACCTGGAGATCGAGCCCCAGCGAAGGATGCACTTCGGTGATCAGAACCTGCGCTTCGAGCGAGAGCCGATAAAGCGACCTGACGACTCGACGATCAAGAATTTCGTTCGCCGAAACCTCAGCCGCGAACCGTTCGATGCTCCTCGCCAGTTTTTCCGTTTCTCCGCCCGCGGGCCGCTGGCCTTCACGCAAGTCACCCAGAAACGCATCGCCCAGCGAGTCGATCGCATCAGGGCTGTTATCCGTGTGCGAGTCGTCTTCGAACGATCCGGTTCCGGAAGGCCCGTCGCTGATCCATTCGCCCTGAACTTCTTCAGGCTGCGGCCCTGGCAACGCCGGCTGAGGCTCTTCGATACCGGCCCATTCACGCAGGAATTGCGGATCGTCGGGGATGTCCAGCTCGGCTTCGAGTTCGGCCGCCGAAACCGTCGGCTTGTGCCGCACCACGGGAAACATCGTGCCCGGCACGCCGCCGGAATCGTCAAGCCGGTCGATGATCGCCCGCAGCGTCGCCTGACACCAGGCCTGCAAATCGCCCAGGCCCGAATCGATCGCTTCACGCTCAGCCCTGTCCGCCTGCCGGTTCTTGAGGAATATCGTCACCCGGAATTCGTCGCCCAGCGGGTCGATGGCCCGGGGCGCGTCCTGACCCAGCCGCCATACCTTCGGCATCCGTTTGAATCGGGAATGTTTCAGCGGATCGTTCCGCCGGTCGTCGTCCGGCAATCGTGGGCTCCTGAGCGGTTTCGCGGCGACGGCAATGCACATCGGGCAATACGATCATCCCACAATCCCGATTTCTCCGCAATTCCGAACGAAGTTCCTCAAATCGCCATAGAACATGCATTCGATCGATCATGCATTCGTCCAGGTCGCCGAAACGAAACCGGAATGTTCGCAACATGCATCGACGATTCAAAAACGAAACAAAAACGTCCGAATTCTGAACCGCCTTATTGACTAAGGGCTACGCGGCCCGGATAGTCCGGGAATTCTCCCTGTGAATTCCCATCCGCCTGCGACGAGGAGTTACCAAGATGAAACTCAGGCACCTGATCCCGGCTCTTGCGATCCTGTCAGTGAGCGTTCCTGCACTTCGAGCCGCTGACATCTACGCGATCGCGCGAGAGAGTTACAATACCGGCGCAACGAACCGCTACCAGTTCGGCAATTTCGACATCGACAATCCGGACACTTCCGGCGGCTCAGGCAATTATGTCTACACTTTCAATCCGCTCGTCCCCAAAAATCCGACTGCCATGCAATCCATGACTTTCAACACGACGAACTCCACGATGTATCTGATTTACGACTTCTCGCAGTATCGATCGATCGATACTGCCGGAACGCTCAGCGGTGACCTCGGGGCGACGGAAAGTGTCGGCTACGGCATGTCTTTTGACGATTCCGGCGTACTTTACGGTACGGACATGTCCAATATGCTCAATTTGAATGCGTCAACCGGGGCGACGCTCTCCTCATCACCCATCTCTCCCGGGTTCGTCTATTCTTCCTTTGGCGGCAACATGGCCTGGCAAGGCGGAAACTATTACTTCGCCGACGAATTCGGCCATAAACTCGTGACCATCGGGACCAACGGTCTGGTCACGACCATAGGTGCCTTCACCGGCACCGGTTACGATAACACCAAGGCCCACGTGCTCTTTTTGCACTTAAACCAGATGTACATGCTCAATGGCCTGAATCTCTTTACCGTCGACCTCTCCAACGGTGCATTGTCCAAGCTGGGCAGCATTACGGGTGTCGAAGGCGACAACCCGTCCCAGGGCTTCTCCGGCGCCACCTCGCTGACGCCTGTACCTGAACCTTCCACTTACGCCCTCGGGGCGATCGGTGCGGGCGTTCTCGCCTGGCTCGGCCGCCGCAGAGGCCGTCGTTCGGCCTGACCGAACAATCGGGCGAAACGAGAACGAACTGAAAAAGCCACGGACTCGCGTTCGTGGCTTTTCGTTTTGCGGATGAATGAACGTCGACGGCACCCCGGATCTGCTTCCCCGCCCGTCTTGCCGATCGCGAAATGCCACGCACCCCGGAGAACGCCAAAAACCTTCCTTGCCATTCGCATTCACGCAGCTATCGTGGCCGAACGAATCGCATTTCGATCGACCTGACTGCGAGATGCCATCAAGGCCGGTCGATTCGTCGAGTTTCCTGCCGTGTATGATCTGGTTTCGGACGTCGTCACGTTTTCGAATGCAAATCAGATCAAGATTCCGAATCGAATCCGAAACGATACGTTGCCTTATCGAAAGCACCGTCTTTGGATGAAATCCGTCAGGCATTCCGCTCTGATTCGCCCGGGGCTCGTGGCCGTTTCGAACGTTCCAGCGTCTCCGAAGGCGTTTCGCCGTATTCATTGCGATAATCGGTCGAAAACCGGCCGAATTGGGTGAACCCGCACTCCAGCGCGATCGCGGCGATCGATTCGACCGGCATCCCCGATTCCAGCCGCTCCCTCGCCGCGATCAGCCGCCTTCGTTTCAGGAACGCAAGCACACTCGTCCGGCACAGGTCCGCGAAGGCCGATTGCAAGGCCCGCACCGGGCAGCCTGCGATCTCCGCCAGACGTGCCACCGTAAATTCCTCGTCCAGGTGCGTATCCACATAGTCCATCACGGCACGAACGCGGTCGAGCTTAACGCTCGCGTCCGCCAAATGGAATTTCCGCCCCTCCTGCAATGGCTGAAGCTCCAGCAGCAAGTCGACGAACCCGTTTTCGAAAGTCTGCGCCAGCGGACTGCCGGCCGGGGCGACGCCACGGTCGACCGCATCGACGAACGTCAGCGCATATTCCAGCAGGGGCTCGGCAGCTTGCGGCAAAATCTTCGTTTCGAAGATCAGGCATTCGTCGATTGGCTTGCCGGTACAGATCTCTGCACGGGCGTAAAGCAGCGTCGATGTGACGCTCACGACCAGTGTGCACCCCGGCTTCGAAGTGCGCCGCACATGCTGCGTCGGGCTGATCACGATTCCATGTCCGGGACGAATATCGAAAAAGCCGTGAGGGAACTGTGCGACGAAATGCCCCCGTAATGGAAACTGAACGAGAAAGGGCGAAGGCAAGGGTCTCGTCGCCTCGGCCGTGACGTCGATCGTGCCGAAATAAACCACAAGATCGACCTGCCCCGTGCAGACATGCCGCAATTCCAGCTCAACCGGCACATCGGCACGATAGTCCCGTTCGATTCTGCCCGCCATCCCTGCGATATAGGCATGAAAGTCCTCGACCCGGTTCGTGCGTAACGTCACATATTCGCTGAGAAGCGTCGCGGGGCGAAGGGTCTCGAATCGTGACGTTCCCATGGCACCTTGCCCTGATTCGCAGAGAGTCGAAGGACAAAAGCTGATCCCTCGATGACTTCAGACTTCGCCATTTTCAGCAGCTGACCGAATCGCCGACAGGCCGATCGCCCTCGCTTCCAAAAAAGCTCCGCCCCGTCAATTACGCCCGAATCACGGGACCGACGCAAGTCCATTCGACGACTGACTGACAAACGCTGTTCCATCGGACGGTCTGTGCTATGCAAAACCGGTTCGGTTTCGTGCGCAAAACGAATAGACGCGACTGGCTAAAATTCGGAACATATTTACATTCGGCCAGATCATGCCCGAATCTCACACCATGCATGCACAGCAAGACAACATTTCACGCTTCACAGGAGTGGCTCCCATGCCCCGACGTTCCCGATGGATCGCGGCCTTTTTCATCGCCTGCTTCGCGCTGCCTTCGAACGCCGCCGACACCGTGCTGTTCGACAACCTCAATGACACGCAACATCCTCTCGGCGATGTCTTTATCACCCCAAACTCACTCTGGGCTCAGTCATTCCGCACCACAGCGATCGATTCGATCGTCAATGCCGTCTCGGTGAAGTTCTACCGGGGTGCGGGATCGACCGGTTCGATCGCTTTCGAAATCTGGGATCTCAACAGCGGTGACAACAAACCGCTTTCGCCTCCTGCAAGGAATGTCGGGACCCTGGATATCAGCACTTTGTCGACGGATGCGAGCAATCCGACACAAGTGGACTTCACGACGAACATCAGTCTCAATACAAGCACCGATTACTATCTGGTCGCCCGAATCGACAGCTCACTTTCCGGGTTAGTCTATTGGTCACGCACGGATTCGCAACCGAGCCCTGGATATAGCTGGTATGTAACGTCATCGAATGATGGCGGAAGCAGCTGGGATCCGACTACAACCGATCCGACGAATTCCCAATTGATGAAAATCACCGCCGTGCCTGAGCCTTCCACCTACGCCCTTGGGGCGATCGGTACGCTGGTTCTGGGCTGGCTCGGCCGCCGCAGGGGCCGGAGGACGGCCTGACCGAACTTCGGGCGAATCGATACCGAACTGGAAAAGCCGCGAACTTCCGTTCGCGGCTTTTCGCTTCGTGCATGAAGAATTCCGATTGTCCTGTTTCGTGACCGCTTTCACCCAATCCGGTCCAGAATCACCCCCAGCGGCGGCACGCTCGGCTCCGGCGTGATCTCGATCGCGGCTTCGGCCAGTTCCAGGGCATGTGCCAGTCGCATTTCGTTATTGACATGCAGCACAGCCATCGTCTCGCCGGCGGCCACCGGGTCGCCCACCTTCTTTTCGAATTGAATTCCCACGGCCGGGTCGATGTGCGAATCCATGCGCTCTCGCCCTGCCCCCAGCAGCATAATCGCCTGGCCGATGTCCCGGGCCTTGATCGCAGCCACCGAGCCGCCCGTTTTCGCCGTGATCGGCACCATCTTGCGGGCCTGCGGCAGCACGCGCAGAGGGTCGTCGCACACGGCCGGGTCGCCACCCTGCGCTGCGATCACCTGCCGGAACCGCTCCAGGGCCGAACCGTCTTCGATCGTGCGAACGGCACGCTGACGCGCGGCTTCGATCGACGGTTCGATGCCGGCCATCAGGATCATCTCGGCCGCCAGCTCGATCGACAGGTCAGCCAGATCCTGCGGGCCCCTGCCCTTGAGCGTTTCGACCGACTCATAAATTTCCAGCGCGTTGCCGGCCATTCGGCCCAGCGGCTGCTCCATGTTCGTGAGCAGGGCCACGCACTTTTTGCCGAGCGACCGGCCGATGCCGATCATCGTCGCCGCCAGTTCGCGGGCTTTGGCTTCGTCCGGCAGAAACGCGCCGTGACCGCATTTCACGTCGAGGACAAGCCCGTCGATCCCTTCGGCGAGCTTTTTGGACATGATCGAGGCCGAAATCAGGGGGATCGATTCGACCGTCGCCGTGGCGTCGCGCATGGCATAAAGGAATTTGTCGGCCGGGGCGATTTCGGGCGTCTGGCCAATCAGCACCAGGCCGCAGCGGGCCAGCACGTCGCGATATTCGGTCAGGTCGAGATTGACGTCGAAGCCCGGGATCGACTCCAGCTTGTCCAGCGTGCCACCCGTGTGCCCCAGGCCCCTGCCCGAGACCATCGGCACCATGACGCCCGCGGCGGCCGCGATCGGGGCCAGGATCAGGCTCGTCTTGTCGCCCACGCCGCCTGTGGAGTGCTTGTCGACCTTGGCTCCGGGGATGCCCGAGAGATCGACGACCTCGCCGGATCGCATCATGGCGTCGCACAGGGCGGCGGTTTCGGCCTTGTCCATCCCGCGCCAGACGATGGCCATCAGCAGCGCCGACCACTGATAATCGGCCACATGGCCCGATTCGATGCCGCCGACGAGAAATGCAATTTCCTCTGTCGTCAGCGTGCCGCCATCCCGCTTTTTCCGAATCAGATCGACGGCTCGCATCTTGGTTCACCGCACTTTCCGTGATTGCATTCAGGGGTTTCAAAATGCGATCGGACGCGAATCAGGCCTTTGCCCGTGTTTTTTCAATGGCCGCTGGTATTGAAGAGTCGATCGCCTGCGTCGCCCAGCCCCGGCACGATATAGCCGATGTCATTGAGATGGCTGTCCACGGCTGCCGTGTAAATCGGCACGCCCGGCATCTCTTCCTGATATTTGCGGATTCCTTCAGGCGCCGATAGCAGGCACAACATTCGAAGGTCAACCGCCCCGCGTTCTTTGAGGATCTTGCTCGCCCGAACCGCCGATCCGGCTGTGGCCAGCATGGGGTCGAGCACGATGCAGATCGACTCCGGCTCAAGCCGCGGAATCTTGTTGTAATATTCGACGGGCTCAAGGGTTTCTTCGTTGCGATAAAGCCCGACATGCCAGACGGTCGCATCAGGCACGAAGTCCAGGATCGGGTCGACGAGCCCGAGCCCGGCACGCAGGATCGGCACGAGCACGACGGGCACGGCGGGCTCCAGGCCCAGGCACGCACCCATCGGGGTCGTCACGGAACTTTGACGCGTCGGCAGGTCGGCCAGGGCCTCCATCGCCAGCCCGGCCGCGATCCGGCGAGCATGACGCCGAAATTCCTCAGGCCCGGTGCCGACATCCCGCAGCCGTGTGAGAGCGACCTGAACGATCGGATGACGACAAACATGCAGATTGGACATCGTCGAAGAGTTCCGGGGTCCGAAGCGGTCGGCCGCTCGATACGGGTCGCCGTAACCTGCGTTTGCCGTGACCGAATGGCGCTAGTGTCCCGATCCGTGGACGCCACGTCAAGTGTCACGACATTGCCGGAATCCGCCTGAACGGTTATTCTGGGTCTCAAGGCGAATCCGACGTGAAGATTTGCCCACGGTTCGCAGGCCGCTCGCTCTCTTTCGATCCGGTCAGCGATTCGAAACATGGAAGGAACGGACCCGCCATGCCGATCCGGTTCGCCACACTCGCCAGCGGCTCGAAGGGCAATTGTGCTCTGGTCGAATACGCCGGCCGATTCCTCATGATCGACATTGGCCTCGCCCCCAATTCCCTGCTCGGACGACTCCGTAAAATCGGCGTCGACATCTCGGCCGTCAGCGAGGTCGTCCTCACCCACACTCATGGCGATCATATCAACGACCGTTCGCTGGAGATCCTTGCCGCACAAGGCATTCCTTTGAGATGCCACGCATCGCACGCCAACGCCCTGGCGGCCAAATCCGGCTTTGCGGAACTTACCGCCCGATCGCTGGTTCTGCCTTACGAAGACTCGCCGTTCCCGACCTTCGCAGGCCTGAACGTGCACCCGGTACGAGTGCGCCATGGAGCGGGCAGGACATACGGCTTTCGGATCACGGGGCATGATCGTGAAACTGAGCATCGAACGGACCTGGGCTATGTGGCCGATCTTGGCTGCTGGAATGACCAAGTTGCCGCCCACTTCCGAAATTGCGCGATTCTGGCCGTGGAATTCAATCACGACGTGCGCATGACGATCGAAAGCCGCCGTCATTTCATGGTGAAACAGCGGAATCTTTCGAACGACGGCCACCTTTCGAATGTCCAGGCCCGTGACCTCGTACGATCGATCGTCGCGAAATCGGACCGGACACGCCCTGAGCATCTCGTTCTTCTGCACATCTCCGAAGATTGCAATACGCATGAGATCGCAATCGATGCGGCACGCGACGCTCTGGGGTGCTCCGGCGCGATCGATTCGACCGTACTGGCCGCACCGCAGCGCGAACCGCTCGAATGGCTGTCATCGAGCATGCGATCCGCTTGCATTTCCGCCCGGACAGGCTCGGTCAATCCCGATGGATCCCCCTGCCCCACTGACAGCCTGGCGAATGCCGCCACCGAAACGCTGATGCAACAGGAATTCCGCTTCCCGGTCTGAGATCCGCCCACCGTGTCACTCTACTTCGCCAGTGATCAACATATTTGCCTGACGCATCCGGAACGGGGCCGAAGGTTCGCCCGATTTCTCGGCCTGCTTGACCCGCGGAGGGACAGCCTGGTCGTCGCTGGCGATCTTTGCGATTTCTGGTTCGTATCGCGTGAGAAACATAGCCCGGAAGCCGCTTCCGAGCCCGGGCTGAGCGCACTTCGAAAGTTCATCGATGCCGGCGGAAAGGTCACGCTTCTGCCCGGCAATCACGACATGCACCTGGAAAGCTTTTACCGCAAGGTTCTGGGGCTGGGCTTTTCCGAAGATCTCACGTTCGACCTCGAGCCTGTCGATCAGTCCGCCCAGCCCACGAAAACCCGTATCGTGCATGGCCACCTGCTGGGCGGCCGATCGAAATGGAAAGGGCTTATGGAAGGCCGGGGCTTTCTGAAAAGCTTCGAATTGCTTCCTTCGCGAGTCGCGGACCGGCTCGCGGGGCTGCTCCAGAAATATAATTCACGCAATCGCCACGAAGACAACCTACGACATTTCCGGGTTTACGAGTCGCATGTCCGTAGCGCGGTTTCGCCATGCGGATCGCATTATGACATTTACATCCTGGGCCATGTCCACCAGACGATCTGCACGGAAGTGACGCTGCAGCCGGGCGATGAATCGAAACCGCCTGAAACCACGCTGATGGTCGTGCTTGGCCACTGGTTCCATCGTGCCAGCTGGTTCCGTATCGATCCGGACCTTTCCTGGAGCTTCTGGTTCTGGGACGACGACGCCCCCGAGCCGGAAAAGGTGAGCGATCACCGGATCGATCCGCCGAAAAGCCTGGAAATCGATTGAAATCAAACTTGAATTGACTTACGCCCAGAATTTCCACCATGCACGGGCGAAAGCGAATTTGCCTGCGATTGCGGGGCGATGGATCCGTGCCGACTGCTGGTCGAAGACGAACAGGCCGAGGCCGTTCGAAACCTCGATGAGAAACGGCAGGACTTCATCGACTCGCTGCGGAACGATTCCCAGCACCGTAACGAAGTGGCCGGCATTATTGCGAAGCGGACCGTCGGTCCAGACCCCATCGTCGAATTGATCGTCGTCGAGATCGCAAATGCAGGGGAATTTTGCCGTAAGCCGATCGATCAATTGCGAATGAACGATCGGAACATCGCCTTCAGTGGCTTTTTCGATCGATTCCTCCAGATTTTCCCAGGCCCTTCTGTCGTCTCTCACGACTGGCCCTTGCGTAATCATGACAATATAGCTCATCGCGTCACTCCGAAGAAAGCCGTGCTCGAATCGAATGCCGGAACACTTCCGCCAGTTTGCGAAACCCTTCGGAAGTCGGGTGCAGCTCGTTGATCCAGTCCTTTTCGTATCCTGCGTAAGGCGGCCTGGGCAAGCTTGCACGCAGGTCGACATGATGCACGCGGCCATCATGTTCGGCATAATCCGCAGCCAGCCGGGACAGCATGGAATTGAAGCGGTCGATCAGCCGGATCATGATTTCGTAACGGTCTTCGGCGGGAATTGCATGATCGTCGAAAGCCGGTTTCAGCCATGGCCCTTCGAAATCGAATTCGATCGGCAATTTGGGGCTCCTCACACCCCGGCCGTCAGGCACGGGATAGGCATATCCATGCAGAAAAATCGGTACGGTCGTGTCGACATCGCGCACATTCGAAATCAACTGGTCGAAATGACGCCGGAATTCGACGTCGATCGCATGAAACGCAGTCGCTTCGTCCAGGCCGTCGGCGGTCAGAAACTTCGTCAGCCGCACACCGTGATTGCCAGACATGTCGTTGCCGCCACCGGAAAGCAGCACGAACCTGGGCCTGAAGCGTTCCTGGCCGATCCAGCCATCCATCTTCTTCATCAGGTCGAAAACTTCCCGCACGTTCGCAAGCTGCTGCTCGCCGGCCATATCCTGCAAGGTATCGCCTGCGAAGCTCAGTCGAAGGATATTGAATTCGCCGCCACGGCTCAGATGCCCGATCAGATCCGGCCCGTCGAAATGAATGAATCTGGAAATGAATTCGTAGTCGAACCACGAATCTCCCTCCGCGAGCCCCACGATCGCTCGCGGATGACGGATCGAATTGTCGAAGAACAGGTTGTTCGTCGCCAGCGGCCAGTATTTCGAATTCTTCAGATGCGACTCGGCCCACGACTTCAATTCTTCGTAGATCGTTTTCATTCCGATACTCCGGTCAACTCGTCCGGATCCGCAAAATTGTCCAGTGCGATATAATTTAGCGTTTTCGACGGAAAATCGCATCAAATAAATGGCTGTCTATCCGTACGACATTCCCGATTCACGATCCGGAGGGTCGGCCCAACCGGGCCGAAGCGGCAGAAGTGAGTAAGGTGAGATGCTCGGAAAACGGCGTTCGCTCAGGCCTTTATCCACGAGCTTCGAGGCCGGTCGAAGCCCCTCGAAAAGTCGTGAGGCTTTCGATCTCGCCTGGAAATCGCCGGATCTCGATGATTATGGCTTGCCGTGGCCGCCCCCCTTTGCGCCCTTCGCGTCATCGTCCAGAATCGTGCCCAGGGCCTGATCCCGGGAAATCGTGAACCAGGGGTCCGTCAGCGAGATTCGCAACTCCAGGGTTTCGTTTTCTTCGATCAGCTTGTCACCAAGAATTCGTACGAGGATCGATCCGTCGGTCTGCCCGGCGGGGATCGTGAGCCTTCCGGTTGTCGCCACATAATCGAGCCCCGCTGTCGCTGTGCCGTCGGTCGTGAAATAGTCGAAGGAAAGATCTTCCGGTACGGCGGAGCCGAGCGTCACGACGAAAGCGAGTACGCCCCGGTCGTTGTTCCCTTCCAAGGCAGACACATCCGCAACCGAAACCACCGGCGGCGAGTAATCGTCGTTCGTGATCATCCCGGCCGCGATGTTTTTCTCGGCATAAGCGTTCGTTACGGAGTTCAGCCGGACGTCGAACGTTTCCGCGTCTTCGAGAAGCCTGTCGCCGAAAACTTCGATTTCGATCACACCCTGCGTCTCACCCGCCGGGATCTCCACAGTGCCAGAGGCCGCGGTGTAGTCGGCCCCGGCCTGAGCGGTGCCGTCCGCGGTCGACCAATCGCATGTGACGGGCACGTCTGTCGCATTCGAGAGACGAACGGTGAATCGCATCGTCCGGCTGCCCGACTGCCCTTCGACGATCGTGGCATCGTCGATCACGGCTGTCGGCAAGTTCGCCGGCAAATCCCAGACCGAGCTTCGAGAGGCTTCGTAAACGTTCGAACGGCCCCCGGTCGAAACTTTGCCAGTGAGAGAGGCCGTCGGTATCGCACTCTCGTAGAGAGCGGCTTTCAGCCTCCATGCCGAGGCCCCGGGATGCGCGGCTTTCAACAAGGCGATCGCGCCAGTGACCGAGGCCGTTGCCATCGACGTTCCGGTATTACTGCCGTAAGTTCCGCCAGGCAGAGTCGAACGAATCCCTGAGCCCGGCGCGGCGATGTCCACCGTCGAGGCCCCGTAACTCGAATATGAGGGCAATGCGCCATTGGCGTCGATCGCTGCGACCGCGATCACCGATTCGTAAGTCGCCGCAGGCATCGCGTCGGTGCCGGTCAAGGATGAGAAGGAGGAAGGAAAAGGCATGTAGGAATCGTTATCGACCCCGTAATTTCCGGCAGCGGCTACGAAAAGGATGTCCGCCGCGGCCGATCGAAGGATCGCTTCATGCATGGCCTGGGAATAACCGCCGCCGATCCACGAGTTGTTCGAGGCGACGATATCGATGCCGTGCCGGATTTTCAGGTCGGTCAGATAATCCAGCGCGGCCAGTGCACCGTCGAGCGTGCCGCCCGAGGCCCCCATGAACTTGGCGACGATGAGTTTCGTGTTCCAGCCCACCCCGGCCACCCCCTGGCCATTGCCGCCTTCCGCAGCGATGATTCCCGCGACATGCGTGCCGTGATCGTCCGAAATTCCGTCGTAGACCGAGTTGTCGCCGGCTGAGAAATCCCACCCGTTGACGTCGTCCACGTAACCGTTACCGTCGTTGTCCCGCCCGTCCGGCGGGTCATAAGGATTGACCCAGATATTGTGGACGAGGTCCGGATGATTGATGTCCACACCTTCATCGACGATCCCGACATAGACGGAATCGGAACCCGTAACCCCTTGATTCCAAAGCGTTTCGGCAGCCGTTCCGTAGACGTTCGTGGTTCCCGACGGGCCGACTGGCTCAGGCGAATCGGATCCGTAGACGCCCCAGAGCCCGCCATCGACGTAATCCGGATCGTCCGAAATGGCTGCGGGAGCGGCAGTTCGATTCGGCTCGGCGAACCTCACGCCCGGCTGACGCGAAAGCCAGTCCATTGCCCCTTCGAGCGACTCGCCAGGCGAGACCCGGACAACCTCCATGGAACCATAGCCCAGGAGGCCCCGGATGGCGTCGTTCGATTCGCGGACGATCGCCAGATTCCCGTTATATCGGTTCGCCGCACGCACTTGAACATTCGAAGCAGGCTCGTATTCCACGAGGATCTGACGAGCGACATCGGCCATGGAGTCGATCGATGCGGAGAGAACGAGTCGCGATTCGAGCACCTCAATAGTCGAATTTCGAGTGAATCGAAGTCTTGAGCGTTCGGGGCGATGGCAGCTTCGGGCTTGCCCCGCCACGTTTCGATGTACCTTAGATCTAAAGTTCATTTCGCGTGGCTCCCAATCATGACGACTTTTCGGTTCCTATGATTTCTCGCTCCGGAGCGATTGTATCGAAAGCGATCATATGGGAACGATAAAATCACGAAATCTTACACACAATCTTCGAAAAAACTTTCGACCCCAAACCGAATCCGCTGAATAATTCACTTAAAGTATTTCAGTACAATATTTTACAGAACACAGAATCACCCCGATATTTTATGAACCACTCAATCCGCGAATTCATTCAAAAAAAGCATATCAGGGTCTTCATATCCAGAATTGTCGTTTCCTTGACGTCATCCAGATGCCTGGCGAACTCAGGCTTCCCGAATGTTCGCCCATCGGCCAGATTTTCGTAACGCCAGGTAAAAGTACAAGTTCGGGAAACTGATCCGAAACCGGTCCTGACGCTTCAGGGCGCGCGTCGGCGTGTGCGGAGTCGTTTCAACTCATCACGCGGGGGTGCAAGTCGGCTTTACGCAGCTCTTCCACGACCGATTTGGCGGCTTCCGGACGAACCAGGAGAGTCCTTTCGTCCAATCTGCCCAGAATGCTGTCGCCCATCGACTTCAGGCTCGACACTTCGAGGGCCGTCGCAGCGTCGGCGCAGCGGATCAGGCTGACGTTGCGGTGAATCTTGACCGGGATACGGCGGTTCGGCGTTTGGTGGTCCATGAGATTCAGGTCATTCCTCGACGATCTTGTTTTTGCGCGGCCGTTTGACCTTCGGGGCGACCAGTTCGAGGATCGCCCTGGCTTCGGGAGAGAGTGATTCAGGGTCGGCAGGCAGCATCGGGTCTTCGGTGATCGCCGTCTCGTCGATGATGTCGTAGCCGTAGCCCTGCTCGGTCAAAAAGAGCTGCCGGTGCTGAGCGAAGTCCATTTCGCGCGTGTCGCGGCTGACGAGGCTGTAGAATGCCGCCGATTCGCCATCGGACTTGGGCCTCAGGATCCGGCCCAGCCGCTGCGCCTCTTCCTGTCGGCTGCCGAAACTGCCGGAAATCTGGATCATGCAGTTCGCGTCGGGCAGGTCGACTGCGAAATTCCCGACCTTCGAAAGCACGAGCTGGCGGATCACGCCCTTGCGGAAGGCTTCGTAAATCTGCTCACGCACGACGTTCGGCGTCGAGCCGGTGATAATCGGCATCCGGTACGCGGCGGCGACACGTTCGAGCTGATCCAGATACTGGCCGATGACCAGGACGCGGTCATTCGGGCGGTCGTGCCGGGCCAGCAACTGACCGACGATCTCGTCCTTACGCGGATTTTCGGCCGCCAGGCGGTATTTGTCCTTCAGCTCGGCCACGGCGTATTCCACGCGATGGTCCGCCGGCATGGCAATGCGCACTTCGTGGCAGATCGCCTGGGCGATCCAGCCCTTCTTTTCGAGCACGCGCCAGGGCACGTCGAACTTCTTCGGGCCGATCAGGCTGAAGACGTCGCCTTCGCGCTGGTCTTCACGAACGAGGGTCGCCGTCAGCCCGAGACGTCTGCGTGCCTGAAGGTCGGCCGTGACGCGAAACACCGGGGCTGGGAGCAGGTGAACTTCGTCATAAATCACAAGGCCCCAGTCGTTCTTTTCGAACAGGCCGAAGTGAGGGAATTCCGCCCCCTTGTCGGGTCGCCAGGTAAGTATCTGATACGTGGCCAGCGTGACGGGCCTGATCGCCTTTTCGTAGCCGGTGTAAATGGCGACGTCGTCAGGCTTAAGGTCGGTTTTGTCGAGGATTTCCCGACGCCATTGTTCGACGGAAGTGGTGCTTGTGGTGAGGACGAGCGTCTTCTTGGACAGCTTCGCCATCGCCGCCAGGCCGACAATCGTCTTGCCTGCGCCGCAGGGCAGGACGATCACGCCCGAGCCGCCGCGGGGGCCGCCGTCAGCATGAAACGCCTCGACTGCCTGCTTCTGGTATTCGCGCAGATGGAAAGTCATGCCGCTGTTGCAGACTTCCCTCATGGCGATCGGAAGGTCAGCGCCTTCCGTATATCCGGCAAGGTCTTCAGCCGGGTAGCCGGCAGTGATCAGCCCCTGCTTGAGCAGGCCTCGAAACGCGTCGGAGACTTCATAAGAGTCATCGCCGGCCTTGTCGCCCAGGAACTCGCGCACGCCCTTGATCCGGGCCAGCTCCGAAAACAGCGGGGCGTCGTCGCATTCGAGCCTCAGCGTGCCTGTCTCGGCGCTTCGTACAAGACGAACCTTGCCGTAGCGTGCGACCATGTCGCGAATGTCGATCGGCACGTTCGGCGGGATCGGGAACTTGGTGAACCGCTGGAGGTTCTCGATCATCGCATCGGCCGTCATGCCGGCCGCGGCCGCATTCCACAGCGAAAGCGGGGTGATACGGTACGTGTGGATGTGCTCCGGGCTCTTTTCGAGCTCGGCGAACGGCGCGATGGCATCGCGGGCCGATTCGAACAGGGGCGAATCGACTTCCAGAAAGATCGTGCGGTCACCCTGAACGATCAGAGGATTGGCGGGGGCGTAGCTCAAACGTGGAATTCCCGGGGCGGAACGGACCGGCTTCGGTTCGGGCGGTTCAAGCCGAATTTCGAAATCGAAAGCACAGGGTGAGCCGAATCCTCGATTCGGTAGGACGGGCAGGATGACCTGGGCCTGGCCCTGATCGATCGCCAGGCCCTTTCGCTTTCTGACGCCAGGAAAGCGTCAGACGTCGCTGTTCGCGCCTTTCAGATCGGCTTCGGATACGCCCATGTGCTTGGCGATCGCCGAAAGCTGGTTCTGGATTTCGAACATGCCGGCCGGGCGATGGTCGGGGTTCGAAGTCATGCACTTCATGATGAGGTCATTCAGCGAGCCAGGGATCTTCGGGTTGATTTCGATCGGCTGCTTCAGCTTCTTGCTGACGCTGGGAACGACGCCCGTGAACAGCTTGTACATCGTGGCGCCCAGGTTGTAGACGTCCGTCCGCTCGTTCACGATCTTGTCGGCGATCTGTTCGGGGGCCATGTACTGCGGCGTGCCCTGGATCCGGTTCTTCTTTTCGCCCTTGATCCAGCATGTGCCCAGGTCGATCAGCTTCACCTTGCCCGAATCGCTCAGCATGATGTTCGAAGGCTTCAGGTCGCCGTGGTAGACGCCCCGCCGGTGCATGTGGGCCATGGCTGCGGCCACCTGGATGAAGATCAGCACGAGCTGGTCGTGCTTGAGCATCTCCACTTCGTCGATCGTCTTGCCTTTCACGTACTCCATCAGAAGCCGGCCTTCGACGGGCTTGAACAGGCCTATCATGCCCTTTTTCTCGGCGTAATCGTAGATTTTCACGATCACCGGGTGATTCAGCTTCTGCGCGGCTTCGAACTCGCGGCGGGTCTGATCGATGTACTTCGTCGGATTGTCGTCTTCGTCGTCCCGTTTGGCGATCTTCAGGGCATACCGCTGACCGGTCGTGCGGTCGCTGATCAGAAGCACCTGGCTGCCCGCCCCGTTGCCCAGCGGATTGACGACGATGGAATCCAGTGTTGCGATTTTGGGTGCCGGTGTGTCTTTGCTCATCGGTGCCGTTTCGAGTCAGGAGTCAAAAGGAAGATCGGACGATCCGGCGGATCAACCGGTGCGAACATGGCCGCAATCGCTGGCAAGACCTTATTTGACACGAACCACCGCCGGGGGTCAAGTGGTTCCGCACCACGAAAACAAGCACCGCCAGCCTTGCGCTCAGGTACGCCGGGTGAACATGCCCGAACGAACCGGCCTGAAATGGCGGAAGTACGAGAAAAACCAGCGAGACATCGGTTTACGGCAGCGGCCGGGTCACCAGCGCCAGAGGATCGTGCCCCAGTTCAGGCCCGCGCCGAAGCCCGAGGTCAGGATCAGGTCGCCCCGCTCGATCTTGCCCTGCTCGACCAGTTCGTTCATGGCGATGGGAATCGAGCCGGCCGAAGTGTTGCCGTACTTCTCGAGATTCTTGAATACCCGCTCTCGCGGGAAGCCCATGACGTCGCTGGCCGAGTGGATGATCCGGATATTCGCCTGGTGCGGGATGAACCAGCGGATGTCCGATACCGTCGCTCCGGCAGTGCCCAGAACTTCATGCGAAGTATCCGTCAGAATCCGCACCGCCCATTTGAACACGGCCCGGCCGTCCATCGTGAGGAAGTGCAGGCCGTTTTCCAGAGCCTCGATCGAAGGCGGAATCCGGCTGCCGCACGCCGGCCGGCTCAGCAGGTCACCGCCCGAACCGTCGGCCCCGAGCTGATAGGCCACCATGCCCTGCTCCGGAGAGCCGGGGGCGAGAATGACCGCCCCGGCACCGTCGCCGAACAGCGGAAAGCTCTTCTGATCGCCGGGGTTGATGATCCGGCTGTTGCAGTCGCCGCCGATCACCAGAGCCAGCTTGCTGTTGCCCGTGGCCACGAACTGACAGGCCGTCGCAAGGGCGAAAGCGAAGCCCGCGCAAGCCGCCTGCACGTCGAAAGCAGGGCACGTCAGCCCGAGCTGATTCTGGACCTGGCAGGCCACGGAGGGCGTGCTCATGTCGGGCGTAAAGGTGCCCACGATCAGGAGATCGATGTCGGAAGGGTCGCACCCGACTTTCTCGATCACCTGCCGGGCGGCCCGCAGACACAAGTCGCTCGTGGCATGATGCGGCGGCGCGAATCGACGCTCAAGGATCCCGGTACGGTTGTAGATCCAGTCCGGATCGAACCCGTAGATGCGCTGCAGATCCTGATTCGTGAAGACCTCTTCAGGAACATAGTGCCCGGTGTCGAGAATCTGGACGCCCGTAAGACGTCTTGTCTTGGCCGCGATACGCTGGGACTCGGCTTCGTTCATACGTCGCTGCTGCCGCTCCTCGACTCGTGCGGGCGATCGCTCCTCACCGCAACGGTTTCTTCTCCCCAAATTCACTCACTGCGTAATATAGTGGTTCATGCCGATGACGTACAGCCCAATCCGGCAGAGGCACCGGCCCGGCCCTCGATTCCGCCCCATGCACCGAATTCCGAACCGATCGATGAGCGAACCGCACAAAATCCGCCTGCGAGGCGGCTGGACCATTGGCCCCCAGGACTCCGCCGAACGCTGGACACTCCCATGCCAGGGCCTCGCACTCGCTTCGCATGGCGACTCCGTCAGCTTCACGCGTCGATTCAATCACCCGCCCTTGAAGTCCGGCTCGCAAGTCTGCAGGCTCGTGCTGCGCCAGGTCGCGGGTGTGACGCAAGTCGATATCGATGGCCAGAAGTTCACCCCGGCCATGCCCGTGATCGACCACCCTGAAGCCGGTTTCGACTTCGAACTGCCGCCCGGGCCAGGCCACCGTGTCGTTCTCAGCGTCGACACGGCCGCCGCTTCCGAAGCCCCCGAATGGGGCCACATCTGGCTGGAGATCGCGGAGGAAACCGAAAGCACCTGAACGGTTCGCTGCGATTTCCACCGGCATACACTGGACTCGCCTCTCCGTTTCCTGGAAAATCGTAACGATCCGGTTCATCGAGGAGTCTGTCCTCCTGTCCGGCGCTCCGAAAAATCCTCGAATCGAAACCGTTCGTTCCCGTCCAATCCGAGGAGCCTGATCGCTTGACCACGCCATCGGATCGAACACGACCGACGGAAGGCGAATCCGGCGCAGGCCAGAAGAACGGCGCGGATGGCCAAAAAACTTCAGTTGCGGCCTCCGGACAAGGCAACGAACCCTGTGGGACAGATGCGCATCCGGCGACGCCTCCATCCGACGCTTCGACCGTCGCTGAGAATCACACATATCAGGCTGAAGGGTCGAGCGAGAAGGGCGGCGAAGGAGCCGGCTACGCAATTACGGACGACCGGTATCGCGTGATCGGCCTCCACGCACGTGGCGGCATCGGGCAGGTTTTGCTGGCTGTCGATTCCGACCTGAGCCGGGAAGTCGCCCTGAAGGAAATCCTGCCTTCACTGGCCGATGACGAAGCCAGCCGCCGGCGTTTTCTGCTCGAAGCCGAAATCACCGGGAGGCTCGAACACCCGGGCGTGGTGCCGGTTTATGCTTTAGGCAAAAGTGCTGACGATCGCCCGTTTTACGTCATGCGGTTCATTCGCGGCGAAAGCTTGAAGGAGGCGATCGAGGCCTTCCACACGGAGCGTCAGGAGAAATCGCAGGTTACGCGATTCCGATCGCTGAAATTTCGCCAGTTGCTTCAGAGGTTCGTGGATGTCTGCAACACGATCGCATATGCCCACAGCCGGGGCGTACTTCATCGTGACCTGAAGCCTTCGAACGTGATGCTCGGCCCTTACGGCGAGACGCTCGTCGTCGACTGGGGTCTGGCGAAAGTCGTCGGGCGGCAGGAAGCCGACTTCCCCGGAGAGGCCACGCTGAGGCCCAATTCAGGCTCCGGATCCACAGAAACTCAGGCCGGAATCGCGATCGGCACGCCGGCCTACATGAGCCCTGAACAGGCCGAAGGGCGGCTGCAATCGATCGGCCCGGCCACGGACGTTTACGGTCTGGGCGCGACGCTGTATTCCCTTCTCACGGGCAAGCCGCCCGTGGTGGACGTCTCCATCGACAGGATTCTCTCCCGGGTCCGCTCCGGTTCGATCGATCCCCCGGGAAACGTCGTCCCCAACGTGCCCCGCGCACTTGCGGCGATCTGCATGAAGGCACTGTCCCTGCGGCCGGAAGACCGTTACGCATCCCCTGGCGTGATCGCCCGCGAGATCGAACACTGGCTCGCCGACGAACCTGTCGAGGCCTGGCCGGAATCCTGGCTCTCCCGCACGGCACGCTGGGGCCGCCGACATCGCACCGCGATGACCGCTTCGGGATTCGTGATGGTCATGGCCACGGCCATGCTCGGCGCCGGTACGATTCTCCTGAGTCAGGCGAACTCCCGCATTCTGGACGAACAACGTCTGGCGAACGGCCAGCGCGATATCGCGAACCGTCAGCGCGACCTTGCCCGCGAGAATTTCGACAAGGCCCGCAACGCCGTCAACGCCTTCCTGACGCTCGTGAACGAAGACCCGCATCTGAACAGGCCGGGGCTTGAGCCGATTCGCCAGAAGCTGCTTCGTTCCGCCCTGCCCTACTACGAAGATTTCATTCGACAGAGGGCCGACGATCCGACTTTGCGGCTCGAACTGGCCGAGGCTTACCGGGTGGCCGGCGAAATTTCGGGCCAGATCGATTCCCGCGGACCGGCACGAGAAAGGCTCGGACGTGCCATCGGCTCTTACGACGAAATTCTCGGTCAATCGCCCGGTTCGAAATCCGCGTCGATCGGTCTGGCCAGGGCGCTTGTGGCGATCGCCTATTTCGAGGTTTTCGACGACGACCATGCGAAAGCCGAAACGTCCACTGCCCGGGCCATCGAAATCCTCGAAGCCTATGCCGCGGCTTACGGGACGGACCCCGAAAGCGGCCGCCTTCTCGGCCGGGCCTACGATCTCAGGTCAATCAACCAGTCGCTTCAGGGCGATTTGAAATACGCCATTTCGCTTTCGGACAAAGCCGTCGACAGACTGGAAGCGACCGTCCAGTCGTTTCCGGCCGATTCTCCGACGAAACGGGTCCTCGGCAGGGCGCTCAACAATCGCGCCGCGACGTTGCTGCTCCTCGGCAAGTTCGACGAAAGTCTCGCCGCTTTCGAACGCTCGGCCGTGATGCTCAGGAATCTGCTCAAAGACGAGCCGGACGAAGCCGTGGCTACGATCAGCCTGGCGCGCGTCATGACGAATATCGCACGCGTTCAGATTGCCCTGGGGAGATTCCAGGAAGCTCTCACTCGTTCCGGCGAAGTCTCGGACCTGGTGAAAAAATTGTTGGGAAGCAGCCCGGACATGAACGAAACGATCGGCCTTTACGTCGATCTCGCCGATCGCCGCGCACTGGCCTTGAGCGAACTTGGCCGCACGGAGCAAGCCCGGGACCTGCTCCGCGAATGTCTCGGCAAGGAGAAGGAGATCATCGACAAGGGCGTCCTCAACGATGACCTGCGGGAAACCTTCGCCGATGCCTGGTGGACTCTCGCTCTGATCGAAGCCCGCCAGGGAGCGTTCGACCGCGCTGATTCCGCGTTCGACAAGGCCGAAGCTTATTTCGCCGAGCTTGTCGCGAACAATTCCGACCAGACCTATCTCTCCCAGCGTTCCTCAGCCAGGGAGGACCGCGTCCGCATGCGGCCGATTCCAGCCGAGCCGGAATCGATCGAAAATCGTCTGAAAATGCAGCAGGAGATTCTCGCCGAAAGAGAATCAAGGCTCGCTTCGGGCACCGATCCCGAATCCCGCAAAACGGAAATCGCCCGGGCTTTGGTACGACTCGCCGAAACGCTCATCGCTCGCGATGCGGACCGTTTCGACCCAGCGCCTCTGGAACGCGCCCTCGCCCTGATCGACGAAGTCGAAATCGCCCGGCCACGTTCCCTCGAAATCCGCCGGATCCGGGCCGATGCCCTGCGTGCCATGGCCCGCTATCGAATTCGCTCCGGCAAGCGTGAAGAAGGCCTGAAAAACATCGATGCCGCACTGAAAGCCGTCGAAAACGCATCAGCCGAAGACCCCGCCTATCTTTATGACCTCGTCGTCATTCATGCCGCAGCCATGGAAGCCGCTGGCAAAAACCGGGCCGATGCATACGCCCGCCATTCTGAAGCTGCTGTCCAGGCTGCGAAAAAAGCGATCGAATCAGGCTTCGACGATTTCCCCCGCCTGCGAGTCGATCCCGACCTGGCGCCGATCAGCGAAGATCCCGCCTTCCGGGCGCTTCTTCGCTGATTTCGGCCGATCCGTGAATCGACGAAAAAGCCCCGGCTTCACTCGTGCCGGGGCTTGCGCATCAGGGTTTCCGTCAAAGGCCAGTTCAGCTTGACTTGCGCCTGCGGCGTGCCGCCAGGATCATCCCGCCGACGGAGATCCCCCCGAGGATCAGGGTCGAAGGCTCCGGCACAGGAATGAAAGGGGCCAGAACGCTGTATTTCTGCGGCAGGGCCGTCGAGTAGGACGACAGAACGACGGGCCCGGGCCCCGTGATCTGCACCCATTGGGATCCGTCGTAGTACCAATTCCCGCGAGCGTCGTAGAATGCCGCACGGAGATAATCGCCCAGGGGCACGTCCTTCGCGGCGTAGACGGTATCGACGGCGTAATTGACCCCGATCAGCTCCCAGCGCGAGTCGACATCGTCGAAGGCGAAAATCGCGCCGCCGGAATCACCGGTCGAAAAAATGCCCGAGGTTCCGGCCTCCGGAAAGAACGGCATCTGGAGATAGTCGTTGCCGGCGTCGCTGACGATATCGAAGACGTTGCCGGTGCCGTAGCTGAGCGGGTCCGTGCCTGTCCAGTTCGCCCAGTTCCAGCCGCCGGGCTGCGAATCGCCGTTGAGGATCGCGGCCCCCCGGTCGGTGCCACGGCCGTACATATAAACGTCCAGAGTGCCCGCCGTGATCCTGTCCAGCAGGGTCGACGTGCTGTTCCAGACCGGTGCCCACTCGGTGAAATCCGGCTGACCCGCGTCGAGTTCGAACACGGTCAGGTCACCGCTCGTGGCGACACGCGTCGAGGCGTAATTCGCTGCCGAGGTCGTCCCCGCATTGTCGTAACGGATCGTGCCCGTCGGATTCGAAACGTGAGTCGCCGTGACCCAGGCCCGCGGACCGATCGGAATGCCCGTGAAACTGCCGTACGTACCGATATATTGCCAGCCCGGCTTCACGCCGCCGGTGAGAGTCGGCATGGTCGTCAGACGACCTGGATTATCGTAAACGATGATCGCGCGTGCCGGCATGGCGGCCAGAGCCAGAACGCCAAAGACCGACAGACCGAATCGCCACGCGCTCGCTCGCATCTTTTGCCACTCCCTCATCTTGACTTGCGACCCGAAGGATCGTCACACATCCCTTGATCGTCCCTGATTCGTCCGTGGTTGACGAAATCTTCCGCATTCGTGCGAAAAGATCGTCGTATTCGTCACTTTGACTGCATTTTGTCAGGGATTCGACCGATCCCAACCTGACGCCGGAGTTTTCCTTCCCGGGTGATGAACTTCGGCCACATCGTTCTGCCGCTGTTCGAATCGAATCGACCACGCTAGAATACGGATTCGCCCAAGGCCCGATCGATCCCCGAAGTTCCTACGCCATATGACCGATTCCGTGACATCCGCCGCCGAGTTCGCCCTGGCAAAACATTCGCCCGCTTCGCTGCGTGACCTCGCCACGACTCTCGGCTCATACGTGCCTGCGGGCGGAAATTCTCACGAGGAATGGGTCCGGCGCGTCTCCTCGGTCTGGAACGAACCGGCATCGGCCATGCGGCTCGCGGGCGGACTTTCCGAACCGACCCGCAACCTGCTCGCACTCCTCGCATGGGGTCCGCACGACAAACCGATCGCGTCGCACGACCTCGCCCGTATCGCGCTTGCCATCGGCTACGAACCCGCCGAAACCATCACCGCCGCCGTCGCCTTCGGGGCCATCGTTCCGGTCTCTTCCACTACCGAATCACTGCCCCTGGCCACGCGCAAGAAACTCGTCGAAACCGGCGAGAGCGAAAACGTCGGGTTCGTCATCTGGCCCGCTCTGGTCGACCGCCTCTCCGCGCCTGAAGTCAATCTTACTGCCAGCCGCCATGCCGCGATAGAACCCGTACGCCCGGCAAGCCCCCCGGATACGGCCGAATGGGCCGTTCGGCTGACGGCCCTCTGGCAATCGGCCATGCTCGCCCCGCTCCGGCGCACCCAGTCAGGCGGCCTTCATAAGAAGGACAGGGACACGCTCCTGCGCGACCCCGTCCTGGCTGAGGCCCCGGCCGAATGGCCCGGCGGTTCCCCCGACTGGGCCCAGTGGTTCGTGGATGCGTTTCTGCCCATTGCCATCCGCCTCGGCCTGCTTGCGGACGAACCCGACTCGATCCGCCCCGTGCCCGTTGCCCGCTGGGCCGAAGATTCCATCCACCTCCAGGAACGATTCGCCCGCGCCGTCGCCGCGTCGCTCACCGCCCCGCCTCGATCGCCCGACGATTCCGAACGACCTGCCGAACCGCCTGGCCCCGCCCCCTGGCTGCCAGCCGCCATTCTTGCCGATCTCGCCCTCCGCCCCGCTGGCGACTGGGCGTTGCTCGACCCCCTGCTGGAAGATTTCGCTTCCCATTTCGTCAGCCCCGACCGCACGCCCGAAAACGCTCGCCCCGTCGAGGACATCGACTCGAACGATACCGTCATCGTCCGCACCCGCAGCCGCAAGAAAGTCGAGCCGGTCGAAACGCTCAAAAAATCGGGCACCTGCGCCGCCGCGCTGCGTTACTGGCTTCTCGGCCCCGCGCGCCTCGCCGGCCTTGTCGATGTCGGCACAGCCGCCGATGGCTCGACCGTCGTTCAGGCCACCGCTCAGGCCAGATTCCTCACCGGCCAGGGGCCGCCTCCGCCACCGCAGCCCGTCATCGAAAAGGCCCTGTTCCTTCAGCCGAATCTCGAAGGCATCCTTTACCGCCAGGCCGTGACGGGCCAGACCCTGCCCCGGATCGCCACCCTGCTGCGATTCAGCGGCATCGGCCCTGTGCTGCAGATCCGGCTCGACGAAACCTGGTCGCGGCTCATGTTCGGCAACGGCCTCGCCCGGGAAGAAGCCCAGGCACGGCTCGCCGAAATGTCCGCCGTCGAACTTTCGCGAACCGTTCTGGAAACCTATCGCACCTGGGCGGGCAAGTCCGATCGCGTGCGAGTTTACGGCACGCTCACTCTGCTCGAAACCCAGTCCGCCGAAGACCGGGCCGCCCTTCTGGATCTCGCCGCCAGCCGCAATCTCCGCGCCTTTCCGATCGGCGACATGATCCTCGCGATCGAAGACGCCGACGCCATCCCGTTCGATGCCCTGCGCCTTCTGGCCCAGCAGGATCAAACCCAGAAGCCGGCCATCTGCGTGCGATCGATCGAGGACGGCACCCTTCTGGAAGTCGACACGGCACGCTCCGACCTGGCCCTCGACCCCGAACTGGCCCGCTTCGCCCGGCCGTTCTCGGATACGACTTCGACATCCCCCTGGTCCGCGGCGTCCCGGCTTTATCGGATCGACCGCGAAACGCTTGCTACGGCCCGGAATGCCGGCGTGACCGAAACCTGGCTGGCCCGGTTTTTCGAACGGCGCACCGGCGAGCCGATGCCGCCTGCCTTGAAACTGCTGTGGACATGCACCTGCCCGGGCGTCGACCTGTCGAAGCAGACGGCGATCCGCATCAAATCGACTTGCGTTTTGCAGACCGAAAGCGAATCGATCCTGGACGGCCTGATGTGCCTGGAATCGACCTCGCCCCTGATCACCGCCCGCCTCGGCCCCACCGCCGCGGAAGTGGAGCCGGGGAATGTCGACAAGCTCGCCGAAATCGCCCGGGATCTGGGCATCGTCTTGAAAAGCTGACGGCCCGCCATCGCACTTGAAATGGAATCCCGCGTCATTTTCGAAATCGTGGACCAAAAAGGGGACGGGGGTCATTTCTTGAAAAAGACCCCCGTCCCCTTTTCTGCTTCCAGGGTTAACTTGTGGCGTTCGGGCCCGGTGTGGCTGTATATTGCTTGCTTGAAACGTGCCGATCACTGACCTCCCCAAAACCGGAGACACCCGACCGCCATGCCTTCTCGCCAATTGATCAGTTCCGGATCGCCCTGGGAACCGAAAATGGGCTACTCGCGCGCCGTGAAGGTGGGCGATGTCGTCCACGTGAGCGGCACGGCTGCGGCCAATCCGCCCGGCGACCCAGGCGGTCAGACGAAGGCGATCCTCGACATCATCACCAAGGCCCTGGCCGATGCCGGCGCCAGCCTGAAGGATGTCGTGCGCACAAGGATCTACGTCACCGACATTTCCCGCTGGCAGGAAGTGGCCGAGGTGCACGGCAGCGTCTTCAGCGAAATCCGCCCGGCCACGGCCATCGTCGAAGTGTCGAAGCTCATCGACCCGAACATGGTCGTCGAAATCGAAGCCGAAGCCATCATCGGCTCCGGTAACTGAGAATTAGGGCATATCGCCAATATCCCCCAGCTCGCTCATAACCGGCCGGGGGATTTCCGCACGATTCACCGGAACGATTTCACGATGCTCGCCATATTCGACCACGACGGCGTTCTCGTCGACAGCCTCGACTTCCACACCCAGGCCTGGATCGAACTTGGCCGCCGCGAAAACCTGCCCATCGACGCCGAATTTGTCCGTCAGACATTCGGCCTGACCAATTTCATGATCTTCGAACGCCTGTTCGGCGGCGCACTTCCGCACGAGCAAGCACTGGCTCTTGGTAACGCCAAGGAACAGTGTTATCGCGACATCGCTCGCGGGCAGATCGAACTGATGGCCGGAGTGCGCGACCTCATCGAAAACCTCTCGTCCCACGATTTCGGCCTGGCCATCGGTTCGTCCGGCCCCCGGCCCAACCTTTTCCTCACCATCGAAAGCTGCGGGCTCGACGGCCGCTTCCGCTCGGTCGTCGGGCTCGAAGACATCCGCCGGGGCAAGCCCGACCCGGAAGTCTTCCTGAAAGCCGCGGACCAGGCTGGCGTCGACCCGCGCCAGTGCGTCGTCTTCGAAGATGCCGTCTTCGGCGTCGAAGCCGCCAAGGCCGCTGGCATGTACGCCGTGGCCGTCGGCACGACCAACCCGCTCGAAGCTCTGCTCGATGCCGGTGCCGACATTGCCGTGCCCACCCTCGAAAACTTCCCCGTCGCCGATCTGGCCCAAATCCTCCGCGGCCGCTGAATCACGTCACAACGTAAAAAGAACGGCTTACGCTCTACATAAGCCGGCTACGCACCAAGCATGCCCGAACCCCGCATCGCCCTGGTTCTGAACGAATTGCCGCTGCCGACGATGTCCGCGGCGGCCCGGTCGTATCACGCGATGCTTCGGGAATTCGCCCGGCGCGGCATCGATTTCCAGGTCCTCGCCTCGGCCGCCGATACGCCCGAAGCCCGGGCCGCCCTCGCATCGACATATCCCGGTTTTCACGACCGCATCCGGCTATTCACGCCCGGGCATCCGCTCCGGCTCATTGGCCGAATCCGCAACTTGCTGCGGCCGATGTCGTTCCAGACCGGCAAGGCCCTTGAAGTCGAACTGCGGAGAATCCACGACTCGCAAGCGTTCGACATCGTCCACCTGGAACATCCCTGGACTGCCCACGCCCTGCCTCGCGACTTCCGTGCGATCCCATCGATCCTCGGCTGCCATTATTTCCTGAAAACCGATTTCGAAGCCGCCGGCCCGACTGTTTCCCTGAAGGATCGCATCGACCGCAAGCGGCTCGTAAAGGCCGAGGCCGCCCTGGTCCGCCGGTTCGACCATGTCCGTGTCCTGTCGCCCGAAATGGCCGAAACGCTCGCCGGAATCCATCCCCAGGCTACAGCCCATATCGTTCCTCTGGCGATCGATCCGGCCGATTACCCATTCGAAGAACCCCCGCGAAAACTGCCGGACGACCCGATCGTCACCATGATCGGCTCCATGTTCTGGCCCCCTTCGAAGGCAGCCGCCGAAAGGCTCATCAAACGGCTCTGGCCCGGTATTCGCGAAAAACACTCCCAGGCACGCCTGCGCATCGTCGGCCGTGATGCCCGCCGTTACTTCGGCGATTTCGACGGCTACGACCGAATCGACGTCTTCGAAAACGTGCCCGATATCCTGCCCTTCTTCCGCGAAGCCTCCGTGCTCCTTTACGCCCCGCCCGCCGGCAGCGGCACCAAGGTGAAAATACAGGAGGCCATGCTCCTGGGCCTACCCGTCGTCACCAATCGCAGCGGGGCTGAAGGGCTCGGGCTGCGACACGGAATCGATGCCATGCTGGGCGACACCGACGCCGAACTCGTTCAGGCCGCCTCCGCCTTGCTAGCCGACTCCGACCTCGGCCATCGCCTTGCCATCGCGGCCCGCAAGCTCGTCGAAGACCACTGCGGCCCCGTCCCGGTCGTCGACACGCTCATGGACACCTACGCCAAGGTCATCGATTCCCACAAAGGGAAAACCCGCCCATGACGCTCAAAATCGCCATCAATGCCCGACTGCTCGCCGACGGCTCGATGCGCGGCTGGAACCGCTACGCCGTCAACCTGATCCGTGGCCTGGCTGACACCGGCGAAGCCGAAATCCTGCTCCTGACCGATCACCCCGTCGCCGCTGAACATCGTGCCGTCTTCGATGCCTGCGAAGGCCATGGCCGGATCTGCGAAATCGCCTCGGGCCCGATGTTCTATCCCCGCTGGCAGGAACGCTGGCAGACCGAAATCTGCCGCAGCGAAGGCGTGCACGTCCTCCACACCCCCTACCATTACGGCCTGCCATATCGATCCCCCTGCCCGACCGTCGCCACCCTGCACGACGCCATCGATGTGCTCACTCCACGCCCCTTGAGCGACAAACTCAGCCTGACAGGCTTACTTTCCGCTTTTTACCTCCGTCAAACGCGCAAAACCGCTGACCGCATCGTGACGGTCAGCCGCTCCTCGGCCTGGGATCTCGTCCGCAAGCTGCGCGTCCTGCCCGACAAGATCGAAATCATCCCCGAAGCGGCCGACACCGCGTTCCATCGCCCCGTCGATCCGGCCGCAATCGCATCGACACTTGCCGCTTACACGCTCTCGGGCAAGCCTTACGTCTTTTACGTCGGCGGTTTCGAAGCCCGCAAAAATCTTCCGATGGTCTTCGATGCCCTGGCCCGCTGCAAGAGCGCCGAGACGCTGCAGGTCGTCTTCGGCGGCAAAACCGGGCCCGAGGCCGACCTGATCACGGCCCATGCCCGATCGCTTGGCCTGGAAAGCCGTCTCCACTGGCTCGGCCGAGTGCCCGACGAAGCCCTGCCGCCTCTTTACGCCGGCTCGATGGCTCTGGTTTACCCCTCTTTATGGGAAGGCTTCGGGCTCCAGGTGGTCGAAGCCATGGCCGTCGGGTGCCCGGTTCTGGCTGCCAACGCCACCAGCCTGCCTGAAGTGGTTGGCGAAGGTGGCGCTTTGTTCGACCCGAAAAATCCCGACGAACTGGCTGCACTGCTCGACCGGCTCATGACCGACGAAACATGGCGGTCGGAACTGCACGGGATGTCGAAAATCCGTGGCGGCGAATTCTCTTGGGACAAAACGGCCCGGCTGACGCTGGAACTTTATCGCAAGCTGGCGAATTGAATTCGAAGGCATTTCGAATCCCCCTCGAATCGCATTATGTCATTTCGAATGAAATTGTCACCATTCATAATCCGTATAGCCAGCGCTGAACCCGCAGTATAGTCGACGGTTCGCCCGCTTTCAGCGTCGGCCGGGGAAAGAAGAACGCATCTTCCCGGAATTCCGGTGTTTCAGCGAGAAGCTGCAATCGCTCGATCGCTTCTTTGTTGTCGCGATGATCCCGCAGAATTCGCCAGATTTCAGCCCCGGCATGCCAGCCACAGGCTTCGGCCGCCTCGATCCACTGTTCGGCAAGTGGCTCCATCCGTGAAGGATCAGGCCGAATGATCCTGATCTCGCCAAGAATTGAAGCGATGCCGGATCGGAACGCCCGCTTGTCATTCACGTACAGGGCCGCCTTCGAAGCTTCTTGCAGTTTCTCCCTCGCGTCATCGATCTTGACGACGAACGCCTCCGCCGCGCTGGCACCCGGCAAGTCTCCGTCCCGCCGTTTCGCTTGTGCCAGAATCAGCCACGCACCCCGCTCAAAAGGATGAAGACCCACGGACCGCTCGGCAGATGCGACGGCTTGCGAATCCTGCCCGAGCCGTTCGTAAAGCGACGCAAGCCAGGCCAGCCGTTTCGCCTCCTGTGTTCGAAATTGAGGGTGATCCTGCGAGATTTCTCCCATCGCCGATTCGGGTTCGAAATCCATTCCCAGAATCTGCATGCAACTGGCCCAGGCGAACCTGCCCAGCGGATCGTTTTCGAACAACCCCGCCGCACGCCTCAATTCCATTTCCGCAGCCTGGTATTGCCCCCTTCGCCACAGCGAAATCCCATTGGCCCGAATCACGAACGGATTTTTCGCATCGTTTCGAACGAATCTCTCCGTCACTTCATCCTGATCCCACGGATGCTCAAGATACGGGTCCGGCTCGCCTGTCAGTGCATATGCAACGATTTCCCGCATCCGGTCATACGATGCACTTTTCCTGACTTCCTGCTTCATGAGATCGACCGCCTCACCGATCCGCAATTGCCGCTGGTAAATCGAGCAGCGCAGCGTATCAGCAATCGTGTCGGGTGCTGAGAACGAATATCCTGACCGCGCCTTGATCATTTCCTCATCTTCTTCGAGAAGGTCGGATGTCTCTTCCGGTTCGATTTCCGGCGGATACCAGGCCTGGTACCTTCTGAATGCCTTCCTAATCTCATCGTTCGCGGCCAGCGCCAACCCCGGGTGATCATACAATGGCTTGTCTTCGTCATCCGCGGATTTGGCCACTTCCAGCCAGAAACGAACCGGCCAGAACGCCTCTGCTTCGATGGTAACGCTTCGAAGACCAAGATATTGGCCAAGATAGCCGTTTTGCAGCGCATACCACCATCGCTCCATTTCTGCGAAACCGAACCCGCTTGCCGACTCCTCGGTACCGCACAACGCGAATGGGCCGACGACTCCCGGAGGATAGTTGCAATATTTCATATAATCTTTTCGCAGGATTCGCAGGAATGGCACCTTAGCGTTCGCCTGAACTGCATCTTCGTATTCCCGCTCGCTCCTGTTCGGGTCACGCTCAGGCAATCTGGAATAAGTATATCGCATGAGATGAAAAGTCAGCCCGAGCAATATGATAATCACTCCTATTCCCAGGAGAGACTCTCGCTTCGTTCGATTTCGAATCCGGTCGGTCAATCGTCTCGACATCTTCCCGGGCCTCCAACATCGAAATACCGAAACGCAAACCGGCAGAGAAACCACTCTCGATCGCCACCAAACGGCCTTCGTCGGTACGAAGCTCGACTTCGAAAGCTGCCCCTTTCGAAGTCAGGGGATTTCGACACGACGATATCCGCCAGGTTCGCGCAGGCGGTCGTCAAGCGATATGGACTTCGATTCCCCCTTCTCCGGCCAGGTGATCGTCACGGAGTCGACTTTCTCCGCCGCACCCAGCCCGAAGACGACCCGGGAATCGCTGTGCGAAAGATATCCCGTGCCGCCCGCGACATGCCGCACCTGCTTTTTCCCGCCCGACTGCAATTCGACCACAGTACCGGCCGGCGGCAATCCGCCATTATTCGATCGAATTTCGAAACCGATCCAGTTCCCGGCATTCGCCGAGACGTTCCGCAGCAGCTCCACAGGGGCGTCACGATGCACGATCACGAGGTCCACAAGCCCGTCATTGTCGAAATCGCCCGCCGCCATGCCCCGGCCCACGACCGATTTCGAAAGGTAAGGAAATGCAGACTCGGGCAACAGCGAAAATCCTTTCGCCCCGTTCCCTCGGTAAAACAAAGGCTTCTGGGCCATGTACACGTTGATCCAGGGCTGATTATCCAGATGGCCGTTGGTGACGAACAGGTCCAGAAAACCGTCGCGGTCGGCATCGGCCGCGATCGCGCCGAAGCCTGTTTTCGAAAGGCTCGAAGCGCTCAGCCCCATGGCCAGAGTCGTGTCCTGAAACAGTCCGCCGCCCAAATTCTTTCGAAACGTGTTCGACTCGTTCAGGAAATTCGTATGAAAGATATCCGCACGGCCGTCGGCGTCCAGGTCCTCGGCTACCACGCCCATGCTGGCCGTCGCCCGGCCTGATCCGTCCACGGCAAGTCCGGCTTCATCCGCGGATTCACGGAATTTCAGTCCGCCTTCGTTGCGGAAGAAAAAGTTCGGCGAGGCGTCATTGGCCACGAACAGGTCGAGCCGGCCGTCGTCGTCCAGGTCGATCACCGCCAGCCCCAGCCCACGACCTCTTTGAGCCGCCGCGATTCCGGACGATTCCGAAATGTCCACGAACGTGCCGTCGCCCCGATTTTCCCAAAGCTTGTCCGGCTGGGCCTCGAATCGGCCCGGTGAACAATGGATCGGCCGGCCTGAATCATCCGGGCAAATCTCCGAGCGATCGAGCGGGGCGTCGACATAAGTCACCGCGAAAAGATCCTGGTCGCCATCCCCGTCCAGGTCGGCGAATGCCGCAGCCGTCGTCCACAACTTGCATTTCAAGCCGGCTTTGTCCGTGACATCTTCGAAAGTGCCGTCGCCCCGGTTTCGAAACAGAGTCGCATTTCCATAGCCGGTCACGAAAAGGTCAGGCTTGCCGTCGCCGTCATAATCGCCCACTGCCACGCCCATACCGTAGCCCCGTCCGGCCACTCCGGCTTTTTCGGTGACGTCTTCGAATTTCCAGCCGCCGAGATTGCGGAACAGCCGGTTGCCGCCTTTGGCGTCCGGTTTGCCGATCTCGTCGAACGGGCAGCCCTGGGGGAAGAAAATGTCAACACGGCCGTCGCCGTCGTAGTCGAACACAGCCACGCCGCCGCCCATGACGTCCGCCACACGAAACGACTTGCCTGCGAACGAAGCATATGTGAATTGCAATCCGCTACCCTCGGCCGGAACCGATTCGAATGCGATCGATCCAGCCGAGGTCGTCTCGGATTTGCCCTTCGATTCATCCAGCCAGAGCCAATCCGCAGGATTTCGCGGAAGATCGATCATCCTGGGACGGGCCGCGAAGAAAAGTTCGGGCACGGGTGCGGATTCCGGCGATTTCGAAGCGGGCATGCCGCAAAAAGCCCGCCAGCCTGCGATCACTGCATCGAAACGGGCGTCATCGGCCTGAACTACCGCCTGCAGGACAGCCTCTGGCCTGCGATCGCCCCGCCGATAGGCTTCGTGGGCCTTGCGGATCGCCGTTTCGACCGATTCCAGCGCCTCGGCACGTTCCCGGGCCTGTTTCGAACCTTCCGCATCGCCGGCAGCGGCATGGAGCGAAGCCAGACGGAACCACGCTTCACGCTCCCATGGATTGATTTTCACGGCCTTTTCGAGCGATTCCGTCGCACGTTTCGAATCACCGGCGGTTTCGAACAGCTTCGCCAGCAGGACCAGCCGCCGGCCTTCCTGCGTGCGATAATTGGGATTGCCGGGCGAAATGGAACCCATGAGCTTTTCGGCATCCATCGGCAGGCCAAGCTCGCGCCGGGATTCGGCCCAGGCGAAGCGGCCGAGGGGGTCGTCGTCGAGCTGCATCGCGGCCGAGCGCAAAAGCGGTTCGGCATCGGCGAACCGGCCCTGGCTCCAGCGCAGGAGGCCCATGGCACGCTGCACAAACGGATTGGCGGGGTCGGCGTTCTGAAAGCTGATCAAGGTCGATTCCAAGCCACGAAAGTCGACATTCGCCTCCATCGATTTCGAAACCCAATCGCATAAGGCGTCGGGCGATTCGAATTCCGCAACAAGACGAAACAGCCGGTCCAGAGCATCGCCAGTGCGAAGTTGTTCGTCGTAGAGCCTCATGAGACGCTCGTCCACTTCGCCCGCATCGCGTGATCTTACGAAAGGAGTGAGTTCATAGTATTTCATGAACTGCGTTTCATCATCGATCGTGGCTTTTAGCTGGTGGAGCACCGTTTCCAAAAGCCGGGGGCGATTCGCCAGATCTGTCGACTTCGAAACCCCTTTCCAAAGTAACTTTTGTCGAATTATTCGTTCCGATTGGATCTCTTCCCTGAATCCGAACGAGGCCAGAATTCCGTTCTTCGAAACGTAGCGGACGAATGCGCCGGCGAGCTTGCCGAAAGTCGGTTCTGACGTTGGCAGACGCCGTCCCCAGTATTCGTTCTGAATCCTCACGAAACTGGTCACGTCGTTTTCCGCGACCGCCTGATCCGTGATCCTCTTCGCCTCCGCTTCCGGCATGTTCGGATCGAACCGGCCATGATCACGAACGAGTTTCGAAACGAAAGCCACGGCGATCAGAAGCAGACAAACAGCCACGAACCGCCGCGCCCACCTTTTCGGGCCACCCCAACGGCGCGAGTCAGTTGCGGTTCGGAGTCGTTGATCCGTGGAATCCTGAGAAGACGCCATGTTTCGATCGATCGTCCAGGAAACGGCATATTCGAGTCGGAAATCAGATCAGCCCATCAGACATGACAGTACCAGGAAACATCATAATCTCAGGGACAGTCTCTGTGCCAACATCGAAGCCCGAAAAAGCGAGCCCACCGATTTCACGTGGCGAATTTCATAACCTCACGCCTCCCCGACCTCGGGATTCGGGCGTTTCGGAGCGCAGGACCGGGCGGGGCAGGAAGAATCGGTCGGGAAAACCAGGCTGGAGTTCCGGGAGCTTGCGGAATACCGGATAGCCGATTTCTCCGGCGGCGATTTTCCGTGCCGATTTCAACGCTTCAGCCGCGTGGGGCCATTCCAGTTGCTGCAGGGCCTCGACCAGGGGTTCGACGGTTCCGCCGTCGTCCCGCATTCGCCGATCTTTCATGCGGGTTTCTTCGATGCGCATCGCGAACGATTTCAGCACGGTTTTCAGGCGATTGTTCTTATCCGACCAGTTTCGAGCCTCTGTTTCGGCGAATTGCGATCGATCGGTGTCGCCCGATTTTTTCGCGATTCCGGCAAGCGTTTCCCAGCCTTCGACGCTGCGCGGATTGAGTTTGACGGCGGCTTCGGCGTCCCGGCGGGCGGCTTCGAGCTGGCCTTGTTTTTCGTGAATTTGTGCTCGAAATGTCAGCCGCATCGCTTCCTGAGTTTCGAAATGGATCGAATCGCGGCAAGGCGGGCCCATGATCGATTCGGCTTCGACAGGCATATTCAACGCGAGCCGGGCTTCGCCCCAGGCGTGGCGGCCTTCGGGATCGTCGGCGAAAAGCTCGGCCGATTTCGCCAGAAGGGGCTCGGCTTCGGCGAATTTTCCGTCGCGGCTGCGAATGACGCCCGCCAGACGAACGAGCCAGGGGTCGTCGGGGTGCTTATCGTACCGGTTCTCGAGGCTTTTCCGAATGGATGCCTCCTGCAGGAAATAACTGCCCGACGATTGCAGCCGAAGCCATCGTGCGAAGACTTCGGGTGAGAACGAGTCCAGGAATGCGAGCCAGGCTTGGTCGGTCGCATCTCCTAGCCGGGCCTGACGTTCGACGAACACGCTGAGGCGTGTGTTCAGCGATTGACTGATCAAGTGCGGAATGGTCTGAACATCGTGATAGGTTTCCTTCAGGATTTGGGACATCTTGTCGATACAGGCCTGCGTGATGCGTGGCTTGTATTCGCGATCGGTCATGCCCAAAGCCCGGCCATAAAATTCGACTTTCTCGGTTTCGAAGATGAACCGATTCTCATCGAGAACGTTCATCGCTTTCGTAATCGATCGATGTTTCCAGATCAGGCCTGGAATGGATGTCCAACTTGTGTGGAGGGATTCGATGTGCCGGGGCCAGAGAATTTCGTCGTGAATGGCGATCCAGGTTTCGGCGTCGTCGGCCTCGATGGCTTTGTCGCGAACGATTTCGGCTGCGACCGTCGTCATGCCAGGGTCGAAGCGTCGTGCGGACCGGCTTTCGAAAACGACGTATACGGTTGCGATGACCAGACCAACGGCAATGATCGAGAACGTGGCGATGAGAATTCGACGAAATCGTCGATTCGATGGATTCGAAATCTCGGCGGGATCGATGGTCACATCCCGGTGTTGCATGGGCGAATTCTCGTTAAAGCAAAAGAGAATCGATCCAGTCTCTGACGCTTAAAAACGCCAGTCACGATCGGTCAAAATGGGAACGGCTCGGTAGTGATCCTTGTGGATTGCAACTCCGTCGCGGACAGTTCCGGCTCGATTCGAAAGTCCGTCGCTCTCGCTTCCGGCTCGATTCGAAAGTCCGTCGCTCACGCTTCCGGCTCGATTCGAAAGTCCGTCGCTCACGCTTCCGGCTCGATTTCGGCTTCGCCTCACTTTCTCGGATCAAGTTCCGAATTATGCCCCGGCGTGGTGGCCGGGGTGGGCTTTTTCCAGGCAGCCGCAGCCGTAAGGGATGAGTTTCAGGGGGCTGCAGCGGTTCTCGGGATTGAATACGTCGCGGACGGAGGCCATGGCTTCCAGCGATTCGGGGCTGAAGAGCTTATCCATGAATTCCATTTTCTCGACGCCGATACCGTGCTCGCCGGTCACGGAGCCGCCCGAGGCGATGCATTCCGAGAGGATTTCGTGGCTGGCCGCCAGAACGGTCTTCACCTGTTCGGGCTTGGTTTCGTCGAACATCAGGATCGGGTGAATGTTACCGTCTCCGGCGTGGAATACGTTTGCGATGCGGATGCCGTATTTTTCTCCTGTTTTCTGAATGAAATGCAAAATGTGCGGCAGCTTGGTGCGGGGGACGACACCGTCCTGCGTGCAGAAGGTGGGCGACAGGCGGCCGATGGCGCCGAAGGCCGACTTGCGGCTCTTCCAGATCGCCATGTATTCCGGTTCCTTACGAGTGCGCCAGGGGATCTTCTTCTGGACGGATCCGCCGTTTTTCAGCACGACGGTCTCGATCGCCGCGGCCTGATCTTCCAGGCCGGCTTCCACGCCGTCGGTTTCGATGATCAGCACGGCCCCGGCGTCGGTCGGAAAGCCGAAATGGAAGGCTTCTTCGACGGCCCGGATCATCAGGTTATCGAGCATCTCGAGGGCGGCGGGCACGATCCCGGCTGCGATGATGTCCGAGACGGTCCTGGTGCAGCTTTCGATGGAGTCGAACACGCCCAGGAAGGTGCGGCCGGCTTCCGGGTCGCGGGTCAGGCGCACGATGGCCTTGGTGACGATGCCGAAGGTGCCCTCGTGACCGACGATCAGGCCGGTCATGTCCAGGCCCGGGGTTTCTTCGCAGGGTCCGCCGAATTCGACGATCGAGCCGTCGGGCATGACCATCTCCACGCCCAGGACGTGGTTCACGGTCACCCCGTATTTGAGCGTGTGGGGGCCGCCGGAGTTGGTGGCCACATTGCCGCCGATTGTGCAGGCGGTCTGGCTGGAGGGGTCGGGCGCGTAATGAAAACCGCTGCCGCCGAGGGCCCGGGTGAGCCACACGTTCACCACGCCCGGCTCGACCACGGCGTAGCGGTCGCGGTGGTTGATCTCCAGGATCCGCTTCATGCGGGTCAGGGCGATCATCACGCCGCCACCGACGGCCAGGGTGCCACCGGCCAGCGAAGTGCCCGCGCCACGGGGCACGAAGGGGATGGCGTATTTGTTGCAGAGCTTGACGATCTCGACGACATGATCACGGCAGGTCGGAAAGACGACGACGTCCGGCAGATTCTTTTCGATGACGTAACCGTCGCACTCATAGACGATTCGCTCGTCCCGGTGGGTAATCAGGTTCTCGTCGCCGATGGCATGACGCAGGGCATCGATCAGGGCCGAAAGGGCCGCCGGATCGACGTGCGGGACACCGGCATGACCGGTTGCAAGGGCCGGGGAAGACGAGGTCTCGGGGGCGTGTGCGATGCTCATCGGAATGGACCGGGGGTCGAACGTTTCGGGATGCCGCCTGAAGGATGCGGCGTTTCGTACTGCGATGTGTCGGCCCCGGACATCATAACGGATGCCAGGTCTGTCGCGGCAGTGCCCTTCCATGAAATTCGTTCGAATCAGGCGAATTCCGAATCGCTGGTTCTTGATTCGACACGGGATCGGAAACCAGCCCACTCCTTACACAAAAGATCAGAAATTCCCGATTTTCGCACCTTACGCCCCTTTGTCGAATTCGGACATCTCCGTATAATATCTCGTCGAACCAGCCCATGACGTCCTCCGCCCAGTATCAGACGCTTCATGAGAATATCCAGAATGACTGCGAAAGCCTGACGTCCATGCAGCGTCCAGCGAATGTTGACGATTTCCTGCGGATTCTGGACGATTCGATCCGGATCCTCTCTGATCTGTCGGAGTTCCCGTCGGGTGTCGAGAGGTTGCTGGAATCGATCGGCACGCACCTTGGCTTCCGGATCGGAGAATTCTGGGAATTCGATAGCGCCGGTGTGCTCGTAAGACATACCCCGGTTTGGATTTCCGATCCTTCTTTGGCCGATTTCGTCAATGGCATCTGCGGCGATTCGTTGAAGCCGGGCGAGGGCGTTCCGGGTTACGTCGCGCAGGCTCGAGTGGCGATGCGGGTCGAGAAGATCGATCTCGCTCTTGCAGAGACATGCCCCAAGTCCGAAGAATTACGCAAACTCGGGCTATTTTCGGGTGTAGCGTTTCCAGTTCACGACCGTGGCGAATCGATCGGCGTCATCACGCTTTACGGCGCTGTCGCTCCGATCGTCGATCCCGAAATCGATATGCTGTTCTCGACTCTCGGCCACCAGATCGGCCTGCATGCTCGCCAGGTCAGGTCCGAAAAACTCGCCCGTGACCGCGAGTCGCTCCTGCTCGACGTGCTCGATCGACTGCCGGTCGAGGTTTTCGCGAAAGATCGTTCGGGCCGTTATCAGCTCGTCAATCGCACGCTTCTCGAAAGCACGGGTTTGTCGGCAGATGAGATCCTCGGCAAAACGGATGCAGAAATCTTCCCGCCGGAAATCGCGGCCGAATACACCGCCAGCGATCGCGCCGTGCTCGAAACGGGCATTTCGTACGAATCGGAGCGGACGTCCCGCGAGCGGGGCGTGACGCGTCAGGTCATCACTCGAAAGATCCGGCTCGAAGGGCATGAACTCGAAGGCTACGAAATCTGCGGCGTGAGTTCGGACATCACCCAGCCCAGGCGGGTCGAAGAGGCGCTTCGGGCCAGTGAGCGGCGATATCGCCAGGCTCTGGAAGCGGCTCAGGAAGCCGTCTGGGAATGGAATGTCGCAACCGGCGAGATCACGGCGAACGATCTCTGGTTCCGGCAGATCGGGTTCGAACCCGGTGAAGTCGCCGGGCACGCCGAAGTCTGGCGTAACCAGGTTCATCCCGACGACCGTCATCTCACGTTATCGGCCAGAACCGCGATCCTGGGCGACAGTTCCGAAGTCTTCATGGAATACCGGATCGTCACGAAATCGGGCGAAATCCGCTGGATCCGCACTTGCGGCAAGGTGGTCGAGCGCGATGCCGAGGGTATAGCCTCGCTCATCGTCGGCTCGAACCTGGACATCACGGACCGCAAAACTGCCGAAGAATCGCTCAATCGCAGCGAACGCCGCTATCGCCAGGCTCTGGAAGCCGCCCAGGAAGCTAGCTGGGAAGTGGACCTGCTGACCGGCGAAGTGGAAGTGAGCGACCAGTGGTTCCGCCAGAGGGGTTATGAGCCAGGAGAAATTTCGCCCCGCGTGGAGACCTGGCTGGAGACGATCCATCCGGACGACGTCGGCAAAGTCATGGCGGGGCGAGATAGCTTCGTCGAGCGAGGCGACGTCAATACGATCGAGCACCGCATCATCACGAAAACCGGTGAGATCCGCTGGCTTCGTATCCTGGCCTTCATTTCGGAACAGGACGCTTCCGGTCGGCCGCTCCGAATGATCGGCACGGACCTGGACATCACGGACCGCAAACTGGCGGAGGAATCACTGCAGCGCAGCGAAGCACGCCTGCGTCACGCTTTGGAAGCGTCCCATGAGGCGGTCTGGGAATGGGATGCAGAAACTGGAGTCATTTCGGTCAATGATCAATGGTATCGGCTCCTCGGATTCGAACCCGGCGAAATTCAGCCCAGCGTGGAAGTCTGGGACCGTATGACCCACCCGGACGATTTCAATAGATTGCTACGTGAACGTGAATCGTTCATGAGTGGCGACGAGATCGTACCCACGGATCAGCGCATCGTGACGAAATCCGGCGAAGTGCGCTGGGTCAATTCGAGCTGCATCATCACTGAAAGAGACGAATCGGGCGCAGTTCGAAAATTAGTCGGCACGTCTCGCGACATCACGGACAGAAAAAGGGCCGAAGACGCCCTGGAACGCAGCGAAAAACGCCTGCGCTACGCCCTGGAAGCCGCGCAGGAATCGGTCTGGGAATGGGATGCCGTCACGGGGCTCGTCTCGGCCAACGACCTCTGGTATCGGCAGCTCGGGTTCGAGCCCGGTGAAGTGCAGCCATCCGCGGAGGTCTGGGACCTCATGACCCATCCGGACGATAGTGAGCGAGTCCGACTCGAACGCGAAAGTTTACTGAAAACCTCTGGATTTCACAGCATCGAACATCGCATCGTGACGAAATCCGGCGATCTGCGCTGGGTGAAGTCTTGCGGAATGGTCTTAGAAAGAGACGAAGACGGACTTCCCTTGAAGATCGTCGGCACGTCGCTGGACATCACCGAACGCAAGATCGCTGAACAGGCACTCATGCGAAGCGAAAATCGCTATCGCGATGCTCTGGAAGCGGCTCAAGAAGGCGTTTGGGAATGGGATATCCAAACTGGGGAAATCCAGGCGAACGATCTCTGGTTCGAGTTGCTCGGCTACGAACCGGGTGAAGTTCCTCTGAACTTCGAAACCTGGAAGAATTCGCTGCATCCCGATGATCAGAGCTCCATTACGATCACGCTCTTCAATTATTTGTCCGGTCAAATCGAAGAATATTCCGTCTTTTACCGAGTGATCACCAAATCGGGCGAAGTTCGATGGCATCACGGTACCGGTCTGATCGTCGAACGTGACGTTGACGGACTGCCGACACGAATGACAGGAACCACCAACGACATCACGGAACGAAGGGCGATGGAAGAAGCCCTGAGAAGGAGCGAAAATCGATACAGGCTTGCCATGCAGGCAACCCAGGAATCGGTCTGGGAACTGGATCTTGTGAAGATGCAAGTCGAAGTGAACGATCTCTGGTTCCGGCATTTGGGTTATGAACGCGGCGAAATTCCTGTAAGCGTCGAAACCTGGCTGGACGCCGTGCATCCTGAAGACCGGGCCGAATTGACGGCTACGCACGAAGCGTTCGTCGCAGGTGGTACCGTCAATACGGCCGAACACAGGATTATCACGAAAACCGGCGATGTTCGCTGGATCCGTTCGACTGTCCTCATCACGGATCGCGATGATTCCGGTCGGCCACTTCGCATGATCGGTTCGAACCTCGACGTCACGGACCGAAAATTCGCACAGACGGAACTTCAGCATCGTGAGACATTCCAGAGAGCTGTGCTAGAAAGTGCCGGCGAGGCGATCGTCGTCGGGGCCTCCACAGGCGAGATCACACTGTTCAACCGTGCCGCAGAAAGGCTTCTGGGTTATTCGGCGGACGAAATGCTCGGCAAGCTGACGCCTGTCGTTTTTCACGATCCGGAAGAAGTCGCGCGCAGGGCCGAATCCCTTACCGTCGAACTGGGCCGGCCAATCGAGCCCGGGTTCGAAGTCTTCGTCGCCAGGCCAAGATTGGGCGAATCCGAAACACGCGAATGGACTTTTATCCATAAGGACGGTCATCGGATTCCGGTACTGCTGACGGTCAGCATGTTGATGGAACCGAGCGGCCAACTTTCCGGTTTTCTGGGCATCGCCCGTGACATCAGCGAGCTGAAGAAGGCGGAAGCCGACTTGCGTGAAAGCGAGCTGCAACTTTCGATCGCCCTGAAGCTTGCGAAGGCCGGCCAGTGGAAATACGACGTCAATTCGGACCTCTTCACCTTCACGGATAACTTTTACGCCATATTCCGCACGACGGCCGAGGCCCAGGGGGGCTACACGATGTCGTCGGCGGAATACGCCCGCCGGTTCCTGCCTCCGGAAGATCAGCACATGGTGGCCGACGAAATCGACAAGGCGCTCCTGTCCGACGACCCCAATTACTCCCTGGTGCTGGAACACAAATTTCTTTATGCCGATGGGGAAATCGGCCACCTGGCCATACGTTTCATCGTCAGGAAGGACGAGTCGGGCCGAACCGTTGAGTCGATCGGTGTCAATCAGGACATCACGGAACGGAAACGGGCCGAAGAAGCTCTTGCAATCAGCGAATCACGACTCCGGCAGGCCATGGAAGCCTCGCGCCAGGCCGTGTGGGACTGGAACCTCGTCACCAGCGAAATCTTCGTCAACGATCTCTGGTACTCGCATTACGGTTACCAGCCACACGAGTTTCCGGCCACTTTGGAGTTCTGGCGGGAGAGTCTGCATCCCGATGACCGGGACCGGGCCGTTCAGCTTCTGCAGGACGCCCTGGCATGCCACACGTGCGAATACGACTCCGAACACAGGATACGGACGAAGTCGGGCGAATACCGATGGCAGAAGTGCGTGGGCACTGTCGTGGAACGGGACTCGGCCGGCAACCCTGTCCGAATGGTCGGCACGAACGTCGACATCACCGGGCGGAAACGGATGGAAGAGGAAATCCGCCTGAGCGAACAGCGCACCCGCCTGGCGCTGGAAGCCTCCCACGAAGCCATCTGGGACTGGGATAACGTCTCGGGGCAGATCTTCGTCAATGATCTGTGGTATGAGCAGCTCGGCTTCGCCCCGGGCGAGGTCGATGTCTCGATCGAACTCTGGACCGGAATGATCCACCTCGAAGACCGTGAACGCATCACCCGCAGCCTTGAAGAATGCCTGACCGGCCTGGCCAGCGAAGCCCGGTCGGAGCACCGGATCGTGACCAGGCAGGGGGAGATCCGCTGGATCCGGGGAACGGCGGTCGTCGTCGATCGCGACAATTCCGGAAAGCCGACCCGCATGATCGGTACGAATATCGACATCACCGAACGGAAGCGGCTGGAGTCGGCCATCACCGCCAGCGAAAACCGCCTGCGGCTTGCCATGGAAGCCGCCCAGGAAGCGGTCTGGGAATGGGACATACGCACAAGAAAAGTCATCGCCAACGACTTATGGTTCACGCACTTCGGCTATGCCCCCGGCGAGTTGCCTTCGACGGACGAAATCTGGGTTCGGACTCTGCACCCGGACGACCGGGAGACCACGCTCCGCGACCTGAACGCTTATCTTGATGGCAGCAGCGAAAAGTACGACAACGAGCACAGAGTGATCGTGAAATCAGGCGAAGTGCGCTGGTATCGGAGCACGGGCACGATCGTCGAACGGGACGAATCCGGCGAGCCGGTCCGCATGATCGGCACGAACATGGACATCACCGATCGCAAACGGATCGAGGCCGAGCTGGAATCGAACGAGTTGCGCTATCGCCTGGCCATTCAGGCCTCGCAGGCCGCCATCTGGGATTGTGACCTGACGACCGGCGCAGTGAGCGTCAACGATCTCTGGTACGAGCATTTCGATTACGACCCCGGCGAAGTCTCGCCGACCTTCGATGCCTGGATCGCCGGAATTCATCCTGAAGAACGGGACATGGCTCGACAGCACCTGAGAGATTATCTGGAAGGCAGGATCGACGAATATCTGATCGAGTACCGTTCGCTCCGCAAGTCGGGTGAAATTCGCTGGTTCTCCGGCACGGGTCTGATCGTCGATCGCGCCCCGGACGGCAAGCCGACACGGATGATCGGCACGAACGTGGACATCACCGACCGCAAGCGGATGGAAGCCAATCTGGAGAAAAGCGAGCTGCGGCACCGCATGGCCATGAAGGCAGCCCAGGAAGCCATTTGGGAGTGGGACTTGCGGACCGGCGAGGGGTGTGCCGACGATCTCTGGTACGACCTGCTCGGTTACCTGCCCGGAGAGATTCCGCTGACGTCGGAAGGCTGGATGTCCGTCCTCCATCCGGAAGACCGGGACACCGTTCTTGACAACCTGCAGGACTACCTGGAAGGGCGGGCCGAAGAATTCGTCTGCGAACACCGCGTCATCGTCAAATCGGGCGAGGAGCGCTGGCATCGCGGAACGGGCATGGTCGTCGAACGCGATGCCGAAGGCAGGCCCGTACGCCTGATCGGCACCTCGATGGACATCACGGACCGTAAACTCGCCGAAATGCGCCTGATCACCACGCTCAAGCGGCTGAAAATGGCCACAGGCGCGGCTAAGATCGGCATCTGGGCCTGGAACTTCGCGGACGATTCCCTGGAATGGGATGAACGCATGTTCGAAATTTACGGGCTGGATCCTCGCGATTTCCTGGGCGGCATCAAATATCAGTTCTGGCTCGACGCCGTCCATCCCGACGACAAATCCAGGACCGTCGACGAACTGATGGCTTCCAAGGGCATGAACGACCCGCTCTACCGCGAATTCCGCATCGTCCGGCCCGATGGCAGCATTCGTCAACTTCAAGCGGCCAGCGTCGTCGAATTCGACGCCAGCGGCAAGGCCGTGCAGCTGATCGGAATCAATCGCGACATCACCGATCAGCGCGACCTGGAACAGAGCCTGCGCGACGCGAAAGTCGCCGCGGAGGCCGCGAACCTCGCCAAAAGCCAGTTCCTGGCCCAGATGAGCCACGAAGTCCGCACGCCTCTGACGGCCGTGCTCGGCTATGCCGACATGATCTCCGACCTCGGCATGTCGGCCGAAGAAATCGCCGGTGCCGTCGGAGCCATCCGCCGCAACGGATCGCACCTGCTGACGATCCTCGACGACGTTCTTGATCTGTCCAAAATCGAAGCAGGCAAAATGGCCTTCGAGTCGATACCGGCCTCACCCTGGCAGATCGCACTCGACGCCGCCACCCTGCTCAAGATTCGCGCCGACGACAAACAAGTCCGCCTTACGACTGAGCCGGTCTCGTCCCTCCCGGCATTCTGCCTGATGGATCCGACCCGGGTCCGCCAGGTGCTCGTCAACCTGCTGAGCAACTCAGTCAAATTCACCGAATCCGGCGGTGCGATCACGCTTCGGGTCAGTGCCCTGCCCGATACGCTCTCGTTCGAAGTCACCGACACCGGCATCGGCATGACCCCCGAACAGCTCGCCAGCATTTTCGAACCGTTCCGTCAGGCCGACACTTCGACCACCCGCAAGTTCGGTGGCACTGGCCTGGGTCTGACGATCACGAGCAAGCTCGTCGAAGCCATGAACGGCTCCGTCACAGCCCGCAGCGAACCCGGCAAAGGCAGCACGTTCACCGTGCGACTCCCGCTCCGTTCGCCGATCGACAAACCGGACCCGGCCTGGGTCGCCCCCGCGGACTCGATCGAGTTCGCACTCAACAAGCAATCCTCGAAAACGGCCCCGGGCATACTGCGGCTGGAAGGCCGTGTCCTTCTGGCCGACGACAGCGAAGATAACCGCCGGGTTATCGTCCACCTGCTCAAACGCCACGGCCTGAAAGCCGATATCGCCGAGAACGGCCTCGAAGCCGTCGAAGCGGCCCGCAACGCCCGTTACGACCTCATACTCATGGACATGCAGATGCCCGAGATGGACGGCTACGAGGCCACCCGCACACTGCGTGACGCCGGCTTCGAACGCCCCATCATCGCCCTGACCGCCTCCACCATGAGCCACGACCGCAAAAAAGCCATCGACGCAGGCTGCTCCGACTTCCTCTCCAAACCCGTCGAATCCCGTGTTTTCCAGGAAACGCTTGCCCGATACCTCAAAAACGGCGCGTTTCGTTGATTCTCATCAGGCTCGGTCCTCAACCGGCATCGAGTCCGATTCCAGACTTTCATCCCATCGCCCCGCGTATTTCCGCCAGTTTCCGCTCGTGATCGGTAGCAGGCCAGCCATCGGCCCACAATAGAAATAAGTCCAAACCCTGTGGCTCCGGCCATGGCAATTCACATCGACCAGCGTCCTTCGGTATTCCGAAGATTTCGAATCAGCGGTCAAGTCCTCGATGTGCTTCCGAGTTTCGTCCGAGGCTTCATCCACAGAGTGATTTCGGTCGAGCTTCGAAATCACGATTTTCCTGAGACCTTCGATCTTCGGTCTCGCGTCGCTTTCGATCGCATCGAGCCTGGAAAACAATTTCGAAAGAGACTCGGCATTTTCGCCATCCGCCCTGTATGTCCACAAATCGCCTGCGACGGGCTTCGGCTTGCCAGCCGCCGGATCGGCCTCGAGCAGGCAGGGATATTCTCCGCTGGAATGCCGCCAGAGAGTCACGCCCTTCATTTCGGCGAGCGAGACTTCCGCGAGCGGCCCCGTTCGCATGACCCGGGCCCGGCTTTCGCCCCGGCAAAGCGTGCCGTAAGTGAAGATCGCGAAACGGTCGCCGCCGAACCCGCCCGGCTCACCTGCCGCCGCCAGATCCAGGTCATGACAGCTCAAGCCATGCGACGCCCGCCCCTGCCTGCGGAAGTGCAGATAATCGCCGCCCGGCTTGACGAACCCCTCCGGTCGCGCCGTCACATAGCTCTGGGCGATCTCCTGGCGGCAAATGCCGGTGCTTGGGTCGCGAATCAGAACCGGCAGGCTGATCCGAATGTAATTTCCACGACGCACGCCCTCTTTTTCGACAAGCTCGTTCCAGGCATTCACTTCGAAAAGCGAGCCTTCCACGAATCCGCCGGGAAATTCGCTCAAACTCAAAACTCCGCCACCACGGGCTTCCGAATACCGGTCGAAAACGAGGGCGGTGTCCGGAACGAAAGCGCGGCAAATCGAAGCCAGCTGGCCCCGGCCCGCGATCGTATCATCCAGCTCACTCAGATTCGAACCGTAGCCGAAATACAGCCGCCCTTGTCGGGACAATTCGCGAATCCGTTCGAAATCGGGTATCGCGTCTGACCGTATCATTTCGAAATCACTCCCCAGCCGGATTGCCCAGCCAAATGGCTCACTTCAATTTTCCCCATTTTTCGAGCATCTCGGAAGCGCGCCATCCGAACGAAAAATAAACCGGCACGATGAGAGGTCAGGTTTCGAAATCGGTTTGCGTTGTCATTCGGAGGCTTGGGCGAGAATGCGCCGCCCTGGCCGCGACTTCCCTGGAACGGGCGCTCGACAAAGGGGCATCGCTCTTCAGCTTCTTGCAGGATACCATGCCCGTAAGCACGGCCCCGAAACCTCGATGAAACCAGAGGACCGGCCAGGATCCTGAAATCCTGACCGGCCCCTGGGAGTCCCGATTCGTACAACGTGTCGAGACGTCGTGATCTCAGGGCGAACCGGCCCGGGCCGGGCAGGTTCGCCTTTCATTTCGGTCAGGCCGGGTGAGCTTCGATCCCTTCGGAAGTGCCCAGAAGGTCGCCCATGATGTAGCCCCGTTCGCCGTGCTGCGAAAGGTCCAGGCCAGCATCTTCGTCTTCGGCCGAAACCCGCATGCCGATCGTGGCATTGACGATCAGGGCCAGCAGCGCACTCACCACAAGGCTGTAACCGCCCGCGGCCAGCACTGAGACGATCTGGGGCTGCATTTGTGAGATATTGCCGTTGATCAGACCGTTGACGTCGTTGGTGATTCCCGCCTGGGCGAACACGCCAGTCAGAATCGCACCGAGGAGCCCGCCAGCACCGTGAATGCCGACGACATCCAGCGAGTCGTCATAGCCCAGCTTGTTCTTCATCATGATCGCCGAGTAGCAGAAGACGGTCACGATCAGGCCCATCATCAGGGCCGACATCGGCGCCACGAACCCGGCCGCCGGGGTGATCACCACCAGACCGGCCACCGCTCCCGAGCAAGCACCCAGAACCGTGCCCTTGCCCTTAAGGATCCACTCCAGAGCCACCCAGCCGATCGTGGCGGCGGCGGCGGCGACGTTCGTATTCACGAAGGCTGCCACGGCTGACTTGTTCGCCGCCAGGGCGCTGCCCGCGTTGAATCCGAACCAGCCGAACCACAGCAGGCCCGTGCCGAGTGCCGTCATCGTCAGGTTATGCGGGTGCATTTCCACCTTGCCGTGACCGCTCCGCCTGCCCACGACGATGCAGCACACCAGAGCCGCCACACCCGAAATCAGGTGCACGACCAGGCCGCCGGCGAAGTCCAGGGCCCCCATCTGGCCGATCCAGCCGCCGCCCCACACCCAGTGGGCTACCGGCGAATAGACGAATGTCGCCCAGAGAAGCGAAAAAGCCAGATAACCGGAGAACTTGATCCGCTCGGCGAACGCACCGGAAATCAGGGCCGGAGTGATCACCGCGAACATGCACTGGAAGATCATGAAAAGCTGGTGCGGAATCGTCGGCCCGTAGACCGGGTGCGGATCCAGCCCGACGTCCTTCAGGAACAGATAATCGAGCCCGCCGATGAAGCCGCCGAGCTGATCGCTGCCGAATGCCAGAGTGTAGCCGATCGTGACCCACTGCACCGCCATCGCGCCCATCAGCACGAAGCTCTGCTGAAAGGTCGAGAGTACGTTCTTCCTGTGCACCATGCCGCCATAGAAAAGCCCCAGGCCAGGTGTCATCAGGAGCACCATCGCGGCACAGATCATGATGAAGGCCGTATCAGCCTCTTTCAAGCCGGGGCCCGCCGTCGGCGCGGTTTCGACGGTGACAGTCTCCTGTGCCGGGAACGTTCCCGGTGCCGCGGGAGCAGCGACAGCGGGCGGTACCTGAGGCGGCTGAGCTTGCCAGGCGGATGCGGTCGTCGTGAATGCGCCTAGTGCTAGCGCCGTGATCAATGCGAATCGAGTGGACTTGCGCAGAATACGCATGAAAGATCTCATCATTCAGGGTTTACTTGGGGGGGACTCGTTTTTTTCGGGGTTCCGGCATCCATGCGGAACGGGTTCGATCGATTCAGGGCAGCCCGCTCTTCAGGGGGCGGGCCGCCCCGCGATGACTTTTCGTCGTCAGATCGAGGCCGGGTCGCTCAAAGCCACCCGGCTCTTGTAACCGGAGAAGGTCGCCGTGGCCGGAGAATTGTCCGACATGCCGGCCACCAGTTCGTCGGCGACGAACATCGGCGGATAAGCCAGCGAGCCATGCTCGTGGATGTCCAGCCCTTCGATTTCTTCTTCAGCCGACACGCGAATGCCGACCGTGTACTTGATCGCCTGGAACATGGCGAAGCTCACGCCGAACGACCAGACGAAAGCCGCGCCCACGCCGTAAAGCTGGGGCATAAGCTGCGTCATGCCGCCGCCCATCAGGAGGCCAGCCTTGCCGTCCACGATGCCTTCCTTCATGAACAGGCCGACGGCGATCGTGCCGAACGCGCCGCAACAGCCGTGAACGCCGATGGCACCCACCGGATCGTCGATCCCGGCCCGGTCGATCAGCGTACAAATGACGACCACCAGCACGCCCGCGATGGCACCGATGATGAAGGCAGAAGGCACGCTCACGCAGTCGCAACCGGCCGTGATCGCCACCAGACCGGCCAGAACGCCGTTGCCCGTGTACGAAACGTCCGGCTTGCCGAACCAGAGCCACGTCGTGATCAGTGCCATCACCGCCCCAGCCGCGGCCGACGCATTGGTCGTCACCGCGATATAGGCGAAGCTGCCGCCCTTGATCGCCGTGGTGCTGCCCGGGTTGAAGCCGAACCAGCCCAGCCAGAGGATGAACACGCCCAGAATCGCCATTGGCAGGTTATGGCCCGGAATCGGCCGGGGCTTGCCTTCGATGTACTTGCCGATCCGCGGGCCGACCGTCAGGGCACCCGCCAGAGCCGCCCAGCCGCCGATCGAGTGCACGACCGTCGAACCGGCGAAGTCGCGGAAGCCCAGGCTTTCCAGCCATCCGGCACCGCCCGACTTGGCAAGACCGTTCCACACCCAGCTACCGAAGATCGGATAAACGACGAGCGTCAGGCCCACCGAGTAAATCAGATAGCTGGAAAACTTCGTCCGCTCGGCCATCGCCCCCGAAACGATCGTCGCAGCCGTAGCGCAGAAGACCGTCTGGAAGATGAAAAAGCCCCACTGGAACGAATCGGTCGTGTCATAGAGGAAGTTGGTCGTGCCGATGTAGCCCGACGAATTCAGGCCGAACATCAACCCGAAACCGACCGCCCAGAACGTGATCGTCCCGATGCAGAAGTCCATCAGGTTCTTCATGCAGATATTGCCCGCGTTTTTGGCACGGGTCAGGCCCGTTTCCACAAGCGCGAAACCGGCCTGCATCCAGAACACCAGAAACGCCGCGAGGCAAACCCACAGCGTGTCGACATCCACCAGCGAAGCCGATTCCGGCGCAGCCGCCGGGGCCTCCGCAACAGCGGCAGGGGCGGCTTCCTGGGCCATCGCGCCCGCTGACATCGCGACGAAAATCGCGAGCGATGCCCCCAGTGTCCAAAGCACTTTTCGTTTCATCGTAGTTGGGACTCCTCTTGCTCGCACAAAGGGCTTGTTCGAATTTCCGGCAGAGATCGGGTGGGACTCTTCAAGTTGCTGATCGTTCTTTGTGCACACAACCGAAAAGCAACCGCCATGCCAAACTTGCCGGTCCTTACTTTCCTCCTTTCCTGTAACGCCCCGGAATCCTGCCGCGAAGTCATGGACTCCGCACCCGCCAACCGCCACAATAAGGCCTCCAGCGCTTCGGCTCGTACCCACGTCCCGGTACGCTTACCGCCACCGGCACGCAGCCGATCCGCATCGCTCACCACACACCAAGCGGAGAACTTCGATGAAATCCCGACTCGTGGCTTTCGCCACGGCATGTCTCGCGGCCCTGTCCGCCTCGTCCGCCAACGCCGCCGAGCCGATCAAGGCCCTCGTCATCACCGGCGACAACGTCGGCGCGCACGACTGGAAAGGCACCACCGCGGCCCTCAAGGAAATCCTGGCCACTCCGGCTGGCAAGTTCACCGTGGACGTCGCCTCAGCCCCCGCCAAAGATCTCACGCCCGAAAACCTTGCGAAATACGATGTCCTGATCCTCAACTACTTCGAAACCGCTAAAGGCGGGCCCGACACCAAATGGTCCGAGGCCAACAGGAAGGCCCTGCTCGACGCCGTGAAAGACGGCAAAGGGCTGGTCTCCTATCACTTCGCATCGGCCGCGTTCGCCAGACCGAACTGGGAAGAGTACGAAAAACTCACCGCCGGGGGCTGGCGCACTCAGGGGTTCCATGGGCCTCCCCATGAATTCGAAGTGAAGAAGGCAGCGGATCACCCGATTTCGCAAGGTCTGCCTGAAAAATTCGCACACACGGTCGACGAACTCTATTCCAACAGCCTCGTCACGCCCGGCAGCACCATCATCGCCACCGCCTTCTGCGACCCCGCCAAGCCGAAAGGCACAGGCAAGGACGAACCGGTCGTCTGGGTCAACCAGTACGGTAAGGGCCGCGTCTACAACAATGTCCTGGGTCACGACCCCGTCGCCATGGCGAACCCGAACTACCGCGAATGGCTCCGCCGGGGCGTCGAATGGGCCGCCACAGGCAAAGTCGAACCCGCGAAGTGACCGCCCCCGAGCGTGCCATTACCCCCGGGCCCTCCGAGTTCCAGCTCGGAGGGCTTCTCGCTTTCCGGGCCGCCACCAGAATTCACCCCTGTGCGAACCAGTTCGGCGCACACAATTCGACAACGGCTGCACGGCCAGGACTGAAGCGTTTGTACCGCAAAAGCTTACGGATGAAATGCCATCTCGAATGCAGGGGATGAGGACGCTCGATCCGTCGGGTGCGAGATCGCGCCGACAGTCGAGAGAGATTCACGACCTTTACCGTTTCCCGGGCTTTCGGCCCAGCCGGGTTTTTACTCTTCCAGCTCGGCCGGACTCTGTCGCACAGATTCGCTCGATATCATTGAACAAGGCCGATGCCTGAGCGATGTTGCCCGCCCTGGTTTACCGGCCTTCGACCGGGTTCGAACCGCCCGGCTCTTCAAACCGCGAAAACGCCGACGTTGCCCGACGTGGCATTCGCATTCAGCCCGAAGGCCTGCACAACGGCCAGTGCCGCAAGTTCCAGCCGGGTGCGTTCGGCGGTGGTCGCATCGTCGTCCGAATTCAGGCATCGATCCTGCATACCCGGATTCGCATCGCCACCTGCCTGATCGTGATGGCTCGATCGGTTCTCACTGTCATATCGATAGCCAAGTCGCCGGCAATCGAGCCGGATGGCCGAAAAGATGTCCGACACCGGATCGTCGGCGGCGAAGATCGTCGCCCCGCCGGGCCGGAGCTGCCTCACGAACCTGGCCAGATAGCGCCGGGCCGTCATGCCGTCCGTATCGGCTCCGGATTCGGCCAGAGGGCTGATCACCACGGCATCCAGCTCTTCCGACTCGGGAAAGCCGAAAACCTGCGACAATCCGTCGCCCAGCGGCACAATTTCGACCATTCCTGACATCGGAACCGACAATTGCGTTGCCGGAGCCGCCATCGCTCCATTGCCATCCGCATCGGAATTCTCGGCGGAACGCGTCAATACCTGCCAGCCCGTACTCTTCAGAATGAAATGCAACGAACGCTGGAGTTCTTCAGCGGACCACCTTCCGCCGACACCGATTCGAACGCGCGGCGCCAGCTCTCCTTGAGTTTGGTTTCGAGTCACGGTAACCATGGGCGGAATCCCTCATCCTGAAGGGAGCGGATCGAACTTGGCTGTATCGGGGTATTCAGGGCGTGGGTCATGCCCTTCGTAAACCGAATTGTCGTGCGATCGGAAAAGATTGCAACCACAAGCTGACGAAAATGTCCGGAAAAACACGCGGACGACACTCAAAAACTCGCCATACGACCAAAAGCCCCTATTTTCGCCATCCTGTTCGCGTCGAAAGAGATCTCTAAAACATCGACCCCGTCACTGCAAAAAGCTGCGACGGGGCCGGAGATCCTGAGAGGCCGAATCGAAGTCCGACGCTCGAAGTACGCCTCTCTTCGTATCGATCTCAAGCAACCTTCCGTCGCTTTCGCAGAGCCACACATACGATCGTACCGATGGCGCCCAGGGCCCAGGTCGAAGGCTCGGGAACCACCGTCTGGCCGAACGAAATCGCCAGCGTCGGGTAGCTGTTCGTGTTGTTGGTATAGTTCGCCGTATTGTTGCGGAACGTGTCCAGCGCCTGGAACCCGTCACTCACGTTGTAGAAATTGTTCGTCGTGCCGTTGGCGATTCCGGTCGTTCGCTGCAGGCCCCAGGCCACGTTCCCTCTGTAAATCACCAATGTGTAGGCAGAGTTCGCCGCCATCGCGAAATTCGTGATGTTCGGAATGTCAGCCGAAGTCAAATTGAGCGTGAAATTGGTATTGGTCGAGGTCGGAGCCGTGAAGTTCACAACGTCCATCGCGTATTCGGTCGTTCCTGCCACGGCGGAATATGCGGTCGAGTTCGTGGCGCTGTGAAGCGCCAGCTTGAACGATCCGGCACCGCTCGTTTGTGAAGATGTGTTCAGACCGAGATTTACCCAGTCCATCGTGAACGGGCCCGAACCGCCTGTCAGAAAAGCCACTCCGAAGTTCGAGGTATAGGTGTCCGTCGTAAAGATCGTCGCATTGCTGTTGGAAGCCAGGCTCGGCTCGAACCATGCGATGTCGGCAGCGATCACGCCTCGGCTCATGAGGAACGTCGTAACCATTGTGAGCAGTGCGATATGTCGAATCCGTGAAGCCATGCGTCATCTCTTTCGAATGGTCGTGCAGTTGATGGGGGAAGTGCGAGGAGTCAGAATCTTACATGTGTTACGAAAAGAATCGCAATATGCTTGAATGGAAATAATTACGACATCTTCTTACCCGCCGATTTTCGAAAGTCCTCGATCAGGAAGAAAGTCGCCGACTGTGATACACAAGGAAGCAAGTCGATCGAATGCCCTGCCCCCGTAATCGCCGCTTCATCCGCTTATCTTTTTGATTCGTTCATGGCGGAATCGTTTTCTGCATTTCGATTTTCACGAATCCCAGACGACCTTGAACTGGTGCAATCGAATCATTCCGTATGACGAACGGAGTCGAAATAGAAGCCCATGAAAGGCGATAGAAAAACAGCCGTCCGCAAGGGAATGCGGACGGCCTGGGAAAACTTCAGCGGAATTTGCCTGGCACGATCAATGCCGGAACAGGAATTCCTTGGAATTGATGAGCACCCAGCCGATGTCTTCGACGGCCATGCGGCGGTCTTTGGCACCCTGGATGTGCTTGGCCGCGGCTTCGACTTCCTGGGCGGATGGATCGCGGCTGAGGGCCGCCAGATAGAGTTCCTTCACAATCGCCTCAGGCGTTTTGTCGCTCTTGGCCAGCTCGGCCATGCGGCCCTTGTCGTCGCGAAGCTTGCCGTTGACGGTCGCCCCGCCGATCAGCTGTAGCGCCTGGCTCAGATTCGAATCGCTTTCCCGCTCGCATTCGCAGGCCAGTTCGCGAGCAGGTCGGCCGAATGTCTTCAGGAAGGCGTTTTCCATCTTGCCGTCGGGGATCTGCGTGGCACGCACGCCGTCCGGCAAGCCGGCGAACTGGGTCGGGCTGGCCGTGAAGGTCGAAATGGCGTCCAGAAGCACTTCGGCAGGCAGCAGCTTGGTGGCCGCGTGCGAGAAGTAAATCGTGTCGTTCGCGTTGAACTGGTTCGAACGGGCCGTGAGCTGATACGTCCGGCTGTTGGCGATCGTGCGGATCAGCTCCTTGAGCGAATAACCCGACTTCACGAAGTGAGCGGCCAGACCGTCGATCAGTTCGTCGTTGCAGGCTGGGTTCGAGTCGCGGAAGTCGTCCACCGGCTCCACGATGCCCCGGCCCATCAGGTGGAACCACACCCGGTTGACCATGCTCTTGGCGAAGAACGGGTTCTCAGGACCGGTCAGCCATTTGGCCATCCGCACGCGGCGTTCTTCCGGAGTAGTGGCGTCGTCGTAAATCGGGCCGCCCAGGGCCTTCGGCTTCATCACTACGCCCGTACGCGGCTGGCGCACGTCGCCATCAGCAGCGGCGTAGATGATCTCTTCGTCCGGCAGCAGCCCCTTCTTCTGGCGAACTCGCGAGAAAAAGGCCGCGAAGCCGTAGTAATCGTCCTGCGTCCACTTCTCGAAGGGGTGGTTGTGGCACTTGGCACACTGAATCCGCACGCCCATGAAGAGCTGGGCCGTGGTTTCCACGGAGCTGTCCGGGTCGCGGCTGATACGGTAATAGTTCGCGGCCGGATTCTTGAAGGTCGAGCCGTCGGCCGTCAGCAGCTCACGCACGAACTGGTCCAGCGGTTTGTCGGCCTGCAGGCTTTCGCGAATCCAGCGCTGGAAGACGTTCGTACCCTTGACCTGGATCAACCGGGCATTCGAACGCAGAACGTCGGCCAGCTTGAGTGTCCAGTAGTCATAGAATTCGTCGCGGGTGAGAAGCGATTCGATCAGCTTCGCGCGCCGGTCGGGCCGCTTGTCAGCCAGAAATGCCGCACGTTCTTCGACCGTCGGCAGAACGCCGATGACGTCCAGGAACACACGACGCACGAATTCTTCGTCCGTGCACAATTCGCTGGGGGCGATCCGCATCCGGTTCAGCTTGGCGAACACGGCGTTGTCGACCAGGCTGTCGGTCGGCACTTCGGCCGGCTTGAAGCCCGGCACTTCGACCAGGTGCGTCAGCCGAACGATCGCGACCAGATCCTGATAGTGAGCGATGATGGCCGCTTCGCCCGGCGATTTGAACGTCACGAAGCCGTTCACGTCGACATCGGCGATTTCGGGAGCCGAACTGCTGTAATAGGCCAGGGGCGTCACATCGCGGGTCGTGTTATCCGCATACTTCACCCGCACGGCCACCTGCTGGGTCGTGAACGGTTCGTGCAGCACGCGATGCTCGGGCAGAATCTCCAGGGCCAGGGCCTTGGGGGCTTGCGGGTCGTCCTTGCCGCCCTCGGCGATCCAGTCGCGGATGAACTCGTGGGACTTCGTTCCGCGCGACAGCCGCAGGCCGCCTTCGTGAGCCACTTCGCCCAGCGGCTTGGTCAGAACCAGGCTGGCATCGGGGGCGAAAACGTCGATCCGCCGGCCACCGGCTTCACGCGTGAGTGTCTTGATATCGTCATCGGGCAGGTAGCCGCGAAGGCTCAGCTTGAAGCCGCCTTTGCCCGTGGGCGTGCCGTGGCAGGCACCCATGTTGCAGTTCGCCTGGCTGAAGGCCGGAATCACGTCGTTGCGGAACGAAACCGGATCAGGCTCGTTCAGGCCCGTCACGGTCACGTCGGCCTTCGCCGTCAGGCCGTTGCCCAGGTCCGCCGTAATCGTGACCTTGCCGTCGCCTACCGGAACGATCTGGCCGGTTTTGGCGACTTTGACGATTTTGTCGTCCGAACTCGTCCACTTGACTTCACGGGTGAAATCGGCCCGCTGGGCATTCGCCATCGTGCCTGAGGCGATCAACTGGGCTGTGTCGCGGCGGCCCTTGAGCGAGACCGTTCCGGGAGCGATCTCCAGCTTCGACGGCTTCGGCGTCTCCACCGGCTTGCCGGGCGGAGTCGTCACGACGACTTTCGTCTTGCCGGAATTTTGGTCCGCGGCCCGAAGTTCGCCGGGGCCGGCATGGGCCACGATCGAGAGCATCAACAATCCGGTGCCGAATGCGTTACGGAATTTCATGGCGAGTCTCCTCGTCGCGGGAGTGCGGGCAGGTCGGAAGGCGTCGGACCGGAACAGGTTTCAGGCGGGATTCGGTGCGGACGGATTCGGATCAGAAAGATCGAAATTCCGGGGAATTCGCACCGCAGGTCGCGGCGGACGCCGGCAGGCCGAACGGTCAGGGTGAGCAGCAGAATCGTGAACGATCTCCGCAATCACCCAATATCAAGATTATGACACAACCCTCACGAACCGGTAAAGGGATTTCTTCGTGATGGTTCTGGTTCTTGTTTATTTTGCCGGTCGAGCGAAAAAGGGGACGGGAGTCATTTCCCGGAGTTCGAAGAAAATGACCCCCGTCCCCTTTTATGAGGCGGCTCACTTTCCGCCGAATTCGTTCACGTCGATATGCCGGTACGCTCCGCCTGTGGCGGCCGCCAGCCGTTTCAGGGGTGACTGACCGGGCAAGGCCCGTCCGGGGCTGAAGTGGATCGTCTGAATCCGCACGCCAAGGTCGTCCTGCACCAGCTTGTTCACGTCCGAATAGGTCATCAGGTCGGCGTCGGTCAGGAAGAAGATCACCTCGGGCTTCATCGCCAGGGCAATCCGCAGAGCCTCCATATGGTCCGTGCCACCTTCCGGCAACAGACGTTCAAGCTGTGTTTCGATCTGGGCCTTGTTGCTCTCCGTGGCCGGGACCAGGTTCTCCGACCCGCTGACGACGATCCGCTTGGGCACCTGGTTGTAGAAGATCACGGCCACGCGTGCCTCCGGCGGCAAGGGTCGCAGGCTTCGCATCAGCTCGTTCTTGGCGACGGTCAAAGCGTCCTGAAACGCCATCGATCCGGACCGGTCGATCACGAACGCGAACGACCGGGCCCGCGCCTCCGTCCCGAAAAACGTCGTGCCGTAGCCAAGCCCCGGGCCCTGCGCGGGGCCAGTGCCCACACCCGTGCCGCCACCTCCGCCCGAGCCCAGGCCCGGGATCAAGCCCAGGCCCGAAGCCGCTTCGGCCCCCGCGAAGTTCGAAACCGGCGACGCCGTGCTCGACGCCGGCAGAGCATCGGCCAGAATCATTTCGCCAGGATCGGCCGAAGGAGCAAGAAATTGCGTATCTTTCGACACTCTCGGTAATTGCACATTGCCGGCACCACCGTCTTCGCCCGGTGAGCCGCCTGAGATCCGGCCGATCGGACCGGCACGCGTATCAAGGTCGGAGACATCACCACGCAGGCCGATCACCGGGCGAATTTCTTCCTCTGCCGCCGGCGGGGCGACGCTCATCACCACGAGCCCGGAGAGCACGACCAGCAGGCTGTGAACCAATGCGGAAACGGCCAGACTGCGCCAGTCCGTCAGCGGCCCCGAGCCGAAAGACGAACGCCCTGGAGCTGTCGGAACGCCACTCATGGCTGTGGCCTCCCCGAATCGTTCCCTGAGTTCGCATTCTGCCGCACCGCAGCACGCCAGGCTTCCGTACGGCGACGGGACCGGTCGGACCAGAGCAGCATCACCCGCAAAAGCGTGATCGCGGCGATCACGCCAAGAATCACGAAAAAGACGAACTTGTCGTCGGCTTGCGCCGGCAAGCCGGTCGACGATCCGCCAGCCGACTCCGAAGTCTTTTCGAATCCAGCCGAAGCGAGCCAGGGAGCGATCCGGGGCTCGTCTTCGGCTTCGTAGCGGATCTTGCGAAGAAACCAGGCGACAAGGCGAACGGGTGATCCTGGCTCGGTGCGGTCGATTCCAGCCTTTTCGTCTTTGGGCGGAACGATGTTGGTGACGACCGCCAGGCCATCGTCGTCGGTGCGGATCCAGAGTTCCTCGAGCGACGGAAACTGGCCACGGGGCTCTGTACGGAACCGGCGAAAAACAACGCCCGAAATGATGAGCGGCTCGTCCTTCAGGCCAGGATCGGCCTGCCAGAGTTCGCGGAAGCTGACGATCCGGCCGGTATCCGGCGCGCGTCTTTTCAGTGCCCTGTCCAGATTTGGCCAGTCCGCCAGCCCGACCGGTTCGATGACCGGATCCTCCCGGGCCAGGATGCCGTCCGGATGCTTCGCCCCTTGCTGGGCCAGTGCATGGCTGGACGAAAGCATCGGCAGTAGGAACGCCAGAACCCGGATTGCCCCGGAATTCCACGCGCCGAGACACGTGACGAATCCGCCTCCAACGAGCCGGAAACGTGAGCGACGGAAACCATCGACCAGCCGGAAGCGTGAGCGACGGAAACCATCGACAATCGCGATCACGGCCTGGAATATCGAACCGGCGAGATAGAGCAGCGAAACCGATCGGCATCCGTCGCTGACGCTTCCGGCTCGTTTTGCCGATTTAAGAAAGCATCCATCGCTGACGCTTCCGGCTCGTATTTCGGCTTCGCCTACGGTTCGGATCACCACCGTATCGTTTTTCATCGCTCCGGCCTCCCGGTTTCGGGCGGTTCGGCAAGATGGATCGTTTGAGCACCGGCGGCCTGCGCTGCGGCCACGATCTTCGCGGCTTCCTCGTAGAGGAGACGGGGGTCGGCCAGGAGGGTCACCCCCAGGGGCTTGTTTTCCAGCACCCGGGCATAACGCTTCAGCCGGTCTTCGAGCGTCGCGATATCAGGGACTTGAGTCAGGCCCAGCTTGATCGAAACGAGATTCCCCTCATCGTCCGATGTCGCCGTCACCCGCAGGTCGTTCTCGATCCCCAGGTCGGGCAAGCCCATGCGCGAAGTATCCAGCTTCGCCATGCCGCCTTCCGCACGTGCTTGCACCGGCGCGGCCACGGGCAGCTCCAGGTCGATCCGCAGCTCGTTCGAAGCCGGTTGAAAGGTCAGAATGAAAAACGCCAGGAGCTGAAAGGCCATGTCGAGCATCGGCGCCACGGGAAATGCCACTTCATCAGGCAGTTCCGCACGCCGCACGCGCCGGCGCTGCGATTCGGGTGAAGGCTCGACGATCGCACCTGACTCAAGCGCGCGGCTCGCCGCCGCGGCCCAGTCGGCCCCGAAGCCGACGACGTCGGCCGAAACCACGCGGGGCTCGCCTTCGAACCGGTTCATGGCGTGGCCTCCTCCACCCGGCTCACGATCAGGCTGAACCGCTCGAAGCCCGCCTGCTGGCTTTCGGCGAGCGTTCGTCGCAGCCTTCCATAAGGCAACCGCCGGTCGCCACGCACCAGAACCCTTGTGGAAAGCGATGCCGCCGGCAGATCGATCAGCTCGGCCCCTTCCCGGCGAATGGCCGCCTGCTTGCTCCACCAGGCTGCCTGAAGGGTATCGGGCACTTCTTCCGAGGCACTTACCAGCCGCCCCGTCGGGTCGATCGATACCGTCAGCCGGTCCAGCCCCGGGTCAGCCCCCGGCAATGCGGCCGGAGCCACGGGAAGCTTGACCTTCAGGGCCGATTCGTCCACCTTCGAGCCGAAATGCACGAGCATCATGAAGAATGTGATGAGCTGCAGGACGATGTCGAGCAGCGGCGTCAGGTTCGGGCTGACGTTCTCAGGGCCGCTCTGGCGCCGACGTGCCCGGATGCCCATGGCTCAGGAGCCCTCGATGAGAGCGTTACCGGAATTCAATATGGGATGGCTCGGACGAAGTCCGGCGGCGACCGATTCGAGGATTTCGGTCGATGCCATTTCCACATCGACGGAAAGCCGGGCGATCCGGTTTCGGAAATAGGCGTAAAAGAAGATCGCCGGAATCGACACGGCGATGCCTTCGAGCGTCGCGAAAAGGGCCGTCGAGATCCCGGCGGCCAATTGGCTGGCCTGCGGATTCGCCCCTGCTGTGGCCATCACGCGGAACGAAAGGATCATGCCGTAAACCGTTCCCAGCAGGCCGATCATCGGGCCAAGGGTGCCGATCGTCGCAAGGTAGGTCGTCCGGTGCTCCATGCGCATCGTTTCGGCTTCGTTGGCTGCCGCCATCGCCGAAAGCGCACCGTTGAGACCGCCAGTCGGCAACTTGCGAAATCCCCCCTGCAGCACGATTCCCAGAAACGATTCATCACCCGAGAGTCGTGCCGGGATCTCCGAGAATCGCCGCATGCGAATGAGTTCCGCAAGATCGGCCGTCAGCCTTTCCGGGATCGCCTTCGAATGGCGGTATTCCAGGAACATCCAGACGACCAGGGCGATCAGGTAGAACGACATGAAGAGCATCAACAGGCCAAGCGGCCCGGATGCCCGGATCATCCAGGCGATGAACGACTCCGGCTCGCCCGCGCTTGCCGGAGCGGCGTCGGTCTGGCCGTAAGCGGCCCCGGACGCTGCGATCGCGAGGAAACCAAGAATCCCGAGGACTCTCACGCTCGACATGGCACGCGTCAAGCGGTCGGATTTCGAACGCGGGGCGAATTCGTCCTGCATGGCGTATCGGGCTCGACGGTCGGCTGGTGCGAAAGAACTGACGGAGACTTCAGATTAACCGATCGAGCGGATCGCGACAATCGAGGAAATCGTCGCGATCCCTTGGATTCGAAGGATCTTCATCCCCCCGAACAGGTTCGATTCAACGAACGTACCGGTACCCTGGCGGCAGCGGCTGATAGCCTGGCGGCACGAGCTGATACCCGGGCGGCACCGTCTGATTCGGCTGAACGACCGTTCCCGGCGGATAAAAATCGACGGCCTTGCGAACCGGGATGCCATCCAGCTGCTTCGCCACCGTCACGATCGTCTGGGGCTGAGTCAGACGTTCCAGGTCGCTGGCGGACCGGATCGGCCGGTCGTTGATCGCCGTCACGGCGTCGCCCATCAGCAATTCCAGCCTGTCGGCCGCGCTGCCGGGCTGCGGCTTGGTCTGAAGTACCGCATAATAATTGCCGTCGCCGATATCGATCAGCCGATACGGGAAGCCCATCGCGTCCGAAAACCCGGCCTGGCCGTTATCGGTTTCCAGCGGTTTGCCGACAGAGCCCACAGGCACACTCAGGCTTCGTTCCGATACGACCATCGTCTGAACCGGTTTGGCCGAAGACATCGCCAGATTCAACCGCTGGCCCTGATAGACCTTCTCGACTTCGTCGAACGCCGCCTGACGGGCCTTGTCCCGGTCGGCAAGCAGGGTCGAAGCACGTGCCGGCTCGACGAACTCCGCAAGGGCCTTCTCGACACCCTCGCCTTTCTCGCCACGACGCAATTGGGCGACCAGCGATTCGAAGCGTTCGGCGGCCTGGGCGTCGGCGGGGCGAACCGTCTGCCGAAGCGTTTGCTCCAGCCGGGTTTCGGTCGCCGCGTTCGCTGCCCGCATCGTCGCGATGGCCTGGGCCAGCTGATTCAGCCCCGGATTCTTCGCCTGATCGTAAAACTCGCCCGTGCCGATCTTTTCGTATGCCTTGCCGGCGTCCGTGATCGACCAGCGCCAGGTGCCGTCGGTGTAGTACCGAAGATCGGCCCGGTCCCAGATGACGGGCGAGTCGCCGTCCTTCTCGGTGCGCGACCAGTAATAGCCGTCGGCATCGAGGAACGGCTCGGCGGCGAAGATCGAAACGGCCGGCGAGAACGCGACGATAGCCGCCGCGATCGCCCGGATTCTGCGCGAATTCTGCGAAGAGAGATGCCTGAGACGCGAAAACAGGCGGCGCGGGGCTTTCATGGTTTTTTCGGGCTCTCGGTTCACGGGTGTCGGTTCGGTAGGCGTTTTCGGATTCGAACGGCGGAACGCTTCTCGACGAGGTATTTCGAACTTCGTACTTTCGGTCTCTCCTCTCTCAGCATAACGCCGAAAAACGCCGCGACAAATCCGCCAGCCACGGTTCGTCAGAGACCCATCAGCGCGATCGCTACGACACGTCGCCCCGCCATAGACGTCAAAGTTCATCGGCCCCGGCAAATTTCGCCGATCCAGCGCGTACAAGAACATCCGGAATCGATGCGACGAACCATGCCCGGCGGGACGTTGTACCGGGCCGCACTCTCCATTATCATACGTAGGATCCCGCCCGGATCGACGACACGTTCGATCCCAATGGAAACACCTGTCCCGAAAAAAAGCCGATCGCTGGTAGTCACTCGAACAGGGACTTTCCCCATTCGACCGGCTCGAATCACTTGCCTGAATACGCCACGAGGTATTCGATCGATGCGAACATTCCTGAAAATATGCCTGACGACCATCTGGTCGGCCAGTCTCGCCGCAGGCGTGACGGCCGCCGATGACTCCGCCCTGGCCAAACGCTGGACCTTCCCGGCCGACGCCGCAGCCTGGACGGCCCAGCACGACACCAAAACCGAAGCGAAAGATGGCGCGCTGGTCGTGACCGCCACGGGCAACGACCCGCAACTGACAGCCAAAGTCGATGCCCCCGCGGGCTGGAAGACGCTCGTCATCAAGGCGAAGTTCCGCGGCCAGCTGAGCGGCCAGCTCTTCTGGACCACCGCCAGCAGCCCGAACACCAGCGAAGAACACTCGCGCCGGTTCAATGGCCGGGGCCGGGGCGACAATTCGGTCGAAGTGCTCGCCTACTTCAATCCCGAATCACCCGTGACCGGTCTGCGGCTGGATCCCGACGTGCGCCCCGCCGGCCCGATTCGCATCGAGTCGATCACCCTCCTGAACGCCGGCCCCCCTGAGCCCAAGGCAACCGACGCCGCCACGCTGAAGCTCCCCCCCGGATTCAAAGCCGAGCTGCTTTACAGCGTCGCCGGGCCGGAATACGGCTCGTGGGTCAGCCTGTGCGTCGATCCGAAGGGCCGGTTGATCACGTCCGACCAGGACGGCAAGCTCTACCGTATCACCGTGCCCCCCATCGGCGGCGACGCCAAGGCCACGAAAGTCGAAACCATCCCTGTCGATCTGGGCATGGCCCAGGGGCTGTGCTGGGCGTTCGACTCGCTCTATGTCGTCGTGAACGGTCGCGGCTCAGGCCTGTATAAAGTGACAGACACCAACGGCGACGACACTCTGGATAAAGTCGAACTGCTCCGCCCGATTCAGGGCGCTGGCGAACACGGGCCGCATGCCGTTGTCCTTTCGCCTGACGGCCAAAGCCTTTACGTGCTCGGCGGCAATCACACGCCGATTCCCAACCCAGAAAAATCGCTGGTTCCGCGCCACTGGGCCGAAGATCAGCTGCTGCCACGCATGTGGGACGCCGGCGGCCACGCCGTGGGTATCATGGCCCCGGGCGGCTGGATCTGCCGGACCGACAAGGACGGCAAGAGCTGGGAACTGTTCTGCTCCGGCTTCCGTAACGAATACGACGTCGCCTTCAACGCCGACGGTGAAGCCTTCACCTACGACAGCGACATGGAATGGGATATCGGCACCCCCTGGTATCGCCCCACCCGCGTGAATCACGCCGTCGCCGGCGCTGAATTCGGCTGGCGCAGCGGTTCGGGCAAGTGGCCCGCCTATTATCCGGACAGCCTTCCGGCCGTCGCCGACGTCGGTCCCGGCTCGCCCACGGGCGTCGTCTTCGGAACAGGTGCCAAATTCCCCGCCAAATACCAGAAGGCCCTGTTCGTCAACGACTGGTCCTACGGCAATCTTTACGCCGTGCACCTGACGCCCGACGGAGCCAGCTACACGGGCGAGATCGAACGATTCTGCTTCGGCACGCCGCTGCCGCTGACGGACATCGTCATCCACCCCGACGGTGCCATGTATTTCGCCATCGGCGGCCGCAAGACGCAGTCGGGCCTGTACCGCGTCACCTACAACGGCCCCGAGTCGACCGCCCCGGTCGACGGCCGCGACCCGCGTAACAAAGACCTGCGCGACCTGCGCCGCTCGATCGAGGCCAAATTCACCAGTGACGACCCCAAAGTCGTCGACGAAGTCTGGCCGCTTCTTTCGCACGCCGACAGGCACATCCGTTTCGCGGCCCGCATCGCCCTGGAGCATCAGCCGGTCGACCGCTGGCGCGCCAGAGCCAAGTCCGAATCGAACACCGACGCGGCCTTGACCGCTGCCCTGGCCCTGGCCCGTTGCGGCACACGTGACGATCAGGCCGGCATCGTGGCGAACCTGGCGAAAATCGGCTGGGACAAGCTCGACGCCCGCCAGCGGCTTGACTGGATCCGGGCCCTGGGCCTGGCCTTCGCCCGCTTCGGCCCGCCCGACGCCGAAACCCGTCTCGCGGCTCTGAAAGTGATCGACCCGGTCTTCCCGACAAAAGTCGTCAGCGAAAACCGCGAACTGGCCCAACTGGCGATCTACCTGGGGGCCCCCAACGCTGTCGAACGGATCCTGGCCCTGGTCAATAAGGCCGGCACCCAGCAGGAAGCGTTCCACTATATCTTCGCCCTGCGGACGCTCAAGAACGGCTGGACACCCACGACCCGCGCGGCCTACTTCCAATGGTTCAACGACGAAGCCGCTTCCTATCGGGGCGGCCACTCGTTCAGCCGCTTCATCGCCAATGCCAAAACCGAAGCCCTGGCGAATCTGACCGAAGCCGAAAAGACGGCCCTGAAGCCGATCCTGGAAGCCGCGCCGAAGAGCACGGATCCGGCCGAAGTGCCTCGAGCCTTCGTGAAGAAGTGGACGGTCGACGAACTCGTGCCGCTGGTGGACAGCATGCCCGCAGGCCGTGATTTCGCCCGTGGCAAGAGCCTGTTCGCCGCGGCCCAGTGCTTCAAGTGCCACATCTTCGACAATCAGGGCGGCATCGTCGGCCCGAACCTGACCGGCGTCGGCCGGCGATTCTCCAACAAGGACCTGGTCGAAAACATCATCGACCCGTCGAAGGTCATTTCCGACCAGTACGCGGCCACGGTCTTCAGCCTGAAGGACGGCCAGATCGTCACCGGGCGGATCGCCAACATGGGCGGCGACTCGATCCAGGTCATGACCAACATGCTCGACCCGGGCAACCTGCTGGGGATCAACCGGGCCACGATCGAAGAAATGATCGACAGCAAGGCCTCAATGATGCCGACGGGCCTTCTGGACACGCTCACGGAAGAGGAAGCCCTCGACCTGCTGGCGTATCTCAAATCCGGCGGCAACCCGAACGACCCGATCTTCAAAAAGGATCCGGCGGACGAGTGATGCTTCGATTTCGAATCGGTCCTGTCGAAACCTGACACGATCGGCCCTGAAAATCCCGGCCCGCGCGAAAGCCATTCGCGCGGGCCTTGTTATTGTTCGATTCGTCCTGGGACTTGAATTTCCGTCGGACGAGTATCGCTATCGACTAAGAACGCCGGTTTTCGTTGCAGGGCCGTTTCGCACTCGTTCCGATTTTCGACCGGCCTCGCACTGGAATGCGCCGAACGCATTGACGAAGATCTGTTTATGATTATCGAGGTTTCGATTCCTCCAGAATCGCCCCGCAATCGATCATGCGTTCGAATTTCGAAAGGAAGGACGCAATGAACGCCCCGAAAATGCCGAATGTCGATGTCATCGCCTATCTGAGCCTGATCGTCGCGATGTCAGCCTACATTTCCTCGATCAGGCTCAGGATCATCGACAAGAAAAAGGAATCGACGAACGGCGACGAGAAAAAATCGCTGAGCCGCTACGCCATTTGCCTGATACCGCCCGACCTCGCGTTGATCCTGTCCGGATATCTGGTCTTCCTGCACGGATTCTGGCATTTGACCATCGAACCCTGGTGGCCAGGCTCGAACCCCCCGGACGAATTCCTGCAATGGAGCGTCTGGCTTTTCGCGTTCGCGGGAATATGCCTGTCGATCCTGCATATTTCGACATGGCGGCGCAGCTTCAATGAAATCAAGCGTTGAACCACACTTCGGTGCCGCCGGTTCCGAACGACGGCACCGAAAGCCTGCGATCAACGAAACCGCGTACGCAAACTCCGCACCGCGGCGTTCACTTTCGCCTTCGGCGCGGGCGCGTTGATCCCCGGGATCACCACGCCCGGATAGAGCACGTCGGTCAGCTTCAATTTCGGATTCGTCAGATTCGCCTCTTTCTTCAAAAGATTCGTGAGCTTCGTCAGATTGAGTTTCGAATTCGCGGAGCCAGGAGCCGAGCGTTTGTTGAGCACCATGGCTTGCGAATGGATCCTCGTTCCATCGGTCATCATTCCTGCGAAAAGTACATTTGTCCACCCGCTTGTGAGAGAAGCGAAGCTCGAATCCGCCCCGTTGAAGATGAAAGTTCTGTCGAGATATCCGTCTCGGTTGATATCACGCACGATTTCTCCGACTGGTTTCGCACCGGCCACTGTCACCGTCGACTTTTCGATGCTCATCACATCGAACGTCGCCGAGCCGAAGAGATAAGTTCGGATCAAGGAACTCTTTCCGGTTTCGATCACGCCGTTCTCGTGCGGGTTCACCAGAATCGGGGGGCAAATTTCCGGAGGTGTCACCAGAGTCGATGTTTGTGTCGAATTGTTGGTCAGATTCGTGTCGCGGATCCAGGGGTTACCCGAAGTCACCGTGGCGGAATTGACGATTCGACCGACTGCCGTCGGTTGAACGACGACCGTAATCGATGCCGACCCGCCTGCGGCGACCCGACCAAGGCTTGCCGAGAATCCCTGCGGCGTCGAGAAAACTGTCCCCTGGCTGGAGTAGATGGATATGACATTCAGATTACCAGGCAAGGTATCGGACACGTTGACGGCGTCGTTATCGAACGGCCCCAGATTGTTCACGATGATCGTATAAACCAGCGTTCCGCCAACCTCGACGGGATCCGGATTGTCGATCTTCGTGATCGCCAGGTCAGCCGCCGGGCTCACTTCAAGCCAGTTGAATGCCTGAGGAAGATAGTGGGATTCGGACATCCGCGTCGATGCGCTGGGGCTGCCGAAAGCCCCTGCTGTCATCGCTTGCGTCGTCGTCAGCGGCACGCCCATCACTTGCGCATATAATTGACGGAAATCGCGGATCGAAAACTCCATGGCCGGATGATCCGCCGAATTCATCAGATAGACATTCCCCTCAAAGCCTGGCAACTCCGCTCCGAAAGCCGGACGAGAAGCCGGATTCACGACAATGGCTCGAGCTACTTGCAGGTCTTTCGTGCCGAACGGCGAATCGTTGATCCCCGCGATGATGTCCGGCGTTCCGTCAGCGTTCAGGTCGAAATACACCCCCATCCCTTCAGTGCTCAGCAGGTCGGGGAAATCCGTGAACAACGGATCGATGGACAAAACCGCCGGCGATTCCGTGGCCGAATTCAGGTTATTGTCCGCGTCGCCAGCGATCACGCGGCGGCCGTCGATTCCGTTTACCGGCTGAAGGATACCGACGTAAAGCACATCGCCGACAGGATCATAGGAAAGGGCTATGCCTTCCAGGTCGAAGCCGGTCGTCGTAATGAGGCTCTGCAAATCCGGCGGCACGATCGACTGATCGACCTGCCCGCCCGTGAGGAACTTCACGCCAGGCCCGGTGGCCACCGGAAAATCGGAGACGACATTCCCGCTGAATACGATCGCCGGAACGTCCCTGCGTTCGAGCCATTCGGTTCGAGCGATCACTCGGCTCCTTCCGTTTCGACGAGGATTCCCTATGCGCGAACTGAAGAATCTGTCACTAAACATGATGCGTATACTCCTTCGGTGCGGAAAATCGGGAAAAGCAGAATGCCTGAAAGTCACAGCCCAACACTTCACACCTGATCCCATCAGGATGCGAATCAAGACTTATCTCAAACGGCCAGGCACGGACTCCCTTGCACAAGATTAGGCCAAACGGAAAGAAAAAATACAAGCACCCACTAAATACATGCGTGCATTGATGCAAAATCTTAACACCCGTGGTCCTGCTTCGAAGATTCGACGGGAACTGACGAAAATCGAATCGAAATCAAGATTTGAGTAGATTTCTTAGCGAATGGCACCGTCACTTCGTTTACGATGGATCTACAACGACCAGGAGAATTAAGAACCGATCTCGCCAGTCCAGACTTTCCTGATCGCATTGCTTCGCCCCTTTGAGCCTCTCTGCCATCATGTGGAAATTCGAACCGGTTTCCTAGGAGATCTGAACCATGCGCACCCCGAATTCACGGCGCGGCTTTCTCGCGGATGTCGGTCGCGGCACACTTGTGGCCACCCTCGGCACAAGCCTTGCCGCCGATCTGGAAATCGCCCGCGCCGATCAGCCCGCCGCTTCCGATCGCCTGATTTTCGGCGATCTCGAACCCCTTGTCGCACTGATGCAGGAAACGCCGGTCGACCGGCTGATCCCGCTCGCTATCGAAAAAATGCGGGCGGGCACGGAACTGAAAACGTTGCTGACCGCTTCGGCCCTGGCTAATGCCCGCACTTTCGGCGGCGAGGATTACATCGGTTTTCACACGATGATGGCGCTGGCACCTGCCTGGCACATGTCACGCGAGATCCAGGGCGAGCGATCGGCATTGCCGGTCTTCAAGGTCATGTACCGCAACACGGGCCGAATCAACGACTTCGGCGGCCCTTCGAAAGAAGTCCTTCATCCCGTCATGTCCAGCAGCGGAGAAAACTTCTCGCCAGAAAGACTGCGCGAAATCGTGCGTTCGAAGAACATGGCCGCGGCCGACTCAGCTTTTGCCACGATCGCTTCGGGCACCGGACACGCTCAGGACGCCTTCGACGCCGCCCTCTTCATCACGGGCGACAACACCGAAGTGCACCGAACCGTTCTCCCCTATCGTTCCTGGGATCTGCTTGACGTTATCGGCCGCGAATGGGCGCAGACGCTCCTGCGCCAGTCCGTTCACTACTGCGTCAAAAGCGAACGCGACTGGAATCATAACCCCGAAATGGACGAGCCCCGGCGCGTTCTGCCGAAATTGATCGACCAGTACAAGCTGGCGAATGCGAAATTCAATTTCCGCCCGATGGACGACGCCTGGGTTTCGGCCCTTTGCGAAACGTTCTTCCGCTCCACGCCCGAACAGGCCGCCGAAGCCACAGCGGCGGCACTGGCGGAAGGTGCCGACCCGAACGCCATCGGCGAAGCCATTTCGCTGGCCGCCAATCAGCTGATCCTGCGCGACAAGGGCCGCCCGCCCCGTGAAGTGCAGCCCGGCAAGCCCGAAGGCAGCGTGCATGGCGATTCGATCGGCGTGCACGCCGGCGATTCGGCCAACGCCTGGCGCAACATGGCCAGGGTTTCGAACGCCCGAAGCCGCACGGCCTGCCTCATTCTGGGTGCCTATCAGGTCGCCCATGACCGCACAAGCCGGGGCGGCGACTTCCAGAACTGGAAGCCTCGGCCTGAACCTGCCGAAATGGAACGGATCACGGCGAAAGCCCAGCCGGAATTGCTCGCCGAGCTGGAAAGAGCCATTCAGGCCAACGATCAGCAGCGTGCCTGCGCCGTCGCGGGCCGCTGGTCGCAACTGGGCCACGCCCCCAGGCCGATTTTCGAAACGTTCCTGAAATACGCCGTCTCCGAAGACGGGGCCCTGCATGCCGAGAAATTCTATCGCACCGTGTCGGAAGACTTCGCCGCCAGCCGCCCGGCCTTCCAGTGGCGATACCTCTATGGCCTGGCTCGCGTCACGGCCAGCGAATACGGCCGCAAAGCCGCCGGCTACGACGAAGCCTGCGAAAGGCTCGGCGTGACGGTTTGAATCAACCGCCGTAGACGTAGGGCGGGCTTCAGCCCGCCATTTTCAACCGACGCAGGGCAGGCTTCAGCCCGCCATTTTCAACCGACGCAGGGCGGGCTTCAGCCCGCCATTTTGCGACGAAAAATGACATCAAATGATTCCCCGGTAAGGCGGGCTGAAGCCCGCCCTACTTCGGATCAATCCATCCCCGGTTTCATTTCCGGAATTCCCGATAAATCCCGTGCGCCCAATCGACGAATTCCTGGCACATCGTGTCGAATTCCGCGGTTTCGAATTCGCCGTCCAGAATGATCCGTTGCGAATCGAATTCCTTCACGACGATCCGGCTCCTGTCTGCCGAGACATCGGCGACCGCGATTCCATAATGGTCGCAAATCGTATCAGACGCGATCTCGCTCAAATGAAATCGGTCACGTAAATTCGGTGCGACCACCCCCACAATATATTCCCCCTCGTAATAATCCGTGAACGTCCGGTCGAAAAAGGTACGCGAATCGACATTTCGAAGAGAATCGTCACGGCGATCGGCTCGGTTTTCCAGAAAATCTTCCATATTTCTCAATGCCGTGATGAGCTGGAGGCGATCGTCCCAGACTCCGATCGGAGTGCCGAAAATGAGGAACTGGATAGGAACGTAAATCTTGCCAGGTTCGATCGAAAATTCGAGTTCCCCGATTTCGATCGCGACTCGATTCGGATCTCCGAACATCATCGATTCGCCGGCCTTTCCATGATTACCCGTGATCCTTGCATCGACCACCGATCATTTTGACACCGTTTCGGCGAAAGGGCGACCATACTTCCTGGCTTTACACTCGTGGCGAATCCAGCACGAAACCGATGAAAACCTTGCCATCACCCCGCAGGACCGATCTACCGAACACACGCGACTCCAAAAGTTTACGAACACCGCGAACCTTCGGCCACATGACTTTCCCTTCCCGCTTGCCCCCGGCGGAAAAATATCCGGTGATCAGGGTTGAGAACCCAAGTTCGCAAAGGATCGTGCGTTGCCCGCCCCTTTCGACCTGTCCTGGTCCCACCGAGTTGTGACCCATGCGGCAACCGACCGGAGTTCGCGTCCGATGTGCGATGGTTGCATGAAGGAATGCCCAGAGCGTGAAGTCGATGCCACGTAAAGAGAATTTTCTGCCCGGCACGATCGCTCCCAGCACGCCGGGATCGCTGCCCCAGGACAAATTCGATGCGTTGGACCCTTATTCGATGACGCTCAATCATTTTGAGCCCATTACGGCTGACCAGAGCCATCGCATGATCTCACCATGCAGGTTTTCCCCAAATTCTCCCCTGTTCGCCACTTGAAAATCCTGATCGGCTTATCTACAACTTCTCAAGAATATTGAGAATCTTCGCAATGCGATACTTCTCACTGACCTTTGCTGAATCACCGGAGACGATCCATATGAGTCGAGTAAGACTTGCGTGTTTGATGTTGAGCCTTCAGGCGTTGTTTCTGAACAGCCAATCGCCAACTCAAGCTGCTGACCTTGTCGTGTTCGGCAACCTCGGAGCCGACGCGAATGGGGCCTTGGGCACGACGAACACTGATATCGGCACCGGCAGCCTGGTTGCTGCGAACTGGCTGGCCCAGGGCTTCGACACGGGAAGCTCGACCTATCTCACGATCAAATCGGTGACGCTCGGAATCTTCGGTTCGGATTCCACCACAATCCCCGTCTCCGTCTCGATTTATTCTGCCTCGGGAAATGATCCAGGAACGGAACTCTATCAGTCCAGCGTAACGCCGGTCGGAAATACCGGGCTCTACAATTTCGCGTTTTCGAATGCGGTCCTTCAGCCTGGCACCTCGTATTTCATACTTCCAGATAGCGGAAGCTGGTACTACAGGGGCGGTCCACCTGGCAATCCAGTTGCTCAATACGATTCCGGCTACAGTTACGTCAGCACCCGCGAGAGTTACGACACAGGGGCTTCGCCTGCGGGTCCCTGGTTTGCGACCGATTCGCGTTACGCGTTCGCGGTTTTCGCTGTCCCCGAACCCTCGACGATTCTGCTGACGGCGACCGGCATCAGTTTGGCATTGCTCGCTTCGAAACGGAAACGGCGAGACAACGACTGAACACGATTCCGCGAGGCCATGGCGTACGATTCACTGGCCATGAGGTTCTGACCCGCTTTCAGTATTGTCCCACACTTGGCTACGGATTTCGTGCGGACGACGAAGGCATCGAACCAGATTCGATGCCTTCGCGAATTTTCGGCACCGTAGGACGTGAATGCGTCGAACCCACTTTTCTTCGATTTCTTCTTGCTTGTCCGAGACTCAAAATTATCCGATAATAGTTTAACGCTGGATTCGACCGAATCGATCATGCGTCGCCCGCCTGACCTGCCCAAGGTCCCCTACGAGCCGTGCCTGCCACGGCGACTGACCGGAGCCCGAGCCTGATGCCCCGCCAAGACACCCATCCCAGGCTGACGCCACGTCGCAGCATGCATGCATCGATCGTTCTGCTCTTCGCATCGATTTCGCTGGCTATCGGCACGTCGAAGGCCCGGGCCAACGAACCGCGCGTCAGCTTCGTGAACGACGTCGTGCCGATCATCACCAAGGCCGGCTGCAACGCGGGCCCCTGCCATGCCAAGGCAGGTGGCGGGCAGAAGGGCTTTCAGCTTTCCCTGCTTGGCTTCGAGCCGGGCGAGGATTACGAATTCCTGATGATCGACGGCCGGGGCCGCAGGCTTTCGCTCACCAGGCCCGAAGCCAGCCTGCTGCTGGCCAAGGCCGCGGGCAAAGTGCCCCACGGGGGCGGCGTTCGTCTGGCCGAATCGAGCGACGGCTATCGCACGCTCCAGGCCTGGATCGCCCAGGGGGCCGAGTTCGACGGCGCGACGGCCCCTGCCCTCGCTAAGCTCGAACTCACGCCCCAAAAAGCCACGCTCAAGCCGGGTGAATCGGTCGCGATCAAGGCCATCGCTCATTATGCGGATGGCTCCAGGCGCGACGTCACCGGCCGGGCCCTGTTCGAGTCGAACGACTCGGCCATGGCCGAAGTCACCGGCGAAGGCGGCGTGAAAGTATCCGACATTCCTGGCCGCGTGTCGGTCATGGTGCGCTATCAGGGCAAAGTGGCCGTGTTCGCCGCAGCCGTTCCGATGGGTGCGAAGGTCGAGAACCTGCCGCCCGAGAAGAATTTCGTCGACAAGGCCGTGTTCGGCAATCTCAAGGAACTCGGCATTCCGCCCTCGCCCGTGAGCGACGATGCCACCTTCCTACGCAGGAGTGCCCTGGACATCGCCGGCCGCCTGCCGACCGAGGAAGAATCGCGGGCCTTCCTGGCCGACAAGTCGCCCGACAAGCGCGACCGCTGGATCGACACCCTTCTGGCCAGCACCGATTACGCCGACTTTTTCGCCGCCAAATGGACGGCCGTGCTGAAAAACCGCCGCGACGACGCCAGCGACCTGCTTTCGAATTTCGCCTTCCATGCCTGGGTGCGCGACAGTCTTTTGGCCAATAAGCCCTATGACCAGTTCGTCCGCGAGCTTCTGGCTGCGACGGGGACGGTCGTCGGCAACCCGCCCGTGGCCTGGTACAAGCGGGTCAAAGAGCCGAAAAACCAGATCGAAGACGTCGCCCAGCTCTTCCTGGGCGTCCGCATGCAATGTGCCCAGTGCCACCACCACCCCTTCGAACGGTGGAGCCAGGACGATTACTACTCCCTGGCAGCCTTTTTCTCGCAAGTCGGCCGCAAGCCCTCGGCCACCCGGGGCGAAGACCTGATCTTCCACAAGCGGGGCCAGGCCACGGCGACGAACATCAAGACCGGCGCCGCCCTGAAACCCGCGGCCCTGGGCGACAAGATGCCCGAAATCACGCCCGACGAAGACCCCCGGCTCAAGCTGGCCGACTGGATGAAATCGCCCGAAAATCCGTTCTTCGCCCGGGCTCTGGTCAACCGCTACTGGAAGCACTTCTTCGGCCGGGGCCTGATCGAGCCTGAGGACGACATCCGCGACTCGAACCCCCCTTCGAACCCCGAACTGCTTGCCGCGCTCGAAAAGCACTTCGTCGCCAGCGGTTTCGACCTGAAGGACCTCGTGCGGACGATCGCCCGATCAAGCGCCTATCAATTAAGCGCCATCCCCAATGCCCATAACCTCGGCGACCGCCAGAACTATTCACGGTATTACCCGCGCAGGCTGGGCGCGGAAGTGATGCTGGACGCCATCGACGTGCTGGCCGGCACGCGCACCGAATTCGCCAACCTGCCCCCCGGCACGCGGGCCGTCGCCTTGCCCGACAACAGCTACAACGTCTCGTCGCCCTTCCTGAGAGTGTTCGGAAGGCCTGAGGGGGAAAGCGTTTGCGAGTGCGAGCGAGTGCAATCGTCAAGCCTTGCCCAGAGCCTGCACCTGATCAACGCCGGGGACATTCGCGGTAAGCTGGCCGCTCCGACGGGCCGGGCCGAAACGCTGGCGAAGTCGGACAAACCGGCTGAAGAGAAAATCCGCGAAATCTACATGGTCGCATTCTCGCGCGAGCCGAAGCCTGACGAAATGGCTGCCGCGAAAGCCTATCTGAGCGAGAAACGCACCACGGCGGCCGGTCAGCCGATCGATCCGCAGCGGGCCGCGCGCGAGAACTTCCAGGACATCGTCTGGGCCCTGATCAATTCCAAGGAATTCCTGTTCAACCACTAGGAGACGCCATGCGAGCCGGATCGCGCCCGAAACCCGCGAATTTCGCCCGAAGAGCCGCCTGCGCAGCATCTTACGCACTGGCCGCTCTGGCACTTGATGCTGCTTCAGTTTCCGCTCAATCGGTCGGCCTGCCAGCTCCGAGGCTTTTGACGACCATGCCGATGGGCGGCAAGGCCGGCACGGAGGTCGAAGTTCGCATCACGGGCGAACACCTGGAAGAAGCAGGCGAGCTGAGCTTTTCCGACCCTCGCCTGACGGCCACGGCCAAGACCGGGATGGACGGCAAACCGGTACCGAACGTTTTCGTCGTCAAGATCGCGGCCGATTGCCCGCCCGGCATTTACGAAGCTCGCGTGATGACGCGTCTGGGCATTTCGTCGACCCGGATTTTCTCGGTCGGCACGCTCGATGAAGTCGTCGAAACGAAGCCGAACGCGACTGTGGCCGATGCCCTCGAGATGAAAATCGGCAGCGTGGCCAATGGCGTGATCGCGGACCGATCGGTCGACCACCTGAAATTTCAGGCGAAAAAAGGTCAGAAGCTGGTCATTGACTGCGCCGCCAAGGGGATCGATTCGAAGCTCACGCCGACTCTGATCCTGGCCGACGAAAAGGGCCGCGACCTGGTCGTCGACCGCAGCGCCGGTTTTCTCGCCTTCGACGTCCCGGCCGACGGCACTTATCTGGTCAAGATCCACGACCTGACGTTCAAAGGTGGCGTCGCCATCTTCTACCGCCTGGCCCTGCAGGAATCGAAGCCGGGCGAAACCGTCGCGCGCCAGCCGGGCACTGCCGCAGTGAACGCTTTCTCCTGGCCTCCGCAAGGTCTTGCGGCAAAATCGGTTCTGGCCGAAGCGGACCCCGAAGACCCGGCTGGCAAGCCTCAGAAGGTGACTCTTCCGCTGGATGTCTCCGGCCGCTTCTTCCCGGCAGCCGATGTCGACGAATACGAATTCGAGGCGAAAAAGGGCGAAGTCTGGTGGGTCGAAGTCGCATCCGACCGGCTCGGCCGCCCGACGGACGCCTCGGTCCTGGTCCAGAAAGTGACGAAGGCCAAAGGCGGCGACGGCAAGGAGATCGAAACACGAACCGACGTCGTCGAACTGGCCGACGTGCCCAGCCCCGTGAAAGTCTCCAGCAACGGATACGCTTACGACGGTCCGGTTTACGACGCCGGCACAGCCGACCCGATGGGCAAGATTGAGATCAAGGAAGACGGCACCTATCGGCTGAGGATCACCGACCTGTTCGGCGGCACGAGGCGCGACCCGGACAACGTCTATCGCCTGATCGTCCGCAAGGCCTCGCCCGATTTCGCCCTGGTCGGCTGGGCGATTCACATGGAACTTCGCAACGGCGACCGCAACGCCCTTTCGAAACCGCTGGCCCTGCGGGGCGGCTCGACGATGGCGCTTGAAGTGGTCGCGTTTCGCCGCGACGGCTTCGACGGCCCGATCGAGCTGGCTCTCGAAGGTCTTCCTGAGGGTGTCACGGCCACGGGCCTGAAGATCGCGGCCGGGCAGTCGCGCGGCATGGTCCTGGTTACGGCGAAAGAAGATGCCCCGCGTGGCTTCGCCCGGGCGAAGTTCGTGGGCCGGGCCGAAATCGCCGGCGAAAAGGTGGAACGCGCCGGACGCCTGGCTTCGGTCAGCTGGCCGATTCCTGACAGCTGGGGCGAAATTCCGAACCCCCGCCTGGTGGCCGACGTACCGGTTTCGGTAAGCGGGTTCGACAAGTCGACGATCACCGTCGCACCTGTCACACAAAAAATCGAAGCGAAGGCGGGCGAAAAGCTGACGGTACCCCTGAAAATCACGCGTCGAAGCGAATTCTCCGGAGCATCGTTCCCTGTCAAGGCGATCGGGGCCGGCTTCGAGCGGGTGCCAGGCTTCGAAATCCCCCTGAACGCCGACAAGGCCGAAGCCGTGGTCGACCTGAAAGCCCTGAATCTGCCGCCCGGCGACCACCTGCTCTCTTTCATCGGCGGGGCTGTCGCCAAATACCGCCACCGGCCCGACCTGGTCACGGCCGCTGAAGCCGAAGTCAAAAAGGCGAAAGACGAACTCGCCGCCGCCTCGGCCGAAGCCAAAACGACCGCCGAAGCGGCCAAAGTCGCGAGTCTCGAGACCATGAGCCAGGCGAACATGGCCGCCGCGGCAGCCGTTCAACGCGAAAACAGGGCCAAAGAAGCCCTGCCCAAAGCCGAAGCCGCTCTGAAACAGGCCACCGACGCCGCTCAACCGCGCGATATCGCCGATATCGTCGTCGTCGAACCGATCGCCATTCACATCCAGCCCGCGGAGAAAAAATGAGCCATTTCGACGAAACCATCGGCGGCCGGGCGTGTCGTGGCCCGGTTCCATTCGGCGTCAGCGGTCGGCGGGCCTTCCTTCAGGCCGGCCTGGCCGGGTTCGCCACGCTCAGCCTGCCCAATATCCTGAAGCTCCAGGCCCGGGCAGCCGAAGCCGGAAAAGCGAAGCCGGACCAGAAAGCCGTCATCATGGTCTGGCAGCCGGGCGGCCTTTCGCACCTGGATTCGTATGACCCCAAGCCCGATTCCGGCAGCGAATACCGGGGCCCTTTCAAGCTGATCGACACGAAAGTGCCTGGCCTTCAGTTCACCGAACTCATGCCCCGGCAGGCGGCCATCGCCGACAAGCTGGTCGTCATGCGCGGCATGCGGCAAACCGCCGGTGGCCACCCGGCCGGTTCGATGCAGCTCCTCTCAGGCGACCCCGACACGCGCGACAAGCCCAAGCCCAAGTACCCGGACTGGATGACCGTCGCCCACTATATGCTCACGCGTAACGGCAAGCGGGATAACCCTTTGCCGACCTACGTAGGCGTCAATCCCTCGCTCGAATACTGCGGCCCGGCCTATCTGGGCGATGCCTATTCCCCGTTCGTCGTTTCCGGCGATCCGAATTCTCCCAGCTTCTCCGTGCCCAACATCGGCCTGACGGATGCCGACGAAGTGCGCCGGCTGGGCCGAAGGTCGACGTTGCGGCAGAAGCTCGATACGCTCGAACGGTCGTTCGACCAGGCGCGCGAACTATCGGCCCTCGACGAATTCGAGTCGCAGGCCTTGACATTGCTGACTAATCCACAGACGAAAGTCGCCTTTGACCTGAGCCGGGAAGACCCCAAAGTGCGCGACCGCTACGGTCGCAACGCCTGGGGCCAGCAACTCCTGCTTGCCCGGCGGCTGGTCGAAGCGGGCGTGAATGTCCTTTCGACAGCCTTGAGTGGCCCGCTGTGCGGCCGCGTAGGCAATTGGGACGATCATGCCGTGAATCATAACGTCTTCGAAGCCATGAAGTTCCGGGCCGATGTCTACGACCGTGCCGTATCGGCCCTGATCGAGGACATCTATGCCCGGGGCCTGGACAAGCGGGTGCTCGTCGTGGTGACGGGCGAATTCGGCCGCACTCCCAAGATCAACTACGCTGCCAGCACTGGTGCGGGTAACGCGAGCGCTCCGGCCGGTACGAGTCAGCCTGGCAGGGACCACTGGCCACGTGGTTTTTCGAACATTTGGGCCGGGGGTGGTATCGAAACGGGCCGGTTCGTGGGTGCCACAGATAAGCGTGGCGAAGATGCGATCGAAAGGATCAGCGGGCCAGGCGACTTCCTGGCCACAATCTATCACCACCTCGGAATCGACTACGCCACAACCTTCATCCGCGACTTCAACGGCCGTCCGACTCCCATAGTCGACCACGGCCACGCAATCACGGAACTCATTTCCACATAAACATTTAGCCTCCGACCAAGAGCCCCGTGGGATCTTCGGATTCCCTGGATCGCCGCTGTCGCCTCCACACTCGATCCCTTCCACGTACGTTGCCGTATGTCGAAGGGATTCTTGATTTGATGGATGCATCGATGTACGCATTCATTTCACTTACTTAAGCGGCGGAACCTCAGACGAAGTTGCGTTGACGCCTCCGAAGAAAATATTTTTTGTGATTGAAGTCTAAGTAAGATTTCCTTTTTTTTAGGAATTCATTCGTCCAAAATCGCCCCGATTAGGCCTAAATCCTTACCATACCTAAATCGTTCCTCTTTGTCGGATTATGAGAAGTTCCTTGTATGGCGGTTGCCCGTGTTTTTTTTCTACGTTAAACAAATTTTAGCGTAAGAAATGAACTGCGCCATGGTTCCGCGATTTCCGATTCGTAAAATGTTGTTGCGAGGATCGCTGAGACGAACGACCTCTGCCGAACGAAGACACCAATTCGAGGATTGCGACGATGTTAAGGATCGAAACGAGAGCCAGCCACAACGTTCGAGGTTTGCTTGGCACATTTGCGGCATCCGGGCTTACGCTCTTGAGTATGGCTGTCCCGGCAAGTGCGCTGAACCAGGCGGCAGGCGGACCGGAATACATACCCGGACGCTACATCGTCATTCTCAAGGAAGATGCCGGAAAGAACCTGCCGGCGCCGGCGATCGAAGCCATGTTCAAAGGTCCGGGTGTCATCGCCCATCATGTGTTTTCGCATGCGACCAAAGGCTTTGCGGGCGAATTCTCCGATGCCGCGCTGGCAGCGGTCAAGAATGACCCCCGAGTCGCCTACGTCGAGCAGGACCAGATCGTCCGTATCGATCAGCGCAAGAGGCCGGGTGGTGGCGGCGGAGGTGGCAGCTCCTCACAGATCATCCCCTGGGGCATTACCCGGATTGGCCTGGGGACTCCCCTGGCAGGCCCTGTGAATGTGGATGTCGCGATCATCGATACCGGAATCGACACCAGTCACCCGGATTTGACGGTCGTGGGGGGGATCAATTACTCGGGCGGTGCATCCACGAGCTACTCTGACGGAAACGGCCACGGAACTCACGTTGCCGGGACGGTCGCGGCCAAGAACAACACGATCGGCGTGGTCGGTGTCGCCCCTGGCGCCAGACTCTGGTCCGTTCGGGTCCTTGGCTCCAACGGCTCCGGCACGATGTCGGCCGTGATCGCCGGCGTCGATTGGGTGACGGCCAATGCGAGCACGATCGAAGTCGCCAACATGAGCCTCGGTGGCGGAATCAGTTCGGCTCTCAACACCGCGATCGACAACGCCGTCGCGGCGGGTGTCACGTTCGCGGTCGCAGCCGGCAACAGCTCGACGGACACGCGTGGATCCAGCCCCGCGAACAGCACGAACACCGGCGTCATCACGGTTTCCGCTCTCAGCAGCACAGGTGTGTTCGCATCGTTCAGCAACTCTGGTCTGAATTATGCGGATGACAGCGGTTCCGAGAACGGCGTTGACGTCATCGCTCCGGGGGTCGGCATCATCTCGACCTACATGGGCGGTGGATACGCGACTCTGGACGGCACCTCGATGGCATCGCCTCACGTCGCTGGAACGGCAGCGCTCTGCAAGGCCTTGAACCCGACCTACAGCCCGGCAGACGTCAAACAGGCCGTCATGACCTCACCGCCGACTGGCTCCTGGGATGTCGGTCCTGCCGGCATCTTCGGTCTCGGAACCTGGCGGGCCACCTCGGGCGATCGCGACGGGTTCTACGAGCCCCTCATCAATGCCGCCGCGTTCGCCAACTGAACCGACATCGCGAACACGACGAACCGAAACGTCAAGGGCCACCGGTAACCACCGGTGGCCTTTCGCTTTAGACCGATCCGCCAGAGATCCGTCAGTGTGAGAGAGCCGGAAACCAGCCGCCACCTGTGCCCCGCTCGATCGATCACCCGCGCCCCCGACCGGAGCGATTGACTTTGCGGCGGATCCCCAACCCGAGCGCCCCGACGGACAGGCCGCACAGAACCCAGGTCGATGGCTCAGGAACGGCTGTCGTGATCAGCAATGAATCGATACCGATATAGTTACCGAAATCGCCCTGCGATCCCGCGTTCGTCACGAAGTACCGGAAAGCGATTCTCCCGGTCGTCGGCCCGCTCAGGCCGCTCAACGTAATATCATATTTGGTCCAAACTTCCGGATACCCGTTGACGGTCAGGCCAGGATTTACCGTCAGCAGAAGATCGGTGAAATCTCCGACACTCGTATCCGACGAGCCGACATTCGAACTGTTTCCCTGGGTGCTCAGACGCACTTCGAGCCGGTCAGGCCAGGTCGAACCAGCTTCTGTCCGCGAGTAAAACGAGAACGTGTCGCCATTGCTGTACATCAGCATCGGCGTGATCGCCCAGTTGCTGATCGTTCCGAGGCCATTGACGTTATCGAAATTCGCGGCAAGATACGAATTGTCGGGCCCGGCCTGCGCATCGAAGATTACCGTGTCTCCCTGAAACCATGCGAGGTCGCCGAGCGGATTGGACAGGTTCTGAAAATTCCAGCCTTTCGAAGTCAGGCCGGAATAATCGTCGAACCCCTCGAAAGTCTCGATCGCCGAAGCTGGCATCATCACGCAAAGGCATGCAACGAAAATGCCGGCACTTCTGCGCATCGATCGAATGGATTTCAGGATCATGATACGGATACCTCCAGCGAACCTTCGCGAATGCGTCGTTTCCGGGCAGGTTCGTACCGAATTCCGGTTCTGCGGCACATCCTTTCCATCGTCGTAACATGCCGACGAATCAACACTTTTTCGAAAATCCGGACGATTTGACGAAGAGCGCCCACCGACCGGTCATCGATGGACCGTTCCGGGCTATCATTTCGAAGATCGTCCCGAATCCGTTCATCACGCCAAGCCCAAAGCGATCGCCGCCACTGATTCGCGCCAACCGTTCCGGGGACCGTCCTGAAAAATCGAATTCGAAACCATCGGCCGGGATTTCGGCCACATCACAAAGATATTTATTTATGATCAGGTTCGCTTCGTTCGCAAGCGTCTGCCCGCGAACGCGAGAACGCACGCACCGAGCGAACCCAGCGCGTATGTCGAAGGCTCTGGTACGGACGTAATGCTCAGCGTATCGATACCGATGTAATCACCGTTCACCCCCAGGGGGCCGCCGTTCGTAACGAAATAACGAAATGCCATCCGGCCTTCCGTCGGCCCGGCAAGGCCCGCCAGAGTGACGACGTACTCAGTCCAGACCGCCGGATAGCCTGTCGTCGTCAATGCGGGATTGATCGTCAATAGAAGTGTCGTGAAATCGCCCACGCTCGTGGCCGAGGCCCCGACATCCGCGCTGGAACCCGCCGTGCTCAGACGCACTTCCAGTCGATCCGGCGCATCGGCCGGATTGAGACGCGTCCTCGAATAAAACTTAAACGTATCTCCGTTGCTGTAGGTCAGCGTCGGCGTGATCGCCCAATTGCTGATCGTGGCATTGCCGTCACCGCTTAAAAATGATGCGGCGAGAAAAGAATCCGTAGGACCGGCCTGTGCCGGAAAGTCCAACGGGTTGCCCTGTAACCATGAAGTCCCGGGTGGATCCGAAAGGTTCTGGAAGCTCCATCCTTCACCCGGCAGTAACGTGAGATCATCGAAACCCTGGAAATATTCCATGGATCTGGCGACCGGAACCACGACGAAAAGGGCGACGACGATCGGCATCATGCGTCGTAATGGAGCGATTCGCGAGTGCTTCATCATATGAGATCACCTCTCGGCCGAAGGTGCACTGCATCAATGCGAAACGATCGACCGACGTACGACAGGAACGCACGCCAGGCGAGATCCAGCGGATTTCCAGGTTCCGAGCACGGAACGTTCGCGAAGGTGATACTACTATACCGAAACATGCTCCGAAATCGTATCGAAATCCCTGATGACGCAATTTCGATAAGTCGACTGTCGATTTTTGTCTTCGAACGTTCCCTGAAAAATCATCCGGCTCGATCGACCGATTTCCTCATGTCCGCACATATTTTCGTGGTGCGTATGTCATTTCCATCCGTAAGATCATCCCTGCGGCCGCAATTCGAAAATTCCCGAATTCCTGAAGATGGCACGAGCAGGCCTGCGAACCTGCCCGTGCCTGGCGGCATATGCATCCGAATGTCGGAAATGACATTCGATCAGGCTTCGCCCCGAGTGATTCGAAACTTTCTTCTCCTACGACCGCTGACTCCGGCGATCAATACGCCGATGGCTGCCAGGGCATAGGTCGAAGGCTCAGGAACGGTCGTGATCTGCAAGGTATCGATGCCGATATAATTTCCGAAGTCTCCGTTCGGGCCCGCATCGGTCACGAAATACCGGAATGCGATACGGCCGGTCGTCGCGCCGGCAAGTCCGGAAAGCGTGATCGTGTATTTCGTCCAGTCGTCCGGGTACCCGGTCGTGACCATGTCCGGGTTGATCGACAGCAGAAGTGTCGAGAAATCGCCCACGCTCAAAGCCGTGCTGCCGGTGTCGACGCTGGCACCGTTCGTGCTCATGCGGACTTCCATGCGATCACCCCATTCCGACGCCGTTTCCGTTCGTGTCCAGAAGCTGAACGTGTCGCCGTTGTGGTAGACGTTCGTCGGCGTGATGGCCCAGTTGCTGATGGTGCCGACATCCGCGACGTTTTCGAAATTCGCCGCGAGATAGGAGTTGACAGGGCCTGCCTGGGCGTCGAACACATAAAGATCGGCATTGCCCTGGAACCAGCCCGTCACTCCCAGCGGGTCCGACAGGTTCTTCATGAACCAGCCTTTCGAGGCCAGATCGGTCACGTTGTCGAAATTTTCCGTGATATCCGCCGCCCCGGCAACGTTCGCCCAGACGCAGAGAAATGCCAGAACGAGACGCCTCGAAACGGCCGCATTGCGATTCGACCAGTTTGCCATTTTCGTTGACCTCGCTTCGATGAATGGACGAATCGCAACACTCGCCAGGCGGGAGGAACGAACGATTCGGTCGCGTTGATGGGTCCGGAAACGCCGGGATCCGGCATCTTCATTGATTCATCGGACGCTGCGGAAGCGAGCCTTGAATGATTCCGGTCCTATTTTCTGGAAACGATCATTCGATTTGTCTCGACGATTCAGGAATCGGACGAACGATCGAAGGTGCGGTCGCCCCGGAGCCGGAGCACATGCCACCCGCTCGATTTCGAATGCAAATTTCTCATGAAGAGCAACTTCGGTACGAAACGAAATCCGATTCGTTGCCGATCGGCTTCGAAATGCAACATTCATTTTTTGCGCATTTCGAATGATTGCCCGAATCCTGAGCCGAGCGGTTTCTCTTCGAAATCGAATTCCGCCGATGGGATTCTTTCATCGATCTTATGCGAAAATAAAAGCGAACCTTTTCGAGCCCGAAGGCCTCGAAGAGGTTCGATCGAATCCGAACGATTCGCGAATACGGCTCAGCGACCGTTCGCCGGGTTACTTCGCTTCATGCGGCGACCGCCGAAGACAATGAAGGGCGCGGCGATCGCGCCGAGCAGACATGTCGAAGGCTCCGGCACGGCCGTGGTGATTTTCAGCGTATCGATGCCGATGTAGTTGCTGTTCGTACCCGACGGGCCACCATCGGTTACGAAATAGCGGAATGCAATCCGGCCGGAGGTCGGTCCGCCCAGTCCCGAAAGGGTCACGACATATTGCGTCCAGGCTTCCGGATAAACGGATGTCGTCAAAGTGGGATTGATATCCAGCAGCAAGGTCGTGAAATCTCCCACGCTGGCAGCCGTGTTACCGACATCCGCACTGGCCCCATTGGTGCTGAGCCGAACTTGCAGTCGATCCGCGTATTGGGAATCAGTGACTGTCCTCGTATAGAACGTGAACGTGTCGCCATTGCTGTAAGTCAGCGTCGGAGTGATCGCCCAGTTGCTGATGTCTCCCGCCCCGGCCGTGTTGTTGAAATTCGTTCCGAGATAGGAATCGATGGGCCCGTCCTCGGCTACGAAAACCGTATCGTTGCCCTGAAACCAGTCGATCGTACCCGCCGGGCTGGACAGGTTCTGCAGGCTCCAGCCTTTGGAAGGCAGGTCAGCGATGTTGTCGAAGCCTTCCGTCAAATCGACGGCTCCGGCCTGCGACATCGCGACCATACAAACTGCAAGAACTGGCACGATACGACAGTTCCATATTTGTCCCATAAATTTCAGCTTCCAGGTCGGCATGCGGAGTTTCCTCGACGATGTGAGTTCTGAGCAGCGGGCGGAATCGGGAGCCAATGCGATCGAAGGTTTCCCGGAGTTGGAAAGCGATAGATTCACTGGATTGTTCTTATAGCTTAAAGACAGTGGTCTGATCAAGATACAGGTTCGCGACGCCGGCAATTTCCTCTCGCTTTCCCGAGTCGCATTTGCCGATCACGGGTATTCATCCTGATTGCGATTTCGGATGATTCCGAAACGCAACACGAAGCGTGGCGGGAAGCCTGTCCCTCGACTCTCGATCTTTCGCCTCGATTCATGTAAAATCCGTCGAATCACCTCTTCACCGATCATCGAAGTCGCTCCCGCTCCGAATCATCGGGCCCCCTGAATCCGGATTTCCATGCAAAATTTCACGTTAGCCTCATTCATCCTGGCCCTGGCATTGTCGATCCTGCCTCTCCGATGCCTCGCAGCCGAGCCGCCGGTGTTCGACATCGTCGTTTACGGCGGGACGAGCGCTGCGGTGACGACAGCCGTTCAGGCCAAAGCGATGGGCAAATCGGTCGTGATCGTCTGCCCGGAAAAACACCTGGGCGGCATGACTTCAGGCGGCCTGGGCTGGACCGACTCCGGCGACAAGGACGCCATCGGCGGCCTGGCCCGGAATTTTTATCACCGCATCTGGAAATACTATCAGGCCGACCCCGCCTGGAAATTCCAGAAAAAAGCTCAATTCGGCAACAAAAACCAGAGCCCGCCCGGCAAATCCGGCGACGGAGCCACGATGTGGGTTTTCGAACCTCACGTGGCCGAATCCGTCTTCGAAGACCTCATCCGCGAAAATGCAATTCCCGTTCATCGAGGCAAATGGCTCGACCGAACGCCCGGACAGGGCGTGATCCTCGATAAAGGCAGAATCCGGGCCATCCGCATGACCGACGATTCCCTCTACCGCGGCCGAATGTTCGTCGATGCCACCTATGAAGGCGACCTGATGGCCGCCGCGGGAGTGAAATACCACGTCGGCCGCGAGTCGAACGCAACCTACGACGAAACCTGGAACGGCAATCAGGTCGGCATATTGCATCATAAACACCATTTCGCGAACCCCGTCGACCCTTATCGCACGCCCGGCGACCCGGCAAGCGGCCTGCTGCCTCTCATCGACGACAGCAAGCCCGGCACAAGGGGCGAGGCGGACGACCGCTTACAGGCGTACTGCTTCCGCCTGTGCATGACCGACCACGACCCGAACCGCATGCCCTTTCCCAAGCCTGAAGGCTATGACCCGGCACGCTACGAGCTGCTCCTGCGCGTGTTCGCCACCGGCTGGCGCGAGCTTTTCGAAAAATACGACCCGATCCCCAATTTCAAAACCGACACGAATAATCACGGGCCTGTTTCGAGCGATTTCCTCGGGGCGAATTACGATTATCCCGAAGCCTCATACGAGCGCCGGGCCGGAATCGTCCGCGAGCATGAAAAATACCAGAAAGGCCTGTTGTATTTCATGGCCAACGAACCGCGCGTGCCGGCCGACGTGCGTGAAGCCGTTTCGAAATGGGGCCTGGCGAAAGACGAATTCAAGGACAACGGCCACTGGCCGCATCAGATCTACGTGCGTGAAGCGCGCCGCATGCTCGGCCGATACGTGATGACGGAACACGACTGCCTGGACAAAAAGGCCACGCCCGACTCGATCGGAATGGGCAGCTATACCGTCGATTCGCACAACGTTCGCCGCTACGTCACGCCCGAAGGCACCGTTCAGAACGAAGGCGATATCGGCGTGCCCACGCCCCGGCCTTACGAAATCGCCCTCGGCTCGATTCTGCCGCACAAGAACCAGTGCGAAAACCTGCTCGTGCCCGTGTGCGTGTCGGCCAGCCATATCGCCTATGGGTCGATCCGCATGGAGCCGGTCTTCATGATCCTGGGCCAATCGGCGGCGACGGTTGCCGCGCTGGCGATCGACCGCGATTCGGCGCTTCAGGACGTGCCCTATGACCTGATCAAAAAGCGACTTCTGGCCGACGGGCAAGTGCTGGAACTCGAAGACACGAAGACCGTTCGTGCCACGAAACTGCCGGGCATCGTCATCGACGACGAAGCCGCGAAACTTACGGGCGACTGGAAGCGTTCGAACGCGAACAGGCCGTTCGTCGAAAGCGGCTATCGCCACAACGGCAATTCGAAAGAACCGATGACGGCCGTTTTCGAAACGAAACTTCCTGCCGGGCTTTTCGATGTCCGCTTTTATTATCCGCCGAATTCCAACAGGGCCACGAACGTGGCGGTGAATCTCCGCCACGCCGGTGGCATCACGAAATCCCGGCTCGATCAGCAGGAAAAACCGACGGACGGCCTCTATACGAGCCTCGGAAATTACCGTTTCGATGGTGAAGCCGTCGTGACCGTCGAAACCCGCGGGGCGGACGGTTTCGTCGTCATCGACGCTGTGCAATTCGTACCCGTGCCCGAGCCCTGACGACTTACCGTCGCCCGCGCGATTTCGAATCGCACTCAGCCCGTTCGACATCGACGCCGGGCCTGGCCATGCGATATCATGTCGAATCGACGAGATCGCCCGAGAGACAACGTTCGGAACAGTCATTCATGGATGATCCAGCCTTTCCGCATTCGCATCGCTTCGACCCGCGGGACATCGAGGCCGCAGTCGCGTCCTTTCTTCGCCCCCGGCCTTCGCCGCTGACCCCGCGCGATGTCGCTCTGATCGAACAGGGCAAGCCGCTGCGGCTTGGTTGCGGGCTCATGGCCACAGCATGGGGCGAGGGCCCGGTGGTTCTGCTCGCCCATGGCTGGGAAAGCCGCCGCTCGCATTGGTCGGCGTTCGTGCCCGCCCTGACAGAGGCCGGTTTCACGGCCCTGGCCATCGACGCCCCCGCACATGGCGATTCGCCTGGCGAAATCTCCCATATGCCGCTTTATGCCCGCATGCTGCTCGAAATCGGCCGCGAATTGGGCGAGTTTCGGGGCATCGTCGGCCACTCCTTCGGCGCCGGTGCATCCGCGATCGCATTGGCACGTGGCCTGCCGGCCGAGCGCGGCGTGTTCATCGCCGGGCCGACGTCCATCGACGGCCTGATGGCACGCTGGTGCCGGGCGAATCGAATTCCCGAAGCCGACATCCCCCGTTTCGTCGAACTGGTCGCCGAAGCCGTCGGCGAAAGCACCGACTTTTTCGACCTGACCCGGGAAGCGGTCAAAATCACGAAGCCCGGATTGATCGTTCACGACCGCTCGGACGACGACATTCCGCTCGTCGACGCCGAAAATCTTGCGGCCGTGTGGCAATCCTCGCGGCTGCACATCACGGAGAAATACGGACATAAGAGAATCCTGATCGCCCGGCCGGTGGTGCAGGAAGTCGTCCGGTTCATCAAGGATTGAGTTTCGGTCAGGTACATATTTGCCTGCGGCGATCAGCCCGGGCTTTTTGCCGTGCATCCGCCCGTGCACTGGACATTCGTCCGCAACGTGTCGACAATAGGAGTAGACGGAGATCGAGGCCAGCTCAACCGCTGGGCCATGATTCCGCATCTCCTGCGCCTGAAAATCGGGACGACGCCAATGAACTACGTGGAACTTGTCACGAAGCTGCGCGAAGCTTTTCCCGCACCCACGCTGGACCAGCGGCAGGACGCCTGGCTCGTGCAGACGATCAACCAGGCGATCAACGACACCACGAAGCTCAAGAACCAGTCGCCGATTCTGACCGTTCGCACGCCCCGCAACTATGCCGAGGCTCGCCAGGCGCGCATGGCCGTCGACGCGAATGTCGACTTGCCCCAGATCACGGCCCGGCTCACCGAATATCTCGAAGGGCTGACGATCTGGGGCCACCCGCTCACGCAGGAGAACGTCGTCCCCCCGCCCACCATTCCGGGCATCGTCGCCAGCCTGCTCTGCACCGTTTATAACCCGAATCTCGTCTGGGACCAGTATTCGAAGAAAGTCGCCCAGGCCGAAATCGAAATGACGGCCATGATGGCCGACCTGATGGGCTTCGACCCTGAAATCGCCACCGGCATATTCACCTTCGGCGGCACCGGCACAGTGTTTTACGGCATCAAGGCCGGGCTGGAAAAAGCCCTGCCCGGCTCGAACCGCTCAGGCGTGCGCGCTGGTGAGGTCGTGATTCTGGCTGGTGAAAGGTCCCACTTCTGCTCGTCGAACGCGGCTGAGTGGCTGGGTATCGGCACCGACAATCTCTGGAAGATCCCCTCGAACGACCGTCATGAGACGGACGTCGACGCCTATGAAAAGATCCTTCGAGCGGCCCTCGATCAGGGCAAGAAGGTGGCCGCGATCGTGGCCACGATGGGCACGACGGACCACTTCGCCATCGACGACCTGGCGAAAATCGTCGCCATTCGTGATTCGCTCGCCGCCGAATACGGGTTGCATTACAAGCCCCACATTCACGCCGACGCAGTCATCGGCTGGGCGTGGAGCGTTTTCAACGACTACTTCGGCCCCGAGCAGGACGCCGACCCACTCGGATTTCAGGACGACGATGAAGAGACCTATCGCACGCTCGTGATGGCATCCCGGCGCATTTCGAAATTGAAGCTGGCCGATTCGGTCGGCATCGATTTTCACAAGACCGGCTTCACGCCCTATCTCTCGAGCATGGTGATGTTCCGCAACCTGCGCGAGGCCGACGGCCGAGTTCGCGACGACCTGGGCCGCCTGCATCACGACCCTTCCGTCATGCCCTACCTGTTTCAATTCGGCGAATACAAGCCGGGCGAATACACGATGGAAACCACTCGCCCCGGCACGGGCATCATGATGGCCATGGCGAACATGATGCTCTTCGGCAAACGCGGCATGCAGGCTTTGCTGGGGTATCTCGTCAGCCAGCGTCTGAGGCTCAAAACCCGCCTGGACAACGACGCCCACGTGACCGTGCTGAATCCCCATAACCCGGGCACGGTGAACCTGTTCCGCACATATCCCAACGGTGTCGAAACGCCGATCATCGACAACGAACGCCACGACCCGGCATTTCGTGACCGGCTGATGTATTACAACGGCTACAACCTGGCCGTCGAGAAATACATTCACGAACGTGCCATGGCCGGCGAAGGTGTCGTGCTTTCGAAAACCAACGAATATTCAGGCACGACTTACGAAGACCCGGTCTTCAAAATTCACCTGCCGATCGTGGCCCTGAAAAGCTACATGCTGAGCCCGTTCATCGACAAATCGCACGTCGACCTTGTTTATCGTACCGTGAAGGACGCCCGCAAGGTCGTCACCGCCGATATGATCCGGCAAGTGCTCGAAGACCGTATGAACGACCTGAAAGCCCAGGCTGAAGCCAGGCGGGGCACGCCCGTGGACTTCGACGCCGCCGCTGAAGCGAAGCGGATCTGCGAATCACAGGCCGAAGCCACGGCGAAGTGAATCGATTCCGATTTCGAATCACAGGACAATCACGAAACGGATGAGCGTGACACCATTTCGCGTCGTCAGCGAAATCACGCCTCATCCTGTTTCATTCACGACTTGCGACGATCATTCTTCGCTCTCGGTCACTGGCAGTTTCAACACCATATCCGGCTCAAGCGGAGTGCGGACGTCGTCCAGCACGTCGGGGTTCAGTTCGACGATCTCGTCGGCCCTGCGGGCGTTGCCCAGCCGGTTCGCCGCGATCGTCCGCAGCGTTTCGCCAGGCTGCACCCGGTGCCGGATGAAGCCCGCATTCGACGACGTTTCGCCGATCGGCTGCGATACGATTTCTTTCGAGCCACCGCCGATCGGCTCCATCACCGGCTTGCGTGCTGGCTTCTGGCCAGGCTCGCCGCCGACGGGCACCGATTCGATTTCATTTTGGGTGCGAACGGCGCGGGCATCTCGCGATCGGGCGACCGCAGGCGGATTCTCGTCGTCAGCATTTCCGGAGCCCGCCGCCTTCTTCGATTTGGCCACGTTTGGCGTATCGATCAGCGATTTGTCGAGATTTTCCATCGAAGGAATCGCCACCACGTCGCCCACATGCAATTCGTCGATCTTGCCGATCCTGGCGGCATTGGCGGCCCAGAGAGCCTTGTAGTACCGGCCGGAACCGTAGTAATCGCGTGAGATTGTCCAGAAGTTTTCGCCCGATTGCACCGTGTGGCGGATCGGGGCGATATCCGTCGGCGCATTTTCCAGAACCGGCGTCGAAAAGGTTTCGACCGGTTCCGAACCACGCATGCCATTCGAAATCGCCGTGCCCATCGCCAGCCCTGCCCCCGCACCAAGAGCAGCGGCTGTCGCGGATCGACCGACATTTCGGCCGACCGGGTTCGTCGAAGCCAGGGCCCTCAGAACCTTGCCCCTGCTGTTGGGGATCGAGGGCCAATTGGCATCGGCCTCGCTCGGTTTGGCGCTCTTCCCAGCCCCAGCAGGCTTTTCAGCCGCAGGCGTCTGCGGAATGTCTTTCGGCAGGCCAGCCAGCGATCCCGGCGGCGGTTCCGAGGTGGCCGACATGCCGGGCGGCGGTTCCGATCCCACGTCCGCCATTTTCGGCAATTCCGCGGAAGGCGGAGGCTCGTTCGCAACCGTGCCCGGCAATCCGGGCGGGTCGGCAGGATTCGAACCCGCTTTCATTTCGTTCGCAGCCAGCCCAGCCCCCAGGCCCAGGGCGGCCCCTGCGCCAGCAGCGGCTGCAGCTTTCCCAGCATCCGAAGCGGCAGGCTCAACCGATTTCGAAGCGTTCGGAATGGAAATCGAAGGCACGGCATCATCCGGGTTCGCCTGCGGTTTCGAATCCGGCTCTTTCGGAGCAGGTTCTGGTTCCTTCGGCAATTCGGCAGCCGGCGGATCTCCCGGCAAAGGAAGGGAAGCAGCATCCGCTGGTGGTGCGGGCGCGTCTGCCCCTGGCGGAACATCGCCCGGAGCGGGATTGCCACCGATAGGCGGCAATTCGGCCGCGACCGCTGCCCCGGCGATGGGCGGGGCGATCTCTTTGGGAGCGTCGGGCAATCCTGGCGGAGCATCCGGCAGTCCTGGAGGGGCTTCCGATGGTGCCGGTTCCGTCGATTTCGGCAGTTCCGGCATGCCGTCTCCGGATTTGACCTCAGGCCCACCGATCGGCGGTGCCTGCGCCAAGGCATCTTTACCTGCCGCCCCCAGCGCCGCTGCGGCGCCGATGCCGCCGATCGCCGGAACAGCCAGCTTTTTGGCGATCGATCCCGCTCCACCCGATTCGCCGTTCGAAGCATCGCCGTCTGATTTCGGCGGTGCCGCATCCGGGGCTGGTTCCTCAGCTTTCACAGTCAAATCCGCGGTTTCAGGCAAGCCCGGCGGAGCTTCCGAGACCGGCAACCCGGGAGGAGCTTCCGCTGTGCCAGTGCCGGGCGGCTCATTGAGCGGCGTCGCTGCCGCTGGCTCATCGCCCCCGGGAGGTGTCGCAGGTAGTGCGGGCAAATCGTTCATCGCCAATGAGACAGGTGCCGCGGCAGGGTCAGTCGGGGCATCCGTGGCCTTGTTCACTTCGGCAGGCTTTTCGCCCGCGTCGGCAGTCTTCGAGCCCGCATCGGCCACTTCGGGCGATGAGATGCCCGGCTCTTCCTGTTTCGCGACCGCATCGCCCAGTGATTTTTCGGCATTTTCGCCGGCCAGTTGCTCGTTCTGGACCTTTTCGACTGCTTTATCCGGCCCGCCGCCCGACATGAACCAGATCGATCCTGTCGTCGTCAGGCCAGCCGCGGCAGCTGCGACGGGCGCCCACTTCTGAACCTTGCGGTAGCGGGCGATCCAGGCCGCCGGCGACATGTCGAACTTGCGCCCGCCAGCGGCCACAGCTACGGCTTCCGCCAGGTCTTCGGCAACCTCGCCAGCGTGCTCTTCGACATAGGCTGCCGGCTCGGGTGCGTTCGCACCCATTTCCGCAAGCTTTTGCCGCCGCAGGATTTCCACGACGATCTGCGGATTGATCCCCAGTTCGATGAGAAACTCAGGCTCGAACTGGGGCAGCGTGGCCGGGTCCATGCCCATGGCGGCAAGGGTGTTCGGATCGAGCCCGAATTCCGTCAATGCGGCCGGATCGATCCGGTCGGCACATGGCAATACGATTTCGATCGGAGGGACCGACGAACGATTCTGGGCCATAGCACCCTCCCCGCCTTTGGAACTCTTTCCGAACCAGCGTCCGAACTTGCCCGATTTGGCCGGCGCTTCCGCCTCGGCCTGCGGCGCTTCCGCATGCCGTTCCACGACCTCGCCGACTGCCTCGATCGTCGGCTCATTCTGAGCCCGCATCGTCATCGCGGCGGCTTCGGCCTCGGCCCGGGCCTGCCGCTCGGCAGCTTCGCGGCGGCGTCGTTCCTTACGGCTTTCACGCGGAAAGTCGCCCGAATGCCCCGAATGATCATGGCCCTGCCGGTCGTCGTAAGCATCCCTGTCGGCTTCGTTGCCATAGCCATGATCCGGCTCCGCGGCAGCGGCGTGATAAGCCTCCGCCTGGCGGCGAGCCTCGGCCTCGACTGCCTCTTCGCCGTCACCCTCTTCGGCCCCGGCCTGATCGTCCTCGTAGCCGTAGCGGTCGTCGGCGTATTCGTCGTCGTGCTCGTTCGGGTAGCCGTTCATAGGTTCCGTTCCCTGATTTCTTCAGCCTCGGAGCGGCGCCGGGCCGCACGCAGCTTGGCGCTGCGCGACCGGGGGTTGCCCTCCTGCTCGGCTTCGGTCGCCGTAACGACTTTCCGTGTCAACACTTCCCACGCGATCGAATCACGCAGAAAGTGCTTGACCATGCGATCTTCGAGCGAGTGGAACGAAATCACGACGAACCGGCCGCCTGGCCTCACCCATTCGTGAACACGCTCCAGAAGCCTTTCCAGCTCACCCAGCTCGTCGTTGACCGCGATCCTCAACCCCTGAAAAACCCTCGTGCACGGGTCGATCCGGCCGCGCGGCCCCGGCATCGCCCTGCGAATCACCTGAGCGAAGTCGCCCGTCTTATCGAACGGGGCCGTCCGCCGCCGCTCGACGATCGCCCGGGCAAGCCTGCGGCTGTGCCGCTCTTCGCCATATTTCCAGAAAATGTCGGCCAGTTCGGTTTCGGTCCATTCGTTCACGATCTCGGCCGCCGTGGGGCGGTCGCCGCTGACGTCGAACCGCATGTCGAGCGGCCCGTCAGACTGAAAACTGAAACCCCGGTCCGTCCAGGCAAGCTGATCGCTGGAAAGGCCCAGGTCGACCAGAAATCCGTCGACCGCGTCGATGCCCAGCCGCTCGAGCACCGTGCCGGCATCGGCATAGCTTGACCTGTGCAAGTCGAGCGTCATGCCCTGATCGGCCGCCGTCCTGCGGGCCAGTTCGAGCATCGCGGCATCGCGGTCAAGCCCGATCACTCGGCCCTGCGGCCCGACTTTGTGGGCGATCAGGCACGAGTGGCCCCCGGCACCCGCGGTGCCGTCCACATAAGTGCCGCCCACCTTAAGGTCAAGCCAATGGAGAACTTCCTCCGGCATGACCGCCCGGTGCACCGGCTCGATCGCGTGCTCGTTCGGATCGATTCCGTCCAGGGCCGCCTCCTTGCGTCCTTCGGACCGTCGGGCAGAACCCGCTCTTTCGTGAGCCTGAAGGCCGGCGCATCCTTACGCCAGAGCCATGATTTTCGCGTGGAATTCTGCCGAATACGGCCAGCTTACGAATTTCGGAAAATCGGTCAAGCCGGATCACGATTCGGTCGAAGCGAAGGGTGTGACCAGATTTTCTTGTGCGAACCCATGATTTCGGATTCTTTCCTATAGCGATGACGCACTGGGCTTGGTCGTCCGAACTGGACTTCGCGACTGAAAGTACTGCCCTGAAGGGGCAAAAGAAGAGCATGCACCGCGAGCCCTGCATTCTCTGCAAGCTGCCTGCCTCCGCCAAATCTCCCAGAAAATTGCGGCATACCCGAATCGAACGCGCATGCACGCTGGAAAAGCGGGTTCTCTTCGCCCGATGCATCTTCAGGCTTTTCGAAACGACACATCGGCTCACGCTGCGAATGGGTTATGATAGCGCGATGCCGCCCGTGCTGATCAAAACTCAGAAGTTCGATCGGCACACACACGATCGGCAACGACACCTTCGAATGAGCCTATCGCCGTGCCGCCATTGACCGTTCGCCACGCGACCGTGATCTTGCCTGACAGGCTCATGCCGGATGCCCGCATAAGCATCGATCATGGCGTCATCGTCGCCGTCGAACCTGAAGATTCGAAATCCGTCGCGGGCGATTCGATGGACCTGCAGGGCCAGTTCGTCGCCCCCGGATTCGTCGATATCCATGTGCATGGCGGCGGCGGGGCGGATTTCATGGACGGGACCGAAGAGGCCGTTCGAACCGCGGCCGGAACCCACCTGCGGCACGGCACGACCACGATTTTTCCCACGACGACCACTGGCTCTCCCACACAGCTCCTGGGCATGATCGATGCTGTCAGGCAAGCTTCGCGGGAAGTCGACGGATCGGATCCGAAAGGCTCTGATTCCTTGCCCGCCATGCCCGGCATACACCTGTATGGCCCGTTTTTCGCACCCGACAAATGCGGCTGCCATGAAGTGACCGGCCGTCGCGACCCGGCCGCCGATGAATTTCAAAAGTACTTCGAAACAGGTCTCGTCCGTATCGCAACCTGTGCCGCCGAGTTGCCCGGCGCGAAGGCCTTTTATGAAACCGCCCTGGCTAACGATTGCCTGATCACTTGCGGTCATTCGAACGCTTCGTGGGCCGAAATGCAGTCCGCTTTCGAATCCGGCATGCGGCATGTCGACCACTTCTGGTGTGCCATGAGTTCCGTTTCGTCGCTGCGTCCGCGTCTCGGCACGCCGATGCAGGCCGGTATGGAACAATTCGTGCTGATGAACCGGGAAATGTCGACCGAAGTGATCGCCGACGGTCAGCATCTGGCCCCTGAATTGCTCGAATTCGCATTTCGAATGATCGGCCCGGACCGGCTTTGCCTCGTGACCGACTCCAGCCGGGCCCTGGATTGCCCGCCTGGTCGATACAAATTCGGCCATTCCGCAAATGGCACCGATTTCATTCATGACGGCTTCGTGGGCCGGGCACCGGGCGGAGGTCTGGCCAGCTCGGTGATGGGCATGGATCACATGGTGCGCACCATGAAACGCCACACTTCCGCTTCATTGCCTGAAGTCATTCGCATGGCCACGCTCACTCCCGCACGGCTTACCGGGCTGGACGACCGGATCGGCAGCGTCGAGCCGGGCAAGGCCGCCGACCTGATTCTGCTCGATCCGGATCTGAACATCCGGCACGTGTTTCGAAACGGCCGCCGGGTCATCTGATCGAAATTCGTTCGGCATCGACTTTCCCGAACGACGATGGTCCATCCTGAGGCATCACACCGGGATTTCGCGAATTCACAGACATCCGTGACGCTTTCATAAGCGGGAATGGCCCCTGATGGTTCCTGGAATCTCCTGATTTCTGGATTTTCGTTCGACTTTTCGAGCGTTCGCTTCGTAGGATTCATGAAAATATGCGTAGAGACGACGTACGAACATTTCGCACCGGGATCCATCGACTCATGAACTTCCACCGCATCTTCCGTCTGAGAATCTCCGTGGATCGCATTCGCGCCGACCGGCGTGCTTTCGCCCCGGAATCGCTCGAACCACGCACGATGCTGGCGGCCGATGTCCGGTCGATGATCGCAGGCACGACGGCTTCCGTGTCCGCAGCTTCCCCGAATGTCGCGGCCCAGTCGAGCGTCGACGCAAGTTTCGTCGAGTGGATCTCCACGGGGCTCGTCGCGCATCCTCTTTCGGACCAGTTACAGGCCCGGCTCCTGCGGCAGCTCGAAAACGGTGCTTCACGCCAGCGAATCGCGGCTCTCGTGATCAGTTCCCTGCCTGGCCGGTCCGCGGAAATCGAGACGACCTTCGAGCACCTTCTGAATCGAACCCCGACAGCGATTGAGCAGCAACGGCTGTTGGCACAAGGCAGTGCCGATCAGATCGCATTGTTCCGCCACGTGCTTTCTTCACGCGAATACTTCGAAACCCGGGGCGGCGGCACGAATGCCGGCTTCGTGGACACCCTGGCCCGGGACATGCTCGAAAGGCCCGCCACCGAAGCCGAATTGGCCGAATGGACGAACGTTCTCGACAGCGGCATGGTTCGCCGCAGTGGTTTCGTCGGCGGTTTTCTCCGAAGTGCCGTCTATCGCGAAGCGGCTGCCCGGCAATTGGCCCTGCACGCCGGTTCGACGGATACCGCGGGCCTTGCGGACCAGGTTCTGGCGAATTGGCGCGGGCCGCATCCACTGACGACGGCCAAGGCGACGGTTTTCGGGTCCGATGCGTTCCTTCGCCGCTTCGAAACGCCCGTGCCCGTAACGCCACGCACCGCACCGACGGAGTGGTCCGGCGAATGGCTGAGCCCTCAGTTCAGCCTGGGGACATCGTGGAACACCGACATCCCGATCACTTTGTCGGAAGTCATTACCTTCGGAGCTTCGCCGCAAGGGAAGTTCTGGATCGCCATCGAGTCCCTGGGGCTGCGCATTTACGACCCTTCGACCCGACAGTCGACCGATGTCAGCACGGGATACGTCAGTTCCGTCGCGCCGATTTCCGACACCGAGGCCTGGCTGATCGGCTCGCCGTCCAAATTCTCGGGCCCGGTCTATATCGCGAAAATCCTGGCTGACGGCTCGTTGGAGAAAACGGCAGATCTGCCGGGCGGCGATACGCCCACGCAGATCTCAGCCTCGCCGGACGGAACCGTCTGGGTTCTCGGCCAGTCGGGCACCGTCTATTCCTACGACGCCGGCTCGGACTCATGGTTGACGATCGCGTCGGGCGGGTTCACGATCAGCCAGATCAGCGTCGGTTCGGCGACGAACATCTGGGGAGTCGGTCAGAGCCAGGGCAAAACGGTGGTGCTGCAATGGACCACCGGCACAGGCTGGGCCGTCGATTCGAACTTCGACGGCGTTTCTTCGGCTATCGTCGCGGCCACGGCCGACGGTTTCGTCTGGGCGGTCGCCACCATACCGACGACCAGCCAGATGGTCTTCCTGAAAGACCCCGCCGCGTCATGGGCCCTCGTACCGAATCAGACTCCGCCGAACCCGATCATGGAGTTCGCGGCCAACGACCGGAACCGCATGCTGGGATTGACGGCCAAAGGGCTCGACATCGATTTGGCCATTCTTTCGATCGGCCTGGTGGACAGGCCTGCCGTCGCCTGGCCGGAACCGACCACCCAATGGGCCCTCGGTTATGACGCCATCAACGCGTACTTCGAACTGACGACCACCACGATGCGAGCGGATTACGTCAACGCCACGGCACCTTTCGATGAATGGGTCCATAAGCTGTCGGGCACCGATATCCCCATGCCCGCCGGGATGGACCTGAACAACTGGACGACGATCAAGAACCAGTTGATCGGCGAAATCGAAGACGTCAAATCCGTCAACAAGTTCTTCGAACAGCTCAACGACATCAACACTGCCGTCAATCTGGTGAATTCCCAGACTCTGAGTATCGTGGAATCGAATGTCGTCCTCTCCACGAAACAGCAGAACGAGTCGACACTCGAACTCCTGATCGTCGGAATGTTCGACGCAGCCGTGGCCGGTATCGTCACGGCGTTCTCCGGCGGTGCCGCAACGGTCGCGGCGATCGTCGGCTCCGGCATCACCACGGGCATCGCCGACGTCACCCAGGATTCGTCGCCTGATCCCGACACTGTCCTGCAGCAGACTTACACCGATCTGCAGAACACCATCCTGCAGATCTTCGTAAAAAGCGGCTCGCTTTACGCCAGCCAGTGGCTTGCCGTCAATTCCGATTATGGCAGGCTTTCGGCACTGAGCGACGTACTCGGAACAGGCCTCTGGGCAATCGAGGACGGCGATGCCCAGTCCTATGCCGCAGCCATGCAACCGGCCTTCGAACTCTACTATTATCAGACCCTCACAGCAGTGAAATACCAGGTCGTCTACATGCACGATTACATTTGCGACAAATATACCTGCCCGCATATCGCCCCGCCCTCTTACGTCACTTACATTCGGCAGGTCGACGACACCGAACTGTACGACGTCTACTACGTCAACGAACTCGGCGGTTATACGAATCCGTTCCGCGACGCGGGCCCCTACCCTTCGAAGGCCTTCATGGAAACCCTCGGCAAAATCGGCAGCAGCCTGAGCGTGATCGTTCAATCCCAGAACGGCTGGAACCTTAAGACCGTCAACGCCCATACCTGATCGGGGGCGATTCGAAATCGCTCACGAAATCCGAACGCACGCGAAGCGATCGAAATGCGATCGATTCGCGTGCGATTTGCGCGAAGCGATTCCGAAAAGTCGCGTCACGCATGTGATTCCGACGCGCCGCTTCCGCTCCCGCGGAATCTGGTATCATACGATTCTCCTACCGCATCGACCGGCTTCTTCCGGGACTCAATGCCATGAACTTGAGAATTCGCCCGCTTTCGGCCTGTATCACCCTGTTCGCACTGACACTGCCCCGGGTCGCGGCCGAGGTGCCCATCGTGCCCAATGTCGAGCCGCAGCCACTTGCCGCGAATCTTGACCGACTGGTGCGGGCGCTCGACATGATAGGTCAGCCGCTGGACGACACCACCAAGTCCGAATTGAAACAGGCCATCGCAGCCGGCGATGCCGAGGCCATGCAGAAGGCCATCGACTCACACGTGTTCGTCGCCGTGCATCTGAACCCCGAAGTGCGGGTGAAGGCCCAGCGCGGCCCCGCCGATACACGTATCCGCCAGCATGGCTACACGCCCAAAATCGTCAAGGTGGCCAACGAAAGCACCGTGGCCAGGCCCCTCCGCGTGACCAGCCCGCAGGCCGGTGCGGTATACGCCGGCGTGTCCGCACCGATCCTGCAACGGCAGGCGACGGAAAAGCTGGGCGAAAATCCGAATGACCAGGTCCGATCCGACCGGTTTCTCGATGTGGCCGTGCACGCCGACCGCCCGATGACCGACACGCTTTCAGGGCTTGAGGCCGAGTATCTTATCCTGAACGTGCTCGCCACCGAAGCCGGCAAGCGCGAGGCCACGCTCGTCTTCGACGTCGGCGACGGCACCCGCGACCTGGCCGACCGTGCCGAATTGCCCGTTCTGTTCTCGATCGACCGTGCCGTGCCCGTGACGATCCGCGTGACCGACGAAACCGGCAAACCGACCACCGCCCGCCTCGAAATCCGCGACCGGTTCGGCCGGGTTTTCCCGACCCAGGTCAAACGCATCGCCCCCGACCTGTTCTTTCAGCCGCAGATTTACCGGGCCGACGGGCAGCAGGTCATGCTCGCCCCCGGCCGCTATCAGGTGCGTGTCAGTCGCGGGCCGGAATATCATTTGCAAGGTTTCGAACTCGATGTGCCCGATGCTCCTGAGGCCACCTGGAAATTCGCCCTGACCCGCTGGATCGATACCGAAGCCTATGGCCTTTACAGCGGCGACCATCACATTCACGCGGCCGGCTGTTCGCATTACGAAAAACCGACCGAAGGCGTACGGCCCGAGGACATGTTCCCCCAGGTGAAAGGCGAGGGACTGAACGTCGGTTGCATTTTGACCTGGGGCCCCTGTTACGATTTTCAGCGGAACTTCTTCGAGCCCCGCACACACAAGCTGAGCGAGCCGAAAACGCTGATCAAATACGACCTGGAAATCAGCGGCTTCGGCTCGGCTGCCCTGGGGCATGTCTGCTTATTGAATTTGACGGAGCAGACCTATCCCGGCTCGGACGGCACGAAGGACAAGGGCTGGCCGACATGGACGACGCCCGTCCTGCGCTGGGCCAAGGCCCAGGGCGGCGTCACGGGCTACCCCCATTCAGCCCTTACGACGAACGTACGCCTTTCGACCGAAATGACATTCAAGCGTTATGACACGAACGCCGACGGATTTCTGACGCCTGAGGAACTGAAGACGACGGTCCTTCCCGAGGCTTTCGACCGGATCGACGCCTCGATCGACGGCCGCCTTGACCCCCGCGAATGGCGTGCTGCCGTCGACCGTGCCCTGGACACCCTGCCGAATCTGGCCCTGCCCGATATGGCCGGCGGCGGCGCACTCGAAATCGCCGTGAGTACAGCGGAAGGTGCTTGCGATTTCATTTCGGCGATGGACACTTCACGCATCCCCGAATGGAACACCTGGTATCACATCATGAACGCCGGCATGCCGCTGAAAGTCAGTGGCGAGACCGACTTTCCCTGTATGTCCAGCCAGCGGGTCGGCCAGGGGCGTGTCTATGTGCGGCTTGGCAAGCGGGATGCCGTCGATTTCGAAAGCTGGGCGAAGGCTCTCGGCGAAGGCCGCAGCTATGTTTCCGACGGCTACGCCCATGCACTTACCTTCGACGTGAACGGCGCAAGCTCCGGCGAAGATGCGAAACTCGACAAGCCCGGCACCGTGAAAGTCAGCACCCGCGTGGCCTTCGCGGAAGAAACGCCCCTGGGAGTCGCCTACGGCACCGAACCGGCCCCGCAAGGCCTTCGCACCGCGGGCGACACGGTCAATCTGCATCGCCCGCGCAGCGCCGGTTTCGAAATCAGAGGCACACGGATCGTCGAGCTCGTCGTCAACGGCAAAGTCGTCGAATCCAGAAAAGTTCTTGCCGACGGCAAGCCGCACGACCTCTCCTGGACGGTTCCGATCGAGCGTTCGAGCTGGGTGGCGATTCGCCAGTTCCCGCAGCTGCACACCAATCCGGTGCGTGTGATCGTCGCCGGTCAACCGATCCGGGCCAGTCGTTCCAGCGCCCTCTGGTGTGCGGAAATCGTGCGCAATCTCATCGCGAACCGGATGCGATTCATCGCGAAAGACGAAGCCGACGAAGCCCTGAAGACCTTCGAAAAAGCGGTCGCCACCTACGAAAAGATCGCTTCGGAATGCCCGGAAGGAAGTTGAGTCCGCAAAACCCGCCGAAGCGATTCGAAATCGCGTGTGCCGGCATCTCAGCGGGCTGCCGGGGCACGGCCAGTCGGCCGTTTGATCCGGGCATGAAAATCCTGATACTTGTCCTTCCGAACGAACATGCCCCGGCCGTCGGGCGTGGAACCGACGAGCGAAGTGGCGATATAGTCGCGATCGATCATCGCTTTCAATTCCCTGAACGGAATGTCGCCGCAGAAGATCAGCTCGGGCCGCTTCGATTTCAGACTCTCCGTGAGCCGTTCGATGCGCGGGCTGACCTGCGGATGTTCCTTGCCGATGAAAGCCTTGGCCAGCGGATCGGTGAAAAAGTACCGGTCCGGAGCGTCGAGCCCGGAATAATACAACAGCGGGCTCTGCCAGCCCCACACTTCCAGCATCGGCTTCGGATTCCAGTCGATCGTGCGGTCCTTGATCTCCCGGCCGAGTTGACGGAGCGTGATCCATTGTGCCCCGCCCTTGTATTTCACGGTGAGCATATCGGCAGGCACGTTGAAATAGTCGTACCACTGAATTCGCCCGGTCAGACCGACGACAAGCCCTATCGCCAGCATCAGGCTGGTGGAGAGAATTTCCCTGAGATGATGATCTTCCTGAAGGACGATCAGAGGCTTCCGGCCAGCGGTTTTGGCTGCGATTTCTTCTTCGGTTTCGCCCAGGTGCGACCACTGAAAAGCATAGCCCAGGGCGACGCCGACAAAAATGCTCGAGACAGGTGCGAGCAGCAGGTAATAATGCTGCCAGTAAAGGCCAGGCAGGATGATCATGCCCCACGCGACCGGATATTGCCAGAGAACGAGCCGTGTCACCGGCGTGGCTCGCACAGGCGAGAATTTCAATGAAGCGAGAAATACGATCGAAGCGATTGCATGCAAAGGCCATGCCCCGGTGCCCCACCAGACGAGCCAGTCGGTCTTACCGAACGGCCAGGGAAGCGAACCGTTACGGGGATCTGCGTTTCCTGTCAGCCAGCGATATGCGAAACTCGGGGCGACAGGGTCCGCCGGCGTGTCGCGTGCCAGTGCCCGGCTGTATTCGAAGACATCGGCACGGGCGTCGGCCAGACCACCCTGCACCGCCAGAATCGCGACGGCGATCGCCCAGGGAACGGCGAACCCGGCGACGCACATGCCCATACCGAAAAGTTTTCGCCCGGGCATCGATTTCGAACGGACAAATTCGAAAACGATCGGGAACAGGCCGATCAAGGCGACCTGCTTGACTGTCGCCGCCAGCCCGATGAACAGTCCGGCGGAGAGCAACCAGAAGTCACGCCAGTTCAATTTCCTGTTCCGAACTTCGTCGGAATCGGTCGTCGACGTCGTCAAAAATTGATTCGCATCGTAAGCCTTCAGAAAGCACCAGAGAGCCGACATACCTGCCATATTCATCAGGTGTTCGAGATTCGAACCATTGCCGAACACGTACGGGTCGGTACTCATCAAAATGAAAACCGCCATGGCGGCGACAGATCCCACTGTCCCGGCAAGTTTACGTGCGACGGATCCCACGAGCAGGAGCGTCAGAATCAGAACCGGAAGAATCATGAACCGGATCGTCAATTCGCTCCATCCCAGAACCGCGATCGAAATGGCATAGAACCAGTATCCAGCCGGTGGCTTGTATTCGGTCAGATCCATATACAGCACCGCCCCGGCGGCCATGCGGCGGCCCATGTAGCCGTACGCGGCCTCGTCGCAATCGAGCGGCTCGGCTGAGCCAGACATCTGAGGCCAGAATTTCAGGCCGATCAGTTGATCGACTCGCGGCGCGAAAGTATGAGCCCGCCACCAGACAAGGATCACGGCCATAATGACGATCAGAATGACATCGATAAGTCGTCTGTTATGCATCTTTCGGATCTCGCTGAAAAGACATTCGCAGCGTTTTATCGCGGACGTCGATAGATCGATACCGGAAAAGCCCCGCCCTGGCCCCTGGGGGTCGTGTAAACGCGGTTCGATTCCGTCAGCCCGAGGGCGGCCTTGACACTTGTGAGATAGGGCCCGAATGACTCCGGGTCGACATGCTGCGGAATTTCGAAAGAGCCCCAGACCACGTGCGTCACGCCGTATTGGTCCATCACTTCCTGAATCCGCCGGGCATCGTAATTGCGCGGCATCAGCACGGTGATCCGGTTCGAAGTCACCCGCATTTCCCACGGGAACCAGCTCATCACACGTGCATTGGGCGGCACGACTTCCGGATGTTCCTGAATGAATTTGCCCGCATCGGCCAGAGCGGGCCAGTGCAATTGAAACGGTCGCACGTACCAGCTCGTGTCATAGGCCCATGTCGGATCGGCCCAGAGAGCCCCGATCAGGGCTGAAGCCGCGATGAGGCGAAACCGGAACGGAAATGCGACCGCCCCGCCCGCCGCTTCCGCGATTTTCTTTCGAAGATCCCCGAAACCCCGCACGGCCACAGGCAGCATGACAAGATAAACGGGCATATAATATCGGCCGAGCTGGGCCACCTGAGTCACATCGGCGATCCTGGCCAGAGTCGCAGCCGCGAATGCGAGAAACAACCCTGCCGCAAGAAATTCGATGCCTCGTCCCGTTCTGTCCGCCGGTTTCGAAACGCGGCACCAGAAGGCCAGCATCACCGGCGGCGAAAGGATCATGATCGAATAGCCGACGAGAATCAGGAGCGACTTGAATTTCACCCTGGCCACTTCGGGCAGGTTCTCGGGCGAATAGAACCGTTTGACGTCGGGCAAGCCTGCGGCGTAATGATGCACCGTCCAGCTGAACGTGTGGGCAAAGTGTTCCGTGTAGCTGTAAAACGGCTTGCCATAAGCCTGATACGTCAACCAGGCCCATGGCGTGATCACGGCAAGCGCGATTCCGGCCCAGACAGGGACGAACGCCAGAGAACGCCGCCCCCCGGCCAGAATCAGCCAGATGCCGATGCACGCGACCAGCACGAGCGCCGTATTGCGCGAGAGCATCGCCGCTCCGGCCGCCAGGCCGCCGAGAATGGCGTAGATCAATCGCGATTTCGCATCGCGGGCATCCGCCATTTCATGCGCCAGCCACACGGCCAGGATGGTCGTCAGCCCGACCAGGCTCTCACGCAGCTCGAACCCGGCATAAATCACGTGTACGGGCAAAATCGCGGCCAGTGCGACAGTCGGCACTGCGGCTTCGGCCAGGATCCTGCGACGCACCCAGAAATACAGGCAGGGCAGCGTGAGCATATTGAAACCGAACGATACGCCTTTCGCCACGCCGAACGTGAATTGCGGATCTCGCCCCGGGCCGATCCCGGCTCCCGTCACCCGAAATGCAAGCGCCAGGGCGTCGGCATAAAGCGGCGTGGCCCAGTCATCCAGCACGGGCTGGCCGGCCCGGATCGGCGGATAATCGCGGAAGAAGCTTTCCACATAGTGCTTCGAACTGGGCAACCCCATGGCGACCGAATTGCCGGTCTCCACATAATGGCTGCTGTCGCCCGGCACCAGGGGCAAATTCCCGCCCGCGATCCAGGCCCCGGCCCGAATCGCCCAGGCCACGAGCAAAATCGCCCCCAGCCTTCGCGATTCAAGACCTAACCGCCCGAAAACGGCGAGAAACAGGGCCAGAAGCCCCGACCACAGGCATAAATGCCAGCGCAAAAGAGCCACTTGCGAATCGGCCCGAAGTGCGGCCAGGGCAGGCACTTCGTAGAACATGTGCGCGACTGCGTCGCGGCAAGCCGTCAGGAGGTCGATCGCCGCCTCAGGTCCCGCGGCCAGGCTGATCGAAACAGCCGCCGCGGCCATGGCACATGCGAAGCGTTCGGGCCGAAATCTTCCGGACGATGGTCGATTCATCAGATCGGCTGGTTCGATTTCGCTCATCATCCACTCGTGGTTCGTCGCTTCGACACCGGTCCGGGCAAGATCGCGTGCGAAGTCAACTCCAGGCTTTCGGCCCTTTCGAATCCGCTTCGCCCGGCGACTCTTCGGGCAATTCGCCCGCGTCACGCTGGCTCGCTACTTCGGATCATTCCGGGCCACGTTTTCGGTTCGCTGATTATAATACCTGTACGATCGGATTGCATGGCCGGAACTTGGCGGAGATACTCCGAAGGGACCCGAAATCCGCCTGAATCCTGCAGCCCGGTCGACGGCGGAAAGTTTCGTCCAGCCCCCGGGAAAGCGTCATGAACTTCGCCGACTGGCGAAACCTGATTCGGCAAGCCCTCGAACAGGCCCGAGCCCGATCGACCGACCCTTCGGACCGATGGGATCTCGCAGCCGGCCGGATCATCGTGCGCATGCGCTGGCTGGGGATTCTCATGGGCATTCTGCTGGTGGAGACGCGCGACGGCCTCGCCAACCCCTCCGCCGTCAGGGCCTTTCTGGCCCTTGGGGCAGGTTTCGCATCGCTCGACACCGCCTGGTATTTTCTGGGCGAAGTCTTCCTGAAACGGCTCCCGCTGGCAGTCTCGGCCCTTGAAGCCCTCTTCATCGGTCTGTTGTGCTATCACGATACCGGCCTGGAAAGCCCGTTCCGCTGGTATTACCTGATGTCACTGATCTGCGTGGCCATTCGTTATTCGCCTCGCGTGGCATGGGCGACATGGGCAATCGATTCGCTCAGCCTGGTCAGCCTGGCCGTCGCCGTCGGACGCGTCCATCCTGAACAGAACACCGGAATCGTCATGACGATCGTCATGCTCGCATGGGCCACCTGGGCCAGTTCGGCACTTGCGGGCTGGCTGAAACAGGCCAGCGGCGAATTGCAGCGTCTCAACGACCGCCTGCGCCAGGCCTCCGAAGAACTCGAAGCCCGCGTCGCCGAGCGTTCCGAAGCCCTCCGCCTGGCTCAGGCCCGCGTCATCCACCAGGAAAAAATGGCCGCGTTCGGGCTCCTTTCCGCGGGTATCGCCCATGAAATCGGCAACCCCATGGCGGCCATCAGCTCGCTTCTGCAGATTCTCCGGCGGCGTAAGGACCAGGCCCCCTACGAAGCCGAAAAACTCGCCCTGATCGACAGCCAGCTTCAGCGCATCAGCCGCACGGTACGAGAACTGGTTCACTTCAGCCGGCCGGCGTCGGATGTCGTCGATCATGTCGCGCTGCATGAAATCGTCGTCGAAGTGCTCGGCATATTGAAATATTATCACCGCACCAGCGGGCGCACGATCACGACCGATGTGCCGGCCGATCTGCCGCGAATCCGCGCCGTGCGCGACCACCTGAACCAGATCGTCCTGAATCTCGTCTTCAATGCGATCGACGCGACAGCCGATGGCGGCAAGATCCGGATTCAAGGCCGATATCATCAGGATCCGAACGAAATCGAATTGACGATCGCCGACGACGGACGCGGCATTCGCCTGGTGGACCAGTGCCGCATGTTCCAGCCATACTTCACCACAAAGCCCAGTGGCACAGGTCTGGGGCTCTACGTCTGCCGGCAGATCATGACCGACCTGGGCGGCCGCATGCATTTCGAAACCGAAGAAGGCCGCGGCACGTCGTTTCGATTGCATTTCCCGGTCGCCCCTGTCCGGCCCTTGGGCCGCGTTCTCCATCCGCCCGAAATGCAGGCGGACGACAACGAACCGACGCAACGAGTCGAGGTCGCCGCTGATGTCTGATGCACTCCGGGACAGGCCGAGGCCCGTCGTGAACGTCCGGATCGTCGACGACGAACAGGTTCTGGCCGATACGCTCGCCGAATTTCTCACGGCCGAAGGACACGAAGTCCGGGTGGCTTACGATGCGGCTTCAGCGCTCAGGAAACTCGCCGAATTCGAAACGGAAGTCGTCCTCTGCGATATTCAATTGCCCGGCACAAGCGGCCTGGAACTGCTCCGGAAACTGCGTAAACAGGCTCCCGAAGCGGCAGTGATCATGATCACGGCTTATGCCACGGTCGACAGCGCCGTCGAGGCCTTCCGCCATGGCGCGACCGATTATCTGATCAAGCCCGTGCTGTTCGACGACTTGACCGCACGGCTCAGTCGTATCTCGGCCGGAAGGGCGCTTTCGATCGAAAATCAGAGCCTGCGCCGCAAGCTGACGCGGCAAATGCAATCGGCATCGGGCGGGATCGAGACCATCGTGGGCAATAGCGCCGCGATTTCGGCCGTGAAGGCCTGGATCGTGCGAGTCGCCCCGACACGTTCGAACGTGCTCGTGACGGGCGAATCAGGCACGGGCAAGGAATTGGCAGCCCGGGCGATACATGACCTGGGCTCGAATCCCGAAGCCCCGTTTCTGCCGATCAACTGCGCAGCCATCCCGCCGGACCTGCTGGAAAATCAGCTGTTCGGGCATGTCCGGGGCGCGTTCACGGGTGCCGATCGCGATCGCGCGGGCCTTTTCGTCGCCGCGGGCGAAGGCACCGTGTTTCTCGACGAAATCGGCGAAATGCCGCTCACGCTTCAGGCCAAGCTATTGCGTGCGATCGAGAACCGCGAAATTCTGCCGGTCGGAGCATCGCTGCCGGAAAAGAACCGGTCGCGGCTCGTGGCGGCCACGAACAAGAATCTCGCCGATGAAGTCACCCAGGGCAAATTCCGCCCTGATTTGTATTATCGCCTGGAAGTCGTGACGATCCCCATGCCGCCCCTGCGTGAAAGGCGAGAGGACATCCCCGCACTGGTCGAGGCCTTGCTCGCCCGGCACGCGCACCGGCTCGGCCAGGTGCCCCGAACCGTCGCCCCCGAAGCACTGGAACGCCTGATCGCAGCCCCCTGGCCCGGCAACGTGCGCGAGCTGGACAATCTCCTGGAACGGGCCCTGATTCTGGCCGATGGTCCGGTACTGACTTCTTCCGACCTGTTCCGGTCATTCGGACGAAATGCGATCGCATCGTCCGACGAACCCGAAACGACCACGACCGACGACCTGCGTGAGGCGATCCGGGCCTTCGAAAAACGGCACCTGAAGCGAATTCTGGCCGAATCCGGCGATGACCGTCGCGCCGCGGCTTCGCGCCTGGGCCTGGGATTGTCGAGCCTCTACGCCAGGATCAAGGAGCACGGGCTCTGAATTGCAATTCGACCTGTTCCAAAAGAGCGATCGCGACGGGATTCGGCGGGCATCGACTGCCGAAGTTTTCGGAAATCGCCGCGCTGCGGAACGGGCCTGGCTCATGCTATGATGTTACGTCTTATGGGGTGGAGGCATGCGAGGGTTTTTCCGTGCGATGCAGCGAGTGCGACGGAATCGTGCGTGAACAGAGCGTCGGCCGTCTCCGAGACGGTCGTATCGTGTTCGGCTGGTGCACGTCGTGTATGGACGTCGCCGGGGCCACGCGTATCGAAATCACCGACCGGGTCCGCCTGTTCGGCACGGGCGAGAAAGTGGCACTGCCCCTGGGCGGAACGGCCTGGGACCACGAAGAAGCCCGCAGCCGAAAACGCCTGCTGGCACTTACGATCACGGCCGTTTCGCTTGGCTTCTGGGGGCTGACTCTGACGATCGCCGGGTTCGCGAAAGACGACGAACCCTCTCCCGCCAACCCTCAGGGCAGCCGCATCGGTCTATTCCTCGTCGGCAGCGGCGGCAGCATGATGGGCACGGCACTGGGCCTTTATCTGGCCGCAAGAAAAGCGAGAGGCCGGCATGGCCCGCGCCGCGATGTCGCCCTTCGGCCCGCATCGAACCCTCAAAAAAGCGAAACCGCCCTGTAATCAGAGCGGTTCGCGCGGATGTGTGGATTTCCTGGCCTGAGGTCCGGATCAGCGGGCTTTATCACCACGCCATGCCCGGGCCGTGTTCTCGTCACCTTCGTTCGACTCCAGATCCTGAACCGGCATCAGCCGAACCCGGGGAGCCTGACGCGGGTCGCGAGAGGCGTTCCGAACCTGAGTTTTGCCAGAGGGTTTGGCATCGGCCAGTGCGGTTTCGGGCTGAACGACCTTGCGAACTTTGGGCGTCGAAAGGGCGGCAGGCTCGTCCTTGTTTTCGGCGGCTTCCAGCTGATTGACGGGCATGAGGTCCGAATCGGCCTTCGCCAGCAGCCCGGCACTCACGCCAGATCCTTTCGGAACCGTCAGGCCGTCCGTTTCGCCGGCACTTTCGGCCACTTTGCGGAACCGGGAGGCACCGTTCCAGCCCGAACCTGCATTCGGCACGGTTTTGAGCGGCTTTTCGTTTTCGATCACGCTGTCGGCTATGGCCAGGCTGCCAGCGGCGGGCAAGCCGGCGCTGGAGGGGTCGGAAACGCCCAGAAGGCCGGGCGGCGGGATACGCACTTCGTCGGCGTCGTCGTTCTGGGCACGTTCCACGCGTTTGGGCGAGCGGCGCGGGGTGTCGGCCGAGGCCAGCATGCGGCCGTTTTCCATGTCCTGAGTCTGCCGCTTGTAGATCCTGTCCAGACTATTGCGGGCCAGCAGGGTGTGGATCGACTTCGGCGTGGCATAAAGCCCGCGTTTGCCGCCCACGACTGCCATATCGCAAACCCCGGCCACGAAACCGTTTTCCGTGAACAGGCCGCCACCGCTGCGGCCCTGGATCGGCTCATGCTCGCATTCGACGGCTTCGTATGGCTGATTGTTCAGGAGCAGGCGGCTGTTGGGGTTGATGACTTTGGTCGTCCATACGGTCGCATCGCGTCCGCCGGAGCAGCCGGCCGTGTACATCGCCATGTCGGGCGTGGGCTTCCAGTTGGCAGGAACGACCGGGCTGGCGGGCAGCTTGAAGCCGGGAGAGATCGCGATCAGGCCGACATCGCTCTGGAAGTCGTAGTCGATCACCCGGGCCGGAATGTTCCGCTGGGCCGTGGCCACCTGCTGCCCCTTGGGGCCGCCCAGTCGGCCATCGAAAAGATCGACGGTCACTTGCCTGGGAAACTGCTTCGGCCCGTACTGCTGACGAACGCCATCGATCTTGAAAATGTGGGCACAGGTCAGGATGATCGATTCCCGCTCGTTCGATTCGACGATCGTGCCTGAGCCGAAGCCCATCATGCCACCGCCATGAACCACGATCCGCACGACCGTTTCCCATGGGCGGGGGTTTTCGGTCTTGCCTTCGGCGACCTCGGCCGAATCGCTGGAATCGCCTTTTTCCTCGGCCCGCATGCGGTCGATGTCACGCTTGACGTTTTCGTTCTCGGGGATGGCGTCGGCACCTGCCAGGTCACGGCTCCTGGAAGTCTTTTCCAGCCATTCCGTCTTCAACTGGCGGAACGACGAGGCCAGCTTCGAAGCGTGCTGCAGGCCTTCGGAACGCCCGAGTTCCTTGCCGTCGGGGTCGACGATCACGAAGCACGGAACGCTGCCGACCCGGTAATTCCGGGCCAGGTCCGGATGTTCGTCGACATCCAGCACGCGGATCGGATAGCTCTTCGACTTGAGCAGCTCGATCTGCGGCTTCATTTCCTTGCAGGGGCCGCACCAGGTCGCGGAAAACTCCAGAATGGTCGGCTGTTCCGACTCCAGCGAAAGCGCTTCGGTAGCCCCCGCGACGCCCACGCCGGCATTGGCGGGCCGCACGGAAACGGTCGAAGGGCCTTTTCCTGTCGTCGGCGGTTCGGCCCCGGAGGCGAAACCGATCGAACCAAGACCGCAAAGGACCAGAAGAGATGCGAGGACGTGCATCACGACCATGCTCCCAGGTAGGGATACCACTGCGCCCCGGGCGGAAAAAGATCGAACCCGCAAAAGGTCCGTCTGCCATCCGTCTCGGGACGTGGCCTGGCCGCGCTCACAATGGTCTGGTTGTACGTCGGGGTGCGTGTCGCATTGCGGTCGATCGCCGTCAGCCGTTCGATCGTGCCGCCCATCGCAAAGCGGGCATCCTGCCATGACCCACAAGGAACGCCATCCTGGCGAACCCACACGCCGAATCGACGGAAATCGATCCGGGGCCATGCGACTGTCTACATCCTTTTCGGAAGCCGTCCGGTTCCACCGGGGGCGTCGAGGCAGTCTCAAGGCCGCACCTCTTATATGCCAAACTCGACAATGACGCCATATCAATTTTCGGCATTCCGGCGTCACATCTTGAGGATTTCCCATAGTCGCCGCAATTCGCATAACCACAATGCCTTACGAACCTGTTCGCCTGATCTTCCCGAGCGAACTGCCACGAAAACCCGCAAAATTTTCGACCAGAATCCACCCACGATTCACCCCCCGGCCCACCGAGCTCCAGCTCGGTAATCCGCCGTTCCTTCCGAGAAATTCAGCCTCGAAAAATCACCTGTCAAGAAAATCGGGCACCGGTCCACCTATAAGTCGATCCATCGCAAGCATCAATCAATATGCACTTTAGATCACTCTCGAAAGTTCATCCATCGGCCCATTCGGAGACTCGTGCGACCTTTCCCCAGCTCGAACCGATCGAATACGGACTTCGGAATTGTCCATAATTATTATCGGATTCAAGATCGTCTCGCGAATCGACGATCGTGTCATCTTCGGTCGAAACGAACCGGTCCAATCGATACAGAGCGGCTTAAGACGATGACGAACGTGACCTTTCTCGGCTCTGGCGGATTTTCGACAGCGCTGGCCATCCACCTCGCCCGCCAGAATTCGGCCATGGCCACCATCTGGGGCCGCGATGCCGCCTTCTGCGATCGCCTGGCCGCAGTCCGCGTCAACGACCGTCACCTGCCCGGCTTTCCGATCCCGCCTTCCGTTCGCATCACTTCGAACATCAGCGAGGCCGTCGAACATGCCGACCTCATCGTCGCCAGCGTGCCGACCGTGCACCTGCGCAAGACGCTCGAATCGGTCCGTTCCGCCATTCCGGCCGGCTTGCCCCTGCTTTCGCTGGTGAAGGGGCTCGAAATCGGCACTCTGGCCAGGCCCAGCCAGGTCGCGGCCGAAGTCCTGGGCAGTCGTGATCTGGCGGTTTTGAGCGGCCCCAGCCATGCTGAGGAAGTCGCCGAAGGCCGGCCCACATCGGTCGTGGTAGCCAGCGAAGATACGCCCTTCGCCGAGACTGTGCGATCGATCTTCAATGCAGGCCCGCTCAGGGTTTACGTCAATCAGGATCCTGTCGGCGTCGAGCTTGCCGGTGCCCTCAAGAACATCATGGGCATCGCGGCCGGCATTTGCGACGGTCTCGGCTTCGGCGACAACGCCAAGGCCGCCCTGCTCACACGCGGGCTTGTGGAAATGACCCGCTTCGCCGTCGCTCATGGCGCGAGGCCTGCCACATTTTTCGGCCTGGCCGGCATCGGCGACCTCATGACGACCTGCTTCAGCCCCCATGGCCGGAACCGGGCCCTGGGCGAACGGCTGGCTCAGGGGCTGAGCGTCGACCAGGCCCAGGCCGCCACGAGCAACGTGGTGGAGGGTGTATTCACGACGAAAAGCGTGGCGGCTGCCGCGCGGGAATTGAAGATCGAAATGCCGATCACGATGGCCGTCGAGCGGATCCTGAACGGCGATATGTCACCGCGCGAGGCGGTCATCGACCTGATGAGCCGCCCCGCGAAGGACGAGAATTTCGAATTCTGATACGATTTCGAAAGCGACTTTCGGAATCGTCATTCGATGCGTTTACTCAGCAGCGGTTTCAATATTCCGATATCATTGCCGATCGCTCCGGGCGAGTCGAGCCCCGGTTCCTCTCAGTAATCGCCGAACATCAGGGTCAGCATGCCGATCAGCACCAGCATTTCCGTGACGACTCCCAGCACCAGTCCCGTGATCGCCCAGGGCGATTTCAGCCGGCTCAGCCCGGCGAAGATCAAGGCTGCGGTGCCGGTCACGAGACTCGTCAAGGCACAGAACCCGACCCCGCCGAAAAAGATCAATGTCGAATCCGTCTGGACGGCCACGAAAAACGCCAGAGGTGCCGCCAGAGCCGCCAACAGACCGACGATGCCGCAAGCCCCGCTCACGAACGCATGCTTTCGCAGCCGTTCGTCCGCTGGCACCATTTCGGAAAGGGCATAACGCACTGGTCTTTCGAATCTCGGCATCCGAAACTCTTCGCCCGATCCGAAATCGAGATACGCCTCAGGCGGGTCGAGCTTCGCGAGCACGGCCAGAACGTCCTCGCGGGTCGGTTCATTCCCGAGCCCGCAGCGTTCGCGCAGGAGTTCGTCGATGCGTGATTCGACCTCGCCGACGATATCCAGCCGCTCCGCCCGGGAAATCCGGCCGAAAAGGGCACGTTCGACCGTTTCCAGTCGTGCCTCGATCAAGGCCCTGGCCGTATTCGTCGCCATGCTCATTTCCGCTGTGCTCATCACGATCCTCCTTCGATCAAGCGTGCCAGACTGACGGAAACCGTCCGCCAGCTCGTCGTCATCTCCTCGTATCGCCGCTTTCCTGAAGCCGAAAGCCGGTAATATCGCCGCATCGGGCCGGATGGAGAACGCTCGGTCCGGATCTCCAGGAACCCTTCGCGGGCCAGCCGTGCCAGCACCGGATACACCGTGCTTTCCGTGAATTCGAGGCCTTCAAGGCCCCGCAACCGCTCGACGATTCCATAGCCATAGGCCTCGCCCTGGACCATCGTCGCCAACACCGCAAGCTCCACGAGCCCCTTTCGTAACTGCGTTTCCCAAGGATTCATTCCGCCTCCCCGGTCAATATGGGCCTAACTACTACGCGATACAAAGTAGCGGACGAGCGGCAAGCAGTCAAGGCATTTGCGGATCATTATGTGAGAAAATTTTCCCACGACTCGAAACCGGAATCCGGATAGTCAGTTTCCTGCGATGGTGCGGGCAACAGGCTGTATGACATGCCAATGAAATCGGACACAAGAGCGAGCGACTTCGGATCCCATTCATGACCGGTCGAAAGGCGGCGCGCAAGATTCGGAAATCTATCCATACTTTCTTCGAATGCACTATATTGAGATTCGAACGACTCGCCCATGATTCGGTCGAGAACCCTGGCGACCGTTGGTTCGCGATCACAGCTGATTCAAGGAAAGTCCATTCGAAATATGCCACACGCCGACATTGCCATTCCCATCCTGCCCAGCAGGCACTTGCCTGACACCCTCGCTTTCTATCGCCGGCTCGGGTTCGCGGGCGATGTCCATCCGCACGGGAATTATGCGATTCTGACCCGGGGCAGCTTCGAAATCCATTTCTTCGGATTCCCTGAACTCGTTCCGGCCGAATCGATCGCAGGATGTTATTTGCGAGTCGGCGACGTCGACACGATCGAAAAAGACTTCGCAGCCGCCGAACTGCCCCGAACCGGCATCCCGCGCCAGGACCGGCTGGAGGACAAGCCCTGGGGCATGCGCGAATTCGCCGTCGTCGACCCGGACGGCAACCTGATCCGCATCGGCCAGATCGCTCAAAGGAATCCGATCACTTGACGGAAGCCGGCTCTTCGAAATATGCGGGCTTCTTGATATTCTTCGAGGCGACAGGACGGTTCTCGTCCTTATTCCGAACGATATCAGGGCTTTCGCATGGAATTCGCCCATGATTGACGTCCTGAACAGTGCCCGGCGATACTCCCGCACGACTGGCGACCGCCGAATCTTCTGACTTCCCCTTACTGGAGATGCTCCGCAATATGAACAGGTTCGCTTTATCGATCATCGTTTTCGTCGGCATGGCGGCTTTCGCCGTGCCTGCTCAGGCGCAAGAGGCGGTCACACCGGCCGAGGCACGTGCCATCGCGAAAGAGGCTTATATCTACGGCTATCCGATGGTGGACAGCTACCGCATTCAGCATGCCTATTTCGTGGATGCCGCGAGCCCCGAGTTCAAGGCGCCCTGGAACCGGATCAAGAACATGCCGCGCGTCTACACGCCGGAAGACAAGGCCGTGCAGACCCCCAACTCCGACACGCCCTATTCCATGCTCGGCCTGGACCTGCGCGCCGAGCCGATCGTGCTCACCGTGCCGTCGATCGAGAAAGAACGCTATTTCAGCATTCAGCTCATCGACGCCTATACGTTCAACTTCGCCTACATCGGCAGCCGCGCCACCGGAAACGAGGCTGGCAGCTTTCTCATCGCCGGACCGGCCTGGAACGGCGAGACGCCGAAGAACGTGCAGAAGTTGATCCGCTCGGAAACGGATTTCGTGCTGGCCGTCTATCGCACGCAGTTGTTCGATCCGGGCGATCTCGACAACGTGAAGAAAGTGCAAGCCGGCTACGGAGTGCAGACGCTTTCGACATTTCTGGGTCAGCCTGCGCCCAAGGCGGCGCCCGCGATCGATTTCGTTAAGCCGCTCACACCCGAAATGCAAAAGACTTCGCTCGAGTTCTTCGACATCCTGAATTTCGTCCTGAAGTTCTGCCCCACAGTTCCTTCAGAGAAGAAATTGATGACGCGGTTCGCCAAAATCGGCGTGGGCGCGGGCAAGAATTTCGACGCGGACAAGCTCACGCCTGAGATGAAGAAGGCCATCGAAGAGGGCATCGCTGATGCCTGGCTTGAACTCGCCGCTTTGAAGAAACGGATCGATGCGAAGGAAGTGACCTCCGGCGACACGTTCGGTACGCGCGAATACTTGAAGAACAACTTCCTGTACCGCATGGCCGCAGCCGTTCTCGGTATCTACGGCAACTCGAAGCAGGAGGCGATGTACCCGGTCTACGCGCTCGATGCCGGCGGGCAGAAGCTGGAAGGCTCCAGCCGTTATACCCTGCGCTTCGCAGCGGGCGAACTGCCGCCCGTCAACGCTTTCTGGTCGCTGACGATGTACGGATTGCCGGATAGCCTGCTCGTGGCCAATCCGCTCAATCGCTACCTGCTCAATTCGCCGATGATGCCGAACTTCAGGAAGGATTCCGACGGCGGGCTGACCCTCTACATTCAGCACGAATCACCAGGCAAGGATCTGGAAGCGAACTGGCTGCCCGCGCCAAAGGGGCCGTTCATGGTCGTCATGCGCCTTTACTGGCCTAAAGAAGCGGCGATCGACGGCACGTGGATCGCGCCACAGATGAAGCGGGCCAATTGAGCGACGACACCCTGACGCCGTTCGAAGCCAGACTCGGCTAGAGTCGTCTGGTCGTGAAGCCCGTGTGGTGGCTTTTCGTTTCGAAACCGAATAGGAACGGCATACCACCTCAACATCGGACCAATTCCGCGACGAGGGTCTCCACGCTGAGCCGCACGGGTTTCGCTTCGGCAGTGCCGGTTGCGGCCGATCGTAGGCCCCCTCCTTTCCTGCGCTAGGAAATCGACCGGCAAATCCGGTAAAGTGAAGGCTCCGAATTTCGGGAAAAGCGCGCCAGCGGTAGCGGTTCGGTCGGAAAATACCTCAGGTGGGGCCATTCCGAACCGAACCTGCCGTGACGAAGGCGCGAAACTCAACCGCATGAACGAGCGACCGAAGAACGTGTCCAAGGGCCGACGATTCGAATTCTGGCACGAGTACCCCGGCACATACACCCTGGCCGCCCTGTGGGTGGTCGTGTATGTGGCGATGGTCACGTGTCAGTACGCCGGGTGGAAGCCCAAGCCTGACCCCAGATCGTTCGCGGGCATGGGCCCGATGGGCATCGGCGTCGTCAGCGGCGAAACCGGCCAGATCTTCGGCTCATGGAACTCGGCCCAGATTCTCTCGGGCCAGATCTGGCGCGCCGTCACGGCCACATTCATCCATTTTAACCTGATCCACATCGTCCTGAACGTGTTCGGCCTGATCCAGCTCGGCCGGCTGATCGAGGAATGGTACGGCCCCCGGCTGCTGTTCGGCGTGCTGATTTTCGTCGGCTTCGCGGGCAACATGATCGCTGCGCTGGCCCGGCCGGTCGTGGGCACACCGAACATTTACACGCTGACGACCTCCAGCGGCGGCGGGTCGACGATCGTCTTCGGCTTGATCGGCCTGGTGGCCGTCGTCGGCAAACGTTCCCGGAGCCGGATGGGGCGATATCTGTACAACCAGATGATCATGCTTCTGGCCGTAAACTTTTTCATCGGGCTGACGATCCCGCAGATGGACAACTACGCCCACGCCGGCGGGGCGATCGCCGGGGCGATCCTCGGCAGGCTGCACCACGCCATTCTCGGCTGGCATGACAACCGCCCGCGCTGGTGTGCCCTGGTCGCGATCGCGGCACTCGCGGCTGTCGGCGGCGGCGCTTATGGGCAATACTGGGTGTCGAAGGTCGAGCAGGATCTGATCGCCGCTGACCGCCACAAGGTACAGCTGATCGACATCGGCAGCGAGATCCCGGATTTTCGTGACCGTTACGTGAAACGCACCGTGCTGGGCCTGCAGGGTGCCCAGATCATCCGCCCGCGTGGCCGGTTCCGGCTGCCCGGTTCGAACGATCTGCTGCTCCCGATCCCGGATGAGATCATCGACAACAATCGCATGGCCCTGCTGGCCGATACGAATCGTATGACGGCGAAAGTCTATGCCGCGAACGACCCGCAAGTGACCGAGACCTGGAAAGGCATTCTGGCCGAAGCCCGCCTGGCCTATTCCCGACCGCCGAGCCGCGACGAGCTCGGCGCGTTCCTGGAACGGCTCGGGGCTTTCGAACAAAGTCTCAAAACCGCGATCGAAGTGACGGAACAGCGGTTCGAAGCGACAGCGTCACGGCTGATCCTCTGGCGCATGCCCTGGTTCAATATCGTCTGGACAGAACTGGGGCCGAAGCTCAAGTCACAGGTGGCTCCAGCCGGATTTCCCCGCGTCGTTCCGCCCGGCGGCAATCCGGCCATCGACCGGTCCGCTCGGTTGCCAGCGGCCAAGCCGAGGATGGTGCCGAGGCCGGAAGTCCCCCCGTCGAAGGGCGGCGATGAAGTCTTCTAGCGATCCGATCCGGACATCGAATTCCGTATAATAGCAGCCGATCTGCCCCGGCTCATGGGCATCGCTCGAACCGCTCGCACACGTTCGGGGCGAACCGCTGAGGATCCGCTCCACCTGCTGCCGGCTTCGCTTGTCGACATTCTTGCTGGCCAGTTCGAGAGCCTGAAAATCGGGCCCGAACGAATCGAAAATCCCGTCGAATTCCTGTTCCCAGCGAAACGGGTGGGCGGCCACGATCGCCCCCTGGTGCCCGCGCACCTCGGCGATCAGATCCTTGAGAAAAATCCCGGGCTCAACGTTCTTCAGATCCGGCAGGCCGAAGCAAAGAAAGTGCCCCTCCCTGGCCGAGACTTCGACCCCCGAAAGCACGGTCAGGCCAGCCGCGGCGGCCTCCGGCCAGGCGTTGATTTCGGCCAGATCTTCGCCCGTCCACTGGGCATCGTGCTCGGTCACGACGACGTGGGTGAGCCCGGCCGCGGCGGCGTCCGCGATCAGATCCTTCGGCGTGATCACGCTGTCAGGCGAGTAGCGGGTCGTGTGCAGGTGAAAGTCAATGCGTGATGTCATAAATGCGCTGCCTGAATCCTTTCCTGAATGGCCGGAACTCCCGAAGACCTGTCAATATTCACGTCGCGACCGGTCGGCCCGAAACGAGCCGGAAGCGTCAGCGACGAATCCCGACGAGCCGGAAGCGTCAGCGACGAATCCCGACGAGCCGGAAGCGTCAGCGACGGACATGAATTCCAGAAAAAATGGACGGCTCCTCCATTTCGCGATCGTCGCTGACGCTTCCGGCTCGTTCGGTCGTGGTTCAATACTTCGCCATCCCCTGCGACGAGGCCGCGCCGGTGCGCTGGGCAAGTTGTTTGGCGCCTTCCAGCATGAACCGCAGCTCGCTGTTCACGGCGATGAATTGCCAGCCTTCCTCGGCCCTTTTCAGGGCGTCTTCGATCGAAAACACGTGCAGGCCGGCCGGCACCTTGTTCCGCTTGCAGGCAGCAAGAATCTCCTGCAGCACTTCTTCCTGGCGTTCCTTCGAAGGCCATTGGCCGTCGGGCGTCTTCATGCTGGCGGCCAGGTCGTTGGGGCCGACGAAAACGGCGTCGATCCCGGGCACGGAATAGATCTCGTCGGCGATCTCGACGGCCGCGATATGCTCCGTCTGAATGATCGCCAGCACTTCGTCATTGGCCCTGGCATAATATTCGTCGGCCTGGGCCGCGAAGTTCAGAGCGTGAAAGCCGCCGCCGACCGAACGATTGCCCTGGGGCGGATATTTGCAGGCCTTAACGACCCGCTCGGCCTCGGCAGCGTCCATCACCATCGGGGCGACGACACCGTAAGCACCGCAATCGAGCACCCGCTTGATCCACGTGTGGTCGGCGGCCGGAATCCGGGCGAGCGGCACGCAGCCGCCGTCGGAAATGGCCCCGAACATCATCGCGGCGGTGTTGATGTCGGTGTGCGTGTGCTCGACATCGACCGTCAGCCAGGGCAGGCCCGACCGTGCCAGGAACCGGGCTGCGGCTACGGAACCGAGGCTTAGCCAGGTGCCGATCTGGGGCTTGCCCGCGGCCAGAGCCGCCTTCACGGGATTCGTCTTCATCGCTGGTCGTCTCCTGCGACGCCCCGGTCCTCGTCCTCGGGCCAGCCGGAGAATGGCTCGGCCGCCTCAGACGCTTCGGGCATCGGATTCAGGCACTCATTCTGTCCGTTTTCGCCAAAATCGGCAAGCACGATGGTGGCCCCGGCAGCCTCCGACTCGTACGAAGCCGGGCCGAAATCCAGCGGTACTTCACACGATTCGCCGTTCTTCGAGCTAGCCGCCCCGTGCCGAGCTGACTGTTCACGCCCCGCCACGTTCGGCGTGATCGCCATCAGCGTCTGCCAGCCTGCGCTCGTCGGCCGAAGCGAGTGACTGATCGTCGATGCCTGAGACATGGCCCCCGCGGCGTCATTCGCACCGGCCTTGACGAATCGCCCCCCTGCCCCGCGAGGCTGCGTGCAGGCCGCCCCGGCCACGAACCGGCCACGCGGGTCGCGCGGCAGTTTCGAAATCCCGCCAGGTTTCCGTTTCGCCTGGGCGTTTCGGCTCGCTCGCTCGGTTCGAGAGGCGGACTCCTTCGAAACTTTCATTTCCTCCGCGTAGCCTCGCACGTCAGCGGCGACGGCCGGCAGCGAATTCTTTTCGACACGCACCGGCATCTCGGCTTCGGCGGCCCGGGAGGGCCTGGGCGGCTTCGGCGACAGGAGTTCGGGCAAGCCGATCGCCTTGCCCAGGGCGAGGGTTTTTTGAAAATCGGCGATTGCGGCGCTCAGGCCTTTTCTCGCCCATTCGGCTTTTCGCATTTCGGCGAGCCCGAGCGATTCCATCTCGGCATCATCCTGAAAACTCAGCGTTTCCGAAATCAACGCGTTCCGAATCGCCCGCCATTCCCGGATCCGGCTGGCGACATAGGCTCTCGTCGCCGCCCAGCGAGTCCGGCCTGAGTTCGCGGCATTCGAAACTTCCCGATACCTGAGGATCGCTTCCCGGTCCTCGACACCGATGACGCTCATCAGTTCGAAGGCTTTCTCCTGCACCGATTCGAGCACGACTTCGTGCAGGTTCCGCTTGCCGGGCTCCAGGCGCTCCAGGCTCGCCATCAGCCGGTCGACGTAATGGCCCATGACACGTTCGACTGTCCCGACCAATTCCCGCATCGGCCTTTGCCGATCCATGTCGAGGGCACGGTCAAGCCGGATCCGGTCGCGCGTGGTGCGTACTCCTGAATCGGCCGATCCGCAAAGGGCCCGGGCGAATTTCGATTCCGCCTCGCCCCAGCCATCCCTGGAAACGAGCGCATCACCCAGGCAGCTCCACAATTCGATCACGCGAAGGCAGCCCTCCGGAGTCAAGCGGGCCTCCGCCAGGGCGACACCCGGCTCTTTCAGCAGTTTCCGCACGAGCGTGTCGGAAGCCTTATGCCGCTCGAGCGAAGCCCTGCGCCGGGCGGATTCGCGATTTTCCTTGCGGATGATTCGAACCGTCTGCTGGGCCCTGCGTACGTTGCCGGCGGCCTGCAGGACGATCGAAAGCGCCAGGGCATCGAGCGGCCTTTCGGCGACGAGTTCGTCACGTTTGCCGCGCAGCACGTTCTGGCTTCGCAGAAATGCCATCACGTCGGCCAGCGTTTCGTCCGCATCAGGATTCGTGGCTGCATCGAAAGGTTCCTGCGTGCCGGCATATTTCGAATTCATGGTTTCATTTCGCTTTCCGGGGATCAAGACGGCACTCGGGCGGACTCGTATTCCCAACGCATTCGGGGCAGGCCGATCGATACCGCGCGATCTTGCCCGAAAGAAATTTCAGGTCGTTGGCCTGTATTTCGACTGGCGAACCCGAAAAGCCTTTTCATTTCCATGATGTTCCGATCCTCCATCCGCCAGATCCGGCGGACTTACCCCGACCGGCAAAAATTTGCCCGGCCGAATCTTTTGCCTGTTCGCTGGCACCGGGCATTCGGCCTGCGAACCGGGCCTGGCGATGGCCGGAAGCCTGATATTTCGAGGGATAGTAAGATCAGGCCAGAGTTCCGGTCTGATCCCCGGCACATAAAAGAACGAACCATTTCGCATATGAAGACGTAACGGGAAGATCGTGATCCGGATATGATACGGACGACGAAAGCGCATGGCGGCTTGCCCGGCGAGAGTGTCGAGGCGGCCCGACTTCATGAAATCGACACCCTGGAACGACAACGCATGACCTGGTTTTCCGGCACTTCCTCATTCTCGAATCGTGGCAGAATCGGCTCCCCGAGGCGTTCGTTCGCTCCCGGAGCGGCCATCGAACGGCTGGGCGATCGCGTTCTTCCCGCAACCTTTATCGTGCAGACGACTTCGGACTTCGCCGGCGGCACGGTCGAGATCAAATACGTCGGCAATGACACATACGAAGTGCCGATGTTGCGGACGGCCATCGAACAGTCCAACCTGAACTCAGGCACCGACACGATCCAGTTCGCCGATGCGATCCTCGGCCAGACCATCACCCTCACAGCCAATGACACCATCGTACCGAACGGCCTGGGCCAGACGGCTCTGGTAGTGACCGACAGTGTCGTCATTCAGGGCTATTCGCAGGGCACGGCCACGAAGGGCATCACGATCGACGGCGCCGGCCAGCGGCGAATCTTCGGCGTCGGTAACAACGTCGTTTTCACCCTCGTGAACGTCACCCTCACAGGCGGTTACGCGCAGGGTGCCAACGGCGGAAATGCCTGGAACGGCAGTGGTGGCGGAGGCGGTGCCGGCCTGGGCGGGGCGATCTTCGGCTACGGCGCCCAGATCTTTCTTACGAACGTGACGATCACGAACAGCACGGCCCAGGGTGGGGCCGGCGGCTCACTCGTCGAAAACTCGGGCCAGGCAGCCGGCGGCGGGGCTTCGGCCGCGTACGATGGCGGCTTGGGCGGCGGTGCCGGTCCGGACGAGCAGGCCATGAATTCCGGCGGGGGCGGCGGGGGCGGCATGTACGGCCCCGGCGAGGACGGCTATTTCCATTCCGGAGGCTCAGGCGGCCTGAACATGAACGGCGGCCAGGCCGGTGAGAACGACTCAGGCAACCTGGGTGGCGGCGGCGGCGGCGGCCATTTCGTCAATGCCGGCCTTTTCAACGTCCTCCACGCAGGCGGCTCGGCCACCAGGACGAACTCCTGGGGCTTCGGCGGCGGTGGTGGTGGCGGTTCCCAGGGTGATGCCAGCTTCGGCAGTCCCAGGGGCGGCAATGGCGGATTCGGTGGCGGTGGCGGTGGCGCCGGTTACAGCGTAAGTGGTCTCAGCAATAGTGGTTACAGTGGCGGCCAGGGCGGTTTCGGTGGCGGTGGTGGCGGCGGAAGCGGAACGAACAACGCCGGCGGCAGCCTGTTCGGTGGAGGCACCGGCGGAAACGCGAACCCCATCCGCGAGTCTCGTGGAGAGATTCAGGGCGGCGGTGGCGGGGGCGGTGCCGGCCTGGGCGGGGCGATCTTCGTGAACGTGTCGTCGCTCACCATGGTCAATACGACCATCACGGGCAATTCGGCCAATGGCGGTTCCGGCGGCGGCGCTGGCGTCTTTTCGTTCGCCGGCAATGACGGCTCAGGCTTCGGCGGGGCCATCTTCGCCCTCAACAGCTTCACCAACATCCAGAGCAGCACGATCGCCGACAACGGCGCATCCAGCGGCGGCAACCAGGTTTATCTTCTTGTCCTGGGGCCTCAGGCCACTTCCACAGCCTATCTGGCCAACTCGATCGTCGGCCGCAGCGACACCTCCTCCGGCCAGCCGGACATCATCCACAGGGCCATTCGGGGCGGCAGGCTGCCCCACCTGGGCGGCGTCGGAAACCTCGTAAGCGTGCCCGGCCAGTTCCCCAAACGGGCCATCGCCGCGAAAGGCGACCCCATGCTTGGGCCCCTGGCCAGCAACGGCGGCCCGACGATGACCATGATACCCCTGCCGGGAAGCCCCGCGATCGATGCCGGCTCGCCCCGTATCCGGCCCCGGTTCGGTGTCCTTCCGGCCACTGACCAGACCGGAGGGGCACGGATTTCGGGATCAAGACCCGACATCGGCTCTGTCGAAACGCAGGAATTCGCCCCCCTGGCCGCAAGACGCTTGCGAAAGAGGCCCAATGCATAATCGAGACGCATTTCGTCGTTCTTTTGCTACCGGAGGGCGTAACGCTTCGATTATCCTGAATCCCGGGCCTCGGGCGGCATGATCGTTGGTTATCGCTCTGAGAGAAGTTCCCCGTTCATGGAGCCGGTTCGGAAATGTCGCAAAATCACGGCAAACTGAAGAGGCTCCTGCACGCCCCGGTGCGCATCCTCGACGAAATCCGCCTGGTCGCGGCCTGGGACATGACGCGCCAGGCTCGCAGGCCCTCGTTTTTCCTGATGCGCGTCGCCCTGGCCGGGTTCATCGCGTTTCAGGTGACGATGCTCTGGTGGGGCCAGATCGAAGAACGCCGCTGGAATTCGGACGCCCAGAATGCCGCCGTAATTCCCATCACTCAATTGATTTACGCTGTCGAGCGGATCTTCTCGGGCACCGTGCTCGCCATGTCCGTCGGCCTGGTGCTCTTCTGCCCGGCCCTGACTTCAGGCTCGATCGCAGGCGACCGGGAACGCAAGATCTGGCACGATCTGGCCAATAGCCCGCTTTCGGGCTGGTCCATTCTCATGGGCAAGATGGTCGCAAGGCTGGCGACCGTCTTCGCCTGGATTCTCGTCGCCATGCCGCTCTGGGCCCTGCTGAGCCTCGTCGGCGGCCTCGATCCGCTCGCGATCAGCCTGATCATGCTCGGGCTGTTTCTTTACGGCTGGATTTATGCCGCCCTGGGCCTGCTGGCCTCAGTCGTCACGAAGCGTTCACGCGATGCCCTGGGGCTTGTCACTTCGGTCGTGTGCCTGCTGATTTTCGTACCGCTGGTGGCCCCGGAAATCATTCGCGGATTCAAACTTCCGACTTTCGGGCTCGAAGATCCGCTGGAATACGTCATGCTCTTCAACCCGGTCATGACGATGCACGAAGTCCCCCGGTGGATCAACGAGCCGCCTGCCACGCGGGGGAACGCCTGGATCTCCCTGCCCCGGTTCTTTCTGCTCATCGGCCTTACCGGACCGCTTTTGACGCTTCTCGCGGGGCTGCTGCTGCGCCCGATGGGCCGCAGGCTCGATTCCGCGGGCTCGGCCGATCGGGCGGTCCGCACCGGTTCCGAACAGACCCGGAAACGCCGGTTCCGCCTGCCCTGGCCCGATTTTTCCGGCATCTGGCCGATCCGCCTGCTGCATGAACCGATGATCATGAAGGAGCGGCGAGTACGCTCAGGCAGCCGTCTCACGCGCAACCTCAGGCGGCTGGCCCTCGGGCTTTATTTCGTGGTGACGCTGGGAATGCTGCTCTCGTATCTGCCCGACGCCTTTTTCGAATGGCTTCAGGTCGGTTATTACGGTACCCGGTCATCGGCCCGGAATACCCTGATGAGCGTCGTGCTCGGAGTCACCGGAACGACGGCCGCCGTCCTCCACTATGCCCTGATGCTCGACGCTGCGGGACGAGTGGTCATGGAAAAGGAACAGGACACCTGGACGACGCTCCTGGCCACCACCCTGACGCCCCGGGAAATCCTTGCCGGCAAGGCCTTCGGTGCCTTCTGGAGCTGGCGCTGGGCTTTTTTCCATCTGCTTTTCTTCTGGTTCGTGGCGACGATCCTCGGGGCCATCAATCCGCTGGGCGTGTTCTGTGCTGTGGTCGTATGGTCGATCCAGCTCGCGTTCGTCACGGTCCTGGGCCTGCGAATCGGGATGAATTCGACCACTCATGCCGGGATCGTTTCGAAATGCATCGGCATGTACCTGATCCTGAACATCGCATTGCCGGTGATCTCCGCCTATTTCATTCGCGACGAATTCAGCCTTTTCACTCAGCCGTCGATCATGGCCACGTCGGCAATCGTGGTTGGCGACCAGAGCACGAGCAACCGCTTCGTTCGCGATGGTCTGGCGTTCGGAGTCTTGTGGGAATTCGTGCTCCTGGTCATCACGGGTACGATCCTTTTCGAAATCCTGGCGACCTTCGACCGGAAAACGGGCCGGGAGTGAATCCGGATTTCCGAACCTTACGAGACACTTTAACCCTTGTCATCGATCCAGATAGCGTGCGATTCGTGTCCGTTCGGAAGCCTTTCGTTTCGGAATTCGAAAAAGAATATGCAAGTCCCCGTAATTTCCTTCGTGATTGACACTGTTCTTCGAGCCGGCATCGGCGTACGATGCTTCCGGACATGGAACACGGACCGTAAACTGGCGACGGATCGCGATTTCGTCAGAAACGCCGAAGGTGATTACGATGAAACCTCATTGCCTCGCGACTTTCGCAGCTCTTTCGCTGGCAGCCCTGGCCTTCACGCCCGTGGCCCGGGCTCAAGTCGCCGCTCCATCGGCCCCGGCTGCCGCAGCCCCATATTATGGCCCTGGTTACGTACCGCCTCCGCCCCCGCCAATGATGCTGGGGATCAACATGGAAGCGTATTACATTCCTGGCATGGGTGCCGAAACGGGCCTTCGAGTCATGAACGTCTGGCCCGGTTACCCGGCTTTCGGCGTGCTCGATCCCGGCGACATCATCACGCGGGTCAACGGAATGCGGGTCCGCAACGTGCCGGAATTCCGTCACGCGATGGCACATGCCGGCCCTTACGTAAACCTGCGGCTCTGGAACGTGCGCACCGGGTACGTTCACAATATCGCGCCGATCTACCTGGGTGGGCCGGAGTACGGCTATCCGGCGGCAGCGGCGCCCGCGGCTGCCGCGTCCGTGGCACCTTCAGCGGTCGCTCCGGCACCGTCGGCTCCCGCGGCGGGCGTAGCCCCCTGAAGTGGTGCGGCTCTTGCAAGCGGCCGGTTCGCCCGGTCGATTCCGTTTCGCGCCTGGCTATCGATGATTCGTCCAATATTCGGCCAGACATGCGGCCTGCATGTCTGGCCGATTCTCGTTCCCGTGATGCCCGGGGCCGTCGTCATTCCGGGGCGGCGCGCATCGAAACGCCCCGGCATGATCGGCACGAAACTTGCACAGCTTTGCGTTCCGTATACGATTCTGATAGTGTGAAGTCATACGAGGTTCCTCCGAATCGCTCACATCACATCCGTTGTGCCCCTCTGCCCCGTTTCCGCAGCCCAGGGATGTCCAGCCCCATGCGAAAATCACCTTTTGGCCCGGCATGGTGGTTCTGTCTCGCGGCGATTTTGACGCCGCAAATGCAAGCCGGCGCGGCACCGCCAAGTTCGGTCTATCCCGACGACAGCGATTCCGCGGAAAGCCTGATCCGCTCCGCCCAGGCGAACGTACGCGACGAACAATGGGCGGAAGCGGCCGAAATCTACCGGAACGTGCTTACCCAGTACGGCGAAAAGGCGATCCGCCTGCCCGACGGCTATCGAGCGGACCGCGACTTCTTCGAAGAATCCCGGCGCTGGGTGAACATGCGCGAGTTCGTGCTGGCCGAGATGGCTCAGTGGCCTGAGGAAGGCCGCAAGGCTTTCGCCCAGCGGACCGATCCCGAGGCCGAGCGAATCTGGCGGCGGGCCAATGACATCGACGCCTATCCGGATCAGGCGCGGGCCGGCCTGATCAAGCTGGCGACCGAATTCTACCTGGGCAGTTTCGGTGCCCGGTCGATCGAGGAACTCGGCGACATGGCCTTCGCAGCGGGTGATTTCGAAGCCGCCGCGGACTGGTATTCCCGGCTGGTCGCATTGCCGGGCAATCCATCTGCGAAAGGCATATCCGTTCCGGCGCTGCATCCGGCCCCGGCCTCGTCGAAAGCCCTGGTCGCGGCCAAGCTTGTCCTGGCCGGTGCGTTCGCCGGGAATTTTCCGGGCGAGGCTCTCGCGAATATCGTGCAAGCCTATGCCGCCGAATTCCCTGACGCTGCCGGCAGCTTCGCAGGCAGGTCCGGCAAGTTCGCCGAGTCGCTCGCCCTGGCGGTGCAGGACGATGTCCCGAAACGCCCATCGGCAGCTTCGACGGACTGGCCGACGTTCGCGGGGGCTGCCTCGCGAAATTACGTGGTGGATGACAGCATCGACCTGGGCGACCGCCAGTGGCGCACGCCTGTCGAGAGCATCGTGCAGGGCCCCGCGCGGTTTCAGGGCCAGAACCGGTTCGGGGGCTTCGGAGGGCGCGGCATGATGCCCCGGAACTTCCCGGCCAACCCGAATCGCACCTCGGCCCAGCTGCTGCTGGCGTATCACCCGGTCATCGTGGGCGAGCAGGTCATCGTCTGCACCGAATACGGCGTTCGGGCCTACAACCTGAACGAATCGCCCAAGCCGGACGAACCGCTCCGGCCCGCCTGGAGCCAGGATTTCGTCCGTGTCGGCCAGAACAATCAGCAGATGATGAGTTCCAGCGCCCCGCGCATGACCCTGACGGCCCACAGCGGCCGCCTGTTCGCCCGCCTCGGCGAATCCGGGATCAACCTGGAATTCGGCAATCGCATGGCACCCTCGAATGCCTTCATCGTGGCACTCGACGCGAACAACAAGGGCCAGGTGCTGTGGCGGCTTCAGGGCAGCCAGATCGAACTGCCCCAGCCCGCGGGCAACGCGGCCCCGGCGACCGGCTCCATCGAAGGCACGCCCGTGGCGGACGAAGATCATCTTTATCTCGCCCTGACCATGCCGGGCCACCAGACTTCCACCTACATCGTCGCCCTCGAAGCCGCGACCGGCAAAGCGGTCTGGACGAGATACGTGTGCGACACGCCGAATCCGTTCGATTTTCAGGCGGCGATGCTCGGCTATCAGGCGACTCATGCCCATCATTTGCTCACGCTCGAAAAAGGCCGGCTGTTCTACCAGACCGATACCGGGGCGGTCGCCTGCCTGGACGCCCGCACGGGCACTCTGCGCTGGCTGACGGCCTATCCCAAGCGGGAGCAGCTCGGGAACACGGCGATCCCGCCCACCCGGCGCGACCTGAACCCCGTCATTTACGAAGGCGGCACCGTCTACGTCGCCCCCGGCGACAGCCAGAGCATTTTCGCCCTGGATGCCGAAACTGGCGAAATCCGCTGGAAGACCGCCCCTCTGCCCGACGTGATCCACCTGATCGGCGTGGCCGAAGGGAATTTGTTCGCGACCGGCGACCGGGTCTGGACGATCGAGGCCGCCTCCGGCCGCATTCTCCGCTCCTGGCCCGACACCGGCAGCGGTTACGAACCGGCCGGGCGTGGCCTGCTCGCGGGCCGTTACCTCTACTGGCCGACCGCCGCGGAAGTGCACATCCTCGACCTCAAAACCGGCCTTCGGTCGGACCGGGGCACGATCCGCCTGCGCGAGCGTTTCGGAACGTCCGGCGGTAACCTCGCCCTGGGCGACGGCTTTCTCGTCGTGGCCGGCACCGATTCCCTCAGCGCCTTCACGCAGAACACCCGGCTCATCCGACGCTATGAGCAGCTGATCGCCGCCACACCTGAAGCGGCCGGGCCTCGCTATCGCCTTGCGACGGCGGCCGAAAGCCTGGGACAGACCGACCTTGCCCTGCAAGCCTTGCGAGAGGCCCTGAAACGGATCGAGCCTGGCGACCGGCTTGACGGGCAGAATCTCGACAACCTCGTACGCGACCGGCTGTTCCGCCTGCTTCTGCAGCGGGCGGGCCAGTCCGGCAAGGGCGAAGAAGCGGTGAAACTGCTGGCCGAGGCCGAATCGATCGCGCCCGACGCGGTGAAACGGCTGGCCGCCGTGATCCGCAGGACGGAGCTCATGATCGAAACCGGTCAGGCGAAGATCGCCCTGGAAGCGCTGGCGGAATCGGCTCGCGATTCCGCAACGCTCAACGGCCTCTGGGCGATCGACAGCCGCTACGAAACGAACATCAGCGACCTGGCCAGGCGAACGCTTCAGAAATCCTGGAACCAGCTCGACGAATCGGCCCGCAAGGCCTACGTCGCAGCCGATGCGAAGCGGCTCGAGCCGATCGTGGCCGATGGCGACCGGCAGGCTCTGCTCACGTTCCTGGCCGGTTGCGTGCCTGGCGAGATCCGGGCCCGGACGCTCATGGCTCTGGCCCGGGCCAGCGAACGCGGCGAGGATCCGGTCATGGCCCGGCACCTACTGGCGCAGGCCCAGGCCGAACCGGGCCTGACCGAAGCACTGGCCGGAGAAATCCGTACCGCCCTGTCGGCAACGATGCCGAAGAAGCACGAACCAGCGGCGGAAAGTGGCTGGCCGGTGACGCTCTGGCAAAGGAAGCTCGACGATTTTCGCCAGATCGTCCCCGTCTCCGATTCCGGAGATCGGAGCAGGAATGAAGCTTTCCAAAACGTCGGAACGATGCTTGTCGGGATCGGCAAGGACGGCGAAACGCACCTGATCGATTCGGCCACTGGCCAGGCCGGTCCGGCGATCGAAGGGGCCGATGTGCCGCCGATCTGGGCGGGACTGACAGCCGGAAGAGGGCTGCTGTTCGACGGCGACAAGCTGATCGGGATCGATCCTGCGACCGGTCGCGTCGTCTGGCGGCTTTCCCTCCGGGCGCTCGACTCCGAAGATCCGCGCTATTCGCCCTTCGCGGCTGTCCGAAGCCAGGCCGATACCGCATCGGCCGGACGAAAGCCTTACGACCTGGCGCAGGAGCGGTCCTGGTGGTCGATCGAAACGAGTTCAGGTGGCGTTCTTCTGTACGATCATTCCGGTCAGGTCTGGCGAGTGGATGCCCGGGAGGGTCGCATTCTCTGGACACGGATGACCGATGGCGGCCGGTCGCCGGAAGATGGCCAGGCTCCGCAGGCGACACTGGCAGGCCGGCACGTGCTCCTGCGTGAAGGATCGTCGCTGCTGGTTCTGGACGAACGCACGGGGGAGCTGAGCCGGTCGATCGAAGCGTCGATCGCGGGGCAGGATTGGCCGCGACGCCCGCTGCAGTGGGACGAGAACCGGATCGTCGTGACGCCGGACCGGCTGAACGTGGCCATGATCGACCTGGCTGAAGGCAAGCGGCTATGGACCTGGAAAGTGACTGCGACATCGCCTCGAAACGGTCCGCCCCGGCTTTTTCGGGAAGGCGACAAGCTCGTCGTGATCAAGGACGGCGACATGGCTGTCCGTTTGGATCCGGCCAATGGGAAGCCTGTCTGGGACGCATTCCTGGGCGGCACGGATCATTCCCGGGATCTGCCCGATATCGCCCTGGACGATCAGCGCATGTACGTGATCGAACGGCTGGAAAGCAGCCGGATTCCGGGCCTGGTGACCCGTGCTTATGACTTGACGGACGGCTCGGTCGCCTGGCGCTCGGTGCACATTTCCGTGGGTCAGTCGTGGGCCGTTTCGAGCCGTGCCGGTACGGATTCCGGGGTCATGATCTGGCCAGACAATGGCTTGGCGCGACACTTCGCTTCCGGCCTTGTTCAGTCAGGCGAATCGTTCGCCGTGATCCCGTCGGGTGCCCTGGGCGATCAGGTGGCACCGACAGTCGCGCTGCTGGACCGGTCCACGGGCCGGCCGCGCTGGCGTTACGCCTCGCCGGTCGACAGTGACCTGCCGTGGGCCGCGATCGATCCGAAGTCTGACCGGATCGTCTGGGGCAGCTATCGTGACCGTTCCGTGGCGCTGATGACACGGGAACCCTGAGTCGAATTCGGCACATCGTACTGGAAAAGAACGCCTAAAAGGATAGATTGATCGTGGCGTGCGTCGTGCCTGCGATCTTACCCGGACCGAAAGCCCTGCTACGAGAACCTGACCCGAGATTTCCGAACCTTCCGCACACGAATCTGACACTCCGCCATCTGGCCGCCTGAGGAAGCTTCCGCAATGAGCGAACAAACCGGTCCACCGCTGCACGAGAACGACCTGGCTGCCGTCGAGCGCCTGAAGTCATCCTACGACAAGCTGTCGGCGGAGATGTCGAAGATCATCGTCGGCCAGAACGACGTGCTCGAACAGCTGCTCATCTCGATCTTCGCTCGCGGCCACGCCCTGCTGATCGGCGTCCCTGGCCTGGCGAAGACCCTGATGATCCAGACGCTGTCCGAGGCGCTCGATCTCTCGTTCCGGCGGGTTCAGTTCACGCCTGGCCTCATGCCGGCCGACATCACCGGTACGGAAGTGCTTCAGGAGGACAAGGCCACGGGCGCCCGGGCCTTCAAGTTCCTTTCTGGCCCGCTGTTCGCGAATCTCGTGCTGGCTGACGAAATCAACCGGACCCCGCCCAAAACCCAGGCGGCCCTGCTGGAAGCCATGCAGGAGCGACAGGTGACCGTCGGCGGCACGCGGCACGTTCTGCCCGACCCGTTCTTCGTGCTGGCGACTCAGAACCCGATCGAGCAGGAAGGCACCTATCCGCTGCCGGAAGCCCAGCTTGATCGCTTCATGCTCAACATCCTGGTGAATTACCCGCCTGAGGAGGAAGAACTGGCGATCGTTCGCCTGACGACGTCGGCCGAGAAGCCGAAGGTCGACAAGGTTCTCAGCGGGCCGGAAATCATGGAGCTTCAGCAGATCGTCCGGCGGGTGCCTGTCGCCGAGCATGTCTACTCCTACGCCGTACGGCTGACACGGGCCACGCGGCCTTCGGAGAACCCCCGCGACGAATTCCTCAAGAACTTCGTGACCTGGGGCGCGGGTGTGCGGGCAAGCCAGTTCCTGATCCTGGCGGCCCGGGTGCGGGCCGTGCTCAATGGCCGGATCCACGTGGGCGTGGAGGACATCCGTTCCGTCGCCGCCCCCGTGCTGAGGCACCGGATCGTGACCAACTTCAACGCCGAGGCCGAGGGGATGAAGACCGACGACGTCATCGAACGCGTGCTCAAGCAGGTGCCTGTCGATGGCCGGTCCGAATCTCCCGTGATGCCGAAAGTCTTCAAGACGGCCGCCGAACTGAACTGACCGGTCCTTCCTGCTCCGTCAGCGGGCCGCCATCAGGGCTGCCCGCTGCCGGGTTACGACCTGTCTCGTTCACGCGGCGTTTTCCCACGTTCCGCAGCCCATCCGCGAAAGGCATCGTCGAGCCGTGGTCCAGCCATCACCCTTTCTCGACCCTCAGAACCTGGCCAAGCTCCAGGGGCTGGATCTGGTCGCCCGGCGCGCGGTCGAAGGCTACGTCTCAGGCCTTCACAAAAGCCCCTATCACGGCTTCTCGGTCGAATTCGCCGAGCACCGGGAGTATTCCCCCGGCGACGACATTCGCCACGTGGACTGGAAGGTCTGGTCGAAGACCGACCGGCTCTATCTGAAGCTCTACGAAGAAGAGACGAATCTGCTGACGTACCTGATGCTGGACACGAGCCAGTCCATGGACTACGCCAGCGAAGGCCAGGTGACCAAGCTGCACTACGCCAAGATGATCGCCGCGTGCCTTTCGTATCTCGTGCTGCATCAGTCGGACTCGGTCGGCCTGGCCACGTTCGACGCCCGCGTCTCGCGTGTGCTGCGGCCTTCAGGCCAGGCTTCTCAGCTCAAGGAAATCCTGGGCGTGATGGAACGCTCGGCCGGCGGCGAAAAGACCGATCTTTCCCGCGTGTTTCACGACCTGGCCGAACGGGCCAAAAGGCGCGGCCTGGTGGTCGTGCTCTCGGACCTGTTCGAAGATCCGGAGCGGGTCGTATCGGGGCTGAAACACTTCCGGCACCGCAGGCACGACGTCGTCGTCATGCACATTCTCGACCCGGCCGAACTGACGTTCCCGTTTCGGGGCACGACCGAATTTCGCGGCCTGGAAGCTCTCGGCAACGTCGTCATCGACCCGCTGACGATCCGCAAGGCCTACCAGGAGGAGTTCGGCAAGTTCGTGGAGGCTGTCCGGCGCGGCTGCCGGGTGGCCAATATCGACTACCTGCAACTGACGACCGACCAGAATCTCGCCGTGCCTCTTTCCGCCTATCTGCGAGCCCGCCAGGGGGGCCGCATGGTCAGCTGACGGCTCCGCGACACCGCCTTACCGGGAATCGCCGCACTCCGAACGGACCTGCTTCACGATGATCGAATTCGACCACCTCGCCACGTTATCCGCAGCCGCCGGGCCTTTTCCCCTGGCCCTGGGCTTCGGCGCGCCGTGGATGCTCTGGGGCATGGCCGCCGGCTCGATTCCGGTCATCATCCACCTGCTCAACAAGCGGAAATTCCGCCAGACGGACTGGGCCGCGATGCGGTTCCTGCTGGCGGCGATCAAGAAGAACAAGCGCCGGATCGAGCTGGAACAGTGGATCCTGCTGGCCATCCGCACGCTGCTGATTCTGCTGCTGGTGGGTGCCATGGCCCGGCCCGTGCTGGAAAGCCTGGCCCCGGCGATGTTCGCCGGCGAGCGTTCGCACCGGGTCCTGGTGCTGGACGGTTCGATGTCCATGAACCGCAAAATCGCGGATCTCACCCGCTTCGAGCGGGCCCGAACCCTGGCCCGGCAGATCGTGAAGGAAGCGCGGAGGGGCGATGTCCTGAGCGTGATCCTCATGGGCGATCCGCCGAAAGTGATCGTCGGCGAGCCCTCGCCGAACCTGGAACAGGTCAGCCGCGAGATCGACCTTGTCTCGCCCACGCACGGCGCGACCGACCTGCTGGCCACGTTCGGGTCCATTCGCCGCGTGCTCGAATCGTCGCCCCTGCCGAACAAGGAGCTGCTCTTCCTGACCGACCTTCAGCGCGCCACGTGGGCCCGCCCCGGCACGGAGAACGCCGCAGGGCTGAAGGCCGAAGCCGACAAGCTGACGGCCGCCGGGATTCGCCCTGTGCTGATCGACCTCGGCACAGCCAGTGAAGCGAACGTGGCCGTCACGGACCTCAGGATCGAAACGCCTGTCGTGCTGGCCGGTGTGCCCGCGAGCGTGCGGGCCCAGCTGCGGAACTTCGGCCCCGAAGCGAAGCCGGGCGTGCTGGTGCGGATGATCGTGGACGGCCAGCTCGGCCCCGAAAGGACGGTCGACCTGCCTGTCGGCGAATCGGTCAGCCTGGACTTCACCCACGTCTTCCGCGAGCCGGGCGACCACGTCGTGGAGATCGCGACCGACGCCGACCCGCTCGCCCCCGACGATCGCCGCAGCCTTGTCGCCAGCGTCAAGGACCGGATCCGGATCCTCCTGGTCGACGGCGACCTGAACCCCGAACCGTTCGCGGCCGAGACCGATTATCTTGCCCAGGCGCTCGCCCCTGCCGAATCGGCGCAGCCTGGCGAAGCCGGTGCGGCGAACGACCCGGGCACGGTGCCGCCGATCGCGCTCGAGGTGATCCCCGAAAGCCGCTTCGGCAATGTCGAAATGGCCACGTATGACGTCATCGTGATGGCCAACGTCTCGCAGCCTTCCGACCCGGAAGCCGTCGCCCTGGACAAGTACGTGCGTCAGGGTGGCGGGCTGGTGCTCTTCACGGGCGACAGAACGGTCGCCGAAGGCTGGAATTCGCGGCTGGCTACGCCCGAACGCATGCTGCTGCCGGCGACGATCGGCCAGAGCGTGGGCGACGCTGCCCGCAAGACCGGCGCGTTTCTTATCGAGCCGCTGGCCTATCGCCACCCGCTGGTGACCGACTACGAAGGTGCCGCCCCGGCCGTGCAGTCGGGCCTGACCCAGGTGGCCACCTGGCAGTATCACAAGCTGACTAGGCAGGCCGATTCCGAGGCCCGTGTGGCTCTGGCGTTCGACAGCGGCGATCCGGCCATCGTCGAGGCATCCCGGGGCCGCGGCCGTGTGTTCCTCGTCGCCACTTCGGCCGATTCGCAGTGGAGCACCTGGCCCCTGCACCCGAGCTATCCCGTGGTGATGGGCGAAATGGCCCTGCTGGCCGCCTCAGGACGCACCGGCGAGAAGAACCTGACCGTCGGCCAGGCGATCGATCAGGCCTATCCGACCGCCGCCGGAGCAGCCCCCGTGACACTCAGGACTCCGGAAAAAGGTGTGCGGGAACTGACCCTGCGCCCCGATGCCGACGGCAGTTACCTGCGGCTCGACCCGCCCGAAACCAGCGGCGTGTTCGAGGCCGAAATCGGCCCGCCTGTCTCGCGCCGCGACAAATTCGCCGTGAACGTGCCCGTGGTCGAGTCGGACCCCGCGCGTATCGAGCCGGGGGCCCTCAAGGAAGCGGTGCCGGGGTTCGATCCGGTCGTGATCAAATCGGCCGACGAACTGACCAAAGCGGCTGAGGAAGTCGCCCGCCGGGGCGAAATCCACCGACCCATGCTGCTTGCGGTACTTGTGCTGATTCTGGCGGAAACGCTGATGGCCTGGTGGATGGGCCGGCGCGTGACGCGAGTTTCCGTCTCATGATCCGGCGATATTCGATAAGTACGCAGCACGCGATCGCGGCAATGTCACGAACCGGGAACAAGACCAGGCGAAGATCATGCTCGACCGACTGACCCAAGCCCTGACCGCCCGACTCGGCGTGGCCCCGCCCGGCCCCGGCGAACGTCTCGTGCTGCGCCCCCGCTTCGAACAGCCCTGGTCGCAAGTCACTCTGTTTCTCGTGGTCGCACTCGGCCTTGGCCTGATCTTCTTCCTGTATCGCCGCGAACGGTCGATTCCCGCATGGGGCCGGTGGACACTCACGGCCCTGCGGTGCCTGCTGTTCCTGGTCGCACTCGTCGCCGTCAACGAACTCGTCCTGGCGATCGACCGCACCGGCCTGCCCCACCTGGCGATTCTTGTGGACGACTCCGCCAGCCAGGCCCTGACGGACCAGTACTCCGACCCTGAAGTCGCAGCGGCCGTGGAACGGCTCACCGGGGCCTCAGGCACCGCCCTGGGCGAGCTGGAACGGATCGAAATCGGCAAACGCTGGCTCGCCAAAGACTCCGGCGCCCTGCTTCGCCGGCTTCAGAAGAACCACCGGCTGAAGCTTTACGCCGTCGGCTCGACGACCCGCCTGATCGCTGAAGTCGACAAGCCCGAACAGGTCGACGCGGCCCTCGAATCGGTCGCCCGGATGCAGGCCGCTTCGACCGAAAGCCGCCTGGGCGACGGAGTCCGGCAAGTTCTCTCGGAGCTGCGCGGCATCCCGCCGACGGCCCTCGTCATGCTGACCGACGGCCAGACCACCGACGGCGAACCGCTGCCCAAGGCGGCCGAAGCGGCCCGGCGTGCCGATGTGCCGCTCTATCTCGTCGGCCTGGGCGACCCGCAGCCGCCCCGCAACGTCGAAGTCGCCGATATGGAAGTGGACGACGTCGCCTTCGTGGATGACGTGATCCCCTTCACCGTCCGCCTGGCCAGCCAGGGCTACGCTGGTGAGGAACTGACGATCCGCCTGAGCGAAAAGACCACGCCCAACGGCCAGCCCCGCGTGCTGACGACCAGGACGATCAAAGCCCCGCCCGATGGCAGGTCGATCCGCATCCCCGAGCTGGACCACCGCCCCCGCGAAGTGGGTGAGATCACCTACATCATCGAAAGCGTGCCCAAGGATCGCGAGCAGTCGGCGGCCGACAACCGCGTCGAACGCAAGGTCACGGTGAAGAAGGAAAAACTCAAGATCCTGCTCGTCGACGGCCAGCCCCGCTACGAATACCGATATCTGAAGACGTTCCTCGAACGGGACGAGACGATCGAGCTTTCGGCCCTGCTCCTTTCCAGCGACCCGGAATACGCCGATCAGGACAACACCGCCGTGCCGGTGTTCCCCACCAATCGCGACGACCTGTTCGCCTACGACGTCGTCGTCCTCGGAGACATCCCGGGCGGCTTCCTCACAGCCACCCAGATGAAGCACCTGGCCGATTTCGTGACGGTCAAAGGCGGCGGCCTGGTCGTCATCGCCGGGCAGACATTCACGCCCCTGGCCTTCAAGGGCACGGCTCTGGAAGACCTTCTGCCGGTGGAACTTGCCGATGCCCGCGACCCGACCCGCGGCGCCACCGCCGGCGATATCGCGGCGTTCCGCCCCCGGCTCACGCTCGAAGGCCGCACCAGTCCGATCTTCCGGTTCGGCTCGGACGAAGCCTCCAGCCTGACCATCTGGGATGGCCTGCAGGAATTGTTCTGGTACATGGAAGCCCCCCGCAAGAAGCCCGCGGCCGTGGTTCTGGCCGAGCATCCGACCGCCGTCGGCAGCGACGGCCCCCTGGCCCTGATGACCTACCACTTCGCAGGCTCCGGCAAGGTTTACTATCAGGCCGTGGACGACACCTGGCGCTGGCGATTCCGCGTCGGCGACAAATATTTCGGCCGTTACTGGATTCAGCTCCTTCGCTTCATGGCCCGCAACAAGCTGCTGGGCAATCGTCAGGCGGAACTTCTGGCCGACCGGGCCCGGTATCAGCGCGGCGACATGGTCCAGCTTCGCGCCCGGTTCGTGAATCCGGCGGTCACGCCGCCCGGCGACCGTGTCCGTGTCGAACTCACCCGCCAGGGGCTCCCGGCCCGGGTCATCGACGTGCCCAAGGTCGTCGGCTCCGAGAATCTGTTCCAGACCGGCCTGAATACTTTGGCCGAAGGCACTTACACGGCCCGGCTGCTGCCCCCACCGGTGCTCGACCCGCCCGTCATGCCCGTGAATTTCACCATCGAGCCCCCCGCCAGCGAACGGGCCAAACCGTCCATGAACCGGGATGACCTCACCCTGGCCGCACGTGCCAGCGAAGGCCGCTTCTTCACCGCCGCGGGGCTCGAGACTCTGGCGGACACTCTGCCGCCCCCCGCGAAAGTGCCGCTGGACACCGATCCGCCTATTCCGATTTGGAATAGTTGGCCGATACTATCACTATTCCTGCTGATACTCCTGGCCGAATGGCTCTTGAGACGGAAGCTCGAAATGGTCTAGAATTCAAGTATCCTGCCCGTCCGTGACGCGTCCCGGTCCGGATTCCGGAACGGGGCCCCCCTGAATCGAGGCTCTTGCCCATGACACGTGACGACCTGCTCGATCGTATCGCCTCGTTTCGAGGACGCGTCCGGCGTCTCCTCGGCATCTACGGCCTTGCCCGGGTCGCCGCGATCGCGCTGGCCGTCGTGCTGGCCGCTGGCTGGGCGGACTGGGCCATCCACGTGGCATCGCCCATTCGCGCCCTTGAGCTTCTCGCGCTGATCATCGTGTCAGCCTGGGCCTTGCGCCGGTTCGTGCTCCGCCCGATGATGGCGAATTTCGACGACCTGGCCCTTGCCCTGCGGATCGAAGACCGCTGGCCCGGCCTTCAGGACCGGCTCGCCTCGGCGGTCGAATTCCTGGCGATTCCGGAGCAGGCCCAGACTTCGGACAACGCATCGCCCGCGCTCCGCAAGCGCGTGATCGACCAGGCCTTCGCCGAGGTCGAAAGCCTCGACTTCACCGAGGCCATCGATCCCCGCCCGGCGCGGCAGAGCCTGAAATTCCTTGGCATCGCGGCCGCCCTGGCGGCCTTCAGCTTCGTGCTCGGGCCGGCTTCGAGCCGAATCGCCCTGGCCCGGTTCTTCAATCCCGTCAGCGGTCCCGAGTGGCCCAAATCGACCGTTCTGGAATGGGTCGAGGCGACGCCCAAGGTCGCCGTGGGCGAGCCCTGGTCGCTCGTCGTCAAAGTCGCGGAAGGGTATAAGGTTCCGGCTTCGGCGATGGCCGAATTCCGGTTCGTCGACGGTGAAACGGCGTCGGAACCGCTCCGGATTCTCGAGAACGGCGAATTCCGTGGCCGGCTCGAATCGGTCACCCAGTCCTTTTCGGTCCGCGTGCGCGGTGGCGACGATCTGACCGATGCCAAATCGATCGTGGCCGTTACGCCGCCACGCCTGGCAGACGCCGCCATCGAAATCGTCCCGCCGGCATACACCGCGATGCCCCCCGTCCGACTCGCCCCAGGGTCTGCTCAAGTTCGTGCTGTCGAAGGCAGTACGGTGAAGCTCACAGCGCGGGCGACCAAGTCGCTTTCGGCCGCCAATCTGAAATTCGCCGATTCGAAGGCCCAGCCGCCGGCGGTGGAACTCGATACGGCCCGGCAGAACCTGAACGTGAGCTGGGAAGCGGCCGCCAGTACGGCCGTTTCTCTCGACCTGACCGATACGGAGGGATTCACTTCGAAGGATCAGGGCCGGCTCGATCAGCAGGTCGTGCCCGACATGGCCCCGCGCGTGGTGCTCGAAGATCCGGCCACGGACCGCGAAATCACGGCCCAGGCGGTCGTTCCCCTGAAGGTCGATCTGGAAGACGATTTCGGCATCGCCGAAGTCCGCCTGCGATATCAACTTTCGAACGGTTCGGAAGAGCCGGGCGAACCGATCGTGCGCACGCTCTGGTCGGCCGTGCCCGGTCAGCCGATGGTCCGCAAGAACAAGATCGGCGAAAAGTGGGACCTGGCCCCGATGGGCCTCGCCCCCGGCGCGATGATCACTCTGACGGTGGAAGCCGTCGACTTCAAGAAGCCGAACGGCCCGAACCTGGGCAAGAGCCGCGAGATCCGCCTGAGGATCATCACGCCGCAGGAAGCCGCGCGGCAGATGGAAGACCAGCGCCGCGAAATCCGCGAGGAAACCGAACGTGTGCTGGCCATGCAGCGCCAGGCGAACCGCCCTGTGGACGAAGCCAGGCGGACGCTGGACCAGACCGGTGACCCGGCGAAGCTGGCCGACGCCTCACGGCAGGAGCTTCAGAACGCCGAGCAGGTTCAGCGCCAGGTGGGCGACCGCCTGAATAACCCGGCCGATGGGCTTTCGCGCAAGGTCGAGCGTTTTCTGGAAGATCTGGACAATCTCAAACTGGCCAATCCGGAAGCCGCCGAGCAGATGAACGGCCTGAAGCAGGCTCTGGCCCAGCTCGAACAAGGTCCGGTGCCGCAGGCCGAACAAGCCCTGGGCCGGGCCAACCGGTCGATTGACCAGCGCCGGGGGACCGGCGACCAGAGCCAGCGTCCCGGAACCCAGGCCCCTCAACAGGGTGCCCAGCGTCAGGGCGAGCAAGAGCAAGCCAAGGCTGATGGTCAGCAGCAGGGCGGACAAGAGCAAGCCAAGGCTGGTGGCCAACAGCAGGGCGGACAAGAGCAAGCCAAGGCTGGCGGTCAACAGCAGGGCGGACAAGAAAAGTCAAAATCAGGCGGTCAGCAGCAGGGCGGGCAAGAGCAAGCCAAGGCTGGCGGTCAACAGCAGGGCGGGCAAGAAAAGTCAAAATCAGGCGGCCAGCAGCAAGGCGGCCAGCAGCAGGCCAAGTCTGGCGGTCAGCAGCAGGGCGGGCAAGAGCAAGCCAAATCTGGTGGTCAGCAGCAGGGCGGGCAAGAGCAAGCCAAGTCTGGCGGCCAGCAGCAGGGCGGGCAGGAGCAGGCCAAGTCTGGCGGCCAGCAGCAGGGCGGGCAAGAGCAAGCCAAGGCTGGTGGTCAGCAGCAGGGCGGGCAAGAGCAGGCCAAGTCTGGTGGTCAGCAGCAGGGCGGGCAAGAGCAGGCCAAGGCTGGCGGTCAACAGCCGGGTGGCCAAGAGCAAGCCAAGGCTGGTGGTCAGCAGCAAGGTGGCCAGCAGCAGGGTGGGCAGGAGCAAGCCGGGCAAGAGCAGCAGGGCGGCACGCAGCAGTCGCTGGCCCAGGCTCAGGACGCCCAGCGTGAGGTCACCCAGGCCCTGGAACGCATGCTCGGCGAAATGAGCCAGCTCGAATCGGTCCGCGGGCTGATCAACGAAACCAAGCAGATCGCGGCCGCCCAGGAAGAAGCCAACAAGGCCCTCGAAGAAGTCGCCAACAATCCGGAAATGATGGGCAAGAACGCCGATCAATTGCCGGCCGAGGCGAAGGCCGACCTGGAAAACCGGGCCGCACGCCAGAATGAACTGGCCAGACAGCTGCAGAACCTGCAGGAGCGGCTCGGCGAGATGGCCAACCGCATGGCCGAGCAGGATCCGATCGACGCCGCCGGCCTTCAGGAAGCGGCCCAGAACAGTCGCGACCGGGGCACGACGGGCAAGATGAACGACGCGGCCGCCCAGATCGCGGCCAACCGCACCAATGCCGCCCGTGAGGCCCAGCAGCAGGCCCTGAAAGAAGTGCAGCAACTGGCCGACGATATCCAGAACCGCAAGGAGAAGGAACTCGCCCGGCTCGTCAAGCAACTCAAGGAGTCCGAACAGGCGATTCGGGATCTCAAGCGGGCCCAGGTCGAAAACCTCATGAAAACCCGCCAGGCCGGTCAGGAGAAGGACGACGCCAAACGCAAGGCCGAACTCCAGAAACTGGCCCGGCAGGAGCAGCAGATCCAGGAAGAAGTCAAACGCCAGCTTCAGAAGCTTCAGCGCATTCGTTCGGCCCAGCAGGCCGCCCGGGCCGGCCAGCAGGCCATGGGCAAGATGTCGAAGGCCCAGCAGCAGATGGACGCCGACGAAGCCGAAGGTGCCCAGCAGGAGCAGGAAGAAGCCCTGAAGAATCTGGACGATGCCGAGCAGGAACTGGCCCAGGCACGTGCAGAGGCCGAAGAGCAGCTCGCCCAGGAGCAGTTCGCCAAGATGGGCGACCTGATCAAATCGCTGGCCGAACGCCAGGTGCGGATGGTCGAGGACACCGTCGGCTACGATGCGAAGAAGGCGGAAGCCGGATCTCTGACGGCCGCCCAGCGGGCCGGTGTGCGCAGCCTGGCCATGGTCGAAGACGGCCTGAAGCAGGAGACCGACGAACTGGCTGAGCGCATGGGCGACGGCGTGCCGGTATTCTCGCTGATTCTCAAGAAAGCTTCGGATTCGATGAACAAGGCCACTTCGAGCCTTCAGAAGCTCGATACGGGCGTTCCGACGCAAAAGGCCGAGAAATCGGCCGCCCAGCGTCTGCAGCAGCTTGTGGACAGCCTTCAGCCCGACAAGCCGAAGGAAGGCCAAGGCCAGCAGCAGCAACAGCAGCAGGGCGGCGAACAGCAGGGCGGTCAGCAGGATGGCGACGGCATTCCGACCGTGGCCCAGCTCAAGATGCTCAAACGCCTGCAAACCGAAATCAACGAGCGGACGGGCGAACTCGACGGCATCGCCCGCGATGGCGGCAAACTCAGCGACGACCAGAAGACCGAGCTGGATTCGCTGAAACTCGAACAGGGCCGGCTGGCCGACCTCCTGCGTGACCTTTCCAAGCCCAAGCGTTCCGACGGAGAGGATTGAAACACATGACCGCAAGAACCGCACGCCGACTCGCCTGGGTGACGCTCGCTTCGATCGGGGCCATTTTCGCCCCCTCTTCGAACGTGACCGCGCAGGACGACGCCCTCGAAAAACTCCTGAAGGAAGCCGAGCAGAAGGCCACCCCCGGCGACAAACCCGCCGCGGACAAGGGCGGCAATCTGGGCAAGGAAGACACCGGCCTGGACGACCTTCTGAAAAAACTGGGCGGCGGATCGGGCGACAAACCCCTGCCCAAAGGTGAAGCCAAACCCGGCCCCGGCGACAAACCCGCTCAGCCAGGTGAGAAACCTGGCCCGGGAGAGAAGCCATCTCAGCCCGGCTCGACACTGCCCAAGCCGCCTGGAGGCATGGCGGGGCTGAAAACACGCCCGGATGCCGAACTCGATCAACGGCTTGAAGAAATCCTCGGCCGCAAGCGGAAGAAGCCGAATCAGGATCAACAGGGTGGCGAGGGTCAGGGCGAAGGCTCCGACAGCGAGCCCCAGAACCCGGCCATGAAGAAGCTGGTGGAGCAGATGAGGGACGTCGAAAAGCGTCTCTCGCAACCCGACACCGGCCAGGAAACCCGCAAGAAGCAGCAGGAGATCGTCGAATCGATCGACCAGATCATCGAACGCATGCGGCAGATGGCCCAGCAGCAGCAACAGCAGCGCCAGCGGCGGCAACAACAGCAGCAGGGCCAGGAGATGGCCCAGAATCAGGAAGGCGAACAGCCAGGATCGCAGGCCCAGGGCGTCGGGCCGCAGACTCCGCTGAAGCCGGCAGGCAAGAGCAGCCTCGATGGCAAGGACGTCTGGGGCCACCTGCCACCTGAGCTTCGCGACGTCATGCGCAACGTGTTCCGCGAGGAATCGCTGCCCGCGCGTGAAGAACTCGTCCGCCGGTATTATCTGTCGGTCTCCAAGAAAAGCCTGGCACGGAGCGCCAACCCATGAGCCGCCCGCAATTACGCCGCAAAACGCTCCCGGGCTTCGCAACTGCCTTGCTGGCAACGGCTTCCACGTTCGCCGCGGCGATCACTCTGGTAGCGCAGGAACCGCCCGCAAAGCCCGCTGCGCCGGCCGTCGACAAGGAAGCCGGCACCTTCAAGGACGGCAAGCGGGGCGACGTGCCCGAAGGTGCCGCCGAAATGGTCACGCCCAATGTCGAGCGGGCGGTGACCAACGGCCTGGACTGGCTGGCCAAGCAGCAGGCTCCGGACGGATCGTTCGGGTCGGGCACGTATCGGGGCAACCTGGCCGTCACCAGCCTGGCCGGCCTGGCCTTCATGGCCAATGGATCTTCGCCTGGCCGCGGGCCTTACGGCACTCAGATCGAGCGTGCCCTGGGCTACATCATGGAGAACGTCCAGCCCGGCGGGTTCATCGCCGTGAGGGGTGAATCGACCCACGGACCGATGTATTCGCACGGGTTCGCAACGCTCTTCCTGGCTGAGGCTTACGGCATGACACGCCGGGCCGAAATTCGGGAGAAGCTGGAAAAGGCCGTACGGTTGATCGTCGACTGCCAGAATCCCGAAGGTGGCTGGCGGTATCAGCCCCAGCCGAGGGACGCCGACACGTCGGTGACGATCTGCCAGATCAACGCCCTGCGCGCTGCGCGGAATGCCGGCATTTTCGTGCCGAAGGAGACGGTCGAAAAGTGCATCAAGTATGTGCGTGACTGCCAGAACCCGGACGGTGGCTTCCGCTATATGACCCAGCCGGGGGCCAGCCAGTTTCCCCGTTCGGCGGCCGGAATCGTGGCCCTGCAATCGGCCGGCGTGTACGACTCGAAAGAGATCGAGGAAGGCATCAAGTACCTCAAGCAGTTCACGCCGACTGCCCGCTTCAGCCAGCGTTACAGCCACTACTTCTATGGTCACTACTATGCGGCCCAGGCGATGTGGATTCGCGGCGGTGCGGACTGGAACGAGTGGTACCCGGCCATTCGCGACGAACTTCTGTCACGGCAGAGCGGCCAGGGCTTCTGGACGGACCATGTGTGCAACGAATACGGCACGGCCATGGCCGCGATCGTACTTCAAGTGCCGAACAATTTCCTGCCGATCTTCCAGCGCTGACGAGACTTATGACCGAACATCCGCTTCGCCTCCCGTCTCGTCGACTCATTCTCGCACTGGGTTTGACGGCTCTGGCATGCTCGGGGGGCCCCGCTGGTTCCCAGGATCGCCCCGATCCGGCCCCAGCAATCGTTTCCAGGCCCCAGGTCATCCAGGGGCCCTGGTACTGGCGTAACGCGAAGGGCGAAATTCAGGGCGGCCTGGTCGATCGGCTCGATTCGGAAGGCATCATCTGGCGAGAGACGGAAGACGCCAAACCGGCCCGGATTCGCTGGACGGAAGTCGAGGAACTGCGGCGCAACGCCGATTCGTCGATCGATGCCTCGCAGGATTCGTCCCTTGGCCCGATGGTACTGCTGCCGGACCGTGACAAAGTGCGTGGCGAGGCGGTCGCGACGCTCACTCAAGGTCTCGCCATCCAGTCCGCATCCATCGGCGTCGTCAATCTGCCGCTGGCCCAGTGGGCTGGCTTCCTGAGCCTGCCGCCCGAGTCACCGGTCGCCTTTCTGCGTACGATCGATCAGCTCCGGCGCGGTTCCGACACGCCCGGCGACCTCGTCCTGCTGGCCAACGGCGACCGCATGCAGGGCACGGTGATCGAGCTGGACGCCGACAACCTGAAAGTTCAGCCGACCGGTGCGGCCAAGCCGATCACGCTTCCGCGCAAGGGGATCCAGGGCGTCGCCATCGACGCCTCGACGCTCTCTTATCCGCCGGTCGACGGGATCGGCTGGAAAGTGTCGCTGACGGACGGCTCGCGGATTTCGGCGAAGTCGCTGAGTTTCGATCCGTCGGATCCTGAATCGGGCCTGAACGTGACGACCCGCTGGGGCTCGGAATGGCGCGTGCCCATGAACAAGCTGGCTGGCATGAGAGTGATCCATCCTGGAATGGTCGAGCTGGATACGATCAAGCCGGCTGCGATTCAGACGGTCGATTATGTCGGCCCGACCGAATCCCCCCGGTTCGGGGCGAACGTCAGCGGCGGCCCCCTGAAACTCGGCACCCGGACATTCGATCAGGGCATCGGCACCCAGTCGCGAACGCTTATCGCATATCGGCTCGACGGCACGAAAAAGACCTTCACGGCCTGGGTGGGGCTCGAAAATGCAGCCGGTCCGAAAGGCCAGGCCCGGGCAGTCGTTCTGCTCGACGGCAAACCGGTTTACGACAGCGGGCCACTGAAGGCTGGCGAAATGCCCCGGCGCGTGCAGGTGGAACTCGGCAATTCGAAACTATTGATTCTGGCCAGCGAGTTCGGCGAAGGGGGCGGCGTGCGGGACTGGGTCAATTGGTGCGATCCCGTGCTTCGGCCCTGATTCCAAAAGCCCGGACGATACGAAATCCCCTTCCCGACGCAATGCATGCATGACGGCATGATTGCATTTGGTCATAATTTCCGGGAATTCGAATCGATCGAACGGTCCGGCCCGAATCGTTCAGGCAGGTTTTCTGGGCCCTGGCGTCTCGGCACAGGGCCCGTCGAAAGCGACGAGCAAGAAATCATTCAGCAGGTCACCTCGATCCGGTTCGCAATCGGACCGATGCAGCGTGCGGCCGAAAAGGCTGCTTCCTGCGCCCTCAATTTGTCATGAAAGCACCTTGCGGTCCCTTCGAGCACCAGCTGACCACGGTCATGACGCACCTTCAAATCCCGAATCCGCCCGTGAGCGTACTCTTCGATCCGGTGAACGACATCCGCCATGACCAGGTCGTCAAGTTCCATAGATAAAGACATTCCGCACTTCCTTCCGGTCATCGCACCAGCCGAGTTCCCTGGCGACGGCACGAGACGGACAAGTGATTCTCCGGCCATCCTGGCCAGAAAAGCGGACCTGGCGAAGATCAATTTCGCCCGCAGTGCGCCCGTTTCGCTTCCTCGAACGCACTGGTTTCACATTAAACCCGCCTCGAGTTACAGTCAATAGACTCTCACCCGAAAATCCAATCGATCGGTCCTTTTTTCGCTGAAACGCTCTCCCGGCACTGCGATCCCTCCCGATCTCCCGCCCGATCGAAGGCACGCTCTCAATTCCGGACCGGATCGTACGGCGATCCTCCCGTGCGGCGTCAGCGAAAATCCGGAAGCCGCAAACGATCGGGTGCCCTTCGAGAATGGACCTTGACGCAAGGTGGATTTCGCGGCAAGATTTTCAGATCATCGAACACGGCGAACGTCGAACGGGGAGGGCCTCATCGACAGTCGCGCGTTCCGGGAAGCGACGGGGCTTCCCTGCCGAACGCGAGCCAGAACATCGATCCAGGGACTTGCGGAAGATGTCAGACGAGAAGAAGCGAAACGGGAGCGAAAACTGGATCGGATTCGATGAACTTGCGGTCGGAGACAGCTTCGAATCGGCCGCCCGCACCGTCACCCAGGCCGAAGTGACCCTCTTCGCCGGGATTTCGGGCGATTTCAACCCGATTCACATGAATCACGTTCATGCCGCCGAAGGGCCGTTCCGCCAGCCGATCGCGCACGGGCTCCTGGTGCTATCCGTAGCCAGCGGCCTGGGGATTCAGGCCCCGAAGACAAATACGCTCGCGTTCCTGAGCATCGAAAACTGGGAATTTCTCAAGCCGGTTTATTTCGGCGATACGATTCACGTCCGTAACACCGTGACCGCCCTCGAGGCCAGGTCGCGGGGCCGCCGGGGCGTCGTCACCTGGACGAAAGAAGTCCTCAATCACAAGGGCCAGGTCGTCCAGAAAGGCACGACCCGCACGATGATCGCGTCCCGCAACGCAGGCGGCGGCGACGAGGACTGATCACCTCGCTCCAGCCGAGGCCTGGCCGGAGTCCGGCCCCCTGCCCGGTTCTCTTCCGGACGGCTCATCGCCATTGCGACTTGCACGTCATTGCATTTCGCTCGAACGAAAAAAAATCGAATGCCGTGAGATTCGCCGAAACGAAGTCTCACGGCATTCGGCTGTTTCCTTGCTATCGCAGGTCGTTTCGACCTTCGAAAGCGATCCCGTTTCAACTATCCTTCGGCTTCATTTCCTTGATGGAAATATCCTTATAGCGCACTTCCATCGCCGGGCCGACGTGCACCTGCAATGCGATGATCCCGGTGTCGTCGAATTTGTCGTCCTTGCGATCGATCACCTTGGTGCCGTTGATATAAATTCGAACATGCTTGCCGACGGCCTCGACTCGAAAGTCGTTCCAATCGCCCTTCTTGACGATCTTGTCGGCCTCTTCTTTCGGGTATCGCTCCAGGATGCCGCGGCGGCGTTCTTCATAGAGCAGGCCCCAGTAGTCGTCAGCCACATCCGCCTGAGGGCCGGAAACGGCGCCGTCTTCGGCTCGGGCACTGCGGAACTGGATGCCGCTGTTGCCGTTGCGAAGCTTCACCCTGGCCTTCAGCACGAAATCGCCGTAGTTTTTCGGCGTGCACAGAAATTCGTTCTTCGCGATCTTGCCATCGGTGCGACCGACGATTTCGCCGTCCTCCACCGAAAAACTCACGCCGGAAGCCTTCGGCAGAACCCAGCCGTCCAGGCTTTTGCCGTCGAAGAGCGATACGAAGCCTTCGTCAGCCGCCTGAATGCGCCCGGCGAGAGCGACGATGGGCGAAAGACCGAATATGCGCAGCAAGTGACGACGATTCGAATGATGCATGGGTGTACGCTCCTGGATCGAACGGTCGAACCGGCGCCGCTGGGTCGGAAGAGAACAAGTCCGGTGTTTTCAGGGCGGGAACGACTGACTGTGGCGGGAAAAATCACGCAGGCGGCCCTCCATCGGCCGACAGGCTTTTTCCTCGAACGGCGATTGTGGCAGAATAGGACTATCAAAGCAAGTTACTCGCCGATTTCTTGCGGGATCCATGCCCCGCTCGAGTCGCATGCACCGGAACGACAAGGCCTTATGAATCTCGCACAGGAATTGGAACAGTGGGGCCCCGAAGCGCTCCAGCGGCAATCCGCCCCACCTTCTCCCGAAAAGGCACGTGCTTATTGCCACGCACTTGCGACCAGCCATTACGAAAACTTCATCGTCGTCGGCCTCTTCACCCCGCCCCTGCTGCGGCCGGCCTTCGAAGCCATTTACGGCTATTGCCGCTGGGCCGACGACCTGGGCGACGAAACCGGCGACCGCGCGGCCTCCGAAACTCTGCTGGCCTGGTGGCTCAGCCAGCTCGATGACCTCTATCGCGACAACGCCCCGCCGCCCCGGCACCCGGTTTTCGTCGCCCTCGCTCCTGTCATCGAGCGTTATGCCATTCCCCGGCAGCCCTTCGCCGACCTCGTCAGCGCCTTCGTGCAGGACCAGCATGTCGTGCGCTATGAGACCCGCGAACAGCTCGTCGACTACTGCCGACGCTCGGCTGACCCGGTCGGCGAACTGGTTCTGCGGCTGTTCGGTGCCGCCACGCCCGAGAATCTCGCCATGTCGGCCTCGATCTGCACGGGACTGCAACTCGCCAACTTCTGGCAGGACGTCGGCCGCGACCTCGCCATCGGCCGAATCTACGTCCCCCAAACCGCCATGACCGAACATGGCCTGACCGAGGCCGATTTTCGTATCGCCCCGGCATCGAACGCTTTCCGCCGCATGCTGGCCGGCGAGGTCGCCTGGACGCGTACCCTGTTCGACCAGGGCAAGCCCCTCACGCAGGCCCTGCCCGGCCGGTTCGGGCTCGCTCTCAGGCTGTTCCATGCCGGCGGTGTGGCCACGCTCGACGCCATCGAGGCTGCGGATTTCGACGTCTTGACCCGCCGCCCCCGAATCGGGAAGATGTTGCGTGTCAGGCTGATGGCCCGGGCCCTGTTCGACTCGCTGCGTGGCCGCTGAAATGGCCCTGAAGCGAGCGAATCGCATTCGCCTGGCCATTCCCGTCTACGGAATTTCTTCCCGATCGACCGAAACCGGACACCGTATGCCAATCTCTCCCGGACCGCCATCCGAAATTCGAACGTTTCCGGGAGATTCGAAACTCCATCCGGCGGTCGTCGCTTCGCATTCGAAACTTCCCGACACGGATGCGATCCGACAGAATAAGGCCACAGCTGCGGATTCCTTCGCATTCTGCCACGAAGTCTCACGCCGGGAGGCAGGGAATTTCTACTGGAGCTTTCGCCTCCTGCCTCGCGACGCACGCCAGGCCATGTGCACACTCTACGCCTTCATGCGCCACACGGACGATCTGGCGGACCGTGAGGCCCCGATCGCCGAGCGGGAAGCCGACCTGAACCAGTGGCGCAGCCTTCTCGATCAGGCAGTTGATAATCATCACACGGCGGAGGCCGAACGACTGGCCGATGCCTGGCCCGGCTTCCCGGCACTGATGGCAACGATACGGCGTTATGCAATTCCAGAAAAATACCTGCATGCCGTGATCGACGGCATGAAGTTCGACCTCGGCCCGGTGCGAATCGAAAACGAAGCCCAGTTCGAACGCTATTGCTGGCACGTGGCATCGGTCGTGGGGCTGTGCTGCCTGCATATCTGGGGTTTCGAATCGCGCGGAGGCCGGGCCGAAGCTCTGGCCGAAAGACTGGGCCTTGCATTTCAGCGCACGAATATCCTGCGCGACGTCGCCGAAGATATCGCCCGTAGCCGAATCTATCTGCCAGCCGAAGACTTGCGACGCCACCAGGTGTCTGAAGCGGACCTCACGGCCGCTCGGGCCAGCGCCGGCCTCAGAGCACTCGTGGCCGAACACGCCGCACTCGCCCGGGCCGAATATCAGGCCGCCGACGAACTTCTGCCCCTGATTTCGCCTCCTTGCCGCCCGATGCTGCGAGCCATCGCCCGGATTTACGAGGGCGTTCTCGATACCATCGAACGGCAGAATTATGACGTTCTGGTTCATCGGGCCGCCCTGCCGAAATGGCGCAAGGCGGCCATCATGATCGGGGCGATTTTCGGCTGATGTCAGACATTTCCCGACCCGTTACGAATCGAAATGCAATGGACGATTCCGAGACTTCGCCCCTGGATGTCGCGATTATCGGCGGCGGTCTGGCCGGTATCGCCGCGGCTCTCGAATGTCGCGATTCGAAGCCGGATGCGCGCATCGCCATTTTCGAAAGCCGGAAACGGCTGGGCGGCAGGGCAGGTTCGTTCGTCGATCCGAAGACGGGCTCCTGGGTCGACAATTGCCAGCATGTCGGCCTGGGTTGCTGCGACGCTCTCGTCAAGTTCGTCGACCGGCTGGGTGCCGCCGAGGCGTTTCGCCGGTCGAAGTCGCTGAAATTCCGCACGCCCGATGGCCGCACCAGTGCCATTTCAGCATTGCCGATATTACCCGCACCATTGCATTTAGGGCTGGCTTTCGCCCGGCTGCATTTCCTGAGCCTGCGCGACAAGGCCCTGCTGGCCTTCGGGCTGATGAAACTTGCAGCCACACCCCCTGCCCGGCTGCGCGGCCGTTCGGTCGCGGAATGGCTGAAATCGAACCGGCAGACGGCCCGGACGATCGCCCGGTTCTGGGAGCCGGTGCTGGTCTCGGCCCTGAACGACTCGCTGGACAGGCTCGACGTCGCCGGGGCACGTCAGGTCTTCGTGGAATCGTTCTTCCTGCGGCGCGACGGATTTCATTTGCTCGTGCCGGCCATGCCGCTGGGCGAGTTGTTCGACGAAACCGCTGGCCGGGCTCTGATGAAGTCGCACATCGAATCGGCCGAAAACACGGCCTGCAGATCGATCGAGGTGTGCGGCGACCGTACGTTTCGATTGCATTTTCGAGACGGTTCCGTCCGTATCGCTCGCAACGTCATACTTGCGGTTCCCTGGACAGCCGCGGCGGAATTGCTGCGATCGACAGGGCATGAAGAACTTGAAATTGTCATCTCCGGAGCCGAGGCGCTCAAGCCTTCACCGATCACCGGGATTCACCTGGTGCTCGACCGGCGGGTCTGCGATGAGCAGGAAGTGGCTTTGCTGGATACGACGGCCCAGTGGGTGTTCGACCATACCGAGGCCGACCGCCGTCAGGCAGGTTCAGTGGTTCCGCCAGGCGGGCAGAGTCTGCATGTCGTCGTCAGCGCCAGCCATGCCCTTGCCAGGCAAAGCCGGGAGCGGATTCTGGAGATCGTCATCGGCGATCTGAAACTTACATATCCTGCGATGGCCAGTGCCAATGTCATTTCGTCGTGGGTGGTGACGGAACACGCGGCGACGTTCAGCCCCGCGCCGGGGACGGACGCGATCCGGCCGGGCACGATCACGCCTGTTCCCGGACTTTTTCTGGCCGGAGACTGGACATCGACCGGCTGGCCGGCGACGATGGAGGGAGCGATCCGTTCGGGAGTGTCGGCAGCAAGGGCGTTCACGAAATGCAAGTGAGTTCGAACGATGCGGATCCAGAAAAGGCTCCTGACCCACACCTGTTCGGCACCGGGGTTGCACCGCTGGCGATGAATCGCCCGGATTTTTCTGATTGAGAGCGATCTTCGTTTGCGAGAACCGCTCGATCGATCGAATTGACCGATTACGTCATGCTATCGGCAAGTTCGGCGCATACGCAAGTGGCCACGTC
>WGMM01000050.1 GCA_016125085.1 bacterium
AATACGGTATCAAGACGGCGATGCTTTGGCATTCGGGGGCTTCCTTTCCCACAGGTTGTGTGACAACGCCATGGCATCGGAAGCCCTCGTTACATCAAGGTCAAGCTGTGTAAGAGAATACGGCTTAACTTCGTGGCATTCGGGTCAGGCCTCTTTTTGCAAGGGCAGTCTGCTCAATGGGATAGGTCACATGGTCGCAAAAAGTGACCTGACCCCTTTTTCGGGCGAATGCCATACCCACAGGAGCATCCGGTCATGAAGACCACTCGACCAATGACCCGAACCCTCGGCCTGCTGGCCCTGAGCCTGTTCGCCGCCGCGACCGTCTCCGAAGTTCGGGCAGATGCGATCCAGCCTCGATACCGAATCGAGGATTTGGGGCCGACGTCGAATTGGGGTGGAACACCGCCTCGGTTTGCCCAAGACGGAAGGCTATACCGATACGATCAAGTGCCTGGGCCATACGGAGCCGGAGATTATCGATTGGAAGCTGTGAATGAAGGCGAACGAACGGTCAAAATGCTGCTTTTCAAAGGCGACAGCCCGACCAATCTACTCTCTGAAGAACAAAGCCGTTATTTCGCCGGCCGGGCTCAGGACATCACGGCCGACGGCAAGATCTTGATGCTCAACGTACCGACGCTGACCGACCATTCGATCTACGACGTGAACACCGGCCAGATGACGCTCATCAAGTCATCGAGCGAAATCGGCGATCCTGGCAGCAAGGCTCAGGTTTTCGGCATCAACTCATTGGGGCAAATGGTCGGCCAGCAGGATTCGTACGAAATTTTCTACGAGGGTTTTGACGCAACGCCGCTACTCTTGAAAGACCTCGTGGAGAATTTGGGCGATTGGAAGATATACGAAGTTTCGGACTTATCCGAAACTGGCGAGATTATCGTCAGTGCTTATGGCGGTATCTCTATAGGCGAACACGCCCTCAAACTCGTACCCATCACCCCCGTTCCAGAGCCAGGCACGTTCCTCATCCTTGCTTCCGCATCGGCGATCTATGGTTATCGTCGATGGCGAACCCGGCAGGGATAAGGCCAAATTCGCCGGTTCGAAACAGATTCAATCACAAGCATGAGCGGCCCGAAACTTGAGCGTGGAGGATGCTCCCCTCCTTGAATAAGGAGGGGTGGCCGCAGGCCGGGGTGGTTGCCCCGCATGACAGTTTACGCTCTCGAACGAAGCGACCCCCTCCCCGCTGCGCGGGACTCCCCCTTGGCAGGGTGAGAGCCTCCCTGTTCGCTACGCAACTTTTTCATCTCACAGTCATGCTTCGAATTGCAGCTTTCGTGCCGAAACAACTCGCAGGGTAAACGAAGAACCCGGCGAGGTCTTGCGACTTCGCCGGGTCTTCGTCTCGTCTCAGAAGCTAACCGCAAAGATGCACGCACAGTGGACGAGTTGGTCCAACTCGTACCGAATGAGGGCCGGGCCCTCCAGAGGGGTTTCGATCGGCTGTTCCGAACGGAACCGCATGGAAACCATTGCCGGTTCCAGGCCGCTTTTCCGGTCGTCGATCGCCCCCTGACAATTTCAATATACCGCATGAATCAAGAGATGCCGGGGCAAGCGGGCGGAATTTTCGCCAGGCGATTTCGAAGGCGTGCGCGTGATGCCGGTCGCACAAAAATGGCCGGTCAGCTCAAGCTTGCCGATGAGGGTCAGGCTGCCGGGCACCCTTGGCGATGCGCCGCTGAATCTCCAGATCGAGCACCACGGGCAGTTCGGCGGGCGGGTCGTGCGGCTTGCCGCTGAGCCCGGCCAGGCGCGCGGCCAGCTTGCCCTCGCGGATCCAGGGCCGGCCATTCGCCGAGGCTTTTTCGGCATAAGTCGCTGCCATGCTGCCCCGGATCACCTGCCCGACGGCCAGCCGCCCGTTTCGCCCCCGCACGAGCTGCACGCTCAGGCCGCTGAAGCCGGTGCCCACGACGACCACGGCCGTGTCGGCCACCAGGGCGTCGATCGCGGCCGTCTGGCGGATCTGCCGCACCAGCTTCTGCCGCTTGCGTTTCCATTCGACGTCGCCTTCGATCTCGCGAGTCTCGCGGCGTGCCTGATCGCTCGAAGGCCGCAGTCGATCGAACCAGTGGACGCGATTAAGGGCATATTCGACAGCCCCCAGGCAGATCAGCGGCAGCGTGAGCGTCGCCAGCCCCAGGCCGAGGGAAACCCGGCCATGCTGGAGGACGCTCCGCAAAGCATCGTGCGTGTGATCGTCCGACGTGGGGACAGGCGACCAGCGCGACCGCAGAACCAGCACGACCAGGGCACATCCGGCGAAAATGGCAAGGGGCCTGAGAATGCCCAGAAGGATCCTGTGCGCGATCGGCGGTTTGTTCGAAGACCCGCCCTCTTCGGCGAAGAGCGAAGACTTGAAGAGCCGGCCGAGATTCGGCAGGGCCAGTTCCGGTGTCCAGGAGCCGCCGGTCGTCGATTGATGCACGACGAGCATGATCACGAGCGTGCCGAAACAGATCGTCAGCAGCGGTTCGAGCACCGGCATGACCGAACCGAGGACCATGCCGCGCAGGGACCGGGCCGTGATCGTGCCATGGGCGATCTCCGGCAATCGGGCCCAGGTTTCGTCGATCGAACGATGCAGAGCCGTGGCCAGCGCAGGCCCGCGCATATAGACCAGGCCGATCGAGGCGAACAGGGCCGAAGCCTGCACGAGGGCGAAGGCCATCGGCAGAAAGCCCGTCTCCCGGGCCATCTGGATGCGCCGTGGCGATGGGTCGCTGGTACGATCTTCCTCGTCCGACATGGTCTTGCGTTCTTTTCCGTCAGTCGTTTTCGATCGGTTGGGTGGCCGGCACCGTGGGTTTTTCCTGGTTCGATTCGGGTTCGTCCGGATGTTCCGGCGGCTGCGGCTGGTGCAGCGATCCTTCGACGAACGCGCACCAGGTGGCGTAGTTATCCGAAAGCGATGCCGAGGCCGTGGCGAACCCGGCCGCCAGCAGGAGCATGCCGATACCCAGCCGCGTGGGGGCGAGCAGGCTCCAGGAAAGGGCCACGGAGCGTGACTTCGTCGCGATGCCGACGGCCATCTGGGCCACGGCCAGGGCCAGGATGATCGGCCAGGCGACGAGAATCGAGACGGCCAAAGCTTCGCCCACGATGCCGAAAATCGCCCCGGCGCTTTCGCTGCCGACGGGCCCGATACCCTGACCCAGCGGGCAGGCTCGCAGGCTTGTGGCGATCAGGTCCATCATCCGCAGAGGCCCCCGGCCCGCGAAAAACACGAGCAGCCCCAGCATGGTGAAGAGCCGGCCGATGGGCGTGGGCAGGGCCCCGGCGTCGCCATCCCAGTCGGGCTGATAGGTCGTCTGGATATTCAGGCCGGCGAGCAGGGCGATCCATTCGCCCGCGGACCTTGCCGCCGAGATCCAGAGGCTGACGCACAGCCCCAGCGCGGCCCCGACGATGAATTCCGAGATCAGGATCCACATCGCCTCATGGATGGGCAACTGGCCGATGGGGACTTCGACGGGTGTCGCACCGACCATCACGGATGCCATGAGCACGGCGAGGGCCATGCGGATGCGCAGGCTGATCATCTGCGACGAAAAGCCGGGGGCGAAGGTCGTCAGGCCGACCCAGCGGATCGTCAGCAGGCTCAGGGCCGAGTATTCGTCGTGCCAGCCGCCGAGGCGCGTGGCGAGAGCCCAGAGCGATTGATCCAGCCCGGAGAAATCAGCCGTCATGCGTCATTCTCCTTTGGCGGAACCCGGAAAAGGGGTCTGACCCCTTTTTGCTGCTGAACCGGAAAAGAGGTTACTCGACGCCGGCGACCGAGCGGATCAGGCTGGTCGTGAAGCCGACCCACTGGCCGGCCATCCAGGGAATCAGGGCGATGACGACGACGCTGACGATGATCATGCGGGGAATCTGGTTGAACGTGCCTTCGTTGAGCTGCATGACCGTCTGCACCAGCCCGATGACGATGCCGGCGACCAGGGCCGTGACCAGCACGGGAAGGCTGAGCACGAGTGCCAGGCGGAGGGCCTCCTGCGACCAGTCGAGCACCCATTGCGAATCCATCGGCGCGATCCTTTCCGATATCCGTTCGGCGTCGGCGTGGCGAATCAGACGGCGGCGAAGCCGTTGATCAGAGCGCCGGCGGTGAGCATCCAGCCGTCGGCCAGGACGAACAGGATGAGTTTCGCGGGGGTCGAGATCAGCGTCGGCGGCATCATCCAGATCCCCATGGCCGCCAGCACCGTCGCGACGACCAGATCCACGACCAGAAACGGCAGATAGACGGCGAAACCGATCGAAAGGGCCGTCGTCAGTTCCGAAAGCAGAAAGGCCGGCGCCACCACGTGCAGGGGATAGCCGTCATTGCCGGAAGGCAGGGCGTTCGTTTCGGATTCCGCATCGCCGCCGGTCGATTCGGGGCCAGGCTGATCCTGCGATCTGGCGTATTCGGCAAGTTCTTCGAGATATTCTTCGTGGCCTGTGTGGCGAATCTGGGCGAGCATAAAGCCCTTGATCGGCTCCGACGCGATCCGCAGGGCCTCGGTCTGGCTGATTCGGCCCGTCGAAGCCGGGACGATCGCGTCTTCGTAAACCCTTTCGGCCACGGGCTTCATGACCAGCACGGAAAGCAGCAGCGAAAGGGCCACGATCACCTGATTGCCGGGAATGGACGGGCTGCCGAGGGCTTGACGCAAAAGCCCGAGGGTGATCTGGATGCGCACGAACGAGGTCGTCATCAGCAGCGCCGCCGGCAGAAACGTCAGCCCGGCCATGAGGATCATGCTGGGGACGGAACCGGTCCACGACGGTGCCCTGTCCGGCCAGGCAGCGGGTGCATCCATTCCGCCAGGGGCTGGTTTTGTCTGAGGTTTATTGTTCAGGACGTCAGCGGCCGCGTCGCCAGGAATCCGGGGCATTTCGAACCGGAGCGGCGAACGATCGCCCCCGCCGCCATTGGCCTGGTCGGCAAGTTGCAGGACGACCTTCATTCTTTGCTGATCGGTCGCGGCCTGTGCGGTCCCGTTCGTGTCCTGAGCGATCGACTGGGCAAAGGTGACAAAGAGCGAAACGACGGCGATGGCCGATGCCGTAAGATGTTTCTGCCGTGAAGGTTTCGAGCCTGGTCGGGGAAGGCGATTCATGCAGCCGCCCCTTTCGGATCTTTCGAAGAGTTCGACGCATCGGACTCGTCCGCATCGATCGACAATCGGGCGGCGAAATCGGCGGAATTGTTCGAGTCGACGGCCGGATCGCTCGACCATTCGGCCAGAGCGACAGGCGAGCCCTGCGGGCCGGTGCCGATTATGAGCGTCCGCTGGCCGATACGCACCACATGCACGGCCTGTCGGGGCGTCAATTGCACGCGCGACATGACTCGAGCCCGTTCGCCTGGAGCGTCGCCGGTCGTACCGTCCGGCCGTGCGATTTTGCGGGAAACGATGACGGCGACGGCACCTATGGCCAATACGCCGGCCGACCATCCGAGGGAGCGTTCGAGCATGGCTGATGATGGGCGAGGGGCCCCGGCGGCGGAACTGCGCGTCGACTTATCGACCCCCTGGGCTTTCGTCACGGCGGGCGATTGAGCCAGCGTCGACGGGCACGCGAGCAGCAATGTCGCTATGACGAATAGATATGGGGCGCATCGCATTGCGGTCATCCGTGATTCGCCTCGGTTGCAATCCATGCGGTCCGATCGACCGGCTTCGAACCGGGACGAACTTCTTTCTACCACGACCCCGCCGGTTCGCCAATGTCAGTTCGGCGGACAATTCGGTGCGACGTGCTATTGACTTGCGAATCCGAACAGTGCTTGAAGATCGAGGGACTCGTCTGGCGGTGCCGGCGGAATTTACGTTATGATCATTTCTGGACGAAACGTTCTGACGGATCCCGTGGTCGATCGGGTCATTCGGAAGAACGCGAAAATTCGGCCTCGGAAAAGGATTTCGAAGCGTGTCGCATTCTCCGGACTCACCGGAACCACTGGTCTTTTCGCCCGCGCTACCGCCTCGGGGCGGGGTTTCTGCGCAAATCCTTTCCACAGCCAGCGATCTGATGAAGCGGGTCGGGGCTTCGGTGGTGATGATCCTGGCTGAATCGATGCAGGACTGGCATTGTGCTCGCGGCGCGCCAGTCAAGTTCATCGTCGCCAGCCAGTCCGAAAAGGTGCAGGTGGCGGCCAGGGAATGCGGCCTGACCGTGATCGAGCTGGAACCGCTGAACAATTCGATCGCCGACCGGATCAGCCTGAGCCTGATCGAAGCGGTTTCGATGGACATCGTCGGGCCGACGGACCAGGTGGTCGTCGTTTACGGCGGCTTCGAATCGGGCGTGCTGGACAGTATCTCCGTGGTGCGGCTGGGCGAACACCTGGAGAAGCTCAAGCCACGGGACTTGCGCGAACTCGAAACAAACGTTCCCTTCGAAACGCTCAAATCAGTGGTGGACGTCGCCACGGAAATCGGCCGCGAGGGGCGTGAAGGCACGGCCGTGGGTACGCTGATCGTCGTCGGCGACCATCGTAACGTGCTGCAGCGCACGCGGCCGATGGGCTTTGACCCGTTCAAGGGTTACCCGAGGCGCGAGCGGAATATCAAGGATTCGAAGGTCCGGGAAGCGATCAAGGAAATCGCCCAGCTGGACGGCGCGATCATCGTCGCGCGTGACGGCACCGTCGAAGCCGGCTGCCGGCTTGTGGACGCCCCCGTGCACGGGCTTTCGTTGCCCAAGGGGCTGGGAACCAGGCACTGGGCCGCCGCCGCGATCACGGCCGTGACCCGGTCAGTGGCCGTGGTCGTCAGCCAATCTACAGGCACAGTGCGGCTGTTTCGCGACGGCGAAGTCATTTTGCGTGTTTCGCCCATGCGGCGTGCCCGCGCCATGAAGTGGAACGATCAGGACACAGAACCGCCGCAGCCAGGTTCGCGCACCGAATGAAGGCCGCGCACCTGGCCCGATCGTTATGAATGAAACCGCTTTCGGAACGAGAACGGACCGCGTCGTTCGACGCGGTCCGCATGTTCGCTGTATTCGAACGATCGATCCAGGTCAGATCTCATTTCCTCGCTGGATCGGATTGACCAGCGGGCCGATGATCGGCAGGTTCTTCACCACACGGACGCCGCCGCGGGTGCCTGGCCGGCTCTTGCCGCCCGGCGTTTCGTCCGTCGGACGTGAGCTGGAGATAATGTCGACGTTCGATCCCGGTTTGCGGCCGACAGCCAGGTGCAGGATCGGGTGCCCGATGATCGTCGAATTGTCCGTCGATTTCGACCGTACGTAGTTGGCGATACCGTTGACGTTCAGAACCAGGTTCGAAGTCGAATCGGCCGAATAGGTCTTCAGGTTACCTCGGACGTCGATCACGGACGAGCCGAACAGCTGAGGATAGAACGATTCGCTCAGCCCGCCGAGCTTCTGGTTGGCATCCACGTACAACTTGAACGAACCGGCACTGGCCAGCGAGTTCGGGTTGAACATGTTCGCGGAATAGTAGGACTTCGTGACGGTTACACCATCGGCGTTCTTGGTCGATTCGGTAGCCTTCGTGGCCGGATCGATCACGACGAGGTTCTGGTCGACCGAGCCCATTACGTATTCGACTGGCTGGATGAGCGGCACCGAATCGCCGATCTGGGTCGTCGAGTTGACGCTCAAGTTCTGGCTCGAATTGACGCCGATCTTCATGATGCCCAATTGCGGGTCTTGATTGATCGGGTTATAGGGCGTGAAGTACGACAGGCCGACGCTGTAAACGTAAGAGATACCCGCCACACCCGCCGTACCGCCGCGAGAGTAGAACGTTTCGGGATAGTTCAGGGCATTGCCCAGAAATACCGACTTCCCGGTCTTCAGGCTGGCCGAAAGGTCGATTCCCTGCGTCAATCCAGTGCCGTTCGTTCCACCGTTCGTGGTCGTCAGATAGAGGTTGCCACTGGAACCGCCCAGGCCGTCGAACGCATAAGCTGCACCGGTGTCAGGGTCGACGACTTCGAAGGAGCCGACGAGCGTTCTGTCCACCACGCTGTAGGCGTTCACGAAGTAACGGTCCGCTCCGGAACCGTCTTTGAACGTGTAGCCCGCCGTTACCACCTGCTCGCTTACGGGTACGTCTTCACCGTTGATGGTCCGGGTCGTGACATATTCGCCGACGCCTGAGCCCAGGAGAGTCAGAGCCGGCGAGCCGAAGTCTGAAGGGGCTTTGATAGGGACGTATTGATCCGCCGTCGCCGATTCGATCGCCAGCGTCGACGCGTTGCGGTTGACCTGGTAGAAGACCAGATAGTCATCATCGCCCGGCTGGGTGTTGTCGATCAGACCGCCGAAATATTCCTTGCCGAGCCGGGGCGAAGGCTGGCCTTTCGGGTTCGCGACGCCATTGACCTTTTTGAAGACCAGTTCGACACCCTGCACTTCGACTCGCGTATTGCGCGACGTGCTCGGAATCGCACCGGGCAGGATCAGGCCGCCCACACCTGTCAGTTCTCCGTTGGAGATCGTGATCTGGTCCGTCGTGGGCAGGGTCGTGATGACGGTAATCCCATTGACGGTCGTCGTCGTGGTCGTCGATGTTCCGCCGCCGGTCACGGCCGTCGAGCCGCTGCTGGAGGTAACGGTCGTCGTGCCCAGTCCGCCGGGATCTTGAGGCGATGTTTTCGGCGGCGTTTTCAGTGCGGCGACGTCGATCTGCGTGCCAGCGCCGATTTCGTTCAGGAAGATTCGCTGCACACCTGCTGTGAAGTTGATTCGCCCACCATTCGCCAGGTCGAACCGGTTCAGGTTGACATAGCCCATCTGGTTCGTGCCGACGCCGGTATTGTCGAAGTCGGAGACGTCGGCATCTCGGATCGTTTCGATCTGCGGGCGCAGCTTCGTCCCATAGACCATGCCGATGATCTGGCTTTCCGACGTCGTGCCGTCGAACAGGATGCTGATCAGCCCGGTTTTGGGGTCGATGTGCGTACTTTTCGCGAGATCATAAACCGGATTGCCCTGGGAGTCATATACAGGGAATCCGTTGGAATCAATCTTCGGGGTTTGAAGTGTGCCTGGGCCATAAAGCGTAATGACGGCCTTGGCATTGGCACCGTAAGTTGCAGCAGGAAGATCCAGAACCACCTGCCGCTCACTCGGTGCCGCCGGGGGGGCCGACCGCTTCGCGAGCATCTTTCGGTAGTCGAACTGGTTGATGTACTTGCCGTCAAGTCCATAAATGCCGCCGCCGGTCAACAGCTCGCGACCTTCCAGAGTGTCCAGGCCGCTCGTCAGTTCCCGGCGCCGCGTGCGTCGATTGCTTGACATGACTTTCGATCCTTCGAAATGTCTTCAGGGCAAGTGCTTGCGAACGAGGCCTTGCGTCAGGACCAGGACCGGTCAGTGAGTCCCAACGCGCCTGTTCGTCGATACGAATTCTCGTGACTATCGCTACTATTCGGCGATTCGTCATATTCGGCATCACCGAATTTCGTCGAATCTTCCGAACCGGCGTTTCGCCACGTCATTGCCCGTCCGCCGCCGGCCGAATTTCGACACCCTTGCCATTCAGGACGTTACGTACATCAGCGAAAGCTTTTTCGTCGGCGAAAGTCGTACCCGTCAGGTCGAGCGTTTTGAGTTCCGCCAGGCTGGAAAGCGGCCTGGGGCTATCGAGCGAAAGACCACGCAAATAAAGTTCTCGCAGTTCCCTGAGTGCCGCAAGCGGCGTCAGGTCTTTGACCCCGGTGCGCGAAAGCTCCAGTGTGTGCAGCGACGCGCACCCTGCCAGGGCGTCGATCCGTTCCACCGGGACGCCGAACAGGCTCAGCATTTCCAGATTTTTCGCATTCCCGAGTGGCCCGAGATCGCGCACTTCGGTGCATCCGCTCAGGTCCAGTCCGACCAGTCCTGTGCATTCGGCCAGAGGGCTCAGGTCTTTGATCCTCAAACGTGCCATCCCCAGCCGACGCAGTGAACGGCTGGCCGGCAACGGCTTCAGGTCGAATACACGCGTGCCGCTGATGTCCAGAACCGTAAGCCGCGGCATGCGGGCCACGGCTTCGATCGACCCGACGCGTGTATCGTTCAGATAGAGTTCCTCGAGACCCTGCAAATTGCCCAGGGACGTGATATCCACGACTCCGGCCGATCCCAGGTTGAGCACCCGCAGGTTGCGGATCATCGAGGCCAGGATCATGTTGTCCACATGCGTGCGCGACACGTTCAGCACTTCCAGCCGGGGCAGACGCGTCAACGGCTCGATGTTCAGGAAATTCGAGCCGGTCAGATCCAGCGAGACCAGGCCGGAATTTCGTGAAATCCAGAACAGATTGCCCAGACCGAGATTCCGTAATGTCAGACTGTAAAGGGAGTCGCCCAGATCACCCACGGCCTGACCAAGCTGATTCTGCAGTTGCAGATTCAGCTTCGTCATGACATCGCCATTCGGGTTCGGATCCAGCGTGACCGCATATCGCCCGGGCAGTATTTGTCCCTCCCGGTCGATCGCTTCGGAAACCTGGGCCCCCAGAGCTGTCAGCCGGCGAACAGCATCCGCCGCACGATCCGGATTCACCGTGACCGGCCCGGGCGCAGGGCGTTCGAAAGGCGGAATGGCCACCACGGGCATTTCCGGGCTCGCCGCGGGTGGCTCGGCAGGCTTGGGGCTTTCTGGCTTCGGCGGGCTGAAGGGGCTGGTGCGATCCGGAGCAGGCACGTTCGCCGCGACGGTCATCGCCGGCTTCGGCATCGGCTTTTCCGGCTCGGCAGGCGTTTCGGGCAGCGTTTCCAGCTTCGGCGTGTCGGCGGGCGGCGCAGGTTCGGCCTTCGCTGCGTCAGCCGGTTTCGGCGTATCGGTATTCTGAGCCACTTGAACCGGCTCGGGCGATTCGCCCCGGGGCATCGGAGCGGGCGGCGGCATGGGCCGATCGGCAGGTGCGGTTGCCACGGCTGGGGGATCAGGGCGATTTTCGGCCGGTTCGGGTTCTTGGACGATTGCCGGCTCGGGCGGCGGCGGCAGCGGTTGAGCGGGCTGGCCCTGGCCATTTTGAGCAGCGGCTTTTTGCTGCGCGACTTTTCGTTGACTGGAGTGCAGTGGCGGCGGCATGCGGTCCGCAGGTGTCGGCGCATCGATCGGTGCCGCAAGCACGACATTCACCTGGTTCGTGAGCGGGCTTGAGGCGCGCAGCGACTTTTCGACCCGTTCGCCGACCGTGATCGGTTCGCGGGGCTGCGCTTCGGCCTGGCGGTAAATGTTCCAGGCAACGACAGTTTCGCCGACGAGTGCGAACGCCACGACGGCCAGCAGAATCCGCCCGAGGATCGTCATGTGCCTGTCACTCCGTCTGCGGTTCATGAAAGCCCTGGCCGGTTCGGGCGATCGCCGCGGCCTGAATGTCGATTCATGACCGGTCGAAGGGAATTACGCCCTGTTCCGACGCGCTGAAAACCTGCCCCGCGTGTGCGGCCGAATGCGAAAATCCACGAAGGATTCGCCTGTTTCGTTCCGCAATCTCCGTTAGAATGCATGATAACGAATTTCAGATCGCGAAATCACCCTCCAGCGGGCCAGCGGGGCCGGAGAGACCGACTCGATGCGAACGCGACGGAATCAGCGCAGTTCGGGATTGGCCTGCGGACTGGTCGCGACTTTGACGGCCGTGTTCTGCCTCGCCAATACCGGTGCCGAGGCTCAGCAGCCACCGGCGGGAATTCCCAAAGCCGAAGCGGGACCACAACTTAAGCCGCTGTCCAGGCCAAGGGCGAAGCCGAAATCACGGCCCGCGAAACGTGCCCGCGGGGGGTTGGGTATCGGCGGCGCCCCAGTCGCCGAAATCCGCAAGGAAGTCGAAAACCAGAACGCGCAGGAACGCCCGAATCTGGAACACCGCCGCGAGACGCAATATTATAAAGTCGCGATCGCCCGGGCCGACAACTCCTTCATGGCCCTCAACTATTACCCGGCCCTGCCTGGCGAAAACCCGTCAGTCATACTGCTGATCCACGAAAAAGACCGCACCAGCCGCGACTTCGCCGACAAGATCGAAGAATCGAAAGACGGCTACGGCCTGGCCGCTGCCCTGCAGGCCGACGGATTCGCCGTCGTCTCGATCGACGTGGCCGGCCTGACCGATCCGCGCCGCCGGGACGCCGCAGCCAAGAACGACGTGCCCAAAGCCAAGCCCGCCGCGACGGATGGCCGTGTCGTGGAACAGGCCGTCAATGACATTCGCCTGACCTACCAATTCCTCGTCGATCGTCACAACCGGCTGGAATTCAATCTCGGCAAGCTGGCCATCTTGACCCTGGGTGAAGGCGCCGACGTCGTTCTGGAATGGCTCAGTGAAGCGACCGAATTGCCACCCCTGGTGCCCGGCCGCCCCGTGCAGCCGAGCGATCCCCGGCTTAAGAATGCCGGGGCGAAAGTCGCCGTCGGCGCTTTTGACTCCGCCACCAGCCGCCCGTCGGACGTTTCCGCCCTGATCATGATTTCGCCCGTGGCCGCCTGGCAGAACGTCAAGACGGTCGACCGGCTCAAAACCTTGCTGGAAGGCTCGCCCCTGAACGTCATGGCCGTCGGCGGCACGACCGACAAGGAATCGTCGGACGTGATCAAGCAGATCAAGCCGATCATCGAACGGGGCTCAAGCCGGCTCAGTAAGGTCGAATCGATCGAAACCGGCCTGCACGGGGCCCGCCTTTTGCGATTCGAGCCTGGCGTTCTCGAACGGCTCACGCGCTTTCTGGAACAAACCGTCGAATTCCAGAAAAACGAGTGGGAGCCCCGCTACAACCTGACTCCCGTGGCCTACCGCGTCATGGACGCCGTTTCCAAGACCACCGCCCAGGCCGAAGCACGCAAGGCCTCCGACGCCGAAAAGGTCGCGCCGAAGCCGAAAGCCGAAGAACCCGCGAAACCGAAAACCGACGCTCCGAAAGCGAAAACCGAACCCGCCCCCGAGCCGAAAGCCGACGCCCCGAAACCGGCGCCTGATAAACCGGCCGAACCGAAGGCCGAGGCCCCCAAGGCCGAACAACCGAAGTCTGACTGAGCGATTCTGCCGATGTTCACAGGTCTTGTGCAGATACTGGGCGAAGTCGTCGAAACACGGGAAGAACCCTCGGGCCGCAGGCTGACCGTCCGCTGGCCCGGGCTCGATGTTGCCGCCGAAGGCCCCGTCGTCCTGGGCGAAAGTGTCGCCGTCAACGGCTGCTGCCTGACGGTCGTCGAACTCGCCGCGGACGACACCTTCGCCTTTCAAGCTGGCCCGGAAACGCTGGCCCGCACGAATCTGGGCACGCTCAAGGCCGCTTCGAAGGTCAATCTGGAGCGGGCCTTGCGTTTATCCGACCGGATTGGCGGGCACATCGTTCAGGGCCACGTCGACACGACGGCCACCCTGGCCGAACTTCGCCCCGAAGGCCCGTGGGCGTTCCTGAAGTTCACGCTCGACCCCGCCTGGACGCGGCTGATGGTGCCCAAAGGTTCCGTGGCCGTGGACGGCGTCAGCCTGACCGTCGTGGACACCGCCCCCGGCTGGTTCTCGGTCATGCTGATCCCGCACACTCTGGCCGTAACGACGCTGGGTGTCCGCAAACCGGGCGACACCGTCAACATCGAGACGGACATCCTGGCCAAGCATGTGCAGCGATTGATGGAGACAGGAGGGAAATTCGATTGAATTTCAATGATTCCTCTTATTCCATCGGGTAAATTCCTTTAGCCCTCAGCCATTGAAGACGATGTATTCGAAAAATTTCGAAGTCTTGTTTGCATCCCGCCTTGAAATAGTAGCGTTCGGCAATCTGTCTTCCTTTCGCTTTCGCTTCCTCGAATGAATGTTTGCTTACCATTGTCGTTTCCAGGAAATCCCAGTTGTCGAATAATTCACTGTCCAGATCATCCTCGCCCCACATTGCACGCTTTTGCCAAGCGATTAATGAATGACCAGGAACGAATACAAGCCCGGGATTGATAGAACTAGCTTCTAGCAAGCTTGCAAAAAGAACGGTTCCGTCAAGGCAATTCGCTGTCTGATGTTCAAGCGATTCTCTGGGTAATCGAACTCTTTGACCAAGTTGACTTTCGCTTCGTCCAAATTCCATCATCGAGTTTACGTAAACGATTCGCTCTTCTTTCAACACTTCATAGATCGCTCGGACTTCGTCATCGACAGCCTTTGTAGAACCGGTCAGATATCCCCTAAGACTCTGTTCTGGGGTTTTCTCCGCTACTTTTCGCAATAGCCTCATAATCGCATCGACATTCGGTGTGACCCAAGCACCATAGTAAGGAGTCAAATCCTCGATCAATTTGTCCTGCTTCTTGTCCCAAAGGCAGTTTAATCCCGAATTCCGAGACAACATCAAAATACTGTAGGTTTGCATCATATCAGTCTTTTGAATTGGGTCAGAAACAACCACATGGTCTTCCCCACAAAAAGTAGACACTGAATCTTACGAATTGCTTGGTTGACACTCTACTCTGCCGGTCATCGCTTTTCCACCTTTTCGACACCTCCCGTTTTCCAGAACCTGGTCCGTTACGGCGCCATGGCCGGTCGCC
>WGMM01000059.1 GCA_016125085.1 bacterium
AATACGGTATCAAGACGGCGATGCTTTGGCATTCGGGGGCTTCCTTTCCCACAGGTTGTGTGACAACGCCATGGCATCGGAAGCCCTCGTTACATCAAGGTCAAGCTGTGTAAGAGAATACGGCTTAACTTCGTGGCATTCACCCCCGTCCCCTTATTTTCCGGTTCGGGTAACGCAGACATTTCCAGCCCTTTCGGAACCGGAGTACCCGGGATCTCGCATGTGCGGCGCATCCGGCCTCATTCCGACCCGAGTTCGATCTGCACGCGGAAAAGCGACGAGACGCCGATCCGTCGCCGCCGGAAATTTCGATCAATTCGATCGACAGCCTGATTCCGGGTTGCGGCCGGATGCGGACCGAAGGCATATTGGTTTGGTTCGTTTCGGAATTGTCCTAAGCTGGGCCGAGTGTGATTCGGCGCGAGACGCGACGTAAGTGAGCGGCGGAATCGAAAGGCGAAACGCATGCGGCAACGGTCGAGAAGATCCACGGGCGGCGCGACGGCTTTGCCGGAATGGCGGGGCGAGCGCATCGGCGTGCTCGGCGGCGTGCGAGAGGCGATTCTGGCCGTGATGTGCGGCGTGATGCCCTGGTGGTTCGGTTCGGCCGATCCGCCAGCGATTTTCGTGATGTCGTGCCTGATCCTGGCGCTGGCGGCGGTGACGCTCATCGACAGCCTCGGGTCGGGACGGCGGCGGGGGCTGACGCTGATCGACACCCTGACGTGTCTGCCGGTCCTGGCGCTGGGGCTGGCGGCCCTTTACGGCGTGCTCCAGTGGGCCGAGCTTGGGCCGGATCTGGTGGGAACGCTGAGCCCTTCGCGGCTGGCCCTTTGGAAAAGCTGGGGCGGCGGCGAGACGCTGGTGCTCAAGGGCGATCCGGGCGTGACGGTGCCTTCGGCCGGAGCGCGGCTGGCCTGGCTGGATGCCGAAGTGTACGAAAGCGTGGTGTGGGTCGCCGCGTTGTGGGCGCTGGCCGTGTGCGTGATGCGCCTGCCTGGCCGCTGGGGCCCGCTGAGACGGCACTCGCTGGTACTGAGCGTTTCGGGCACGGCGATGGCGATTCAGTCGATGCTGCAGGCCCTGACCTGGGACGGCCGGGTGCTGTGGCTTCGGCAGAAGGGGGTCATCACGATCAGTTCGGGGCCGTTTTTCGTGCACTCGGAGCTGGCGGCCTATCTGAACCTGTGCCTGGGCTTCTTGCTGGCCCGGCTGGCATTCGGGCGGATTCTGCGGGAAACGGAGATCCCGGGCGAGGAGTTTCTTCGTTCTGACGGGCAGGCGGCCCTCGGGAAGGGAACTCTGGCGATATATCCGGCCGGTATCGGCATTCTGGCGGTGCTGGCCAGCGGTTCGCGCGGCGGCCTTCTGTCGATGCTTCTGGGGATGACGGTTCTGGGGGCGATCGCCTTGCGGGCGAAGCTCAGGTACGCGACGCCTCGGGACGAATTCACGGGTGGCGGCGGCGGTCAGTCGGGCTGGTTCATGGTTCTGGGCCTGCTGGGCGTGATCGTGTTCGGGCTGACGATGCTGGTGGACGTGTTCGCTATCTTCGGCAGGGTCGAGAGCATCTTCTCAGAGGGCGGTTCGCATGCCGCGGGGATTCGGCTGGCGGTCTGGAAACTGGCGACGGAAACCTGGAAGCAGGCACCGGTATGGGGCACGGGCTGGGGCAGCTTCCTCTGGGCCACTCAGCCCGTGATCGAGGCGACGGGCCTGGGCTTCGTGACGCACGCGGAAAGCGACTACGTGCAGATACTTCCGGAAGGGGGCCTGATCGGTGCGGGTATCGCACTGCTGGGCCTCTTCGGCCTGATCCGGGCCGGCCTGGTCCTTGCGAAAAGCTCGGAACGCAAGCTGCAGCTCGTGCTGACGGGCGGCGCATTGAGCGGCCTTGCAGCCGTGGCCTGGGGCGCGTTGACGGAGAACGTTCTGCGGACATCGGGCGTGATCGTTCCGGCGCTGGTGACGGCGGCACACGTGGTACGCCTGGCCGTATCGATGCGGCGGGACAAAGGCGAGGGTGCGGTCGGCCAGGATCCGGGCCCGGCTGCGGAAAGGAACGTTCCGTTCCTGCGGCTGGGGGGAGTCGTGCTTGGTGCGGCACTGACGGCGGCCACGTGGCCGAACGTCCAGTCCACACAGAGGATGAACCGGGCCTGGACGGCGATGGAACGCACCGGAATTCAGCACGCGGGCGTCGATTTTCCGAACTGGGGCGTCGTCGACATGAAAGACGACCGCCTGGAACGTGAGCGATCCGGCACTCAGGCGATCGAGGCCCTGCTGCCCGGGTGGGGTGACTATCACCTGCGGCGGGCCGTGGCGGAGGTGGAAACGTTCCAGCGCCGGACACTGGCCGAGCTGAAGCGCGAAGGCGTGGCCGATGCGGAAGCGAGGCGGCTGTCACGAATCATGAGCGTGACCGTAGTGATACGTGAGCTGCCTGCCGAAGAGGCGGCGGCGGCGAGTCGCGAGCTTCTGGGCGACCCGCTGGTGAAAGCCTTCCTTCAGCCCGCGGCCGGAAGCCTGGCCGAAGCCTGGCGAACTCAACCCTCGACGGCGATGGTGCATCTGGAAATGGCGATCCTCAACTGGCTCTACGAATCCGGCCCGACGGTCGAGCGGTCGCTCCAGCGCGGCATCGATCTGGCGGGAAACCAGGTGGGTCTGCTGGTTCGCGCAGGCCAGATCGCCTCGGCCCTGGGCGACGAGCCGGCCGCCCTGACGGCATTCGGCAAAGCACTTATTTGCAGGAATGCCGGAGAGGCCGAAGTCCGCAGGATCCAGCCATGGCTCACGGCCGACGCGGTCGACAGGCTGACGGAAACCTCGGCCGAAGCGGCGATTCTGGCGGGCGAGTTCCTGATCGACACGGCCGATACGGCGCGGCGTGAGGCCGCTGGAAAGCGGGCTCTGGCGAAGCTGGGCGAAATGGAGAATGGCGATCCGGCGAGGACGAATGTGCTGCGAGCCCGGGCACTGTGGCTGACTGGGGAAAAGGACAAGGCCATTGACACGGTGCGGGTCGCCACGGCATACGCGCCGCAGGACAAAGCCCCACGCGTGCTGCTGGTGGAGTGGCTGATCGCCGCGGGGCGCACGGGAAAGGCGCTGGACGAGGCGCGGATTCTGACCTACTTCTGGCCGAAGGATCAGGATGTGGCGAAGCTCATATCGAAGGCGGCCGAAGCGGATGCGATCGGAGGGGCGGGCAAGGGATCGGAATCGGAGAAGCCGGTACCCTGAAAAGGGGACAGGGCGGCGAAGGGGACGGACGAAGTCTGTGTTGTCTGGCTCGATTCGTCGAGGCTCTGCGAGAGGGGTGTGATGGGTTTCGAAATCGGGGCCTGGTCAGGTGCTTCAGCGAGCGTGAAAGCGTTGCACTTCGGAAACTTGAATTGACGGCACCCGCATACGAACCTATCATGGATCCTCCGTGAGACTTTGATTATTTGGAGAGATACGGGGGCGCGCGGAGCGGATGGATCTCAGGCGGTCGGGGGTAGAGATGGGCATCGTAAGAACCACAGACCGGGCAGTGGCGGTATCGATTCCGGGAGACCGCGATGCCCGTGGCGTTCTGTGTGTTCCGAAATTCGGAGTTCGGGTGGGATCGACCGAATCCGTTACGGGGAAATTCCGTGGGGTTCCGGAGTTTTCCGACCGACGATTCATCGAACGGGATTTGCCATGAAGCAATTGACGCAGAATCAGTATCCGATGCAGCAGCAGATGCGTGGCCCTCAGCCGGCGGAATCGAAGCTGCAGATGGAAGATTTGCTGCAGGTTCTCAACGCGATCCGGCGCGGCTGGCGGCTCGTTCTTCTGTTCACGCTCCTGGCACTGACAGTCGGGCTGTTTCAGGTGTTCCGTATCAAGCCGGTCTATTCGGCGACGGCTCAGGTGCTGGTGAACCAGTCGGGCGGGATCATCGAGAATTCGCCTTTGAGCGGGATCGACCCGCTGACGGGCGGCCGGGGCGACTTTCTGGCCAGCCACATCGCGATCATCAGAAGCCAGGCGGTTCTCGACGATGCGATCAAGGCCGGCAAACTGACGGACACGGACTTCGGCGAAATTTACGGCAATCTGTCGGTCGATCGTATGGACAGGGTTCTGACGATCAAGTTCGTTTCGAGCGATCCTTCCAAGCCGGTGAGGGTGGTGGAAGCGGTCATCGACGCTTACAAGCGGTTCCTGGAACGAACGTTCGAAAAGAAATCGACGGACGTGGTGACGCTGATTTCGAAGGCTCGCGACGAGCTGATGATCGAGCAGGACAAGCTGGAGAAGGAATACATCGAGTTTCTTCAGCGGAACAAGCACCTGATCTTCAACGACAACGGCAACAACACGTTGCAGAATCGCCTCGCGGAGTGGGACCGGGGGATCCGTTCGGCGAAGGCCCAGATTTTCCAGTACAAGACCCAGATCGAACACGCCCGGGAGCTGATGGCCGCTGGAGCCAGCGACGCGACGATCGCCAAGGCGATCCGGACGGTGGGCACGACGATCGCGGCCGATCCCGCGGCGGCGGCGACACATGCCGAAATTGACGCGACTTTCAACAGCGTCAATCAGGATCTGGCCGACGACGAGTCGTTCGAGGAACTGACTTACAAATACTCCAAGGTGCAGTCCGCCCGCCGGAATACCGAGCGCATGCTGGCGAATCTGCAGAAGCAGATCGACATGGGCATCGGCGATCATCCCGTGCATCAGGATCCGCAAATGGTGGACAGGCGTCTGCAGGACGCCTTCGAGGAGTCGCCCGAGATCCAGAAGCTGGACGAGCGGATCGCGGCCATGAAGGAGCAGGCTCGCGGCAACATGCGGGTGGCGAAGAGCAACATCGACCCGACCGTGCGCCGCGTTCAGGACATGATCAAGCGCGACGAGGAACTGCGGAACGAACTCTGGGAAGAATTCAAACAGAATGGCGCGGGATTCTTCACCCGGTCGAAAACCAGTGCCGACGACCTTCTGGATGATGCGCGCACGAAACTGATTTCGCTGAAGGCCCAGGAAGCGACCCTGAGCGAGCAGATCGACACCCTGAGCCGGGATTACCAGTTGGCGATGCGGGCCAGAATGGCCGAGCTGGAAAAGACATCGGGCGTCGACTCGAAAGAGTACAAGACCATCAAGGAACGCTATGACCGGCTGATCGCCTCGATTCAGAATCCGAACACGACCGCCGACCAGGCCCGGGCGGAGGCGATTCTCCAGGGGCTGGAGAAAAAGGTCGATACGCTGCAGATGATCCAGGACCGGCTTCAGGCCGAGTACGACAAGGAACTTTCCGAGTCCCAGAAGTTCGAGCTGGACAGGATCGCGGAAGAAAACCTGCGGGAAAACAAGACCCGCACCAAGGAATTGCTCAATTCGATCCTGGCTCAACTCAAGCAGGCGAAGCTGGTGACCGACCCGGCACACGTCACGGTTACGGCTCAGGTACTCTTCCCTCCGATTCCAAGTCAGAAGCAAACCAGCAAAGCGCTCGTCATGATCGCAAGCTTGCTGGGCGGTCTTTGCCTCGGGTCGATCGCGGCCTATCTGGTCGACATGCTCGACGTCAAGGTGCGCAACCTGGGCGAAATCCGGAAGTTGCTCGATCTGAACGTTCTGGGGCTGATTCCGCACCTGATTCGCGGTGGTCAAGCCGCCGGCAGTGACATTCGGCTGTCGATGAAAGAGCTGGGTCTGATCTGCCATGCTCGTCCGCGCAGTTCGGCGGCCGAGAGTTTCAAGGCGATTCGGACGAGCCTGGAATTCTTCCGCCGGAACCAGAACATTCAGGTGCTGATGGTGTCGAGCCCTCACTCCGGGGACGGCAAATCGACGACCTGTTCGAACATCGCATGTACCCTGGCGATGGCGGGCCGGAAGGTTCTGCTGATCGACGCCGACCTTCGGCGTCCTGGTCAGCACAAGATCTTCGACATGCCCAACGAACAGGGTCTGGCGGACGCCATCGAAGGGCGTCTGCCGCTGCACCGGGCGGTTCAGGCGACCAGCGTAAGCAACCTGGATCTCCTGACGGGCGGCACGAACATCACGAACCCGGCCGAGCTGCTTTCGTCGCGGTCCTTCTCCGAACTGATTCAGGAGGCCCGCATGGTCTACGACGTCGTCATGATCGACACCTCGCCCCTGCTGGCCGTGACTGACCCGTGCGTGGTGAGCACCCAGGTGGACGGCATCGTGCTGATCATCCGCGCGACGGTGATCAAGCGTCATGACCTGACCCGTGTCCGGGAGTTGCTGCAGAGCATCGGCACGCCGGTTCTGGGCACGATCCTCAACGGCGTCAGCCGAGAGCAGTTCTCCTACGGCTACGGCTATGGCTACGGTTACGGCTATGGCTACGGTTACGGCTATGGCTACGGCTATGGCTACGGCTACGACTACACCCGCAAGAAGAAGGGCGAGCGTCAGGAAGCCAAGTCCGACGCCGCACTTGAGTCCGAGCCTGACAAGCGCGACGGCGACGACTTGCTCGGAATCGGGCAGACGAAAGCCGACGTGAGCCAGGACCCGGACAACTGATCGATTCGCACCCTCGGGGCGGGTCGGATCGATTCGCCCCTGAGGGACCGAATGTCTCAAAAACAGGACAAAACGCGTCAAAAAAGAGGAGACATGAACGAGTCTTCCGCAGTTCGGAGAAGATTGCCCGGGATGGCTTTCGAAGGCTCTTGACGACGAGGTCCTCTTTGGATTCTCATTCTGATCACGACGTATCCCGGACACCACTTCCAACTCTCGCAGGATTCTTCGAATGTCTTCCGCCAGTGTCTCCAACTACGCTACCAACCTGCTCTCGTCGATCGAATCCAAAACTGCGAAGGTAGGCGTCGTCGGCCTTGGCTACGTCGGGCTTCCGCTGGTCGAGCTTTTCGCACGCAAAGGGTTTCACGTCAAGGGGTTCGACATTGATTCCAGGAAGATCGACGATCTTTCGGCGGGTCGCAGCTACATCGGTCACATCACGTCTGACCGGATCGCGTCGCTGGTCGAATCGGGCCGTTTCGAGGCGACGACCGACTTTTCGCGCATGAAGGAAGTCGACGCGATCATCATTTGCGTGCCGACGCCTTTGGGAACGCACCGCGAGCCGGATCTCGGGCCCGTGATCCACACCGGCAAGGCGATCGGCAAATATCTGCGCAAGGGTCAGCTGGTGATTCTGGAAAGCACGACCTATCCCGGCACCACACGGGACGTGCTTCGACCGGAACTGGAAGCGAGCGGGCTGAAGGCGGGTGAGGATTTCCTTCTGGCTTACAGTCCGGAGCGGGAGGATCCCGGCAACCCGAACTTCTCCGCGGCCAACATTCCCAAGGTGGTGGGCGGCTTCACGGCGGACTCGGCTCGCGTTGCCCAGGCGCTTTACGGGGCTGTCACGCCCCAGGTCGTGCCGGCGACGAGCTGCGAAGTGGCCGAGGCGTGCAAGATCCTCGAGAACACGTACCGGGCGGTGAACATCGCTCTGGTCAACGAACTGAAGATCGTGTTCGACCGGATGGGCATCGACGTCTGGGAGGTGATCGACGCCGCCAAAACGAAGCCGTTCGGGTTCCAGGCGTTCTATCCTGGCCCGGGGCTGGGCGGGCACTGCATCCCGATCGATCCGTTCTACCTGACCTGGGTAGCACGAGCATACGGAGTTCACACCCGGTTCATCGAGCTGGCCGGCGAAATCAACACCTCCATGCCCCATTACGTGATCGAGCGGCTCACCGAAGCGCTCAATTCGCGGGGCAAGGCGATCCACGGCAGCAAGATTCTGGTGATGGGCGCGGCCTACAAACCGAATGTGGACGACTGTCGCGAAAGCCCCTCCATGGAGCTGATCGAGATGCTGCAGGAGCGTGGCGGGGTGGTCACCTACAATGACCCGCACGTGCCGCGGCTGCCGAAGATGCGGGCCCACGACATCGGCCTGGAAAGTCAGGATCTGACTCCCGGGATGCTCAAGGCTCAGGATTGCGTGCTGGTGGCGACCGACCACGCCGCGTATGACTGGCCGAACCTGTTGCCGAACATCTCGCTGCTGGTGGATACGCGGGGAGCGACGCGGATGTGTCGGGACCGCTTCGCCGACCGCATCGTCACCGCCTGATCGATTGACCGGTTCGTCTCCGGCCGCCCCTTTCGCGGAAGTTCGCCGGACCTCGAGGACGTAGCCAGATGACATTGATACCCGAGCTGGCGGCGATCGTTGCTACGTTCGTCCTGAGCGTCGGTTGTACTGCCGCCGTCCGCTGGGTCGCCAGACGATACGGCATCGTCGCCAAACCGAAGGCCGATCGCTGGCATACCCGGCCCACAGCCCTTATGGGCGGCGTAGGGATCGGCATATCCGCGATCGTGTCGATACTGACCTTCGTGCCGCAGACGAACTTGTCGCTGACGGTTCTGGCCGGATCGGGCCTGATGTTCGTTCTGGGTCTGGTCGACGATCTGCTGACCCTGAAACCGTACCAGAAATTGATCGGACAGCTGATCGCGGCATCGATCGTCGTCGGGGCGGGCATGATGCTGCCCTGGACGTCGACGTATCCCGTAAATGTCCTGATCACCATGTTCTGGCTGGTGGGCATCACCAACGCCGTAAACCTGCTGGACAACATGGATGGCCTGGCCGCGGGTGTGGCCGCCGTGGCCGCGGTATTTCTCGGGCTCCAGTTCGGCCTGCACGGCGAAGCGGGCGCCAGTTACGCCCTGATGCTGGCCCTGTTCACGGCCTCGCTGCTGGGCTTTCTGGTGTTCAACCACAACCCGGCGTCGATCTTCATGGGCGACTGCGGGTCGCTGTTCATCGGGTTTTTCCTGGCCTCTTCGGCACTCCTGACCAATCAGTCCGGCCGCTCCCGCAGCTTCCTGCCCGTGCTCGCCGTGCCTGTGCTGGTGCTGTTCATCCCGATCTTCGACACGACGCTGGTGTTCATCCTGCGGAAGATGGCGGGACGATCGGTGTCCCAGGGCGGTCGCGACCATACGTCGCACCGGCTGGTGGCCCTGGGTCTTTCGGAACGCAAGGCCGTGTGGATGCTCTGGGCCCTGGCCGCGCTTTCGGGCGTCATGGGCCTGGCCATCATGAAATTGCCTTCCGAGGCCAGTTTCACGGCCCTTTTCGTGTTCAGCCTGACGCTCATCTACCTGGGAATCCACCTGGGCAAGGTGAAGGTCTACGACGTCAGCCAGCCCACGCCCGTGATGAGCTTCCTCGTGGACGTCTCCCATAAGCGGCGGATCTTCGAAGTCCTGCTCGATTCCAGCCTGATCGTGTTCTCGTACTACCTGGCGTTCACGATGGTGCTGGGGCCGCTGGACGATTCGATTCAGTCCGACACCTTCTTCCGCACTCTGCCGCTGGTGGTGGGGCTCAAACTCGCGGCCTTCACCGCCGCGGGCATCTACCGGGGCATGTGGCGATACGTCACGCCGGACGCACTCTGGATTTACTTCCGGGGCAGCCTCCTGGGATCGATGTCGGCGGTCGTGGCACTGACTCTCGTTTTCCGGTTCGAGGGCTTCAGCCGGGCCGTTTTCGCGCTCGACGGATTCCTCCTCCTGTTCCTGCTGATCGTCAGCCGGTACGGGTTCCGGCTGATCCGGAGAATGTTCCCGCACTCCGACAACAGGCGCGACTTCAAGCGCGTGCTGATCTACGGCGCGGGCGACGCCGGCGAAATCCTGGCCCGGGAACTTCTGAACAATCCCAACTGGCGACTCCGGCCGATCGGGTTTCTCGACGACGACATTCAAAAGACCGGCCGCACGCTGCACGGCATGCGTGTTCTGGGCGGTCTCGACAAGCTGCCGGATCTGGCCGGAACTGATCGCGAATTCGGGGGTTTGATCCTGTCGCCTCGTCAGATCGATGCGGAGCGGCTGGCGACGATTCGGCGAATCTGCGAGGACACGGATCTGGAGATGTACCAGTTGGCGCTGACGATCACGCCGATTTTGTCGCATGACGATTCCGACGAGCCGATCCGCAGGGACACGTTCGAGGAGATTTCGGAAAGCATATCGGACGTCAGCCCGATCCTGGCCGAGGAATCGCTGGAGGATCGAAGCACGGGGGCCTCGACGGCAGGCCATATCTCGATCGAAGGTTCACCAGGATAAAAGAGTGCATGGATGAGTCATCATCTTCGAGATATCGCTGCTTCGGCGAATCGGGAATGCTTGTCGAAGATCGCACAAGAGCATTAGCATATCGCTCGATATTCCGGGGTGAAGCGAAACCCGGCATATCGGAATCGGCGTTCCCGGCGTCAGTTTCGAGAACTGACGCACGCCGCGGGGTTGATCGATAAAACGGTACCTGTACAAGGACTCGCATCCGATGCGTCCCGATCTTCTTGAGGTGCTTCGCGAACCAGGGACATTTTCGGAATTGCGCCTGGAGCCGACGAAGACGGACAAGGGCGAAGTTCTTGAAGGTGAACTGGTCTCGATCGAAACGGGCAAACGGTATCCGATTCGCGACGGGATCGTGAGGTTCGTGGGCAACGACGCCTACGCCGATTCGTTCGGATTGCAGTGGAACGAGTTTTCGAAGGTTCAGGTCGACAGTCACAACGGGGCCAACTATTCCCGAGACCGGTTCGATTCGGAAACGACCTGGACCGAGGCCGATCTGCATGACAAATGGGTCCTGGACGCTGGCTGCGGCGCTGGCCGATTTTCCGAAATCGCGGCCAGCAAAGGCGCGCGATTGATCTCCCTGGATTATTCGCGTGCCGTCGACGCGGCCCGGGCCAACATGATCGACCGCTATCCCAACGTTCAGTACATTCAGGGAGACATCCTGAATTTGCCGTTCGCGCCCGGGAGCCTGGATTTCGTCTTTTCGATCGGGGTGCTGCAGCATACTCCGGATCCGGAGCGATGCGTCGTCGAGCTGGTGAAGCGTGTCAAGCCCGGCGGCAAGTTCTGTTTCACGATATACGGCCGCCGGTGGTACTCGAAGCTCTTTTCGAAATACCTGATCCGGCCGGTCACGAAACGAATGCCGAAAAGGGCATTGCTGCGATCGATTCAGGGTACGATGCCGGTCCTGTTTCCGCTGACGGACTTTCTGTTCCGTTTGCCGATGGGTCTGGGGAAGGTGTTCGCATTCGCGATTCCTGTCGCGAATTACGTAGGCAAGAATGACTTCACACGCGAGCAACGGTATCAGGAAGCGGTTCTCGACACGTTCGACATGCTCTCACCCACATATGATCAGCCGATGAGTCCTGAAGAACTCAAGTCGACGCTGGCTGGCTGCGGATTGTCCACTTCGGACTATCGATTTCCGACGACGTCGATTTGCAACGTCACCGGGCAGGTGCGCCGATGACGCGAATGACCCGGGTTCATGTTCAGTCGGATCGGGAACAGGAAGCGCCGACGACGCGTCGTTTCCATGCCGTGCAGGTAAGATCGTCCCGGGCTGATGCGGGGATGTCGAACGGGCGAACGTTCTGATGCGGCATGAAAGCACCCCCAGGCAGGATGCCCAGGTCGAGCAGTCGAACCAGGCGGACACTCCGAAGCGGCGTTCGGATGGACGCGGAAAGCTGCTGGGCGACTACGTTTCGATGGTCGGATTCAACGCCCTGTCCATCGTGCTGTCATTCGCGAATACGAGCCTGATTCTGAGCCTCCTGGGGCGAACGGACTACGGCGAGATCGTATCGTCGGTCAGCACGAGCCTGCTGATCGTGTTGATCTCCACGGAGTGGACACAGCAGGCCCTGGTGCGATTCGGCACGGCGGAGCATCTCGAGTCGGGTCGCGTGCGGGTCGTGTTCTGGAATCGGCTTTATTTGGCCCTCAGTTGCGTGATGACGGCTTCGGTGCTGCTGGTGTCGATTTACGGACTGTTCGGATCCCGTCTCGGCCTGCCGAGGCAGGCCGTCGTCTTCTCGCTGGCGTATCTGCCGATTCAGGTTTACTGGCTGCAATTGCAGAGGATTCTGCCGCCGATCGGATTACCGCGGCTTTTGTACCCGTTACTCTGCCTGGAACGGCTGATGATTCTCGGCGTGATCGGCATGGGCTGGCTGACGGACCGGCTGTCGATCGAAATGATTCTGGCAGGCTATTTCGCAGGATGTTTGACGGCAGGAATCATCACGACCCTTTTGGTTCGGAAGAAAATCGCCAGGCCGGCCGGCCCTGACCGAAACGAGTTGGGGAGGATTCTGCGATTCTCGTGGCCCCTGATTCCGAGCGTATCGATCGGGGCGATGGCGACGAACACGATCGATTACATTTTCGTGCGCCGGTACGTCGGCCCGGCGCAGCTTGGTGTGTATTCGCTGGGCATCCAGATCTCGGGTGTGGTTCAGCAGCTGCCCCAGATCGCTGGCACGCTGGTGACGCCACGGGTGATCGGTCTTCGGCTCAAGGGGGATCATGAGCGGCTGGACCGGTTCGTACGCAGGGATTTCGTGCGGATTCAGTGGGCCTGGGTGACGGCGTGTTTCGCCGGGGCGTCGCTGGCTGCGTGGCTGGGGCCACAATACATTCCTTCGAATTACATGTTGCTGATCGACCTCATCTGGCCGCTGGCGATAGTGACAGCCATTCTGCCCATGTGGTATCTTATTTGGAGTCCGATTCTGACCGCGTTCGAGGGAACGCGGACGATCATGTGGGCGACGATGGTCGCCGGCATGGTGAATGTGGTTTCGAACGCGACGCTCATTCCCCGGTTGGGTGCGACCGGTTCGGCCTGGGCGACTGTCCTGTCGTTCGCGACGCCCCCCCTGATTTCGGAATATCTCGTGAGTCGATCCGGTTCCCGGGAGATCCCTCGCAGGGGATTCTCGTTCTACATACCGGTGCTGCTCATGGGGGCGACCTGCGTCTCGATGGCGGCGATTCTGAGTGGCCGATGAGTTTTCGGAAACCCCGGCAAGTCGACATGGTGCGATTCGATCATGACATTCGCAGCGTTCGAGGCTCGGACCCGGCGAACTCGGCACGGCTATACATTCGCAAGGACCGCAGGGCTTTCGGACCGGTATTTCAAGGGTACCGGTCCTGGTCATACGACGAATGCGGCGGTCGAAGGCGATCCGATTCGTACGTTCCGTTCGCGACTTGACCGTCGAACGAACGACCTCACCTGACTGGAATCGATTTCGCCGAGGTTCGCGATGACCTTTCTGACCGTCTTCACGCCGACTTACAACCGGGCACACACCTTGCCGGATGTTTATCGATCGCTGGCCGAACAGACGGACAAGGATTTTCTCTGGCTGATCGTGGACGACGGCTCGACGGACGAAACGGCGGCGCAAGTGGCTCGCTGGCAGAGTGAAGGCCTGGTGCCGATTCGATACGTGTTCCAGGAGAACGCCGGCAAGCATTTCGCTTTCAACCGGGCCATCGAGATTGCGGATTCGGAGCTGTTCGAGTGCCTCGATTCCGATGACATGCTCAAGCCCCGGTGCGTCGAACGGCTCAAGTACCACTGGCGTCGGATGCGCTCGGAGAATTCGCAGGCCAAAGCCATCTGTTTTCTTTTGAGCGATTCCGACGGAGGCGAATGGAACGAGGATTTTTCCGAAGACGAGTTCGAGGCCTATTTCGCGGAGAAGGTCTGCGACGGCACACTTCGGGCGGACGTCTGGCTGGCGTTCGATACCGAAGCGATCAAGCGGCATCGGTACCTCGAAAAATGGCGGAAGATCTATTTTCCCGACGCCATGATGCCATACGCCGTATCTGCGGATGCGAAAGTCCGGTTCGTCAACGAGCGGCTCGGCATTTATCGCTGGAATCCGGCCGACGCGGAGCGCCTTTCGAACTTCAGCCGTCCCGAGAATCTTCGGCGTGGCGGAGCGTTGTCGCTCTTTCTGGGCAACTGGATACGTCTGAATTACGCAGGTCGATTGATTCGAAAGTATCCTGTCTATCATCTCAAACTCGCGACCCAGTACGACAGGTTCGCCGACCTTGCGAACATCTCCCTGAAGGAACGTATCCGAATGCTGGATCGCAAGGACGCCAGACTGTTGGCAGTACTCACCCTGATCCCGGGCCGGCTGGCGTCATGGTTGACCGTACTGAAACATCGGCGTGAGCTGAATGCGAAGCCCCGGGCCGATTGAATTCCCGAGGTCGAGGAATCGAATCCAGCGATCCGCGCCATTCGAACGGATACCTGTCAGACAGCCGCGAAGACAACGAAAGCCCGTGTGTCGATGACCAATCCGCCACCCCTGATTCTTCACGTCATTCCGACATTGGCATCCGGTGGCGCGGAACGTCAGCTGCTGACATATCTTTCGAATGCCCAAATGCGGGAACGATTCCGGCACCTGATCGTGTTGACCGACGTCTCGCACTACGATATCCACGATCCCCTGCTTCATTACGCGGACATCGCCGAAAATCTCGGCATCGAGATCATCTGCCTGGGGCGGCCGGGCAAGTTTCATCTCCCGGGTTGCATCGCAGCGCTTCGGCGCATCATCCGAGAGCGAAAAGTCGACCTGGTGCACACCCAGCTTTTCTGGTCGAACGTCGCGGGACGGATCGCGGCCAGGCTTTGCGGCATTCCGGCGATCACCAGCTTTCAGAACACGGATTACGAGCCGGCGAGAATCCGGTCATTCGGAATGGACAGGTCGAAGGCGCGTGCGATGCGCTGGATCGACGCCGTGACGTCGCGCTTCTGTCTTACGCACAGCGTGGCCGTCAGCGAATCGGTTTCCAGTCATATTCAGCACTATCTTGGGCTGAAGCCGGAGACGATCACGGTCATCTTCAACACATTTTCCGTCGAGCAGGTGACACCGACAAGCGAAGACCCCAGAAGCAAGGTCTTCGATATCGTCGGTTTGGCGCCTGGTGACCGTCTCGTTCTGGCGGTGGGGCGGGTTCTCGATCAAAAGGCACACGTCGATCTGGTCCATGCGATCGCGGATATCTCACGGAGCCGCGACGACGTGCACCTGGTGATCGTCGGGTCGCAGGTCGAACAGACCTACGTCGCGAAGGTGCGCGAAACGATCGAGGAACGGGAAATCGGCGCGAGAGTTCACCTTCTTGAGCCACGGCACGACATTCCCGACTTTCTGGCTGCCGCGGACGTCTTCGGCTTTCCTTCGAAATACGAAGGCTTACCGCTGGCGCTGACAGAAGCGATGGCCGCCGGAGTACCCTGCGTCGTCAGCGATATCGGGCCGAATCTGGAACTTGTCCAGCATGAAGTCAACGGTCTGGTCATTCCCGTCGGCGACGTTCAGGCTCTGACGCGGGCGATCGTCCAAATTTTGGATGACCAACATCTTGCGGAACGTCTGGGGGGGCAGGCCAAGATATACGTCTATGAGAATTTCCACCCGGACCGGAAGGCGGAATCAATGGTCTGCTTATATGAAGATGTCTTGTCTCGTAAGCGAAAATGATCTGTCGTCCGTGACGGAGCATGCTCTTGAGGTGTCCGGTTCGCTGCTTTCGACAGCGAATCGAGAAGAGCGGCAGAACAGATCGCCGGAAATTTCTCAGTAAAACTACAAGGACAGGTCTTCGATGTGCGGAATCGCCGGAATCGTCACGACCAGCCAGGATCGCCCGATCAGCGGATATCATGACATTCTTCGCCGGATGTGCGGCATCATGGCCCACCGGGGCCCGGATGGCGAAGGTTTCTGGTCGGACGATCAGGCCGTTCTGGGGCACCGGCGGCTCGCGATTATCGACCTGACCGAGTCGGGCCGTCAGCCGATGACCAACGAGGACGGCACCCTCTGGATCACGTTCAACGGCGAGATCTACAACTTTCAGGAATTGCGTGACGAGCTGATCGCCCACGGCCACGTGTTCCGCAGCCAGTGCGATACCGAGGCCATCCTGCACGCCTACGAACAGTGGGGCGAGGATTGCGTGAACCGGTTTCGGGGGATGTTCGCGTTCGCGATCTGGGACACCCGGGCCAAACGGCTGATCGCCATACGGGACCGTCGCGGCAAGAAACCGTTCTTCTATCACTGGGACGGCAAGGTGTTTCGCTTCGCCAGCGAGCTGGCGTCGATCGTCGAGGACCGGTCGATTCCGCGCACGATGGACGCCCAGGCCATGGACTACTACCTGACCTGGGGCTACGTGCCCGCACCACAGACGGCCTTCGAAGCCGTGAAAAAGCTACTGCCGGGCCACGTGCTGACGCTGGACGCCGGCTCCCCCGCGCCGGAACCGAAAACCCGCCGATACTGGAACCTGGAATATCTGCCGAAGAGCCGGCTTTCGTTCGACGACGCCAAGGACCAGCTCCGCGAGATACTCACCGAAGCCGTTCGCGTCCGGATGATCAGCGACGTTCCGCTTGGCGCGTTCCTGTCAGGCGGAATCGATTCGTCGATCGTCGTGGGCATCATGGCCGGTTTGTCCGACAAGCCGGTCAGGACCTTTTCGATCGGGTTCCAGGACGCCGCCTATAACGAGCTGGCTCACGCGCGGCGGATCGCCGACAAGTGGAGCACGGACCATAACGAGTTCATCGTCGAGCCCGACGCGATGAGCATCCTGCCGATGCTCGTGCGGCATTACGGCGAACCGTATGCCGATTCCAGCGCCGTGCCGACCTACTACGTCTCCCAGATCACGCGCCAGAAGGTGACCGTGGCCCTGAACGGCGACGGCGGCGACGAATGCTTCCTGGGATACCAGCGCTATCTGGCGAACCAGGTTTCCGAAACCATCCAGAAGATTCCGGGGGCTGGACTGGGGATCCGGATCCTCCGGGGTATGCTGCCGGTGGATATCGAATCCAAATCGACGCTCAGCCGTATGAACCGGTTCCTCAAAGTCGCCATGTTGCCGGAAGCGGACCGCTACGCTCACTGGATCGGCTACTTCGGGGAAGCGGACAGGCGTTCGATGTATCGGGCGGATTTTTCGCAACGGGTGAACCTGCGCGAACCGCTGGAATGGTATGATCGTTTAGTCGCGGCTCAACCGGGTCTTTCGGCCGTGGAACGAGCCAACCTGGCGGACTATCACGGCTATCTGCCTTACGACCTGCTCGTGAAGGTGGACATCGCGACGATGGCCAACAGCCTGGAATCCAGGTCGCCGCTTCTGGATCACAAACTGCTGGAGTTCGCCGCGCGGCTGCCGCAGAACTACAAGCTGCGGGGACGCAAGTTCAAATGGATTCTACGTCAGGCCTTCGCCGACATGTTGCCCCCGGAGAACGTGAACCGGCAAAAATCAGGATTCGGCGTACCGATCGGAAGCTGGATACGCGAATCGATGAAGTCGATGGTCAATGAGCATCTGCTTTCCGACTCGGCCTGCATCCGCCAGTACCTCGACGGGAAAATGATCGACCGAATCGTTCGCAAACACATGGACCTCGAAGCCAACAACACATTTCGGATCTGGAATTTGCTGATGCTCGAAATGTGGCACCAGGAGTTCGGCGTTTCCTCACATTCCTGAACCGATGACGATCTGACGCCAGACCGAGAGACAGGACCGCGAATGCAGGGATCCGCTTATTCGAGCTTCTACGAACTGAACACAGGTCCAGGTATTGTCGTTGCCTTGTTCCTGTTCGTCATCGGTCTTGTGGTCGTTCGTCTCTCACACCATACCGAGACCCTGAGCGAACAATACAAACTGTTCATCGTCGCATATCTGGCCCGGATCGCCATGATCCTGCTGATTTATAACGCCGGCCTGATTTCGATCGTGACGGATATGGACTCGTCCGGCTGGGTAGGGGCTTTGGATACCAGCGAACAATGGCAAATGGAAGGATACAACTTCCTGACTGTGCCGATCGCCATGTTCCAGGAATTGAGCAATGCGGCGAACGCTCGGTCATCGCACGTTCTCCATAAACTGGCCTATGCGGCGCTGTTTCTGGTCACCGGGTTGCCGGGCCGAATCAGCGCGGCTTCCCTGAACGCCCTGTTCGGGGCGCTGATTCCCGTCCTTGGCTACCGCATATCGATCCAGATCTTCGGCGATATTAAAGCGGCTCGCTATCTCAGCTGGGTTCTGGCCCTCATGCCTTCGCTGCTCGTGTTTTCGGCCCTCACGTCCAAGGAGCCATTCGTCGTCTTCTTCGAAGTCCTCGGGCTCTACTGTTGCGTTCAAATCGCCCAGCGGCGATTCCGCCTGCGATATCTTTCGGCGTTCGTTTTGTCCGCCTACTGCATGATTTTCCTCAGGTACTACGTCTTCAACGTGCTCATCGGCAGCATGATCGTGGCATTCGTCGTCCCCGTCTTCATGCGGGGCCGCTTTCGGAAGTACACTGTGATCATGGGCCTGATCGCCTCACCGATCGTCATGTACGTCGGATACACCTCCGCAGTGGACGAACGGCAGGCCGAAGCCGCCAGAACCAGCCTGCAAACCCTGAGATCTTACGGGGCCGGGATGGGTGGCAGATCGTTCGTGGAAAACCCGTTCGATATCACTCAACCGTCACAGTTCGTTCCAGGACTGCTCTTCGGGCTGGCGCACCTGATGTACGCGCCCTTTCCCTGGAACCTCGCGCGCGGCAGCACGCTGATGCTTCTGACCACGCCCGAAGTTCTCTGGTGGTATTACGTCGGCACGGTGCGTCTCTTCCGTGGCATACGCTACGGCCTGCGCGAAAATTTCGTCGACAGCCTCATCCCCATTCTCTTCTGCCTGCCTCTACTCTATTACTACTCGCTGATCTTCAGCAATATCGGCCTGGCCTATCGCTATCGGGCACAGATTTATCCCGAACTCATTCTCTTCGTCGGGTTCGGCTACAAACGCCTCCGGACCATGCACGGCTATCAGTCATACGCATTGCCGGAACCCGAAGATCAGAACGAGTACGTCGCCATCGATGCGCCGGACGGCCCGGGCCAGCCCTGGGCCGCTCGCAGCCGGTTCGATAGTCGCTCAAGATATCAGCCTCCACAGTGGCAAGACCGTAACGACCGATTCCGCCGCATGTGACCAGCAAGCGAGCGCGGAACCCCCGCATCGGCCGACGCCAACCAATCCGCCGCCAGCATCGATGCCGTCATGGCGCGAGGCCGTCGGCGTGCGGACACATCTTATGAAGTCCCGGTACGCGCACCCCCGCGGCAGCACGCACCGGCCCGTGATCGCGTGCCGATGATCAATCCCATCAGCCCCCAGAACTTTTCCGGTGATATGGATCTTTCTGGCGATGATCGAAACAGGGCCCAAAATCGCCGCTCATTTCCGAACCGGGCCGTAAGCGTCCGAAGATATTACCTGCGAAGTTCCGCTTCGACTCAAGCCAGGAAAATCACGGGAATTGCGACATCATGCGATATTATTTTCTCAAACCGCTCCGGCAGAATCAGGCCGTCGTGCCGCCACTTGGGCTTTCGGTGACACCGACGAGCCTCACGCTCGATCGTACCTCGCCAGGCAATGTGGCCAATTTCGTCGCTTCCTTGAACCGCTCTACGGATTCGCCCGTAACTGTCTCGATCAGCTCGTCCGACCCGTCCGTGACGGTGTCGCCCGCCTCATTCACGCTCGGAACGTCGGGGCAGATCTCACAGACCGTCACCGCCACCGGCGCTGCCACCGGGCCGGATGCCGTCACCCTTCAGGTCACAGCCCCGGGTTTGACGGCACAGACCATCGCGATCAGCCGTCCGACCGTGCCCCTGAGCCTGACCGTCAATCCCACGAGCCTCACGCTCGATCGCGTTTCGCCGGGCAACGTGGCCTCGTTCACGACCTCGCTCAACCGCGTGCCGGATTCCCCGGTGCTCGTCAGCGTCAGCTCGTCCGACCTGTCCGTCAGCGTGTTTCCGGCTTCTTTCAGTCTCAGCGCCGGCAACCCGCCGTCCAGTTCCGTAACACTGACCGGGTCGTCCTCCGGCCCGAGCCCGGTCACGATCAGCGTCAATCCTCTCGGTCTTCCCAGCCGAACCGTAACGGTCACGCGCCCGCCATTCTTACCGAACATGATCTCCGGACTCGCCCTCTGGCTGGATGCTGCCGACGACGCCTCGATCACGCTGGACGGGTCGAACAACATCAGCCAGTGGAACGACAAGAGCGGCAACGCGCGGCACGTGACGCAGGCGACCGCCACGGAGCGGCCTGCCTACCTGGCAGGAACGGATCCGAACGCCATCAACGGTAAGGCGGTCCTGTCGTCCGACTCGGCTACGAAGAAATGGCTTTCGCTCGCGAACACGAACATCCTGGCGAACAAAACAGGCGGAACGCTGATCGCCGTGTTCCGGCAAGCCGCC
>WGMM01000060.1 GCA_016125085.1 bacterium
CGTGATCACCTGGGACGGCGGCGCAGGATCGATCAACTTCGCCGACAAGGCGAACTGGAGCGGCGACCAAATCCCCGGCCCGAACGACGACGTGGTGATTCCGTCGCAGTTCAGTGATTCGGTCGTACTGATCTCAGGGCCTGTCACTCTGCGCAGCATCCGCTCGGAAGCGAAGGTCATCCAGATCGAATCGGCGCCGGGTCAGCGGGATTCGCAATTGACGGTGACCGCCGGTGCATCGTTATTGAGCAAGGGCATATTTCTGACCAACTGGTACGGCAGCGGATATCAGTACATCACTTACAAAGCGACAGCCAACAGCAACAGTGTCGGCGGCACGATGCGAATTACGGCTACTGGACCGGGTACCAGTCTGAGTCTTGGTCGTGAATTCGACACAATTGCTCCATATTTCTTCGGTAAAGCCGAATCGGACTTTCCGACCGACATCAACCCGCAACTGGTAACGGCGAAGGACGAAGCGAAGATCACGGCGAGCGATGGTGCCCGAATCGACATCGCGCTGCAAGAATCGATGACGATGCGATTTCACGAAATATCGTATGTTTCGACAGGAGTGGGATCGCGGATCGACGGGAACGGCATTAAGTATTTCGGTATCGATATGCAGTCCGAGTTTTACGTCACCTCGCATGCCGGGGGGGTCGTGTCTTTTCCAGACTTGCGATCGATATCGAGGGATGGGAATGTCGTCGGGATGAAGCTGGCGATGACGTCCGACGGCACGCGTGGCGGAACGATCTCGATGCCGGAATTGAAATCGATCGGTACTAGCGCAGACAATTACTACGACAACAGGCAAACGGCCGCGATCGAAATCTCGGGCAACAGCACTTTCGATACGCCGAAACTCGAGACTCTGAAGAATGCTGTTTTGAAGCTCTCTGGAACATCGCCGCTGTCCGAACCGGTGTTCCGTGGAGCGAACGACAAGAATCTGATCAATACGGATCTCCGATATGACGTGAAAGGTGGAGCTTTCCGGCTTGACCTTGGGAAATATGACATGTCCGGGTCAATCTACGTGAGTGCCGGCAAATTCGAATTGATTGGGAAAATCAGTTATCTCGAGAAAGATCTGGTGCTCGAAAGTTCTGGCCCGGATTCCGAGTTGAATGTCCAAATCGGCTACATTCCTTCGAAACTCGGTAATTTTGTGCGTGTCAGCGCGATCAATGGCGGTCGGCTGACGATTGGCGCTGACATCTTGAACGATGCCTCGGCCGACAGACCGGATGGAGGCGTTTATCTGAAAGCGGAATCGGGCGGCGTGCTGCAGTCGAACGCTACTTGGATCAGCGGCGCGATCCTGGATGTGACACCGAATTCGACCATCAAGCTGCCGAATCTCGTCGACGGCGATTTCGAACAGATCCGGGGCTATAACGGCTCAGGCGGGAGGATCGAAGCTCCGAAACTCCAGATCCTGATGGTGAAGAAATATGAAGATCTCTATTACGAAGTTCAGACCGGCCCGAACACTTGGGACAAATATCGCGCCAACCGATTCCCGATGTCGAAACTCGAAGCGCCGAACCTGGTAAGCGTTCTTGGCGATTTCATCGATCTGGGCAACTGGGTGGCCCCGAAATCGGAAATGCCACGCACCGTGACATTTGTCGGCAGCAACGGCGGATACTGGAGCGACGTGCGCAACTGGTCCGATGGCCGCTTACCGGGCCCGAATACGAACGTGATCGTACCGGATCTCACAATCAAATCCGGAAATTACACGTATGAGGGATTCATCGAAATTGACGTCCCCGTACGCATCGCTAGCGTGAATTCCGGTTCGAAACTGGAAATCGATTCGCAGTACGATGCGGGAACGATTCGATTCGAAGTGACTGCGGGAGCCTCGAAAATCACGGGGAAGGCCTGGTTCGGGGATGTCATGCTCGTGGCGTCCAATCCTGGCACATCTCTGGAATTCACGAACGAATTCCTGATCGCGAATACGAGAACCAAGTACGATCATCCGAATTACCCGGCTCGAACGATTCAGGACAAACCTGAAATTCGGGCTCTCAATGGTTCCACGATTTCGATCATAGGAACCCCGGTTCTGAACTACGTCAACAGCAATGTGAAACTGACTGCCATAGGCAATGGTTCACGGATCTCGATCCCACAATTCGAATCCTTGCGTGACATTTACGATAAACAGTCGAGGGTGATTAATACCCCCGCGATCGAAATCGTCGCTCAAGATGGAGCACGCATCGACCTTCCAAAATTGAACCTCATCAAAGGCAACCGGCTGTATGCCGACATTCGGAACTCCACGGTCGATCTTTCGAGCCTGACGAACCTCTCCGGCAGTGAAATTCGGCTGGTCGACACGATCGCTGACGGCAAGACATCGTTCGGCTGGATCGCGCCGAAGCTCGAATCGCTCACGAGTTCCTCGTTGTTCGTTCGCGGGGCCGACGCCACGCAGACCTTCGGCGCCCTCAAGAACGTCAACGACACCGATATCCGCGTGGAATTCGCGAAGGCTTATCTGCCCAACGTCACCACGGTCGATCTGAACACGTTCTTCGGAACGACTCGCAAAGTCTCTTCCGAAATTCCCGACACGCGCTACTGGTTCGCACTCGGAAAAACAGCCCTGCTGGAACTCGGCGCGGCTTCGATCACCGGCTCGCTCGCCGCTTCGAAAACGTTCCTGATCATGGCCGACGCCCAGGGGAGCGTCACGCTCAACGTGCCCGTAATGCAACTCGACCAGACCGACCCGGCGCAATCGGGCACGGTGCGGTTGTATGTGGACGATCGCAGCGTCATACGGGCGAAAGCCGAGAAAATCTCGGGCCTGACGCTCGTCGCCAAGGGCGACGGTGCCATCGCCGTCGACGAAGCACAGCAGGCCGATTTCAAGGCGATCACCAACGAAACTGGCAAAGTCTACGCCGCCCGACTGACCGATCTCACCGTCGGCAAGTCGACGGACACCGTTCAGGCCGAGTTGACCTGGCTGGATCGCATCGTGGCGCCGAATTCGAATCAGATCACCGGCGCATTCCAGGCCGTTGCGAATCCGCTGGCCGGGTTGAAATCGATCACGGGCAAGCTGATGCTGCGGCATCAGCCTGGTACGCCGGTTTCGCAGGCCACGTTGTTCGACACTCCGGCGATCGGCACGATTTCGAATCTGACGGTGTATCTCGAAGAAGGTGTCACCTGGCCGCAGCTCTTCGCCCAGCCATCGTGGCAAGGGCTGACGGTCATGCGGATCAAGGCTGACGGAACGCTCGAACCGATCGCTCCGCCGAATACGCCGCCGCCAGTCGTCGACCCGCCGAATTCGAAATCGATCACGTGGGACGGCGGTGCCGGAACCAACAAATGGAGCGACGCGGCCAACTGGTCGGGCGACCGGCTGCCGACGGCGACGAGCGAAGTCGTCATCCCGGCCACGGCCGCCGTCAGCGAAATTCTGGTGGACCGGGATGTCGAAATCGCGAACATTACGAGCCAGAAGCCATTGCGGCTGGACAGCGGTTCCGTTTCCACGGCGATCACCTTGAGGGTGACTTCCGGCGCGTCGGTTCTTTACGCCGGGGCGACGCTTAAGGGCGGCACGCTGGCCACGAAGTATTCGGGAACGACACTGGATGTCGGCGGGCAATTGAAGCTGGAAGGCTATGCGGCGTCGGCCACCTCGAGCGCGGTTTCGAAATCGGGGCTGGAAGCGGCCCAGGGTTCGTGGCTGACGCTTCAGGACACTTCGACGATCGTCGCCGGGCTGGTCGATTTCACGATGAAATCGAGCGGTGGCGGTGCGAAAGTCATGATGCCGAAGCTGACGGCCCTGCACACGCAGACGAGCATTTCGGGCATCGCCCGATCGGCGATCCGGTTTTCGGCGGCCGACGGCGGAGCGGTCGAAACGGCAGCATTGAAATCGATGTCGGGCGACGCGATCGACATCGACATCCGCAATTCGTGGATCACGATGACGAGCCTTTCGGGCTTGCGGAAGGCTTCGATTCGCGTCTTGGACACCACCGACGATGGCGTGCGGAATGCGGACTGGCTGGCGCCGAATCTGGCGTTCCTGGAGCGCTCGAGCTTCGCGACGACGGGGCGTGACATTACGTTCTCGTTCGACAAGGTGACGTCGGTCACGCAGACGAATCTGGCGACGACCGGATCGAAATTGTATTTCCCGGCGATCGACAAAGTCGACTTCGGGGCCTATTTCCAGGCGGGCGACGATTCGCTGCGGTTCTGGTCGGCCAGTGGTGCCGGCGGCCTTCTGGAAGTGAAAGCCGGCTCGATCGGGGGCGACATCAAGGCGGGCTCGTCTTTTGCCATCATCGCCACGGACGGAGCATTGGCGGCGATCCATTCGCCTTCGATTATGGACCAGCGAAGTGCCGTTACGCATTCCGGCGGGCTATTTCTGAAAGCAAGCTCGGGCGGGGTGATTCGAAGTTACGCGACGACGACCTCGGGCGCGATCGTGGATGCCGCTTCGGACGGGGCCGTCGCGATGGATCAGGTGGGCGACGGCCGGTTCCATCAGATCCGGGGCGATGGCGGGAAATTCTATGCATCGTCGATGACGTCGTTGACGGTGACCGATCCGAATGCCGCGAATTTCACGAAGCTCAATGCGATCGTGGCACCGCAGCTGAAATCGCTCAACTGGCGTTTCGAATCTGTGGGGAACCCGTTCCCAGGGCTGTCATCGATCACGGGCTCGATCCGGCTGCGGCATGAAGCCGGAACGCCGGTTTCACAGATCACGATTTTCGACACGCCGGCGATCGGTTCGATTTCGAATCTGGAAATCGAAATGGAAGAAGGCGTTCGCTGGCCGCAGCTCGAATCGCTTGCGAACTGGAACGGGCTGAGCGTGTACCGGCTTGGTTCGGACGGCTCACGCACGCCGATCGCGCCGGTGATAGTGCAGCCGGTGTCGGCCGCAGCGATGGCGGCAACCGCGACGCCGAAAGCTGCTTCCAAGAACAAGTCGGTCGCCGCGGCGAAGCAACAGCCGAAGAAAGTGGCGGCCAAGCCGGCGCCCAAGCCGAAAGTCGTGGCGAAGCCCGCACCCAGGCCGAAAGTAGCAGCGAAGCCCCAACCGAAGAAGGTGGCTGTGGCGAAGCGCTGACGTGTGGCCCGGGATGCTGAGCTGAAATCCGGCGATCGAAGTGTCGCGACGCAGAAACGTATTCGAAATCAGGGCTGGTGCGAGGTGTCGACTCTCGCGCCAGCCTTTCTTCATATCACGATCATTGCGTAAATCTCATGAACAATCCTCGGATCCTTCCCCGTTCCTTCACGGACGTTGGAGAGAATCGCTACAGGCAATAACATCTGGACACACGGAAATCGAAAGCCTGGAGCCAGTCATGGACAGGAATATGTGGCGAACCATCATACCGATCGTGGTCATTCTTCATGGTTGCGGAGGAGATCAGCCCTTTCAGAGCACGGCCGTCGATCGTGTGCCGGTGAGCGGTCGAGTCGTTGTCGGCCGCCAACCCGTTGCGGGCGCGATCGTGACGTTCGAGCCGAAGTTCGATTGGGATCCCGAGTTACCCAAGCCGAGCGCCGTGACCGATGCGGAAGGGAAGTTCGATATCGGAACCAGGTTCGATGCTGACGGAGCCCCGGCAGGGGAATACCTTGTGTCGATCAAGTCTCCTGAGGCGGAGGGTTCGATCCAGCTCGATGCACAATTCGGGGAGGCTTCCAGATCCGGTTTGAAAGCCTCGATCAGCGACAAGCCAGTGAAGTTGCCTGATTTCGTGGTCAAAAGAGGCTCGAATCCGAAAAAATGATTGGAATCGGGCGTTCGGACCGGTCAATCTCTTCACATCCGAACGGATTCCATCGAAAGTCATGACCTCTCTCAACGATTCGAGATCCGAATGAAATTCGCGATAACCGGCCTGTTGACGGTATTGTGCGCATGCCCTTGCGTTCATGTTTCGGCACAGGAGCGGCCTGACCGGTTCGCCGGCCCGACGAAAGAGGGATTTCTGCTGCCCAGCGGCTGGCATCTCACACCGGTGGGAAAGCATCTGGTGACGACCGATCTGCCCTTGAACATCATTCCTCTCAAGGACAACCGCCACGTTCTGGCCGCGACCAGCGGGTTCAACCGGCATGATCTGATGCTGATCGACATTACCGGCGACCAGCCGAAAATCGTCTCTTCTCAACCTTCACGGCAAAGCTGGTATGGTCTGGCCCTGAGTGGCGACGAATCGAAGATCTGGTGGTCTTCCGGCGGCGACGGAGTTCTTCATCGTTTCGAAAACGAGAACGGAGAATTGAAACGCACCAGCCCCGCCGACGAGGAATTGCCGAAATCGCGGCAGGGTGGAGAAACGAAAAAAGCGGCCGAGCCACCGGCCCATTTTCGCAGCGGGCTGGCGCTGGACGAGTCCAAAGGCATTCTCTACTCGCTCTCGGTCAATTATCGCTTGCCGGCTGAAGATGCGAAGAAGGCTCGTGTCGAAGGCGCGATCAGCGTGATCGACCTGAAATCGGGCGAATCCCGACTGGGCGTGATCGAGGGCCGGCCGTACGACGTCGTCATAGGACCTTCGGGTCATTTGCTTTACGTTTCGGACTGGGCCGGGCGGCGCGTGCTGGCCATCGATACCGCGGATCTGCGTGTCGTGGCCCGGATCCCCGTCGGCGAGCATCCGAACCAGATGGCTCTGCACCAGGACGGCCGTCTGTTCGTCGCCTGTGCATCGGATAACAGCGTCAGCGTGATCGATACGAAGCGGGGCACGGTGACGGAACGCATTTCGACGGCCCTGTTCCCCAATGCTCCGGAAGGCAGCACGCCCGATGCACTTTGCATCAGCCCGGACGGCGAATCGCTTTACGTCGCCAACGCCGACAACAACTGCGTGGCCGTGATCGACATCGAGTCCCGAAGCCGCAGCCAGGTGAAAGGTTTCATCCCGACCGGCTGGTATCCGACAAGCGTGGCGATGACCCCTGACGGCAGGAATTTGCTCGTCGGCGTGGGCAAGGGGCTTCAGTCGAAGCCGAACCCTCCGGCGAAGGCCGAAAACGATAAAGCGGAGACGAAGGACGAAACCAATCCCGCCGCGCGGCGTACCTTGCCGTTTCCCTATATCGGGACGACGCTCAGCGGCGCGATTTCGATGATCGCGGTGCCCGACGAAGCCCAGCTCAAGCAGTTCACCGATCAGACATACCGGAATTGCCCCTATTCGGACGCACTTCTGACGGAAGCCCCTTATCCGGAAAAAACGGCGATTCCGACCCGAGTTGGCGAGCCGAGCCCCATCAAGCATATCATTTACGTCATCAAGGAGAACAGGACATACGACCAGGTTTTCGGTGACCTTGCAGCCGGCCCGAACCCGAAGGGCAACGGCGACCCGAGCCTGTGCATGTTTCCGCGCAAGGTCACGCCGAATCACCATAAACTGGCGGAAGAATTCGTTCTGCTCGACAATCTCTATTGCAATGGCCAGGTGAGCCGCGACGGGCATCCGTGGAGCACGATGGCGTATCACACCGATTACATCGCCCGCGACTGGCATTTGACTTACTCACGCCGCAAGGGTGTCGACGATGACGACGAGGGCGATCTGCAGAACGCTCCCAGCGGTTTCATTTGGGACGCCTGCAAGCGGGCGGGCCTCAGCTATCGAAGTTACGGCGAATATGGCAAGCGAGTGTCGGACGTGGATGGCCGCGAACGTTTCGAAGGCCGCGTGCCGGGTCTCGTCGGTCATTTCGCGCCCGAATACGGCATGCCGGTGACGCCAGGCAAGCGAGTGCGGGACACTGACCGGGTCGACCAGTTCCTCAAGGAATTCCGTGAGTACGAGAAAAACGGCCAGCTTCCCCGGTTCATCGTAATGAGCCTGGGCGAAGATCACACATCGGGCACGACACCTGGCGCATTTACGCCGCAGGCCTGCGTCGCCAGCAATGATCTGGCTCTGGGACGCCTTGTGGACGCGGTCAGCAATAGCCGCTACTGGCCGGAAACGGCGATCTTCGTGATCGAAGACGACGCCCAGAACGGCCCCGACCATGTGGACGCCCACCGCACGGTGGGGCTGGTCGTTTCTCCCTACACGAAGCGCAAGGCAATCGACAGCACCCAGTATTCCACCGTGAGCATGATTCGCACGATGGAGCTGCTGCTTGGCCTTCCGCCCCTTTCGCAATACGACGCCGCAGCCCGGCCGATGTTCGCCAGTTTCACGGACAAGGCGGACTTGACTCCCTTTCAGCACATTCCGGCCGAGATCGACCTGAATGCCGTCAATACGGCGATGGCCTACGGGGCTGAAAGATCGTCTCGGATGGATTTCAGCGAGTACGATAAGATCGACGATTTCGAACTCAACGAGATCCTCTGGCATGCGGTGATGGGGGAAGATGCACCGGAGCCGCCGCCGGTACGACGGGCGATCGCTTTCCGGGCGAAGCGGGATCATAAGGATTGAATTACGGGTTTGCGAAATCCCGCGAGAGAGCCCTGCACGCCGGATTCAGGGCTCTTCTCGCTTGTGCCTGGCGCCACCTGCGGAATTTCGAACCGAACGCCTTTCATGAAATCTTGACGAAAAGTTCATTCGACTGACTTCAGTCATTTGCGAGTCGTTCACATTCTTTCGTGATAATGAAACACGAACCGAGATCCGCAACGGGTCTCAAGGCCGTTTCGAGCCGAACCCTTCGGCTTTTTCGACATGCAGAATCGGAGTCACGTGCTTCATGTCTCAGAAGAATCGCTTTCGCCGAGCTTTCGCCCTGATCGAACTTCTGGTGGTGATCGCCATTATCGCCGTGCTCATTTCTCTGCTGCTTCCGGCAGTTCAATCAGCGCGAGAAGCGGCACGCCGTGCCCAGTGCGTCAACAATCTGAAACAACTGGGCCTTGCGACCCACAATTTCGAAAGCGCCTATAACGCTTTTCCCCGCTCGGGCGAACACAACGCCACGATCGGCGGTAACGCCTACAAAACGCAGGACTACCACAGCACGTTCACGATGATCCTGTCGACCATCGAACAGGGGGTCGTTTACAACACCCTGAACATCCAGATGCCGTACAACTTCTCCTGCAACACGACGGCTAGTTTCACCGTGGTCAAGTCATTCCTCTGCCCAACGAACAACCTCGCTTCCGACCGCAACGGTGAAGGCAGAGACAGCGTCGGCTTCGGCTGCTCGGATTACGCCACGGCTCCGTACACGGAGATTATGGCAAACGGCACCACCAAATGGCAGGCCGGGTATGTCGGCCCGACGCCGGTTCCGGGTTCCCTGACCGGTGGACAATATCCCGAGAATGTCTACAAGCAATATTCCTGCTCCAATTGCGCTGCGAACAAGTCGATGCAACTTGACCCTGACAAGGTTCTTTCTGGCGAAATCGACGTGTTCAAGGGTGGCCCGAACATCGGTGCCACGACGGACGGAACTTCCAACACGGCCATGTTCTACGAAGATACCGGCCGAAGTCAGAAAATGCAGGGATTCGGCAATTACGCCGCTCCGACGACCGATTACGCTCCCGATCTGAACGCACCGGCACCTTTCTCATCCGGTGCCCGCCGATCCTGGCGCTGGGGTGATCCGGACGTCGCAGCCGGCGTTTCCAGCGGCGTCAACAACAACAAGCGTGGGGGTTACGGCGTTCCGAGCTGCGGCCCTAACGACTGGGGCATTCACGACTGCGGCCCGAACAACGAAATCTTCAGCTGGCACCCGGGTGGAGCCAACGTCTGCATGACCGATGGCAGTGTCCGTTTCCTCAAAGAAACGACGAATCCCTCGATCGTGCGAGCCCTGATCACCCGGGCCGGTGGCGAAGTCATTTCGGCCGACTCGTATTGATATGCGATTGTGATCTCATTCGCATTTCGAAATGCATGAGAGAATATCGGACGGTGGGGAGATACCCCGCCGTCCGCTTTCATTTTGCCAGCACCAAATCCGGTTACGAAGTTTCGGGAGGTGCGACGATCGCTTTTTTCGGGCCGTTGAGCAGACGCCCGACCCAGGTGTTGCGCACGAACGCCTGATAGCTCAAAAGCAGCAGAGCCGTGCTGCATGCCGTCAACATTGTGAATTTGATTCCGGAGGGCAGGTTCCAGGGAGCGATCCAAGCCTGGCCCGCGACGACGAGCGGCAGGTGGGCAAGATAAAGCCAGTAGGACGAGTCGGAGATGTAGCGGATCGTCCCGTTGCCGGCCGAGAGCCGCCTGCGGAACAGTCCCATCAGGCCGAAGATCATGCACCAGGCATAGATGGACTGCGCCACAGCGGAGGCGACAGTATTGCCGTAGGTGGCCAGTGATGCGGGCAAGGCCAGAAACAGCCCGACGCGCAGCCACATGAAGCGATCGCAGCGGGCGAAGGCGGCCTCGCCGCCGTCGTAAAGGATGGCTCCGTAGAAGAAGAACAGGCCGTAATAGACGAGCAGGTGGGGCATGGGCAGGAGGCCTGTCGAGGTATCTGGTCCCAGAGCGCCGGCGGCCGATACGCCCATGAAGAGACTGGGTATCGTCGTCAGGACGATGAGGCCCGCGAAGCCGATGGGGCCTTCGAAAGTCTTCCAGGGAGGTGTCGCGACTGACGAACGGCCGAATGGAATCGCAGTAATCGCAAAGGCGGCGACGAGCCAGCAGAGGTACCAGAGGAACCAGAGATGGTGGAAGATATCCGTCTTGAATAGTTGGACAGCCTTGCCGAAGCGGGTCCATGAGGTGAGGAAGCGATCCGAGTCGAGCCAGCCGGAATAGGCCGATCTTGCCCGCGTGAGGATTCCGGGCAGTTCCAGGGGCACTGGGTTCGCAGAGGTCTCGAAGTGTTTTTCGAGGATCGAAAGGCATTCCGCTCGACCCTGTTCCAGGGCTGCCTGCTCGCGGGGTTTGAGGCCCAGCACACGGGCGTAGTATGAAGTCGCTCGGTCGTCCGCACGGGCGACGTCAGCGGCGGAATCGCCTTTGTCGGAACGGGCAGCGAGATCGGCCCCGCGAGCGGCGAGCAGATCGACGATGCCGGCGTGGCCCAGGAATGCGGCGTGATGTACCGGCCGGCTGCCGTTAATAGAGCGGAGGTTCGCGTTCGCCCCGGCATCGAGCAGTATGCGCGCCGATTCGATATCGCCTTTCAGAGCCGCCCAGCTCAAAAGCGGAATGCCGAAAGCGCTGTCGAGCTGGTTTGGATCGGCACCGGCTTCGAGCTCTTTTTTCAGCGTTTCGGCATCGCCCCGGCGAATGGCTTCGAGAATCGCTGGCCTGGAACCGTCCAGCGGAATGCGGGCGCGGGAGGGCGAATTTTGCATCGCCTTGTACGAGACGAAATCGAGTGCGGGCACGATGGTGACCAGGCCGAGAAGGCAGGGCAGCAGGACGCGGCGAGTTCGCTGATTCAGCAGCGAACGCAGGCCACGTTTGCGATAGAGCATCATCGTGAAAAAGCCGCTGACGAGCATGAAAAGCTGCATACGGAAGCCGTGTACAGCGGCGACCATCAGGGCGAATGCGAATGAGGAATGGCTGTCCTGAACGATCCAGGGAAACCCGGTGAAAGATAGCGAAGCGTGGAGGGCGATGCCCATGAGCATGGCGAAAGCCCTGAGGGCGTCCAGATCATGCCGGCGGGGATCGGTTTGCGGAAATTCGGGATTCGACATGATCTCCCCGTGGTACGTGACGAACTTCAAGCTGTCAGAACAGGGTAATGGCTGGAAACGTGTTCGATCATTATCCTAAAATATCGAACCGAAATTGCGAACGACCGAAACAGGGGCAAGATCGATGAAACGAGAAGGCACGGGAATTGCGGCGATCGCGGCATTCGTAATGATGGCCAGCGGTTGCGGCGGATCAGGTTCGGGAGAGGGTGGTGCCGGGGATCAGCCGAAAATGAGCCCCGAAGATGTACAGAAAGAGATTCAGAAGCTCTCGCCGCCCTCGACGAAAGGCAAAGCGAAAGCGAAGTGAGAAAAACCGCCCGGAAACATTTCCGGGCGGTTCATGGTTCGATAAAAACGATCGGCCGAGTTCCCGTAAGGATCAGGTCGGATAGTATCCGCCTATCGCTACGACGTTTCCGCCGCCGGACGGGATCGTGATCCTGTTGATGCCGTCCAGCCGTCCTTTGATGACGAAGGGCGATTCGACGGCACGGCCGACGATCCACTGACTGCCGGCTCCGATATACATGTTGCCGGTAATTTCCGCGCCGACACCTGCCTGACTCGTGCCCTTGGAGGGTTGTGTCGTGAGGCCGATGTCGCGGCCGACGGTGAACTGGGCACCGTTTCGGAATTCGAAATCGCCGTAGACGGTCAATTGGTTCAGGTCACGGCCGACACGCAGACCGGCACCGCCATCGAATACAGCGCTGTTGTAGACATTCATGGTGTTCAGGTCGCCGCCGACGATGATCGAGGCCCCGGGCTCGATCGAACTCAGTGCGATACGAGAAACCGGGGTATCGCCCGCGATCGTGAGAACGCCCGAAAGATCGGCCGTTCGATATCCCAGGACTGAGTTGAGCTTGCCGCTGGTGACCATGATGTCGGAAACGTGCAGGAGATTGTCCTGGCGGCCGACCTGAGCCGAGAATTGGTGGGCCTGATTCCGTGGCCGGATTCGGGCATAAGGTTCGATGATCAGCTCTGTGTTTTCCGTCGTGCCGTCGACGATCAGTTTGACTCGGCCGCCGGTGTCGGGATAAGCCCGAATCGTGCCGGGAACACTGCGTGGCTCGAGCGGATTGTTGAGCCAGGCCACCCAGTATTCGCCGTCGATATCCTGGATGAGCGTACCCATGCCGCCCGCGGCGGAATTGGCGATGATATTGCGGGATCGCACATGAATCGCCGTGAGCCCGTTGCCCAGCCGCTGGAAGTTCTTCGCGTTGGGGTTCGAAGGCGAGGCCAACGGGTATTGAGACCGGGCGTTCGGCTTCTGGATCACCTGTACGACTGCCATCAGGGCACGGTCTTCGAGAGGCTGAGTGGCCGAGACCGGTTGAAACTTGCGAGATTTACGAGCCCTGGAACGATCCTGAGAACTGGCCATGGTAGGCGACTCCTTTCGACTCGATTCGGCCTGATGGCCGCCGTTGCCCGTGTCGGGCATCCTCGCCCGGGAACGACGCGCGTTCGATCGTCGATATGATTTAGTTTCGACTCACGAGCCATCGTCACGGGAACCAATCGGCTCTCTGTGATATGACTGATGGACACGATGGAACGGTCGGGCAAATTGTGCCGGTTATATGGCCAGTGCGATTCGCTGGTCGTGACCCGATGGATGAAAGTGAGCCTGGCCGCTTATGTGCCCCAGTCGCGGCTGTAACGGAAGTCACGGTCGATGGTGCGGGGGCCGACTTTGGCGATCAGTGGCAGCCGGCGCTTGAACTGGGTGGTGCGCACCATGCGGGCGACACGGTGCACGAATGCGGCATCGAAGCCTTCGGCGATGAGAGCGTCGGGAGCGACCCGCTGGTCGACCAGTCGTACAAGGAGCCGATCGACTTCGCCGTAAGTGAATCCGAGTTCGGCTTCGTCCGTCTGACCTGACCACAGGTCCGCCGTCGGAGGTTTGTGGACGATCTCTTCAGGGATTTCGAAGTGTTCGGCAAGGGCCCAGACCTGAGTCTTGTAGAGGTCGCCGATCGGATTCAGGGCACTGGCCATATCGCCGTGCAGGGTGCCGTAGCCCAGCAGCAGTTCGGTTTTGTTCGACGTGCCCAGAACGAGGCCGCCGAAATCGGCCGACTGGTCGTAGAGAATCGTCATGCGCTGGCGGGCCATCATGTTAGCCCGCCGCAGGCGCGAGGCTTCGTCGTCGATCTGGTGGAAGTAGCCGTCCACCTGGGCCGCGATGGAGAGCGTCTTCATCGGGATGCCGAGCTTCCCGGCGACGAGTGCCCCGTGGTTCATCGTCTCGCTGGACGAACTCGTGTATGGCATCCGCACGCCCAGGACGTTATCCGACCCAAGGGCTTCGGCCGCGATATAGGCCGCCAGTGACGAATCGATCCCGCCGGACAGGCCGAAGACGACTTTTTTGAGACCTGTTCGGAGAACTTCGTTGCGTACGAAGCCGACCAGGATACGCCGGACGAGCGGCAGATTCAGGTTCAGCAGGTTTTCGGTGCGCGCGTCGTGAGGGCATCGCAAGGGCGTGCGATCGCTTGAGGGCGCTGCGGTTGCGGACGGATCAGAATTCATGCCGTTCACGTGCGATGCGCTCCAGTTCCCGAAGTGTCAGTTCCAGGCGTTCGTCGCGTGCCAGAGGGGTTCGCAGCCGCGCCGCCCGCGTGGCAGCCGGATCGATCGTGGCCCAGAGGATTTGTTCGTCGAGCTGAACGGCTTGTGCCAGTGTCGACCCGCCAGGTGCGAGAACCTGACTGGAGCCGAAAAAGCAGACGCCGTCTTCGTAACCGACACGATTGGCGAAGATGACAGGGACATTGACGAACAGGGCGATATTGCGGGCGATATGGTGCCAGACGGCCTGGCTGGAGAGTTCGTCGGAATTCACGCCGCGGGCCGGTGAATTTGCGAGAATGACGATCAGGTCGGCACCGTCAGCGCCCAGGATGACGGCATTTGCCAGGTGCCAGGCGTCTTCGCAGATCAGGATCCCGACGCGGCCGAGGCAGGTGTCGATGCACCGCATGCGGTCGCCGGCGGCGAAATAGCGTTTCTCGTCGAACATGCCGTAGGTCGGCAGATAAGCCTTACGGTGCACGCCTTCGACCCTGCCCCGGTGCAGCCATAGCGCGGCGTTGTGGAGCAGGTGGCGGGGCGATTCCTCCACCAGTCCGACGACGACATGGGCATCGGCGTTCGGGTCGGAAAGGCTGAGCACGCGCGAGTCGGAGGCACTCACGGCGATGTCGCTGACGATATCTCGCAGGAAGTAGCCGGTCAGCGAAAGCTCGGGAAAGACGATCAGGTCAGCCCCCTGCCCGAGGGCATCGGACACGATCTTGCGATGGATTTCCAGGTTGGCTTCGAAGTCGCCGAGCCGGGGCGCAATCTGGGCGACGGCGACACGAAATGGTCGCTGGATTCTTGGGGGCGGCTGATGACCGGGAGCGTTCGAAGGCATCGTAGGGAACGGGTCCGAAACGGGATTCCGGTCGCCGCTTATCGAATCGTCCAGTGCCGATATGCGCGGTTACGGTTAGCCGTTATTCTACCCGCCGGGTGTGGCAAGAATGAAGTGGGCCGGGCTTCCCGTAAGGAGGAGCCCGGCCCGGTGTAGCGGGTCGATGACGTTGCCGGAGAGAAGGTCAGGGGGTGTCCTTGACTTCGATCTGGGCGGCACCGAGGATTTCTTTGGTTTCGTCATCCTGGACGAAGGCGACGACGGACAAGTTCTTCATTTCGGTCGAAGGCTTCGTGCCAGCGAACTTACGGGTTTTTTCGTAGCCGCTGAGATAGGATTCGATTTCGCCGCGCAGGGTGTTCAGGTCGACGGTCGCCGTTTTCTTGACCTCGCCGGAAGCCTCCAGCGATGTTCCTTCAGCACCGCCCGGCATGTCGCGGACGACATGGTGGTGGAACCTCAGCTTGTTGCCGCCCACGTACTTGACGACTTCTTCGGTGAGAACGATGCGGAGCTTAGGCTTGGCCTTTTCGGCCGGCTTTTCGGCCGTTTTGGCGGAGACTTCGATATCGATCTTGTCGCCTTTTCGTGTTGCGGAGAGATTCACGGTGGCGGCCGGTGCCTTTTGGAGCATGCGGTCGATCTGTTCCCTGTATTCTCCGTATTTGACTTCGGCCCGGGCCATGTTGCCGCCGCCGCCAGCTTCGCTCATACCGTTGAAGAAAGTGGAGGGCGTGCCGCCGACTTCTTCGCCGTAGTACTTCTGCCGGTCGAGGGCGTCGGGGTTGGTCAGCGGGTCGGGGCCCGGAATGTGCAGGTGATACTGCAGCAGGATGAGGTTCGAGTGGGCGTAAGTGTCGGCCAGGGCGTCGAATGCGACGTCAGCGGCGACGCATGGCGGGCACTGGGCGCCAGTGAACAGTTCCATGACGACAGGCCGGGCACCAGCTTTTTCGGCGACTTTCACGGGCTTGAAGGGGGGCACCTTCTGTTTGTAGTTTTCGTCGAGCTTGGTTTCGTAGCCCTTGAGCTTTTCGTTGACGGAGTCGGCCAGATCCTTTTTGTCGAGCAGTTTGGCGGCGCTGGCGATCATGGTCATCGCCTCGACCTTGCCTTCCATGTCGGCGTTTTCGTCGATGGTCTTCTCAGCTTCCTGGGCCATTTCCAGCAGAGCGGCGGCAGTCGTTTTTTTGCCGTTCATGGCGTTCATCGCCGCCTTGCGCGTCTGGGTGTACCAGGAGTCGCCGTAGGTTTTGGCACTCGCGAACCAGGTGTCCAGAAGCTTTTTGACTTCATCCTCTTTCAGCTCGAACTGATCGGCGAGATTGAGATATTGGCCGTAGATGCCGTTGGCATAGGGCTTGCCTTCGTATTTGCGAAGGATTCCTTCGATCGCTTCACGGATATCTTTCGGTCCCTTGCCGGCATTGGCCTGAAGGGCCGCGACGAGTTCACGGTTGACCTGGCCCGATTTCATTTCGGCGACTTTGTCGGCTTCCGTCTTCACGAGTTCGGCCGGGTAGGGGTTACCGCGGAAGTTGAAGATTCCCTTGATGACACCTTTGTCGTCGGCCTTGCCTTTGAAGCTGCTGGTGCCGGTCGATTGTTTGAGTTCGACGGTGATGACACCGTCTTTTTCGCTGACGCTGCCCACTTCGCACATGGGCAGGATGCGTTCCTGAAAGCTGACGATCTTGCCGCTATCCTTCGCCAGATCGACGATGGCGAATTCGTCGTCGCCGAAGGCCAGAACGACCAGTTTGTGACGGCCTTCGGCGGCCGTGGCGGTAGCCGTGACCATCGTGCCGATCAGCAATGCCGCGACGGTGGTCCTGAACGAATGGAACATGGATCCGAAACTCCCGACAGGTGGAAGGGGGCGAGCCATCGGAGCATCCCGGTCAGTCGCGGGCACTTCTCAAAGAAGTTCGAAATTCCCCGCGGATGGACTCATGCTGAACGAGTCTAAACGTCCACAGCAATGGTCACAAGCGGCCAGATCGGGATTCTCCTGTTTTGCCATCGATCCATGCGTGCCTTCGCGATCGAAAACTTGAATGATTCCGAATGAAACGGGCTTGCCCGATCCGCAGGTTCCGAAGGCCCGGTACATTGGTTCGACTTTCCCGCCATCGGAAGAAATTCAGTGCAAGTCGAGTTTGACGTCCGGATTCCCCGTCGCAGACTTGCGACAGTCGTCATTCCCGCCGGTCTCGGGCACGGTCCCGCGGGAACGAAGCATTACCGGGTTCGATTTCGATCGGTCCGTCCGGTGGGGGCTCAAGTCGCTGCCAGGGACGGAAATGGAGGAGCGGGACATGGGAATCTTGAGCAAGGGACGCATCAGCCGTATTGACCGCCGGCACAGGCTTCTGGAAGGGCTTTCGCCGAAAGTTTCGCCAGAGATTCTCGAAGTGCGCTGCACACCCGCGGCGAGCATGATGAACATCACCGGGCAGGGGGTTCTCAGCTATCAGGCGGCTGCAGGCGATACGAACTTCCTGGAAGTCTCGCTGAATCTCGCCGGTACGGACTACATCTTCGAGGACCTCGGAACCGGGGTGACGATCGACGCTTCGAACGTGCCGGGTTCAGTGCAGATCACCCCGAGCAAAGTGAGCGTGCCGGCGAATGCGTCCGTCACGGCGCTGCTCGTGAACGTTCTGGACATGAACGATACCGTCACCGTGATGACCGACCTGGCCGGGCGGCCAGTTTCGATCTACGGCGGTGCCGGGAACGATACGATCGACGCGATTCCGGTTCTTTCCCGAACTGTGCTGCTGGGCGAAGACGGCAATGATCTCATCTATGCCGGCACCGGCGGATCCCTGATCCTCGGCGGGCCGGGAAATGACGACCTGCGAGGGCGGGAAGGCAACGACTCCATCAACGGCGGCGAAGGCGACGACCTGATCGAAGGCGGTGCAGGGAACGACGTGCTCGGCGAGTTCGATGCATCGCCCTATCTGATGCCCGAGATTTTCGGCCTGCTCGTCTATACGGGGCTCGATCAGCCGCTGGATTACGTCAATCAGCTCGTCGACTTCAACCGGAACGAGCCCTCTTATGTTCATATTATCGGGAACAACGGAATCGACCCCGAGTTGTACTACGGCACGGGGCTGGATTTCGACATGTCGGGCAACCTGTACATGACGATCCAGTCCGATACGAACTTTTTCTATCAGGTCGACACCACGACGGGGGCTGCCACATTGATCGGCGGCACGGGGCTGGAAGCCGGCTACCGGGTCAGCGATCTTTCCTGGGACCCGGTCGGAAACCGGATGCTCGGGCTGGTCGACTACCGGCTCAATCAACCCGGACCGATACCCAGGCCGCGGCTTGCGGAAATCGACCTGACGACCGGAGCGGTAACTTTCCTGGCGACGCTCAATATCGATGACAACCAGACGGTCGCACTGTCGGTCGATGCGGCGGGGAACTACTACGTTCTCGGCCTTTACAGCGAGAAGTGGTACAAGGTTGACCGGAATACGTACGGCGTGACGCCACTCGCCTCTCTGCCGTTCTATCCTGGTGTCTGGCAGCAAGGCTCGACGGTCGACTGGACACGCAATGACGTGTTGTATTACGCCGCTTTCGAAGAACTGAACGCGACGACTTACCGGAACACGTTCTTCACGGTGGACAAAACCACCGGGGCGTTGACGACCGTGGGCTCCATGGGCCTGAACATCAATTCGAACGGCTCGACCCAGTATGCGGACATCGCGATCAATCCGCTTTCGACGCAACGCTATCTCGAACCCGGCAACGATACGATCCTGGGTGGTGACGGCAACGACACGGTTGAGTCAGGCACCGGCGAAGATTCGGTTCGGGGCGGCGACGGCGAAGATTCGATTTCCGGCGGCGACGGAAACGATCATCTCTTCGGCGATGCCGGGAACGATCACGTCGAAGGTGGTAACGGCGATGACCTGATCGAAGGCGGCGCCGGCGACGACCGGCTTTGCGGGGAAGACGGTCAGGATTCGATCTACGGATACTCCGGGAATGACATCATCACCGGCGGTCTCGGTAACGATTATGTCGAAGGTGGCACCGACGATGATCTGATCGCCGGTGGTCCTGGCAACGATACGATCCTGGGCAACGACGGCGTCGATTCGCTCATGGGCGGTGGCGGAGACGATGTCCTCAACGGCGGAAACGACGCGGACCTCATCTTCGGCGAAGCAGGCAACGACACCATCCAGGGCGGCGACGGCAATGATCTGATCTATGGCGGCAGCGGCGACGACCAGATTTACGGTGGCACGCTGGCCACGGCCAATACGATGCACATGCCGCGGAATACCTCGCTTGCAAGCGACGGCAACGACACGATTCTGGGCGGCGACGGCTTCGACCGCGTCGACGGCGGCAACGGCGACAACCTGCTGGACGCCGGCGATGACGGCATCCGCGAAACCGTGCTGGCCGGCCCCGGCAATGACATGATGTATAACCATAACTATAGCGCGAACGGCTTTTCCCGGAAATTCAGCGATCGCTCCGCGCTCGACGGCGGCTTCAATCACGACCTCTGCCGAGGCTACCTCGTTCAGCCCGTGATCCCGCTGCCCGTGGACGATTGCGGCGAATTCACGGCACCGACGATCAACTATCGCTATTACACGGGCCAATGGTTCCTGCATGGCCAACAGTTGATCGAATACCCGCGAGTCGAGCGCGTGCCCGGCAATCGCAAGGGTTTCACGCCCCCGTTCCGGCAACCGAATCCGGTCGGGCCGCGGAATCTGATCCGCGCTCAGGGGGGTAGCCGAATCGCGGCCAGGCGTCAACGCAACGTCTGACAGACTCGAAGGACAGCAATTTCAGTCAATGACGAAGTCCAGGGCTTTCGCGGTCCTGGACTTCGTCTCTTTCCCGGTTCGTCACTCGTATCGAAAGTCGACTATGGTCGAAATCCGATCCAGGTGATCAGACCCTTTCGAGCATGAGCGGATCCCAGCCGAGGACACGGCCGGTGTCGATGCTTTCGTTGGCAAGTAGCGCAGGCGCGGCGGCGCGAAGGCCGAAGGTGGCGTTTTCGTAAACCGGGGTTTTGTTGCGCATCGATTCGAAGAAGAAAGTGAAGTGGTCGAGCCGTTCGTTGTAGCCGGCGGGCACCTTCCAGCGCTTTTCTTCCTTCTTCGGCATCTTGATGGACTCAGGCGGATTTTCGGCCCGCCACTTCTTGCCGTAAATCTCCTGCTGATCGGCCGCGAAGGTGGTGACCGAGTTGTAGCCCTTGAGCACGGCGGCTTCGGACGACGGCACCATGCCCAGGCGGGTGAGGGTCAAGTCCGTGAAAGTGACGGAAATGACGCCCTCGCTGCCGACGAACCGGAACATGGTCTCAGGCCCGCCGCCGTCTTCGAAATTGCACTGCATGGCGACGGTGAAGGCCGGGTGAGTTCCGGCGTCAGGATAGTCGTAAAGGGCCATGACGAAGTCAGGCACGTCGCGCCCGTCTTTCCAGTATCGGGTGCCGCCGAACGAGGCGACCCGGTTGGGGCCGAGGCTCTTCGTGGCGTGGTGAATGCCCGTGAGCAGGTGCACGAACAGGTCGCCGGCGACGGCTGTGCCGTAGTCCTTGTAATTCCGCCAGCGGAAGAACCGGGTAGCGTCGAACGGGATCTTCGGCGCGCTGCCCAGGAAGCGGTCCCAGTCGCAGGTTTCCGGGCTGGCGTCCGTGGGGATGGAATACTGCCAGGCGCCGATCGCCGAATTGCGGTTATAGCGGGCTTCGACCGAGTTGATCTTGCCGATAGCGCCTTCGGCGATCAGGTCGCGGACCTTGTCGTAAAGGATCGAAGCGGCATACTGGCTGCCGACCTGAAAGACCGCGCCCGTGGCCTTTTCGGCATCGATCAGGGGCATGCCTTCTTCCAGCTTCTGCACCATCGGCTTTTCGCAATAGACAGCCTTGCCGGCCTTCATGGCGTCGATGGCCATTTTCGCGTGCCAGTGATCCGGCGTGCAGACGAGTACGGCGTCGACATCCTTGCGGTCGAGAATCTCACGGTAATCAGCGTAAGCCTTGACGTTCTTGCCGTAAACTTCGCCGGCGCGGGTGCGGCGGCCGGCGTAGGCATCGGCCACGGCGACGAGTTCCGTGCCGGGCACCTTCAGGGCGGTGTCGGTGTCGATGAAGCCGATGATGCCCATTCCGATCGTGGCGATGCGGATTTTGTCGTTCGGGCTTTTCGGCTCGGGGCGGCGGGCCAGTTCGGTGACGGCCGGGTTCTGGGCCAGCACGGAGGCCGCGATCGGTGCGACGGCTGAGCCAGCCGCAATGTTTCGGAGAAAACGGCGACGGGGAGAGGGCATGTTCGGTCCTGTCCTTGAGATTGCGCCGGAAAAGGGGTCAGGTCTCTTTTTCGGGGATGTGAGCCTCAACCAGCGAGCCTTCGTCGGGTTGCCGGAAAAGAGACCTGACCCCTTTTCCGGCATCTCAGAAGGGCGATTTCAGCGATTCGATGAACATCATCTTAGAGTCTCCCGGCAGGCGGTCGCAAGTTCGTCGGGTTGCGTTCGATTGCGTTCCGGTTCGTTCGGAACGGTGGAGAAAAATCAACGTAACCAGCGCCGGTGATCCGGATTTCCGCATCTCCGATCGGTGCATGTGTCCCCAGCCTTCAACAGTCCCGTTGAATCTTTACAGGGTTCCCGGAAACGTGTCGAAAGTTCGTAAGTGCGAATCCGACAGGGTGCGGGAAATAGTCGTTACGCCATGGCAGGACGTGGTTTCGGAGCACGGGCATTTCAGCACGCTGGGGAATTTCGGATGAACCGTCTACGCTACATACTCATCGCATCGATTTTCGGTTTCGGGCCGATGGTACTGCCTGCCGGGGCGGGAATCATCCCGGCGACGCAGCAGGCCGAGTTCATCAACGGCATCGAGCCGGATTTCTACAAGGAAACCTTTGACGGCCTGATGCCCAATGTGCCTTACTCGGACGCTCTGGCATTCTCTCAAGGGGCCTTCGGTTTCGAAATCCTGGCCGACGGTCGCGGGACGGATCAGGGGATCTACCCGCTGGAAAACCAGGATCAGTTCGGCGATATCTGGCTTTCCACGAATTACGATGGCACGACGATCGACATTCGGAATATCCAGGGCGATGCGAGTGCCGTCGGTGGCGAATTTTTCGTTTCGGCTTTCGAAGCGAACGTCACCACCGGCCTGATCTCCGTTTTCGCCGAAGGTGCTTCGGGGCAGTCGATGTTTCAGTCGAACGTGACCGGCGCGCGGAATTTCTTCGGCTTTTTCGCGACGGAAGGGATGAGGATCACGCGCCTGACGATCGAACTCCCTTCGGCTTTCAATTATGCCACGCTCAACAATCTGATCATCGCCCAGCGGCTCGGCGGTGATCCCATCACGATCACGGCAGTGCCAGAGCCCTCCGGCATCGCCATGATGGCCATCGGCATCGGCTCGCTGGGATACCTGGCAAGCCGTCGGCGGATCGGATTGCATTAAGTCCTGCGTAGTCTTCGTCATCGCTCTCTCCCTTTGCAGACGTCCCGGCATCGTTCGCTCCAGCGATGCCGGGACGTCGCATCGTTCCGTGGGTTTTCAGGCCCTTTTCATAGCGACCTTAAAAACGCTTCGAGGTCTCGTTTCGAAGCGGCGGGAAGCCTTGAATAGTTCGCCTTCGCGATTCGGCCCTGACCGTCGTGCCAGATGATGGCTGCTTCGAGCGATGTCGCTCGACCGTCATGCAGATACGCTTCCTGAAACCGCAAGCCCCACAGCGGCGCTGTCCGCATCTCCGAGCCTTTCGCCGGACCGGTGGGGCCCGGGCTTTCGATACCGTCGCCAAGGGAAGCCATGTCGTGCAGCAGGAAGTCGGAATACGGCTTGAAGTTCACCTGGTTGAGAGCACGCACCTCGCTTGGGCCTGTCCTCAGCGTGGGCGTGTGGCAGTCGGTGCAGCCGATGCGGCCGAAAACGATTTCGCCGCGAATGGCCGCAGAACTGACCGGACCACGAGGTGGAGGAGCGAGCAGCGACATGAAATCGGCGAACTTCCGCACGTTTTCGTCGTCCGGCAGATTCGGCGATGTCACCGGATTCGCCGCGAGCAGGGCCTGATTGCCTTGCGGGGCATTTTCTTCGCTCACGGACCGGCCGTCGGCGGAACGGGCGAAGGGCAGCACGACCCCGGGGAATTCCGGGTCGGTGAAGCCACCGGAAGTCACGCCAAGCTCGTCCTTGTAAGCGTCGGCGGCGAAATCGAAGAGATTGGCCACACCCGCTTTCCAGCCGAATTTGCCCACCGCCGGCGAACCGGTACGCAGATTCACGACGATGTTCACCCGGCCGGCCGTCGCGGGTCGGTTCGCTTGCTGAAGGGCCGCCAGACGGAAAAATGACTCGTCGGGAACGGCGTCGACCAGCCCATACCCGAATGTGGGCGTGGCCCTGCGGCGGGCGACGACATTCGCCTGTGCCGGCACGGTTTCGCCGACGAATTCGACATCACCCACCTTGCCGATTCCGAGGGCCTGAATCGTGGGACCTCCGAGGGCCTGGAGATCATCGAAGCCTTCCGCCGATCTTCGTCCGAAACGCACGCCGAATTTGGCCGCACCACCGCCCGCGGCGGGGCCGGCATGGCAACTGACGCAAGACCGGCCATTGAACACAGGGCCGACACCATGCTCGTCGGCCAGTTCGAAGGTAAAGGCTTCCTTGCCGAGCCGGAACCGCTCCTGCTCGTCAGCCGAAAGCCCCGGCAGCGCGTCGCCGATGGCCGGAGCCGGCGGCCGGATGGCCTGAGCCTCGATCGAGGCGATCATGAACAGAGGCGTGATGCATGCGGCCTTCGAAAGCAGGCGTTCGAGCTTCATTCGGCCGAATCCGTCTTGTTGCCTGGGTCGTATTGTGTCGTTTCGCATGGCGTTCGACTCCGATGCGGTCGTTCGTTGAAAGTTGGCGGCGGATTCCTCCAGCGGGAACCGCTTCGACCGAACTTGAAACGCATGCATGCATGAAGCCGGGACACTTCTCGAACGTAACGAAACGTATCGAGCGGCAATTCTGCGATTAAGTGCAGTGCTTGTAATTGCTTGTGGCAATCATTGTGCGTTCGTATCGGATTGTTTCGGCCCGTGTGCGGGGCTGTCCTGTGGACCGGGGCCGCGAATTGCCATAGGCTGAAGGAACGTCCGTTCGATCATCGAGACGACCGGCCCGAAGATCGTTCCGCATCGCAATCGCGGCCCAGCGCCGCCAGGACTTCATCGAGGGAATTCGAAGACCATGATCGACACGCAAGTGAGCCGTCGCACCCTGGCCCGGACCGGGCTGGCCACCGGATTCGCCGCCGCCGTGCTGCCCGTTTCGGCTGACACGATCACGACCGACACCGCGGGCCTGGAAGCCGGCGAAATCAAGATCAAGACGAAAGACGGCGAGATCCCCGGCTATATGGCCATGCCCAAAGATGGCAAGAATCTGCCTGTGGTGCTTGTGGTGCAGGAGATTTTCGGCGTCCACGAGCACATCAAGGATATCTGCCGCCGGTTCGGCAAGAAGGGATATCTGGCGATCGCGCCGGATCTGTATGTCCGCCAGGGCGATGTTTCGAACCTGAAGGACTTCCCCGAAATTCTCAAGATCGTCTCGAAAGTGCCTGATGAGCAGGTCATGAGCGACCTGGACGCCGCCTATGCCTGGGCCAAGGAATCAGGCAAGGCCGACGCGGCCAAGCTAGCCGTCACCGGCTTCTGCTGGGGCGGCCGCATTACTTGGCTCTATTCGGCCCATAATCCGGCCGTAAAAGCCGGTGTGGCCTGGTATGGCCGGTTGCTGGGCCCGGCCGACCCGCTGCACCCGAAGAACCCGATCGACCTCGTGAAGGACCTGAAGGCCCCCGTGCTGGGCCTTTACGGCGGTGCCGATAACGGAATCCCGAACGACACCGTCGAGAAAATGAAGGCCGCGCTCAAGGAAGCCGGCAAGCCGGGCGAGATCGTTCTCTATCCCGAAACGCCGCACGGATTCCACGCTGACTATCGCCCGACCTATCGCAAGGACAAGGCCGAAGACGGCTGGAAGCGTCTTCTGGAATGGTTCGCAAGTAACGGCGTGGCCTGATTCGACTTTTCGTGAAATTGAATCGGGGCGAAAATGCGATTTGCATTTCGCCCCGATTCGCATATATGGACTGTGATCGGATTCGCTCAGTTTTGCGAGGCGTAAACTCGCACATAATCGACGGTCATGCTCTCAGGCAGATTTCTGAGGGGCAATCGGGGGCGTTCCCATGCGCTGGAAAGCAGGCTGAGTACGATGTATTCAGGGACTTGTGAGACGGCCGTCGTGGTTCGGCCGACTTCGATTCCGTCGACGTAGAAAATATAGGCCGAAGGTGTCCAGAGCAGGGCGTAAACGTGAAAATCGTTGCTGAGTTCCGGAACGTGCTTGCGGCTGACGGGCCTTAAGACCTTCGAAAGGTTGGGCGTGATCTTGACGCTGGATGGGCTGGCGTAAGGATTCCACCAGACGGTCGAAAAGAGCCCTTTATCGGTCCGCCCGCTGCCGAAAAACTCCGCGATGTCGATCTCTGTGCCCGATGCCGCCGGATTGCCGACGATCTGGCCATAAGTCGGCGATTGCAACCAGAAGCAGCCATGGTGCCCCTGCGATGCCTGAAACTTGATTCGGGCTTCGAAATAGCCGTATCGCTGGCGGAATGTCTGCTGCGTGCCGATCATTCCGGTATTCATCAGGCCATTGCGGTAAAACGTAGTCAGCAGTAACTGGCCGCGACCGTTGAGTGTCACGCTTTCGGAAGTGACCATGGCGCCATCACGAATGCCCGGATACCGAACGCGCCACTTGGCGAGGTTCAGCGTGGTTCCTTCGAATTCGTCGTTCCACGACATAACGTAACCGGGCGGCGGCAAGGTAGTCTGCTGTGCCTTCGCGGCTTCGGACGGCAGGCAGATCACAATCGAAAGGAGGAAAATGCGGGCCGAGGGCACGCGAATGCGGAATACTGACATTGGGATCGGCTCATCTCCAGCGGTTTTGACTTCGAAGCGCCTGAATCGGCTCACGCAAGGAATCGATGATCCATGAGATCACCGCTTCACGTGACGAATTCAATCCGGTGCCGAGGTCAAGGCCGCAATGCAGGATCATGGCGGAAGATGCGTCGAATACCCTGGTCGAAGCGAACGGAATTTGCCCGCTTCCCGTCGCGAGATCGTCCTGCGGTTGTTTCGTCTGATCGAATGATTATAACAGGATTTGCGAACGAATGCGAACCCTTGTGGCAATTTCGAGACGCGTCGGACGCCATCCCGCTTCCGGGATCGCAAACTTGGCAAAATCGAGCTGCCTGCTTCGCTCCTGAGGATCATCTGCGTTCCGAATGACCAGTTGGGCTTAGGAACGTCGATCCCGTGCTGATGCGGAACGATCTCGCATCGGGGATGTTCGCGCCCGCCGACCGATTTGACGAAGTTACCGTCGTGTGTCAGAATGATGTTATGGATCGGGCGTGTTCCGTCAGCGTTCGGAAGGAGTCGGTCGCAGTGTCTGACGCCATTCGGATCATTCTGACTTCGATTCTTCTGATTTGCCCGTTCGTCTGCGGTGCTGAAGAAGCTGTGCAGGACGCTGACCATGCGCATGCCTTGACCGAGCCGGATTCCATGCCGGCCCATTGTCCGGACAGTTTCGATAATTGCATCTGCCAGGGTGCCGTACAGGAATATTGGTCGGCTTCGTCGCTGCTCGAACTCGGTGCGCTTGCAGTCGCTTTCCTGGTCGTCTCCGGGATCGCGAAAATGACGGGATCCTTCGAGTCATGCGACGGATCGTCGGTCAGGTTATTCGGCGTTCGTTCCAGTTTGCCCTCTCGAGCTGTTCTTCAGGTTTTTCGCTGCTGAGAATTTGTCGCGGCATATGTACGCCCGTTGGTCAGGACGCTCGTTAACGACGCGTTCGTGACTTCGTGCGTGTCCGTCCGCATGGCTCGCGAAGTTGCCGCTATGGCGTCTTCGAAAAGGGCTTATGTCGGCCATTTTCTCAGCCCGCCGGAAAACGAAAGAACGAATGATGAAGAAGCTCAGCGTACATTTCGCCGCCATGGTGGCGGCGTTAGCGATCGTCGGCACAGCGGTCGTGGTCGGTCGGCCTGACTGGGTCGGCTCGGGGCATTCCGCAAGGCCAGGCGAACATGGCGAACATGATGCTGTCGAACACTCCGATTCGGGGGAATTCTGTCCCGAACATGGTGTGCCTGAAAGATTCTGCACGAAATGCGATCCTTCGCGAATGGGGCAACTGGAACTGTGCTCCGAGCATGGTGGCATACCCGAGGCGATTTGTACCCTCTGCGACGCGAACGCTCAGACGAAGTACGGAATCGACCTGTGTCCCGAAGGGCATGGGTTGCCGAGGGAGTTTTGCGCCGCATGCGGCACAGTGACGTCCAGCATCCCGGACGACGGCTGGTGTGCGACGCACAAAGTGCCCGAGTCGGAATGTCTCGACTGTGCCGGCGACACGAAAGAACGTGACGCCCGTGAATGCAGGCAGCCGCTGCCACAAGTGCGGCTGGCTGGAACGAAACTGGCCGAACGGATCGACATTCGAATCGCTGAAGCGACGAAGAACGACTGCTTTCATGCGCTCAGGGCGAATGCCGAAGTCGCTTACGACGCGAATCGTTACGCCGACATTTCGCCCCGGGTTTCCGGTTTCCTCAAGGAGGTCGTGGCGGATCTCGGCGATTCGGTCAAGCGTGGAGATACGCTGGCCGTCGTCGATTCGCCCGAGATCAGTTCGGCCAAGGCACAGTTTCTGAATGCGAGCGCACAGGTCACCCTGGCACAGGCCACTTATGACCGGACGAAGCCCCTTGCCCGGGCGGGCACGGTGCCCGGCAAGACCGAGCTGGAGACTCTGACGGAATTGACGAAGGCGAAAGCGCTGCTGCTGGAAGCCAGGCAGAAGCTGAAAAACTTCGGGTTCGACGAAGCCAGTCTCCGGAAGTTGATCGAAACCGAGGACACGGATTCGAAATTGCCGATCGTCGCACCGATCGACGGTGTGGTGGTCGCCCGGCATGCCGTTCAGGGCGAGCACGTCGAAGCCAATACTCAGCTTTTCGCAGTGACCGACGTTTCCCGGATGTGGCTGTGGATCAATGTCTATCAGGATGACGTCGCCCAATTGAGCATCGGTCAGAAGGTCGTTTACACGTCGATCGGCAGCGAGCGCGAAGAACGGGGCACTCTGAACTGGATCGGCGCGGAAGTCGATCCGAAAACTCGGACACTGCGGGCTCGAGCTTCTCTCGAAAATCCGGACGGGCGACTTCGGGCGAACCAGTACGGCATCGCGAAGATCATCGTCAGCGAAACGCATCCGTCGGTACAGATTCCCAAAGAGGCTGTTCAGTCGAACGAAGGGATGAAAGTGGTCTTCCTGCCGCAGGATGAGGAAGGCGTTTACAGGACGCAAAGGGTGGTGACGCGGCCGACTGACGCGAAAGACCGGGTCGAAGTCGCCTGGGGGCTGAAACCGGGCGACAGGGTCGTCACGACCGGCTCATTCCTGCTGAAGACGGAGATCATGAAAGGAGCCATCGGCGCTGGTTGTGCACACTGACCACGAACGCCGAGGGAACCTGAACATGCTCAATACGCTGATCGACAAAAGTCTCGAGAACCGCTTCGTGGTTCTCCTGGGTGCCGCATTGCTCGTGACGCTGGGGTTGCGTTCCGTGCAAAGCCTTCCGCTGGATGCGTTTCCGGATACGACGCCGATTCAGGTGCAGATCAATTCCTACGCGCCGGAACTGGCGCCGGAAGAGATTGAGCGGCAGATTTCGTTCCCCGTCGAATATGCGATGGGGGGCCTGAAAGGGCTTGAGGAGGTCCGTTCCGTTTCGAAATTCGGGCTTTCGCAGGTCGTGCTGATTTTTTCCGACGATACGGACATCTACTTCGCCCGGCAGCAGATCATGGAGCGGCTGGGGGAAGTCGAGCTGCCGGAAGGAATCTCCAGGCCGACGCTGGGCCCGGTCGCGACAGGCCTGGGCGAGATCTATCACTATCTGCTTTCGAGCACGAACCCGGCGATCGACCTCTCCGAGCTGAGAACGCTCCAGGACTGGGTGATCCGTCCCCGGCTCAGACGTGTGCCGGGCGTTGCCGAGATCAACCCCTGGGGCGGCCTCAGCAAGCAGTTCGAAGTCAGGGCCGATCCGCTCAAACTGGTCAATTTCGGGATCACGCGGGACGAACTCGTCGACGCCCTCAAAAAGAACAACGCGAACGTCGGCGGCGGCTATCTGGTCGAAAGCGGCGAAGCGAATTTGATTCAAGGCCTGGGTCGCACTGCGTCACCTGAGGAGATCGGCGAAATCGTCGTCAAATCGGTCGATGGCGTGCCGATCCGGGTGCGTGATCTGGGCGAAGTGGCCGTCGGCCACATGACTCGCCGCGGCGGAGCGACGGCCAATGGCCAGGGCGAAGTCGTGCTCGGTCTCGCGTTCATGCGCATGGGTGAAAATTCGCGGCAGGTGACGCAGGAGCTGGAGAAGGCCATGGACGATGTCCGGCGAACCCTCCCGCCAGGCGTGACGATTCAGGTGCCCTATTCCCGTACGACGCTGATCGAACAGGTGCTGGCGACCGTCGAACGGAACCTGTTCGAAGGGGCGGTGCTGGTCATCGCCGTTCTTTTCGCCTTCCTGGGCAATGTGCGTGCCGGGCTGATCGTCGCGAGCGTCATTCCCCTGTCCATGCTCTTCGCGGTCACGCTGATGCAGAAAGCCGGTATCGCCGGCAGCCTGATGAGCCTGGGGGCCATCGACTTCGGCCTGGTCGTCGACAGTTCGGTCGTCATGGTGGAGAACTGCGTGCGGCGGTTGTCGATGGACCGATCCGGGCGTTCCAGGCTCGAAATCGTCCGAGAGGCGGCGATCGAAGTACGCAAGCCGACGATGTTCGGCGAGCTGATCATCATGATCGTCTACCTCCCGATCCTGACGCTTCAGGGTATCGAGGGCAAACTCTTCCGGCCCATGGCGATGACGGTCGTGTTCGCTCTGCTCGGTTCGATGATCCTGTCCCTGACCCTCATGCCCGTGCTCGCTTCGATCGGGCTCTCGCGACATGTTCAGGACAAGCACACGTTCGTCGACCGCGTCGCGCACCGTCTTTTTCAGCCGATCCTCAAGCTCGGACTGGCATTTCCCTGGGCGACTCTCATCGTCGTGGCCGCGATCACTGTCGGAGCGACCATTCTGGGCACGAGCCTCGGTTCCGAATTCGTACCCCGGCTCAACGAAGGCTCGATCGTCATCAACACGGTGCGACTCGCCAGCGTATCCCTCGAAGAGTCCCTGGCTTATGGCACGCGGATCGAAAAGCTGCTCAAAGATTCGTTTCCCGACGAAGTCGACACCGTCTGGAGCCGCACCGGGACAGCCGAAATCGCGACCGACCCGATGGGCTTCGAAGTCAGCGACGTTTACGTGACGCTCAAGCCCGGGCATGGGAGTTATGCCATCGCAAGGCCCTCGCCGTTCGCCGGTTTTTCCGCATGGCGTGCGTATCTGCTGCAGAAACCGGCCGGCGGCTGGAAGAAAGCGGGCAGCCAGGAAGAGCTGGTCGCCGCGATGGCGGAAGTCACGGAGCATCTGCCGGGCATGCGCGCGGTTTACAGCCAGCCGATCGAGCTGCGTATCAACGAAATGGTCGCCGGTATTCGCGCCGATCTCGGCGTCAAGATCTTCGGACCCGACCTCGAGACGCTGAAAGAGAAAGCCGCCGAAGTCGAACGCGTTCTCAGGGAAATCCCGGGCGCGGCCGACGTCTCAGCAGAGCAGATCACCGGCTCGCCCGTGCTTCAGGTGGCAGTCAATCGTCAGGCACTGGCTCGTTACGGCATCAATGCCCGCGAAGTCCTGGATGTCGTGGCCGAAACCAGCGGGACGAAAGTCGGTGAAGTCGTCGAGCCGGATCGGCGTTATCCTCTCGTGATCCGTCTGCCGGAAGAGTATCGCGACAGCACGCAAGCCCTGGAGCGAGTGCCGATTCTGACGAGCGAGGGCAGCCGGTTGCCGCTTTCGCAACTGGCGGATTTTCGCCAGGTCATCGGGCCGACGACCATTCAGCGGGAATGGGGCGAGCGCCGGATTGTGGTTCAGGCCAACGTCCGTGGCCGTGATCTCGGCTCGTTCGTCGACGACGCCCGTGCCGCCATCGCCGAGAAGGTCAAGCTGGAGCCCGGTTATCGGATCGAATGGGGCGGTCAGTTCGAAAACATGCGACGGGCTGAGATCCGCCTGATGATCGTCGTGCCGCTCGCCCTGGCACTCATCCTGAGCCTGCTTTACATGACGTTCGGCTCGGCCCGCGATGCCCTGATGATCTTCAGCGGCGTCCTGTTCGCCCGTGTCGGCGGCGTGCTCGGGCTGTGGCTTCGAGGCATGCCGTTCACGATCTCCGCCGGGGTCGGCTTCGTCGCCCTGGCGGGCGCTTCGATGCTCGAAGGGCTCGTGCTCGTCAGTTATATCCGCGACCGCATGGCCCAGGGGCTGAGCAAGCGAGAGGCTATCGAACAGGCCCGGCTGGCTCGCCTCAGGCCAGTGCTCATGACAGGCACCGTCGCCGCTCTGGGCTTCGTGCCGATGATGCTCTCCACAGGCATGGGGGCCGAAGTGCAGCGGCCTCTGGCGACCGTCGTCTTCTTCGGCATGATCTGCGACACGTTCCTCACCATGCTGGCACTGCCTGTTCTGTATCTGCTCTTCGGCAAAGAACTGCCGCCTGCCGGAAATGAAACCCCTGCGCCGGCATGTCAGGCATGATTCGAAACCTGATCGCCGCCGATCGCATTTCCTGCGATGCGGCGATCAGTCTTTCGCCCAGGCCGCGGCCTCCTCGCCATCCAGACGCAGCGTCAGACACTTGGCGCTGCCGCCCGACTTGATGAACTCCGACAACCCCAGCGGATGCGTGCGAAAGCCATGCCCGCCCAGCGAATCGGCCAGCCGGGGCGAAATGTCATTAAGGATGACATCCCGGCCGATGACGACAGCGTTGCAGCAAAAAGCCTCAGCCTCGGTTGCGTCAGCCTCGATCAGCAGCGGCACACGGTCGCGAATCGCCTTCAGGCCATATTCGTCGAACGCCCCGGGAAAAATGATAGCCGCTGAGTCGTCCAGCGGGCAGAAGCACGTGTCCAGGTGATAATAGCGGTCGTCCGCCAGTTCGACGGGCAGCACCTCCACACCCAGCAATTCGCCCAGCCAGGCATGCCCGCGAGGCTGGCTGCGGAATTTGTAGCCGAAAAACAGTGTCTCGCCGCAAAACAGGGCATCGCCGGCCCCTTCGAAATAAATGTCAGCCGGCGGCCGCACGACATTCCAGCCCCGCTCCGCGAACCAGGCGTCGAAGACCGGGCTTTCGCCCTGCCGCACCGCATGCCGGAAATTCGAACCGACGAACGTGTTCCCGACCACCAGCCCCGCATTGGCCGTGAAGACCAGGTCCGGCAGATGCGGCACCGCGCCGACGATCTCCACCGCCGCCCCCAGCGCCTCGATCGTCTCCCGCAGCCGTGCCCACTGCCTCTGGGCCAGCTCAGGCACGGCCCCTCGCTTCACGTCCATCCAGGGGTTGATTTCGTATTCGATCCCGTAATGATCAGGCGGGCACATCAGCACGGTCGGCTTTCGCTTCAGCACCAGCGTGATGGCCTCGGTATCGCCGGTTGCGGTCATGCTTTCGCCTCCGCCAGTTCGTCGGCCAGGCCGCTCAGGAAGGCCTGGACGTCGGTAACCATGCCGATCGTCTGGAACGTGCCGCGGTCGTGCAGTTTCGTGATGATCGCCGGGTTGATGTCCACCACGGCCACCGGCACCGTCGATGGCAGCACGTTGCCCGTGGCGATCCCGTGCAGCCCCGTGGCCACGATGATGCAGAAGCCGACGTCGTGCACCAGCTCTCGCAGCTTCGCCTGGCCGACGAGCATGTCCGTCACCACGTCGGGGAGGGGGCCGTCATCGCGGATCGACCCGGTCAGCAGATACGGCACGCCCTGCCGCACGCACTCGTACATGACGCCCGAACCGATCAGGCCCGACTTCACCGCCGGCACAATGCCGCCCGCCCTGCGTACGCTGTTGATCGCCCGCAGGTGATGCTCATGCCCATGCTCCGTCGCCTGGGCCTTGTCGACCGAAATGCCAAGGCTGGTGCCGAAGATCGCCTGCTCGATATCGTGCGTGGCCAGGGCGTTGCCGGCAAACAGGGCCGTGATCCAGCCTTCGCGAATCAACCGGGCCACATATTCGCCGCTGCCGGTGTGCACGATGGCGGGGCCGCCCACCAGCAGCACCCGCTTGCCAGCCGCACGGGTGGCCCGCATGTGACCGGCGATTTCGTGGATCAGCGCCGCGCGGGGCCGCTCGCTCGACACGGCCGAACTCATGAACCCGAAGCTGGGGCCCGTGGGCTCCGTCAGCCTGTCCACCGGCTTCACCCGCACCCCGTGATAGCCCACGAGCACCGGCATGCCCACCTGAACGTCGGCCATGGCCATGCACTGCGGCTGGCCGTCTTCCAGGACGATAGCGACATCCATCTCCTGCCGGGCGACATCCACCCACTTGCCGCCGATATTCACCTGCGTCGGGTGATTGCTCGTCGCATAAAAGCCTTCAGGGAAGGTGCCGGCGATGTCGGCGGGCACGAACCTCGCGGCCTCGGCTTCAGGCAGTGTCGCGCCCTGGGCGATCATGCTGTTGAGAATCCTGCCCAGCGTGTCGGCATCGGGGGCTGTGACACGAATCCTGGCCACGCTGGGGTCGACCCTGCGCGAACCGATGCGGCATTCCTCGATATCGAACCGGCCGCCCTGATTGAGCACCAGGTCGAGCACCTTGGGCAGCAGGAGCGAATCGATGATATGCCCGCGAATCTCGACGAGTTCGCTGTGCTGCCTGCCGCCGGCGGCATCGGGGCCGCGGGCTTGCCCGTCCGCGGGATGCGGGTGCCGGTTTTCGTGGTTCCGATGCTGTTCGTGCGGAGCCGCTTGCTTCGTCATGGCCCGGTCTCCTGCTGGATATCCCGCATCGAAGCGCGGAACGGTCGACGTGTCGGATCGATCGGCTTCGATGCGTCTGGCGGTCGTTGAACCCGCCGCTCTCTTCTTCATTATAGGGCTGGCGGATCAAGGGGAAGCACGGAATCAAACGAATTCGGCTGCCGCGACTTCCCCATTTGCCGCCGCTCCCTGGCGACCGCGTCGGCAACCGCCTGTTCGAAGCCGATCTCGTCGACTCGGCCCTCAGCGACCTTTACGACTACGACGACCTCACCCGACTCACCGATTTCGCCCGCGGCGTGTTGTCCGACTCCAACAGCGACGGTATTCTCGATCGTGTGGCTTCGCCCTTGAGGACCCAGGCCTGTAGGTAATGGGGACAGTAGGTCATGGGAACATTCTACTTTTCGGTGTCCGAACTGGGATTGGAATCGTCGCTCCGACCTCAGGGCCGGCCAAGAAAGCAGGAAAAGTAGGATGTCCCCATTGTTTTCCGCAGGCGAGCTTCTCCCGTACAATGACTACATCAAGGAACGCTTCTTTAACTTCTACGATGGATTATTATCTCGTATTGACGTAAAGTACCAATCTGGGGGCAGCATAACGGTTGCGATTGATATTATTGCCAAGGATGCGTCCTTGGCGAGCGAAGCTGCACGTACAAATGTGAAGGTTATTGTAAAAATAGTTCATGAATTTAAGATTATGGAGGGAAGACACACAACTATTCAAGTGTTGTCACAGGGGCTTAATGTGCTGCATAAGGACAATCTGGTTGCTGTGGAATTCGGTGGTTTAGATGAACCAGGAACAATCGAAAAAGTTCGAGAATCGGAGGCATTTGCTATAGGAGAAGATATTCGTATAATCGTCGGCGATCAATTCATTCATGACAACCAATGAGAGCAGAAAAGGCGACAGGAGCCTCTCTAGAGGACTGGGCAATCTGCAAGGGAGGAGAAAAGGGGTCAGGAGCCTTTCTGGCAGCCTGGGCAATCTGCAAGGGTTGCCATGATGCCTTGCCGTTGACTTCGGAACTTGGGAGCAGCAAAGGGGGCAGGAGCCTTTCTGGCAGCCTGCAGAGAACTTGGGAGCAGAAAAGGGGGCAGGGGCCTTCACTGTTCCGCACTGCGAAAAAGGCTCCTGACCCCTCTCTCCCCGCTCGACTCGGGTCATCCTCCCGCAATCGCGCCCCAGATGATGAATGGTTCAGCGCCGGACAGGATCGCATCGGGTACGGGCGTGTCGGGCGGTTCATGCGACGCGTCTTTCGAACAGACGAAGTACCGCAAGAGCGGTCGGCGCCTTTTCGTGACGTGGTCCCGAATCGTGCCGCGCAGCATGGGATAAGCCGCCTCAATCGCGTCGATGACGGACTCGTAAGTGACTGGCGAGTCGACATCGAGCGAGATTTCGCTGCCGATCTTCGCAAGGGTCTGAAGGTGATAGGGCATGACGACCCGGATCGTGTGCTTCGTCATGGTAATGTCTGGACCTCGACGGAAAGGACGCGCGGCAAGTCGTGAACGATGGCTTTCCAGTGATCTCCGCCGTCTGGCGACACATAGACCTGGCCGCCCGTCGTTCCGAAATAGATTCCGCATTCTTCCAGCGTATCGGTCGCCATCGCGTCCCTGAGGACGTTCACGAAGCAGTTCTCTTGCGGCAAACCATTCGTGAGCGGCTCCCAGTCCATGCCGCCGGTCCGGCTGCGATAGACCCGGAGCTTTCCTTCATGGACATAATGTTCCGAATCGCTCTTGATCGGCACGACGTAAATCGTCTCGGGCTCATGCGCATGCACATCGATGGGAAAGCCGAAGTCGGTCGGCAGGTTTCCGCTGATGTTCGTCCACAGTTCGCCCGCGTTGTCGGTTCGCATCACGTTCCAGTGCAATTGCATGAACAAGACATCCGGCCGTGACGGATGCATCGCCAGCCGATGGACACAGTGCCCGATTTCGGCATCCGGGTCGGGGATGTATTTTGACCTCAGGCCACGATTGATCGGTTTCCAGGTCGTTCCGCCATCATCGGTTCGGAAAGCGCCCGCCGCGGAGATGGCGACAAAGATCCTGTTCGGATCGCTGGGGTCAAGCAGAATCGTATGGACACCCAAACCTCCGGCTCCAGGTTGCCACTCCGATCCCCTTTGGGCGCGGAGTCCCGGCAGTTCCTGCCAGGTCATCGCTCCGTCTTTCGAACGAAACAACGCCGCGTCTTCCGCGCCGGCGTAGACGACGTCGACTTCGGTCAGCGAGGGTTCGAGATGCCAGATACGCTTGAATTCCCACGGGTGCGGCGTGCCGTCGTACCACATGTGAGTCCCGGCGTCTCCTTCGTAAACGAACATGTTGCTCGCTGCTGGCGGCGCGCCGGTGATGTCCATTCGAACCTCGCCGCCAGGCTGTTCCCAGGTCTTGCCGCCGTCGTTCGACCGCTGTATGACCTGACCGAACCAGTCGCTGCACTGCGATGCATAGATCCTGTTCGAGTCGACGGGCGAAGCTTTCATGTGGTAGATCGTCCAGCCCGCGAACAGCGGCCCTTCGACTTTCCAATGCTCACGTTTCCCATCAGACGTCAGGATGAACGCACCCTTTGCCGTTCCGACCAGTACGCGTACTCCGCTCATCGACAGGCTCCACGATTCTTAAGGTGACTCTCGTTCCGCAGTTTGACGGACTCCCGCAAAGTGGTCGTTCGGATGACGGGAATATCGACAGGAATTTCTCAAAAATCGTTCGGGGCAAAATTCGGCGTTCTTATTTTCTCACGCGGTCATGTCGCAAGCATACAGGAAAAGAAGGAAAAGAGGCGAAAAAGGGTGCATTCAGGCTCTGTAGAAATCCAGGATCATCGCTACATGAGCATCAAGTTGTCGGTCTGGCTCGTCAGACTCCGACAACCTCAACCAACTCACAGATTACGCCCGCGGGACGTTGTCCGACTCCAACAGCGACGGTATTCTCGATATTGTCGCGTCGACTTCGAGGACCCGGCCCTGTGGCCTCTACGCGATGGGCAAGCGGCAGTCTCTTTCCATAAAGCGGCATTGGGCAAAGCCGTACGACCGACGCCCGGAATCAGGTCACCGGAGTGGGATTCGCGGCGCTTACTTCGGACTCCGAAGGCAGAAAAGAAGGAAAAGTAGAATGCCTCCTATTCCGCCGATGAATGATTTTGACTATTCGACTTCAGGACTCTCTATTCAGGAGGCCATGGTTAAGGATATCAAGAAATATCCTAGCAAGATTAAACGTCCAAGATCGATTCGTTGGGGATCTCATCGAATCCAGTCGGCGGATCTCTTGGATGTTCCAAATGAGGGGCGGATCCGACTGGCGTTCTTATCCTGGACAAATACTACTGTTAAGCAAGCTGTAGACATAAGTCTTAAAGGTAATTTTTGGTTGGCTGACGGCACAGGTGTATCTGCTCTAAGAACATCGTTGGATCCGCATCTTGAAAATTTCGTTGAATATCCCTATACCGCAAATGATTCGGTGATCCAAATCTGGAACGTTTACGAGATGACCTATCCAGCCGGACAAGTCATCGAAGAACGAATGACACGTAATGCCGGTTTCTGGATAGAAATAGTCAGTCCCAATGAGCGAATCTATCATTCAAGTCATGGTTTGTGCAACCCGCCTGACTTCGAATCATTGGTATTTAAGATTTCAATTGGTCCCAGAAAGCTGCGGCTGTTAAGTTAACGGTCCAGACGAAATGGGGACAAGACGAAATGGGGACATTCTGGCTCTGTAGAAAACCCTGCTGCTCCCTACAGGATCATGATGTTGTGAGTCAGTGTCATGAGTCGAAGATCGCGGCAGCGAGCTTGATAGCTGCGTCCGGATGTCGCTACGCCCTGTCGCCGTTTGATCATGCTCATCACC
>WGMM01000058.1 GCA_016125085.1 bacterium
TGGCGCTGGCCCGGGCGATCGTGGCGAACCCGAAAGTCCTGCTTCTGGACGATTGCACCAGCGCCCTCGACGCCCAGACCGAAAGCCGCATCCAGGAATCGTTGAAATCGAGCCTGAAAGGCCACACCTGCGTCGTCGTCAGCCAGAAGATCTCATCGGTCCGCAATGCCGACATGATTTTCGTGATCGACGGCGGCCAGATCATCGAGCAGGGCCGCCACGACGATCTCGTGCTCCAGGGCGGCTGGTACGCCGAGACCTATCATGCCCAGACGTCGGCACTGACGATGGCTCTGGGGTGATTCGGACGCGAGCTTTCGCAGCTACTTCCGTAAACTCTTGCCTCCAATCTCGATCGCGAATATGATGCGATATTATCGATCGATGTGCTGACTCTTTCCGATCAGGAGCTTCGAAGTGGCATCAGTCGGCCCGAAGGCAATGACGGCCATCGAATTCCTGCGACTTCCCGAAAATGGGAAGCGACACTCTCTTGTCCGAGGGGAGTTGATCGAGCAAATGCCACCAGGCGGCCGCCATGGCTTGATCGCCGCAGTAATCACGGCGATTTTGAGAGGCTGGGCAAAATCTTCCGACCAAGGTCTCGTCGGTGTCGAATCAGGTTTTGTTCTTGAACGAGAACCTGATACGGTACGAGCACCTGACGTCTTTTACGTGCGAAAATCTCGCATGCCCATCGAAGGAGTTCCCGACACGTTTTGGGAGCTTGCGCCCGATCTCGCAGTAGAAATCGTCTCGCCGACGGAAACGGCCGTCGAAATTCGCGAAAAAGTCCGGGATTATCTCACCGCGGGCACCGCTTGCGTCTGGGTCGTCTATCCGAAGACTCAGGAAGTGATCGAATTTACCCCCGATGGAATCTCACGAACGTTCGCCCGCGAAATGAAGATGACGAACCCCGAAATTCTTCCCGGGTTCGAAATGGAAGTCGCGGAATTGTTCGTCGATTTAGGCCGTTGAATTTCCTCGAAAGCCGGAACCTCGATAAAACCGTGATTCTGACGATAGAAGGCCCGGCGTTTTTCGTTCGCTGAGCCTTCCGGGAGAGTTGGTTTATGCGACAGGATCGCCGGGCTGCCACCCGGTTCAGGCCGGCCGGATCGTCGCGTTCGAAATCGCCGGATTCGTGTCTGAACCGATCATTTTGCCGTTGAAGCCGAAGGTCAGCGTCGAACTGACGCCGAGAGATCCGTTCCAGGAAAGGCTGCGGATCTTGTAACGTGCCCCTGTACGGCTCACGATCTCGGCGTTCCAGATCGACGTGATATCGAAATTCGAATCGAATTCGAGCACCCAGCCATTCGAAATCGCCGCGCCGGTCGTATTCTTCACCGTGATTTCGCCGCCGAAGCCGGGATACCAGGTCCCGGTCAGCTTCAGTGTCGCCGTGTCCAGCATCGGCGGCGGGGCGTCATCATTTTTGATCGTGACCGTGGCCGCTGAAGTCGCTTTCACGGCACCCATGACTTCGTCGATCCGAAGCTGGAAGGCTTCATCAGGTTCATAGATGGCATCGCCCTTGATCGACAATGCGACCGATTTCGAAGTCTCACCGGGGGCGAACGTCACCGTGCCCGAGTTGTTCACGTAATCGACGTCCGCAGTCGCCGTGCCGGCCACTGTCGAATATTTCACGGTCACCGGCTGTGTCGATGCTTTCGAAAGACTCAGCGTCACTGACGCCGCCGTGGTGCCTGAGTTACCTTCATTCACGGCAACATTCGCGGCCGTGAGATAGGCAGATGACGACGCACCGCTCAACAAACGGTTGCCGGCCAGGCCGATCAGGCTGTCCGGGCTGTTCGAATCGTCCACGTCGGCAGACATTTCCCAGAACATCATGCCGCCGTAGTCGTTGGCCAGAATGTAATCGATCTTCTGGCCCAGGCTGACTTTGTCTTCGAACGTCGAAAACCAGCCGCCTTCGAGCGTCGGGGCATACACATAAGGCACACCCGAAGCCGCGTCACGAAACAGTTCGTATGTTCCCGACTGCGTATTGACCTTGTTGAGAAGGTCGGAATAGTCGATCGACCCTGTTTCCCAAGTCCCCGAACCGGCCCCAGTGGCGGACCTGTAAAGCCCGTCGCCGTTCGGGCCAGCCGAAACGCCTTTCCACGTGCGGCCATAGACGGGAGCCCCCATGACCAGCTTGCTTTTCGGCACTCCGGCGGCGGCATAGAAATTCATGATGTAATCGACATTGAATTTCGATTCGTCCGCGAACGGGCTCGCCGGGTTCGGATAAAGCGGCGCGTTGTGGCCGGTCGTATTCTCCCAGGCGCCGTGATAGTCATAGGCCATCACGTTCATCCAGTCCAGCATCGGGGCCAGCTTGTCCAGCTCGAAGTTCTGAGCCACCGAATAACCTGGCGGAACGGCCATCGTCACCAGATAATCCTTGCCTGTCGTCCGCTCGCTGGCATTCAGGGCCGTGCGAATCGCCTGCACCAGCAGGGTGTAATTCTGCTTGTCTTGAGGACGGGTTACGTTGGTGTCCAGGCCACCTGAAACGGGATATTCCCAGTCCAGATCGACTCCATCGAAGCCGTACTGATTGACGAACCTGACGACCGAATCGGCGAATTTCTGCCGCGAGGCCGACGTCAGCGCCACGTCCGAAAACTCGCTGGAAAGCGTCCATCCGCCTACGGAAATGACCACTTTCAAGCCAGGATTCGCCTCTTTCAATTTGCGGATCTGGTTGAAATTGCCTTTGACGGGCTGATCCCACGTGTCGCCAGGATACATTTTCTCCACGGCGGCGTAGGAATCGAACAGGTCGATTTCACCCGATGCATTGATCTTGGCGAAAGCGTAATTGACGACCGTCAATTTGTCGGCCGGAATGTCCATGACGTCGTACTGTCGACCATAAATGCCCCATTCGGCGAAATAGCCGACCACCTGCTTGCCTGAAGGCGTAGGATTCGGCGGCACGACCGTATCGTCGTCCGTAATGGTACCCGTGGCCCGCGAAATGCCGATCGTCGCCCCCACGGCCCCGGAAAGGACAAGTTCCAGCGTCTCGTTCGCTTCCGCCGTGGTGTCTCCATTGACATTCACGGTTACGGTGCGTGAGGTGACACCGGGCGCAAATGACAGCGTGCCCGAAGCGGCCTGAAAGTCGGTGCCCGCGGTCGCCGTGCCTGCAGATGTCGCGTAATTCACGCTCACGGTCGATGTCGAAGCCGCGGAGAGCTTGATCGTGAAGACCATGGGTGTCGTGCCCGAATTGCCTTCGGCCACCGCAACCGGGGCGATCGTCATCTGCGGAGGCTCAGGGGCAGGGGCCGTGTCGTCGTTGACGATCGTCCCCGTCACGAATCCGGCGGCAAGGGTACCATTGACGGCATCCGCGAAATTCAACCGGAACGCTTCGTCCGATTCGAAATTCGCGTCGCCGCGCAGCATAACCGCAACCGTCTTCGAAGTTTCGCCCGGTGCGAACGTCAGGGTGCCTGAAGCCACGTCGTAATCCGATCCGGCTGTGGCCGTGAGATCGCTGGTGAAATATCGCAGGCTCACCGTCGAAGTGGTCGCCTGGGAAAGTGCCACCGTGAAATTCATCGCCTTAGTGCCCGACTGCCCTTCGGCAAGGCTGACTGAGGCGGACGAAATGGCTGGAACGACTGGCGGCGGCGGGGTTGTGCCGCCTAGCGCCACGCCGTTGAGAACATAATTTCTTGGCAATGCGGCGGACGATCCGTTGGCCGTAAAGCCGATCGTGACCGAAGCCCCGGCCGCGATCGTGCCGTTCCAGCCGACATCCTTCACCGTCACCGTGCCGGTCGAAGGCCCGACGATCGTGCCGTTCCAAAGCGATGCGATCGTATTGGTCGTGTCGAATTTCAACGTCCAGCCGCTGATCGCTGACGTTCCGGTATTGGTGATTTTGATTTCGCCGTTGAAACCGCTGCCCCAGTCCGATGTCACGCGATAGTCGGCCCGGGCAGAGATCGTCCCAGTCGGCGGGGCGACCGAGCCGGAATTCGCATCCGCATTCCATTTCAATTCGGGGTTGACGATTTTGCCGAGCCCGGGCCCGGCGGTGCCTGACGCGATGAAGCCGAACGACAAATTCACTCCGGGATTCAACCTGGTCGGAGAAGACGCCGTTTTGACCGTATATCGATTGCCGCTATGGCTGACGATTGACGCCCCCCACATGGAAGTGATGTTGTCAGCGGAATCGAACGAAAATGTATAGTCGTCGATCCAGTAGCTTTGACGATTGCCGACCGAAACGGTCGCCTGGTAGCCGGTGCCCCAGGTCGAATCGGTGTGCCACGTCGTCGGCGGAGCCAGATCGACGCCGCTGAGCATCTGCCGCGATTCCAGCACGCACTGGGCGATTCGGATCGGCTGATCCGCAAACGGCCCTCGGCGCATCCTTCGAGTACGTTCCAGACGTGCACGTCGTGCCAGTTCGGCTCTCCGGTATCGGATTCTCATGTTGCAATCTCCTGCTGTCTTCGGCGTTCGGTTGACGACAGACCGGCAGACCGGCAGACCGGCAAGCCTTCGAAAAGGCGATGCGAATAAGGCGACGCTGCGATTGGCGCATGTGCGCATGCACGCAGGCGTGAACGAACTCGCGGCCGGTAACGGCGCGGTCCCGCACAAGATCGGTATGAATTGGAGATGATGACGAAGCGATAAGTCAGCCGTGACGGACGCCACGACCTCCCGGAAATGAATTCGACGCCATTTCGGGACGAATCGCCATATTCCTTACGAAAGGCAAAAAGGGCTGTGACACCCTCCAGGAAAATACGCGGAAATTCCTTTGCGGCAATGTTCCCGATTCACCTGACATCCGGAAAGAAGACCGGAATTTCCTGTGACACCACGATTTACGATTGATGCATGATTGCATGCAGTAAAATGCCCCAAGAAAAATCGGACAGAAATCCCTCTCGGGGATTATCATTTTTTGTCGTGCGCGATTGTCGTTCCACTTGCATGACCGAGAACGTCGAACTCCGTTGGAAGCCCAGCACCGCCCCCGAATTCTGTTCCTCACCGGCAGGCTGGCCGAACCGGCACTGAGGCGTCAGGTTCGCGACCTGGCCGATCGGGCCGGCTTCGAACCGGTCGTGGCGGTGCTGCCGATCTCGGTAGCCGCCCTGATGCCCGCTGACTGGATCGCTCGCCGGCTCGGCGATTTTCCCGAACGTATCTCGAAGGTGATCGCACCCGGCCATGTCCGGGGCGATCTCGAAGCGCTCGCTCGCTCCTGGGGCGTGCCCGTCGAACGGGGGCCGAAAGACCTCCGCGACCTGCCCACGCACTTCGGTCTGGCACGCACAAGGCCGCCCGATTACGGCTCGCACGACCTTGAAATCATTGCCGAAATCAATCACGCGGGAACGCTTTCGATCCGCGAAATCGTCGATCTCGCAACCGGATACGCAGCCGAAGGCGCCGACCGAATCGATCTCGGCTGTGACCCGGGCGGCCCCTGGCCGGGCGTCGGCGATGCCGTTCGTGCCCTCATCGACGCAGGCCATCGCGTGTCGATCGATTCGTTTGACCCTGTCGAAGTCGAAGCCGCAGTACGGGCTGGGGCCGATCTTGTTTTGAGCGTCAATTCGACCAATCGCGAGCGAGCCGCCGAATGGGGCTGCGAGGTGGTCGCGATTCCCGACGCCCCGGACGATCTTGCCAGCCTGTTCGAAACCCGGGATGATTTGCGAGCCCGTAATGTCCCATATCGCCTCGATCCGATTCTCGAGCCTCTCGGGCGTGGATTTACGGCCAGCGTCGTTCGCTACGCCGAAGTGCGCAGGCTTTGTCCGGACGACGCGATGCTCATGGGGATCGGGAACGTGACGGAGTTGACGGATGCCGATTCCGCGGGATTGAACGTAATGATGGTGGGGATTTGTGCCGAACTGGAGATACGCAGCGTTCTGACGACGGAAGTCATTCGCTGGGCACGCACGAGCGTGCGCGAGATCGACCTCGCCCGCAGGCTGATGCATTACGCCGTAATGCACGGTCAGGTGCCGAAATATCTGGAGCCGCTGTTGATCATTCTGCGCGATGCGAAAACGCATGAATTCGGCATCGAAGCTCTGCGGGAAATGCAAGCGACGATCAAAGACCCCAACTGGCGGCTCTTCGCTGAGGCCGGCCGATTTTTCGCACTGAATTCCGACGATTTCCTTGACGAAAGCGACCCTTTCGAACTCTTCGCGAAAATGGGTGTCGACGATGCCTCTCATGCCTTTTATCTCGGCTACGAACTGGCCAAGGCACAAACGGCCTTGACTCTGGGCAAGTGGTACAGGCAGGATCAGGCACTGGACTGGGGCTACCTCACTGCAGATGAACGCACCCACTGGAGCGGGCAGGGCTCGCGAAACGCCGATAAATCCGGGAACGAGGATCGAAACTCATGATCGTCGAAGGCGTTCTGACGACATGTGACTCCGCCGGTCGTGCGAACGTCGCCGCGATGGGCGTATTGCTGGATGAAGCGGAAATTTCGCCCGATGGCTCCTGGAAGGCCTTTTGCCTTCGACCGTTCGAAGGCTCTCGCACCTATGCCAATTTGCGACAGATGAACTGCGGCGTATTTCATTTGACGGACGACGTTGGTCTGCTCGCCCGGGCTGCCCTGGGTGATCCGGGACCAGTCGCGACCGTCCCGGGAACGACGGTTCGCTGCCCGGCAATGATCGATTGCGTACGGGCGTTCGAATTCGAAATTACTTCCGCCGACTGGTCCGAACCGCGCGCGAATCTGCAGTGCCGTGTGACGCAGATCCATAGACGTAGGGACTGGATCGGCTGGAACAGGGCTCAGCATGCCGTATTGGAACTGACGATTTCCGCCACACGTGTGAAGATGCTCCCGCGGGAAACGATCGAGAGTCAAATTCGCCAGCTTTCTCCCCTCATCGAAAAAACGGCCGGGGCAGGGGAACTGGCGGCCTGGGAATTCGTGCTCGCGTATCTTTCGAAAGCCTGGCTCCACACCGAACAGGCCAGCGGTTCGGGAGCAAACTCATGAAGCGGCTCATCGTGCGAGCCCCCGGGCGACTTCATTTTGGCCTGCTTGGCTGGGGCCCGAACGCCACTCGCCAGTTCGGGGGATTCGGTCTGATGATCGAAAGCCCGAATTTTATCGTCAGTGCCGAACCTGCCGATCGAGATGTGATCGAAGCCAGCGAAGAAAGGATCGATCGTCTAGGTTCTCAATTGAATTCAATTCGGAAGAGACTTCGCACGCTCGGGGGCGAACTGCCGCCATGTCATTTCCGTTTCGAATCCGACCTGCCGCCGCACCATGGCCTGGGCAGCGGCACGCAGACGAGCCTCGCCATGGCGGAAATCTCGCTGATTCTGTCAGGCTGCCAGAAGCCTTCGAAAGAAGAAACGATCGCCGCAGCCGGTCGATATCCCCGTTCCGGAGTGGGTACGCACGGCTATTTTTCGGGCGGCCTGATCGTGGACGAAGGTCATCCGCCGGGAATTCCTGTACCGAGCGAACCCGCAAGGCTGCTCCGGAGATGCGCCTGGCCGCACGCATGGCATATCGTCACGGTGTTTCCTCAGGAAAGCGAGGGGCCCTCGGGCAGTCGCGAATCGGCTGCCTTCGAAGAACTGCCACCTCCTTCCGCCGATGCGATCCGGCATGTTTCGAGCCTCATCCGCGATTCATTCCTGCCAGCTATCGACACTTCCGAACCGGATTTCGAATCCGCGATGTCAGCGCTCGAATCCACTCAGGAAATCGTCGGTAGCTGGTTCGCCCCTGCCCAGGGGGGGCACGTCTACGGCTCAGAGCAGCGGGACAGGCGCGTTGCGCAACTCCGCGAGCTTGGTTTGAGGGGCCTCGGGCAAAGCTCCTGGGGGCCTACGCTCTTCGGTTTCTCCTGCGAATCGGAATCCGAAATCCGGTCCAGGCTCGAAACCGCATTCGGACCGAGTTCGATCAAAGGCTTCAATTGCGGCTGGCTCATTTCGAAGGCTGCCAATCAAGGCAGGCACTTAAGCGCCGACCCGCCGCAGCTCAATCGAAGCAAACCTTTCTGAACTGCTGAGATCAGGACTTGGGCGGCTTCAGGCCCATTTCGGCCATCAGCATTTTGATGTCTTCCCAGGTTTCCTTCTTGGCGGGCGGATTTCTCAAGAGATACGCAGGGTGCCACGTCACGATCGTCGGAATTTCGCGATACCTGTGCCAGCGTTGCCGAAGCGTCTTCATCGGTACGCTTGTCTGGAGGATCGCACCGACGGCCACTTTACCCAGGAGACACAGAAATTCCGGCCGTACGATTTCGATCTGCCGATCGAGAAATCCGCGGCAGTTGGCCATCTCGTCAGGTAAAGGGTTCCGATTTTCCGGCGGACGGCACTTGAGAATGTTGGCGATGTAAATTTCCGACCTGTCCAGCCCCATGCCCTTGCTGACGATGTCGGTCAGGAGCTGCCCGGCACGGCCTACGAACGGCTCGCCCAGCCGGTCTTCGTCAGCCCCCGGTGCTTCGCCGATGAACATGAGCCGCGCCGAGGGTGTGCCCGACTGGAAAACCGTTTGCGTGCGCGTGGCCGCAAGGTGTGGGCAACGGGTACAGGCGGCCACTTCTTCGGCCAGCACTCGCAACAACTCGGGGCGACGATCCGGCGGCACGACAGGATTCTCGAATGGGACACGGGATTGATCGAAAAATGAAGCGACCGGCATTGCAGCCACCTTCGGGGCAGGTGTCGCCTTCGGGCGATTCGGTACTGCTGGTTTCGGCTTGATATCGGCCATACCAGGCAAAGCGGCTTCCTGCCCGATTTCGGGTGCAGAAGGTTCGTTGGGTGTCGCAATTTCACGCGTGGCAATCTCGCGAATGTCCGGCGGATTCGACTGCCGCATCGCAACAGCACCAGCGGTTCGATCACCGGACACGGATTCGGGCCGTTCTCTCGCGAGTCCCTGCACGCCATGCCCAGGCACGACTTCCACCGCAACTTCCGTAATCGTCACACGCGGCAGGTCGGCTAGCCCCGCTCGCTTGAGAGACTCGAGATGTGCCAGAAGTTGCGCAAGATCGTCGGACGAATTCGATTCGGGCATGTGCTCGCAACTTCTCCCCGGTCCAGCGAATCATCCGGCGGAATGATTCTCATCAAGGGAAGGGGACACGTTTGGGTGGGCCGGCGTCGGCACGTGCCGCGTTGGCCAGCCAGGCCTTCCACTGAACGCTATCGTACCCGAAATCCTCACCCGTGAGTGACACCAGTGCCGCTCGCACGGCGGGATTCGGTTGCGACATCCGCCCTGCACGCATCACAGGTCGCATGGAGACTGACGGGCTGCCGCCACCGCCCAAAGCCAGTCCGTTGCCGACGGGGATGATCTGCTGGCCATAGGCGACCACGCCGGGGCCGACGACCGGAACCGGCACGATCACGTAACTGTCGACGGAACCCATCGCCAGCCCTGAACCACTGGAAACGGCGGAGGGCACCCATTCGACGCTTCGCACGAATCGAATCGGCGCCAGCCGGTCGATCAATTCCGGGATGCGGTCCTTCCAGCCCAGGTCTGCCACCGCGAGCGCTCCCAGCCCGGAACGGACAGGGTTCGTCGATTTCAGGGCATTACGAATATGTTCGAAAAATCGCTTCGATCCAGGGTGGTCCGGCTTCGCTTCGATCAAGCGCACCAGCCCACGGCGCACGTCGGCCTCAGGCTCGACCAGCAGCCGTTCCGCAAGGGCAACCCAGGCCAGTTCGTCTTCCCGTGCGGCCAGGTTCCTGTCCAGGAGCAGCCGGATCGGTGCGGTTTCTCGGCCCAGCACTTGGAGCATCGGTCCGAGAGAGTGCGGATCTTTCTCACCCAGGATCATCGTTTCGACATCCCGCACCTGATCCGCTTTGCCGGAATGCAATATTTTGGCCGCACCCTGGAACCGCTTGATCCAGGCATCGTGCAGCTTCTGTTTTTCGGATTTCGACAACTGCTTCTCGGTGGAATCCGGTTCGCCAGGTTCCAGCGGTTTCGGCACACGTTCCTCATCGGAGGATTCGTTGACGGTCGGACGTTCCTGTTTCGCACGATCCTGAAACGGTGCACCGGTTAGCGGCGTCACGCCGAAAGCGGCACCTGTCATCAATGCCCATCGAAATATGCGCAACGCATGCGCCGAACCCGATACCCCAGGCTTCGACATGATGAAGGCCCCCGATCGATCAGGCGGTTCGGGCGAAATCTCGATCTGTCGAAAAGCGAACCTGCCCTGATGCATGCATTCTCCGGCACATTCGTATCACAAGGCAAGAGCGACGAAAAAAACGTGGTGCGGGCGACCGGCCCGAAAAGCCTCGTCTGGGCGTCTCTCGGGGGCGGGACGTCCAGATTTTCGCTCCGGCTGCCACGCAACCACGCATGTATTCTATCCCCGGTACTGTCAAACGCAAAGCGGCTGAGGCCACGCAATGAACACATCGACAACCTGATGATTCAAGGGCCTGTCATCGGGCTTGACTCGATCTTTCCACGGAATTGACCCGAACCGGCTTGCCGCTTATTCTCGGAAACGTGGCGTCGTGCCATGCTCCTGAACAGAATCCGCGTGCAGTACGATTCGGCCGCACTTTCGAACGATCGGTCTTTCCATGAATACCAGGCTTCACCGAATCCTTCCCATCGCGACATCGATACCGGTCTTCCTGATCGGCTTCGTTTCGCTCGTCGCAAACGTGGCGTCCGAGGCCGCCGAACCGGTGATCGATTCCCCCATCGGCAATGGCCGCCAGGGATTCGGAGGCGACGGCGGGCCTGCGAAATCTGCTACGCTCGACCAGCCATTCGACGTCACCATCGACGCCGAAGGCAGGATCCTTTTTTCCGATACGTTCAATCATCGCATCCGTAGATTCGACGCTAAAACCGGAATCGTGGAAACGATCGCCGGATCCGGCCGCAAGGGGTTTGCGGGTGACGGCGGCCCCGCAACCAGGGCCAATCTGGACGAACCCTACGGCATCAAGCTCGACGACGCCGGGAATCTGTATATCGTCGACCGGCTGAATTTCCGAGTCCGCAAGGTGAGCCTGACCACGGGCGTGATCGAGACCGTCGCAGGAACCGGCGAGCCGAAGTATTCCGGCGATGGTGGGCCAGCGAACCAGGCGGGGCTCGTCGAGCCCAACGGCATCGCTCTTGGACCAGGCCCCGGCGGACCGAAATCGAAGCTGTACATCGCAGACGTCCGCGGCCATCGCATTCGAGTCGTCGATCTGCCCAGCGGTAAAATCGAGACCTTCGCAGGTGACGGAACCGGCAAACGAGAGGGAGACGGCGGACCGGTCGGCAAAGCTCGACTCTTCGGAGCCAGGGCCGTGGCAGTCGGCCCGGGTGGCGACGTTTTCATCCTCGAACGTGAAGGGCACAGCCTGCGTAAGGTCGAAGCCGACACCGGAATCATCACGACCGTGGCGGGCACGGGAGCGAAGGGTGATACAGGCGATGGCGGCCCAGCGACGAAGGCGACATTCAACGGACCGAAAGAAATGTGCGTGGCGCCCGACGGATCCGCCGTTTATGTCGTCGACACCGAAAATCAGAAAATTCGCCGTGTCGACTTGAAAACGGGCGTCATAACGACCGTGGCCGGAAATGGCGAACGTGGGCCTGGCGGCGACGGCGGCCCGGCGATACGGGCTCAACTCGACAGACCTCATGGTGTAGCCGTCGATGCGAAAGGCACGTTCTGGATCGGAGATACGAACAATCACCGCATCCGGCGTGTCATTTCGCCACAGCCCTGATGATCTGTCGATACGATTCGCGTGGTTTTCGAAAAACATGGCGAATCGCCACGGGTTTTGTGTACCATGTCCCACTTAGACGGATCGACAGCCTCTGACCTCGCGTCGATATCGAACCGCGTCCGATTCCTCTTCCTCCTGAGTGACGGCTCGATTCCACTATGGCTCAAAAGCGACCTCAGCCCCAAAATCGTTACCAACTCGCCGTCGATGTTCTGCAAAAGGGCCGCGAAGTTCTCCTGCGTGATTTGACCGAAGAAATTCTCTACCACGCCGAAGATTTCGAAGAAGGGGGCTTCCTGTTTCAGGAATTCCTCGAAAATCAGGGGACGAAGCTTCACTTTCTCTACCTGATGCTCAGCCAGCTCGAACAATCGGCCGATGCCTTCGAAGCCACGATGCGTCGTTCTCGTGTGTCGGCAAAAAAAGTGTCTCGCTCTCGTAAGTCGGAGTTCGAGGAACCTGTTGCCGCCTGCACATCCGTCGACACCGACGGATTCCCTCCGGCAGAAGAACCTTCGCAGCCCCGCTCAGCGGCCCGCCGGCCCCGCAAGGTTCGAGCCCAATCTTCCGTACCGTCGACCAAAGACGACAGCGAATGACCGGTTCGTAAGAGTTAGCCGTCATTCCAGGGATATCGAACGATTCGCCCAGGGTTCGAACCCGCAATCGACTATCCATGTGACCACCTGAAGATTCAGCTTTCCGAGCCTTGCGATTTCTGACCGCTCCAGGCGTAAAGCGCGATCGCCGTCGCTACGTTGGCGTTAAGCGACTCGACTTCGCTCGCGATCGGTATTCCCACCTTTTCCGATTGCGGTAAATCCGCAGGTAAACCCGGGCCTTCCACGCCAGGCAAAAGCACGAACGCACCTGGCCATTCGAAAGACCGGATGTCAGCCCCGCCTGCCCCCAGAACGACAAGCGGCAAATTCATCGTGGGCAAGTCACGGATCGACGGCCCTGCGAACGCCGGAATTTTGAGCAAGGCCGGGCCACCGCTCCTCAGGCTTTTCGGGTGATACGGATGGGCGGCCTCTTTCAGGAATACCACCCGGTCGACCCGAAACGCCGCCGCTGATCGAAGCGCGGCCCCGACGTTCTCAGGATCCTGAAACGGTATCGCCAATGTGCAGCCCGGAAGTTCAGAGGCATCTGCCGCCAGATCGATTGGCCGAATCTCCGGCGTCCGTACGCGCAGAATCGGATACCCCGTGCCGAACTGGTCGATCTGCTCCCACAACGGTCGTGCCAGCCGCAGCCAGGCCGCTCCCGGGGGGCATTCTGGCGGGGGCGGCGGGCCGTCCCGATCGGTCACCCAGGCTTCGATCCGTTCCGGGTCGTCGCGCAGCACTTCCTCGACAAGTTTCCGGCCGCTCAGAAGTGCCAGGCCATGTTTGCGAATGCCCCGGCCCTGTTGCAAATCCCGGCATGTCTGAAAGTTCGGGTTCGACTCGCTGGCGATCTCTCGCACGGGCCGGGAAACCGCATAGATTTCCGGCTCCTGATCGCTTTCGTCGCCTTCCTGCTGAGTTTCCGCTGCGATTCGCTCATAAACCAGCAACCGGCGATGGTTCGTCGATTCCGGCAGCGTATAGGCATGATCTTCCACCAGAGCGAAGCGGTCGCCGAACAGGGCTTTCGCTTCGGCGATTTCGGCATCGCAGTCGGGCCCTTTCATCAGGATCAGCCGCCCGCCCAGGCCAAGGCAATTTCGCACACGCTGAAGCGTCTCGGGCACGTCGGCCACGGCACGGGTGATCACGCCCCCCATCGGCTGCACGAATTTCGGCGTGATCTTGCCGCTGAAAATCTCGATGTCCATGAGCCCAAGTTCGGCCACGACATCTTCGAGAAACTTGCATCGCGCCGCACGCGTGTCGGCCAGTATCATCGGGATCTCGGGCCGGGCGATCTTCAGAATGATCCCCGGCAGACCCGGACCGGTGCCCATATCCAGCAGGGGCGAGGGCAGTTTCGTGAGCTTGTTCGGCAGCAGGCAATCCACATAATGCTTGAGGACCATGGCCTCGAAGTTGTGGATGCGCGTCATGTTCAGCTCTTCGTTGGCTGCGCGCAGCATGCCATGATAGCGCCAGATCAAGTCGATTCGCCGGTCGTCCAGCGGAAAGCCCCAACGGGCCAGCAGACGTTTCAATTCCTGAGGGCTGGGTCGTCCGGTTGCCATGCGAAGCGTTCGTTTCGATTATCGTTCGGAAGGGGTTCGGTCGGTTTCGATGGTCAGCTCGACGCGCTGCGATAGCTTCGCAAGGCACGCTGGAAGAACTTCCGGCTGACGGCCAGGCTCGCGACCGTCACGATCGCGATGAAGCCGACCATGCGAGGCTCAATCGCTTTGACCATCACGCGTGAAGGCACGTTGACCACCAGCAATATGGGCAGAATGTAGGTGAAGACGACGTCCAGCGAAACCGCCCAGCCACGCTGGAAAATCTCGCGCGGGAAGCGTGCCAGGCTCGAGAACAGCCACCACATTTCCATCAGGCTCTGATTCCGCACCAGCCAGACGGAGAACGAAGTCAGCACGAGCATGAAGGCGTAAGAGATCGCGACGCCGCACGCGAAAGTCACCCCGAAAAGGGCGACCCGCACCGTGTCGAACTCCCATCCCTTGTTCCACAAAGCCATGAGCATCACGCCCAGGCCCATCAGTACGTTCGGGGCGACCGACCAGTCCACGCGCCGGCAAGTGATGAGAAATTGCTCGTCGATCGGCTTAAGCAGCAGAAAGTCGAGGTCTCCCGTGCGCACCAGGTTGGAAAACTCGTTGCAGTTTTCCAGGAACAGCGTTTCGATCACGCCATTGAGAGCGAAATAGCATCCGACGAAGAACAGGTAATCCTGCTTCGCCCAGCCGGCCACAAGGTTCGTCCTCGCGAATACTGTCTCATAGAACGCCAGCATGATCCCCAGCCAGAGGATCTCGACGGACATCTTCACCAGAAAGTTGCCGCGGAACGACAGCTCACGCACCAGCGTGAAAAGCCCCAGTCGACCGTAAAGCCGCGGGTATCGCCGCCAGGTCATCGCGCCGGACGCCGGCAGCTCGTTCGTTTCGATCGTCGCGCTCATCGTCGGCCGTTATCCCCCGTAGGCGCCATAGCGACGCAGACCCCGTGAATAAAGCACCCGCGCCAGCACGGCGAAGAAAATCGCCCAGAACGCCTCGATCGCCAGCCCCCAGATCAAATCCGGCCCCTGAACCTTGCCCAGGAACACGACCGCCGGGAAATAGGCCATGTACTGAAACGGCATCGCCTTGAGCACGCCCACCCAGAACGGCGGCAGCAGGTCCAGCGGCAGCATCTGGCCCGAAATGAAATAATTGAGCGTCATCACGATATACAGCACGCTCGTCACTTCCAGAAACCAGAACCCCACCATCCCCACAGCCGCTTCGAAATAGAAGCCGATGAGGAAAGCCAGGATCAGGCTCGCCAGATAGGCCAGAAACACCGGGCCACTCGGCATCGTGTCGAAAAAGCCCCGGCACAGGAAGAAGATGATGCCGTACGGAACGGCCGCCGTAACGATATACGTCATCTTGTGAGCCGCCCGATAGCTGATCAGATATCCCAGCAGATCGAGCGGTTGAATCAGATACTTTTTGAGCGTGCCGTCGCGAATTTCCCTTGCGATGCCGGCCGCCAGCCCCGGCATGCTCGAAAACATCCGGCTGATGTGCACCAGCAGCAGATACGCGATCATCTGGTTATACGTGAAACCCGCCAGCGACGACTGCCCTGAGCCGTCGTAGATCGCCTGCCACAACAGGATCGTCGTGATCATCGGCAGGAAGCGCAGGAAGGTACCGAGCAGAAAATCGCCCCGGTACGTCATCCGCTCCGCCAGAGACACCCGCCACACACGGTAATATTTCCGCCACACGCTGCCCGGCACCAGATCTCCGCCAGAGGCAGGGGCCGGATCGTTCAGGTCGAATCGGGGTGGCTCGGCGACGTAACTCATACGGCCGCCTTGCCTTGCTCGAAGACTTTCGTGATGAGCTGCTCCAGTGGCGGGTCCTGCACGCTCACGTCCACGATCGCATACCGCGACAACACGCCCGAAAGGGTCTCGGCGACCCTCGGCCGGTCCACCCGCAGCTCCACCGTCGGCCCTTCCACGCCATGCACCGTGCCGTAAGGCGACAAATCGGGCGGCGGCTGATCGGCCGGGAATTCGATTTTCAGGATCTTCTCCTGCCCGAACGTCTCGCGGATCCCTGCCAGTTCGCCGTCGTAGACCAGCTTGCCATGGGTGATCACCAGCACGCGGCGGCACAGGGCTTCGATATCGCGCATGTAGTGGCTCGTCAGCAGAACCGTCACGTTATGACGCTTGTGATAATCCCGTAAGCACTTCTGGATGGCCACCTGGGCGACCACATCCAGGCCGATCGTCGGTTCGTCCAGCAGCAGCACCTTCGGGCGATGCAGCAGGGCCGCGATCAACTCCATCTTCATCCGCTCGCCCAGAGAAAGCTCACGCACGGCCTGTCGTGTCAAATCGCCCACGCCCAATAACGATGTCAGTTCGTCGAGCGTCTCCCGAAACTGCCGCTCCGGAATGCCGTAGATTTCCTTATGCAGCTCGAAGCTGTCGGCCGCCGGCAAGTCCCACCACAGTTGATTCTTCTGCCCCATGACCAGCGAAAACTGGCGGCGGAAGGCGTCCTTGCGTTCCCAGGGCGTGAAGCCCAGCACGCGGGCATCGCCCCGGCTCGGGTAAATCAGGCCGGAGAGCATTTTGAGCGTGGTCGTTTTGCCCGCGCCATTCGGCCCGAGAAACGCCACGAATTCGCCCGGCTCGATCGTGAACGACACGTCGCCCACGGCCTCGACCATCTTGTATTCCCGCTTGAACAGCCCCTGAACCGCACCCTTCAAGCCGTCTTTCTTGCGGAACACCCGGTAGGTCTTGGACAAACCGGTCACTTCGATGATGGGCGCCATGGCGGCAGAACCTGTCCGTGCGGATTCCATTGGGCCAGTGCGAGCTGTTCCGGCGAACTGCGCCGGACCTCCTATCGCTGGCCTCGATGCACTTATCTTGGGCTTCGGCGGCCGTTTCTTGCAAGTGCGGTGAGGGCTTGCCCGCCGATCGCACCTTCATGCAACGCACTACCGACAAGCACGCCCGCGATCGGCTGCCGGGCGATTTCGTCCAGGTCCTGCTTCGAACGAACCCCGCCGCCCAGCCAGATTTCCGCATTGCCGACATTCCTGCGGACCGGATCGATCCACTCCTCACCCGCGACGCCACGCCCGGTGCCAACGCGAGCCAGGTCGAGAATCAGAAAGCGGCCCAACCCAACTTCCGCCGCGATTTCGACCACATTCGTCAGCGACGTATCCCGTGGCCACGTCCCGCCTGCGGCCAGCATCGGCCGGCCTTCGAAAAGGTCCAGGCTGAGCAGGAACCGGTCGCGTGGCAGGCTTGAACCTCGAACGATTTCTTTTAGCGAAGCAGGCCCGGACAGCGTTTCCAGCCCCAGCACGACCGTATCGATCCCGGCTTCGAAAGCCGTCACAGCCCGCGCGGGCGAACGCACGCCGACGTCGGCCCAGATGGCGGGGCCGACTTTCGTGAGGGCCCGGAGCACGTTCCAGGCGGGCTTGTCGTCCACGATGGCATCGAGATCGGCGACGTAGATCGCGTCCGCCCCGATTCGGTTATGATAGGCCGCCGCCAGCTCAAGGGGTTCGGCAGCCCGAGGCGTGAGCACCGACACCAGGGGCCGATATTCGGCCCTTTGCCCCGCCTTTGCATGCACGCATGCACACTTGCGCAAGTCCATCACGGGAATGACTTTCATTCCGGTTCGCGTCTCCTCAATCCTTCGACCGGCCTGCGACAGCCACTCCTCGACACACATCGCCCACATTATGACCGAACTGAAGACCACCCCTGGCCGACGCACCGTTTTCATCCATGAGCACGTCAGCGGCGGCGGGATGGCCGGGACGGAACTGCCGAATTCCTGGCTTGCGGAGGGCAGGGCGATGCTGGAAGCCGCCGTAACGGCCTTCGCCGATGCCGGTTGCGACGTCGTCACCACGGTCGACCCTCGCGTCGATTTCCATCTGCCCTTCGAAACGATTCGCGTCGAATCGCGACACCAGGCTGAAGCGATTCTAACCGATATGACCATGCGCACTGATTTCGGCCTGATCATCGCCCCGGAAACCGGCGGTGTCCTGCACCGGCTTACGCTGCTGGCCGAGAGAAAACCCGGGTGGAACCTCGGCTCGTCGGCCGAGGCGGTCGCCCTGTGCGGCGACAAAATCGCAACCACGCAACATCTGATCCGTCACGGCTTTCCACTACCAGACCCGATTCGCGTCGACGATTTCGGCAATTCGATCTGCCATGAAGGCCTGATCGCCCTCAAGCCGAACGACGGTGCCGGCACGGTCGACACATTTCTCGTGCCGGGACCATCGGTCCGGTCATTTGCCTCCCGTCAAGCCCTGGATCCATCCCGCTTCCACTGTATGCGTTTCGTCCCGGGCCCTTCGGCCGGGTATTCGTATTTGTGCGACGGGCATGGCAGCGCCGTGCCTGTCGCGGCATGCCGGCACGAAGTTCGGTTCGAACTGGTCGAACCGTGGATATATCGGTTTCAGCTCGATGCAGGTTCGCCCGCCCCAGTGCCCGTCGATGGCCAAATCGCCGCATGTCGTGAAGCGATCCGAACGATTCCAGGGCTGCGCGGCTGGGTCGGTGTGGACGTCATTCTCGACCTGACCGGTGAGGTCGACGCAATTCTCGAAATCAACCCCAGGCTGACAAGTTCGTTCGTCTGGGCCCTTAATCGGACAAATCGATCAGAGATTGTCTCGCAATGGCTGGCCTCTCCGTATCGATAACGTTTATGATATCGATCAGTGGACCGAGAAATTTCGACTTCGAACAATCCCGCGGAAGCTTCGAGATTTGGGGATAAAGACAATGAACCCGATCATTTTGGGTCTCGATATCGGTGGAGCGAACCTGAAGGCATATGATTCGACAGGGCGTGCCGAAGTCGTGCCGTTCGAACTTTTCCGGAACCCGGATCATCTGGCCGACGAGGTGCGCGGGCTGGCCGCACGGATGGCCACGCCCAGCGCCGTCGTCGTCACGATGACGGCCGAGCTGTGCGACTGCTTCGAGTCACTGCGCGAGGGCGTGCTTCGCATCGTCTCCTCGCTCGAATCGATCTATCAGCCCGGTATTCTGCGGATCTGGGGCGTCGATGGAGCTTTCCATACCACCACCACGATCCGGAACGAACCGGCCCTGGCGGCGGCTTCGAACTGGAAAGCGCTGGGCGATTGCATGGCAGCCGAGCACTTCGCCGATTCCAGCGGCCTCGTCATCGACATCGGCTCGACCACGACCGACATCCTCGCCGTATCGAACGGCAAGCTCATCAGCGATTCGCGGACCGATCTGGACCGGCTGCAATCGAGCGAGCTTGTCTATCTCGGCACACTGCGTACGCCGCTCTGTGCCGTGGTCGACGAATTCAAGTTCCGGGGCCGGAAAACGCCGGTCATGCGTGAGCTGTTCGCGACGGTCGGCGACGTCTACTGGACGCTCGGCGAACTTGTCGATGCCCCCGAATATCTCGGAACTGCGAACGGCCGCCCCGGCACGCGTGGCGAATCGCGTAATCGCCTGGCCCGGATGCTCGGCCTCGATTTCGAACACTTCACGGAAGCCGAAGCGACGGATCTGGCCGCCCAGGCCGACAAGCAGATCGTGCGGATCCTCGAGAAAGCTGTGGCGACGGTCTCCGGCAAACTCCCCGGCAGCAAGCCCGAACGCATCGTCGTCTCCGGCTCCGGGGCGTTCCTGGCCCGCAAGATCGCCGAAAAAGTGGTGCCAGCGGACCGGATCATCGACCTGGAATCGATCTGGGGACCTGAAAAGACCAGCGCGGCCTGTGCCGTGGCGATCGTACGGCTTGCGGCGGAAAAGCTGAAGGTATGATTCCGCGGCCCGAAGACTGGCAGATTCCCTCGCGCGGCCCCGTCGTCGTAAAGCTCGGCGGTAGTCTTTTGCTGTGGGAATCGCTACCCCAGCGGCTTTCGCGATTCCTGGACTGGTGCCGCGCCGAGGGTGCGATGGTGATTCTCGTGACAGGCGGCGGCATGCCGGCGAACTTCGTGCGCGACCTCGACCACGCCCATGGCATGGACGACACGATCTCGCATGATCTGGCCGTTCGGGCCATGGATCTGAATAGCCACTGCCTGGCTTCCCTGCTGCCCAGGCAGATGGCGGTCGTCGATCACTTCTCGGGATTCGGCCCGATCTGGAACGCCGGCAAGACTCCCGTGATCGCCCCCTACCGGTTTTTGACCGAAGTCGACGCCCATTCGGCCCAGGCACTGCCGGCAAGCTGGCGTGTGACGAGCGACTCGATCGCCGCACGCCTTGCCGAATGCGTCGGAGCGCATGACCTGATTCTTCTGAAAAGCAAGGACGTGCCCCCCGGAACGACGATTCGTCAGGCGGTACGCCATGGGCTCGTCGATCCGATGCTGCCCCAGATCGCGGCCCGGGTGCCGCGCATCATGAGCCTGAACTTCCGCGACCCCTCGGCTGTCGCCCGGGAGCTGATCAAATCCTGATCACTTCAACAATCATTCTATCGCCCGTCCTGCGATCTCGCTTCGGGTTCCACAATGTTGAATTATCGAAACGCATCGCCGCTCCTGGCCTTTACCGGCAAAATCGTTCTATGAAAAAATACCCCGCTGGCCGAAAATGCGATTCGTTCCCGCGGCATTCGGAACCGAACTTTCCGCAGGGCGACTTCCGCACGGATCGAACTTCGGAACTCTCGTATCTTCGATCCTCGAGTCGATTAGATTCCCTCTTCGATTACCGGACGGTTACCATACGATGCGAACTACGATGACCATTCTTCCCCCGGCGGAAAATCGATCGATCCCGAAAGAACCGGGCGAATCCCTGCACTCGCGTCTTTCGACTATCGTCATCTCTTCACCATGGGTCGTTACGGCATTCACAGGTTCGATCGTCGTCGCTCTGGTTCTCGGCCTGGGTTTGCTCAGTCACGTACATTACAACGACGAAAACTTCTACAACCGGCTGATTCGATACTATGCGGGCCAGAATATCCTGACCCCGATGCACGATTCGGCGAATCAGCCGATCGCTCTCGGGCCGACGTTTTTCATTGCCCACAGGCTCTGGAGCGGCATTTTCGGCCCTGGCGAATTCCAGGCGAGGGCGTTCTCGCTCACGCTCATGCTTGCCGCCTCCGCGTTCTGGACGTCGATCGCAATACGACTTTATCGCGCTGCTCCCTCTGCCCTCATCGCCGCGTTCTGGATCCTGCCGTTCCATGCCGTGTTCGCGATCTGCTCGCTCGCGGAACCGTTCATGCTTGCCTTGCTGCTGGCATCCATGAGGCTCTGGATGTCAGCCGTCGATCGGATCGCGAATCGGACTGACAAGTCTCCCCCGCTGCTTTTCTGCCTTAGCGGCCTCCTTTTCGGCGTCGCCATCAACTGCAAGGTGCCTCTGCTGCCTATCGCGATGGCTATGGCCCTGTTCGGCGCTCTACGCATTCGGAACGTCTGGAGTGCAGTCGGGCCCTTCATCGCGATCATGACTCAGATCCCCTTCTGGATCTCCTGGGGAAATGTCTTCCCGCCCGGCCAGCGACACGGAATGATGCCCCAGTTCGCACATATGAGCGGTCTCTACGCGGACACCGCAATTCACCTGCTGACCGTGTGCGGCACCGTCATCTGGCCCGCGTTCCGGTTCGAAAGAAAATCGCCTTCCGCCTGGATCACGCTCGCGGCCGGCGCGGCGCTCTGGTTCGCACTCGGACCTCAACTGGCACTGAGCGACGAATCACGCTACCGCTTCGCTGGTCCGGTCCTTCAAGCCAGCTATGTGGGATCGATCTTCCGCTGGGCTCTCATCCTGCCCTTTCTGGCGGCCTGGCAAATCTTATTCGATTGCGTCGGACACATCCGCCGTAACGATATCGACCAGTTCCGGCAACTCTTAATGGCCGCCGCAGCACTGAGCCTCGTCGCCTTCATCCGCAGCCCGCTCGGTTTCGACCGCTACGTCACCTGCTTCCTGCCTCTCTGGTGGATCGCGCTCTGGCCGGAAATCCGCCGCTACCCTGTCGCGATGGGCTTGTCGTTCGTCCCGTTGACGATCCAGGCCGGCCTGCTCGTCGAAAAGGTCATGAGCATGAAACTCGTCTTCGGCTCGCCACTGCCGCATCTGGCCGGTTTTTGAAGCTCACGGCAAGCGGGCCGCTCGTTCGCGAATCCGGTCAGACACCCGCAGCGAATCCTTCGGGTTTCCGAACTTCCTTCGAACGAAAGAAGAGGCCGCGACGTTTTTTCGCCGCGGCCTCCTTCGGTTCGATGATCGCGATCCGCGACCGGCTCAACCCAGCGCCATTTCGTAACGCTTCGCCACTTCGGCCCAGTTGACCGTGTTCCACCAGGCGGCGACGTAATCCGGGCGCTTGTTCTGATACTTCAGGTAATAAGCGTGTTCCCAGACATCCACACCCAGGATCGGCGTCGAACCTTCCATCAGCGGGCTGTCCTGATTCGGGCTCGAAGTGATCGCCAGCTTGCCCTGGCCATTGACCGCCAGCCAGCCCCAGCCCGAGCCGAACCGCTTCACGGCGGCTTCCGAAAGCTGGGCCTTGAACGCGTCGAATCCGCCGAAAGCCGAAGAGATCGCCGAGGCCAGCTTACCCTTCGGCTCGCCGCCACCATCCGGACCCATGATCGTCCAGAACAGGCTGTGGTTATAGTGCCCGCCGCCATTGTTCCGCACCGCCATGCGGACGGCTTCCGGCAGGTCCTTCAAGTTCTTCAACAACTCTTCGACCGGCTTGGCCTGCAGGTCGGCGTGCTTGGCCAGCGCATCGTTCAGGTTCTTCACGTAGGCCGCATGGTGCCGGTCGTGATGGATCTCCATCGTTTTGGCGTCGATATGCGGCTCAAGCGCCTTGAAGTCATAGGGCAGGGCAGGCACGGTGAACGCAGCAGCCGCGGCGTGGGCCGGCTTCGCGTTCACTAGTCCGGTGGCGAGGCCAGCGGCCGTTCCCAGGCTGACTTTCACGAACTGACGACGATCGAAATTCATGGTCGTAGACTCTCTGAAGTGGGTTCCGATCGAGCTTTCGCCCGAATTTTTCCGCTCCCCTTGGTCTAATCGATCCGCCACCCGCCGGCAAGTCTTTTCCCGGCCGATTCGAGGCGAAATAAATGCGACCAAGCCATCCAGTTCGAAGTCAAAACCCTTGCGGCATAACGTTTCCGCAAAATCACTCCGGCTTGCGGGCATACATCAGCACCGGTCGGTGCGGGTAGCCCACCGACACCGTCGCTACTGAAGCGATAACTGCCTTCATGCGTGCAACCAATCCCCCGGCCGGTGTGGCATAAACGCAGTAGAACCGCTCAGGTTTTCCGAACCCCGCCGCCACAAGCGAACGCCGGATCGTTCGCGAGCTCAGGCCCCGTTCCGTCGTTCCGAACAGCTTCCTGTCATTGGCCGACGACGGCGAATACTGGTGAAACCAGTCCGGCTCCACCACCACGATCGACCCGCCCGGCTTAAGCGCCCGATAAGTATTCCGCAACACCGCCACGTCATCCGCGCAGTGGTGCAGGGCATCCATCACCAGGGCACTGTCATAAACGCCTTCGTCGATCGCCAATGCCGGCGACTGCATATCGCCCTGGCGAAACGTGATGCGCCCCGCAAAGCCCAACCTCGCCGCGTTCTCCGCCGCGATCGCCAGCATGTCGTCCGACACATCCAGAGCCGTCACTTCGCAACCCCGGCCCGCCAGGAAGATGCTCGACCAGCCCGGCCCGCAGCCCAGGTCCAGCACCTTCGGCCCGAACGGCCGGCTGTTGGCGATTTCCGAAAACGCTGCCCAGTAATGCAGAAACCAGTGCGAGACGAAACCCTTCGACCGCAAGTGATCCTGAAACTCGGGCCCGTAGATCTCCGTCGCCTTGCGGACAAAGTTCCGCTCGTTGTCGATCGTCCCTGACATGGCGTCCCTTCCGAAGATTACCGCAGCTTCGATTCCGCTTCAGCACTTCTCTGACCGACCGAGAAAAAGGGCTGGGCGATCGAGCGTCGTCGACCTTGCCAGCCCCTTTTCGGTTCGATTCACCGTGCGTTCACGACGCTCGTCACACGTTGTACGTGCTCGAAGCCGTCGTGCCGCCCCGGCCCGTCCAGTTCGTGTGGAAGAACTGGCCGCGCGGCTTGTCCAGCCGCTCGTAGGTGTGGGCCCCGAAGTAATCGCGCTGGGCCTGCAGCAGGTTCGCCGGCAGGCGGTCGCACCGGTAGCCGTCGAAGTAGGCCAGGGCACTGGTCATCGCAGGGGCCGGAATGCCCTGCGTCACCGCCAGGCCGGCCACCCGCCGCCAGCCCGCCTGGGCCTTTTCCACAGCCGCCTTGAAGAACGGATCCAGCAGCAGGTTCGGCAGGTTCTTGTCTCGGTCGAACGCTTCCTTGATGTTGCCCAGGAAGCGGCTGCGGATGATGCAGCCGCCACGCCACATCAGGGCGATGCCCGACTTGTTGAACTCCCAGCCCGTCTCCCTGGCCATCGCCTCGATCAGCTCATAGCCCTGGGCATAACTGACGATCTTGGCCGCATAAAGCGCCTGTTCGATATCATCGATCAACTGCGCCTTTTCGCCCGTGTAAGCCGGCTTCGGGCCGCTCAGAATCTTCGACGCATGCACCCGCTGGTCCTTCTGGGCCGACAGGCAGCGCGAGAACACAGCTTCGGCGATCAACGTCAGCGGCGTGCCGGTGTCCATGGCCGAGACGACCGTCCACTTGCCCGTGCCCTTCTGGCCGGCCGTGTCCAGGATCAGGTCGACGAGCGGTTTGTCCGTTTCACCGTCGACATAGCCCAGAATGTCACGCGTGATTTCGATCAGATAGCTGTCCAGCACGCCCGTGTTGAACCGGCCGAACACTTCCGACATTTCGCCGGCCGACAGGCCCAGCAGCCGCTTCATGAGGTCATAGGCCTCGCAAATGAGCTGCATGTCGCCGTATTCGATGCCGTTGTGCACCATCTTCACGAAGTGCCCGGCACCCTCGGGGCCCACCCAGTCGCAGCAGGGCGAGCCATCGGCCACCTTCGCCGCGATCGCCTGAAAAATCGGCTTCACGGCCGGCCAGGCTTCGGGGTTACCGCCCGGCATGATCGAAGGGCCCTTGAGTGCCCCTTCTTCGCCGCCGGAAACTCCCGTGCCGATGTACAGAATGCCCTTTTCCTTGAGTTCACGCGTGCGGCGTGTCGAGTCCGGGAACTGGCTGTTGCCGCCGTCGATCAGGATGTCGCCGGGCTCCAGCAGGGGCAGGAATTCCTGGATCACGGCGTCCACCGGCGCGCCGGCCTTCACCATGATCATGATCTTCCGCGGCCGCTTCAGGGCCTTCACCAGATCGGCCGGCGAATGGGTGCCCACGATCTTTTTGCCCGCGGCGCGGCCGGCGACGAATTCGTCGACCTTCGAAGTCGTCCGGTTGAAGACCGCCACGGTGAAGCCGTGACTCTCCATGTTCAGGACAAGGTTCTCGCCCATCACCGCCAGACCGACAAGTCCGATATCCGCCGTGGGTTCCATCGTCAGACCAGGTACCTTTCCGCAAAATGACTTCGTGCTACGCTTCGCGAACCGTACCGCCCCGAATCCGCCCGGCCCGGAATCCGAAAAACCCGGCCAGCCCGTTTCGACGACACGGTCGTATGGGACACTAACTTAACGAATTTCCCGGCACTCGGCAAACTTCATGCATGGACGAACCGACGTTTCGACCAGCCAGACCCGGCACAGGTGAACGATTCGGAAGCAGCAATGACGGTTGAAGAATCGCATGACTCACGGACCGAATTCACCAATCACGTGTATCTCCTCCCCCGGTCATCACCCATCCCCCCGACGCGCAGCCTCGATTCTCGCAATGTCGATCTTCCTCATCGTCATCATCGCCTCCATCGCGCGTTTCCCCGCCGCACGGTCCGGGTCGGTCGTCGCCTCCCAAAGCGCCCAAGGCGTGATCTGCCACGAATAGCCCCACCTGTCCCGGCACCAGCCACACGCCCGCTCCTCGCCCCCATTGCCCACGATCGCGTTCCAGTACCTGTCCGTCTCCTCCTGGCTTTCCGTCAGCACCATGAAGCTCACGGCCATGTTCGCCTGCACGTTCGGCCCGCCGTTCAGGCCGATGTACCGCTGCCCCAGCACCGTGAACTCCACCGTCAGATCCTCGCCCTCTTTCGCGGCCGGCAGATCCAGCGGCGATGCGTTCGCATTCAACACACGACTGTCCGGAAACACGCTGGCGTAAAACTCCGCCGCCTTACGAGCCTCGCCCCGGTCGAACCACATGCAGGTGATCAATTGCGACATCGTTCGCCTTTGCCTCACGAAGGTTAATGACAGTTCTTCAGAATACGCCGATTTCCACTCGGAACGAATGGCCGCATCACTTTTTTCGTGACATTCTCCGAAGATTCGTTCCCGTACGCATCGCAATTCCGCGAAAATGACGACAGCGGAAAAGCTCTCACCCTGCCAAGGGGGAGTCCCGCGCAGCGGGGAGGGGGTCGAGTCGAACGTGTGACTCACTCTCACTGCGAAGCCACCACCCCGCGACATAGTCCTGCATTCGTTTCCAGCAGGGGAGCCACCACACCATGCCCGACCTCCACCGCCGCTCCCTCCTCGCCTCCACCAGCCTCGCATGGTTCCTCGGTCAGAACGGCCAGGCCGAAGCCGCCCCCGAACCCGCCGACATCCCGCCACCCACCGGCGCCGACCTCGGCTCGCTTTTCCCTGAACTCAGCAAACTCGCCGCAGACCGTACCTACGAACTGTCGTTCCCCGCAGACCGATACCGCAACGTCGACGAATTCCGCGCCGCCGGCCGGGCCAAAATCTTCGAGCTTCTCAACTACGCCCCGCCGAAAGTCGCCCCCGCGCCCGAAATCCTCGAACGGGTCGAATGCGACGGCTACACCCGCGAAAAGCTCACCTTCGCCACTTCGCCCCACACCCGCGTGCCGGCCTATGTGCTCGTCCCCCACGGCCTGAAGGGCCCGGCCCCGGCCATCGTCGACCTCCATTCCCATGGCGGCATGTTCCTGTTCGGCAAAGAGAAAGTCATCGACCTGGGCACGAACCACCCGGCCATGACCAAATATCACGCCGAAAACTACGCCGGCCGCCCCACCGGCACCGAACTCGTCAAGCGTGGCTTCGTCGTCATCTCCATCGACGCCTTCGGGTTCGGCGAGCGCAGGGTCATCCTCGACGCCGACCGCGAAAATTCGGCCGACCGCAGCCGCCTTTCGATCGATGAAGTCGTCGCCCTCAATCGCAAATGCGCCGCCAAGGAATCGACCATCGCCAAATCGATGGCGTTCGCCGGGTTGACGTGGCCCGGCATCGTCTTTTGGGACGACATCCGCACGGTCGATTACCTCGTCACCCGGCCCGAGGTGGACGCCTCCCGCATCGGCTGCCTGGGCATCTCCATGGGCGGCTACCGGGCCATTTACCTGACGGCCCTGGACGACCGCATCCGTGCCGGCTGCGTGACCGGTTTCATGTCGACGGCCGCCCCGATGCTGAAGGCCCACATCGACACCCATTCCTGGATCCACTTCCTGCCCGGCCTGCACCGCCACCTGGACCTGCCCGACGTCGCCGCCCTGGCCATCCCCCGCGCCCTCCTGGTGCAGCAGTGCAGCCAAGACAAGCTCTTCCCTCTGGAAGGGATGCGAGAATCCGTCACGAAAATCGAAAAAGCCTAGGCCGCCGCCAACCAGGCCCCCAATTTCTCCGGCCGCTTCTACGAAGCCCCGCACCAGTTCACGCGGGCGATGCAGGAAGAGGCGTATTCGTGGTTGAAAGCGTGGGTATAATTTCCGCGCAAATTAAATCTCTTTCAGATCAACTCTCCCTCAGCCAATTGAGTGGTTTAATAGCTCAAAACCTCTCAAGTCTTTTTGGGCGGTGGCTTCTGCTGAGTGCTTGAAGAGGGCTTCTCGACTCGTGGTGTATAGCCACCACTTTTTTCCATACCCGAATCAGAGGGTTCAGGTTGGTAGCCTTTTTTGATGACCTCGGCTTTACTTCTATCACTCTCGCTCACGGCATCTCTCCTTACTCGACCACATCCTGCGCATCGAAAAACTCCATCTGCGCACCGAAGAACTCCATATATGATATCTCAGACATACTCACGATCAAGCCTTTTGTTTCGCTTTTCATTTCTTTGAATCCGCCACTACGATTCTTACGCCAGACCTGTTCCAAATAGATCTGATAATGAGCCGGATCTGTCGACGTAAACGAGTTTTCACCATAGTAGCCATACAGAACTTCTTTGCTTTTTAACACGATCTTCACCCAAAAACATTGGGAGTTGAAGAAAACAAAGTCCCAAGAACGGTGCAATGGGTGCGGAAGATATTTTCGTGCGAACCGTGTCGTCCTAAACCAATACAAAAGAATCGCCGAGAAAAGGGGCACCACAAATATCACTGAGAAATAAAATATAAAGTATAGAAAGCCAGGCATGCATTCTTTTAGATAATATTCAATGACATAAATCGGAAATGCGCAGAAAGCAAGATTAAGGCATGAATAAGTCACAATGTCTATTAGTTGCTTTGATGAATCCCGATAGTATCCGGATGTATTAATATCATAGAGTTTTAGGCTAATGAATCCCGGCACTGCCAAGAGAGTGAAGAGAAATATTTTATCCAAACTCCAGATATCCATTGCTGCCCTTCCAATCCTCATGAATTCACTTTTGGGGTTCACTTGCAAAAGAGATCAATTCGAGTCCACTCGAATACAATCATCCGTCACCAATTTCGCCGGGTCAGGGTACGATTCGGGCAATCCCGGGCCTTGGATCGGTTCGCCTTGGGATTCCTTTTCCGCCAGTTCGAGGTTGAGCTTCAGCAGGAATTCGAGGATGTCGTCTTTCGGCTTCATGCCGTAGGCTTCGCGGACGGCTTTGTCGAGTGTTTCGTGGGCCGTTCTCAAGGGGTTCGTGCCGGGCGTTTCGAGCGTGCGGTAGAGCTCTCGGAGCGACCAGCCGTGTTTCGTCATGATCTCGCGGCGTAACGCACGGAGTGCCACTGCGGCGGCGGCGAGCACTTCGATTTGCTTGTTCGTCGGCGATTGTGGCCAAGGAAACGTGTCAAAAACGGTGTCTGACGTGTAGCGGTAATCCCCTTTGAGCGTCGAACATCTCGCCATGAACCACTCGAAATGCATGTTCGACTGAAGGATGCCGTAGCTGAAGTCGTCCGGCATCGGAAAGACGATCAATGCCGCATTCGGCCGTATCTCACTTGATATGAATTCAAAAATCGGCCGTTTCGTCACTTGCCCACAAACGATATACCGTGGCGGGCCTCGATTTTCCCGATCAATTCGGAACGGCCGTAACTGAGTTGCCACCACCGCTTCAAAAAGTTCTCGTGGTGTCGGTTGCCACGCTTTCCCTCCGTGGTTTCGAGAACAGAATTCCTTGCTTCTTCATCTCTTGCAGCTTGTTCACGGTCCGGGAGAACGGTGGCTTTCAATCGTTCAAATACCGCTGCGAATTTGCTGGCTTCGAAGACGTCCGTTTGCCGCATATCGATGACATAGCGTTCGATGATTTTCCCTTTGTTCGAAAGCATCTCGTCAGCCGTCAGGTAGGGAAACAGGACTCGCGCGCAATTCGGTTCCTTTTTGAGTGTTTCTTTCGCCTCCGACTCAGCCAGCAAAAATCCCTCGTGCCCGTGCGTCTGACCCTGATAACACTTTTCGGAATTGATATTCGCAGCAAGTCGCTCTGCGCGGGAGACATCGAACCCAAACGACAGGGACGAATTGATCGTATCGGGTTCGTCAGAAATCCATGGGCTTTCGAGTTTGTCGCCTTTCTGGGTCGTCAGGTGTTTTTTCCCTTGGGATAATCCTTTAATCCAATTTACGATCGAAACATAGACGACCGCATCGCCCGACCAGACCTGAGACGAAACCGCATCCGTGATCGTTCCGCCGTTTTTGACGATGAAATCCAGACTGCCTTCCCGCGAATAGTTCTGACGAATCGTGTTCGTTCCGACCAGCCCGGCGCGCGTGTTCGGCTTCATGACCTGATGGGCTTTGTGAAACCAGTACACGCAAAAATCGGCCCGCCCCGGCACCTTCGGGTAAGCGGCCCGGATCCGCTGAAGGTAGGCTGGCCCCATCTCCTTTTGCGCCTTGTTTTTCGACTGAAACGGCGGATTTCCGATGATCGCGTCGGCCTCGGGCCAGTCCGTGAACAGGGCGTCGGCGCACTGGATGTTCTCGTCAAGATTGTCCAGCGGCAGGGCCGGGTCGAACTCCAGACCTTCCTGATCGGAATAGGTCGTCCGGAACCAGTCCCGGGTTTCGTTCAGGGCCAATTGCCGCCCGATCATGAGCGTCACCTTCGCCAGTTCCACAGCGAGGGGCACGAGATCCAGCCCATGGAACTGCCTGGGGCTCACGTTCGTCCTCATACCGAAACTCTTCTGAGAATCGGCCCCGAACTTTTCGTGCACCCGCCCGATGATCTCCATCTCCAGCCGGACCATCTCCCGAAACGCCACATAAAGAAAATTGCCCGAACCACAAGCCGGGTCGAGCACGCGGAAGGCAAGCAGCTCGCTACGCAGCTTACGCAATTCCGCCAGCGTACTGGCACCCGCGATACGCTCACGCCACGGGGCAACGATCGTCGGGCCGACGACCTTTTGAATGTCGGCCTCGCTCGTGTAATGGGCGCCGAAGGCATGCCGTTCGGCCTTGCCCATCGAAGACTGAAACAGCGTGCCGAAGATCGAGGGCTTGACCTTCGACCAGTCCTCACGGGCGGCTTCCTGAAGCAGGAACAATTCGCCCTGAGTCAACTCGATCGGGTCGACCTCGGCGAACAGCCCGCCATTGAAGTATCGAACGTTCGCGAACCGCCCGCCCCGTGCCGGAGATTGCGTGTTCATCTGCCGGAACAGACCGCCAAGAAGATCGTAAGAGCTTTGACCGGCAAGACAATCGTTGAGAAGCTCGGAAAACAGCCCCTTGGGCAAGAGCCCGGCATCTTCCGAAAACATCGCGATGACGCACTGAAGCACGAACCGCTGAATCGGCACCCGGACGAGCGATTCGGCCGTCGCCTTGTCATGCGCCCGGGACAGTTCGCGAGACTCCCGTTCGATAAGCTGATTGAAAACCCGCGAAACCTTGTCGGCCGCGCTTTGAGTGACGGCGACGAGGTCATTCCGGAAGTTCGGTGTCTTCGGATTCGGCAGCAGAAAGTTCAGGGCATCGTAACGGTTGGGCAGGTCCGCGAGGGCGACCCTGTCCATCGGCTCGTCAAGCTGTTTGTTGAAGTCGTAAATCCAGAATTCGTCGAAGTTACAGAGAATGACGTACTGCGGCCGATGAGGGACGATCCGGGTCCAGTAATGAAATGCCTGCGAATAATGCCGCTGGAGCTTTTCGCCCCGTTTCTTCATTTCGATCAGCAGCTTGCCGGGCCAGAGACAATCGACGAACCTGGTACGCCGATCTTCATTTTTCACGCGATGTTCGAGCGTGGCCCCGGCTTCGTGAAACCCAGCATGCCCGAACGCCTGAAACAGTCGGTCGCAAAAGACCTGGGCCTCGCCCTTTTCGTCACCTTTGAGCGACTTCGCATAATCGATAAAGCCCGCCAGCGTTGCCTGAATCGGGTTTTCGCGATGGTCCGCCACGGGGAAGCCCCTCAATTTCCGAAACGTTACCGAATGACCGACGAATGAACGCAATTCTACCGCCAGGTGTCGTCATGTCCACCAACATTCCGGCCGATTTTCCGAAAAAGTTCAACATTCGGATTCTCTGAATCAGCGACCGCCCCCGGATATGTTTTGCCCAATCGCCTGACACCGGATCGATGATGACTTCGATCATATCTTGGGAATCGATGTGAACGTTTCACGAATCGACGAACGGTCAATGTGCATTCACTTTACGCATCCGGCAGACCTCAGCGATCCGAACGATTCCATCGCTTGGGCAAAGCCAAGCGATTGACGAGAAGATCCCAATTCCGTTCACCAATCCGAAAAGTCGGATATTGACGCATGCATACCTCGATGCGAGACATCGTATTTCTTCGTGATCCGCTAATTTTCGATGCGGTCGACTCAAGACCCGAAACCGGGCAAAACCGTTCAAGCACAGGAATCCGAATTCTCCCGCAATCGACTTCCATAAAATGCTTTACATCCCAATTACGAAACGGATTTGGATTCAGGGTTCCGTTCAGCGGACACCTTTCTGCCGACCACTTCCCGAACCATTGCCCGGCACCCCAGACCCACCACAATCCTCTGCAATGCAGGATGTTACGCGCCGATTACGAAACGGATTCGACACACGCAGGGCGGGCTTCAGCCCGCCAGCACGGATGTCATGGAAGACTTCGATTCGAGCGATACCGCAACCGCGAAAATGGCGGGCTGAAGCCCGCCCTACGCGATTGGTGTGCAACATGTTACGCGCCGATTACGAAACGGATTCGGGCGGTCAGGCTTCGTCGGTTTTCCAGTGCGGGTGTTCGGGCAGGAGGGCTTCGAATTCGGCGATCCGTTCGGCCATGTAGGCACCGGCGTAGGTGCCGGCGAAGAATCGGGGCAGGGCTTCCTTGAAGAGCCGTTCCCAGCTCGCGTCTTCCTGGCCGGGGTCGATCGGGTAGAACAGCACGCCCGCGCCTTCGGCCGCCTTGCGGTCGCCGGGGGCGTCGCCAATCATCAGAACATGGTCCCGGGTATAGCGTTCAGGGCCGGCGGCAAGGTTCAGGTGCTCTTTCTTCGTGCCCTGTTCCTGACCGGCGATGACGTCCACGAGGCCGTCGATGCCGTGCTCTTTCCACTCCTTTTCGAGCGCCGCCAGGGGCGTGGCCGAAACGACCATGACGTCGGCCTTGCCCTGGAGGAACTCCAGGCACTCGCGGACGAACGGGAAGGGGGGCACGTCGTGCACGATCTCGTCGACCGACCGGTTGACCGCAAGGCTCCACTCGTAAAGGTTTTTCAGCTCGGGGTCGCCCGTTTCTTCGACGAGTTTCTTGAGCGTCGGGTTGGCCAGCTTGGTTTCGCGTTCGAGCCAGGCGCGGGTAGCCGTAAGGGACGGCGGCTCGAAGCCCCGGAGCTTCACTTCGGGCCGGTGGGCGAGCAGGTCGATGGTTTTGACCAGCCCCGGAAAGCGGTTCTGGCCCCGGCCCTTGGAGTAAAGATTGACGAATTCCCAGGTTTCCCGCGCGTATTTGGCGATCCCGGCCAGATGATAATACTGGACGAACCGGGGGATGAAGCAATCCTTGTGCTTGACTTCCATGGAGTCGAACACGCAGCCGTCGGAGTCGATGCCGACGAAAAACTCATGCTTCGGGGCGAAGTCGCGGAGAATCTGCTGTGGGTCGGACATGTTCGGGCTTCTGTGTTCGGTTGTGCTTCGTTCAGGGAGCCGCCGGCAAACTGCCGCAGGGCAGTCAAGCGGCGGTGTGCCCCGTGGCCAGCTTCGCCGGAAAGTTGGCCAGCTTTTGACTGGCACGTATCATACATTCAAATGCAGGCCGAGTTCGAGACTCGACCCCGTTTCGCCAGCGAAAGCGTGAACCGGCATGAGCGAACATCCCCATTTCGATCGCCCGCTGCGAGCCTATTGCCCGAACTTCCGGCCTCTCGTCGGACGCCCGGAAATCGGCCGGGCGACGAAGGCACTGCTGTATCTATGGGTGCTGCCGACATCGGCGCTGGCGTTGCCGCTGGTCGCCCTGCGCGCGCTCACGGGCGGGTCGACATTCCTGCACGGGGGTGTGGTGGAAGTGCATGGCCGCCTGGTGCGCCGGGTGCTGAACTTTGGGCCTTTTCCGGCCGCGGCACTGACGCTGGGGCACGTGGTGCTGAATCAGGACGACACCGCGCGGCGGCTTTATCGCCATCATGAACTGGTGCACGTGAGGCAGGCAGAGCGCTGGGGCCCTCTGTTCGTGCCGCTGTATCTGGGGCTTGCGGTGCGGACGTGGCGGCGGACCGGCCAGGGCTACTGGGATCATCCGTGGGAGGTGGAAGCTCGGGAGATCAGCGGGATTTAATACTACAGTTGCGCTTGAATCAAGGGGATTGTCCCCGGTTCTTGTAGTGGCACATCCGCGCCACGGCCTGATGTCTGCGACGCCATGTCGACCAGGCCAGCCAGTGTGTCGGCGTCGTGGCCAGCGGCCAGACGAGCCGAA
>WGMM01000001.1 GCA_016125085.1 bacterium
AAACGGATTTCACGCCGGGCCCGACGTGCTCGAAGACAATGCCGAAATCGATCCCCTCGACGATTTCGAGCCGGCTGACGACCGCCCCGACGCGCAATCGGCATCATCGCGGGCGAAGCTGGCGGCCGTCTCGCGGGATGACGGCACGTTTCGGGACCGTATCAAGATGATCCGTTACCGCGACTGGTCCGACTCGCGGGACGTCATGGCCGACGAGGCCGACATCCTGAGGCAGTTGATGGCCCTGCCCGAGTCGTTCGAGCGGACATTCACGATCCTGGCCCTGTTCGGCTCGGTCAAGGCCTTCCGGCGCAGCTGGCGGGCTTATAAAACCTGGGCCGATCCGCAGCTGGTCGCCGCTGCCGAAGAGGCGTATCAGACGAGCGTGAAGTCATGATCTCGGCCAGCCATTCCGGCCGAAATCTTGCGCGGGTCGACGCGGATATCCCGTGCCGTTCCCAGGCCTGGTCGCGCGCCCCCGCGCGCTTGCCCGGGGCTGCGCAATCGGTGATGCGATCGGCCCATTCGTCCATCTTCCCGATTGGCCTCGACAAGATTCGCCGACCTGCTATACTCCCGCCCGATGGACCCGCCAGGAAGGCGCGGGCCGATATCGGTCACATCGTCGATGAGCACGCAAGGACGGCACCCATGGATGTCGAAAAGGGACGAGCGGACAAGGCGGTCCACACTCAACCAGGCACGGCCCCGGCCTATCCGCGGCCGCCCCATGCCGTCTACACGCAGCCCGTCGGCGGGCCCACGATCATTGCCGGCGGTGGTCCCGCTGGGCTTACGGCCGCTTATGAGCTCACGAAAAACGGCCATACCTGCACCGTGCTGGAGGCCGACGCGAACCTTGTCGGCGGCATCAGCCGGACCGACACTTATAAAGGCTACCGGTTCGACATCGGCGGCCACCGGTTCTTTTCGAAGAGCGACGAAGTCAACCGCCTCTGGCGCGAGATTCTGGGCGACCAGTTCCTCAAGCGGCCGCGGCTATCGCGCATCTATTACGACCGCAAGTTCTTCGACTATCCGCTCAAGCCCGTCGATGCGTTCCTGAAGCTTGGCCCGATCCGTTCGGCCATGATCCTGGCCAGCTACGTGAAGGCCCGGGTGAAGCCGATCCAGCCCGAGCGAAGTTTCGAAGACTGGGTCGTGAACCGGTTCGGCCGCAAGCTTTTCGAAACCTTCTTCAAAACCTACACCGAGAAGGTGTGGGGCATGCCGACGACGGAAATTTCGGCCGACTGGGCCGCCCAGCGCATCAAGGGGCTGTCGCTGGTCAAGGCCGTCACCAGCGTGCTTTTCAAGCCATTTCAGCGGGCCGGCAAGGGCGCTGTGATCAAAACGCTCATCGACGAATTTCATTATCCGAAATTCGGCCCCGGGCAGATGTGGGAAGCCGCCCGCGACCACGTTCGCAATGGCGGCAACCGGGTTGACCAGGATGCCCGCGTGGTGCGTGTGGAGCACGACGGCAGCCATGTTTCGGCCTTCGTGAGCCGTTCGGCTTCAGGCCGGGAAACCCGCCACACAGGGCGGAATTTTCTGTCGACGCTGCCGCTGCGCACGCTGGCGCGTATCATGAACCCCCCTGCCCCGATTGAGGTTCAGGCGGCCGCGGCGGCATTGAAATATCGCGATTTTCTGACGGTCGTGCTGATCGTGGATCAGCCGGAGACCTTTCCGGATACGTGGATTTACGTGCATGATCCGTCGGTGCGGCTGGGCCGGGTGCAGAATTTCAAGAACTGGTCGCCGCACATGGTGCCGGACCAGGCGAAATCGAGCCTGGGGCTGGAGTATTTCTGTTTCGAAGGCGACGACCTGTGGCGCATGACCGACGCCGAGCTGATCGCCCTGGGCCGCGAGGAAATCGGCCGGATCGGCCTGGTGGACCCGGCGAAGGTGGTGGATGGCTGCGTCGTTCGCATGCCGAAGGCGTATCCGGTCTACGACGACGAATATCAGGCCAATGTGGACATCATCCGCAACTGGCTGGCCCGGCTGGAAAACCTGCAGGTGGCCGGCCGCAACGGCATGCACAAATACAATAACCAGGACCATTCGATGATGACGGCCCTGCTGGCCGCCCGGAATATCCTGGGCCAGGGTGCCTTCGACCCCTGGTGCGTGAACACCGACGCCGAATATCACGAGGAACAGGCCGCCACTGACCGCACGGCGGCCGACACAGCAGGACGAGCGGTGCCGAGGAGGGTTTCGAACGTCGCCTGATTTCGAAATGGCTTCCACTTCGGACGCACACCGATGCCTTACGTGAACGTAAAGATTACCCGCGACGGCGTAACGGCCCGGCAGAAGGCCCAGATCGTGGCCGAGATCACGGCGACTCTGGAGCGTGTGCTGGGCAAACGTCCGGAGTATACGCATATCGTGATCGACGAAATCGACCCGGAGAACTGGGGCTTCGCCGGCATGCTGACGAGCGAATACCGCAAGCGGCAGGGTTGAATTTTGCCGGGTTCGGCCCGAAATCGTTCGAAACCGGTGCGGAATCTCGATCCGTTGCCCGGCTGTTTCGCGGATAGTGTTTCATGGGCTGTCGAAGTCGCCGTGCGAGCCTGAGCCCACCTGTCGCGCGGATCGCTTCGTACTTCGTGGCCGGGTGGTTGGTCATCGGTTATGATGAAATGGATGAGTCTTCTCCGGTGAGCTTTGCGAGTAGGCATGGTATTTGTGTGGAATCGGGCGGACGAAGGGGTTCGATCATGTCGACGACATTGCCGATCACGACAAGCCCGGCGAAGGGGTCGGACGCTCCATTCGAAGTGACCGTCGAGATCTTTGCCCGGATGGTCGAATCAGGGCTGATTCCACGCGATCGCCGCGTGTATCTTCGGGACGGGAGGCTATACGAAAAAATGGCGAAGACCCGGGCACATGGGTATGTCGGGGCGGCCTTTGACCGTGCGATTCAGCGGCGTTTGCCGGAAGGCTGGAGTCTCTGGCCCGAGAGTACGGTCGAGTTCGACAGGGCGAACGCTCCCCTGCCCGATTTCACGATCGTGAGGGGCGGCAATCCGCTCGATTTCGGCTCGCCCGATCGATATCCGGGGCCGGCGGATGTGGCCGTCGTGATCGAAGTGGCCGTGACCAGCCTTCAGGAAGACCTGACGACGGCCCTGGAACTTTATGCCCGGTTCGGGATCCCGGTTTACTGGGTGCTGGACGTGACCGGCGGCCGCGTTCTGGTCCATTCGGATCCGCGCGTGACCGGGGGCCGGGGCGAATACGCCCGGGTCGAGACATTCCGGACCGGTCAATCGATCCCGCTGGTTCTGGACGGTCAGGAAGCGGCCCGGGTGCCGTTCGAGGAGGTTCTCAGGTGATGGGGAAAATGCAAATTACTGTAATGTGATGCGTGATGCAGAATCATCAGGAGTGATCATTTTCTCGCTCGCAACAGCATCCCCGGCCCACTGATTTTCTTGGGGGTATTATTCCTCGTCGTCGTCACGCTTGTCCGTGCAGGATTCGAACCACTTCAAGAAGTTCGGAGCGAGAGGCATGAGAGTCGCATAGTTGATATCGTCCATTAACTTATCGTATTGCGGGTGCGCTGGATCGTTCAGAATCGCTCGATAGTCGGGATATGGATCCAATGCCTGCTGGATCCGCTCATCGAAGAACGGTTTGCACCATTCGTAACGCCAGTACCAGTCCCAGTAGTAAATGCAGCCCCGATCTGCTTCTCGCAAGGAGATGCAGACGAGGCTGTTCTGGGAACAACGGGCGATTGCGATCACGCCTTTCGGAAGAAAATATTCAACCTCGTGATCCACCATTTCCTGCAGCAGGTCAGCCGGGGATTCGTCAGCCGGTTCGGATACAGGAATTCCGAAGAATTCGACCGGGCAGTCATCGCGGGAGGGGGTGTCGACGAACTCCGTCCGAAATGGTACGCCGGTGAGAAACGTGTAACGAAACTCGTCGACGAATCCTCCGTTACTGACCGACAGGAATTGCCGGTATTCTTTGGGCAACTGTGTGAAGAATTCGAAGTCATCACCTGCATTCTCAGCCGTGATGTTCGGATATGAGCCTCGGATCGCATCGAACATGGCATTTCCCCACGCACACGTGCCTGGCCTGGTATCACGAACGGCGAATCGAATTCCGTACTTCGTCGTCATGGACGAAATTCCTGACTCTGAAAGGACGCGAGATTTTCGACCCCCATCAGATTAATCGGGATGACTGAGTCACTCAATCGTGTTCGATACCGATCGATGAGATGCCGCCTATCGATCGGCTCGAATCAAAATTGTGCCGCATCGTGCAGTGCAGGACACTCGGGGAAACCCAGACGCCAGATCGTCCATTGTTCGATTTTAGAAAAATTACTCCATTGACATGTCGCGATGTCACGATATATTAGAGGTGTGAAGTCGAAGTACCGTACGGGTTGCGGGATGGCTGAGGCTGTCAGGCGACCCGGGCGGGGGGGCTTCGGGAAAGGAACGAATGGCGAAGTCATGAACGAAACCAAAACCCTGGCGCCACCGACTGAGCAGGAAGCGGCTGCCCTCGAAGCGGCGGCCGATTGCCTGCGCACGCTGGCCCACCCGGCCCGGCTGCGGATGCTCCAGATGCTGCTGTGCGAGCGGTATCGCGTGGGTGAGCTGGCCGAGGCTTGCGGCATCGCGCCGCATGTGGCCAGCGAACACCTGCGGCTGCTCCAGCGCTGCGGCTTTCTCAAGCCGGTACGCGAGGGTCGCAACACGTACTACCAAGTGATCGATACCCATGTCGGGTCGCTGCTGGAATGCCTCCGCACCCGATTCGACTGCGGCTGCGGCACGCCGGCCCAGTCCGCCTGAATACGACCGAACCACGTCCCTTTTTTTGGCTGGATATGTCGCCGCATCGCGATATTTCCGACAAGACAAGAACCCTGAAAGGAAGCCGGACCGATGATTCTCGACCAGTATTATCTGAGCTGTCTGTCGCACGCGTCGTATCTGGTGGCGGACGAGACGACCAAAATCGCCGCCGTGGTCGACCCGCAGCGGGACATTGACCACTACTTCAAGGACGCAGCCGAGAAGGGGCTGACGATCAAGTATGTGATCCTGACCCACTTCCATGCCGACTTCCTGGCCGGGCACATCGAAATGCGCGACCATGCCGGGGCCGAGATCGTGATGGCCAAACGGGCCCAGGCCGAATTCGAAGTGCGGAAGGTGGGCGACGGCGACCGGATCGAGCTTGGGCCGAACGTCACGCTGGAGTTTCTGGAAACGCCCGGCCACACGCCCGAAGGCCTGAGCGTGCTGGTTTACGACAACGTGAAGGACCCGAAGACGCCCCATGCGGTGCTGACGGGCGACACGCTGTTCGTGGGCGACGTAGGCCGGCCCGACCTGCTGGCTTCGATCGGCGTGACGGCCGACGAGCTGGCCGACATGCTTTATGACTCGATCCATAACAAAATCCTGCCCCTGGCCGATTCGGTGCTGGTCTATCCGGCCCACGGCGCGGGCAGCATGTGCGGCAAGAACCTGGGCCAGGAATTGCATTCCACGATGGGCGAGCAGCGCAAATTCAATTATGCCCTGCGGCCGATGAGCCGCGAGGACTTCAAGGCGATCGTGACGGACGATCAGCCCGAGGCGCCTGATTATTTCGTCCACAGCGCCATTCTGAACCGGCAGGAACGTCCGGTTCTGGCGAAGACGAAGAGCGAGTCGATCAAGCCGATCGCGCTGGACGAAGTGCTGAAGATGGCGAAAGCCGGCGCCCAGTTGCTGGACGTGCGTGAGGGCATCGACTACGCCGGTTCGCACCTGGCCGGGTCGATCAACATCGCCCTGAAGGGCAAGTATGCGACGTGGGCGGGCTCGATGCTCAGCCACAAGGAGCCGATCGTGGTGATCGGCGAGGATGAGCAGGTCGAAGAGGCCGTGGTGCGGCTGGGCCGGATTGGCTTCGACAACGTGGCCGGGGCCCTGGAAGGTGGCATGATGGCCCTGGACGAGCGTTCTGAACTTCTCCGCAAGGTGGAGCGGATCACGGCCCAGGCTCTGGCCGACATGATCGACAGTGGCGAGAAGGTGACCGTGCTGGACGTTCGCAGCGAGAAGGAGCACGGGGGCGGGCACATCGAAGGGTCGATCAACATCCCGCTGACGCATTTGGAAGAGAATCTGGCGAAGCTGCCGAAATCGGACCGGCTGGTGATTCACTGCGAGGGCGGCTACCGGTCGTCGATCGGGGCCGGCATTCTGGCGAATCACGGCTTCGGCAACGTGCTGGACCTGGTGGGCGGCTACAAGGCCTGGGCGGCGTCGCAATTGCCCGTGGCGGTGGGGTGATCAGGGGCTCGGTCGAGAAAAGGGGTCTGACCCCTTTTCTCTTCGACAGCCAGAAAAGGGGTCTGACCCCTTTTTCTTCCTGACCCCGTTTTCTTGCTTCGACAGGCATTTTTTGAGGGGGAGGCTTGGCCGGATGAATCCGCTGACGATCGCGTTCGGGCTGGTTACCGGCCTTTCTCTGGGCCTGACTGGCGGTGGCGGGGCGATCTTCGCCGTGCCGCTGCTGGTTTACGGCTCGGGCCTGCACACGCGACAGGCCACGATCGTTTCGATCATCGCCGTCGGGGCCACGGCGTTCGTGGGCTTCCTGATGCGATGGCGCAAGAACCAGGTGGAGATCAGGCCCGGCTTCGCCTTCGCGGCGACGGGCATGCTGACGGCCCCGCTGGGCGACATGCTGGGCGACATGCTGCCCGATGCCCTGGTGATGACGCTCTTCGGCGGGCTGATGCTGGTCGTGTCGGCCCGGATGTGGCGGTCGGCACGCAAGCCGGCCGATGCCTTCGTGCCGCTGGAAGAAGGCCCCGGTTGCGGCCCCAGTTGCCCGCACGATCCTGAAGGACGCCTGCGGGTGACCAGCCGGTGCGCGCGGCTTCTGGGCCTGATCGGCATGGGTGTGGGGCTGCTGACGGGCCTGTTCGGCATCGGCGGCGGGTTCGTGATCGTCCCGGCCCTGGTGCTCCTGGCCCATATGGATCTCAAGAACGCCGTGGGCACGTCGCTGCTGGTGATTACGCTGGTGAGCCTTTCGGCCGTTGCGGGTGTGGTCGTCTCCGGCGACGAATTCCCCCGCCAGGCGGCCGGGCTTTTCCTGTCAGGCTCGCTTCTGGGCATGTTCGCGGGCACGGCGGCCGCGCGCCGCATCGGCGGCCCGCACTTGCAGAAAGGCTTCGCCATAGCCATTCTGGGTGTGGCCGTCTGGGTCATCGCAAAGAACGCACTGTCGATCTGACATCCCGGGGCACCGGATGCACGATCCGCTCTGATTCTCGTATCCGCTCTGATGTACACGAAAGGACTTCCCGGACCATGATCACACGCCGACACCTGATGGCCGCCTCAGCCACGTTGCCCCTTCTGGCCGAAGCCCAGGCCGCTGAAATCGCCGCGAATGCCGAAATCGCTGCGAATGCCGAAATCGCTGCCAATGCTGCCGATGAGCTGCAATTCCCTCGCGTCGCGGGTTACGGCGGCGTGTTTCCGATCGACGGCATCGCCGAACCGCCCCTGCCCGGCACCAAGGTCCTCTTCGACGTGACGACCGAGGCCAAGCCCGGCGAGCTGAACAAGGGGCTGGAAGTGGTCGCCCGGTTCCTCAACCTGGCCGCCCTGGCAGGTGTACCCAACGGTGCGGTGACGGTCGAAGTGGTCATTCACGGGGCGACGGTCATCTCCAGCCTGAAGCAGGCGGCTTATGCGGCGAAGACCGGCTCGGACGCCGTCAACCCGAACGAGAAGCTGATCGCCGCGCTGGCGGCCGCCGGCGTGCCGGTGTGGATCTGCAGCCAGGCCGTGCGGCGGCAGAAATTCGCCCTGAACGACATTCAGCCGACGATCAGGCCGGCGACATCGGCCATGGCCGTTTCGATCTCCCGCCAGCAGGCCGGCTGGGCCGTTCTCTTGCCCCATTGATTTCGGTTCGACAAGAATAGAGCACTTTCGTCCGCTGGCTTCAGGGGTTGCAACCCTGGCTTGCGGGCGATCGCATCTGACACACGCCACCGGAGAGCGAGAAGCAGGACATGACCACGCCGACGACCCCGCAGGCCACGAAGGACCACTACAGGATCGTCATTCTGGGGGGTGGCTCAGCCGGGCTGACCATAGCCGCCCGACTGAAAAAGGCCCTGCCGAAGGCCGATTATGACGTGGCCATCGTCGAGCCCTCGGCCACGCACGACTATCAGCCGCTGTGGACGCTCGTGGGCGGCGGCGTGTGCCGCAAGGAGATCACCCGCCGGTCCGAAGGCCGCTATATCCCGGCCGGGGCGGCCTGGATTCAGGACAAGGCCGTCGAGATCCGGGGGGCCGAGAATCGCATCGTGACCGGCTCTGGGCAGTCGATCAGCTATGATTATCTGGTCGTCGCCCTGGGCATCCGCATCGTGTGGGACGGCATCCCGGGCTTGAAGGAAACGCTGGGCAAAAACGGCGTCTGTTCGAATTATTCGTATGACACCGTCGATTACACCTGGGAATGCATTCGAAACTTCAAAGGCGGCACGGCGATTTTCACCATGCCGGGAACGCCCGTGAAATGCGGTGGAGCGCCGCAGAAGATCATGTATCTGGCCGACGATGCCTTCCGTAAGCAGGGCGTGCGCGACAAGAGCCGGATCGTCTTCGTATCGGCCCTGAAGCAGATTTTCGCAATCGAACGGTACCGCAAGACGCTCGAAGCCGTCATCGCCCGCAAGGGGCTGGAAATGCAATTCCAGCACGAGCTGACGGCCATCGACGGACCGAACCGCAAGGCGACGATCCTGGACAAACAGACGGGCGAAACGGCCGAAATGCAATTCGACATGATTCACGTGACGCCGCCGATGGCACCGCCCGTGGCGATCGCCGCCAGCGATATTGCCGATGCCGCCGGGTGGGTCGATGTCGACAAATACACGCTGCGGTCGACGAAGTTCGCAAACGTCTACGCCGCCGGTGATTGCATCAATGCCCCATGTGCCAAGACCGGCGCAGCGGTGCGCAAGCAGGCACCCGTCGTAGTGGCTAATCTCGTCGCCCAAATGCAATCTCGCGAACCGGCGGCCAAGTACGACGGCTATGGATCGTGTCCACTGGTAACAGGCTATGGTCGCCTGGTCATGGCCGAATTCGGCTATGACGGCTCGATTCTCGAGACGTTCCCGATTGACCAGTCGAAGGAGCGGTGGAGCATGTATCAGGTCAAGCGGCACCTGCTGCCCCAGCTTTACTGGAACGGCATGCTCAAGGGCCGCGCCTGATTCCGGACTCGGCCTCCCCTGCCCCGAACCTTCAGGAGCGAATCGAGCTTTCGAAATGAAATCGCCGCAGACGAACGGGTCACGGAAGACGAATTTTCGGAAATATCAGCCCCGCACGGGCGTGACGATCTTTCTGGTGACGATCGTCGGGTCGGCCCTGGGGCTGCTGGCCGGGATCGTCATCGCGCGCGGGGCGGACAAGAGCTACGAAGGGCTCGTCGACGGCATTACGGCCGCGGCGGAGGCGGTCATCGCCGTGGGCGGCATCACACTGGTGTGGTTCTTCCTGTGGGAAGGTGCGCAACTGACGAAGACGATGCGGTCATCGGCCTATTCGGATATTAACGATCGCTTCATGGACCTTTCGAAAGCCATGCTCGAAGGGTGTGAGCACCGCGACTGGTTCACCGAACCGCCCGGCGACGACCAATCGCTCTCGCGCGATTCCCGGGCTTATCTTTGCGATATGGCATTTACGGCTTTCGAAGAGGTGTATTATCACCGGATCGAATTTCAATTGCTGGACGACGAAAACTGGGAAAGCTGGCTGCGGTCGATCAAATCGTTCGTGAATCGCCCCTATGTGCGGCAGTACTGGCGCATGGTCCGATTGCAATATTCCGCCTCGTTCGCGGCCGAAATCGACAAGGCCATCATGGTCAAGTCGGATCATTGAAGTGGCAGCGGCATCCTGCCGCTGTCGCATTCGGAGCGAAACGGCTCCGGAACATTGCCAAATGTAAGCAGTGCGATTGTCTCACTTCGAGCGGAATCGGCAGGATGCCGATTCCACAATCATCAGGCAGTGGCAGCGGTATGCTGCCGCTGTCGCATTCGGAGTGAAACGGCTTCCATTCGATGCCGCTCGCAATGAGCGCGAACGCCTCACTTCGAGCGGCATCGGCGGGATGCCGATGTCACTGGTTCATCGTGCTTTCTTTTTGGCAGCCGCTTTTTTCGAAACCGCTTTTCTGGCTGCGGCTTCCTCGGCACGCCGGAGGTCCTCGGGTGTCAGGTCCTTCGCCGCCAATGCCCGGATCGACTCGGTCTGTCGTTCCCAGGCGGATTTCATCTCGGTCAGTTTTTCGGGCATCGATTTCGAAAGGTCGGTCGTTTCGCCCCGGTCTTTCGAAAGGTCGTAGAGCTGCCAGGGTTCGTCTTTGGCCATCACGATCTTGAAATCGCCCTGGCGCAGGGCTTTATTTCCTTCGTGCAGCCACCAGATCGAATCGCGTGCGACTTTCGCATCCGTTTCGAAAGCGGTCCGCAAACTTACGCCGGAAAATGGCGGCACTTCGACACCCGCGATCGTCGCGGGACGTTCGACCCCGGCCAGTTCCAGCACGGTCGGAACGACATCGACCACATGGCCGGGCGTGTGCCTGAGAGTGCCCTTCTGGCTCGCCGGAATGCCGGCTGGCCAGTGGGCGATCATGGACGTGGAAATGCCACCTTCATGCACCCAGGTCTTGTGCCGGCGAAATGGCGTGTTGGCGACGGCCGACCAGCCGGGGCCGAGGCACAGGTGCGTATCGGCTGATCCGGGCGGGGCCGAGGGGTCGTGGCCGTCGTCGCGGATCATCATTTCGGCGCTGGCGCCGTTGTCCGAAAGGAAAATGATCAGGGTGTCTTCCAGCGATTTCATTCTCTTGAGCTGGTCCACGATGCGGCCGATTTCCTGATCCATGCGGTCGACCATGGCCGCGTGGATTGCCATCTTGGTGGCCTGGAAGCGCTTCTGTTCGGCGGTCAGCTCGTCCCAGGGTTTAGGCAGCGGCACTTCCCCGGGTCCGAACCGGGCGATGGCATCCGGGAACTTGTAGGGCGCGCCGATTTCCCGTTCGATCGCCGGCAGCGGTTGCATTTCGAAGCCCAGTTCCTTCTGCCGGTCGTGGCGGGCCTGGCGGGCGGCGTCCCAGCCTTTGACGTAAGCGTCAGCGTATTTGTCGATATCGGCCTGCAGGGCATGCAGCGGAAAGTGAGGCGAAAGGAAGGCCGTATAGGCGAAGAAAGGCTTGTCCGCGTGCTTCTCGGCGTGTTCCTTGAGATAACCGATCATGCGGGTGGCGATTTCGGTGGTGGAATAATAGCCTGTGCCGCGTTCGACGGGCGGCAGCGGGCGGTCGTCTTCGAAATGAATTTTCGGGCTGAAGAAGCGGCCGGCGTCTTCCAGATGATACGACCGGTCGAAGCCGGTAGCGATCGGTTTCGAATCGATATGCCATTTGCCGGAATGATAGGCCCTGTAGTCTTTCGATTTCAATAATACAGGCAGAAGCGGGGCCCATTTCGGGCGCGTTCCGGCGGCGTTGCCGCTGGGCAGGCCTGGAAGGGTGTCGCGGCGGATCTGCTGGGCGTAATAGCCCGTGAGAAGGGCCCCGCGTGTGGGCCAGCAGCGTGCGGTGTTGTAGAACTGGGTGAATCGCAGGCCGTCCTTCGCCAGGGCGTCGAGGTTGGGCGTGCGGATCTCGCTGCCGTAGCAGCCGAGGTCGCTGTAGCCCATATCGTCGGCCAGCAGGATCAGCACGTTGGGCGGTTTCGAAGGGCTCTGGGCAAAAGTTCGGCCTGTCAGTGAAGCGACGATCGCCACAACCGCGGCAAGCTTGCCGCATGTAGCGATCATGCGGCTGATACGTGGTCGTCGTACGAAATGAAACCGAAGTGCGTTCATCGTGCGTCCTTCTCCGTTGCGGCCGGTCCTGGTTCTGGTCGCTGGCCTTGTCGTGTTCTGCCTATGATAGGCCAGTCGCGGGGCTCAGGCCAGAGAGTTCCGGCCAGGGTGGTCCCAGGAATTCGAGCTTCTGTCGCCCCGCTCGGCCGAAGGGCTTCGGTTCGATGAGATTGAGGCAGCGGCCAATCCGTGGAGCTTGCGTGAGCAGCGGCGTCAGATCGCCGCTTCGCCGTATCAGCGGCTCGCGTCTTTCGAAATCGCACGGTATCGGTAGCGAATGATTCCATCCGCATGGCTGACCATTTCCGGACGGCGATAATCCAGCCTCTGAGCCTTATAGCGATCCCAGAATTCGTAATACACCACCACGGCGTGATCGATGCCGATGCGGCGGATGGAGTCGACGACTTCGGCCAAAATCGCCTGATCTTCAATTTCGAAAGTTGCGTTGTGGTCAGGGCCCAGGTGAAAGGCCATCAACTGGGCGTCCATCAGCGTCGGGACCGACACCCGGATTGGCTGCCCGGTTTCGCTCAGGCGGCTGATTTGCCGGGCCGCGAGCAGATGGGGGTCGCCCTTCTGAATCGCGATCGAGCCATAAAGCAGGATAACAGGCACGGAGAGGGCGAGGATGGCGTAAGCCGTGGCGATCAATTTGGCGGGTCGACCGAACAAGCGGCCATCGTCGAACACCTCGAACCGCTCGAACGCCAGAGCGACCAGGATCAGAAAGTAAGGCACTGAAACCAGCATATACCGGGGCCGCATGGGGAAGAGCGAATCGGCCACCATCAGGCGGCTCGCGGACGCAACGAACGCAACGGCGGCGAGCATAGCCGCCAGGGCCAGCGGGGCGCCTTCGTTCAAGAAGATCCGCCGACGGGCCGGCGCGGCCAGTGACATGATCGCCAGGCTTGCCGGAAATGCGATCAGGGGAATGAAGTCGGTATAGGGCCCGCCCATGAACTGGGCGGCCAGGGCGAGGGCCCGGACGATTTCCCGGGGCGAGCGCTGAGGGACCTCGCTCAAGTGGCCCCGCTCCTGTTCACGCCAGGTGACGTAAGCGGCCACATCGCCGTAGCCATCGCTGGAAAGGGCGAATCGCCAGACCGGCATGACGACGGCAATCACGATGATCCCGGCGACCGCCAGCCGTGCCCATGTGCGGCGGCACCGGAGCTTCATGAGTGAGAAGGCCACGTGAACGACGAGAATCAAGGCACAGAGAAAATGGGCGAACAGGCCGATGATGGACCAGCCGGCATAAGCCGCGATATGGCGGCGGAACGGCCCGGCGGCGGATTCTGCAGGATCGGAACCGCCCTGCTTCAGGCCGGTGATTTTGAGATAGGCCTCGGTGGCGAACAGGCCGGCGGCCATGGCCCAACTGTTGCCGCGCAGCATCAGGCCGAACATGATTACGCCGAAATGGCACAGGCAGAGAATCGCGGCCACGAGGCCGACGCGTTCGCCGAAGAGACGCCGGCCGACGCGGAAGGTGCCGTAGACGGTCAGCACGAATCCGGCGATCGAAACGGCTGCCAGAGCCATCGGCGAGCCGGTTCCGAAAGCCTGGATCATGCCCCGAAGTGCAATGACGAAGCCGGCCATATTGCCGTTGTCGCCTTCGACGATGGCATTTCGGACGGAGGCCAGGTCATTGTGCGCCCAGATTTCCTGTGTGGTGATCGAGCTTCGTGTCGCCCAGTCGTGCCCGAACGGAATCTGGCCGATCGCCTCCAGCATGCTGAAGGATTCGTCCATGGTGTAGGGCCGCTTCCAGGCGTAAATGCTGGCCAGGATCAGCGAAATGACGATGAGCGATGCCGGGGCGCGGTGCCGTATCGACCAGTGGTCATCGATTCGGGTTCCTGCGACCGGTTTCATTTTGCCGTATCCGAATTACGGGAAAGGCGACTCGACGGATTCGCGGCAGGCATCATCCCGGAAGAGTTCGCATCCGGCCAATCACCCCCATGGGTAGTGGCACGCATCCAGCCATTTCGAATCGGCGACATGCCAGCGTCGTCGGGGTGATCCGAACCTGCGTGTCCGAAATCGCACTTCCGGGCGTGAGTGGGCGACCTGATCGGGGCGAACGGAAGCCTGGTTTCGAAGTTTCGACAGGTCCCGAATACGCGATGACGGACAATCGCCCGCATGGAAAGACCTCACGATTCCACAGGTTTCGTTTGCCCGTGTCGTTCCACGAGCAGATAAAGAACAAGAGCGAAAACATGACAAATCAGTATGCTGAGCGTCATGAATGCCATGTAGGCAGGGAGATTTTCGCTGGATCCGAATTGGCGGCCGAATTTGCTCAGGACAATCAGAATCGGATAATGAACGAGATACAACGAGTACGAATATCGGCCGATCGTTTCCAGACCCCTGACGAAATTCGCGCGGCTCCATCGTCCTTTGAGTTCGATCAGCGAAAATGAGCTGATGACGAGAAAGAATCCCGCGCCGTACATCAGGTTCTGAAACCAGTCGCTTCCGGGCATCAGTTTCTGCCAGATCACGATGGCGATTCCGGCGATCGGCGTGAAACGATTGCCGAGCCAGGCGATCGACTGCCTGCGACTGACGAGCAAGTACATGCTGATCATTCCGAGGACCCACTGCGGCCAGAATGCGAAGCAGGAAGTCGAGGACACATAGGCGAGACCCGGATACGTATCCGATATCGAATTCGAAAGGAACAGGGCGAGATACGATGCGATCATGGCGATGAGCAGGCAAGTCCAGATGTTGACGTGCCTGGCGATCTTCATCAACGGAAAGTAAAGCAGGTAATATTGTTCCTCACGAGCCAAAGTCCATAGCGGCCCGTTTCCGAGCCCTTTGTCGAAAATCGGGAAAAAACTGTGAATGAGAAGGATGTGCGTCAGAAAGTCAAACGCCAGATAGAGATACTGGTTCGATCCATAGCTGTTCGCGATGGCCGATTGGATTCCTGCCCCGATCGCGATCGCCATGAGGATGGCACTGCACACGCAGGTCGTGAAGTACGAAGGGTAAAGGCGAAAGAATCTCCGTTTCCAGTATTTTCTGAAGGGAACCGAATTGTCGAGTCCCGCCGCGGATCTTTCCGCCTGCTTGCGATGGATGCAGAAGCCGGATAAGACGAAAAACAAGGGTACTCCAAGTGCGCCGAATCCGAAAGCTTCGTTGATACCGGCGATCAGTCCGTTCGTCGTCTTGTGAGAAGCACCTTCACTGGCGTGGTGCATCACGACTGCCAGGGATGCGACCCCGCGAAGAAAGTCGATGGAACTCAAATAGCCGACATTCGAAGTCGAGCGATTCGAAACAGGCTGGGCCGCCAGATCTCCCATGCACTTTTTCAACCAGCCGGAGAATCCGTTCGATGCACGGATTTCTTTTTTCAACGAGGTGATCATACTGGGTGTGTTCCGTTGCTTCGACATCGAGGTATCTCGACGCTCGATCGGATTGCGGCTTCGGATGATTTCGGATTTCGAGGCGTCGGCTGGCTTTCGAAGCGGACAGGACCTTCAGATTCGTGCAGGTCATTCGAAGTTCGAATCGATCCGGGTCAGCTGGCGGTCTGCCGCCATGCCGTACGGTGGATCTTCATTCCTGCCTCTCGCGGATCTCACACGTTCACGCCCAGTCGTTCGCGGCGATAGGCCCCGGACTGGACCCGGTCGACCCAGGCGGCGTTGGCCAGATACCAGGCGACGGTGTCGCAAATGCCATCTTCGAAGGTCGCCGAAGGCTTCCAGCCCAGCTCCGTGGCGGCGATGGCGTAGCGGCGGTCGTCCCGTAGAATCTGCCCCGCTGCAGCCGATTGGGCGATGGATCCCGGGAAGGCGACACGCCTCCCGATGTAGTGCAGAGTCGTCTTCGGCACGGGATTACTGCTTCTTCCTCGGTGGCGGACTCACCCTGGGTGCTCGCGGGGGAGCCAGCTTGTCGTAGGGGGCCGCGAACACCAGGACATCTTTGCCTAACATCTTGAGATAGAACGGATCCGGCTGAATATCCTGGCCCTCGTAGATCGTGAACACGGCGACAGGCGAAGGCTTCGCCAGCCGCTTCAGCAGCGTCTTCGGGTCGATGGGTTTGCCATCAGCGCCCAGCACCCGCACCACCTTGCCATCCACCTTGACGTCGATCGGTATGTCGGCCCATTTCCACACAGCTCTTTGCTGATCGATCGTAACACCGTCTTTCACGATCTGGTAGGACACCGTCTGACTCCGCAACTCGGAGAATCGCACGACGATCGCGCCATCCTTCTCGACCGCCCTGGCCAGTTGAGTCGAAGGCCCAGACCCATTCGGAACAGGGGGAAAATCCTGCGCGACGGCGATCACCGTCAGGCTGAAGACGGCGATGAATCCAAGCGACGATCGTGACACTTGACAACCTCCACAAAGGTCTTACAGGGATTAGAGGCCTTATCGAGCCGGCATTCTTCATGCAGCGAAGGCGACTTTACGATCCACTGGACGGGGCTCAAAATATCATCCGTGCAAGGGGTTAACAAGCACTTGAATCCGAAATGCCGGACTTGAAATCGCGAACGGCGGAAATTCGAGCGACCGGAACCGCCATCGGCAATTTCATGCACACCTTGTGGATCGCGGCGAAGGTCCTTCGGTCAGGATCGTCGCTCTCTCGCGCGTTTTCGGGCATGCAGGAGAAACAGTGTCGGAGAAGTCCGTCGCTGTCAGACGTTCACGCCCAGTCGTTCGCGGCGATAGGCCCCGGACTGGACCCGGTCGACCCAGGCGGCGTTGGCCAGATACCAGGCGACGGTGTCGCGAATGCCATCTTCGAAGGTCGCCGAAGGCTTCCAGCCCAGCTCCGTGGCGATCTTCGTGGCGTCGATGGCATAGCGGCGGTCGTGGCCGGGCCGGTCGGCCACGTAGGTGATGAGATTTTCGCACGGCCCGTGCGGCAGGCCGGGTTTGAGTTCGTCGACGATCCGGCAGATGGTTTTGACGACTTCGATGTTCTTGCGCTCGGAGTTACCGCCCACGTTGTATGTCTGGCCGACGCGGCCGGCTTCCAGCACGCGGCGAATGGCGCGGCAATGGTCGCCCACGTAGAGCCAGTCGCGCACGTTGGCGCCGTCGCCGTAGACGGGCAGCGGCTTGCCCTCCAGGGCGTTGAGGATCATCAGCGGGATGAGCTTTTCAGGGAACTGGTACGGGCCGTAGTTGTTCGAGCAGTTGGTCATCAGCGTCGGCAGGCCGAACGTGTGATGCCAGGCATTCACGAAGTGATCGCTGGCGGCCTTCGAAGCTGAGTAGGGCGAGTGGGGGTCGTAGGGTGTGGTTTCCTCGAACAGGCCGGTATCGCCGAGCGAGCCGTAGACTTCGTCCGTGGAGACGTGCAGGAACCGGAACGCGGTTTTGGCGTCGCCGGCCAGGCCGTTCCAGTAGCCGCGGGCTTCCTGCAGCAGGTTGAAGGTGCCGATGACGTTGGTTTCGAGAAACACGCGCGGACCGTCGATGGAGCGGTCCACATGGCTTTCGGCCGCGAAGTGCACGAGGGCCGTGGGCTTGTGCTCGTTCAGCAGTGACTTCACCAGGGCGGGGTCGCAGATGTCGCCCTGAACGAAGACATGGCGAGCGTCGCCTGAAAACCCGGAGAGGCTGTCGAGATTTCCGGCATAGGTGAGCTTGTCGAGATTGACGATCTTCGTGGCGGGCTCTTCGCGCAGAACCTGGCGCACGAATTCGCCGCCGATGAAACCCGCCCCGCCTGTGACCAGCAGCGTACGCATGACAGTGACTTATCCGAGCTTGGGTTCCGAACCGTAGCGGGCCGACTTCATCCGTACATGTTTACCGGCCCATTGTCGCATCCACGATAACGGCTTGCCCTCGACAAGGCAACGAGCCGACAATATCCACGATGCCCGCCGGCAACTCGCCCGGGCCCTTTTCTGGCTCACACGTTCATGGCTTCGAACGACACCCCCGCCCCGCAGAAACGACCCGACTCGCCACAAGCCCCGCAGCTCTGGGCCGGGTTCGTCGACGATTTTCCGGAAGATCTGCGGCGGTGGACGTATCGGGAATTGCTCAGCGACGAGGAACGCGCCCGCCATGACCGCTATCGCCACGAGCGTGACCGGAATCTCCACCTGACAGCCCGGCTCATGACGCGCACCGTTCTGAGCCGCTGCGAGCCCGGCATTTCGCCCCGGCAATGGAAGTTCCGCCCCGGGCCGCACGGCAAGCCCGAAATCGCTGGCCCGGAAATGGAGTCGCATTCCGGCAAGTGGCATTTCAATGTGACGCACACCGAGGGGGTCGTCGTGCTGGCCGTGGCACAGGGCTCGCCAGTAGGGGTGGACGTGGAACGCGTCGACCGCCCCTCGGATTTCGAAGGTCTGGCGCGGCGGTTTTTCGCTCAGGAGGAAGCGGCCGCCATCGCGGCCGCCGACCAGGGCCAGCGCGCGGCGCTGTTTTATCGTATCTGGACGCTCAAGGAGGCCTACGTCAAAGCCATCGGCAAGGGTCTGGCCCATCCGCTGGATGCCTTCTGGTTCGATCCGCCGGACCGTTTCGAAATAGCACCAAGGTTGCTCGTGAAGACCGATACGGGCGACGCGCATTTCGAAACGACGTGGCAGGCACGTGTCGGCCATGTCGGGCCAGGTCAGGCGTGGGTGGTCTCGGCCGTGGCGGCGGCGGGACGGAATGACGATACGCAATCTCCGGCGGAATGGCCGATTCGGGCGTTCGATTTCGAAGAGAGTCTCACGGCGGTTCGACCGCCTGGCTGACCTTTGAGTCCCATCGAGAAGCGACTTGCGATCGAGCAGGCCGAATCGTGAGCTTGCGACGCAATTCTCCGCTGGCTGGCATACGCCTTGCGGGAAGGGTGCCGGATCAGGGAAAATGCGGACTTGGCGGATCCGCTTTATCCCCCCCTGTGTCAACCAACCGATCCATGCCTGCCGCCGTGACCGATGCCGAACTTGCGCGAAGTGCAGCCCAGGGCGACCGGCTTGCCCTGGAGCGGCTCCTGGTGCGCCATCGGCCGTCGCTGTTGCGGCTGATTCAGGCCGAAATGGGTGAAGCCCTGCGTGCCCGCACCACGGCCGAGGACCTCTTTCAGAAGTGCTGCGTGGAAGCTGTGCGGGGCATTCCGGCCTTCGAACCACGATCCGAAGCTTCGGTCTTTGGCTGGCTGGCGACGATCGCCCGCAACCGTGTTACGGACGAAGCCCGTGCCGCCGGTATGCACGAAGCCACTATCGGCGGCTATCAATTTCAGTCCGGCAGTTTCGAGCTGATGGGTGATCTGTTCGGGCAGCTTTCCGCCGGCATTTCCACCGCCAGCCAGAAGATGCGGCGGCAGGAATTCGAAGACGCCGTGCGGCAGGCCGTGGCGGCTCTGGATCATCCGCTGCAGCGGCAGGCGGTGGCTTTGCGCTATTTCGAAGGCCTTTCGCTGGACGAGACCGCCCGGGCGCTGGCCATTTCCGTGGATGCCACGCGCGGTCACCTGCATCGGGCCCGCGAGCCCCTGGCCCGCATGCTGGCCCCCGTGTGCGAATGGCTTTCCGAAAACTGAAACGGCGGGCAAATGGACCAGGCAACCGAACGGGCCGAACGCTGCGAAGAGCTTGTCGCGACACTGTTTCGCACGAACGACACGCCCGGCGCGGCGGCCCTGGCTGATTTTCTCGCCGCGCACGCCGGCCTGGAGCCCGAAATCTCCGCAACCCTGCGGGCCTGGCTGGACGTGCGCCGTGCGATGACCGGTGAGCTATCACCGGAAGCCGCACCGTCAGGCAACGGCAGCGATCCGGACGCACAGACTTACGTCGGCACCGAATGGCGGGTTGGCCCCGGGGCTTCCGCAAAAGCCCAAACGGGCCGTTCCGCGGACTCGGTACAGACACAGGACCGGATGCTGGCCGATCGCTACCGGCTGATCGAGCGGCTCGGCAAGGGGCAGTTCGGCACGGTGTGGAAAGCCCACGACACGCTCGTCGACCGCCCCGTGGCCGTGAAGATCCTGCATAACGACCTGTCGCAGGAAGAATTCCGCCAGATTCAGAAGGACCTGGTCGTCGGCCGGCTCAGGCACGACAACATCGTGCGCGTCTTCGACGTCGGCGAATCGGGTGGCACGGCCTATTTCGTCAGCGAATTCGTCGAGGGGTTCTCGCTGCGGCAGTGGATGCAGGCCCACGCCGAAATGCCCTCGCCCCGGCGGGTGTGCCAGATCGTGCGCCAGCTTGCCGATGCCCTTGAACATGCCCACAAGCAGGGCGTGGTGCACAGGGACATCAAGCCCGAGAATATCCTGATGCACGCCGGTACCGACCGCCCCTGCCTGGTCGATTTCGGGCTGGCGATTCTGTCCGACGACCCCGCTCTCGACGACCGCGCTGCCGTCGTAGGAACCATCGCTTACATGGCTCCCGAGCAGGCTCGCGGCGAATCGCAAGCGGCCGATGCACGCACGGACGTTTATGCCGTGGGTGTAGTGCTTTACGAGCTGCTGGCCGGCGAGCGGCCGTTTCGTGGCCGGCCGGAAGCCGTCCTGCGGCAGATTCGCGACAACCCGCCGCCCGACCCGCGCCGGTTCATGCCGAACATTCCGGAGCACCTGGTGCAGGTGTGCATGAAGTGCCTGGACAAGAACCCGGACAACCGCTTCGCCACCGCCGGGCACCTGCGGAACGAGATCACGCGATATCTGGAACATCAGCCGCCGGGGCCGGGGATTCGTGTCACCCGGCGCGAGCTTTTCGAACGGATGATCCGTCGCAACCCGATCGCGGCCTCGCTGGTCGGCTCGTTTCTGGTGGCGCTCGTGCTGACCGTCGGCCTGGGGTTGATGGGCCTGGCCCGGGCTCTGGAATCGCTGGACAGGGGCCTGACCAGCCGTGCTATCGCGACCAACGAGGCCGCCGCGAGGCTGGCGGCGTCGCAGGTCAGCGACGTACTGGTGAAGGAAGTCGACAAGATCCGGGCCATCGCTCAATCACCGGATCTGACCGCTGATTTCGAATCGATCTCGCATGATCCGGAATTGCAAAAGACATTGAAAGCTCTCTATGACGAAGATGCCCTGATCCGTTCGGCCGACGCCGCGAAAGCCGCCGGGAAGGAGCAGGAGGTCGATCCGCAATTGCTGCGTGATTTCGAAACTCGGCGGGGCGTGCTGATCGACGCCGCGCCGGTGAGAGCATTGCAGGCCCGGCTGGGCAAATTGTATCAGGAGGACGAAAACGCCCACACATACGTCTTCAGCTGGGTGGCGTATGCCGCTAATGGAACGCAGATCGCCCGCGCGCCGGCATTGCAATCGATCGGCAAGAATTATGCCTGGCGATCGTATTTCCACGGCGGGCCGACGGACTGGGAAAGCTCGGTAGCAGGGCGGGCGATCGACCCGCCGATCCTGGCCGGGCCTTACATTTCGGCCGTGTTCATGAGCGTGGAGACGAAGAATTACGTGATCGCCATCGCCGCTCCGGTGATCGGCCCGGCCGGCAAACCGCTGGGAGTGATCGCCAAGATGCTCGAATTCGGCAAGATCGTCGACCTGGAATCGGATGACGACAACCAGTTCGAATTCGTGATCGTCGACATGCGGCCCGGCTCGCGCGGGGTCATCCTGCAGCACCCCTATTTCCAGAAGATCGTGGAAAAATCGTCCGGGCGACTGCTGCACGACCCGTTCGAACCGCTCTATCGCGTGCCGCTGGAAACGATTTCGAAGCCGAACCCGAATTACACGGATCCGATCGCGCGGCTCGACCCGGCCTACATGGGCCGCTGGATCACGGCGGCCGTCCCCTTGAAGATCCAGGGCAAGGATTCGGGCATATACATGATGACCCAGGTGCATCACGATTCTCTCATCGGCAATTACCTGAGGAATCTGCGGTCCAGCCTGATCCTGCTGTTCCTGGCCCTGATCGCCCTGGTTCTGACGACCATCGTGCCGTTCTGGATCTGGATCCTCCGCTCAGGCGGGAAAGCGAATTATTGAAAGTGACGGACGAAGACCGCGCGTCGATCGAAAAGTGCAAACGTAACTGCATTCTCGATGTCGAGTGCCCGCGATGAACACGCGCTCCGAACCGATCGGATCGACCTGCCTGAAGCGGATTCCCCTCGCCCAGTGCGATGATCCGCGAAATGAAACCGGCGTTCCCGGTCAGACCGTGCCGACCGGGAACGCCGCAGGTTACTTCGGGTGGCTTTCGCCGACGGATGGAGCGAAGGCGCGAGCCGTAATCCGTATCAGCGAACTGGAGTGCCCACGGCGGAACGCCGGTAGCGTCGGGACCGGATGAATCCGATCAGTAGACCCGTGCCGCAGAGCACGACCGAAGCCGGCTCGGGAACGGCGGTCAGGCTTACGTTGTCGATGCCCATCTGCAAGGGCGCGACGTTGTCGACTTCGGCGAACCGAAGACGCAGAGTCTGCCCGCCGCGGGACGCGAACAGGGACGAAAGGTCCACGACGACTGTCGTGTAGCCGGAAACCAGGGGGTCACCGGGCTTCGACTGGAAGACGTTCTGCAGAACGTCGGCGGGCAACACGCTGAACGCGTTGGAGCTGCCCACGAGGATGTCCACGCGAGCCTGCTGATTGAAGGCCGGGGCACCGAAATCCAGCGATGCCGGATTCGGCGAATAGAAGTCGTCGCCCCGATTGCCCAGAAACAGGTCGAATCGGAGTTCGGCACTGACAGTGCCCGCAGGGACGACGAAGTCCTGGTAAAGCGCATGCGAACCAGGGCCCAGGGCGTCGGTCATGGCCGCGAACGAGCCGCCTGGCGGTGCAGGAACCGCGTCCCCGTTGACGGGGCTGAGGGTTCCGCTTTGCTGAGAGAACGTACCGTCGCCGCCGGCGAGGTCCGATCTGGTCCAGCTTGCGAAACCGGATTCGAACCCGCCGTTGAGGAGGATCTGTCCTGCGTCTGCCTGAGAGAATGACGTGATCGTCAGGGCGAATCCGAGGATTCGCCCGGCGATGCGGGATCGGAATGGGAACTTCACGAGGCTATCTCCTATCAGATACGTGATGAAGCGATCGAATGAAACGAACACCGGACCATGAGGGGTCAAGGTGGGCTCACACGAGTGCGCCCGATCACGTAAACGGCGCCGTCCGTATTCGAGACGACGTAGAGAAGCCCGTCGGGTCCCGTCTGAATATCGGTCGCGACACCGAAATTCTGTCCGATCAGAAGGCTTTCGCTTTCCCTGCCGTCAAACTTGAAACCGGCCGTGGCCGGGTTCGTTCCGACAGGAGGCGGATAGGTTCCATTGTCAGCGACGCGGTCCACAAGGCGAACGTCCGCGGAAAGATCCAGATGGGCCCGGTCCGGCGTAAGCCGGAAGACCATCAGGGCTCCACCCGCGAATGTGCCGGTGGTTCCGCCGGTGATGCTGGTGGTTCGCGCTTCGCCGATCCACATCGATCCGGCATAGTTCGCACCGAGAGCCGTGCCGTTCACGAAACCGATCGCCGATGGCGGGACGGCGTACCTCCAGCTCATCTCGGGGTCCTGATAGGTCGATCCCGGCAGAGCGAACAGGTTCGACAACGCAAGGGCCGGTGAGTAGGCGATCCTGGTCGTCGGATAGCGAATTTGCTGCAGGGTCCCGAGCGTCGCCGTCACGGGATTGTAGAAATTCATTTCGATCTTCTTGAATTGAGAGATGCGGGCCATCGGCCCCATCGTCTGAATCCAGCCGTAGTTGCCGCCGGGAACGATCTTGTTGATCTCGTCGAACGAGTCGTCACCGTTTTCGGCGTTCCAGAGGTTACCCGAAAATGGGTCGAAGGCCAGGCCGAAGTGGTTCCGGTGGCCGTACGAATAGATCTTCTGGATGTTCGCGCCGACTTCTCCGCCAATGGAAGCTCCCGCGGCGAAGAACGGATTGTCCGTGGGCGTGGTGCCGTCGGGGTTGAGCCGGAAGATCGATCCGGTCAAGTGATTGTTGTCGGGTGCCGGCCCGCCGAACGCGTCGTCGGGGCCAGGCGGGAGAAGTGGCCCGTTGGGCAGATTCTGAAGCCAGCCGCGGCGGCCATTGTCGCCGATCTGGATGTAGAGCTTGCCGTCGGGACCGAATCGGATCTGCCCGCCGTTGTGGTTGCCGGCCTGGGGGGCCGCAACGCTGTTGTTGTCCTGCTGAAATGCACGAAGCCGGATCAGGTTGCCGTCATGCGTGAGCGTTTGTGCTCCCGCGTTCCAGACGAACCTGTCGACCCGGTTGCCCAGCGGCTGTGGAGTTCCGGGCGGAAAAGCCGAAGAGGGGTTACCCACTTCCGACACGACGGTGGAATCGGACCCGGTACTGCTTTCCGTCCAATAGAGGTAGACGAACGGAAACTCAGGAAATCCTGGGTGCAAGGCCATGCCGAGCAGCCCCCGTTCCGAGTTCGAATTGACCGGCAGGTCGAGCACAGTGGCTACGACCATGCCATTGACGACTCTCTTGACCCGTCCCGAAGCTTTCTCGTTGATGAGAAAGTCGTTGGGGCCAAGAAAAGCCATGCAGGTCGGCTGAGTCAAACCGCCGACCACAGTGCTGACCGTCAGAGTCGGGTCAGAAAGTGTCGGGTTGACAGCGAATGACGTTGTGGGCACCCCGAACGAGGCAACCAGAAATGCTGACAATCCCATCAGAAAGCTGGCGAACTGCCTGCTTCCTGCTGCGGCAGGCGTATGCACCGCGCATACGCCTGCCGACAGGCGATAGAGCACGCCCATTAGAAAGGTCCTCAGATTGAGGTCACTTGCGGATAGAATTTCCCCAAACTTCCTGAGCGGATGAAATCCGGGCGATGCCGGATGAAATCTCACGAAAAGCTTGAGGAGCATGGAAACGAACGCTTCCACATATGCGAACTTACGTTGACGGATATGGCGATACAAGAAAAATTTTTAGGTTAAACGAAATAATTCGAAAAAAATGAGAACATAACGAAACAGGCATGGAGTCGATCGAAAATGAAAATGTTCGTACGTGCATATATTGATGTTGGCCATGAATTCCATGTCCGAACCCCGAACCTCGCCTGATAAGGCGTGATCACGTGCGTTTGCGACGCATCCGAAGACGTGATCCGGGACGATGTCCGAATCGTTCGAAACGCATGGATTTCCTTCGAGCTGACGAATCGAATTCCCATGTGACGAACCGCCGGAGCGTTGTCGAATCGAATCGATTCCGTTCTCGAACGCTTCGTAACATTCGCTTCCTGCGCATTCCAGATTTCGGAAAGAACGGCAGTTCAGGCAATTTATGACGCCTGCGGCCGGAGGAACTGGCGATAGACGACGGCCGTCATCAGCGCGATGGCGCCGAAACGCCAGGCGAAATCGAGCAGTTCGACAGGATCGACACCTGAGGCGAGGATCACGCCCGTCGTGAGAGAATACATACCTGCCGCGAGGGTCAGAATCAGAACGCTGAGTTGCAATTGCCGCATCGGTTCGCCTGAATTTCTATCGATTGTGTCGATTCGATGAAGACGGCAGGGCCTGATCCTTCCAGATTGCTTCATCCGGTCCTGGCGGTCAAGAGATCGTCGCCACGATCGAAAAAACTTTGAGCGCATCGGCCAGCTCATTCGCTGAGTGAATCAGAAGCGCCGGATTTCGCCGGCACGATCGAACCCGGTTCGGTCGAGGACGAGTCAGGAATCGAAAGGAAAGAACGATGCCGATGACGCCTGAACAGCGAACTCTCTGGTCGAAAATCGCCGCTTTCGAAATCGACGACCCGGGCAGCGATTTCCGGTTCTCTCAGCGCCTGGCCCGTGAAAACGGCTGGCGGCCCGAATATGCCGCAAAGGTGATCGACGAATACCGCCGGTTCGTGTTTTTGGCCTTTACTGCGGGGCACCCGGTGACGCCTTCGATCGACGTCGACGAAGCTTGGCATTTGCATTTGCTTTACACCCGCAGTTATTGGGAAGACCTGTGCCGCGACACGCTGGGCGGCCCCCTGCACCACGGGCCGACGAAGGGCGGCCGGGCCGAGGCCGACAAGTTCGACGACTGGTATCGCCGCACGCTCGATTCGTATGAGCGCCTGTTCGACCACCCTGCCCCGGCGGAAATCTGGCCTGAACCGGAAATGCGATTCGCGCCAGCCTCGCGCCCTGTGCACGTGCGGCCAGCGACGCACTGGATCGTGCGGAAGCCGCGGATATCGATTTCGAAATCGCTGGCCAGGGTGAAATGGAATCCGCGAGCGAAAATGGCGGCCGTGTGCGTGATCGCGGCGATCGGGACGCTGGCCGTTACCGGTTGCGTGGCGGCGGGCGGCGGCAATGGGAATATGGCCGGAATGATGAACCCGGTGACTCAGTTCGACGCCAAACGCTTTCTGATTTTCTATCCGCTCGTGTGGGTCGTCGTGATCGTGCTGACGACGTTGCTGCAGCGGTTCTTGCTGAACGACCAGGTGCCCGAGGAAACCATTCGCCAGTTCGAGCACGAATCGCCCGAGACGATCGCCCTGATGCAGGAACGCGTGGCGAACAGGAACCGGTTGGCGGAGCTGCTGATGGGGCGGCTGATCGCGGCGGGTCGAATTCGGTTCGATGCGGCGAAAAAGCGGTTCGTGCGGGCCGATCGTGATCCGAAGCCCGCGAACGTGTTCGATGCCGAAATGCTGGGCGTGATCGAATCTTTCGAAAATGCGACGAGACCGCCCCAAATGTCGAAGTACGTGGCCGCGCTGAGTGAACGCCTGCCGGTGCGCTCGGCGATCGAGCGGCTTTCGCAGCGGGATTTGTATCTGGAAAGCGCGCCGCTGAGAGTTGCCCAGGGCATGGGGTTGACGGCGATCCTGCTTTGGCTGGCGATCGGCTTCGCCCGGGCCCAGGTGGGCCTGGCGCGGCATCGGCCGATCGGGTTTCTGATTATGGAGATGATCGCGGGCAGCCTGATCGGGCTGTTGTGGGTGACGGGCCCGACGCTGCGGTCATGGTATTCGCCGGCGGCCAAAATCCTGCGGAAAATGAAACGCGAGACGGCCGGGCGGGTGAAGACGATGCGACAGCGGTTCGCGGACGAGCCGGTGGCCGCTGGCGACGACGATTACTGGCGTTCGATGGCGATCGCGGGCCTGTGCGTTCTGCCGCAGACGGGCGCGTACCGGGAGTTCATGACGTACGTCCAACCGCCGGCTTCCGAAGGCGGTGGCGGCATCGACGCCGGTGCCGGCGGATGTGGTGGCGGGGGTGGTGGTTGCGGTGGCGGCGGCTGTGGCGGCTGTGGGGGTTGATGCCCGAACGGGGCGGTCATCCGGGCGTGGACTCGCGAACTTGCCGCCATCGACAGATCATGTGTCCTCGTGTTCGCTGATGTAATTCTGGATGACGCCTTCGATCGAGTCCTGGCAGTCGAAGTCGTCGTGCCAGCGCATTTCAGGCGTGGCCCGGGCCAGTTCTTCGGTCAGGCCGATCACGATGGGCCAGCGGCGGCTGCCGACCAGTTGTGACCTGATGTGCCGGAAGAGCTTGATGGCGGCTTGATCCATTGACCTGACCCGGCTGAAGTCGAACACGACCGGATGGAAATTGGTGAACAGGCCCTGAAGCAAATCGAGACGAAGCTCGTTTAAGCGGCCGGGCGGGTCGTCGCTGATCGATTCGCAGTCGATGATGACGATCACGAAGTCCATCTTTCCATGGCCGTCCGAGCGCTCAATGGTCATGGTCGTCTGGCTTGTGTGTTTCAGCAGCGCCTCGGGCCCGAGAATGCTTTCCCTTGAGATGAGGGCATTGTTCAGGAAGCTCAAGGCGGTGCGCACGGGGGGAGCGGAGCCGAGTTGAGCGGCGAGTTGGGCGTCGAGAGCGTCCCGGCAGCCGCAATCGCACCCCTGGATCGACCCGGTCAGAATGTCGATGGACGTTTCAAGGTGCCGCAGGGCCGCATCGGGATTCTCCAGGCGCATTTCGGCCTGGCCCATATTGCAATACACGCCGCCGAGGTAAACGACGTTGAGTTCGTCGCCTGGTTGCTGCTTCCGGATCTCTTCCCGGTGTGCGACGGCCTGGCGGTATTGGTGGAGCGCGTCTTCTTTCCTGCCGAGAGCGGAAAGACAGAGCCCCCGGGAATTGCAACACGCGGCGAGGTCGCCGTGGGTTTCCATGTCGCCCGGGGCGCGTGACCTCAGCTGGTTCAGGATTTCGGTGGCTTTATCGGAATGCGCGATCGAGGCTTCCGGCTGGTCGGTTTCCCGGCGGACCTGAGCGAGCGCCATGTAACCGTTGGCCAGGATTATCAGGTCGCCTCCGCTGGCGGAATCGGGGTCCGAGGGATACCAGGAATCGAGGAGCCGCTCGATCTGGTCGGATTCGGTTTTCGCGGCAGCGGCATCGCCACGGGAATTGTGTGCATAGAGGAGCCCGAATCGCTGCCTGAGCTGAGCCTGTCGATCCTCCGAGGGGCTTGAAGAAGCAGGCCCGGCGAAGAGATTTCGAAGTTTCGAGATAATGCGAAATGGCATCGTTGACCTCAATATGACGCTGGAATTTCGGAGAATTCGAATCGCACGCGATAATCGATATCGACCGCTGGATGTCCGAACTCATGGCGATCGAACCATTCTCTATCATACCGAATGGAGCGATCGATTGCGCCGGGGCGGAGATTGGGTCAAAGAGACCGCCATCGATCGCTGTGGCTGGTCATAAGGATGCCGAGTGGCCGGGAACGTGTCGAAATCGTTTGGGCGAATTCCATGCCTGTTCGGGACGAAAATTGCGTGTAAAAATCGCTCCCCGCTTTCGAACGAGAATGGCTTGTCGCTGCACTTCTCCCATAATCCCGCCAGCGTTCAAGCTCTCGATTGCCAGTTCGAAGGATCGCGAGAGGTATGAAAAATCGCGATGACCAGGATCTGCTGCTTCGTGTCACGATAATAGACGCAATACGGGAAGCCGTGCACCAGGCCTTCCCGCACATCTTCGAACACGCGAGGATGCAAGCCGGGGGTGGTCGTGGCTGTTTCGATCACGCTTCGAACAGCCGCTGTGAATTTCGGTCCCAGGCCGATGCGTCTGGATTCGTACCAATCCGCCGCTTCGTCGAATTCGATACGAGCCTGACGGCGAAACCGCACGGGCCGGGTCATTCGTGTCGAAATCGTTCGAGAGCTTGCGACTCGACTTCTTCCCACGAAACGGTGTCTTCAGGGTCGGCTTCGTGTTCGGCGAGTCGTCGTTCGATTTCCTGCCGTTGCGTGGTGGTCAGGTGCGTCACGCCCGGTTCGGCCGCGATGCTGTCCCAGATTTCGTGCACCAGGTCGATACGCTCGTCGATGCTGAGATGATCGATGCCGAGCAATCGCATTTTCGATGACATCGATGCCTCCTGTAATCGGCCTGTAGTTTCTATCTGAAAGATATCACGACCGACGTGCCGCGGCAAGTTCGAAGTAGGTGAAAACCCGATCGATAGATTCCAAGAAATTTGTATCAGGCGGAGAGAAGTCTTGATGATAGGGACGTAGTGCTGTCTAGCGTTCCAACTGAACCCGCAAACGACGAGCTCTTTCTTGAAATGCTCGTGATCCTCCTTCAAGAATGTCGCATACGGCTTTACGAATATGCGAGTTCTCCAACCCACCTGTTATGTAGCTGATCGGCGGTAATTCTCCTGGTTGATGTGGGCCAACACTAGCCACGATAACCTGATCTGCATCGGTGTTGACAACAAGGTTTGCATTGTGTGTGACTAAAATTACTTGACGCTTTTGCTTTGCGGAAAGGAATAACTGAACAAGTTCATCAAAGATAGACTTTGGGTCAAGATTCTCTTCTGGCTGGTCAATAATTAAAGGACGGTCATCGCTTTCATCAAGTGCCAAGTAAATTAGAAGTAGAACAATGCCTCTTGTCCCAGGTGAGAGTTTGCGGATATCAATCCCATCGTAGTCAATGCTGTAATGAATGGTGATGTGATTCGTTCCAAAAAGCCACTTCGAAAGATCCTTGGCCCATTCTCGGTAATTTGCTTGATCTTCCTTAGGAACTGGTGAATGCTCAAGAAAATCATCGCGATAGTTCTTTATAAATTCATCCATCGCATTACTGATAGTTTCTGGATCACCGCATTCCCATGCGCTCTTGAGTGCTACTTCCGCGATCTGCCGTAGTTTTCCACGTCCTTTGAACGGTCCTTGAATTCGAAGATCAAGAAACTTTTCGCCCTCAGCGGCCCAGCGGGCGATATTTGCCTCCCGACTTACTGAGAACGATAGCTTTCTCAGTGTTGATGTGGATCCTTCCAATCGAGTCAAGAGGGGCATGTATAGCGTGCGAAGTACATCCTCTTCAGCCACTATAGCTTCAAAAACCTTTTTATAAGATACGTGACGTTGCTCAGAAAGCGATGTGATTCGTTCATTAGCTTCCTCGCAATCCTGGAGTTTCTCTTTGAGTCGGTTGAGCGTATTGGTCTCCTCATTAATTCTCTTGGAAAGCAATGCATATTTGTTTGCTGTGGCCTGGTCGATACTGACTACCTCTTCGATGCGTTTGATCTCTGCTTCCAAAAGCGAAAGTGGTAGTGACTTAAGGTCTGCATCATCAGCGACAAAGGCTGAATTACTGTTTGTATTCGGAGGTGGAGGAGAACCTTTCCAATTTGCTTTGCGAAGTTGATTACTTGAAAGATACGCTTCGATCAGACTGTCTACGTCCCCGGTGTAGTCAAGAAGAAATAAATTCCATTCCTCAGGCCGAAATCCACTTGCTTTGTGTTGTTCACGAATCATTCGCAAATCTTCAGGTGCTTGGTGCGTTCTGAAATTTCTGACTTCGTCTTTTAACTTGAGAACTGACAGTTCTTGATTCGCGAAGAACCGAATGTAACTTCGAACTATTTCTGCAGCATCGTTCAATTCCGTCAACCGCTGAACCCTATTCTCGCTTCCCTTAACTACCAGTAGTTGCCTATCAGATATATATCGCTCGATTATAGCGTTTTTTTCGGCCACTTGTTTCCTTAGCGTAGGTACAAGCCGAACCTTGTCTTGGTCACTACTGATTCTCTCAGCTATTTCAGCCAGAACCTTTTCTTCTCGAATACGTGCATCCCGAAATATTCCCGCGTTGAATAAGAGTAACTCTTCGAAGTTAACTGCACCATCACGATCGGACAATGGATGTGATTCAAATATTACACGCTCAATTTCTCTGAGAAGGCCATCGGTCATGCCATGTGAAGAGCATAGTTCATCAACGAATTGTTGCGACAGGTATCTCGCTCTGGGGTACTCGGCAGAATCGAAAGCATCAGATCGGTCAAGTCGCCGTTCTGTTACATCTCCCGTGAACCATTTCAAACGAACTGATGCACTCTGCAAAAGGTCCTGAGCTCTGGTTAGAAATGAAGCCGAACTTTGTAGATTAGATGTTGAATCACAGCCGAGAGCAATTATATCAGCAAGAGCTGTTTTCCCTGATCCCCTTGCACCAATGATAGCAACAAGTCCGGGATTAAGCTCGATCGACTTAGTAACTGCCCATTTCGCATTATTGACTTCGATTCGTTCGATTATCTGAGAAAGAGGTGCATTGTTCGGCGGCTCGCATCCAACATAGGCGCGGCCTCTTGGATCAATACATGCTTGGCGGAGGGAGTCAAATGAGATGCCCCCCTTAACCCAAGAATATCGATCGCCTTGTGGTGTTCCCACTGTGCTCAATGCATGAGCATCAGACCCATGCAAACAAGGTTTCAGTCCTCCAAATCTATGACGTATTTCTGTCTCGGTCACTTTTCCCCGTCCCTGCCAAAACTCTCGTTGGGCTTCATTACTCGAAAAAATAATATGGGCAAACTTCTCAATTTCGTAACGCAGTGTCATGTCAGCACCTTCTCTGACACCTGAAGATCCGTCGGATTCGCTACCCGAAACAGCAATTAGCACATTCTGCTCAATCCACTGACTGCTTTTATAAAGTTGTCTGAGTTGATCTAGAGATACCTTAAACTGCTCGGACCCCAAGGCGAGCGCTGACTTGTCGTTCAAATTTGAATCGATTTTTCGTCCAAGCCGAATCAAATCCTCTTTTGTGCACGAAAATGATTCACCCAAGGCATCAAATGTAAGTCGAGCTAGACTACTTTTGATAATTGCGATATGATTATCATCTTCTGGACTGACTATAAGGTGAATATTTACCCATCTGCCTTTTGATGTAGCTATTCCAAGTCGCATCTCAATGTTTGGAAATATTAGATCGCAATTGCTAAGTCGACCTGCTTTCTTGAACTCGCATACGTTTTCGTATGTTTCCGTGCTGTAGTAGTCTGTAATCCCAATCGCCCGAATTGGTGGTGATGAACTCTCTAACAACTTCAAGTAATCATCCCAGATGGTGTCCCCTTTGAACTGATCGTTCAGCACTGTGCCAGGACCATGAATATGAGGGTCCCAGCGATGCCAACGTGAACCAGAATTTGCACTCTCGAACGATGTGCCGTTGTCCATTTTGTTCCACAACCCTTGGATCATCAAGTGGATCAGAAATCTGAGAGTGGTTTATCGATTTGTCTACATGAAATCAGACATGCTGCCGATCCTGTAGAGTTCAAATGTGCGCTTACTCAGTATGATCTGTTTGATCACGCCTGACTACGTACCTATCATTCCGTTCAAACGATATCAGGAACGAGTACTCGCGCCTAGTTCTCAGCCTAAAAGTTAAGGGTTCCACATGGAAGTGGTGGATGTGTAGATACCTTTCCCCTGCCCCGGCTCAATCCTCGGCCAGTTCGGCCTGAAGGGCTTCGGCCTGTCTGGTGAGGTCGCGGATGGCTGAGAGGTTCCACAGGTAAATGACGAGCGAGATGAGCGTGAAGGCGTAGGTGAGCACGCGATAGCCCATCATGGCCACGCCGCCTGAGGGGTGGCCGACGAACGAGAAAAGCTCGTCGCTGAGCTTTTCCGAAAGCCCCAGGGCCCCGAACGGCAGCGGCACGGCCGTGGAGAAAAGCACCAGGGGGAAGATCATCAGGTGCTTGTCCAGCCCCACCGAAAAGTTCGGGAACAACGCCACGCCCACCTGATAGCACGCCACGCAGGCCAGGCCATGGCACAGCGACGAAATGGCCACGGTGGCGACGACGCCCTTCCAGTGCGAGCGATACGACTTCGAAAGCGCGCCCAGCTCGCGCGCCAGGTGGCCGAGTTTGCCGTGTGATTTCGAAAGCCCGGGCAGCAGGCGGTTGGGCAGGTCGAGCATGATCGCCGCCAGGGCCACGGTGCCGGCAGCCGCCATGGCCACGGCGAAGAGGCCGAGATTGCGGACCGATTGCGGCAGGCCCGACCAGCCGGCCAGAGCCGCGATGGAGGCCAGATAGAACAGGCCGACGAGGCCCACGGCACGGTCAATCAGCAGGGTGGTGATCGCCTGGGTCCGGGGCAGGTCCATGCGGGCCAGGTAGGCGGCTTTGACGAGATCACCCCCGACGGCGCCGGGGATGACCAGGTTGAAGAACGCGCCGACGAAGCTCAGTCGCAGCGAATCGATCAGCCGGAACGGCACGCCCAGCATCCGCACCAGGGCATACCAGCGGAAATAGGTGATCAGGGCCGCGGCGGCCATGAAGCAGAACGCCGCGACGAAATTCCCCCAGCGGATCGGCCGTGAAAGCACTTCGGCCAGAACGGCGCGATTGGACCAGAGTGTCCAGCCGAGAAATGCAAGGCCGACGCCCAGCAGCAGGAAATTCAGCAGCCCGCCCTTGCGTTTGCCGGTCGAGGGGGAAGTCATCGGGGTCGCCTTCGATTCGCTCGGAGTGGGATCAGAACAGAGTGTAGATGAACGGAGCCGCGGCCGAGCCGGAGAGCAGGATCAGCGCGCCCATGAGGAGCAGCACGACCAGGATCGGCGCCAGCCACCACTTCTTGTTTTCCTTGAGGAACTGCACGAATTCGGCCACCAGGCCTTGCTCCTGGCCCTGCGCGGCTTCCTGGAAGCTGGTTTTCGAAGTCTTGTCGTCCGCCATGTTCGGCCTCGCTTTCGTGGTGGATTTCAATATTGTTTGAGATAGCGCCGTGGGTCGGCCGGCTGCGATTTGGGCTGCCAGTAGGTTGCCGCGCCGGCGGGCTTGCGTTTGAGGCCCAGGGCGTCGCGGCCGATCAGGCGGAAGACGAGTGCCACGGGCGTGAAGACCAGCAGGAACACAGCGCCCAGGATGATCTTCGAAACGACGAACCCGATGGGGAACGCCAGGATCATCCAGCCGACGAAGACCCATTTCAGGGCCATCGGCTGCACCAGGGCCGCGATACCGGCCGCGGCGGCGATGGCGCCGAAGATCGCCGGGCCGGTGACGTTGCCTTTGGCGAATGCGCCGTAAAGGGCCAGACCGCCGAAGAACAGGACGCACAGGCCGCCGAACTGGCGGAGGATGCGGGCTTCGGGGTTACGGGGAATGTCGGACCATTGCATTTCGGGCGTGGCTCCTGCGTGATCGAATGCGGTTCGAGTGCGATCGTGAGCGGAATCAGTCGAGTTCGAACTGGCTCAGGTATTTCTCACGCGCGGCGGCGGCTTCGGCAAGCAGTTCGGGGCCGAGGGCGTCCTTGCGCACGATGCAGTTCTGCAGCACCAGGGCGTCCATCTCGGTGGCGATGAAGCAGCGCAGGGCCTCTTCGGGGCGGCACACGATCGGCTCGCCGCGGACGTTGAAGCTGGTGTTCACGAGCACTGGGCAGCCTGTACGACCATAGAACGAGTCGAGCAGGCCGTGGACGAACGGATTGCGGTCCCGGTCGATGGTCTGCAGCCGGGCCGAATAATCGACGTGAGTGACGGCCGGGATGGAAGAGCGGACGACGTTCACACGGCGGCGCAGGTCGGGGTCGTCGCTCATGGCTCTGGCGTCGGTGGCGTCGAGGGCGGCCCGGTGCTTTTCCAGCACGGGGGCGACGATCAGCATGTAGGGGCTTTCCTGATCGGCCCGGATTTCGAACCACTCGTGGGCGTGTTCCTGCATGACGATCGGGGCGAACGGGCGGAAGCTCTCGCGGAATTTGATTTTCAAATTCATCGCCGCCTGCATTTTGGCCGATCGCGGGTCGCCGATAATCGAGCGTGCCCCCAGGGCCCGGGGGCCGAATTCCATGCGGCCCTGGAACAGGCCGACGATCTGTTCCCGTTCGAGGATTTCGCAGATCCGGCCGTAAAGGGCGGCGGTGTCGTCGATGCGTTCGTAGGGGATTTTCTTTTCGTCGAGCATGGCGGCGATGTCGGCCGTTTCGAATTTCGGGCCGAGGAAGGAGCCGCGCTGGGAATCGTGCCCGGGCGTGACATGGCGGGGGTTATCGAGCAACTGGTGCCAGACGAACAGGGCCGCGCCCAGGGCACCGCCGGCGTCGCCCGCGGCGGGCTGGATCCAGACCGATTCGAAAGGCCCATCGCGGAGGATTTTGCCGTTGGCCACGCAGTTGAGGGCCACGCCGCCGGCAAGCACGAGGTTCTTCATGCCGGTGCGCTCGTGGGCGTGGCGGGCCTGGAGCATCATGATCCGTTCGGTGACGGCCTGAACGGAGGCGGCCATATCGCAGTGGAACTGCTCGATCTGCGATTCCGGCCGGCGCGGCTCGCGGCCGAACAGGGCGTGGAATTTCGGCCCGGTCATGGTCAGGCCGGCGGCATAATTGAAATACGACTGATCCATCCAGAAGCTGCCGTCGTCCTTGAGGTCGACGACCTTTTCGAAGACGGCGTCGGCGTATTTGGGCTGGCCGTAGGGCGCCAGGCCCATGAGCTTGTATTCGCCGGAATTGACCTTGAAGCCGCAGTAGTAAGTGAATGCGGAATACAACAGCCCCAGCGAGTGGGGAAATTGCATTTGTTCGGTCAGGGCGATGCGGTTGCCTTTGCCGGTGCCCAGCGTGGTGGTGGACCATTCGCCGACACCGTCGAGGGTCAGGATGGCGGCTTCTTCGTAGGGGCTGGGGAAGAAGGCGCTGGCGGCGTGGCTTTCGTGGTGATCCAGAAATACCAGCGGGGTTTTGGCGTCAGGCCGGCCCAGGCCGGAGCGGATGGCCTTTCGCGTGTGCAATTTCTCTTTGAGCCACAGCGGAATGGCCATGCCGAAGCTGGCGTACCCGGCGGGGGCGTAGGCCAGATAGCTTTCCAGCAGCCGTTCGAATTTGACGAGCGGCTTGTCGTAGAAGGCGACGTAATCGACCTGGTCGATCGAAATGCCGGCTTCGTTCAGGCAGTATTCGGCGGCCAGGGCCGGGAAGCCGGGGTCGTGCTTCTTGCGGGTGAAGCGTTCTTCCTGGGCGGCGGCCACGATGCGGCCGTCCACGACCAGGGCCGCGGCGCTGTCATGATAGAAGGCGGAAAGGCCAAGAATTGCCGTCATATGTCGATCCGTCCCTGTCGTCGATTCGTTCCGTCGCCTGCCGATCCGTGTGCGGAAAACGTGCCAGTTGCCGCGAAAGCCACCGGCAGCGTCATTCCAGGTCGACGATTTCCTTGAGGTAGGCCCCGTATGCGTTCGGGAAGCTCGAAGCCAGCTTGAGAAGCTGCTCGGTGTCGATGAAGCCCATGCGCCAGGCGATCTCTTCCGGGCACGCGATTTTCAGGCCCTGGCGGGCTTCGACGGTCTCCACGAAGTTGGCGGCCTGGATGAGGCTTTCGGGCGTGCCGGTGTCGAACCAGGCGAAGCCGCGGGTGAAGCGCTCCACGTTCAGGCGGCCCTGCTCCAGGTAGATCCTGTTGACGTCCGTGATCTCAAATTCTCCGCGGGGCGAAGGTTTCAGGTTCGCGGCGATGTCCAGCACGGAATTGTCATAGAAATACAAACCTGTCACGGCGAAGTGACTTTCCGGCTCTTTCGGCTTTTCGACGATTTTGACCGGCTTGCCGTCCGCGTCGAAACTGACGACGCCGTAGCGCTGCGGGTCCTTCACCGGATAGGCGAAGACGGTGGCGCCGGCGACAGTCGAAGTCGACCGCAGGAGCATCGGCTGAAAGCCCTGGCCATAGAAGATGTTGTCGCCCAGAACCAGCGAAGCCGGGCAGTTGCCGACGAAGTCGCGGCCGATGGTGAACGCCTGGGCCAGGCCGCCGGGGTTGGGCTGAACGGCGTAGCGGAAGGACATGCCCCAGGCCGAGCCGTCGCCCAGAAGGCGTTCGAAGGCGGGCAGATCGGTCGGCGTGCTGATGACGAGCACTTCACGGATTCCGGCCAGCATCAGCGTCGACAGCGGATAATAGACCATCGGCTTGTCATAAATCGGCAACATCTGCTTGGAAACGGCCTTGGTGATCGGATAAAGACGCGTGCCCGAACCACCGGCCAGGATGATGCCCTTATATCCGTGCGGATTGGCGCCCGATTGCGATTTCATGGCTGGCCGACCGTTCCCTTTCGAATATCCGACCTCGTGGACCCGGGCGACGCCGTTCGCCCCATGGGTTCCTGATTCCGTGCCGCCCGCGAGGACGCGCCCGAACCGTAAGAGCCGATACTATAACCCAATGCCTTCTCTTCGACCAGTCGGCCTTTCGTGGCGATGTCCCGCCGCTGCATCTTTCCGAATGCCGGTACGATCTTCAGGCCTGTATGTCTCGACGGAGTGGCCGCTGAAGGCCTGCGACCGCGGGTGGCTCGATCTCGTATCGGTCGTCCCGGTGGCGGGTGCCCCCGATGTCGATTACGGGGCTTCGTGGGCCGCGGGTGCGGCGGAATCGCGCAGATACAGGTCGGGCGCCATGGTTCGATTCGTGCGCGGAATTCGAGTCTTCGCGCGTCGATATCCGTGGCTTTCCAGATATTCGGGAGAGAAGAACGTATCCTCGGGGTGAATGAGGATGGCCGAGAACTTCCGGTCATTCATGTACGAATCGAACACGCCGTAAAGTTCCGGGATATTGAAACCGTAACTTCCGTAATGAACGTAGTAGGAATTGTCGAGGAAGTGAATTTCACGGCCGGTCAGTGTGGGGATGTTCGAAAAGAAGGAGCAGACAGGTTCGGCTTCGGGCGTGTTGAGGGTGAGGATTTCCGCGACTTCTTCCTGGTACGGGATCGACTTGTAGCTGAACCATTCCCCGCGCACCAGCCGGATATCGCCGACGATGGCCCCGAGGAGCGTGATCTGGAGGAGAACCGACACCACGATCGAATTGCGCACTTCAATTTTTCGATAGAGCGAGGCGAGCAGAACGGCCGTGGCGAGGCCGAATTCGGCAAGGTAATGCACGCTCGAAGCCGTCATGAACGAGAGCAGGAAAGCGATCAGGCCGGAGGCGAAGAACCAGAAGGCGAAGAACAGGATGTCTTTGCCGCAGGGGCCAGTGTCGGACGAGGCCCCGCTGCGGCGTACCGATGCCGCCGTGGCGAGCACGCCCATCAGGAGAAACGCCGGTGTCGTACCGGTCCAGATGAAATGCGATTTCATGTTGGCGATCGCATATTTTACGCCAGATTCGACATGGCCTGCTGTCGGAATCAGCAGCGGATAGATCCAGTTGGTGTGACGGAACGCCATGCTGCAAGCGATCCAGACCATGGCCGCGGCCAGGATGGAATAGGCGATGGTTCGGATGCAGAGGTCGAACCGGCGATACGCGGCGAAGTAGACGAGGATGAAAACGCCCGTCATCGCGTATGTCTGCTTGGTGAAAAGAGCGAGTGCCAGGAGCGACGCCATAAAAGCCAGCATCGGTTCCGAGCGGGGTTTCCCCACGGCTTTCCAGGCGATGAGCATCGCGTAAACGGCGAACATGAGGGCGAGCAGGTCGGGCCGGATCCGGCAGAACATGTAAGTCGTGGAATGGAAACCGAGAAACACGGACGTGAATACGGCCGTCTGAAAGCGATTCCGGCCGGTGACCATGCTGAGCATCCGGGCGACGCCGGCGATGAGCGCGAGTGCGATCAGGCCATGCAGTAGCCGGACGGTGCGGATCGAATCGCCGAACAGCTTCGCGAAGGCGTAGTTCGACATGTAAAACACGGGGCCGTAACCGGCCGCGTAATAGGGCGGAGTCAGCCGGCCTTCCATCGAATAGGGGTCGATGCCCATGTCCAGGCTTCGGTTGATCTGATATTGAGAGACGTCGAGGCTTTGCCCGTAAGGAAATGCAACTCGCATCGAGATCATGCAGGTCAGCAGGATCGCGTGCAGAATCATCGAAGCGACGAGGATTCCGCGGAGCGCCTTCGCCAGCGGGGCTGGGGGGGCGGCCGAATCACGGGCAGTATCAGCGGCGGAATGACTGGCCATGGTCAGGTCGCTCATGATTTATGCTGCTTCGGTGATTCTTGTCGGATCGATTCGCGCGACCGAAATTCGGATCATGAACTCTGTGCCTGAACCAGGCCCAGAAAGTCGGTGTAATTTCGAATGTAGTCGGCGGGGTCGTAGGGATGGGACGCGAACACGAGCAAAGCCGCGTCAGGCGAGAAATTCAGCTCTGTCGCCCAGACCATGGGCGGAACGTAGAGGCCGAGATTCGGTTCGTCCAGAATGAACTTCTCACGCGCGGAGCCGTCGTCGACGATCACTTCGAGCGAACCGGAGCTGCAGATCAGATACTGTTCGCAGAGCTTGTGGGCATGTTCGCCGCGAATCTTGTCGCTTTTGGCGCCGTAGACGATGAAATACCGCCGCGGCACGAAGGGGAGATCTTCGGGCAGGTTGCCGACCGTCAGCTTGCCGCGCAGGTCGACGAACACCGGTTTGCGGAACAGCGATACGCCTTTGACCGAAATTTTGGGCAGGTCGCTGGACTGCTGTTTGCCGGGATCGGAATTCCGGTTCGATTTCAACTGAACGTCGGTATAGTCGATGATTCGGGCCGGATTGCCGACGACGACGGCATAAGGCGGCACGTCATGCGTGACCACGGCCCCTGCCCCGACCATGGCGTTCTGGCCGATGCGGATGCCCGGCAGAATGACAGCACCGGACCCGATGGAGCAGCCTTTTTCCAGAATCGTCCGCTGGAATTTCTCGGGGTATTGCTTGCTGCGGGGGTGTTTGTCGTTGGCGAACGACACGTTCGGGCCGATGAAGACGTCGTCCATGACGCGGAGGCCGTCCCACAACTGGACACCGCATTTGATCGTCACGCGATCGCCGACGACGACGTCGTTTTCGATGAACACATGATCGCAGACATTGCAATCCTCACCGATCACGGCGCCTGGCAGAATATGGACGAATGCCCAGACACGCGTGCGATTGCCGATCCGGTCCGATTCGCAAATCGCATTCGGGTGAACGAACCGTTCCATTTCAGCCGTTCTCTTTCTTGCTGCCGTCGATGCTCAGGCACGACATGGCGATGCCCAGCGGACGCCCCTTGGAATTCTCGTACGTGCGCCAGACATAATGGCCGATGATGCCGAAGCAGAGGAGGTTCGCGGAAAGCATGAACAGGATCAGCAGAACCACGGGCACGTAGCCGGGCACCTGGATGTATCCGAGCGACCACGAACCGAGTACGACGACAGACAGACAGATGCTGAACAGCGTTCCGAAAATGCCGAGCATGAGAATGAACTTGATCGGCATGTCCGTGAACGAAAAGACGCAATCGGTCATGTATTTCAGGCGTCGGCGGAAGGACCAGGCGCTGCGGCCTTCCTCTCTTTTGGCCCGTGCGTAGGGCACTTCGCGCCTGCGAAAGCCGATCCAGATCACCTGGGCCATGAGCGAGCTGTTGCTTTCCCGAAGGGCGAGAAGCACGTCCGCGACGTTCCGCTTGCACCCGAACGTGTCGATCCCGCCGGAGGGCATGGATTTCAGAATCGACTTGCTGAAGAAGCGCCAGAAAACGCCGGACGAAAACTTCGTGAACCAGGGGTCCTGCCGGGAAACCCGCGTGCCCACGACGACATCCACTTCAGGATCGCTCAATTCCCTGTAGAACCCGAGAATCAGATCGATCGGCTCCTGAAGGTCGGCCGACATGACGGCGATGTGATCCGCCGAGGCATGCTCAAGACCTGTCCGGATCGCGGACATGGAACCGAAGTTGCGGGAGTGCCGGATCAGTCGGGAACGGAATTTCGCCGACGGCAGCCTCTCATGCAGCAGCCGGTACGAGTCGTCGGGGCTTCCGTCCACGACGAAAACGACTTCCAGCTCGCCTTCGATCCGCGACGCCATGTCCTCGATCGCCCTGACCAGGCTCGCGATGTTTTCGGCGTTCTTGTAAACAGGAATGACGAGGCTTCTCAGGGCCTTCGCGGATTGCGATTCGCTCATGATGATATCTTCGCCAGAGCCTGGCAGACGCGATCGACTTCCTGATCCGTCAATTCCGGAAAACAGGGCAGCGTGACGATCGTCCGAATCGCCTGGTCGGTCATCGGGAGTTCAGGCCGGCGTTCGAACTGGGCGAGATAGGCGGGCTGGTCGAAATCGCTGATCGGGTAATGCACGGCGGTGGCGATTCCATAGCTGCGCATGTGTTCCACGAAGGCGTCGCGATCCGGCGGTATCGCAATGCAGAGATGGCCGACATAGGAGCTGGATGCCGGGTCGTGCGGCCAGACGATCCGGTTCGCGGCCGAGGCTTCGACATAGGCCTTGACGATCTGCCTGCGGCGAGCGTTCCAGGCGTCCAGCGATCGCAGTTTGACGCGCAGAACGGCCGCCTGCATTTCGTCGAGCCGCGAGTTACGCCCGCCCGCTTCGATGACTTCGTATTTCTTTCCCCAGCCGTATTGGCTGTAACGCTTCGCCCGCTCGGCGATTTCGGGGTCGGAAGTGACCACGGCGCCGCCGTCGCCCATGCATCCCAGATTCTTCGTCGGATAGAAACTGAAAGAGGCCACCTGGCCGAAGGAGCCGGCTTTCCGGCCGTCGAAGACGGCGCCATGAGCCTGGGCACAATCCTCGACCAGGACGATTCCGTGGCGGTCCGTGATGCCCTTGATTTCGGTCACGTTCGCCAGCTGACCGTAAAGATGCGTGAGAACGACTGCCTTGACGCCGGGCGTCTCCCGCAGCGTGCGATCCAGCGATTCGACGCTCATGTTCAGCGTGGCGTCGATATCCACGTAGACCGGCACGGCGCCGATCGCTCTCGCGGCGGTCGACGTGTAAAAACCGGCGTTGGCGACTGTGACGACCTGGTCTCCCGGCCTTACGCCGACGGACCGAAGCGCGATCTCGATCGCGTCCGTACCGTTGGCGACTCCGATACACAGATCGGCCCCGCAATACGCCGCGAACTCTTTCTGAAAAGCTTCGTGCTCGACTCCGTGAACGTACCATCCGGAATCGATCACACTTGAGACTGCCTGGCGTATGGTCTCCAGAACGTGACGATCAAGACGTCTCAGGTCCGACAACGGAACGGTCTCTTCGAAGGAACCACGCTCCTTTGGAAGATCGCCAGCTCGACTCATTCAGGATCCCATATTTCGGGAGATTTGCGGAAAGCGGTCGGAAGGACTCGACTCGCTGCGGCGGTCTTTCCGACGAAGACGACCTTGCGGGCATTCTAAGCGATGGTCTCGATGAGCGTCAAGCGATGCAAAAGCCGCGGAAAGTTCGCCAAGTTTCCTTACTCTTCTCGTGTTACGGCGCATCCGGGTGCCCTGCGATTCCGTTCGTCGAATCCGAACGGGCAGGCCAAATGACGGGCGAATTGCAATTCGGATCCGGATCGCGTCGATCCGGAATTACGTTCGAATCGGGATACGACGAACCGCGATCCCGAAATCGACGTATTCCGGATGACCAGGTGATCGCAATGAACTGCGCGTGGTGGGATTCGCAGGTTTCGACGAGACCTGCAAGCGCTCCCTCATTCGGCGGCCCGGAGATCCACCGCGGTGTTTTTTTGCATCGATCACGTGGGAATCATGCACCGCCAGGCCGATTCAGGCCCTGCGAATCGAGCCACTCCGTAAAGCGGTCCAGCCAGGTGTCCACTGGCAGGTTCTGCTTGCGGATGCCGAAGCCGTGCCCGCCTTTGGCGTAGATATGCACTTCGGCCGGGCGTTTGGCGGCCAGCCAGTCCTGATACATGGCCAGAATCTGGTCCGGGCCGGTCGCCGGGTCGTCGGTGGCCGACATCAGGAACAGGGGCGGAGCGTCAGCCGGCACGGGCCTGGATTTGGGCACCCACTTGTAGGCCGGGTAGATCGGTGCGGCGAAGTCGGGGCGGGATTCGGGCTCATAATTGCGGGCCACCGAGGCTGCGACGGTGCCGCCGGCCGAGAAGCCCATGATGCCGATGCGCCGAGGATTCACGCCATATTTTTCGGCGTTCTTGCGCACGTGAGCCACGGCGGCCAGGCCGTCAGCCATGCCCAGGGGCACGATCGGGGCCACGAGCGGGTCCAGGTTCGGATTCGCGGCCATTTCGCTGGCAGGGCTGCCGGTTTTGCACTGAGCCAGGCGATATTTCAGGATGAAGCACGTGATGCCCTTGGCGTTGAGTTCACGGGCGATCTTCGTGCCTTCGTGATCCCAGGCCAGGGCTACGAACGCGCCGCCGGGGCAGATGATCAGGGCCGTGCCGGTGGCTTTGGCCGGATCGGCCGGAAACGGCGTGAGAGTGGGAACGACGACATCAAAAGCCACCTTGCCGAGCCCTGGGGCATCCAGCGACTTTTCGGTATGCGTCCAGTTTTCGGAGCCGGGCGCCGGACCTTCGTAAAGGCGGATGGCGTCGTCGCCGGCGGCGGCACCGGTTGCCGAGAGGGTTTGTGCCAGTGAGATCAGAAGCGAGGCAGCGGTCCGTTTCATGGGTCGGTCGCTTTCGTTCGGTGCGGGTGAATCCGAAGTGTGTTCAGATCAGCAAATCGTACCGCCATCGATCGATTCACTCAAAATGCGACATCGGCAAGATGCCGATGCCACATGTCGTGGGCAAGTGGCAGCGGCGTCCCGCCGGTGTTCGCGAGGATTTCGAGCGAGGTGGATTGAGTGCTGTACTGCGTTGCGATTCGAAACGGCGCCGGTTTGCCCCCCAGATGCGACATCGGCAAGATGTCGATGCCACACTTTCACGGGACGGGGGCAGGTGTTCGGCCTGCCCCCCCTGCTCGCCCGTCGAACTCACTCCCAGCCTTTGCGATAGGCCGGGCGGTTGACGAAGCGGTTGGCGCTTTCCAGGTTCGTGACTTTGCCCGTGGTGGTGTCCCACGACACGGCCTGACCTGAGCGGATCGCCAGGTTGCCCAGCATCACGAATTCCGTCAGCGGGGCCGAATAGTCGAAGTTCGAACTTGGCGTGAAGCCTTCCACGATGCCCTGGGCCCATTCCTTCTGCGGGTTGCCGGGGTATTTCGAACGGGCTTCGGTCTGCTTGATCTTGCCCGACTTGATCATGGCTTCCACATCTTTGCGGCGCTCTTCGGAATAGATCTTCGGGTCGGAGCAATAGGCCTCGGGCTCGAAGATCGTGCCCTCGGTGCCGATGAAGATCATGCCGCTGGAGGCTTTGGCGAAGGCCTCCTCGGGCACCAGCGGGTCGCGCTCGGGCTTGTTCGGCTTGCCGTCCTTCGAGCCGTCGTGCCAGGTCACCTTCAGGGCCGGCAGCGTGTCGGACGCGGCGAAGTGATAGACCAGCTCGCTCCACACCGGGGCGGTCAGGTCGGTCACTTCCGAGCTTTTCGCCTCGATCTTGACCGGGATCCGCCGGCCCAGGACGTTGAACGTGGCATCCATGATATGGCAGCCCATGTCACCCAGGGCGCCCGAGCCATAGGCCCACCAGCCGCGCCAGTTGAACGGGGCCACGGCGTTGCCGCGCCGGCCTTTTTTCTTCGGCTCGTCGGCTTTGGGGGCGTCGTGCTTGCCGTCGTCGAAGGTGAAGTAGGGCTCTTCGACTTCCTGGCCCAGCCAGCTGTCCCAGTCGAGCCCGGCGGGCGTTTCGGCCGTGTGCTTGTGCAGAGGGCCCTGGGGCCAGATGGGGCGATTGGTCCACAGGCGGATTTCCTTGAGCGTGCCGATGGCGCCCTGTTCGATCCACTCCTTCACCGCGCGCTGGCCATCCATGGTGCGGCCCTGGTTACCCATCTGGGTGACGAGGCCAGCCGCCTTCGCCGCCTTGTGCAGGGCCCGCACTTCGCCGATGTAATTGCACATGGGCTTCTGCACGGTGACGTGCTTTTTGTGCCGCACGGCCCACATGGCGGCGGGGAAGTGGGTGTGGTCGGGGGTGGAGACGATCACGGCGTCGATGCCGGCGTGCTGGGCGTCGAACATCTTGCGGAAGTCGGTGTAAAGCTTCGCCTCCACCTTCGTGTCACTCTTGCGGCTTTCGTAGAACTTGGCCAGGCCCTTGGCGGCGGCTTCGGCGCGGTTCATGTCGGCGTCGACCAGGGCGACGATATTGTGCAGGTCGGCGACGTTGTGGGTGTCCGACTGCCCTTTGCCCAGCGCGCCGATGGTGGCGATGTTAAGCTTTTCGTTAGCCCCGAAGACGTTCCGGGGCAGGATGGTGGGCATGGCCATGGCCGTGGCCAGAGCCGAGCCGGTACGGAGGAATGTCCGGCGGTCGATGCGCGTATGCATGCGTGGTTTTCCTGGGTCCTGGTGGTCGTTTCGTGAGGTCGTCACGGGCGAACGTGCCGGGCGGGAGGGATATCAAGGGGGGCACGTCCGTGGCGGGACATGGTAATCGAAAGGCATGGCGGGGGCCAGAGGGGCGGCGGATGTTCGTCTTTGAGCGGCGCAAACCTATAATGGAAGATTCCGGGACGATCAGGGTCAAGCCCTCGGATCAGTCAATATTACGAGGGGTGATCGGTTAACCCATGCAGTAACGGAGAGTCGAGACAGTCGAAGTCGATCACGTTCGATCTGGAATCGGCTGCAGGGCTGATTCGCCGTCGACGCAGAAGGGAGAGCGTGTGCAGAAACTCACATGCCGGTGATTTCTTCAGAGACATGAAATATACCGGCGTTCCCGCGATGTCAGAGATCCGATTGCCATGTTGGGGAAAAGAAGGAATAATCGGAATCTTGACGATCGCTCCTCTGTGCATTTGAGGACAGGGTCTTGAATCGCAGCGAACTCCAGCGACTGGCGAATGAGCGTATCGAAGAAGCCAGGGCTCTCTTGATCGGTTCGCACTGGTCTGGTGCGTATTATCTGGCAGGATACGCGCTGGAGTGTGGCTTGAAATCGTGCGTGCTCGCCCGCGTCGAACGAACCGGGATCATCTTTCAGGACAAAAAGTTCGCCGAGAAGTGCTGGACTCATGACCTCAGTCTGTTGATAGAGCTGGCCGATCTGAAGACAGTCCTTGATGCAGCACAATCGAGCGATCCGAATCTATACGCGAATTGGATGGTCGCAAGAGCCTGGACGGAGTCGACGAGATATAAAATCACAATCGAGACAGAGGCAAGGGAGCTTGTGCAAGCTATTTCCGACGCCAATCAAGGAGTTCTTCAATGGATCAGTCGATATTGGTGAACGAGGAAATAGACTCCGGTTCGGATCTGGCTCACGCGTTCAATGCGATTCGGTCTGTCGCTGCCGCTTTCTGGCTCAAGCCGGCTGAGGCTGACCGGTGGTATTTGTATCTCGCGTCACCTGAAGTGAATTTCGAAAATCTTCACGACGCCTATCGGGAAATCCTTGGGCTGACCGGTCTAGGCAAAAAACTGTGGCTTGATCCCTTTCAAGTCAAACTCATCAATGCGGATCATCCTCTGGCCCGGAAGGTGATCGAAATTCGTGATCTTTCCCCGGCTCGAATCCCGATTCGCTACAACGGCACCTGGCTGGCTGGCGAAGCGATCGACGGCGCTTACATTTACCCGCGTATCGAAACATCGACGACGGCCGTTTGATTCGGGCGATTCTTCAGAGAAATCACGGAAAAGAACTACTGGACCGACCTGTTTACCCCGGAAACCTACGAAGCCTTCAGCCAATCCGACAGGACCATTTCCGGGTTTCGCGAGAGCCAGGGAAGTATGGCCGAGCGTGTACGAGTCGGCGACAGATTCGTTTGCTACATGGTTCGCATGTCGCGATGGATCGGGGTACTCGAAGTTCAAGAGGGGCCTTTCCATGATCCCTCGCCTCTGTTCTATCCTGAAAACGATCCTTTCGTCGTTCGGTTTCGCGTGAAAGCTCTTTCGTGGTTGCCAGTCGAAGAATCCGTTCCGATCCAGAACGACGAAGTATTTTCGAAACTCTCGTTCACACGCAATGTTCGTCCCGGCGGATATTGGCTTGGGCCACTTCGTCGTAGTCTTCATAAGCTGGAGAGATGCGATGGCGATTTCCTGGATTCGATGCTTCGAAATCAATCCTTGGCACATCGAAAATATCCGTTCGATTCGGATCATTACGAAACAGTCCTGAAACGCCGAATCCAGCGACCTGAGGGATCCGTTACTGTCTCGGTCCCGGACGACGCGAACGCCGACGAAGATAGCGAATCGCAGCCCTCGACAGCCGACCGCGAATCGATCCGGATTCAGGCGAGACTGTGCCGAATCGGAGAAGCGATGGGATTGAAAATCTGGCTTCCCGTAAACGATCGGTCACGTGTGCTGGAACACTGGAAACCGCAAGCAGGAGTTCTTCTGGATCGTCTTCCGTTGAATTACGACGAAACCACCTTGGACACGATCAAGCGAATCGATGTCCTCTGGCTGAGAGGCCGAATGATTCGCAGAGCGTTCGAAGTCGAGCACTCGACCGCGATCTACTCCGGGCTCTTGAGAATGGCCGATTTGTGTGCGCTTCTCCCGAACATCAACGTAGCGTTGCATATCGTAGCTCCCGAGAACCGTCGGGATAAGGTCTTTCAGGAAATTACGAGACCCGTATTTTCTTTGCTCGAACACTCTCCGCTTTCGAAACGGTGCACTTACATTCCATACGGTAGTGTGCAGGAACTGGCGGCGCTCGAACATCTGGCTCATACCACGGACAGCTTGATCGACGAGTTTGTTGAGTATGCCGAATAGACCACGGGTGCGTAATACGGATATCCTCGAGAGTCCTTCGGTTATCCGGAGCATTCCCCTGTTCCATGCCCCGTCCACTGCATCGACTTACCAATACGCCGATGCCTTACGCCCCCCTGAAAGTGCATTGCGAAGGCGAACTTGCCCGACCCATAAACAAACGCCGATTTCGCTGGAACCGGTATGCGAATCCCCATTATCCTGTTGATTGAACTCTGCATCTCGATTCCGGAAATCCAGCTCAGGCGATCCACTCATGAAACGCGTCATCGGCATCGGCGGCGTCTTCTTTCAGGCCAAAGACCCCAAAGCCCTGCAGGAATGGTATCGTGTCCATCTGGGCATCGACGTGCAGGACTGGGGCGGCACGGCGTTTCCGTGGAAAAGCCCCGACACCCCGGCCGACGGCGGCATGACGGTCTGGAGCATCGGCAAGATCAACCCTGAAGCCTTCGCCCCCAGCAAGGCACCCTTCGCCATCAATTACATCGTGGCCGACCTGGACGCCCTGCTGGCCACGCTTCGTGCGGAAGGCTGCGACGTGCTGGAAAAGACCGAGGATTACGAATTCGGCAAATTCGGCTGGGTGATGGACCCTGAGGGCAACCGGGTGGAACTGTGGCAGCCTCCGGCGGCCCCGCCCAGCCCCGGCTGATTCGATCGCACGCCGGAAACGGCGGATTCTGCCGATTGTCGCCGTTCAATCCGCCATGGACGGAAAATCGGGTTTGTGTTACGACGGACGCCTGGTCGATGATCAATGGAAGAAGCTGACACATCGACCGGCGGCCGCATGATGCGGTCTCGGTCCGGTGCCCTGGATCGTTCGAGGGCTCCGGCACGCCGGCGGAGTCTTTTCTTTCAGGACGGGAGAGACACTCGATGACTCGATGCATGCGCATGGGCCTGCTGCCCGCTCTGGCGATTCTGACGATCGCCGCGACCGAAGCCCAGGCCCAATCCTTCCGGCAGCGGCGGTTGACTCAGGTGACGATCCTGCCGACCACGCCTTCGGCCGCGCTGGTTCGCCCCACACCGGCCAACCAGGGCCCGATGCGCTGGACCACAAACCGGCCGATGATCAGTTCCGGCTATTCCATGCCCACCAAGCCTTTGTTCATCGGTGGCTACGGCGGCCGGAATTACGGCCACGGCATCCGGCAGGGCTACGTGCCCGTCAGCCCCGGCGCCGCCGAAGGCGAAATCAAGACGATCGAGCTGAACCCGCTGCGGTGAGACGGGGCAATCGAACGCGTCACACGAAAACCAGGGGGGCCGGCTCACGATACGAGCCGGCCCCCCTTTTCGATCGGCAGTCGAGCGGTTTCGGCATCCTGGCATATTGTCGATGCGTCGAATGAGTCGAATGAGAATAGCTCTCACCCTGCCAGGGAGGAGTCCCGCGCAGCGGGGAGGGGGTCGCTGCGAGCTAGGGATGTCACTCGCATGCCAAGAAACCACCCCGGCCCGTTGGGCCACCCCTCCTTCGAAAAGGAGGGAAGCTTTGCAAGCCGCCATCCTGGCTCGCCTGGTCAATCGCATCCGTGGACTCACGTCCACGGCTCGACTTCCAACTTCCTGCGTCGATTTTCCGGGCGCGCGAAGCGCCGGGACGCCGCTGCCACACGCGGGGCAACCCGTGCGGGCCGGTCAGGCTTGCCGCCGCCGCCGGGCGATCACGGCCATCAGGGCCGTCGCCAGGCCGCCCAGAACATACGTGGAAGGCTCAGGCACGAAAGCCAGAAAGCGGGGACTTACAGGTGTACTCCAACTGAACTGAAAAACCCCGGCGGAATTGTATTTGGAGATCGTGTTGTTATTCAAATTCGCAGCATAGAGATTGCCGGACTTGTCGAACGCAAGGCCGACGGGGTTGACCAGGCCCTGGCCCGTGGGGACGAAATCGGTCCCGATCCGGTTGCCCGACGAATCGTATCGCGTGATCGTGTTGCCTAAGTGATTTGCAGCATAGAGGTTGCCTGATGTGTCGAACGCAATGCCATAGGGGCCGTTCAGGCCCTCGCCCGTGGCGACGAAATCGGTCCCGATCCGATTTCCCGACGAATCGTACCGCGTGATCGTATTATTGCCGATATTCGACGCATAGAGATTACCAGCCGCATCGAAGGCGAGGCCAGCTGGACTACTCAAGCCCTGGCCCGTGGGGACGAAATCGGTCCCGATCCGATTTCCCGAAGTATCGTATCGCGTAATCGTGTTGCCGAAGCCATTCGACACATAGAGATTGCCGACCGTGTCGAACGCAAGGCCGCGGGGGCTGTTCAGGCCCTGGCCCGTGGGGACGAAATCGGTCCCGATCTGGTTTCCCGATGTATCGTACCGTGTGATTGTGTCGCCGTTGGAATTCGCCGCATAAAGATTGCCGGCCTTGTCGAAGGCCAGGCCGATGGGAAAGTTCAGGCCCCGGCCCGAGGGAACGAAGACGTTCGCGGAGTTCTGGATGTCGGTGCCGGTGGCAAGGCTGACATCATACCGGACGATGGTACTGTTATCGAGCGAAACGTACATGAAATCAGCCGCGCTGGCTCGCACGCCCAGGCCGGGCCCGATGATGGCCCAAGCCAGCGCCAGCCGGACAATCAGGCGGAATGGGGAATATGGCCGGGGTGTGACCTGTCCGCAAAACATAGGTGTTTCCTTGCTGGTCGAACGGGATCGATCGGGACGTCGTCCGTCGAAGATTTCTCGAAATGCGGATGACACATTACCTTGGAGGTTCGGCACGAGGAAGCGAAATCGAAAAAAACTAGGACGGCAAAGCTCGCTGGATCCATGCGAGCGAAAGCCGTGTGTAGACATGTAGATGCGGCGTCTCGCCGCATTCGCGCGCGGGTCGAGGCCACTCTTGCCGATCGATGCCACTGGGTGCGTCGAAAGCGGCAAGATGCCGCTTCCACATGCCCCGCATGATCAAGCCCGCTTTGCCGTCCTTGAAAAAATCGACCACGTGATCGATCGAGCCTCCGAACTGCCGGAGCCGGAACCCGTGGGGCCCCGCGCAGATCAGCCGTCGATCGAACCCCCGGCACGACTCGAAAAATCCGCGAATACCGCCTGGCTATTCGAGATCGCCCGCCCGGTAAAAGCTGCCGCGCCTGCATTTTCCTGGATCGTCCGAAAGACGATTGAATTCGCCGCAAGTCGTTGTGATATCGAGCCGAAAGTGCATTTTGCGAAACGGAATTCGGGGCACTACCGGCAAGGGAAAACGGGACTGGCGATCCCCGACAAGGCAAGGGAGCCGGGATCGGTCGTGCCAGCGCCGCCGAAGGCGAAATCAAGACGATCGAGCTGAACCCGCTGCGGTGATCTTGTCGAATCGTAATCGGGCAAGGGCACGACTTCCGTTCCGATACCGATCCAGGGGGCGTTTTCTCCGATGGGAAACGCCCCCTTGGTCATTTCACGCACCGGCGAGCCGAGCCGTGCAAGTCAAGCCGTGGACGTGAGTCCACGGGTGCGCGTGCCCATTGAGCCTGCGATCGGAAGTCGAGCCGTGGACGTGAGTCCACGGGTGCGCGTGCCCATTGAGCCTGCGATCGGAAGTCGAGCCGTGGACGTGAGTCCACGGGTGCGCGTGCCCATTGAGCCTGCGAAGTGTGTGCGGGAACACGGCACGGCTCGACTTGCCGGGCCTTCTGATCCTCGCACCCACAGCTCGACGCCGGGTATTGCATCACCCCCCACGAACAAGCAGCGAATTCGGCTGATTGCGAACATAGGCAATTGCTGCTGTCACGTTCGCTTCCTCCGCCAGAAATCTCGCTGAACCAGAATCGGTCCACCAGCGACCGGAACGGGTCGGATCGTGTCGATTAAGGCGTCGAGATGCGTAGCTTTTCAGGTCTTTCAGCATTTTTGATGGTTTTGGATCGTCCTTGACCTGAAGCACGAGGTGTATATGAGTCGTCATGATCGCAAGGATCAGAATGCTCCAGCCTCGATACGACGCTGTCTCTTGAAGCTGCTTTTCGACCAATTCAGCCATCGAGTGATCAAGCATAACGATTGGGTGCTTTCTCATTTCATGAGAGAAGCTGGCGAGAGCGGCGTTGGAAGGGGCGGAAAATGGCCCGACCCGATTGTGCTTTTCGAGAATGCCGTCCGGCGAGCGGGTCACGCTGGTCGATCCCCTGTCGTCACCCGGAACCCATGATCCGTAAGTTGTCCAGGTCAGTAGCCAATGACGATAATCAATCGATGTCATTACGACGGACCACTTGAGAAAGAGTGATCGACTTCGCGCACGTTTCGATCAGCCTATCACCTGCGGAATCCCAAGTCGAGCCGTGGGTGGGCATGATGAAGCGAAACGTGGCGATCGGAAGTCGAGCCGTGGACGTGAGGGGGCGCGAGACCATTGCGCCTGAGCCATAAAAGAACGCCGCAAAACTCCTGGCCGGGTCAACCGGATGGGCCGAATTCTGCTGTACTGCGCACCCGTGGACTCACGTCCACTTCTCGACGTGCCGGGCCTTTCGACTTGCCGGGCCTTCTGTATTGCGCACCCGTGGACTCACGTCCACTTCTCGACGTGCCGGGCCTTTCGACTTGCCGGGCCTTCTGTATTGCGCACCCGTGGACTCACGTCCACGGCTCGACTTGTGTTTCGACGCCTTCTGTATTGCGCACCCGTGGACTCACGTCCACGGCTCGACGTGCCGGGCCTTTCGACGTGCCGGGCCTTCTGTATTTCGCACCCGTGGACTTACGTCCACAGCTCGACTTGCGGATCACCCCCGCAGCCACTCCACATACCGCCGGATGCCTTCGGCGAAGGGGACGCGGGGTTCGAAGCCGAGGTCAGTACGGGCGCGGGTGATGTCGGCGAAAGTCTGGCTGACGTCGCCGGGCTGCAGTGGCTGGCGGTCGATTTTCGGCGTTTTGCCCAGGGCCTTGCCGATAGTCTCGATCAGCTCCGTGAGCACCACGGGGCTGGAATTGCCAAGGTTGTAGAGATTCAGCCCGTTGCAGCGCTGGAGGGCGCGCACGACGCCGTCGGCGATGTCTTCGACGTACGTGTAGTCGCGCCGGGTGGAACCGTCGCCGAACATCGGGATGGGCTGATCTTCGAGGATCATGCGTGTGAACTTGGCGATGGCCAGGTCAGGCCGGTTGCGGGGCCCATAGGCGGTGAAGAACCGCAGGCCGGTGATATGGAGCCCATAAAGGTGATGATATGTCGATGCAACGAGTTCGCAGGCCCGTTTGCTGGCGGCGTAGGGGCTGATGGGCGAATCGACGTCTTCGGTTTCGCGGAACGGGGCGGTGTCGCGGTCGCCGTAGACGGATGAGCTGGATGAGTAAACCACTTTCGGCGGCTGGGTCAGCTTGCGGGCGGCTTCGAGGATGCGCACGGTGCCGGTGACGTTGACGTCCATATAAAGCGCCGGGTTTTCCAGCGAGGGGCGCACTCCGGCGCGCGCGGCCAGGTGGATGACGCCGTCCGGCCGGGCATGGTCGAAGAGTTCGTCGAGCAGGGCGGCGTCGCGGATATCGCCTTCGACGAGTTCGAAGGCGTCGTGGGCCAGTGCTTTGGCGACGTTTGCCCGTTTGACGGTGGCGGGGTAGAAGTCGTCGAAGTTATCCAGCCCTGTCACGCGGTGGCCGTCGGCCAGGAGTCTGTCGACGACGTGAGAACCGATGAAGCCGGCGGCTCCGGTGACGATGACGTTCATTCGATGTCAGGTCCTTCGGCTCATGAGACTCGCGAATCCGCGCCCGGGCATGAATACCGTCCCTCGGCGGCCCGGTATCGCTAGGCGATCGCGACAGCGAACAACTATAATCCTAAACGACGTGGCCCGAATCGATAAGACTGCCTGAGGCAGCAGGTGAAAATCCATGGCGGCATCATGACGAAAAGCGCTTTGTACGTCTGCTATTTCGGGATCCGCGAGCCGCTCGTCCAATCACAGGTGCTGGCATACGTCCGGAAGCTGGCAGAGGCTGGCTGGAACATGCACCTGCTGACGTTCGAACCCGGCTGGCCGGCCGAATTTCCCGAGGCCGAGCAGATCGCCTGGCGCGAAGCCCTCGCACGTGAAGGCATCACGTGGCATGCCCACCCTTACACGAAGAGCCATGGCCTGGCGGCCAAAGCCAGGGACATCCTCACGGGACTGATCAAAACCCGGCGGATCGCCCGTGAAAACAAGGTGAATATCATTCATGGCCGCGCTCACGTCGCGACGACGATCGCCATGCTGAGCACCATGTTTCTGCGCCCGAAGCCCGGGATCCTGTTCGACATCCGCGGGTTCAACCCTGAAGAGTATGTGGACGCCGGCAGGTGGAAACCCGGCAGCCTGAAGTTCCGCCTGCTGAAGATGACGGAAAGATGGCTCTTGCGCCGGTCATCGGGGTTCGTGGTTTTGACGGAGGCCGGGCGGAAGATCATGTTTCCCAAGGCGGTGCCTGATACGGGGCCGGAGGCCTGGCGTCTGCCCGATGGCCGCCCCGTGCAGGTGATCCCCTGCTGCGTCGACATGGCCCGGTTCGAAACCGCGAATGAAGTGAGCCGGGAAGCCGCCAAGGCGGCCCAGAATCTCAGCGGCCGATCGGTCATCGCCTATGTCGGTGCCCTGGGCGGCTGGTATCTGGACGACGAGATGGCTCGCATCTGGACAGTCGCGCGGCGGATGAATCCCGCATCGTTCGCCCTGATCTTCACCCAGAGCCCCCCCGCCGGCATTCAGGCCCTCCTTCTGGCCGCGGGGGCCGCCGATGGCAAAGACTTTCACATCCAGAAGGTTCCGCCCGCCGAACTGGCCGCCCGGCTTCCGGCCGCGGAACTGGCATTGTCGATCATCAAGCCGTCGTTTTCGAAAATCGCCAGTTCACCCACAAAACTGGCCGAATATCTGGCGGCCGGATGTGTCGTAATCAGCTCAAGCGGCATCGGCGACGGCGACGCCCAGCTCACGGCCAACCGGGTGGGCGTGATCCTTGAGGATTTCGACGACGCTGCGATCGAAACCGCGCTGAAGGAAGCCTTCGCCCTGGCCGCTGAGCCCGATATCGCCGATCGTTGCCGCCGCACGGCGAGAGATCTGTTCGACCTGAACGGTGTCGGCGGGCCGAGATACGTAAGGATGTACGAACGCGTCCTCGGACTCGCGGCAAAAAGTTCCAGGGAGTCGTAACCGGAGGTTTCGGGATCATGCCGGCTATCCGTTCGCGGTCGTTCCAAAGCCGTTAACCGCATCGAAGCGGACCCGTGCGGTAACCAGCGCACGGTGATTCTTCGATGCCTTTCGATCGGACCGGGCCACGCGGGTTGAGGCCGAAGCCCCTGGGCGTGTACCTTCGTTCGTTGCCCGCGCCGGCGAATCCAAAGTCAATTAACCTTGCAAAACAGAATCACCACTTTAGAATTGCAAGGATGATCGAACGCGATACGACGAATCTCGTGATCGGTGCGCTGGCCCGGCAGGCGGCTGTGGGGCTGATCGGCCCGCGTCAGGTGGGCAAAACGACGCTGGCTCTGGCTCTGGCAGTGGCGGCGGGGCGGCCGTCGGTCTATCTTGATTTGGAGTCGCCGGCCGACCGGGACAGGCTTTCGGCCCCCGAGCTGTATTTGAAGGCTCAGGCCGAAAAGCTGGTCGTGCTGGACGAGATTCACCATGCCCCTGAGATTTTCGGGGTGTTGCGCGGGTTGATCGATGAAGGGCGGCGGTCGGGCCGGGGCACGGGGCGGTTCCTGGTGCTCGGTTCGGCCTCGATCGATCTGCTCAGGCAGTCGGGCGAATCGCTGGCCGGGCGGATCGAATATGTCGAGATGGGGCCTCTCTCCGTACACGAAGCCGCTCACACGGGGGCTGAAATCGAGCGGTTGTGGCTGCGGGGCGGTTTTCCGGAGAGTTTTCTGGCCGGGACGGACGCTGACAGCCTGCGTTGGCGGCGCAACTTCGTGCGGACGTATCTGGAGCGGGACGTGCCGCAGTTCGGCCCACGAATTCCGGCCGTCACGCTGGAGCGGCTCTGGACGATGCTGGCTCACCAGCAGGGTGCCATGCTCAATGCTGCGCAACTTGCGGCGGGGTTGTCGGTGAGTTCGCCGACAGTTTCGGCCTATGTCGATCTTCTTGCCGACTTGCTCCTGGTGCGGCGGCTGCCCCCCTGCCTCGCCAATGTGGGCAAGCGGCTGGTGAAGTCGCCGAAGGTGTATGTGCGCGACTCGGGCCTGGTGCATGCCCTGCTGCGCATCGAAACGTGGGACGACCTGATGGGCCACCCGGTGGCCGGGCCGAGTTGGGAAGGTTTCGTGATCGAGAACATTCTGGCCGCCGCGCCGGAGGGGGCTCAGGCCAGTTTTTATCGGACGTCGGCCGGGGCCGAGATCGATCTGGTGCTGGACCTGGGCGGCAGGCGTGGCCGCTGGGCTGTGGAGATCAAGAAATCACTGACGGCGAAGCCCACTCGCGGCTTCTGGAACGCCGTCGAGGATCTCAGGCCCGAGCGGGCGTTCGTCGTGCATTCCGGATCGGAACGATACCCCCTTGCCCCGAAGGTCGAGGCGATCAGCCTGGCGGAGCTGGCACATGAGCTTGCGGCCATGGTCGCGAAATGATACGGAAGTCCTGATCTTCAGGTTTACGATACAGCTTGCGACATCGTTCGAAGACGGCGGTAAGATTCAGGAAGGGTGTTGACCGATGCTCACCAGGCTTTGCCCGTTCTGTCATCGGCACGTTTTGCGCTGGTTTTACGATTCGCACATCGAGGGGCACACACGGCTGAGGGCCGACGGCCAGATGACCGACCACGTCACGGTTCGGCCCGGCGAGCGCTACGATGGCCCGCTCGATGAGTTCCCGACGAGCTATCGTCACGATCCCTGCGGTCAGTCGACCGGCATGCCCGAAGAAATCGTGCGGAGCTATCTGGTCAATCCGTTTCTGTATTCGAGCGAGACGTTCTGCTGCGGTTGCGGCGATTACGTCAGCCACTCGGAACTTGAGTGGGACGAAACCGGCGAACGGTTGAGCACCTACTTCGATCGCCTGCGGCGGGCGTATTTGCGACAGCATGGCGCGTTGCCCGAGATCTGCGCGCCGGAGTTCCGGCGGCGCGGCGACTGGTCGAAAAGCGGGTCTCGGGGCGGCCGATCGTCAGCGAATGACGGCCGTGACACGGACGTCGGGCGATTGCGCCCCTCTGCCCCTTTTCGGTCGAAATCCGGCGATCGATCGAATCCGGATTCGGCCCTGTACGTCAGATGGAGAGAACGCGACGAGAAAACCATCGTCGACTGATGCCGCCCGGGTCGAACGCTACAAAAACCCATAACGAGGCCTTCCATGATGACACGCCGCAGCCTGACATTCGCCTGCATTCTGACGTTTGCCGCCAAATTCGTAGCATCGGCGGGGGCCGCACCGCCCGCGAAAGGAGAGAAGGCCAGGCCCTTCACGCTGAAAACGCTTGCCGGCAAGGCCGCGAGCCTGGAGACGTTCACGAAATCCGGGCCGGTCGTGCTGCTGGTTTTGCGTGGTTATCCGGGTTATCAGTGCCCGCTGTGCACGGCCCAGGTTCGCGATTTCGTGGCACAGGCTAAGGCGTTCGCGGAACGTGGCGCATCAGTCGTCATGATTTATCCCGGCCCGGCGGCGAGCCTCAGTAAATATGCGGACGAATTCATCAGCGGCCACACGCTGCCCGCAAACTTCACGCTTCTGGTCGACCCCGATTACGTATTTACCGAAAGTTATGGCCTGCGCTGGAACGCCGACGGCGAAACGGCGTATCCGACGACTCTGGTGATCGACAAGGCGGGGACGATCCGGTATGCCATGGTGAGCAAAACCCACGGCGGGCGTTCGAAGGCCGTGAACGTGCTGCGAGAGCTGGATGCCCTGAACTGATCCACGCCCGGAGACCTTCGTACTGTCGATCGAGGCTCGATACGCAGGTCTGACCGGGCGGATTCGATCATGTCGCGGCAGGCTTTAGGCCGATCTGCGTCGGCGCCTCAAGGCTGCTCCGCCCGCGAGCCCGGCCCCGACCAGAAAAGACGCGATGCTGGAAGGTTCCGGCACGCCGACGATTCGCAGGGAATTCACGACGACACCGCCGCTGGTGAGAACGGGATTCGCGAAATCCTCGGCGTTTCCGTTGTCTCCATCAGATTGCGTCAGCCCGCCTTGAGATACGGTGACGCCCGGAAAATCCCAGTTATATGTGAACAGTTGATCGGCCATCAGTCCCAGTTGATAGGTCGTGTTCGCCTTCAGCGTGAATGCGAAAGCGGGCGAATCGTACCAGCTGTTCGAAACCGCGGCCGAGGCGGCGACCGGCCCTGTCGAGAACAGAGGCGACGACCCGAGTGAGTTCGCGAAGATGACCCACTTGAGGTTGCCGTCGGCTTCGAGCCGCCCGAAAGTGCCGAAGCCCGTGATGTCGACGTCGCTGCCGCCGACGGTGATCACGTTCATGATCGACCTGCCCAGGAGCGTCTCAGGTGTCGACGCCGGGTTGTCGGGCATGGTGTTGAAGATGATCGACGCCTGCGACTGGCTCAGGCCGCAGATCAGGATGGCAAGTGCCAAAAAGCCACGCTGCAAGGCACGCATGTTCGATGCTCCAGTTTCGGAATCGCCGGACCGAACGAAAATGAACGAATCGAGCTTGATCGATATGGGTTCAGGATGCAAGCGGAAATTCCAGGATCGCATCGGATCATTGGCTTATCTGGAGACTCCCGCCAACCTGCGATGGCTGAAATCGCCGAACCTGGTCTGAAACTCGATCGATGGTCGTTCTCCGTCAGCGATCGTTTCGACGACGATGAAGTCCGGCTTTATCGGCAATCCCGGACCCCTGCCGAACGGCTGGCCCAGGTCGAAGTTCTGCGAAGGATCAATTATGGAAATCGCGCTACCGAGCGACTTCTCCGAGTTCTTGAGGTCGTTGAGGGATTCGGGGAACGGACTCTCGAAGACCAGGGGAGCCCGACCTGATCGCATGCCGAAAGGGATGTGCATCCCTCATTTCTTCCAGTAAGTATTGAACGAATTCAACATACGATACCGGTTCCTCAAATGGACCCGCGGATCAGCCGAATCCTTATTTCTCTCCCCTGCTCCAAGTGTGAAAATGGCTGAACATGTCGAATGACAATCACCGCCTTATGTCGTTTCCGAATGCGCACGCCGCGTCGAATCTCGCGATCACCCCCCTGCCCGATCCCCAAAACCGCCACGAAATCCGCGCACGAAAAAACGGGCCTTTTCGGAATCGGCCCGCTTCGAGTTCGTCGTTTTCGGCGAAAGTATCTGGGGGTTCTTCGTCGATCAGCCGGCGCGATCCTTGCGCACGATTTCGTAAAACGGCAGGCCACGGTCGAGCACTTCGGCGGCTGCTTCGGAGAGTTTCAGGCCCCGTTCGTAGGCCAGTTGCCGCAGGCGGAAATGGATCGATTCGGGCAAGTAGATTTTCCACGGGACGACCCGTTCGCTCTCGGCCGCGCTTTTGCGCTTGCGGCTGACGCGCGGAGTCGATGACTTCGTCTCTTTCGGAGCGGCTGCCGCGGGCACGGCGGCGGGCTCGTTGACTTCGGGTTCCGGAGCGGCTTCGGCGACCGGTTCGGGCGTCTCTTCGACGACGGCTTCCGGCTCTTCCTTCTCGCGCTCCTTAACCTTCGCGTCAGGCCGCGTCGTGGGTCGCAGAAGTCCCGCCGGAACGCTTCCCAGGCCTGTTCGTTTTTCGTTCGACATAAGGCAGGATCTCCTCCACAAGCGCCGCGTAGGCCTTGGCGGCCGACGACTGAGGCGAATGTTCGAACACGGATTGAAAACGTGAGTGGGATTCTTCCACGCGCACCGAACGCGGAATCGTGGTTCCGAAGACCAGGTCTTCGTACAAACTTCGGAGTTGACGCTCGACGTCCATCGAAACGGCCGTCCGTTCGCACATCGTCAGAACCAGCCCGCGAAGGGCCAGATTCTGGTTGTCCAGATATGTCCGGACTTCGTCGATGGCTGTCTGTAACTGACCCAAGCCGGCCAGCGAAAAAAGCCCGGGACTGATCGGTACGACGACCTGATCGACCCAGTTCAGGACATTGACGTTAAGCAGGCTGCGCGCCGGGCCGGTGTCCACCAGGGCGATATCGTAATCGCTTTTGAGGGGCTCCATGGCCTTCCGCAATCGACGTTCCCGGCCCAGTTCGTTGGCCAGGCTGAGATTCACTTCAGCCAGGTTCGGACTCGCCGGCAACAGCTCGACTCCCTCCCACGCGGTCACGACCAGCGCATCGTCCGCACGGGACGTGCCGGCCATCACCTCCGCAAGAGTCGCTCCTTCACCAGGCCCCTGCCCGGCCGTCAACACCATCGTGGCGTTGGCTTGAGGGTCGGCGTCGACCACCAGGACTTTCCGCCCCGAACGTGCCAGCCCGGCTGCCACGTTCAAAAGCGTCGTCGTCTTGCCGGTCCCGCCCTTTTCGCTCATCAAGGCGATCGACTTCATGTCGGAAACCCTCCTTATCACATTACATCGGCAACAGGACCGCCAAACTTCAGCCCCGCCGCATCGAAAGTACCAACGGATTACAGGACCCAAAGCCCCTGGAACCTATGAACTGTGGAACTGACGCATCTTCGACACCTTGTCTCTTCAGTTCCAGAACCCCTTGCCCCCGCAGAGCTTCGAACCTGAAAGACTCAAGCCCCCAAGCATTTCGGAGTCGAAGTTCTGCAGGGATAATTCCCTTTGGTTCCGAAGTTCTACAGCGCGAAAGTCTTTCAGCCTCGTAGCCCTTCAGATGCCGATTCCCTTTGGTCCTGTAGGCCTGTCAGTCTTTCAGGCCCTCAGTTCTTCAAGGCCTTGAGGCTTTCAGGGCACATAGTACTACAGGACTGAAATGACCAAAGTGCCTTCGGGCCTGTAGTGCTTCAGGTCTGAAGCTTCGAAAGCCCTTGAGTCTTTCGATCCCGAAGCGCTATAGGGTGAACGGAGTGGCTCGGCCGAGTTATGCCATTTCCACGGCAGCCTTGACCTACGGCTTTTGCGGCTTTCGGAGGACTCGGCGAAGCCGTCGTCCGTCCAAGACACTGCAGTGCCGAAGCACTTTTGGACTGAAGTCTTTGAGGACGGAAATCCTTAAGGCATTAAGTGCTGAAGTGCTGTTGATGACGAAGCACTGTAATGCTTTCGCCCTGAAAGCCTTTAGTTACTATGACGCTTCGGTGCTGTAGTGTTTCGGATCTGCGGAACTTTAGCACTTCAGGACTTCAGTCTTAACGAACTTAAGCACTGGTAACGCTTTGACCCTGGATCGCCGCAGTCCTGAAAGACCGAAGGGAATCCTTCGATCTGGAGGCATCTTCGCTGGCTTGCGGCAAAGGCACGGCCAGAGGTGAATCCGGCTTTCCAGGCCAATCTCTTCGAACGGCTGATTTCAGGGCTTCAGGCCCGAAGTGCTACAGGGTGAAAAAGCCAAAGCCCTAAAGTGCTGAAGCGACTGCGTGACCAAAGAACTACAAACCTTGAATCCTTCAGGCTTAGAGAATCTTGATGCCGCAGGGTTTCGGGGCTGAAGCCTCACAGGATTCGTAACGCTATGGTCCGTAAGCCCTGAAGAACTAAAGCCTCGGATTCGCACGGGTTCGGACATCACGAGTGGGCCGGAGGTGATTCGGAACTACAGCGTTTCAGGGCTATAGGCCTTAAGGCTTTCAAGGTATGAAGTGCTATGGTTCGGCAGAACTGAAGGGCTATAGCTCTGTAGTCCTAAAGAATCTCAGGCCTGTAGTCTTATGTGGCTTTGAGCCTTTAGGTTTTCAGCGCTGTAGCGAGACAGGGCTGAAGCGCCATAAACCTGCATATCTTCAGGTTCGAAGGCACCCAGGGCATAAAGTCCTTCAGGTTCTAAGTTCTTCAGAATCGCCAGGGCTATAGTCTTCAATGACCTGAAGGTGATTCAGGCCTTTCAGTGCGGAAGGCCTATAGCACTATGGGAAATTTGGCCCTGTATGGACGACGGCCCCGAAGCGCTGGAATGCCACATGGCAGAGCAGGGGAGTAAGTGGAGGATTGACCTTCTGGCACTTGAGAACTCAGGGGCTATAGTGCCGCAAGTGCAGTGGCCTCGGCAGCACTTCAGCCCTGAAGCCTTCCAGTGCTGAAGCGCCAGGTGATGCATGATCCTGGAGATCGCTGGGCGGATGTCGGTACCAGGGGGCAGGGGGGCAAGTCCGTGTCTGCGGCATCCCGCCTCAGTGCGAGCGGCCATCGAGTGGAGCAGAAGCAGGCCCCCCCTTAACATCGATGACTTCACTCCGGCACTGCGAGCGGTGGGATGTCGCTTCCACTTCCGAGTCCGGTTGACGAATCCCGCCGGTTCTCTAACATGGGCGGCAACTCCTCCGGATTGGGGCTCGATACCGCGAGCCCGGTCTGGCTTGATTCGCACCTCCGTCGCAGGGATCGCAGCATGATGGCATGGATGACTCGAACCGCTTCGGCGAACGACAGCGAATCGAAAGCGGCCAGCGGAAGTGTGTCCAGCGCAACGGATCACGCCCCGGGCTGGCGATCGTTCGGCTGGCTGGCCATCGTGGTTTTCGTAGCGATCTCGGCCGCCGATGCCACCTGGCGGGTCAATCCCGTCTTTCACGATCACTGGATCTATTACGGCTTCCAGCGCAACCTCACCGCCCACCTGCGCGACTTCGCCTGGACATACTGGGCCACCCGCCTGGCGATTCTCATTCCCGGGGCCGCCGCCCAGCGCGTCTTCGGGCTGGCAACGGGCGAAATCATCCTTCACGCCGGTCTGCTGGCCGTTTCGCTCTGGGCTATGCGGGCTTGTGGGCGGCGGATGTTCGGCGAGCGGGCAGGGGCCCTGGCCGTCGTCCTGGCCGGCACGCACTTCTTTTTTCTTCAGGGCATGGCCAGCGACTACACCGACGGTTATGGCCAGTGTTATCTGCTGCTTACGGCCGCCGCTCTGTTGCGGGCACTCGACCCAGGCCGGGGCCGGAATCTTGCGGCGGCATGCGCCGGCTTTTTCGCCGCCTGCGTGGTGCTCACGAACATCGCCTTCGTGGCTTTCCTGCCCGTTCTGACCGGTGCCGTGCTGGCGGGTCGGCCATGGGGCGGGGGGCGAACCTGGGCGATCTCGAAACGGCTGGCGATCGTCACGGCGATCGGGGCCGTCAGCTTCGGGGCGACACTGACTCTCGCCGAATTCTGGTTCCATGCCCATACGGACGTACACATCTGGCAGCCAAATCTGCACTTCATCCGTGAATTCCGTAATGACGAGACGTTCGCGATCCAGGATCAGCGAAACAGCCTGGCGGAATGGCTGCCAGGGGCATCGTGGCTCATCTGGCCCGCGATCGTGACGGCCGCCGGGGCGATCTCTCTTGTCGATCTCTTGCGTAACCCAGCCGGAACGTCAGCGGCCAGGGCGCGCACGCTGGCCTGGCTCACACTGGTGCCGGCTGCGCTTTTGATCGGCACTCTGGCCGACGTATCGCTGAAGCTGGACATGTTCGGCAGGCTTTGGTTTTACGGGGTCGTGCTCTATCAGCCCCTGGCGATATTGCTGGCGGCCGGGCTTCTGGACCGCTATCTGCCGGATGCCGGCAAGGCTGCGGCTCGATTTCTCCCAGCCGGAGTGCTTCTGGCGGTCGGCCTGGCGGCCGTGCATGGGGCAGGGGTGGTGAAAGGAATCGCGCCCGGCGAAGTGAACGAGACCGCCGTGTTCGCTCTGACGTTCCTGGCAGGTGTCGGCGGTTTCGCCGCGACCATGGCCGGATCGGTCCGAAACGTGCCGGTTCTGTTCTTCACGGGCCTGGCCGTTATTGGAGCGGTGCAGGGGCCGCAGCGGGCCATGTTTCGTGTGGACGCCGGCCGGACACCGGCTCTCGTGGAATTCGCCATGCTCGACCGCTGCCGCGAACTCGACGCCCGGGCACGCACCGACACCGCCGCGGCTGTGCAGGAGGCCGTCGAGCGCTGCCTGGAACTGGCCCCCGCCAATGACCTGGGCTTCTGGTACGACAAAAACGCGGCCATGGCCCCGGCGTTCGAGATGGTCAACGCCACGTTCGCCTACGGGCGGATTTTGTCGAAGGACATGAGCGACATTCGCGCGAAGCCCCTGGGCGGCATGCAGGTGGGCCTGGAGCCGGGCAGGGTGGTGGTGGTATTGACGGACGACGTCGAAACGGCCCGCGCCGCGGCCGATCGCGAATTCGCCCGACTGGCCGTGCGGGCCTATGATCTGGGCGTTCGGCAAATCGGTCACGGGCCGGTACGATTCTGCCTGATGGCTTGGGAAATCGAGCAGGCCCCCGAAGAACTGGCCGGAGAGCTGGGCCGCGTGCGGATCGGCCACCGGTCCGGCGCCGGTGAGACGAACGGCGTTCGACGTTGACAGATCCTGTAATAACGGATATCACATATTTTCGACCGCTCGGAGAGCGCCGCACGACGCCAATGAATGGCCCCCGGGAGCATGTCGTCAGGATGACTGCATCAAGCGAGAACAGTACGCCGCAAGACGGTGGCGATTTGCGCGAACGCACGCCTGGCGAAAGCCCGGCTCAGCTGCAGGCGCGCCTTCGCGACCTTGAGGCGAATCTCCTGCGGCTTCGGGAAGAGAACGCCTTCCTGAAACGGCAGTGGCACGAAGTGACCCACTCCTATTCATGGCGGATCGTGTCACGCCTGAGCCGAGCCGCGCGGGATCTTGCACCCAAGGGCTCACGCCGGCGCGCCATCGTGAAAGCCGGCTGGCGCAGCCTCATTTCCCTGCGGCAGCGGGGCGTCTGGGGCTGGTTTCGCCGCACGGTCGGCCAGATCCGGCACGAGTCGGTCAGCCAGGTTCGCCTCTGGCGTGCCCGGTCACGGCCATTCGCCAGCGACGGCCGCCCGGTGATCCTGTTCGTCAGCCACATCGGCGGCGGCGGCACGGAGCGGCACATTCGCGACATGGCCGCACGCCTTGCCGAGGACGGCGTACGGGCCATTAGCGCCCGGCCCGACGGCCACGGCCGCCTCTGCTTCGAAGAACACGACGCCGACTGGTCCCTGATACGGCAGAAGCGCATCGCCCCCTCGCGCGAAGGCGTCGCCGCCATGCTTCAGGCCGTGCGTCCGACTCTGGTACACATACATCACCGCATGGGCGTGCCGGAAACGCTGTTCGACACCATCCGCGAACAGGGCCTGCCCACGGACTGGACGCTGCATGACTATCACTCCGTCTGCCCGCGCATTCACCTGAACGACGGCAACGGCCGCTACTGCGGCGAGCCGTCGCCCGAAGGCTGCCGCTCATGCCTGAAGCGGCTGGGCGATTACCACGGCCGGCCCACGAACCCGGACGTGCTCGCATGGCGCGATTCCTGGCGGCGGCGGCTGCATGGCGCCCGGCGCATCTATGTGCCCAGCGCCGACGTGCGCAACCGGCTGGTGCACTACTTCCCCGAGCTGGAATTTCACGTACGGCCCCATATCGAGCCGAACAAGCCAGGGCAGTCGCTGGCCCGTGCCTGGGTGCCTGGCGACAGGGTGCGCGTGGCCGTGATCGGCACCATCGGGTCGATCAAGGGATCCGCCCGCCTGCTGGAAGCCGCCGAAGACGCCCGCCGCCGTAACCTGCCCATCGAGTTCGTTCTGGTAGGAACCTCGGACCAGGAGCCGCGCCTGCTGGCCACCGGCCGAGTGGAAGTGACCGGCCCGTATCGCGAAGCCGAAATCTGGGACCGGCTCGAAGACGCCGAATGCCACCTGGCCTGGCTGCCGAGCATCTGGCCGGAAACTTATATGTACACACTTTCGGTCGCCATGGCCGCCGGCTTGAGGCCGGTCGTCTACGACCTCGGCGCTCAGGCCGAACGGGTTGCCGAGGCCGGCGTCGGCTGCCGGCTGCCCCTCGATTCGGACGCCGCGGCCCTGAACCGGGCCCTGATGGATCAGGCCGCGAAAGCCGCCGCCGATACATCGGACTGGACGCCGAAATTCGCCGAATACCCAGAATTCCTCCACGATTATTACGGGCTGACGATCGACGAATTGAAATCCGCCGGCGTGATCGCAACGTCGATTCCCGCGCCGCATTCACCCAGGAGCGACCATGCACGTCTTCACCAGCATCACCGCCAACTATCTTCCTAAGGCGGCGGTGCTTGCGCACACGCTCAAGCGGACGAACCCCGGCGTCGTCTTTCACCTGCTGATTTCCGACGATATTCCGGCCGACTGCCCGCGCGAAACGCTGGCCGCCTTCGACCATATCGTCACGCCCCGGCAACTGCCCATCGAACGCTTCGAAAGCTGGGCCTTCGGCCATTCGGTCGTTGAGCTGTGCACGGCCGTGAAGGGGCCGATGGTCGAATATCTCTTCGACACCGTCGGCGCCGAGCGGGTCTTCTATTTCGACCCCGATATCGCCGTGCTGGGCTCGCTGGATGACCTGAGCGCCACGCTTTCGCGCCACTCGGTGGCCCTGACTCCCCACCAGCTCGAACCTGAAACTAATCGCCAGGCCATCATCGACAACGAAATCTGCTCGCTGGCCCACGGTGTCTATAACCTCGGCTTCCTGGCCGTGCGTCGGACGGATCAGGGCCTGAAGTTCGCCCGCTGGTGGGCCGACCGCCTGCGCCAGTTCTGCCACGACGACAAGCCCCGCGGCCTGTTCACCGACCAGCGCTGGATCGACCTGGCCCCCGCCTTCTTTGACGACATCGCGATTTTGAGAGACCCCGGCTACAATGTGGCTACCTGGAACCTGACCCACCGCAAGGCCTCGGGCACCGCACCCTGGAACGTTCTGATCAACGGCCGGCCGCTCACGTTCTATCACTTCTCAGGCTTCGATTCCGGTGCCCAGCTCACCATGCTGGACCGCTACGGCAAGGAGAGCCCCGTGCTCTTCGACCTTCGGGACTGGTACATCGCCGAATGCGAAAAGTTCGGCCAGAGCCTGCTGGGCAAGCGGCCGGGCAAGTGGGGCACATTCGACGACGGCCAGCCGATCACGCGCGAACAGCGGCTGCTGTATCGCGACCGGGCCGACCTGCAGCGGGCCTTTCCCAACCCATACGACACTTCGGACGTTTCGAACAGCTACGCCCACTGGTTCGCGGCCAATGGCCGCAGGGCGATCCTGCGCCGTGACAAGCCTGAACCGGGCTACATTTCGCTGCTGCGCAAACACGCCCACAAACCGCCGCTGAAATGGGCCAAAATGGCCTGGAAGTCGATGCGCGCCGGCGTGTGACGGCATTTTGCGACCCGACGACGCCATTTCGAAATTCGCCCGCCGATGGACCGATGGGACCCCGCCATGAAACCAGCCGAGCCGAGCCCGATCGTGTCCGAAACCGCTGCACGGACGGCTTCGAATCCCGAGGCAATTTCGAATTATCGCGGCCCTCACGCGGCCATTCCCGCGCCTGAGGAGCATTCGAAAGCCGCCGCCACGCCGGATTCGAAACCGGCCAGGCAATCGGCCCATTTTCCGATGATCGACGTCCTGCGCGGGTTCGCGGCGGTCACGGTCATCGTCTATCATGTGATCGAACACCTGAAATGGGCCGCGTTTCCGAACTCGGGGCCGGCCGTGTGGTTCCGCCTGGGCTGGATGAGCGTCGACTTGTTCTTCGTCATCAGCGGGTTCGTGATCACGATGTCGGCCGTTCGGGGCTTTTCGAAATCGAATTCGCCCCGCCAGTTCCGTCGCGAATATCTGCGACGGCGGCTCACGCGCATCGTCCCGCTGCATTATCTAACGTGCCTCGTCTATGTCGTTTTCGTGCTGCCCGCGATGCTCAGCATGCAGCGCATCGGATTTCACTTGTGGACGCACGCGGCCTTCGTGCACAACTGGCACCCCGCGACACAGGGCTCCATCAACGGCGTGAACTGGTCGCTGGGCGTCGAAATGCAATTCTACCTGATCGTCATGCTGGCCGCCGGCTGGCTGGCGCGGGTGCGGCCCCGGGTTCTCGTCGGCACGTGCCTGGGCATCGCCTGGGCCTGGCGGGCCGCGGCCTACATGATGTTCCACGGCCAGACAGCATTCGGGGCGAACCTGACGTGGGTGTACACGTCGCAAGTCTTCGGCATGCTCGACTTTTTCGGCTGGGGCGGCGCGCTGGCTCTGCTGATCGCGAATGACACCGACGGCTCGTTCCGCCGGCGCTGGATCGACCGCTGGTGGATCCCGGCGGCCCTGGCCGCGCTGGTGGCGTGGCCCGCGATGCGGATTTACTGGCCCAATGCCAGCTATTGGGACAGACCGGCGATGGTCGTCTTCTGGCGCAGCTCGATGGGCCTGGTCTGGGCCCTGGTCATCGCCGCGGCCTGCGGGCTCGGGGCAGGGCGGATCTCGCGCTGGGCGGCACCGCTGCGGTATCTGGGCACGATCAGCTACGGGCTGTATTTATGGCATCTGCCCGTGATCGATTCGCTGAAAAAGACAGCCCTGCCGAACGCCCCTGATCGGTTCCTGGCAGTCACCCTGCTGTTGACCGGAATATTCGCCGCCGGCAGCTGGCACTTCTTCGAAAAGCCGCTGATGGACAAATACGGGAAATGAAAGTCAAGCCAGCGGCGATCGATTCGCTATTCGTCGAATAGCTGAAATACGCTCGCGAGTTCGCATCGATCATTTCAGCCAGACACGATATCTCCGGTCACCTGGCGAAAGACATCGAATATACGGGGTGCCTGAGCGGCGGCGCAAAAGCCCGACTCCACCGTGCGGCGGCCGGCTTCGCCAAGCCTGCGCCGAAGTTCGGGGTCAGTGATGAGACGCTCCAGGCAAATCACCCATTCGTCCACCGTTCCGGCGAGCAGTCCATTTTCGTCATGCTGAATAAGTTCGGTATTGAAACCGATTGGTGAAACCACGGCCGGAATTCCCAGTGCCATGTACTGAATGGCTTTCATCCCGCATTTGCCGCGAGACCATTCGTAGTCGTACAGGGGCATGATTCCGGCGTCGAGCGGAACCAGGTCGCGCACTTCTGTGGTTGCGTTCCAGTCGACGAGTTCGCACGGTATGCCTTCCGCACGATACGACGGATCGCCGATGACACGCAGCAGGATGTTGTGCCTCTGGGCCAGAATCCGCAGTGCCGGTTCGACGATCTTCAGGTATTCCGAGGTCGTATGACTGCCTGTCCACCCGATCACGAAAGGCCGGCCTTCCTCGCTGGTATAGCGATCCTTTCGATCGACGGCTGCCAGGTCATAGACATTCAGATCGACCGTAGGCGGTGCGACGGTCACGTGCGAGTTATATTTCCGGGCAAAGTCAGCCAGAAACTCATTTCCGACGACGACATGTGCCGCGATCCTGCAAATCTCGGCGGTCTTGTTCGCGAATTTCAACCATGCCCAGCGACGGTTCGATTCTGATGTATGGACGATCCAGATCGCATCGTCGAAATCGAGAATCACGGGAACCCCGAGTCGTGCCAGCCACTTTTCGGCCCATGCTGGACCTATCGGCCACGACGATCGATACAGCCAAATGCAATCGAATCCTTTGAGCGATCGCAGTCGCCACTCCCGCTTGAAAATGGCCTTGGAGAGCATAATGGCCTTGGCCAGCGGCGACTTGCCCCAGAACAGCCGCTGGACTTCGTCTCGCTCCAGCAGGATATCCCGCTCGAAGCTGACCCCCATTCGCTCAAGATGCGGAACCCATTGCTCAATGCGATAGCGCTGCCCAGGCACGGTGTCCCATGCATAGGGCAGCAACAGAAGGACTTTCATGCGTTGGATCCGCTCCGGCCGTTCTTCGGAAACCTGTAGTCATCCGTCAGTTTCCAAAGAGTACCAGCGGTGACCGGAAATCTCAACAAGCCCCGATTTCGAACGACACTGAACACGTCGTCAGACATATCGCATACGAAACGCATGATGCGACATCTGCGCCCATCACTCCCGCTTCGTCAGCGGATCGTCGATCGCGTGCATCCGTCGCAGCAGTTCCGCTTCAAGCTCGGCCCTCAGCTTCGCCACGGCGGGGTCAGCGGCCAGGTTCTTCGTCTCGCCCGGGTCGGCGGCCAGGTCGTATAGCTCATCCAGCGAAGTATCTTCGAAATGGCGGATCAGCTTGGCCTTCGGCGTGCGGATCATCCGCATGCGGGCCTCTTTGTAGTGCTTCATGTCGTACTGGCCGAAATACGAATCGTCCCAGTCCTTCACCTCGCCGCCAGCTAGCAGGGGGGCTGCGTTACGGCCTTCGATTTTCAGATTCGGCGGCAGGCCCAGGCCGACCCAGGCCAGGATCGTGGCGAAGTGATCCAGCTGCGTGACGGTCCGCTTCACCCGGAGCCCGGCGGGCACTCTGCCCGGCTGGCGCACGATCAGCGGCACCTGAATGGCATTGTCGAACATGTTAGGCCGCGGGCCAGTTTTGCCCGCGACGATCCAGCTGGCGTTACCCTTGTGATGCAGGCCGTGCTCGCCGATCATATAACCGTGATCGCTGGTGAAAATGACGAGCGTGTTTTCGTCGAGTTTCAATTCCGCCAGCAGGGCTATCAGCCGGCCGACGTTGCGGTCGATCGATCGCACCGAAGCCAGATATTCGCGCCGAAGTTTCATGACGCGTTCGCGCGGCAGCCCGGGCACGTCGGGCAAGGCGATCTCCAGGCCCGCCACAGCGGCGGCGTCATCGTCGGTCGTCGGGGCATAAGGGGCATGCGGTTCGCGGAAGTGCACGGCCGCCAGCCACGTGCCGCTTGCATTTTCGCGAATGAATTGCAATGCCCGGTCCGTGATGAGGTCGCTGACGAACCCGGGCCGCTTTGCGGAAACGCCGTCCGCTTCCAGGACCGGGTCGCGGGGCGTCGTTCCCCCGGCCCGGAAGCCGTAGAAATCGTCGAAGCCGCTGCGAGTCGGATGAAAATGGTCCTCAAGCCCCAAATGCCATTTGCCGAAGAGCATCGTGGCATAGCCATGGGCCTTGAGGACCTCGGGCCAGGTGAGAAATGCCGGCGCCAGGCCCGCTTTCGGTTCGGATTGCGGATTCAGCCAGTCACGAATGCCCACCTGGGTGGAATAAAGGCCCGTCATAAGGCCAGCCCGCGACGGCGAGCACACGGGCGTGGTGGTGAAGGCGGCGTCGAAAGTGGCTCCTTCGCGAGCCAGGCGGTCGAGCACGGGTGTGCGGGTGTCGGGCCGGCCATAGGCGCCGAGCGTCCACGTAGCCTGATCGTCGGTGTAAATGAAAAGCACGTTCGGCCGCTGCGGCGTGGCCTTGGGGTGGCGGACGTCATCGGCTGCTGTGACGGTGGCGAAATTCAGGAAAGTCGCGGCAACTGAGCAGATCATGCCGAATGCCGACGGTGCAGACTTGCGTTGCCGTCTCAGCCCTTGAAACGCACGCGCGATTGACCGAAGATAACCCGGCGACGCATTCGACCGCATGAGCAGCACCTCTTTCCGGCGACTGACGATTCGGGGAGAGCGAACGGGCCAAGCCCGCCGCCGCACACACACCAGGGCATTCGAGACCGATGGCCAAAGACGCACCGAACTTTCTGCAGGGCCTGACCGCCTGTTTCGGCTTTCCCGTGGCCGAGAACCCGACCCAGGCCATGATCGAACCAGCCTATGCGGCCATGGGCCTCGCCTGGCGGTATCTGACGGTCGAAGTCCGCCCAGAAAACCTTGGCGATGCCGTGCGCGGGGCCCGCGCCATGGGCTTCAAGGGCTTCAACTGTACCATTCCGCACAAGGTGGAAGTGATCCGCCACCTGGACGAACTGACCCCCGCAGCCGAGAAAATCGGCGCGGTCAACTGCGTGGCCATTCGCGATGGCCGCCTGCTAGGCGAAAATACCGACGGCAAGGGCTTTCTGCAATCTGTGCGTGCCCTGCGGCCGGTGGACGGGGCGAATGTCGTGCTGCTGGGTGCCGGCGGCGCGGCCCGGGCCATCGCCGTGGAGCTGGCCCTGGCCGGCGCGGCGAAGATCACGATCGTCAACCGCAACGAAGAACGGGGCCGCGTGCTGGAAGCCCGGCTGAAGGAAGTCACGAAAACCGCGACGAGCTTCGTGCCCTGGACCGGCACCTATGTGCCCGATTCAGCCACCGATCTGCTCGTCAACAGCACGTCGATCGGGCTTTACCCGGATGTCGACGCCCACGTGCCCGTGAGCCTGGAGCCGCTTGGCCCCGACGCGATCGTGTGCGACGTGATCCCCAACCCGCCGAAAACCCGCCTGATCCGCGACGCTCAGGCGAAGGGCCTGCGCACGCTCGACGGCCTGGGAATGCTGGTCAATCAGGGCGTGATCGGCATCGAACTGTGGACCGGCGGCCAAAGCCCCGACCCGGCCGTGATGCGGGCCGCGCTTGAGGCAATCTTCGGGGCGTGAAATGCAACCACCGCCGGGCGGTTCGGCGGTTACGGTCGGACGGAAGACGGTTTCGAAGGGACTTGTGCCATGTCTTCAGCCAATGTCATGTCATTTGCCTATCCCGATGCGGGCCTGGCGTTTCGGGGCGACGGCAATCTGGCCGTCGTGGGCCGGGCGTTTCGCGACGTCGTTCGAAATGGCATTGCCCTGCGATCGATGCCCCGGTCGATGAGCGTCAAACTGATCGACCCGGCCGGCAAGGTGATGGGGCTGAAGTCGTTCGCGACGCAGACGATCGGCATGAGCGACATTTCGTGTCATTTCGTCTGCAATTTCGACCTGAGCCGCGACCTGGCCACGAACGACCGGCCGGAAGGGGACTGGACGCTGCGGATGACGGGCGAATTCCGGGCCGAGGACGGCTCGATGTCCGAATCGACGATCGATCGGAAGATCCGGATCGTCACGCCGAAGGATATTCCAGGGCAGAGCGTTTGCGCCTCATGGGAACCGACGCCGCCGAACGACGGCGGCTTCGGGCTGACGTGGTCGCGGCCGCAGCCGGACGACGTCATCGCCGGGCTGCCCATCCCGGTGACGATCACGGCCAAGCGCGCCGAGACGGGCCATTACCCGGTTCTGGAGCTGCTGGACAACGCCCACAAGGTCGTCGTGTCGAGTCTGTGGTTCAAGCCATGGTCGCGGAGCTTTCTGGACGGTTATGCGAACCAGACCGTCCAAGGTTAACACATGCGGAGCCGTTTCCGATTTCGGGGGCGGCTCCGTTTGTCGTTTCCGGGGTTGGGTTTCCGTCATCTGGGCAGTCGTCTGCGTCGAAATCGAAGCCACGATCAGGACGCACTTCCGGGAATAGCCGCATGGCGTAGGTGCCCGTCTTGCTGCTTTGGTCAATTGCCCCCAGTTCAATCACCTCGATGTAATGCTGAAGAATTTGCATTTGCTCTTCGGGCGTCGCAGACTGGAGCAGTTCGCCAATATCTTCCCAAGTCTCAAGGAATGTCCGGGCATCATCAGTGACTCTCTCGACCGGTGCCTGCTGCTTGGCGATATCGGTGAGATTCTTCTTGATCTGACCCTCTTCTTCCTCCAGGCGTTCCAATTCGGACTGGACACTGGAAAGCCCCCTCGCCCCAAGTGATTTTAGAACCTCAATCAACTTTGATGTTTCTCCACGCACCTGAGCCAGACGACGGCGGGACAAGCTCTCTTCCTCCACAAGCCGCTCCGCCTCCCCTCCCAGACAAGCAATGGCCTCCTGGACGATGCGGTCTCTTGCCTCTACCAATCGCCCGATGGCTGAAATCCGGCCAATGATGGCATTTTCAAGAGCAATGGCAGGCAGTCGCGACGCGCTGCATGAGTATTTCCCGGCCTCGTGGCTTTGCCGGGTGCAAACGTAATAATAGTTCTTGGCGGTCCGGCCGTGGGCTGATGCCCCGACCATGTGTGCGCCGCACTTGCAGCGAAGCAAGCCAGACAGCAAGTAGACACGGCCCTTGGGCTTCTTGAGATTCATTCGCCGTTGCGTCGTCTTGCCGATCACCAGTTGCACGCGGTCGAATTGTTCTTGAGAAATGATCGGCTCGTGGCAATTATCGCGGACAGAATCGCCCCATCGGATTTGGCCAAGATAGATGGTGTTTCGAAGAATCCCGATTACCTTCTGCTTGGTAAACAGATTGCCGCCGCGAATTTTGTCGGCCCGTGTGCGGTATGTCGGGAGGCGGATGCCAAGGTCACTCAAATACCGAGTGACCGCCCCCGCAGAACCGAGTTCCTCGAACTTGTCGAAGATGCGGCGAATTATCTCCGCCGCTTCCGGATCGATTTCCAGATTGCCGGGATCGTTAGCCACGGAGCGGTATCCGACGATATGTCCGCCATTCCACAACCCCCGGTCGGCGCGGTCACGCATGATTGAGAATGTACGTTCGGCGGTCATCTTCCGCTCTAGCTGAGCGAAGACCATGATGAGTTGAACCATCGCCTCACCGGTGGGCATCGACGTGTCGAACTTCTCACGAAGTGAGATCACATCAACATCACGGTCGGCAAAGAGTGCCCACAAATCAACGAAGTCTTTGAGGCTGCGGGTAATGCGGTCGAGCTTGAAGCAGATAACGATGTCGATATTGCCTGCGGCAATGTCGCGTTTCAATCGCTGGAGTTGCGGGCGGTTCTGATCCTTCGCACTCTTGCCTGCATCAATGTAGAACTCCAGCGAGCCAACATCCCAGTTCTCGCGACGTTTGCGGGACTCCACTTCCTGCTCGATTTCATGCTCTTGTGCAACAAGGCTGTCGCCTTCGGTTGCCTGACGCTGTGATGACACGCGGACGTAACCGGCAATTCGAAGGGGCCGTTGCTCCTTTGATGATTTTCTCTTAACCACGTTGTCACCGCGCTTTCGCTCAAAACGGCCATCACTTTTCGGATTCAATTATTTTAACGGATCGTCAGCTCGCTTCCATGCCTGTAGAGGCCAAACGTGCCAGGACGCTGGCAATGAGCCGTAACCGACTTGCCTCACGTACCGCAGGCAGTGATGCTGCCAGCGGATGCTGCTCATTAGCTGCCAATGAATCATCCAGCAGAAAAAAGGCACGGACGGGAAGCCGCCGCCGTTTACGGTCCGGCGGCTTGTCGGGCTTCTTGTTCCTTTCGTTATCGTTGTGCTCAGACATCGTGAACCCTCACTTCTATCCGTCCGCCTGCAAAGCAGGCAGGTTGTTATTGTCCAGTCGCGGGCGAAGGCCCTCCTGCTGAAAACGCAATAGCTCCGCATGCGAGATAGTCCACGCCAAGTAGGCTCCGCGTCCGCTATCTTTCTTGCGAGCAGTAACACGGCCACTGCGGCACCACTGACGGCAGGTATAGGCCGAACGGCCTACGATCCGTGCAAACTCTTCGATGCTGTACCACTGCCGGGCCTGCTGGCCCTCAACCAATGCGGCAAGCATCTGTTCGATGCGGGTAAGCCGCGATTCCAATCCGGTACTGTCCGTTTGCATGACACTCTCCTGAAGGCGACGGCATCAGGCAGACATCCATTCTGCCTGATGCAATCAACCATTCGCTCTAACGTGCAGACGCTGACGGAACGTCGAGGCTGCTTGACCGTCCTGTGCCGCCCGTCTTTCCAAGAAGGGGCATCAAGACATGTTCAACCACGGCCCGGGTTGCATCGGGTTTGTCTTGCAGGTGCGTTGCGATCCGCTGAAAGCCACACCAGGAAAGAAAGCACGCGATGCCCAGCATGCCCGCGAATAGAAATACGATTACGACCATGACACTCTCCTTGAAGCATGAAGAAATGGGACGGCAGCAACACGCTACCGCCCGTTCTGAGAAATCTGTTAAACGACCAATCATTACCACACCCCAATCAGGTGATCAGGGCATCAGACGATCCGGCGTTTGATGCCGAGTAAGGAAAACAGGATGGCCCCGAGAACGACCAGCGCACCGCCAAGGAACGTCATCGCCATCGAGTTGCTTGTGGTCTGATCGACACGTGCCTTCATGCCGCCAAGTTTGCCCGGCAGCCGAATCTCCACCGGGATGGAAGGTGCCGGACCTTGTGTAGGCGCTGCTTCCATTGCGAGCATCTGCTGCCATCGCGGTGCTTCTGCGAGCGGTGGCTGGAACATCTGCCCACCTGTCATTGCCGTTGTGGTCAATGGCAAATGAGGCGGGACGTTCGCAGGAACGCTCACGAGGGACGAACAGGAAGGGCATGGGCGGGACTTGCCCACCAGATACTCTTTGGCAGAGATCTTCGTGCCGCAATACTGACAACGGAATTTGATACTTGTGTGCATGATGCACTCCTTCGATAAATGGAAAACTACGGACGGAAAAGTGAGTCATCTGGAATCGAACGCGGAATCACTCTCGCCTATAAAACTCCCGGCACACGAATGCCGTAGACAGCGAGGTAAGAAACATCAACACAAAGACATCGAGCACGACGCCGATTCTGGTGACGGTTTCAAAAGACAACATCAAATCATTCATCGCTGAAGCTCCTTTTGAGATTCCTGCTGGTCAGCACGGCCCGCATAGGAATCAAGTTCGGATTGATACGACCCATGCACAGTGCCTAGGTCTTGGGTAGTCATCTGAGGCGTAGGGTTAAGTGGCGTTCCCATTTCGGACATATGTTCCGGTTGCCCGAAATATGCCTGGTGGAGCGTGCCGCGAATGTCCTTGATGGCCTCGCGGCCCATCGCTTTGAGTTCCGCTGAAAGAGACGGCTGGTCTGCCGCCCATTCGGCGCGTTTGGCTAACATCTGTTTCCAGATGCTGTCGTTTTCTTCTGACATGGCATGTGCCTTTGAAAAAAGAGGAAGGGATTAGAAACGTCCGGACTTGTAGGTTTCTGCGAGGTAGCGTTGCTCGATTTCAGCATCACGCATCTGGCGGAGCCGACGACGGTTGGCCTCAACCATGATCGCCTCGGTAAACATCACCGAGAAAAACCCGGCCATGATGTAAAAACCGAGTGGCTTGTTGAACTGTGCTATCACCCCGCCTACAGCAAAGCACATGAAGGCATCAACGCCTCTGGCGTTCAATTCCGAGACGCGCGGAAACAGACGCATGGAAAGCCAAGGAGTGCCGTTGTAGCGACTGTGTATCGCAATCCCTCGACGCCAATTGTTGAACGATCTGATCCGTTGAAAGATCAAAGCGACCAGCCACAGCAGGAAGAACAAAAACATGGGAATGCAGTTGGCATAGGCTCCCCAGCCCAGCATCATCACGATGGTGCCAAAGCCGCATATGCCGATGCCTTCGCTTCCGAAATCAGTCCGCAGAAACACGGTGAAGCTGAGCGAGTGGGCATGGGCGAGAAGATGCAGGCCGTTGAACGATCCTGCCATCGTGATGCGGTCGCCCGGTGAGGTTTGTTGCTGTGGTGAGTGTTGCGTCGTCATTGGTTGGTTCCTTGTAAAAGTGAAAAACTGTCATTGGCTCGATCGATATGTATTGTCAGCGCGAGTCATGGAAACCACCTTCCAATGTCGTGGTATTCAAGGGGTAATCTGCCGGGCACGAAGTGATGTCAGCCAGGCGTTCGTTGGTCGAAGCTGGTGGCCAGCCAGTTCGCACCACCGGCAAATGGCTCACCACTGCGAATCACAAAACAGTCGCACACAAAACCGTTGGCGGCTCCGCCCGTGCGAAGCCCGTGCATGAAAGCATTGGGTTGCAGGATGGATTCAAAATGCTGCGAGAAATTACCCGTGTAGCGGCTTGTGCCCATCAGATCGTCATACATGCCTTCACTTGGCGTCATCGACCCGCCGGTAAAGGTCTGCAAGGATTTGCCGATAAGGCTGCTGGCCCAGTTGGCGGTTTCAATATCGCCCAATGCATGCAGCAATTTGGTATGGAAGTTCGTAAGTAAACTGTCGGCCTGATGGCGTCCCGATTGGCCGGGAAGTGCCGCGTAGTAGGCATGAAGTGATTGAGTGAGAAAGACCATACAGCCACGATGCGACCGGCACTGCGCGATCGTGTGGGCATCAAAGCTGTTGACAAATTGCTGTGCCTCGTCCGCCCAGATCGTGACCACATTTGATCGCGCGTCGGCCACTCTCTTGAGCAGGGCCTTCTGGCAGAGATACTTCCAACCGCCTGCAACGAAGAGTCCAATGTCGCCCCATTCGGACGGCGGCATGTCGATCAGCACCCACTTACCTGCAAACAAATCGTCAGGCGTTACGTTGGTGGAGGAACTAACAAGTTCGCGAACGATCCCGGTATTGAAGGTATGCAGAATCCCCATTACACCGGTAAGGATTGATGACCTTGTTTTGTCCGCCATGAACACGAACTCGTTAAGCCAATATTCCTTGGCGAGTTCAAAGTCATGCTGCTCCATCGCAGTTTTGGGTTTCTCCCAAGCTGTTTTGAGACATTGATTATGAAATCCCGCCAGCCATTCCTCGGAGGTGAACTGCTGCGAAGACATGGCGGCTCCAGTGATGAAGCGGTGCAGGTCCGGGGCGCTGACGCGGCCGGTAGCCAGTTTGACCACCTCGACCGCGTTATAGATCATCCGCTCCTGTTCTTTGCTCCAGAAGCTGGAGTCTTCGCGTCCGTCGGTATCACTACTGCCAAGCGTCTCACCGATGGTCATTAGCGTCCGGGTGATATTGCGCGTATGACCACCTTGCGCCATTTCATAATCGAGGAAGTTAAATCGCAGCGGCGAGTCGGGGGAGAAGATCAGCAAATCCTGCGATCGTCCCGCCGCCTTGAAAATCTTCTCCCACATCACACGGTCTTCAACCGGCTTGGCGGCAAGTATCAGGCCACCGCTGCCGGGAAGACGGACCAGTGCGTTGGCAATCGCCTTTCCACTCGATGACGTCTTACCCGATCCCGTGCGACCAAAGATGGCAACGCCACCGTTTAAGAGATCGCGAACCGTAAACTGGTCGCTGTCGTTCCAGGCAAACAACACCCGGTCCAATCCGTCCGGTGACCGTCGGTGTTTGTAACTTGTGGTTTCACCCCGCCTCCCAGTCATTACGCTGGACAATAAGAGGACAAAGCCGCCACCACCAAGCAGGAGCACATTGTCGCTCGGCGTTGTTGCATCAAGGCAGCCGATGGCGGCACTACCCAGCAGCAACAGACCGAAGCCTGCAAGAACCACACCGCGAAGGCTGTAATTGGTATCCATCATGCACCTACCTTTCGTGCTTTGTCTTTCATAACGGCGGCAAAGGTTTTGGCGTCGAGTAATTGCTCGCGAGCCTTTTTTGCTTCCTTCTGTGCCTCGGCCAGAGACTCAATGAAGCCATCCAGAGACAGTTCCGTGCCGGAGACAGAAATTGACACGCCTGATGCCAGCGGGCAGACAATCCGCTTTATTTGCGATTTCGCTGCGGGTTTTGTTTTCGAAGCGGATACGTCTTTGGCTTTTGCCTGGCGCACCTGCCGGGCCAGTCCGTCGCGCGAGGCACCAGAGCGTTTGAGTGCAAGCAGACCGGCCTGCTGTCCGACATCAGCCCGGCTGATTTCGTAGGTCGTGGTGATTCCGATCTCGCCGGAGACCAAAGCCTGCTGAACTTCTGGGATGCAACGAGTTGCGGACAGGTATTTGGTGACAGTCGATTCGGCCAGCTTCAAATGGGCAGCAAGGTCCTTGTTGGTCCAGCCAGCATTAAGCTGAAGCAGTTCCTCGCAGGCTTGCCATTTCTCCGCGTCGGTAAGGTCTGCCCGGTGGATATTCTCTGCCAGTTGGACAATGCGAAGATCCGTCTCGCTCATGGGCTCATCGGAAACGATGACCTGCAATTCGGTTAGGCCGACGAGTTTTGCAGCCCGCAACCGCCTTTCTCCAGCGATCAGTGTCCCGTCCGATTTTGCCAGCACCGGTTGAAGTTGCCGGGTTTTCAGGGACTCGCCGAGCCGTTGAAGTTCCAAATCATCAAAATGCTGCCGCACCTGTGAGGCGACTTTGAACCAGGCCACAGGCTTTGTCATGAGGCTTGCCATAAATTGCCTTTCTTAGGAAAATGCTTGCGATCGAAGACGAATCGATCGGGCGCTACCCATTGCCATTTGGCAATTTGGAGGCAGCACCGACTACAAACAAATCCTAAAGGCAACCCAGGAAAGCCCCAGACCAGTTGAGGCGACATTGACCCGGAACGAACAGGGAAAATGATGGGAATCGTAAAACAGGAAACGCAATTAATGCCGAAAATACGTCCCGATGTCGTTCAACGGCTCCGCGAAGGAAAAGGCTGGAGTCAGGAGGAACTTGCTCGAAAAGCAGGTATAGATGCGAAGACCATGAGCCGAATGGTAAAAGGTTTGGAATGCAATATTTCCACGGTCGCGTTGGTAGCGAGTGCATTGCATACCGAGGCGGCAGAAATCATTGACAACGGAGAACCTGCTCCAAAACCAGTCAATAAATCCCATGGAACACCACCGGATAAAGTCCGCATCATCTTCGGCGAGATGATCGATGTCACAATGGGCATCGAGTGCATGTTTGAATTATTCAAAGAAGTTGATGCACTGGGGCCATTTCTGGAATCACACGCAAAGTCAGCCCAGCTTCGCGACAAGATAGAAGTCAAGGAGATCGCACAAGGAAGTGTCAGGCTGACGGTCTCGGTGTCGCAGGAAGATTATGTGCGGCTTATGGCAGCGTTTGAGAAGCACAAACTCGACAACCTGGATGTCAAGGAAATAGCAGTTCCTGAAGGTTCACTACGCTTGCTCGTAAAAGGATTGGTTGCAGCGGAAATGCTTATTCCTTTCCTCGGACCGGCTTTACTTCTTTATTTATACAACCGCTTTCGCAAAGCAGGAATCCAGCCTGTTATGCAACAAAAGGGGACGGTTCGTTTTGTTAGGGTTGCAGAAGAAACCACCGAATCAGAACCGGAAGAGGCCCGTCTGCCCGCGTCAAACCAAATCCGTGCATTTACACTTCTTGCCGTACAGCAGAACGCATTACCTTCATTTCCCTTTACTGTCACATTGAAGCTTGCACCAACTGGCGAAGCCGCCGAAACTTCGGCGGTATTAATGAAGCACCTTCATAGCCAACTGCTTTCCGGTCCAAACGTCGGCAAGAAAGCACAGTTCAATGACGGCGAAGACCAGTTAAACGTGGTGGTTGCGGACACGGAGACGCTAGATGACTTGATACAAATAGTTCTGACAAATCACGTTGGACAACCTGTCATTATTACGGCTGGTTTTGAAAAGGCAGACTCAACCGAGCACGCCACATTCACTTATAAATCCGCTATCACGACCAGACTCGATCCAATGAACCTTGACGGACTTATGCGGGATATAGAGCAGAGGTTCAAAATCACGGAATAGATGTCGCCCGCAGTAATGCTGTACTTCCATCACTTTAGAAAAGCGTCAAAGACTCTATTCCAACGCCGATTCAATCGGTTGGCTAGCGAGGGCCAGATGGCATTAGCGTAATATTAACCCTTTTAGTGATATGCTTTCCTTCAGAACAACGGGAACGCCTGTCTGGAGGGTGAATGGAAAAGAATCCAAATCAAACGATGAATAACAATGTCAATATCGCACTCATGAATAAAGTGAACGAACTTGCGTCGCGATACAGCATTGAACCCTACGAAATGGTTGCCACATTACGGGACGAAACCAGATTTGATTCTGCCATCGGGGGACATGACATGACCGGGCGTTCAATTTTGACATTTGAATCACGACCGAGTGATCCGTCAAAGTTTGAACGATATGAACTTATGCTTGAAACAATTGGCGCATCGCTTGAAACCGGCAAGTTAGTCGGAGAAGACGAAGAGCTGTTCAGGGCAATTGACAAAGGTCTTGCTGTAGCGCCGCGTTTACGGTCAAGGTGATTGGGGCCGACATTAGCTTCTGCGAAACCTCACAATCATGAGGGTTTCTCATGATTGCAGGCTGTCACTGTTGTATTTCGCCACTTGCCGTGCAAGGTCTTTAAGCAAGGAATCTCCTGCCTTTCCCATGTCGCCAGCTTGACCTGCCTGCAACATTGCCATCAGTGTCAACGCATGCCTTTCCAGCAAGATCAGACTGAACTCATTGCCAATGACAAAATGCTGCTCGCAGAATTCACGCAGCAACCGGGCGACTTCCGGCACCCGCCGATAGCCAAGATCAAGCGTGCGCGACTCGATTACAGATGCCGTCATGCGAATCGCTTCGATGATAAATGCCGTCCGGTCAGGCCGTTGTATAAGCAAACGACAGTAGGCCAGTATCTCGCTGACCTCTTCTTGAATACTGGCCGCAAACGCCTCCTTTGCCTGATCCATTGCGTTCTCGACTCGCTCAATCGCAACCGGAGTTTCAACGAGCGGTTCAGGGACTGACAGTCCCATTTTGCGTTTTAGCCGCCAATCAGGATGAATGAGAAGTGGCGTACCCTCCTTCATCTGAGCCGCATCTGCTAACGACTTGATAATTTGCGGCGTCTGGCTTCGAACGCACTTCGTACGACTGGTTGCTGGCAGCAAACTCGTAAACGACGATTGAACGCGGCGATCTGGGCCGGTGTAACCCGCCGAAATGATAAATGCCCTTGGCCGCTCAACCAGCATATGCACGCTGGCAAGCAAGGCCTGAGCGGTGAATGGCTTATGCATATATTCAGTCGCACCTGCATCCCGCACGGTGGCAATGTCTTCCTTGTTTTTGCTATGTCCAAGCAGGATCACGGGCATGTCCCGGACATTCGAACCGGGAAGCTGCCGGATCTGCCGGACGCATTCAATGCCCGTCATAGACTTTAGCCCGCTATCGATAACGGCGATGTCGATCACTTCGCGCTTCAACCGGTCAAATAGCTCCTTACCGTCACGGGCAAGCACAATGGCGCGGCAACCGAGGCTATCGAGCACAGCCTTGACCACAAGCGCAGCTTTTGGGTCAGCGAATACCAGAGCGATGGTAAGCGCAGAGAAATGCGGGCTCCTACCAAGCAAATTGGGACGGCTGAGGCTGTCGTCTTGGGACATTATTCTATGCTAAAACGAAGTGATTGACAGTTACTCCAGAAATCTTACACGGCCAGTCTTAACAATGCGTTAAATAAGGCTTTCTGAGATTTGTGCAAATCTGTGATACTCAGGTCACGAACGCTGGAGCATTCTGTTCAAGCCACACCTTGAGCGCGTCGCGCGACTCAAACTCGGCAATCTGAATACTGTCAATGGTCGGCGAGTTCTCGCCCACCTCGGCTATGTCCGCTTCGCTCATTTCCCGGACAAAGAGCACGCGGTGGCGTTGCAACCCGGCACGGATCAAGTCGATGCCGCCGCCCTCAATTCGGCAGTCCAAATTGCTGCCGTGAATCAGTACCAGATAGATCAGATCGCCTGAGAATTTGATCAGCAGCCCCTCGGATGGATCGAACTTCCAGTTTCCCAGCCAGCTATAGGGGAACCACACGCTATTTCCATGCTGAAGCCGAAACTCAATAGCGCTCGCCCGCTCATGCAGCCCGCGAAGATAACCAAAGGCCGGGCACGCTCCCTCGCCTTCTTCCTGCGGCTTTTTTCTTCCGGGTAATGCCCTGCCGGACAGATGCGGATTGCCGGAGAGCCGATCGGTATGTGGAGTCAAATCATCGTGCATGGTCTTGCTCCCTTGATGGTCGCTCTGGAGGCGTTTTGTTCGGTGGCGCTAGCTCCGGACTTACGCCGGTTCTTGTACCTTGCCTGCGGTTGGCAAATAGTTTGGCCGGAGATATTTTTACTTTGGGGCCCTGTTCAGCCAGTTCGGTAGCAGAGAGTGATTGGTCGGCTCGTGATGCTGCTTTTAGTAAACCTAGATGGTCGTCTGTGAAAATAACCGCCTGCTCTTTGCCACGTGTAATCGCCACATAGGCGGTACGCTGGTCCGTTGCCTTCATTGATTCGCTATCGATGGCGATAAACACCTTATTCACCGTCGCTCCCTGACTGGCATGGCTGGTGGTCACGTAGCCGTGTGCGATGTGACCAAAGTCCCGGTCGATAACCCAACCATTGGTCAGGCGGATATCGCCAGCTGCGGTGAAACCTGAAACATCGTAGAGGGAGCCATTGCTGAGACGGTGCTTTTCGTCCTTGGTCTTGCCTCCTGCCGTGATGCGAATTCGGTCGCCTGTAGCAAGTGCCAATGGTCGGGCTCGGTACACTTCAAATCGGTCAGCAAAACTGGTCGGCGGCAGAACCGTATCCGACACATCCAGCCGATCCCCTTTGGTAAAGCCTTTCGCGTTCTGGTGGAACACAAGACGGTCACCCACCTCATAATCTGTTGCATCAGACTTTTGCGCGTCGGTCAAATGTGCAGCCACATATGCCGTAATCGTTCGTTCTCCCGAAAGTGCTGCGTCTGCTTTAAGTCCTTCGCGAACCGCATGCGTGATTCGGCCTGCCTCAGCATGGGTTGGCGAGACCACCAAGGCGGTCTTATGCTTGCCGTCCTTTGTCCGTTCCTTAACTGCTGCCAAATAGGCCGAAGCCAGTTCTTTGTATCGCTCGCCGTCATCGACCTGCCTGATCCATTTGAGCTTGTCCAGTTCCTCGAATGCTATGCCGACACGCCCTTCACTCAAATGCTCGGTAACCTTCTTATAATCTCCTCCCTGTCGCAGGATGTCCGTGACCTCGGCAACCGGCAGTCCGCCTCGTTCTTCCAGCAGTTTGAGAGGCTCGCCAGCGGTCACGCTTTTATGCTGCCTGCGGTCACCGACAAGAATAATGCGAGCCGAGACAGCCTCAGCAATAGTAAAGACGGCATGCATATCCCGCGTGCCAAGCTGGCTTGCCTCATCGACCAAAATGACACCATCTCTTGCTGATTGCTGCATGTCGGTATCCACCAGAAAACGAGCAACCGTATCGGCGGAAGCAAAGCCCGCTTCCTCCCGCAGCACTTCCCGGCTGGCCTTGACCGACTGCGCGATGGCAACGACTGGCTTTCCTGCTTCAGCAAGCGCTTCGCCAATTTCCTGTTCGAGTGTGGTCTTGCCGGTACCGGCGACACCCCGAATAACCATCACACGGTCGCGTGAGCCAAGCACGTGCCGCACCGCAGCTTTCTGTCCATCATTGAACCAGTCGCGGGTAAAAGGGCGTTTGGGATCACCGAGCGGGCGGCAGCGGCCACGACCATCTCTTGCAAAGCCCACGATCTTCGATTCCAACGCAAGCATTTCGCGGGTTGTTGCCATGTCACGATCATCGACCTGACTGCGGATCAGCGGACGACCTGCAAGTTCGGCAGAAGTACGTTCCACGTTCACGGTTCCAAGCCCGCGCTTCAGGGCTTCGGTCATCAGTTTTCGTTCAGGGATGACCGCATCGCGCACAAAGCAATGATCGATCGCATGCGTCACTGCACTTCGTTCACCAGCCTCAAAGATTACAGGTGACGTCTCGCGATTGAACACTCCGGAAATCCAGTCACGTTCATCACTCGACAAGCGGCACAGCCACTCTTTGCGAAGTTCGGCCATAGAAAGATGCTTGCCTTTGCTCTCCCTAGTTTCTCTGCCAATTTCTGATTTGCGGTCGGCGTCGGTAATGCCTTTCTCGCGTGCCGTCTCTTCGATCAACTCCGTCCGGCGTGAAAAACGCTTAAGCACATCAACGGGCATTCCGGCAATTTCAAAATCATCTCGCTTGCGGACGATGCCAAAGCCAAGTTCCTGCAACCGGTTCGCCAGCCTCACCCGAAACGCCGCCTGAAAATAAGGAGCATCACGCTTCAGTTCGCGGAACTGACCGGCCTTCCAGCGTTCTTCCTCTGTGTCCCAGGTGCTGTTGAACACAAAACAATGGGCATGGAGTTGCGGGTCGGGCACGCCATCAACGGGACGTGACGTCGTGTGAATGAATTCGGCCCAGGCCATGTTGCCCGTGGTGCGGTTGGTATCTTGGCCACCCCGCCGAACGCGGGTTTTCATCTCTGCTTCCATTTCAAGCATGGTCTCGCGGGTAGCTTCGCGAAATGCGAGAAGCATGTCTGCATCTTCGGTCAGGCCATAAAGCAGCGATACGGATTTGGGAACAGAGAATGTGAAATCGTACCCAACGGTACGCTCGGCGCGAGTTCGTACAGTAAGCGGCTGATTCGTTTCAGGATGCAAGTTATCGCAGAGACGCTCGAATGCCTCTTTGTTCACCGCACCTGAAAGCCCAAGTCGCTCCGCACCTTTACCACCCCACTGACCGATCATTTCCTGACCATCAACGTAGTAGTCGGCACTGGCATAGTAGCGCTTGGCACCAGCAGCATGTTCTTGTTGGGTTACTCGAATCATGCTCTGATTTTATCGTACTACATATTGGTTAATACTTTCTTAACTCTCTTCTGCTCCCTCCCAGTCAGAGCCGGTTTGCGGAGATAACACTTGCTTCCGCACCACTGCCGCGTCACTGCAACATGCCCACTATATGGACAACGATTCTGTTGTTTTTTCAGGAAAATGGCAGAATTCTGCCGCAGGATGCGGCCAGACACCTGGTTTAGATCAAAGAACGATTCGGCCTGCTGTTTTCGTGTGACACCGGCCAGTGCTCATGGTAGGTCAGGTCAGTCTCTTGCATTCAATACCTAAGGACCCCATGGCCACTGATTCGCCCCCAAGAGCGACCGTAGAGTCACTCGAAAACGGATTGCTGACGCTAAGAGCAAATTCCCGAAAGATAGGCATTGATGGTGACCGTCATTTGCTTACCGCGTTCTCTCTTGTTTTTGCATGTGCCAGGAATGCGATTCAGGAAGAACTTGCAGAACATGATTCATGCAACACTGCCCCACAGACTGAGTTGTTTCGTCTAGCGCAAAGACAAGGACTCGTGCAGTCACAATCAAGATGGGATACCTATCGCAGGTTTCACGAAATCATCCAAGACGACATCCATCCGGACTTCGCAGCTACCATCGCACGATACCTGCCAGCATTCACGCTCGACGTTGAAATGTTGGGCATAAGCATTCGCAACAAACATCGCTCAGCAGATTCGACACCTTCTCCAGCGGGATGACCCTCAAGATGACAAGGAACCGCCAGTGTGATGCACTTGCAGACGCGGTGCTTACCCTTCGCCACGCATCGAGAAATGAGGCACTCTATGATCGCTCCTTAACAGCCATCTGATCAAGAAAATCGGCCCACCACTGCATCATTTCACGGCGTTCTGGAAGGTATTGAGCATGGTTGTAGGCGGCCCGGACTTGGTTTCTCTCCACATGAGCAAGTTGTCGTTCAATAACGTCCGGGGCAAAGCCGTGTTCGTTGAGAATGGTACTGGCTGTGGAACGGAATCCGTGTCCAGTGGCTTTTGAATGATACCCCATCCGATACAACGCATAGAGCATCGTATTCTCGCTCATACAGCCACATGGTTTATGCTGGTTGGGAAACACAAAACGCCATTGTCCTGTGATTGGATGCAACTCATTCAGAACACCAATCGCTTGACGCGATAAGGGGACGATAAGGGGAGTTCGCATCTTCATTCGTTCGGCAGGTATACGCCATACGGCTTCATCTAGATTGATCTCTTTCCACTCTGCCATGCGCAATTCTCCAGTGCGAACGAATGTGAGCAACAGAAACTTGAGGGCCAGCTTTGTTTGGAGATTCCCGTCATAGGCATTTAGCTTTTGCAGGTATTCGGGCAACTCGTCGACCTTGAGGTATGCTTGGTGTTTTCTAACTGGCGGCTTCAATGCTCCCCTCAAGTCAGCCGCTGGGTTCCGCTCGGCCCGTCCCGTGGCGATGGCATACCGGAAGATCTGCCCTGATGCCTGGAGAAGCCGTTGTGCCAGGTCTAGTGCCCCTGTGGCCTCCACGATGCGAAGCACTACTAGGAGTTCTGACGCCGTTATGTCCGATATGGGCCGTGCACCAACTTTGGGAAAGACGTGAGACTCCAGCCGCGTCAACATGGCTTCTCCATAGCTTGTGACCCATTTGTGCTTGCGGCTTTCGCACCATTCACGGGCCAACGCCTCAAAGGTCGTTACGCTATTGAGGAGGGCCAGACGCTTCGCTTCCTTCTTGAACTCTCCGGGATCGGTTCCGTTGGCAAGAACTTTACGAGCCTGTGCATGACGCTCTCGTGCATCGGCGAGACTGACATCCGGGTATGAGCCGAGTGCGAGGAGTTTCTCCTTTCCGGCAAAGCGATATTTGTACCGCCACCACTTTCCACCGGATGGCTGGACCCATAGGAAGAGACCGCCAGCATCGGAGAGTTTGTATGGCTTATCTCTGGGTTTGGCATTGCGCACAGCTGCATCGGTGAGCGTCATGGGGGTAACTCCATTAGGGTTGAAAAAACGACCCCAACAGTTACCCCCAGAAAGATGCGAATGTCAACGATTCATTCCGGATGAACTCGACCTGTAAGAAGCATGTTACTGGCTTCCACTCTTGCCTTGCCGGACATAACAGGATGTCGGCGAATAATGATATGGTGCGGCCAAGAAGACTCGAAGTCACTCGGCAAGCGTTTGATATTTAATGTTAATGAAGAATACACACTAACACACGACCCCCAAATCGACCCCCAATACCCGTCGGATAGAAGTGTTAATGATTAACAAACACTCTGACAATATTGTCTGGAGATAGTGGATAGTCAAGAACGAAAGCGTGTCAGTGCTATTGCTGTGTCTGCTCGGAGAGAGCGTTGATTAGGTCGCGGATGTCTTCTGCCCGCCAAGCGGTGCAGCGTGCTGACAATTTGACTGGCTTGGGAAATCGTCCCGATTTCACACCCTCCCACCAGCATGTTTTTCCGAGAGGAATAACGGTCAACACCTGCGGTAGTCGCAGAAATCCCGTTTCTGGAATCTCATTCATAATTACGTCCCTGTCTATGTTAATGGCCGGTCTCCGCCGGGCCTGCATTCTTTAAGAATATCACGATTCAGGGCCAATTGTCTCGGAGAATCGCACTCAGAGCCAGTTTGAGCATTTGTGGCCGGGGTAAGCCATTGAGTCAGCGTTGATTCCGACTGTCCTGTCCGAACCATGCGGAGACGTTCTGCGGTCGAAGACGGTCTGCAACGAGGCACGAGGCGTATCACCAAACCGTCTTTGCCAGTTTGCATTGGCTCTGAGCTTCGCTCTCTAACTAACGTGCCCGACCTACCGCAAAGAAAGCGGGCAAGTCGCTGCCGCACTCTGCGCGGCGAACCGCTGGACCAGAGGTTATCCAACAGCCAAGCCCTATCGAGGCTCCCGCTCTGCCAAAAAGCCGTATGGCGATGGCGATCCGTTGGAGTGGTGCATCCAAGTGTCGAAGCTCACTGTATTCGGGCCAGTCGCTCGCTGGTATGGCCTTGGCGGAACCTGTCCCAGAAAGCTCACCGGGCTTCACGGCCGAACAGCCACTTCTCCAGTCTCATTTACATCATATTTACCGATCATCGCCATCTGCTGGCATTGCGTTTAAGACAGGTGCCTCTTCCCACCGCCTGCGATTCGAACATTCCTCTCGGCTATTTCTGGCCATTACCAGCAGGTTTGATCCGGTTGCCTGCCAGTTGGTTTCTGTCACGTCGTTATCTGGTCGCAACACACGGCCTTTCTGATGGACACGCCTAAAGCCGTCGTCGTGCCGCTCAAGCAGAAAATCGGCTCCCCCTGAAGGTCTCCTCCAATTTTCTACTTGCCCGGTTCGCAATCGCTCGCTTCGCCACGAACTGGTCCGGCTTTCCTGAGGGTGTCATCAGGCCGCGATGGTCGCAGCCAGCACTAAATCGAAAGGAAATCCCACATGACTGACAAGAAATCCGATTCCGCAAGTAAAGGTCCAAGCCACGTCGCCTACCAGGTGCGTGATCGCGAAGGGGCCAAAGGCATCTGGACCCGCATTGGCAGCGTCTGGCCACATGGTGACGGCAAAGGCTTCAACATCCAGATCGAGTGCGTGCCGCTCGATGGCCGCGTCACCCTTCGCGTCGCAACCGAGAAGAAGGACTAACCCCACAATCTCAAGCCGGGCGGGCAATCAGGCCCGCCCGATCAAACAGATAAGGAATCTTCCCATGACCCACTCTCCATCATTCCACGCACACTCTCACGTCCGCACGCTTGAACTGGCCAGCATCCTCGAAAGCAGTTGGAACATCGAGTTCGACCCGCATTACGACGACCTTGAACGCGAATTCGCCGAGCTTCGCTTTCAGAACAATCACGCAGTGTAGGAGGCGAAAATGACCCATTTCACCGTAGGCATCATTCTTCCCAACAACATTGCCGATCCTGTTTCTTACATTGCCAATGTGATGGAACCGTACTTGGAACATTCGGACGCCGCACCTTACGTCTGCTACTCGCTTGAGCAGGCGGAACAGGACATCGCCGATACCATCCACCGGTTTGACCTAATCGTCCGCCGAAATGACCCGCACTACAACATCGAAAAGTGTAAACAGCATCTCGCAGAAATGAGGCGAATGACGCCCCAGGAAAAGTACGCTGAGTATCTAAAGTGCCACGATCGTTTCAACGGATCAGGCGAGCCGATCTCAACCTACAACCAGGACAGCAAATGGGACTGGTATGTCATCGGCGGCCGATGGGACGGTTGGATCAACGACCGAAAGGCGATGCATGAATCGCTTGTTGCCAACACTGCTCTGACAGAAGAAGCAATTGCCAGGAAAAAGATTCCCCACGCCATCATCACTCCCGATGGGCAGTGGTTTGAGCATGGCCTAATGGGTTGGTGGGCCGTTCTCATCACCGAAAATGAGAGATGGGAAAGCGATGCCACCGAGTTACTGACTCAGTATCCGAACCACAACATCGTGATCGTCGATGCACATATTTAACAACACTGAAAGGAACCGACCAATGATTCAGAACACATCACAGCACGGAATAATCAATCCCTTCTATGCACGCCGCATGGGAAAACCGGATGCAACGAGGCCAAAGAATTCTATGGGCGAGGCGTGTGACCAAGCCGTTTTTGCCAAGCTACCACGTGCCCCGCGTAACGGAAGTCCCGTCCCACACCTGACCAGCCTCTATCACTTCCACCGTGCCGGAGACTATGGCGATCGCAGTTATCCGGGCAATTGTGGCGGCAATCTGATCAAAGACCTGCTCAGCTACTTCAAGCCCGGTATGGTGTTTGACCCCATGACAGGTTCCGGCACTTGCCGCGACGTGTGCGATGAAATGGGCGTCCCCTGCATGTCGTTCGACATCCACACAGGATTCGACGCGTGTGACCCGGCAGAGTTTCCAGGGCCGGACAGCTTTGATTTCATCTGGGCACATCCGGCCTACTGGCGGATGAAGCTCTATGCCGACGATCCACGGGATTTGTCACGTTCGCCCACCCTGGAGCATTTTCTCCGCCGCTACGGCCAGTTCATTCGCCATTGTGCCAATGCTCTGACACCGCATGGCAAGCTGGCCATCCTGATGGGCGACTATAGCGACCGCGATGAAGGCTATGTCCCATTGACCCATCACACAAAGCGACTCGCCTTTGCGGTAGGCCTCAGGCAGCACTGCACCGATATCATCCGGTTCAGCCATGGAGCCAGCAGTAGCAAGAAAGTCTACCGTTCGTCCTTCATACCCGGACTGCATGACACATGCATGATCTTTGAAAAACCACAAACCAAAAGGAGCTAACCATGAAACATTTCCGCATCAGCGTCGATATCGACATCACCGCCCAGGATGGTGAGCAAGCGGAAGGCCGTGCGTTCCTGCTGTTCTCTGATCTGGAGCAGCGACCATGGGTAAATGAAATCCTGCCCAATGGCATCCAGGAACGCCGTCCACTCACTTCAAGTAAAGGGGGGTGACATCATGGCCGAATCCACGCTCTCGCCAAAGTTCATCTTCGCCGCTGACCTGATCCAATGTAACGGTTCTCCTATGGTGATCTGGCTGTATTCGTCGCTGGCACAAACGAGGAGGCATGACTCTCATGCGTGATGATGATTTCTGGGACGATCTGTTTCATGGCTGCGCCTTCGCTGCATTCATTGATCAGGCCGCATGTGAAGGCGGGCCACCTGACCAGGAAGCCACCCGCCGCCGGGCCTATGCGTATTACGAACAGTAACTGGCAGCAAGGAACCGTCGAGACCGGTAGCTTGCGTTGTGCCGCTTCCGTGATGATTTCGCCGTCGATTTTCAAACGACCGGAATGATGCGGCTGTCGCATCTTCCCTGCCAGCCTTCCACTTTCGGCCATCTGCGGCCTTCTTCTTGCGGGGGCTTTAAGCCGCTCGTCATCGCCTGCAAGCTGCCAAGGTCGCTTTCCGGTGGAAGCCTTCGGCCTTTCGCTTGCAGGTGCGCGTAAACGCCGCTGACTCATGGTCGGCTTGTCTTTGCCCCCAGAAGGCCGCATGGAGTGGCCTGAAACGTAAAGACAAGGAGAATGCCATGCCTACCATCCTCGATCTACCTCTGTGTGACTCGACCGACTTCCTCGACTGGAACCCGGACGAAATACGCGACCTCGTCGGCCCGCCCTCCAACCGTTTCGATGACGAGTGTTTTGACGACGCAATCTATGGCGACCGCTTCGCGTAAGCGGTCTGCCACATCACAGCGAAAGGAGTCGCACCATGACAAGCACTGCAAGCATATTTTACGCACTGAGGAGGAATGTATGAGCGATCACACCATCGAGATCACCGAAGATGAATTCGACCAATGGTTCCCGCTGGTCCCGAATCATCTGAATCCCCAAGCAAGCTGGACTATCGGTGATGGCCCCGGATGCCTCTTTGAAACCTACGGTGAAGAACTGGAATTTGTCCGAGGACAGAACGTCCTGTTTGTCTGGACACTCATCGACGGTGATGATGGTGACATGTACTTGGTAAGCGGCTTTCATCGCGTCAACCGGGTTGGTTATCTCATCAGCAGCAAACCAATTCCGGAGGGCAAATTTATACAGGTGCATCTGCCGATGCCAACTGTCGAGAACGAGCTATAAATAGCTCGGCTCTGAACACCGCAAACGCCCCACTCGCGATACGGCATTCGTGCATCATGAGAACGTTCCGCAACGGAGTGATAACCTCTCCCAAATAACGATCTCAGGTAGTGGATCAGCCAACGATTCCGAATCCGGCAACAGGTCGGATTCGGCTGCCGCATTCCCTGAAACGGCGAGCCTTGTGAGCCGCACGGAAAAAGCATCATCAGGCGTGATGATGCTGTCAGAATCCCGAAAAAGCCATCAGAATACCGCATGAAAGTTGAAGAGTGAAAAGGCGGAATTCTGAGCAAGCAAAGTAATCAAAAATGTTCAGGCGTCTTCCCTATGCACTGCATAGGCTGGATTTCCCGGGGAAATCAGCGGAAAGACGCCGTTCTACGTCAGCGGCAAATGCCTACTCCATCCTTGCCGCGTGTGCGTGGGCTTTGCGATCGTCCCACAAGCTGCTACCGAACGATCCATTTGTGGTTCTCGATGTCCGAATGCATAAACAAGCTGTTTGCAAACCTGCAGATCGACTGCCTCTGCCGGTACCCATCCACGTGTCGCAGCAATCCAAGCGTGCTATTAACGCTTTGTGCGATATGCTGGAGCGATTCCCGGCCAAATGGATCAGGCATTGCCTGCCAGGCCCGGATACGCTTTTGGCAATTGGCCACACTGGAACGACGAAGGTAACACCTGCCTGGCTTAATGATATAGCCCGTGAAGTTGATCCCATCAGCGATCCGCCCAGAGACCACCTTCGTCGGATGGACAGTGAGCCGAAGAGATGCCCGCAAAAATGACGTCATCGCCACCTGCATGTCCCGCAGTTCCTTCGAGCATGAGACAATCACAATGAAATCGTCCACGTAACGGCCATACCTGCGTGCTTTGAGCCTGTGCTTTACGAACTGGTCGAATGGGTCGAGATAGACGTTGGCGAAAAACTGGCTGGTAAGATTGCCAATCGGCAAACCTTTGCCTTGCTCTGCCTTAAGAAAGCTCTTGTGCGGTGGAACGGTATCGAACAGTGCCCGTGACGAACGAAATTCCGCTGCTGGTCTAGGATCGTGCAACACCACCAATGTGACCAACGTCCGAAGCCATGGCTCCGCAATCTTTGAATGCAATAATCCGAGCAGAATGCCGTGGTCGATACTGTTGAAGAAGTTGGCGATGTCCAGCTTGAGGTAAAAGCCTGGCCGGGTCCAGCCGTGTGTGACGCTGCGTGCAAATTCCGTTACCCGGTCTCTGGCAAACAATGTCCCTCGCCCCGGAAGGCAGGCATAAGAATCGTAAATAAAGCCCCGAATGAATCGCTCCGAGACCAGATTGTAGGTCAAATGATGGACAACGCGGTCCCGAAACCCGGACGCCCAAATCTCCCGGCATTTGGGAAAAGTGACCACGAATGCGCGGCTGCGTCCAATCTGATACTCGCCGCTGCACAAATCTTGCCAAAGACCATACAAATTGGCTTCAAGGTCAATCTCAAACGCCAACTGGTCGAAGCTGTTCCGCTTGTGGCGGCGACACGAAATATAGGCATCAACGACCTGTTCGAAGGTGGGGCCGCTTTCAAGCGTTCGGGGAAGCGGTTCCATCTCCGGGCACACCTGACGTAGTTGTTGTTGTTCTTATTGTTGTTGTTCTGGTTGCCGTCACTGAAGCGGATTCTCCTCGCGTTGTTATTGTTGTGCTCCGACGAGGACCATTCGCCCAGTCCTTGCGGCAGACAGCCGCTTGATGACGATCTCTTGGCAGCTGGCAGGGTCGCCCCGGCCTTCGCCTTCCAGATGGCACGTTAAAGCCATCCTTCTTCTCTGGTTGGAAAGCAAAGCCTTCCAACCGCCGCCATCCGAGATGAAAATGCTCACCAGGGCGGTCACGATGACACGTCCTGTTCCGGCACCGTCTTCCCCGAACTCCGTTTCCAGCCCTGGGCCTGCTGGCCGAGGCGCTGCGTTAATTCCACCAGCCGTGCGTAGTGTTTGCGCTGCATGATCTTCATGTCGTGGCAAAGGCGAATAAGCACACTGATGACCTGTATGCGTTCCAGAATCGCGTCAATGTGGTCAGCCCGATCGCGGGTGCTGTTGGCACGGTAAATGAACACCACAAGACCGACGATCTCATCCTTGATATTCTGGCCCAGCGTGTATTTGTACTCGCGAGGAAAGGATTTGGTGCCCTGCATCGCCGCCAGCAGCAGGTCATACGTGGCTTTATAGATGGGAAGATGTTCATAGCGTGCCATGCGAAACCCAAAATGCCGCGAGCGCCGCTATCGCGGCGCGATGCCGCTGATGCGGCATCCAATGATTGAATGACTCAATGACTAAGTTCATCTCCGGGCACACCTGACGCGGGGGTTGCCGTTCTTAACGTTGTTGCTCTGGAAGCCGTCACTGAAGCGGATACTCCTCGCGCCGTTATTGCCGTGCTCCGACGAGGACCAATAGAATTGCCCGCCAAGCAGGAAATTGTCGATTGCTAATCTGTTTTGCCACATCACGTATAGTTCGCCCTGGGCAGGCAGGTACCAGTCGTCCTTGCCGTGGATGTTGAGCGATTCGCAGGCCTGCGCCGCCAGGTGCGGCTGCGTGCCAGCAGCAGAAGAGCTATCGGCTGTATTCAGGAACGCCGAGTTGCCCTTGCCTTCATTGCATGCGGCAACCGCGTTAGGAGAGTTGGTCGTACAATTCGCCAGCGGCGTATCCAGCCAGTTGCTGCTGCCATCATTCCATTGACGCAGCGTGCGTGTGCCCGTGCAGGCCGATCCATCCCATGTCTGGCCAAGATCGCAGCGTGTCACGAACATCGGCACGTTGCCATCCGGTGAGTTGCCCGCATAGACCGATCCGTCAGCACACACCGTGCCAACTGCTGGTGCCCCTGCACAAGGATCAGTGATGCCTGTAAAACTCAGGCTGGCCTGGGCGATGGTGATCACGGCTTGTTTGCCATCGCCGGTGATGCTGGCCCCGTTCGCGTTCAGCCCAATAACAGTTAAACTCGTATTCCCCACATCTGCTGCCTGAAGCACATAACCAAAGGTCAGGTCATCGCTGCCGCTGCCGCCGGTCAGCGCTGCTACACGGCTGTTACCGCCAATGGTGAGATTTAGTTGCGGCGTGCCGCCCGAGACGGTGACTGCCTTGCTGAACTTGAGGCTGACAGACAGCGTCTGGCCGATGGCCGTGGCATCCGCGGTTACACGCGGTGCCTGCACCGGATACGGAGCCGCTTTGCTCTCATTCAGCGGCGAGGCGATTCGCTCAATCTGGCTACTCACGGTGCTGCCATGGGTGTTATAGGTCGGACTTCCGGTCGCCACTGCGGCAACGGCCCCCGAACTGCTCTGGGCCATCTGGCTGGCGCTAAGCGATGCTGAACCAGAGGCGGCCCCGGCGAACGTCACAGCCCCGTCACGCACGCGCACTGTGCTGGTACTGCCATCGGAGACGACATCGATATCGGTGCCAAGCAAGGTGATGGTGCCGCCCGGCACGTTGACCGTCACATTCGTGCTGCCGGAGATGTACTGGGCAGTACCGGTAATCAGCGTCACCACGCCCGGTTCGATCCGCACCTGCGAGTTCTGGCCGATGGTCAGGATGCCGCCATCAGTCAGGCGAATACGGGCAATGGCTCCTGCCGAATTGGCCACCGTTACCGTTGCAGGCATGTTGAAGGAAAGGCCAGCAGCCAGGGCGAGCGTGCCTTCATCGGTCACCGCCGAGTTGCTGCCGCTGGTCTCGGTCACGACAAGGCCGGTGCTGAGGCGTTTACGTACCTGGATACGAATGGTGTTCTCACGCCGTACACGGTCATACACACGATCGGCAACGCTTTGAAGCCCGGTGCGTTTGCGGAACTGATCTGCTAAAGGCTCGTCAAAGTTCATCCGTATCCGCATGGCAAAACGCAGGTCAGGGTCGCGCATATTCTCATCGGTCACCCCTCCTGAGAAGACGAGGGCGGGGACGGGGGACCATTCGACCGTGGCGTTGAGGCCGTAAATGTCTTTAACGCCCAGCAGCGAGTCCCAGGTATAGGCACGGACAAACCCGGTCAGCTCCGGATACTCTGGCAACTGCCCCGAAACCTCCACATCCCAGCCAGCAAGGGCACGCGATTCATACAAGGCATCGATGGTCCGCCATTTGGACAGGGGCTGATAACGGTTGGCGGCAATGCCGTAGCGGTCCGTCCTTGCATCCACCCCCAGGCTCACCCGGTTATGGTTCTGGTCGAACTGATGGTCAAAGAACATGTTGGCCCCGACCAGCAGCGTGTCATTGTTCAAGAGCTTGCGGTAGGCCAAACCGAAATTAACCGTATCATCGGCATCCCCATCATCGGTATCGAGCGTCTCACGCTGCCAGGAGACCTGGTTGAACAGGAAGTGGCCGCCTTTGCGATCTTCCCACCAGGGCTGGATGCTCATGATGGAGAACTGGCCGTTGGTGTCGGTGATGCCACCCTCGACCTCGATGCGGCTTAAATAGGGCAGGCCCGAACCGCGTGCTAAAGCAAGCCCTTCGCCTAGCAGCGTGTCGGCAAAGGTGCGCTTGAGCCCTTCGCCAAAGTCAAGCGATGACGATTCGCCCAGCAGGAACTGACCGCAGAGCGACCGCACCGAAAACGGCAGGTCAAACCCAAGGCCCCGTGCTTTCCACTGGCGCTGTACTTCTTCATCGCCCAGTCGGGAAAGCACCCTGCAGGATTCTCGCAAGGCGGCATCGCCCTGCGCGTGGCCATCGGTGGCACTGATGCGCTCCAATACGCTGAAGGCTTCGGAGACCGTTTCGGTATCCGGTGAGGGAGACGCAGGCTGCGGGGACGCCAGCGCCACCGCCGCACACAGGCCCAGCAGGCAAACGCCAGCGGCAGCCAGCAAGGAAAAATGACGCAGGCGACTAGCCATGCGAATCTGAAACAATCATCAACATGATTAGCACATTAGCCGTAAATGATTGCATGCGCCACATAAATCTTGCGAGTTGTGCACTGGGTTTGCCTTTTCGGGGCAGCTGACTTTACCAGTTCAGGCAAAGCGTTTTCTGTTGGAAAAGGCATCTCGATCATCTGCCAGTATTCCATAGCCGCATGGCTCATTCTTTACCTTTATCAGTTAGCGATTCACCTTAGATTGCCAACCCGTCGCATCTGCGTGATTCGCACCGGAAACAATTGTGAACGGACTGCATTGGTTAATTTGTTGACGACATTTACGACGCCAGAGCCCTCTATTCTATGCACAGCAAACACCTGTAAAACTGAGGCTTTTAACATTTTTGCAATGCAATAAAACAAGGATTTTAGCGGCTTTGCTGTGCGTCAAAACGCCAAAACCCGCACTCAGCCTATTGCGCGAAATGGTTAATTCGTGCTAATGTCGTTAATAAAGGTTAACGAATAACCTTGCAGATCAGGGAGGATCACATGACAGATATCGAAGACAAAGACGGCAAGGAAATGCCGACAGGACGCCCGGACGACATGTCACCGGTTGCGACTGCACCACAAGGTGAACAGGACGCCTATCGCCATGGCAAACCAATGAGCTTTGCCGAAAGAGTGCGCCGAGAACGCAGGCCGCTCATAGCCTCAGACCCGTTTGCCATCGCGGGCGACATGGAGGCCGGGGTCCGTTTGTTTGAAGGCAAGCAGGACCGGCTGATGATGATCAAGTTCGAGGAGAAGCCTGGAAGCGAAGTACTTAATCGCATGAAGGAGTACGGATTCCGCTGGAATCCAAGGGACATGGTCTGGGTTCATCCGGTCCGCCCAGACAATGAGCATAGCATCCGCGTCGAAGCCAGGCGGTTATACCAAGAGGTGCGGTCTATGCTGCGCGAGGCCAAGGGCATTGAAAACAATCAGGAAATTCCGTTTTAACCGCAAGGAGACGAAAGATGCGTGCAACCAGACAGACAAAGTCACATCGCTTTGCTAAGCTTGCAATCCGCTATGGCACAAATCTGCTTATATCGGGCGAAATTCATCGCCGGACCGGTGTGTGAGCATGAAGCGGCGGCCGCCCAAAGGGCGTCACCCCACATTATTTCCGCTGGACGAAAACGAAACGTCGCAGTCTACTGGAACCATCACCGCAGAACCGGACGAATTACCGGCCCCAATCCATCACGAGGAGGACAGCTACCATGCAATACAAGACGATCGTAATGGAACTGATCGTGCAGCGGCCCCATCTGCACGAGAAGCTGAAGCGGGAACGCAAGCTCCTGTCAACGATGGAACGGGTGGCAAGGGAACTGAAAACCAGCCACGAGGAAATCCGCCGAGATCTGGCAAGCGAGCGGCCGCACATGGAAGCCAGCTTGATCTCTTCGCAGGCGATGGCGATGGCGATCTCGGAACTGGAATCTCGCATGCCGCCAGAGAGACCAAACGAAGGGAAGGACGAACTGTCACTCGACCAGATCATGGCCCAACTCAGCCGTCCTTTGTCTCGCGGGTAACCAAACGACGCAAGCAACCATCACTGTTCGACCAACCGGTCCGGCCGCCGCCCATCACCACTGGCAATGCACCTGTTGCCCCGGCCAGCCCGCCTGTCCCGCAGTCAGCGGACACTGCCATTAATTCTCTGGATAGAAGCCCCGAACCGCCGGTTGCGGCCCCGGTTCAACCAACGCCGCCCACGGCTGATACGCCATCACGCATGGCAAGCGGGCAGATGTCAAAAGCCCGCGACATCATCGCCGCCATCCGCACGCTAAAGACCATTGAACAGGCACAGCGCCCGGCGACATCTGAAGAAAAGCAAATACTTAGCCGGTTTTCCGGATTCGGTCCGGTCGCCCTGTTGATGTTCCCGGACCCGGTATCCGGCAACTTCAGGGACGCAAGCTGGAAATCCATCGGTGAGGAGTTGCAATCGCTACTCACGCCACAAGAGTATGACAGTGCCCGCCGGACGACCTTCAACGCGTTCTACACCTCACCGGTCGTCATCGACGGTATCCATGAGGCGATAGGCAGGCTCGGTGTGCCCGATCATGCCACCATCCTGGAGCCAGGATGCGGTGTCGGCAATTTTCTTGGACGGGCTAAAGGTGGCAATCGCTTCATCGGCGTTGAACTCGATGCCATCTCAGGCCGTCTTGCGCGGGCCATCTACCCTGAGCACGACATTCGTATCGAAAATTTCCGGGACACGAAACTGCCCGATGGACGCCTCGATGCCGTGGTCGGCAATGTGCCCTTTGCCGATGTGAAGCTCGATTACCAGGGACGGAAATACTCGTTGCATGATTATTTCTTTGCCAAATCCATCGATGCATTAAAGCCCGGCGGCGTGCTGGCGTTGGTCACATCCCACTACACGCTCGATAAACAGAACGCAGCCATCCGCGAGTACCTGGCAGGTACAGCCGATTTTGTAGGGGCGATTCGCCTGCCGTCAGATGCCTTCAAACGCGAAGGCACTGCCGTTGTCACCGACATCATCTTCCTGCGCAAACGAGCGCCCGGCGAACCAGCCGCCCATGTCGATGATGACTGGCTCTCGATATCGCCCCTTACAATTGATGGCCGCGAGGTCAGTATCAACAACTATTTCCATCACCATCCCGATATGGTGCTGGGCGACTGGACGACTAAGGACACGCTTTATGGCGGGCAAGGCTACAGCGTTAAAAGCAACGGCGACCTGGAAGGGCAACTAAAACACGCTATCAAAAATCTTCCAGCCTTTGCCCCCATGCAACCATTCAAAGCCGACGAACCAGCCGTTCCGGCCTTTATTCCGCCTCCGCCCGAAAAACATCTTGCAGAGGGCAGCTTTTTCCTCGGTGATGACAAAGCCATCTACCAGATCGAAGGAGGCCAAAGCCAGCAGGTGGTGTATGGCGGCAAGGCATTAAAAGCCGACGGTACCATGACCGGCAAGCGGATGGCTGCCCTGATCGAACTGCGCGACAAGGCTCGCCGCGTCTTACAGTCCCAGAATGAAGGCTGGCCCGAAGCCCATCGCAACAGCGCAAGAAATGAGCTGAACCGCACCTATGACCGCTTCCATGCAGCTTACGGTCCGATCAACAAGACCACGTTCTCCGAGACCAAAGACGGCAGCGTGATCCGGCGGATGCCGAATATCGTCAAGTTCAAGGAAGATCCGGATGCCATGCTCGTCATGTCGCTTGAAGATTATGACGAAATCACCGGCAAGGCGACGAAATCAGCCATCATGCAAAAGGACGTGGTGGGAAAACTCACTCCCATCACGACAGTTACCAATGCCGAAGAAGGGTTGCTGGTCTCGCTGAACCAGACCGGCAATGTTGACCTCGCACTAATCGCACGCCTCTACGGCAAAGGTGAAGATGAAGTTGCCGCCGAACTTGGCGACCTGATTTTTTGCGATCCGCAGTCAGGAAAATGGGAAACGGCTGATGCGTATCTGTCTGGCAATGTTCGCGAAAAACTGGCCATCGCCAAAGAAGCTGGCCCTGCTTTTGAACGCAACGCGGCCCGCCTGCAAGCCGTGCAGCCACCGGACGTGCTTCCAGGCGATATCGATGCCAATCTCGGTGCTCCGTGGATTCCGGCAACCGATATCCAAGCCTTCGCTGCCTGGTTATTTAAGGTCTCGCCAGCCTCCGTGCCGGTAAGCCACTTGCAAAAAGACGCTCTATGGAGCCTGGAGCCGGACTATTCTGCCAAAGTCTCGGTGGCAGCCACATCGGATTTCGGCACCAAGCGCGCCAACGGCACCTGGCTGCTCGAACTTGCCCTCAATATGAAGTCGCCCACGATCTATGACACGATCGACCATGGCGACCGGCAGGAACGGGTCGTCAACCAGGAAGCCACCATGGCCGCCCGCGAAAAACAGAAAAAAATCAAGGAACGCTTCCGCGCGTTTGTGTTTGCCGATCCCGACCGTACCGAACGGCTGGTCCGCATCTATAACGACACCTACAACAATCTGCGCCCGCGACTGTTTGATGGCTCGCATCTGGATTTTCCCGGCATGAACGATGCGTTATCGCTTCGCCCGCACCAGAAAGATGCGGTCTGGCGGGGCATGAGCAGTGGCAACACGCTGCTGGCCCATACGGTCGGTGCAGGCAAGACCTTCACCATGGCCGCCACCGGCATGAAGATGAAACAGGCCGGACTGATCCATAAGCCCATGTATGTGGTGCCCAACCACCTGCTCGAACAGTTCGCTCGCGAGACCATGCAGCTTTATCCCAACGCCCGATTGCTGGTTGCGAGCAAGGAAGACTTATCGCGTGACCGCCGCAAGTTCCTGACCGCGAAAATCGCCAGCGGCGAGTGGGACGGCATCATCGTCACCCATAGCAGCTTTGAGCGCATTGGCATGTCAAAGCAGTATCAGGAGCAATTCCTGCGGGACCAGATTGCCGAATACGACCAGTTGCTGATCGAGCATGCCGCGCAGCGTGGCTCCAACCGCAACGTCATCAAGTCCATCGAAAAGCAAAAAGCCGCCCGTGAGGAGAAGCTGACAAACCTGCTGGCCAGCGATAAGAAAGATGACGGACTCGTGTTCGATGAACTCGGCGTCGATCATGTGTTCATCGACGAAGCCCACTATTTCAAGAACCTCGAAACGCCGACCAAAATGGACCGCGTAGCAGGTATCCAGACCGGAGGGTCTGAAAGAGCCTTTGACGTTTATATGAAAGCACGTTATCTGAGTAAGGTCCATCGCGGCCATGGTGTGACCTTTGCGACGGGAACTCCCATCTCCAACACCATGGTCGAGATGTACACCATGCAGCGATTCCTTGATCCCGAGGGGCTGCGCAGCCGGGGCATCGAGCATTTCGATGCCTGGGCTGCGACCTTCGGCGAGGTGGTCGATACGATGGAGATTTCCCCGGACGGCGGGGGACTGCGGCAGCGGTCGCGTTTTGCCAAATTCACGAACCTGCCGGAACTCCAGCAGATGTTCCGGGCCTTTGCCGATGTGCAGACCGCCGAGATGCTGAACCTGCCACGCCCGGCACTCGAAGGCGGCAAGCCACATATTGTGGCATCCCCCATGTCCGACGAGCAGTTCGGACTCCAACAGGAACTGGTCGAGCGTTATGAACGTCTGCGGTCGCAAAAGATCGACCCGCGTATCGACAACGCCCTGGCCATCACCACCGATGGGAGGAAGCTCGCGACCGACGCAAGGATGCTCGCGGCGGACGCCCCTGATTTCCCAGAATCGAAAATCAACAAGCTGGTCGATAATGTGGTTGCTATCTGGCAGCGTTCCAAAGACACACGCGGCACGCAGCTCATTTTCTCCGACTTCGGCGTCAATCCCAATGACTGGGGCTACTCGCCATACGCGCAGGTGCTGCAAAAGCTGGTCGAACGTGGCATCCCTGCCAGCGAAATTGCCTCAATCGGTGAAGCAGAAAGCGACGCTAAAAAACAGGCCCTTTTTGAGAAGGTACGCAACGGGACAATTCGCGTCCTCATCGGCTCCACCCAGAAAATGGGCACCGGCACCAATGTCCAGAAGCGGCTCGTCGCCTTGCATCATCTGGATGCCCCGTGGAAGCCTGCCGAAGTTGAACAGCGTGACGGCCGTATCCTCAGGCAAGGCAACCTGAATAAGGAAGTCGGCATCTATCGCTATGTCACGGAAGGTTCGTTCGATGCCTATATGTGGCAAGCGTTAGAAACCAAAGCCCGTTTCATCGGGCAGGTCATCACGGGCGACAATGTATCGCGAAGCGCCGAAGACATTGGCAGCCAGGAACTGTCCTATGCCGAGGTCAAAGCCATCGCATCGGGTAATCCGGCTGTGCTGACCCTTGCTGAGGCCGACGCTGAACTCAAACGCCTTGGTCTGCTCAAGAAGAATCATCTCGACGAACAATATGTGGCACGCCTCGCCGTTCGTGACCTACCGGAGAAGATTTCCGGGATGAAGGAGAGACTCGCCAAACTGGATACCGACGGAAAGACGATTGAGGAACAAGCAGGGACGCGTATCACGATCGGCAACACCGCCTGGTCAAAAGAAGACGTATCCGCCGTGCTTGGAAGTAAACTCGAATCTCTGCCAAGCCACGCACGTGAATCCACTCGCGTTCCAATTGGTAAGTTCAAGGGATTGCAGTATGGCCTCATCATCCATCCATTGAATCCGCCGGATGTTTTTCTCGAAGGTGTGATGACCCGAATATCAGGACTATCAAAAGAGCATCAGGGACCACGTGCCGTGCTCAATGCCCTTGAACGTCTTTCAACTTCGTACAACACAGAAGCTGCCCGTTTGTCTGACGATGTGGCGATCTACGAGTCCCAACTCGCCGATTACCGGGGCAAACTCGGTGAGACGTTTTCCCACGACGAATACTTTGGTGACCTTACCCGACTGCGTGATAAGCTGAAGGCAGCATTGTCCAAACGAGACAATCCAAACGATGCAGACAAAGGCCCAACCTCAGGCGAACTGGCCCACCAGATCAAGGAACTTACCGCCGCCCATAGCGTCGATATCCAAACCGGTCGCACTGAACCTAAACGCATCGCCGCAGAGGAGCCCGTGACGGCAAGAATTCGCAAGCGTCTGGAAGAGGCAGCATTGCACGAAACCGAACTACCTAATTCACCTGACACGCCGCCGGGACCGTTCTCTGAACGTATCTTGCGTGAGCGTGCATGGAAAAATGACGGGCAAAGCCCGGCGTGAGGCCAGACAGGTGGATCACCCGTCCCTGCCCCCTTGGCTCGGGACGGGACCAATCGAGACCTGCGGTCCTGTTTTCTCAAAACCCCCCGCTCAAAAAGCCACCTCAATCTCAAGTAAATGGCCTGCAATTACCTCTGCCTTTGTCGCATTTCGTCGGGGGGCGAGTTCTGGCGAACCCGGGGCGAGTTCTTGCGAACCCCCGCGACGAAACACATTGTGTAATTGCGGGCGTATCCAACCTCGGCTACTCATGTTGAGGCAGACGCAATTCACAATCTCTATCAAGGAGGAACTATGGAACAGTTTGTCGGACTCGACATTTCTCAAGCAACCACACAAATCTGCGTGGTTGACAGCAAAGGCAAAAAGATGTGGCAGGGCAAATGCCTGACAACACCGGAGGACATCGCCAAAACCATTAAAGCGAAATCTCCGTCCGCCGCCCTGATCGGCATGGAGAGTGGCGCTCTTTCGCCTTGGCTCTGGCACGCCTTAAAGCAGATGGACTTTCCGATTGTCTGCATTGATGCACGCCATGCTCACGGTGCACTCAGCGTACAGATCAACAAGACCGATGTGAACGATGCTCACGGTATCGCCCAGATGATGCGAACCAGCTTTTTCAAGCAAGTCAATGTGAAGAGCCTGGATAGCCACCGCATTCGTTCGTTCATCGGCGCTCGTGCCCAACTCGTCGGGATTCGCACTGACCTGAAAAACCAGATTCGTGGTGTTCTCAAGACGTTTGGCGTGCTGCTCTCGCAAAGCGATGCAAAGGGTTTTGCAGGGAAAGTTCAGGACACCATTTCCGATCAGCCATTGTTGAGGCAAATGGTGCATCCATTGATGGAAGTGCTTGAGTCCGTTCAAAACCAAGTCCGGGCGTTGGATAAGCTGCTTCAGAATTATGCGGATGGCGACAGAATTTGCAGCCACCTGATGACCATTCCGGGAGTCGGGCCAGTGACGGCAGTGGCCTTCACCGCAGCGGTGGACAATCCCAATCGATTCAAAAATTCCCGCAGTGTCGGAGCATTCTTTGGCCTGACCAACAAACGATACCAGTCGGGAGAGATCGACCATAGTGGTCGCATTTCCAAATGCGGGGACAGGCTGGTGCGAAGTTATTTGTTTGAAGCGGCCGGAACGCTTTTGACGCGAATCAAGACATGGTCATCGCTCAAGTCGTGGGGAATGCGTATCGCCAAGCGAAGCGGAATGAGCAAGGCCAAGGTGGCTGTGGCCAGGAAACTCGCCGTAATCATGCACCAAATGTGGCTCACAGGCGAGGCGTTTCGCTGGTCGGATTCTGATACGGCGGCAGCGTAGTAGATGACGAAGACATTATGGAATCCATCGCCTGATGGATACGTCCCCTGTCGGGACGTAAGCGCCGGGAAGCCCGCCCTCGGAGTTGCAGATCATTCTTTGATACTGCGTCGAACACATCGGGAACCTGGTGCGACTCTGGTGCAGTGGCAGTAAAAAAGTAAGGAGAGCTTTACGGAATCCATCGCCTGATGGATCGTCCCTTGCCGGGACGCAAGCACCGGGAAACCCGTCGTCGGAGTTGCAGATCATTTTTCTCATGAGACTGCGTGAAACACATCGGGAACCGGAGCCTCTGATGCAATGTTGAAGCAAGCACAGTCTTGACTTCGGTGAGAACTCTGAGACCGGCAGGCACGAAGCCCACGGGGGAATGGCGTGAAAGCATTCCAGACCTAAGACCACCCCACCAGCTCCGCTCAGGCTCAAGGAAACTGCCCCTGAAAGGCATGTCGCCTCTACCCCGCCTACTGGAGTGGCCTGGACGCAATTATACCAGGCATCCATGCCTGGTGCGCCTTAACCGACCACCCCATACGGCGAGGCGACGGCGACGGGAAACTGCCCCAGAAGCAGAAAGGAAAAGAAAATGTAATAAGTGATTGACAGGCCCGCAATTTGAGAACTCCGACGGCGACGGTAAATGGCCTCGCTCCTTGACAACTCTATCAGGATGCGATAGAGAAACAGTCTCGAATCCACCGGGGAGACTCCGTTTATGCGTTACCAGCGATCACTCGAAATCGAGCAACGGCTCGATGCCGTACTGGAGCTGATACGCAGCGGGAACTACTCAACGCCCGCATTGGCGGAGAAGGTCGGCGTTTCCATCCCCACCATTTCACGCAGCGTCGAGGCACTACGCGAACGGGGTCACCATATCAAAGCAGTCAAAGGGCCACACGGCTGGCGTTACACCATCGTTCCAGGGGAACCATCCACTGACGCCGCAAACGACCGGCCGGAGCAGCCATGATCACCAACTTCCACGCAAAATACTTCGCCCATGATCTGACCCGGCGTGCTGCCGCCGGGGTTGATCGCCTGTCGATGTCCCTGTTTGACGCTGCCGTTGACTTAAATCCCCACCAGATCGAAGCGGCCCTGTTCGCCCTGCAATCGCCCCTGTCCAAAGGCGTGATTCTGGCCGATGAAGTGGGCCTCGGCAAAACCATCGAGGCCGGAATCGTACTGTGCCAGTGCTGGGCCGAGCGAAAGCGACGTCTGCTGGTCATCTCTCCCGCCTCCATTCGCAAGCAATGGGCACTGGAACTGGGCGAGAAATTCAATCTGCCTGCGGTGGTGCTGGATGCCAAAGGCTACCGCGAGGCCCTCAAAGCCGGACGCTCGCCGCTGAATGAAAAAGCGGTGATCATCATCTCGTTCAACTATGCCAACCGCATCCGAGAGGAACTGAAGACCATCGCCTGGGATATGGTGGTCATCGATGAGGCCCACAAGCTTCGCAACGCCTACCGCCCCAGCAACAAGGTCGGCCAGGGCATCCGTTGGGCAACCGAAGACAGCCGCAAGCTGCTGCTGACTGCCACTCCGCTGCAAAACTCTCTGCTCGAACTCTACGGGCTTTCGACGCTGATCGATGAGCATCTCTTCGGCGACGTCAATTCCTTCCGGTCGCAATACACCAGTGCCGGAAGCAGTCTCGATGCCCTCCGGCAACGGCTTTCAACCTTCTGCAAACGCACACTGCGCAACCAGGTCACCGAATATATCCGCTATACGGAACGTCTTCCCATCACCCGGCCTTTCACTCCCACCGAGGATGAACATGCACTCTATGAGGCGGTGTCGGCCTTCCTGCAACGCGAAAACAGCTATGCCCTGCCGCAACGGCAACGGCATCTGACCGCCCTGATCCTGCGAAAGCTGCTGGCCTCCTCATCGCAGGCCATCGCGGCCACGCTCGATACGCTCAAACAGCGGCTGGAAGACCTCCGCGATGAGCAAACCGCAAGCGATCCAGACTTCGCCGAGAAGCTGATCGAAGGCGAAGAAATTGAAGACGACCTGCTCGATGAAATCCTGGCCGAAGATGAGGAATCTGAAACAGCGACCGAAACACCTGCTATCGACCGCCAGAAGCTGAAGGAAGAAATCGCCACTCTGGACGAACTGTCCCGGTGGGCACATTCCATCGGGATCGACACCAAAACCCGCACGCTCCTCACAGCCCTAGAAGTGGGCTTTAGCAAAATGGCCGAGATCGGAGCGAAACAAAAAGCCCTGGTCTTCACCGAATCCCGCCGCACGCAGGAATACTTGAAATCCTTCCTTGAATCACACGGCTATCGCGGCAAGGTCGTGTTGTTTAACGGTACTAACGGCGGCCCGGAAGCAACCGCCATCTATGACCAATGGGTTGCAGTCAATCAGGACACAGGCCGTTCCACCGGATCGCGTGCGGTCGATGTCCGCACCGCACTGATCGAGCATTTCCGAGATCAGGGCACGATCCTGATAGCGACCGAAGCCGCATCCGAAGGCGTGAACCTGCAATTCTGCTCGCTGGTCATCAATTACGACCTGCCCTGGAATCCACAGCGGATCGAGCAACGCATAGGCCGCTGCCACCGCTACGGCCAGAAGCACGACGTGGTGGTGATCAATTTCCTCAATGAACGCAACGCTGCCGACCAGCGCGTGCTCGAACTGCTCTCGGAAAAATTCAAGCTATTCAACGGCGTGTTCGGTGCCTCCGACGAAGTGCTAGGCTCGATCGAATCTGGAGTCGATTTTGAAAAACGCATCCTGGCCATCTACCAGCAATGCCGCACGCCAGCCGAGATCGATGCTGCCTTCAAGCAGCTACAGGAAGAGATGGACGAACAGATTCGCACCCGGCTGGATGATACCCGCCGGTCCCTGCTGGAACATTTCGACGAGGATGTCCACGAACGACTCCGGATTAAACTGGCCGACACCAAGGCCCAGCTTGATCGCGTCAGTAAGAGGTTCTGGTCGGTGACAAGGCTGGTCCTGAATGGCACAGCCCAATTCAACGATGATCAACTCACCTTCCAGTTGGAACAATCGATCTGCGACGGGGCACGTCCCGGCCGCTATCACCTCATCTCCAAAGTCCGCCCTGATACCACGGCGGATGCCAGCGACGACACCGGGCAATTTCTCTACCGGCTGTCGCATCCCCTCGGCGAGCATGTACTGGGAGTCGCCAAATCGCTGCCAACGCCGACGGCCCATGTGACGTTCGACGTGACGAACCATCCGGCGCGGCTGCATGTCATTGAATCGCTGCGCGGTAAAGGGGGCTATCTGACCTTGAGTCGGCAAGTGATCAACTCCTACGAGACAGAAGACTATCTGCTGTTTTCCGGTTTCGACGACGAAGGCCATTCGCTCGATCAGGAAACGCTGGAAAAGCTGTTCCAGTGCCCGGCCATGGTCCAAGACGGCATCACCATTCCCGATCCCGTTGCCAGCCGTCTTGAGGGCGAGATCAAACGCCATGCTGAGGCGACGGTCAGCAAGTCGCTGGAGGCCAATAGCCGCCACTTCCGGCAGGCTCGCGAGCGGCTGGAGCAATGGGCGGACGATTTGGTGCTGGCCGCCGAAAAATCCTTGCGCGATACCAAAGAGAAGATCAAAGTGCTTCAGCGCGAAGCGAGGCTGGCGACCACGCTGGCCGACCAGCACCGCATTCAGGAAGACATACAGAAACTGGAAAAACAAAAGCGGCGGCAACGCCAGGACATTTTCAAGGTGGAAGACGAGATCATCGACAAACGCGATGCCCTGATCGACACCCTGGAAAAGCGACTGGCACAACGGACCAGCAGCGAGATGTTATTTACCATCCGCTGGTCCGTGACGTAAGCCGCCAAACACGAGAACAACTGAAGAGACAACCGGGAAGGAAGACCCATCGAATGAGTAAGAAGTACGAAAAGCTGAAAACCCTGCTGAAGGAATTGTTTCAGCTTGACCAGCCTGATCTCGATTTTGGCCTGTACCGCATCATGCACGCTAAGGCCGCCGAGATCACACAGTTCCTCGACCGCGACCTGCTGCCCCAGGTCCGCGAGGAGTTCAGCCAGTACAAGACCGCCGACAAGTCCGAGCTGGAAGCCCAACTGACGAAGGTGATCGCTGGATTGCAGGTTGCCGAAGTCGATCCTGAAACCTCACCCAAGGTCAAAGAACTCCGCGAGAAGATCGCCAGCGATTCCGTCGATATCACCGGGCTGGAATCCGAAGTCTACGACCATCTCTACGGCTTCTTCCGCCGCTACTACTCCGAAGGCGATTTCCTCTCCAAGCGGGTTTACAAGCCCGGCGTGTACGCCATCCCCTATGAGGGCGAAGAGGTCAAGCTGCATTGGGCCAATGCAGACCAGTATTACATCAAGACCAGCGAGTACCTGCGGGACTATGCCTTCCGCCTCCATCCCGATGACGAGCAGAAGCCGATGCGGGTGCATTTCCGCTTGGTCGATGCCGCCGAGGGGGAGCACGGCAACGTCAAAGCTGCCGAAGGCAAGGACCGTATCTTCATTCTGGCCAGCAAGGACTTCGCCTCCTTTGAAAAAGGTGAGCAAGGCCCGGAACTGGTCTTACGGTTTGAATACCGTCCCGCCACGCTGACCGACTGGCCGGATGATGTCCGCGATGGCAAGAAGAAGCCGCCGACGCAAAAGGAAATGACCGAGTTGGCCGTGTCCCGCATCATGGAAGCTGGCGATGGTTTTGCCGAATGGGTCAAAGAACTGGGCAAGCCTCATGAGAAGGCTGACGGGGAACTGGCCGATTACTCGCGGCTGCGAGCCCATCTGAACCGCTATGTCGCCCGCAACACGTTCGACTATTTCATCCACAAGGATTTGGGCGGATTCCTGCGGCGGGAACTCGATTTCTACATCAAGAACGAGGTGATGCACCTCGACGACATCGAAGACCAGCAGGCTCCACGCGTCGAGCAGTACCTCTCGAAAATCCGCGTCATCCGCCGGATCGCCATCAAGATTATCACCTTCCTGGCCCATCTCGAAGACTTCCAGAAGAAGCTGTGGCTGAAGAAGAAGTTTGTCGTTGAAACGAATTACTGCATCGCCATCGGCAGCATCCCTGAAGAGTTCTACCCGGAAATCGCAGCCAACGATACGCAACGGCAGGAATGGGTAGATCTGCTGGCAATCAACGAGATCGAGAAGGACTTGACCAGCCCCGGCTATTCCGAGCCGCTTACGGTTGAGTTCCTGAAGGCTCATCCAACGTTGATGATTGATACACAGTATTTTTCAAAACATTTCTGCATCCGGTTGTTGAATGGCGAATCCGACATTGATTCGCGGACCGATTTCCTGCTTGTTCATTCGGACAACTTTCAAGGAGTCAGTTTCCTCAATACGCGGTTTCGTTCTGCGATCCAGTCAATTTGCGTCGATCCGCCATACAACACCGGAGACGATGGATTCAACTACAAGGATCAGTATCAGCATTCCTCCTGGGCAGCGATGATGCTAGACCGATTCAATGTGGCGGCCTCGACACTTGCTGAAGAAGGAGTTGCGTTCGTCAATATTGACGACAACGAATATCGTCATCTTTGGCATGTGTTAACAGGAGCATTCGGCATACAGAACTATTTGGGGAGTATGGTCTGGAAGCGTCGAAGTGCCTCGGCGATGAGTAGTCAACCGCTTTCGCTCGACCATGAATATGTGTTGGCGTTTGGCCGTGACGCCAGAAACTCTCAACTCCACGGACTTGCCAAATCGGAGGAGGATTATCCATTTTTTGATGAGAAGACCGGCAAACGATATGCGAGCACCGATCTGACGATCGGTATGACAAGGGATCAGCGTCCGAATCAGTTTTATCCAATCAGGAACCCTCGCACGGGAAAGGAGTTCCCCCCGAATCCGAATCGAGTGTGGCGATTTTTCCCGGAAACGATGGAGCAAGTCATCGCAGACGATCTGGTGATCTGGCCCGATGAGGCCGAAGGTAATCTGGAGAGGCCGCGTTACAAGACGTACTTTGACCCAGACACAATGAAGGCAAAGCCCTGCTCAAGTTGGATCGACACGGCAAATGCGAACGATAGAGAAATCGAAGAGGAGGAGAATGAATTCTCGCTGGAGATTCTTCGTAGCGGAATGAATTCCGAAGGTGGTCGAATTGTCGATCGACTGTTCGCCCGACGAGAATTCGCCTACCCAAAACCCCTTTCGCTCATCCGCTCCCTTGTTAGGGCATCGACTCGTGACGGAGATATCGTGCTGGATTTCTTCGCTGGTTCGGGTACGACCGGCCATGCCATCATCGTATTGAACCGCGAAGACGGAGAGCGACGGAAAGGAATCTTGATCGAGCTTGGAGAATACTTTGACACTGTACTTCTCCCTCGATTCAAGAAGGTTACTTTCGCGTCTGACTGGAGGGATGGTAAGCCGAGGAGGAGCTTGTCAGAGCAGGAACGGACTCGAAGCCCGAAGATTATCAAATACATTCGCCTCGAATCCTACGAAGACGCCCTCAACAACCTCCAACTTCGTCGCTCTAAAGCTCAGCAAACGCTGCTCGATGCCGCCCAGAACACGGAAGCCTCGCGGCTTAAAGAGCAGTACATGCTCGGCTACATGCTGAATGTCGAAACCGAGGGAAGTCAGTCGCTGCTGAACGTCCAGGCCTTTACCGATCCCACTGCGTACAAACTGAAGGTCAAACGCCCCGGCTCGGACGAAACCCGCGAGGTCAATGTCGATCTGCTGGAAACCTTCAACTGGCTGATCGGCCTCACCGTGCAGCATATCGCCGCCCCGCAATGCTTCTCCGCCAAGTTTGAACGGGACAGCGAAGGACGGCTGCAACTCAAAGGCCGCCTCAAGCAGGAAGAAGATGGCCCCTATTGGTTCCGTACCGTCACCGGCACCACGCCGGATGGACGCAAGACGCTGGTCATCTGGCGCAAGCGTCCCGGCGGCGAAACGCCCGAAGGGGTCGAGCAGGACAATCTCGTTCTCGATGAATGGTTCACCAAGCAGGGCTATTCCAGCAAGGACAGCGAGTTCGGCCTGATCTACGTCAACGGCACGAACAATCTGGAGAACCTTCGCACGCCCGAAGATCAATGGAAAGTCCGGCTGATCGAGGAAGACTTCCACCGCCTGATGTTCGCAGCGGAGGGCGTGTAATGGCGAAGAAGAAAGCCGCCCGAGCAACCACTGCCACCGCGACACGACGACGATCCAACAATCGGTCTGTCGTTCCATTTCCGTACAAACTGATCCTCAACCAGTGGCTTTTGTCGCTGTTCAATGTGGACAAGTTCGAGAAGCTGGCCGAGCACCTGAAGAACGAAGCCTTGGAAGGCATGGATGAAAACAACATCCATCGCTTCCACCATGCGCTGACAGCTCAGCTATTCAACCTGACGGAACTACCCACCGAACTGCTGCTGGAGTACGACCAGAACATCGTCCGCCATACCCAGCAACTCAACGAACAGCGGATCACGCGGGGCGACGAGCCGATCGTCTGGAAGTATTTCCAATACCTGTCGCTGCTATTTACCGAAATCTATCTGGACCGCTATTTCCGCGATCCCGAAGTTTTGCGTAAAGAGATTAACCAGCAGGTCGAGGCATACAACGCCGACAAGCCCGACCCGGACAAAATCACGCCACTGGATGAAACGGCGGAAGCTTGGCCGCAGCTCAACAAGTTGGCCTATTGGATGGCAACCGGCAGCGGCAAGACATTGCTGATGCACGCCAACATCCTCCAGCACCATTTCTACCTGCACAAGCACAACCGTTCGCGGGAGATGAACCGCATCCTGCTGCTGACGCCCAACGAGGGACTCAGTCTTCAGCATCTGCGCGAGTTCGAGGCGGCAGGTATCAATGCCGAGTTGTTCGATAAGAATGGCGCTTCCAAATCGGCCCAGCCAATGCTTCCGTTCGGGAATACCACTCGCACCGAACTTCCCCTTGTGGAGATCATCGAGGTCACGCGGCTCCGCGAAGAGATGGGCGAGAAGACTGTGGCCGTCGATGCCTTCGAGGGCAACAACCTTGTGCTGGTCGATGAAGGTCATCGCGGCACCAGCGGCGGCGAAGATGGAGCCTGGCTGAAGGCCCGTGCCAAGCTGTGCGAGAAAGGCTTTTCGTTTGAGTATTCGGCCACATTCCAACAGGCCGTCACAGGCAACGCCAGCCTGACTAATCTCTACGCGAAAAACATCCTGTTCAATTACTCTTACCGCTATTTCTACAGTGACGGGTTCGGCAAGGACTATCAGATTCTGAATCTTGATGAAGGAACACAGGACAACCACCTCGACCTGTATCTGACTGCCTGCCTGCTGACCTTTTACCAGCAGCAGCGATTGTTCCAGAATCATGAAGTGGAATACCGCCCCTTCAATATCGAAAAGCCGCTCTGGATTTTTGTGGGCGGCAGCGTGACCAAGACGCTTGCCAGCCGTGATGCGTCCGACATCGTTGAAATCCTACGATTCCTGGCACGGTACGTCGCGAACCGTACCGAAAGCATCAACCGCATCGAGCGCGTCCTCAATCAGGGGTTGGTGACTGCAACCGGCAAGAACCTGTTCAATAATCGCTTTAACTGGCTGAATACCGCCGGGATTTCGCCTACCCAAATTTTCGATGAGACACTCAGCACACTCTTCCATGCTCCCGGCGGCGGGCAGCTTTATGTCGAGAACCTGAGAGGTGCGACCGGCGAAATCGCCTTAAGACTCGGAGCCGATAACGAGCCGTTTGGCGTCATCAATGTCGGCGACGATGCCAAGCTGGTCAAACTCTGCGAAGAACACGGGTTGGCGACCGGCGAACTCGAATTCTCCGGCTCGCTGTTCCACGGGATCAACAAGCAGGACTCGCCCATCAATGTTCTGATTGGCTCCAAGAAGTTTACTGAGGGCTGGAGCAGTTGGCGTGTCAGCACGATGGGCCTGATGAACATCGGACGCGGCGAAGGGGCACAGATCATCCAGTTGTTCGGACGTGGCGTACGATTGAAGGGCTACAACGTCAGCCTGAAACGCAGCGGCAAAACGCAAGTGCCGGAGGACATTGAACGTCCCAGGCACATCACCGCAATGGAGACGCTGAACATCTTCGGTATCCGCGCTGACTACATGGCGGAGTTCCGCAAGCACCTGGAAGAAGAAGGACTCCCCAGCAACGACGATCCCATCGAGATTTTCCTGCCGGTGATCAAAAACCTCGGCACAAGGCCGCTGAAGATGATCCGCCTTAAAAAGGAGATCAATGGCGTAAGCACCGAGTTCGGCGACGCTTTCCGCAGACTGGGACCGATTCCCACGGTTGGAAAGCCCGATCCTGACCAGGATAATGGCACTGTCTATCTTCAGAAAAACCAGGTGGTTCTGAACTGGTATCCGAAGATCAAGGCCCTGCATTCTGCCGGACTTCGCGGCGGGGACGGTGAGGCCAGTCCCAATCAGGCCTATCTGTCGGCATCGCATGTTGCATTCGTCAACCTTGACCGGCTGTACTTCGAGTTAGAACGATTCAAGGCCGAGCGAGGCTGGTTCAACCTGAATCTCACTCGCGCGGGGATTGCTGAACTTCTGGCCGATCAAAGCTGGTATCAGTTACTAATTCCGCCCGAGGAACTGTCGCTCGACTCATTTGAGAAGGTCGTCCTTTGGGAAGAAATCGCCCTCGCTCTGCTCAAGAAATATACCGAGCGTTACTACACCTTCCGCAAACGCGAATGGGAATTGCCGCATTTGGAATACCGTGACTTGAGTCCAACCGATCCGAACCTGCTCGGCGTCGGTGAAGACCCTAACGACAACTACTACCGCATCCTGATTGACCAGTCGCAGGAGGAGATCGTTGCCAAGCTGGAGGAACTCAAAGGCCTGATCGAACGCAAGGAGTTGAAGTCCTGGGAATTCCGTACCATGAAGGCCATCTGGTTCGGCCAGCATCTCTATCAACCGCTCCTGCACATGCAGGACAAGATCGTGGAGATCAGCCCCGTCCCACTCAACCGGGGCGAACGGACATTCATCGAAGACCTAAAAGCCTTTCACGACAATGACGGCGGATTTTTCGCTGGCAAAGAACTCTACCTGCTACGAAACCTGAGCAAGGGCAAGGGCGTCGGATTCTTCGAAGCAGGAAACTTCCACCCCGATTTCATCCTCTGGCTGCTGGTCGGCGACACGCAGCACATCATTTTCGTGGACCCCAAAGGCATCCGACAAGTCGGCGTCACCGATCCGAAGGTCCAGTTTTACAAGACCATCAAAGAAATCGAAGAACGCCTCGGCGATCCGGCAGTCCACCTGCATTCCTTCCTCGTCTCCGGCACGCCGTCCCACACCATGCGGCTGCTCTGGGGCATGACCAAACAACAGATGCAGGACTGGCACATCGTGTTTCAGGAAGAGGATAAGGATCAATACGTGCGAACGATCATGGAAGGGGCCATGAGTTGACAATCCTTCAGCCTATTTCTGTTGCTTCAATCAAATCAGCTCGACGCCTGATGCAAGGTGTTTTCGCCTGGAGATGTTTATGAGACTGTCACGGCTTGCGATTGAGAACTTCCGAGGGATTGCCAGCCTCAGTCTGGAGTTGGCCGAAACGACAGTGTTGATAGGCGAGAACAACACTGGGAAAACCAGCACGCTCGAAGCGTTGCACACCTGCATGAGCCGAGGGCTAACCCGCAGGGCGAACCCGTTCTCAGAATACGACTTTCACCTTGCGACTGATGATAGCGAACCGTCAACAGCACCACCGATTACGATCACTCTCACATTCGAAGAGTCTGCTGAAGACGAATGGCCGGTAGAGATCGACCAGGCGTTTAATAATGCTGTGCAGCTACTTGACGATGGACGGAAACAACTGACATTCCGTGTGGCATCACGATATGACGCCGCGACTCGCGATTTTGCCGTCGAGTGGACATTCCTCGACAAGGAGGGATCTTCTCTTCCAACGGCAAGGCAGCCCAAACTCGTCACCGATCTGCAATCTCTGGCCCCGGTATTCTTTCTAGGAGCCGTTCGCGACGCCGCCCATCATTTTCATGCGAAGTCGCCATTCTGGTCGCCATTTACCAAGAATCCGCAAATAGACGACGACACTCGCGAAGAGATCGAGTCGCAGATTGAAACCCTTAATCAAGCAATTCTAGATGGCCACACGCCTTTTGACACCATCAAGACAGGCATTGCAAAAACTGGCAGCTTGCTGCCGCTTGCAGCGCAAGACCTAGTCAGCATTGAAGCGGTTCCGGCTCGTATCTTTGACATGCTGGCCAAGACTCAGGTCAAACTCGCCTGCCGTACTGGCGCACGACTGCCGATTACCCAGCACGGTGCAGGAACGCAAAGTCTTTCCATTCTCTTTTTGTTTGAATCATTCTTGCAATCACGTCTCGCAGAGGCATATGACGAACATTCAGAGCCGATTCTCGCATTGGAGGAACCCGAGGCACATCTTCATCCGTCAGCAATACGCTCCTTATGGGATACGCTAAGCAACCTGGCAGGACAAAAGATCATCGCCACTCATTCTGGTGATCTGCTTGCGGCCGTTCCCCTGAAGGCCATTCGGCGACTTGCACGTCGAAACGGGCAAGTGTGTGCCCACCGTGTACTGGACACTACCCTTAACAGGCGGGAAGAAGAAAAGGTCCGCTACCATATTCGCGAGAAACGTGGTGCTTTGATGTTCGCCCGGTGCTGGCTGCTTGTTGAAGGTGAGACCGATTTCACGGTGCTTCCCGAACTCGGCCTACTGCTTGGGTACGACTTCGATCTTTGTGGAGTGTCCTGCGTCGAGTTCTCGCAATGCGGGCTTGAACCTCTCATTAAGGTGGCACGCGATCTTGGGATCGAGTGGCATGTACTCGCAGATGGTGACGCTGCAGGAAATAAGTACGTCGCTACTGCCACCCAGTTTCTTGAAGCCGATCCGTCGCCCGACCGGATTACCCAAACAACACAGCGTGACATCGAACATAGCTTCTGGCATGCTGGCCACAGCCAAGTCTACGAAGCCAATACCGGTGCAAATCAGCGGAGAGACATTGTCAAAGTGGCCAGCGGCCATGCCGATTATCCGGGCCAGGTTATCAAGGCTGCGATTAAGACACATTCCAAGCCTTTCATGGCCTACGAGGCGATCGCTGCTGTGCAAGCAGCCGGGGTAGCTACAGTGCCTGCGGACCTCAGGGCAGCCATCGAGAAGGCCATCGAGCTTGCAGGGAGATGTCAATGAACTTCGATATCGACACATTCGGCCTGAATGAGAGTCAGAGGGATGCGGTTTTGTGGGAGACTGGTCCAGTCCTGGTTCTTGCAGGTCCAGGCTCCGGCAAGACGCGAGTGCTTACCTGCCGAATAGCGAGGCTAATTGCTGCGTCGCCTGATGCGCGTTTTCGCGTGCTGGGCGTCACCTTCACCAATAAGGCGGCAGGTGAAATGCGACAGCGGATCGATGCCATGCTCGTCCAGGGACGTGACCGGGTGACTCTAACCACCTTTCATTCATTTGCGGCAGAGATTCTCCGCCAGCATGGTAGCCATTCCGGCCTCAGTCCAGATTTCAGTATTCTTACTGAACAGGCAGACCGGGAAGAAGTTCTAACGGACGCTATCAAGGCCGTCGTTACGGACGACAGCGACTTCATCCCAAAGGCAGGGCAATTACTCCCCACGATTACCCGCATGCTCGACGAATGCGTCCCGGTAAACCAGGCAGAGACGTCGTTGGCGGATACCCCGCATGCAACGGAGATTGCCGCAATTTACAAGGCATACCGTGAGCGGCTGATAGGCGTCAATCAGTTGGACTTTGCTTCGCTTCTGGCAATTGCCGTGGATTTGCTGGAATCGAAACCAGCCATCGCCAAGCAATGCCGTCGTGTTTACACCCACGTATGCGTTGACGAATGCCAGGACACGAACTCGGCTCAGTTCCGATTGCTGGTTCAATTGGTTACAGAAGCAGCCCCAAATCTTTTCGTTGTCGCCGACGATGATCAGGTTCTGTACCAATGGAACGGTGCAAGCCCCGATCGATTGAGAGAATTGCGTGACCGCTACGACATGCCTGTTATTCAGCTTCCAGAGAACTATCGCTGCCCTCCGATTGTTATTCAGCTAGCCAACAGTTTGATTGCGCACAACACAGATCGGTCAGCAGACAAGAAGCCATTGACTGCCCATAAGCCGGGCGTGGGTAGCGAAGGTCTTATAGCGCAAAGCTTCGCGGACTTTTCCGGTGAGCTAAGTTGGATTGCCAAAACCATTTCAGAAAAAACGCCTGACGAACGAAAGGGATGCGTTATTCTTGCCCGTCGCAAGAAACTTCTGGACGATGCCGTCCAGGCACTCACCGCCCAGTCGGTCCCTGCGTATATCGCCGTCCGCAAGAATGAGTTTGAATCTGCGCCATATCGTCTCTTGCACGCAACCCTTCGGCTTGCGAACGCGCCAACGGACAAAGAGCAACTACGTCGAATGACCAAGGCTTTCTTCGATCTCGAAGGCATCAAGATCGAAGTGCAGGATGTCATCCCCTTGGCTTCCGTAAGCCAGGAGGGGTACTTGAGGGCTTGGTTACAACTTGCATCTCAACGCACCGAAGTCAGCCCGGTGTCACGCGACTTGCTAGAGGCGACCTCCAAGTCCTTAGCAGAACGGATGGACTACTGGAAATTCATTGCTGCCGCTCATCAATGGTTTGAGCAGATCAAAAACCAGCCGAGTGGCTCAATGTCACAAGCTGCCTTCCAGGATTTCGAGGATGAGCAGGAGATATGGACTTCCCTGCGAGCAGATATTTCTCAGCACTACGATGTATCTGAACTAAGCCTTCACAACTTTCTTCAAGAGCTTGATCTTCGCGCCAAAGAAAAACCTGCTCCTGCGAATGCGGTTCGTTGTCTGACGATCGCATCGTCGAAAGGAATGGAGTTCAAACATGTGTATGTCATAGGTTTGGTAGAAGACGAACTGCCGGGGTACTACGCTCGAAAAGCTGGGGACAGCAGCGATGAAATGAGAGAAGAGCGAAGGAACTGCTTCGTCGCTATCACCAGGGCGGAAGAGTCTCTCACCTTGACATTCTCGGCGAGGTATTTTGGATACGGAAAAGCACCATCTCGTTTTCTTAAGGAAATGGGGTTCAAATTAAGTTGATACAATGGATGGATTCTCGTTGCAGTGTTGACGGACAAAGTCTTCTAAAGGGTTAAAATATAAGCATAAGGTGTAATTCATGGCGTCAGGCAGTCAACACAGTGCATCAGATTCCGCAATTGGTTATTACTACCAGGGAATGTATGCGCTGCTCGTGTTGCTTGACGCCAATGATGATGCACGCGTTTCGGTAGAAACCGCCGATGATGTTACGATTGAAGATGGTACGACCCACCTTCATCAGCTGAAGCATTCACTGTCACCTGGCACGCCCTTGACTATCAAGACAGACGGCCTGTGGAAAACCATCAAAGTATGGTGCGATCACGGGCCGCAGTCCGGCGACCAGTTCATTCTTGCTACATGTGCCGTAGTAAACGATGACGACATCCTACGGGAACTGACCGAAACAGGCTCGCCTCGTTCTGACGCAATCGTGAAATTGTTCGATGACGAAGCCACCCGCGTGCGCGCAGCCAGGGCAAAGCCCGTTGCTAAGGGCAAGACGAAACCTTATGCAACGCGATCGCCGGGTTGTGAAGCATGGTTAGGTTTAAGTCCTCCACAACGACAGGCGTTCCTCTGCAGTGTCAGGCTCGTACCAGCCATACCCAATGCTGCCGACATTCCAGAGGCCGTAGCACAAAAACTAAAAACCTGCGTACTGCCAGCCGTAAGGCAACGCCTTGTGGAAAGGCTGCTGGAGTGGTGGGATCGACAGGTCATTTTATCCATGCTCAACCGGCGGGATCGAAAGATATCCAAGGCCGAACTCCTCGCTCAAATCGAGCGGCTCATTATCGAACACTCGAACAGAGGGCTGCCCGATGACGTAGCCGGTCTCATTCCCGACGATCTTGATGCTGAGATGAGCGGGATTATGGCCCGTCAGATCGAACTCGTCTCAGGAGGAAAATCACGAATTAAGCGCGCAGCCATTGCCAGATGGCGGGTTCGAACTCAACGCGAAAAGTGGCTGGCGGATGATCTATCTATCGCTCCGGAACTAGACCGATTCGACTCTGGGCTGGTTGAAAAATGGGATGATCGCTTTGGTCCAATGAAGGATGATTGTGCCGGAGCGAATGAAACCGAATGCCAGCGTAATGGGCTTTCGCTTCTGGACTGGTCACATCTGGAAGCCCACCAGGACGTTCAGCCCCTCCGACCGCTATTTACCGCCGAATACCTTGTCCAGGGAAGCTTCCAGCAACTCGCTGACGAAAGACGCATTGGCTGGCACCCGAAATACGAGGAATTACTCGCAGCAGAAGAACCGGAGGAACACTAATGCCATCCCAGTCCACCGATACTTTTGCTTACACCAACCCAGCTTTTTGCGCCCTGATGCTTCGGGGATTTGTCGAACACTACATGAAGGCGGACAAAAAAGGTGTGCCTTTGCCCCTGATGCTGCTTCCATTGCCGATTGCATTGTCAGGCGACCTGGCCGAAACGTTCGATGGAACCAATAGTCGTACTGGCCTTATCACCTGGGTAGGTAGGCATCCTGAGATCACTCTTGACCTCGGACGGCGCATCGAAGCTGTAACGCCATTCTCCCGAGAGGCTCTCCTATTCGCACTATCGCGGAGAATTCTTGACGTCAATGACGCGGGTAATGTTGAACTTGACGAAGCTGGTATGAAAAGAGCTTTGCGATTTCCCACCAGTGAACCTCGGGGACGCGTACTTTCAATCACCCGAGCCCTTGGGCGATGGGTTGGTGAAGTTAGATCCACGGAAACTGTGTTAGCGTGCCTGGGATTAAATCAATGAGCAGAATGCAGATTGCCGCAATTTACTTGTACAGTCATCATGATCAACGTCTTGATCTTGATTTCGATCTATCGGCAGTCAATGTTCTGGTTGGTGTTTCCTATTCGGGGAAGTCGTCACTTATTGAAGTGATCGATTATTGCCTCGGAGCAAGCCAATGCCACATTCCAGGCGTCGTCCGTGAAGCCACCTCATGGGTGGGCGTTCTATGGCGTAATGGAAAATCGGACATCTTGCTGTGCCGCCGCGTTCCTCCGCCATCAGCACTATCCAGCGAAGAGGTGTATTTTTCGGTAGGAGCACCTGTCGAAGTTCCCGCCGTTGCGTCGGCAATCACCGCCAACACGAATCGTGATGGCGGATTAAGGCAATTCGAGCAAGCCCTGAAAATGGGAGTTATCGCAGGAGAAACATTTACCGAACGAGAAGGCACACGTATTTCGTTTCGTCATGCAATACCGTATTTGCTGCAAAGCGATGATGTCATCATCAATAAGTCAACGCTGCTGAGAGGTGCAAACGACGAGAGAAAACTGTCGATCTCGGATTCACTACCCTATTTTTTAGGGGCCGTTGATGAGAAGACGGCCAGGGCAGAAACAAAGCTTCGTCAGGTTCGGACTCAGCGGGATAAGGAAGCTCGACGGATTGATGCAGCGGATAAGACGCTGGCAGGTGACCGGGATCGTGCACTTGGCCTACTGACAGAAGCAGCACAGTTGCAGATGGTCACTGCGGTAGCCGATGATGTGCCACAAGACATTCTTACGACCCTGTTGCAGCGAGTCTCTGGCTGGGCCACTTCGCCCGATACAGTCGGAGAGCAGGATCAGCTGCAATCGCTCTACGCGACCGAGCGTGACCTTCGGCAGCAATATGCCATCGCACGCCGCCAGCTAGATGCAGCAAATATGGTGATCGAGTCTGCGGTTGGCTACTCCGACGCCGTTGAACGACAGAAGTCGCGTCTGGATGTCATTGGATATTTCAAGTCCGATGTGGAAAGGGATGCATGTCCTGTTTGTAATGGATCAATCCATGAGAAGACCCCGTCATTATCCAACATTGAAACAGCATTGGGGCGTTTGCAGGCGGAACTTTCGGATGTAGAACGTGATCGCCCCAAGATCGACGAGTATGCGAAAGGACGCTCTGAGGACCTGATTCGAATTGGCCAGGAGCTTGAAACGGTTCGCACCCGAATTGCCGCGGTGATTCGTGAATCTGAAGAAGCATCTGAACGAATCGGGCTCGATGAGCGAAGGCTTAGGGTTGCCGGAAGGGTCAGTTACTACCTGGAGGATCGAACATCCGCTGAAGTAATTGATCGATCACGTATCGAGAAACTCGAAGCGGAAATCCAGGAACTTGAACAGATTGCAGACCCGGAAGCGAAAGCAGAAAGAATTGAGGCCCTGCAAACTCAGGTCTCAATTCATGCAACCGAACTACTTAAGCGTCTGCCATTCGACCCCAATTACCGGGCCAGTCAAATCGCGTTCAACGCCAGGCAAATCAGCATTCGCTTCGTGCTTGGTCCCCGTGTGATGCAGATGCGCGATATCGGCGGTGATGAGAGCTATTTGAGCGGACATGTGGCGACGTTACTGGCCTTGCATCGCGTGTTTGCCGATGGGCAGCGTCCGGTGCCCGGCGTCATTGTGTTTGACCAGCTGAGCCGCCCATTCTTCCCGGCGGACGCATTCCAGGGAGAGGTCGAAGTCCGGGGAGACGACCGTGACGATCTTAAAAGATATTTCGATGTTATCTTCGACGAGGTAGAGCAGCAAAAGTCGCTCCAGGTGATTGTGCTTGAACACGCCTTGTTCGCCGACGCCCCGAGATATGTCAAGGCAGTCAAAAAGCGGTGGACGCTCGAAAACCGTCTAATTCCACCGGACTGGCCACGTGTGCTGGCTTCCCAGGGGGAATAGTCGGTCTCCTGAATGATAACTGGCAACCTGCCCTCGTGTTTCGACCGTTTCGAGCATTGCTTCTGTTTCGACTTTGTGGTGGGCTGTCTTTGTAACTGCTGCAAGGAGACCTGCCATGTCGACATTGATTCCTGAGAATTTTGAGATGGTTGTACCGAGCGAGGCTGATGCGGTCCTCGCCCGTGAATCGAGCCGCCTTCTGGCCTCGCACAAGCTGGGGACTCAGACGAGCATCCGCCTGCAATTGCTCGATAAGGGCGAACCGGCAGAAGCCATGACCTTGTCCAGCTTGGTCTTGCGGTCTGACGCTCTGTCTGTGTCTGGCCATCGTCGTTCAGGCAATTCGGCCCCAAAAACTTCTTGATTCTGTAAGAAATAATGGGTACTATTTCTTACATGAGCGGCAGAAAGAAATCACCACAAGCCATTGACTCCAAGATCCTTGCAGCGATCCGAAAGCAAGGACGCGGGTCTGTCTTTGTTCCAGCGGACTTTCTCGGGATCGGCAGCCGCGAGGCGGTTGACGTGGCCCTTCATCGCCTGGTCCGCCAAGGGGTTATCCGGCGATTAGCACGCGGTATCTACGATTTCCCGAAGGAACATCCGGTCCTCGGTCCATTGGAACCGTCCGCCGAGGCGATCGCCCGCGCACTGGCCGGACGGGACCGCACAAGGCTCCAGCCCGCAGGGGCATATGCGGCAAACACCCTTGGCCTATCCGAACAGGTGCCAGCCAAGATCGTGTTCCTGACCGACGGCCCGGCAAGGACGGTCAAGGTCGGCCCGACCACCATCCAGCTACGCCGGACGACGCCAAAGAACATGGAAACGGCCGGGCGGTTGAGCGGCCTTTTGATCCAGGCCCTCCGCGAACTGGGCCAGGACCATGTGACGCCTGCGCGGATCGCTCATCTCAAGCGGACCATCCCGGCCAGTAAGCGACGGGAACTGCTTAAGGACATCCGGCTTGCCCCGGCATGGATGCATCCGATCTTCCGGGAACTCGCCGGGGAGGACGCATGAAACTCGAATTCTTGGCACTGCCCGATGACGAACGCCGCCTCTATATCGAACAGGCAGCGATCCGAAGAAGTCTCTCCCCGGTGATCATGGAAAAGGATTTCTGGGTCTGCTGGCTGCTGGGCATCCTCTTCGAATCACAATTCGCGGGCGACCTCATCTTCAAAGGCGGAACATCGCTATCGAAGGTCTTTGGTGTCATCGACCGCTTCTCGGAAGACATCGACCTGTCGCTTTCGCCGCAATTCCTGAACCTGCCCGAGGCCGGCACGAGCCGCACCCAGGCGAATAAATGGATGGCAAAGGCCGAGGCCGCCTGCGGCCAGGCCGTGCAAAGCCTGATCGCGCCAGTGCTGGAAGCCGCCGCCATTGACACCCTTGGCGATCGCGGCGAGGCATGGTTCGAATTCCTCACCGATCCAGCTACCCATTCGCCGGTGCTGCTTTTTCATTATCCCTCAACGCAGCCAGATGGATTCGCCTATCTCAAACGCTCCGTCAAACTGGAGTTCGGCTCGCTGACCGACCAGCAGCCGACTGGCCGTCATCCGGTAGCGCCGTGGATCGCAGATGTGCTTCCCGAAGCCTTTCCTGACTGGATGTGCGAAGTGGTCGCACTGGAGGTGCAGCGGACCTTCTGGGAAAAAGCCACCATACTCCACACGGAATTCCATCGGCCCGCAGACAAGCCCACCCCGGACCGCTTCTCGCGCCATTACGCCGATACGGCCGCGCTGGCAACACACCCGGATGCGAGCAAAGCCGCCGGGGACCACGAGCTGCGCAGCCGGGTCGTGCATTGGAAGAGCCGGTTCTTCGGCAGTTCATGGGCAAAGTATGACGAGGCGGTACCAGGATCATTCCGCCTCGTGCCGCCGCCAGCAAGGCTTTCTTCGCTGAGGCAGGACTACCAGGCGATGCATGACATGTATCTCTCGGAGCCAGTAAGCTTCGACGACATCTTGGCGGCGCTATCCACGCTCGAAGGAAAAATCAACGGTACCACACCCAAAGGCGGCTAATCGCTGGAACGGAACAATAGACATGTGGCGCAGCATCGGCAGGTTCTTGAACTGGGTGTCGAACATCACCAGACGCTTGGCATTACGCTGCGGCCACCCGGCGCCGCCGCTGATGACCCCGATGGGGCTGATGCGCGAAGGGCGAATGGGGATGCGTCTCATGGCCGAAATAGCCATGAAGGACTCGCTGGCAGGCCGAGCCCGAAATGGTCGCAACCAGGCGGACGACAACAAGGTGGTCGCGCCAATGAACGCGGCGATCAACGAGGCCATCGCGCAAGGAGACTTCCGCCTGGCTGCCGAGATCTTCCGCGAGAATTACGCGCATATCCTGGCATACGAAAAGGCCAGCCCGCCGTGCGAGATCCATAAAGGGGCGATCACCTTCGACGTGGCAAGGGCATATCTCCGGGGCTGGGACTTCTTCGCGGCGATGCACTATTTCGAACTGGCAGAACGCGAGACCCGGCTCACCACGGCTGACAACAACTTCAGCATCTACAGTTTCGATCTGTTCGAAAAGAACTTCTGGGATGCCGTCCAGGTCAACACGGCGGCGCATCCGATCCCCATCTACAATGACTTCTGGCAGACGCCTTACAACAAGCAGAACGCACTCGACGACTACTCCCAGTTGTCGGATGATTCCAAACTTGCTTACATCATCGCTTCGGCAGAGCGCGTTCGGCTCCAGAACATCGCAGACCACTCCGGCTGGGAAGGGTCCAATGCACTCCGGCTTGGCTATTGGACGCTGGCTGCGGACCTGGCCAGGCTCCTGGAGGTTGAAGCCAAACGGCGATACAAGTCCGCTGCCGGTGCTGCCGCACCTGATACGATCACCATCGTGCCCTGTCTTGAAGGCGGATTCTCGAACACGGCCTTCGGGAATATCTCATATGAGCTGCGAACGCCGCTGCTTGCCCTGTTCCCGCGCAATCCTCCTCCTGGCCATTCCACCCCGACGCCGGCCGACCTGTATGAGATCCATTTCGACAACATGCTGACCAGGGTGCGGGATGCCACCTTGAGTCGCAAGGACCGCATTTGTACCGCACTCTATCTGCTCGGCTTCACCAGGAACCAGGTCGCCCACAAGATCGACCAGAATTCCAAACTGTTCACGCAGCTCGACGACGCGAAGTTCCTCGTCGATCTGTTCCTGACCTTGTGCAGGACCAAAGAATGGCGAGCATTATGAGCTGGTGTCATCGTTGTAGCCGCCTCAAGACCTGCGTCACCCTTGCCCGGCTGACCCCCAGATGGCGGGCCAGTGCCGCCCGGCTCTCGAACTTCCCGGAGTCGAGCAACGCCTGGTAATGGCGGGCCAGTTTCAGGCCGTCAGGACGCTCTTTCTTGACTGGCGTTCTCTCCGGTTTTTCGTCCACATGGGCCGTCCAGGGGTGAAGGACGACGACTGGGCGTCGCTGTAACCTCTTGACACACAAGGCCCCTCGTTCGATAAAAGATGAATCGAGTTGAGACCGGGTCGGGGAGCGTCCCACAACTGCGCACGACGGTGCGTGCCCCGAAAGACCTGGACGGCGCCCGCAATACGCACCAGTTCAGGCTTTCGATGATCGCGCCGGAGACATCCGCAGGCCGCTCGGCCTCGTCCTATCGACCGTTTCAGGCCGGCGCGGCGGCCCAGCCGACAGTTCAGGCCGCCGGGGCAGGGGGGCCAGCGGCATTCTCGGCCCGATCAGCGAGGTCGGCACATGCGAAGGCGGGCGAAGTCGCGCGATTGAATTTGAACAAGGCCAGCGCGCAGCAGTTGGCCGATAACCTGCCCGGCATCGGCCCAGCGTATGCGAAAAAGATCATCGCGGCCCGCCCGGTGAAGTCGCTGGATCAGTTGATCGCCATCCGAGGCCTGAGCCCGCTGATGGTCGAATCGATCCGGGGGCTGGTGGAGTGGTGAGTTCAGGGATCAGTGGACCCGCCCCGTGCTCTTCGAAAGGCCGAAGATTCACTCGCGGGCAAATTGGTTGAGCCATCGGCCCCAGTAATTGGCGAAGAATTTCTTGCCGCCACGATTGATCGTCTCCTGGTCCACGACTTCGCCATTCTCGACATCGCAGATTTCCATTTCGAGATTGAATCGAATCGCGTGATCCCGGCCCAGGCGTTGATCCGTCCCCATGTCCGCCATCATCGTCAGGAACAACTGGATGAACCGATCGACGCTGGCTTCGGCGATTTCGAATGCGATGCCACGTTGCTCGGGTGTCAGGGCCGCAAGCTCGTCGTATTTCTTTCGCCAGATCGTCCCAAGCTTGGCTCGTGCTTCTTCTGACTCCGCAAGTTCTTGTGTCGCACTCACGGACCAGTTCCTGAGCCAGAACAGATAACGTCCGAAGACGTCCACCAGCTCTTCGTGTCGCTCTGCCGGATCGGGGGGGAGTGTTTCGAAATCGATGTCGAATTGCGGTGGGCGGCGATAGCTCATTGCACTTTCCGGTGAATAGGACATTCCTCGTCATTTCGGAGATGCTGCTCGCTGCGCTTCTCGCGAACCGATCCGAGCATTTCTGCGACGGAGACGAATATCGAAGATGTTGACTCAAAACGGCTTATATGGCACGATCGAGTAATATGAACAGAAACGACGAATTATGCCATGTTCCGCCCTATAAGGTCCGAGTCGCTGCCGGTGGCAGGATCATGATCACGGCCGAGGTGAGGCAGGAACTTGGCATCAAGGAAGGCGAAGACATTCTCCTTTCTCGTGGCCATGACGGCTATCGGCTTACTACGTACCACGATGCGATTCGTCGGGCGCAAGACCTCTTCTCAGGGACGAAGAAACCGGGCGAGATGGTCGTGGACGAGTTCCTTCGTGAGCGTCGAGACGAAGCGGCCTACATGCTATCTTTATTCGCCTGCGATTGATCGATCGAGGCGTGCCGGTGGTATTCGAACGATGAATCGAGCCATAGCGGAAGTACTCACGAACTTCATGGATTCCTGCGGCCGGGAATACGAGTTTCCGGCTGGCGGCGAAGTCGCTTTACTGACGCGACAGGAGTCGGCTTTGTTCGAAGCGCTCAGCGATACCGACGATTCGCTAGACGAAAACTTACGCACGATTTCGAATGAGCTTGACTGGAGCGATCTCTATTCGATCGCAATCTTCGGCGTTCGACTGGGCATTCTGGGAGTTCGTACCGGAAATGCCCGGACTTACCACCTTGGTCTGATTGCATTTCTGGCGGCATGCACAAAGCTCGACTGGAGGGATACCCTTGGTGCGCTGGCGATCTTCGAAGATTGCGGAAGGCGGCTGGGGATCGGGCTTCGATCGGTAATCGAGCGAATTGCGATTCCGGGCGATGATCGCCAATTACAGTCCCTGCTCGATGGATACTTCAGTCGCGAAGAGCGGATGCGTTCCGTCGAAGTCATGGGATTGAAGCGAGCTGGAGAAGGAGATGATTTGACATTCGTACCAATAGGTATGATTGAATCGAATTGACAAGACAAATGCCTCGCGAAACTGAGTCCGCGAGGCATTCGGAGTTTTGGATTCCGGAGTGACGGAGCATGCCCCGTCACGCGTGTCGATTCTTTCGAATCCGATCAAAGATCTTCGTACGGCAATTCGAAGAGCGCCTTCATCGCCGGCAGGTCGCCTGTGCGGATGCCCTCGCGGAACCACTTCAGGCGCTGGGCCGAGCTGCCGTGCGTGAAACTGTCGGGCACCACGCGGCCGGTGGCCTTCTTCTGCAGGGTGTCGTCGCCGATGGCCGTAGCGGCACGCAGGCCGCTTTCGATATCGCCGGGTTCCAGCACCTTGCGCTTCTTGTTGGCGTGGTGGGCCCAGACGCCGGCCAGGTAATCGGCCTGAAGTTCCAGGCGGACGGAGTCCTTGTTGGCCTCCACTTCCGACTTCCCGCGCCGGGCCGACTGCACCTTGCCGCTGTAGCCCAGCAGGTTCTGCACGTGGTGGCCGACTTCGTGGGCGATCACGTAAGCCTGGGCGAATTCGCCGGGGGCGCCGTATTTTTCGCCGAGTTCCTTATAGAACGCCAGGTCGATATAGACCTTCTGGTCGGCCGGGCAATAGAACGGGCCCATGGCCGACTGCCCCAGGCCGCAGGCGGTGTCGGTCGCGCCGGTGAACATGACCAGCGTGGGGTCCTGATACTTCTGGCCGTGCTGGGCGAAGAGGTCCTGCCAGACTTCCTCGTTCAGGCCAAGAATGCGGCGAACGAAGACGGCGCCGGGGTCGTCGGCCTTCGGAGCGGCCTCGCCGCCGGGCCGTTGCGGCGCTTGTTTGGCCGGGGCCTGAACCACCTGGGCGACCTGAATCAGCGGACGCAGATCGATACCCAGAATCTGGCTGAGAATCATGAGAACGATGACGAGTCCGCCGCCGCCGGCCATGGCTTTGGCGGGGGTCATACCCCGGCGGTCTTCGACGTTCTTGCTTTCCGGGCTGTTTTCCAGGCGCATGGCGGGCGATCTCTTCGGTGAAAGGTTACTGACTTGATCCGGTTTCGATTCGCAAGCGATCGTCCATCCACCCCACGCGAAGGACGATTGCGAAATTCTATCAGGCGGGCAAGTTGCGGACAATCGACCCACGCATAACTTGGAAGGCACGGGCGGTCATGGTGAGACCGGGTCGAATTCGTATCGGAATTGCGTCAGCCCGGAATTCAGGGCTTGGTCATCATCCCGACGAACTTGCCATTGTACTTGAACACGACCGGATCGATTTTCAGGCTGGCGCAGAAATCACGGAACGCCACGTTATCGCCGATATCGTCGGAAACGAATATTCCGCCTGAGCGTAAAGCGTTCCAAAGCAAAGGGTAGGCCCACATGCGGCCCTGGTAGGACTTGTCGCTGTCGTAGTGGCAGATATCGAGCGTCCCGAGCTTCCGCAGAACAGCAGGGACACCTTGCCGGTCCGAAGTTTTCAGCAGGGTCCACTGAGCCCTCAGCGAGTCCGGAACAGCGCAACCGATGTGTTCGTCGTTGTTCATTCCGACGTAAGGCATGTCCACGCTTACCAGCTTACCTTCAGGCCTATGTTCGATGGAGAGCAGAAATGCGAGCGAAGACCAGCCATAAGCGACGCCGGTTTCGAGGATTCGAGTCGCCTGAAGGTACTCCGAAATCCAGTAGAGCATGTCCACGGCACCGGCCCCACCCATGCGGACAACGCAGGCGGACGTGACCTTTTCGGCATTCGCGAACACATCGCTGTAGAGATCAAGAATAGGTGCGGGCGGTTCCTGATTCGTCAGCTTCCTGTAAGCCGTCACCATGTCGACTTCACTCTGCCGGCACCAGCGGAGGGCCTCATCGCCCGTCGAATCCATTGCCACGATGCCCGGACGAAACTTGCGAATGAACAGGTACCACACTTGCGGCATCAGGTGCGGTCGTTTGAGGAACCACACAAGGTTACGGAGTTTGGTGATCATGGCAGGTTCGCCTGGGCGGAATCGTGAACGATCGAATGGAAGTCGATGGCGTCACCGGTGATTGATTCTCAAGTCATGGACAGTAATCGATCGGGATTTCACAAGTCAACGATTCGCCGCAGGAATTCACGATCAGGTCATCGGAGATATCATTGACATCGCCGTTTTGCCTCGTTAGCGTTTGCATAAACCATTTCTGGTCTTCGGATTCTCGGTCGGCAGAGTTCGCCGGCAATTCGAATCGCCAAGTTCTCTCGCTGCGATCCGACCTGTTCCGAAACTGGTCATAGGCGATCAGGGAAATGCCAGGAAGTGTCGCTTCCATGCGAATCGGTCAATCGACGAATAGCATTCGAAATGCTCCGGACGGAAGCCATGCGAAATCACGTGATATCGTCGCGATCTTCCTGATTTCGCTCGCCGTTCGGCTGATTTATGTGCTGGGCACGGGAACTGCGGTCAATTTCATCGACGATTCGCCAAGATACGATTTATTGAGCGACCGGGCATTGGCCCTGAATTTCGATTTCGAACAACCGGAGTTCATCGTATCGCCAGCCTATCCGGTTTTTCTGGCGTTGATCAAATTCATGGCGGGCAGCCACTGGATTTCGGTCATGGAAACGGTACAGGCCGTGATATCGGCGGCGGAAACCGTCCTGTTGTTCGGAATCGCGAATCTTCTCTGGAATGACCGGCGGATATCGATTCTCGCCGCTATCGGCCATACGTTTTATCCGCCGAATCTCATGTCCGTACCCTGTATCGCCCAGGAAACTCTCTTCGAGTTTCTCTGGGTCGGTTCCGTTTACTGGCTGATCCGGTCAGTCAAAGACGGAACGTTTCGATCCGTTTGCATTTCCGCGGTGCTCTACGGCCTCGGATATCTGACCAAATCGCATATCCTGCTGTTCTCTCCATTCATCTGCATTTACTATCTGCTCAACAACGACAAATTCCTGGATTCGGTCAAAAAGATCGTCGTTTTCGGCGTGATCTCGGTTTTGATGTCCGTGCCATGGGGAATCCATAACTTGAGAACCAAGGGCGCTTACATTCTCAGTGCATCCGGTTATGGCTCCCACTTTCTCGTCGCGCACAACGACGAATTCTATACCTATCTGTTCGATCCGCCACCGCGCGGCTCGCCCGAATGGAGCCGGCTCAATAAATGGACCGAAATTCCCGTTTTCATTGAAATCAACGCGAAACGCCACGAAACCGGAATGAGCGACAAGGATTTTCAGAGAATGTGCTACAGCTACGGTGTTCAGTGGTGCCGTGACAATCCTGACAAGCTTTTCCGGATGAACCTGAGAGATATCGGAGGACTGCTGCGACCTGGAGCCAGCAAGTCGCATCAGCCGTTCAAGATATGGCTGGCGAGCTTTCTCGTCTGCGCCCCGGTTTTCGTTCTGGCTTACCTGGGAATCGCACGCAATCTATTTTCCGATTTCCGCCTGCATTTCTGGATTCTCGGCATTTTTCTTGCCATGGTGATTTATGTCTATCAATTCTATTTCCAGGGTCGATTCCGTGTAATTACGATCGAACAGTTTTATCTGATCTACTGCGCCTTCATGATCGACTTCATCCTGTCCAGAATGATGCGTAAAGATAAATCTGTGGCACCGCTACGAGATCGATGACGCCTCGCCCGGGCAGTGTTCACTCCAGAACGGCCACCAGTTGTGCTTTCGACCAGCTTGCGGGCATGCCCCGGAAATACGGTCCGCCGCCTGGCGGCTGATCCAACCCGGCGCCAGGCATCCGAACAATCCATGGCCACTCGCCAACGAGCCCATCTTGCCATTTCTTTCGGAATGCGAACCGTGTCAATTCGTGCCGCACACTGATGGCACCGGGCTGATTCGTAGTTCATTCAGGCCAATTGCTTACTTGCCTTCGCCCGGAATCAACAGCGAGCCGATCACCTGGGCGTAGACCCGGTGGCCGAAGTCGTTCGGGTGATTGACTCCGTTGCCGGTCTGGTCCCAGTCGTGCTTCAGCTTCAGAAACTCGCCCCAGACACTCGTCACATCGGCCAGAGCCACGCCCGGCCCGCTCAGCTTCGCCAGAGCGTCGCGATATTGCGGAAACAGCTCCTGCTTGAGCGTCGCCCAGCCCGGGTTGCCCACCATCGTGGCAATCAGGATGAACTCGGCCCCGGGGCGTTTCTCGCGGATCGCCTTGATCGTCGCCGCGATCTTGTCCTGAAAATCCGCGGCGGGGCGGCCGGCCGAATCGTTCATGCCGAAGGCGATCAGCACCAGGTCGGGGGCAGCCTCAACCACCTTGTCGACCTGCGTGAGCCCCCAGGCCGAATCCATCCCGCCGACCGACAGATTCGTCACCGTCACAGGCCCTTTGTATTTCTCCTGAAGCATACGGCCCAGCAGGTCAGGATACGCCGGCTGAAACGGCATGCCGTCGGCCCAGCCCGAGGCATTGCAACCGGTGGAAATGCTATCGCCCAGCACGACGATTTTGACAGGCTCGCGATTCTGCAATTTCTTGAGCGTACCTGGGAGGGCATCGGCGTCGAACTTCGGCACGGGCGTCTTCCACAGCCCCTGGGCGTGGGTGTAGCTGACGATCGTCTGAATGTCGTGATATTCGAGCTTCGCGCCGAAATAGATCTCGCCGTTGCCGTCGCGATGCGTCAGGCGATATTTCTGGCTGCCGGCCGGCCGCCGCAGGGCATCGGGCTTCGAAACGACAATGCGCGAACCGGCCGGGACGATGATCTCTCGCGAGCCCGCTTTCCAGACATAATCACGCCCTTCTTCGTATTGCATTTCGCCGGAAGAGCTGCTTACCGAAAGCACGCGATCGATCGGGAACAGCACCGAAGCCCGCCCTTCGCCGGTCTTCTCGTCCTTCACGAACAGGACCGACTCGCCCTGCATCACATTGCCCAGCCAAAACGGGCGCAGCATGTCGGCCGAATACTTCCAGGCCGGTTTGGCCTGTTCCTGTGCCGGAAGATGCCTCGGCGCAGCGGCCAGAATCAGGCCGAGCGGCAAAAGAGCGAGGACGGCGGACCGGCGGGCGATCGATCGTGAAATGACGGCCGGGCAGGGGAGAGGTTGCATGAGCGGCGTTCCAGCGAGTTGGGAAGGACAGGAGGAGCCGGTCCATTATCGGTGAATACGCACCGGGCGGCAACGGTTCGCTGAAGATGGCGGTTCCCGTACGAATCACATTTCAGGGTTAGGATTTCAAGCATCCCTGCGTTTCATATCCCGGCTTGCGCCCCAGACCCGGCCGAGGAAATCGTGATAGTCATCGGAACACGCCGGGTCATCGTGGACGGAGTTTTTGAAATTGTCGTAGTCAATCGACCGGGCCAGCCAGGCAGCGATGGTTTCGAATCGGTCCTTCGTGATGGTGGTGCGGACAGGATAGTCGGCGCTGGGCGTCTCGACGATTTCGAAGGGCCCGGTGGGATTTTCGACCGAAAGGCGGTGCAACTGATCGATCTTGCGAGCCCGGACGAGAACCAGAGAGGGATCGTCGCGATGGGCCACGACGCTGAAATATCCGATTCGGGACATGATCCACATGGCGGCGACTCCAGGAAGCTCTACCTTAGAATTCGAAATCGAACCGTACGATCGGGAAATGATCCGTATCCCGACATGATACACGACGATCGCAGAACCGCCAGGCATCCGGTCGATCATGAGCGACAGAATCTCACAGCATTTTTCGACACCCGCTTGACAGGCAAGTCATGACTTGCCTATTATACGATTCATCATGGCGGACATTTACGAGGCGCTCGCGGCCCCGGCGCGGCGGGCGATTCTGGACGAACTGACCGATCGCAACGGGCAGACGCTCTTCGAGCTGTGTGCCCGGCTGACCATGAAACATGGCTTGAGCCTGACGCGGCAGGCGGTTTCCCAGCATCTGGCGATGCTCGAGGAAGTCGGCCTTGTGCGCACCCGGCGCGAGGGGCGGTACAAATATCACGACCTGGACACCGGGCCGCTGCGCGAAATCGCGCGCCGGTGGCTGGGCGATAATGCAATGGGAACGAAAGAGGCTGACCGATGAGAATCGTGATGACGAACGTGTTCGTGGACGATCAGGAGAAAGCCTTGCATTTCTATACGGAAGTGCTCGGCTTCGTGAAGAAGAACGACATCCCGATGGGCGAACACCGCTGGCTGACGGTGGTTTCGAAATCGGCCACCGACGGTGTCGAGCTGGTACTGGAGCCCTCAAGCCATCCGGCCGTGAAGCCGTTCAAAAGCTCGCTGGCGGGCGACGGTATTCCGTATGCCTCGTTCGGGGTGGACGACGTTCAGGCGGAATACGACCGGTTATCGGCCCTCGGCGTGATATTCACACAGCCGCCCGTGAACATGGGCCCGGTGACGACGGCCGTTCTGGACGACACTTGTGGCAATCTGATTCAAATTGCCCAGATGAACGGCTGATACGATTGGTGCTGGCGGCCGATCGTGGATCTTTCGAATCGCGATCGCATCGCTGCGTCCCGATCGTCGCCGCCGACCTTCAGCCATGGTCGATCACGATTCCCGTTTCGAAACCGTCGATCGATTGCCGGTTCTTCTCCTGCCAGTATTGATTCAACTTCTCTTCGCCCCATTTCCGAACGGTGTCATTCAGCGCCGTGCGTTCTCGGGCGAATTCGAAATACGGCACACCCATGCCGCAGCTCGTCTGCACGAGATCGACCTGCATTTCGAAGATCTGACGGGCACCGGGAATCTCCGGAAACAAGCCGATCATCTCATTCCATTCGGGATCGGCCCGGTGTATCGCCCGGGCCGATCCATAAAGTCGCAGGATCATGGGCGGGCCTTCGAAGGCGCAGAACATGATCGTCATGCGGGGATTCATCCGCACATGGGCTGCGGTTTCATTTCCGCTGCCGGTGACGTTCAGCCAGGCGACACGGTCGGGAGAAAGCACGCGCAGCGTATCCATGCCCTTGGGCGAAAGGTTCACGCGGCCTTCGGGGGCGGCAGTGGCGACGAAGAAGATCTTCTGCGCCTGAACGAACGCGATGTGTTTGTCGTTCATGTGCGGATAGCGCTGGCCCATCGCATTCGGCTCCATCGTCGCTGTTCGATTCCGAAGCGGATATCCTGACCCTGAAATCCCGCTTCCCGGCTCGCATTGCCTGCGTGCCGTCATTCATCATACGCGATTCGGGCAAGGGGCATCAGGCCGATCCGCCGTCGTTCGAAGTAAACCGGCGAAGCGGCGACCGGAGAGTTCCGGATCGGTTCAGATCATTCAGAAAGAATATGTTCGGAATTCGATTTATTTTTGGATATTTCGTTTGAGTCGACGTTTGCGGTCGTTTAGCCTTGTCGCGATTCCGTCCGGAATCGCTCGCCTTCGACAGTGAATTCATCCGAACCGTTTCGCCCGAAACGGTTTCAGTCGCGCACTTCTCTCCGCAAGGTTTTTTGAGGCTGTCACATATGCTCAAGCGTCTCCTGCGCTCCCGGCCGGTCCGCACCGAATTCCGCTATCGCACGAGGCCTGAGGTCTACGCCCTCGAAACACGACTGGCCCTCAGCGTGGCCCGGCCTGGCCTGCAGGCCGCCGCCGCCTCGGCAGCCGACATGATCGCCATCCGCGGCTCGATCGCGACCGGGACGCTCGACATTCAGGGCACCTCGGGCGCGGACACCGTCGAAATCGGCCGTTCGGCACGCGGGTTCGTGACGCTTACGATCGACGGCGACGTCCGCTCAGGCGACTTGCGAGACCGCAGCGCCTTCGACCGCCGCCTGTCTGGCCTGCGAGCCGCTCAGATCCGGTCCGTGCGCCTGTTCAGCAATGACCCGCAGGATACCGTCGTGCTCAACACGATGCTCGGCACATCGGCCCGGCCGGCACGCATTCAGAGCAGCGCGGTGGCTATCGCCGCGCCGGTAAGCCAGGCAGGCACACTCCGCATCGACGCCCGGTCGATCACCGTCTCGGCCGCCGTGAAGGCCGATGCGATCGTGCTTTCGGCCACGGGACTCCTGAACATCGAAGCCGGCGGAACGCTCACGGCCACGAAGTCGATCGACCTGAAGGCCGACCGGCTGATTCAGACGGGCAACCTGGCAGCGCCGGCGGTTTCGATGTCGGCGAACGTGATCATCCGCTCGGGCACGATCACGGCGCTTGGCGGGTCAGTGAATGCCGCTTTCACGGAAAATTACGTGGCGACGGAAGGGGCCGCAATCGACGTTTCGGCCGGCGTGGGCAATGGCGGTTCGATCCGGATCGACGGCGGCGCGACGGGCCACCTGTTCAATTCCGGCACGCTGCGGGCGACGGGCAAGACGAATGGCGGCGCGGTTCGCGTTTCGGGCAAGGAAATCGTCTGGATCGGCGGCGGGGCCGACGCTTCGGGCGGTTCCTCCGGCGGGCTGATCCAGGTCGGCGGCGGCTGGCAGGGGTCGGACACTTCGATGACGAAGGCGCGGGCGCTGCAAATCTCACCGCATACGAGCCTCAAGGCCGACGGCGCCACGCAGGGCGGCACGGTGGTGTTGTGGTCGGAGGAACAAACGACGAACTACGGAACTGTTTCGGCCAGGGGCGTGAAAGGCGGCGCGGTCGAGGTTTCTTCGAAGGCGTCGCTGGCCCATGGCGGGGCGGTCGATGTCGGGCCGGGGGGCAAATTCCTGCTGGATCCGAAGAACATCGTGATTGCCGACAACCCCGTGTCGGGCGTGCCGAAGTTCCAGCTGGTCAACCCGACGCCGAACGTCAACGACAGCTTCGGCACGTCGATCATGACGCTTTCGACCGGGAATATCGTGGTGACCGACCCGAACGACAACGCGGTGGCTCCATATGCCGGGGCGGCATATCTCTACAACGGCGCTTCGGGTGCCCTGATCAGCACGATCACGGGCACCTCAGAGAACGACCTTGTGGGCATTAATGGCGTAACGGCTTTGAATTCCGGGAATTATGTAATCCAAACGTCGAACTGGAACAGCAATCGTGGCGCTGCGACCTGGGGTTCGGGCACGGTGGGCGTGTCGGGTACAGTGTCCGCGGGCAACAGCCTGGTCGGTTCGACGACCACCGATATCGTCGGCAACAACGTGACGCCTCTGACGAACGGCAATTACGTGGTCGTGAACTCGAACTGGTCCGACGGTGCGGTGTCGTACGTCGGCGCGGTCACCTGGGGCAACGGCATGGTGGGCGTTGCGGGGGTGGTGTCGTCAGCCAATAGCCTTGTCGGTTCGGCGTTAGGTGATCAGGTCGGCGTGAACGGCGTGAAGGCACTTTCGAACGGGAATTACGTGGTCCAAAGCCAGCGCTGGCAAGGCCCGACGGATACGGGCGCGGTCACCTGGGCCGATGGCACAGTCGGTTTGACGGGTGCGGTGTCGACGGCCAACAGTCTGGCCGGGGTGTACAACGTCACCTTACTGACGAACGGGAATTATGTGGCCTCAAGTCTGGAATGGGGTGTGGCCTTCGGCGGCTACTGCGGTGCGGTGACCTGGTGCAGCGGTACGGCGCCTACGACGGGCCTGGTCGATGCGACCAACAGCCTGGTCGGGTCGACGAACGATCAGGTCAGCAGGGGCGGTGTGACGGCGCTCGCGAACGGAAATTACGTCGTCAACAGCAATATATGGGGTGGGTTTCGCGGGGCCTTCACCTGGGGCAGCAGTTTGGGGCCTACGACGGGCCTCGTCAGTGCGGCCAACAGCCTGGTCGGTTCGACGGCCAACGATGCCAGCGATAGCGTTGTGACGGTCCTTTCGGACAGCGATTATGTCGTCATCACTCCGTACTGGGACAACGGCCCGGCGACGGACGCCGGCGCGGTCACCTGGGGCAGCGGCACGGCGGGCGTGGCGGGCGTGATCTCGTCTTCGATCAGCCTGGTCGGCTCGACGACGAACGATTTCGCTGGCTCTGGCGGCGTGACGGAATTGACGAACGGCAATTATGTAGTCCG
>WGMM01000052.1 GCA_016125085.1 bacterium
CAATCCGGCTCGCCCCGGACGCGTCGAGCCCCGAGTGTTGAAACGCCGCCCGAAGGAATTCCCGTTGATGAAGAGACCAAGACGAGACTTGAAGCAAGACATTATGAACGGAACACTTGCGGCTTAACTTCGTGGCATTCGACCCCGTCCCCTTTCTTCTTCCCGTAATGAAGACGAAAAACCCCGAGCCAAAAGGCCCGGGGCTTCGATCTTTCGAGGGACAGATCATCGCGTCCGGCCAGTCACGAGGACTGACCGGAACGAATTCACTTCGGGGCGGCAGCCTTGGCGGCGTCTTCCACCTTGGCGGCGGCGTCCTTCACGGCAGCTTCAGCGGCCTTGGGGGCTTCTTCTACGGCCTTGGCGGCTTCAGCGGCGGGCTTGGGAGCTTCGCCGGCAGGAGCGGGGGCCGGAGGAGTGGCGGCGGCAGGCTTTTCTTCCTTGGCCGGTTCCGGGGCAGGAGCAGGAGCTTCCTTGGCCGGTTCGGCGGCGGGAGTGGGAGCAGGTGCGGCAGCCGGGGCAGCGGCTTGAGGAGCCGCGGCGGCACCCTGAGCCGAAGGAGCGGCCGACTGAGCCGAAGGCGAAACGCTGTAGGCAGGCGTGTAGACCGGAGCGGCTTCGACCGCGGCCGGGGCCGTCGACACCGGCACCATGATGGTGCGGGTCACGGGAACCTGACGCGAAACGACGCGAGACTGGCTCGTCATCACCGTCACCGGAACCTGCTCAGCCACCTGATAAGGCACCTGGCGGGTCTGGTTTTCGGTGACCTGACGCTGCTGCTGCGTCATCACGGTGACAGGAACCTGAACCGGAACCTGGCGCGTGGCCGTTTCGGTGACTTGACGCTGTTGCGTGGTCATGACCGTCACGGGCACCTGGATCGGAACCTGAACCTGATACTGCTCAGTCACGTTTTCGGTGACCTGACGCTGCTGCTGCTGGTAGGTGGTCACAGGGACCGTCACCGGCACGTTCACGGCAACCTGACGGGTTTGGTTTTCCGTCACTTGACGCTGTTGTTGCTGGTAGGTGGTCACGGGGACCGTCACGGCGACCTGAACCGGAACCTGCTGCGTCACGTTTTCGGTCACTTGACGCTGCTGTTGCTGGTAGGTCGTCACAGGAACCGTCACGGCGACCTGAACAGGAACCTGCTGCGTCACGTTTTCGGTCACTTGACGCTGCTGTTGCTGATAGGTCGTCACAGGAACCTGAACGGCGACCTGGACCGGAACCTGCTGCGTGACGTATTCGGTCACGTTGCGGACGCGGGCCACGGGCACCATCTGGGTTTGGTTTTCGACCACGTAGCGAACCACGCGGGTCGGCACGTATTCGGTGACCTGCTTGTTCACGTAGCTGGTCACGGGCACGTTGTCGTAGACCGTCTGAACGACGGGCACTTGAACGTTCACGGCCACCGGCACGTTTTCCGTCACTTGCTGCGGCACCATCACGGTGCGCTGCTTGTTGACGACGCGGGTCTTCGTCTGGGCCTGGTACTGAACTTCAGGAACGACGCGTTGAACCGCACGCACCGTCGGGGCCGGGGCTGATTGCGGCGAAGGAGCCGCGCTCTGGCCAGAGGCTGTCACGGCGGCGGCCGGAGCCGGGTCGGTCACGTATTCGGTGATGGTCCGGTTGACCGTCACGGCGACGTTCTCGACGTAGTTCTCGTTTTCCTGATAGTTCTGCAGTTGCGGAACCTGAACCGTCCGCGTTTGCGGCTGGTACTGGGTCTGCTGCTGGGTGACGTAGCTCGTCACCTGGCGGGGCACTTGCTTGTAGGTCGTCACCGGCTCCTGAACCGTCTTCACGACAGGCTGGTTGACGATCTCTTCACGCGGCACCTGAACGGCCACGGTGCGGGCTTCGTTGACGGTTTCCGTCACCTGACGCGTCACCGGAACCTGCTGGTTCTGCATCTGCGTCTGGTATTGGGTCTGATTGACCGTCACAGGCACGTTCTCGACGACCGTGCGAGTCACCGGAACGACCTGGTTCTGCATCTGCGTGCGATACTGCGTCTGATTGACCGTGACAGGCACGTTCTCGACCACAGTACGCGTCACCGGGACGACCTGGTTCTGCATCTGCGTCTGGTACTGCGTCTGATTCACCGTCACAGGCACGTTCTCGACGACCGTGCGAGTCACCGGAACCGTTTCGGTCCGGTATTCGGTGCGGTATTGCGTCTGATTGACCGTCACAGGCACGTTCTCGACGACCGTGCGCGTGACAGGAACCGTACGCGACTGGGTTTGCGTCTGGTATTGGGTCTGCATCTGGGTCGTCGGCACTTGCTCGACGATCGTACGCGTCACGGGATAGCTCTCCGTGCGGTACTGGGTCTGCATCTGGACGACCGGCACGTTCTCGAGGATCGTCCGGACGAACGGCACCGTCTCGGTGCGGTATTCGGTGCGGTAACGCGTCTGGTACTGAGTGGTCGGAACTTGCTCGACCACCGTCTCATTGACGGTCTGGTACTCGGTCACCTGCTGAGCCACATACTGCACGGCACCCGCGGCGTAATTGCCGTAAGCAGGCGCGCAAGCGGCCGGAGCGGCATAACCGGCAGTGGCTGCATAGCCGCCAGCGGCCACGTAACCACCGCCCACACCGCAACCCGCGACAGCGGTCGCGCCACAGGCCGTAGCGGCACCGTGACCATGCCCATGCTTGAACAGGCCCGCGGCGTCAGCGGTGTTCGTGAGACCAGTGGTCAGGCCCATCGCCGCCACCGCCCAGAACATCTTCATTCGGAAACGACTTACCATTGACTGAGATTCCTTGATGCATCGAAATCACTGGAACGGAAGCACTGCCCAAAGTGCGACGGAAGCCCAACCTAAAGCCCCCATTGCCTCCAACCTCACCGGCAGTCCGCAGAGTGTAGCTTGGGCAATTTGGGCATTCAAGCGATTTCGAGGAATTTAGCGAGAATTTGATATTTTCGTAAAATCAGGCAAATTCGAGAAATCCGTAAAAAGGAGTAAGAAGTACGAAATCGACCGCGCCTCCTTTTCCGGGGTCTTCGCCGAACGGCTTTACCCCAATGGGACACGCGGTCGATCTCAACTTACGAAACTCGCGGCAGGTTTACCCCAACTCTCAACGAGTCAGAGACTTGTACTGGATTCGGTGCGGCTGGTCGGCTTCCAGGCCGAGCCGGGCCTTGCGCTGTTCTTCATAAACCTGGTAGTTTCCTTCGCACCAGAAGACCTGGCTGTCACCCTCGAAGGCCAGGATGTGCGTTGCGATCCGGTCCAGGAACCAGCGGTCGTGGCTGATCACCACCGCGCAACCGCCGAAATCCACCAGGGCGTCTTCCAGGGCCCGCAGCGTGTCGACGTCCAGGTCGTTCGTCGGTTCGTCGAGCAGCAGCAGGTTTCCGCCCGACTTGAGCAACTTGGCCAGGTGCACGCGATTACGTTCGCCGCCCGAGAGGTTGCCGACCAGCTTCTCCTGATCAGGCCCCTTGAAGTTGAAGTTCGCCACATAAGCCCGCGAAGGCACCTTGCGCTTGCCGAGCTGCACGTTGTCCAGCCCGCCCGTGATCTCCTGAAACACCGTATTGTCGGCCTTCAGGGCATCGCGGTTCTGGTCCACGTACGAAACCTGAACCGTCGTCCCGACCCGCAGATCGCCGGCATCGGGCTTCTCCTGCCCCACGATCATCCGGAACAGCGTCGTCTTGCCGGCGCCGTTGGGGCCGACCACGCCCACGATGCCCCCCGGCGGCAGCCGGAAGTTCATGTTCTCGAACAGGATCCGGTCGCCGAAGGCTTTCGACACGCCCTGGGCTTCCACTACCAGATCGCCCAGGTGCTGACCCGGCGGAATGTACAACGTCAGGGCTTCGTCCCGCTTGTCGCTTTCCTGTGACGCCAGCTGTTCGTAGCGCTTCATCCGGGCCTGGTTCTTGGCCTGGCGGGCCCGGGGCGACATCCGCACCCACTCAAGTTCCCGTTCCAGAGTCTTGCGCCGGGCATCGGCGGCACGTTCTTCCTTTTCCAGCCGGGCCTTTTTCTGCTCCAGCCAGCTCGTATAGTTGCCTTCGAACGGGTGCCCCTGGCCCCGGTCGAGTTCCAGAATCCACTGGGCCACGTTGTCCAGGAAGTAGCGGTCGTGCGTCACGGCCACCACCGTGCCGGGGAATTCGGCCAAGTGCCGCTCCAGCCAGGCCACGCTTTCGGCGTCCAGGTGGTTCGTGGGCTCGTCCAGCAGCAGAATGTCAGGCCGTTCCAGCAGCGTCTTGCACAGGGCCACGCGCCGGCGCTCGCCACCGGAAAGCTTCGTCACGTCGGCATCGCCGGGCGGCAGACGCATCGCGTCCATGGCGATCTCCAGCGTCCGGTCCAGTTCCCAGGCGTTCGCCGCGTCGATGCCGTCCTGAACCTTCGCCTGCTCATCGAGCAGCTTTTCCATCTCGTCGCCGTCGATCGGCTCGCACAGCCGGGCGTTGATCTCGTCGAACCGCTTGAGCAAGGCCCGGGTTTTGGCCACGGCCAGCTCGACGTTCCCGCGCACGTCCAGCGTCTGGTCCAGCGTCGGCTCCTGCGGCACGAAGCCGATCGATACGCCGTTGGCCGGGCGTGCGGTGCCGATGATGTCCTTGTCGACCCCGGCCATGATCTTCAGCAGTGTCGACTTGCCCGACCCATTGACCCCAAGCACCCCGATCTTGGCCCCGGGATAGAACGAGAGCCAGATGTTCTTGAGGATCTCCTTCTTGTTGACGACCTTGCTGAGCTGCTCGATCTGAAAAATGTACTGTGGAGGCATTGTGTCTCGTGGAAAATGCGGCCAGCCCAGCTGGCTCCAGAAGTGGACGAACGCCCCGCGGCGTCCTCTCGGATGATTATCGTCGGCCGGTCACACCCAGCACTGCCAGACGCACATCGATCCGTTCGCGATGTAGCGATTCTCGGAATCATTATACGGCTGGCACACCTGTTTGGGCAGTCATGCCGTTCGACGCGGCATTGCCATCTCTTCACCTCTCTTCTTTCAGTATCATGTCGTCGATTCCATCGAACTCGGTTCGACCTCCAGACGTCCGCACGGCAGCCACCAGCACAGCACGCATTTCGCAGGATAGATGAAGGCCATCCATCCGAATCCCGCTGGCACGCCACGCTGCGTTGCGACGATGCCCGTCATGCCTGCCGCCAGCATCGCCAGCGGTCCGCGATATCTGCCCGGCATCCTGTGCAAAACAAGAGCCGAAATGACGCACCCGCCATGCAAACCAAATGCGAACCGAAAGTCATGAAGCGCCGGAAACGCCAGAGGCACGATCCATGGATGCACATGCGTCGCACACCAGAATGCCGACAGGCCTCGGCTACGACGCCAGATGAACCGCTCGGCCCAGCTCCGCACCTCTGGTGTGATCAAACCGATCGCCCCCATCATCAAGTCCCAGGCCAGCAAAAAGACCAGCACTTTCTGCCAGGTCACCCATTCCTGCGGATGGTTCGTCAGAACCACGGCCACGCCGAATGCGATCGCCAATGACTGCCGGAAGATCGCACGCCCCAGCCTGCCATTGTCCCAAAACCTCGCGGTTTTTTTCGCTTCGCTTTCGATCGTCATGCCTGATTGCTCCTCGTATCGCATTACCGGACCGAAACGACCCGAAACTCCGCCCCCGACGATGAGATTACCCCAACCTCACGCGTCACGAAACCGAGACCCGGAAATCCGCCGCCCGTTTCCAACCAGGTTCGTTCGTGATCGACAGCCCCGAAACGAAGAACCGACACGACCACGCGACCGATCGAACTCGGAATACCCTCTGCGTAACCCTCTGGCCTTGAAATATGCATTGATCGAGGCACTCGATGATTCCCCCCCCCCGAAAATTGCCGCTGACATGATGCGAAGCCTTGTTTTCCGGCCGGTCGAAGCAACCGAAACATCTTCGCACGTCGACCTTGCTTTCCTCCCCATTTCGGTGAATAATCGATTTTCTTCTTTCGAACCATCGCCTTTGCGGATTCCGAAATCTCTCTGCGGGACGGTCCGAGCCATGATCCAGACCTTTTGCCCCCATTGCAGCAAGGAATTCCGCCTGTCGCCCGACCTCGCGGGCCGCAAGATCCGGTGCACAGGCTGCTCGGAAAAGTTCCGCCTGCCCGGGCAAATGCAGTCCGGGGCATCTTCCGCCTCCGCCCCGGCCCCCAAAGATCGGCCGATCGAAACCCGCTGCCCCCGCTGCCTGGCCGATTACACCCTGAAGCCGAAATACGCCGGCGAAACGGTCCGCTGCAAAACCTGCCGAAGCCCGTTCGTCGTCCCGAATCCGAACGCCCCCGAGCCCGAGCCGGATCTCGACGACCTGGTCGACGTCACGCCCGTCCTCTCGGCCGCGAAAATCGCCCCGGCAAGGCCGAGCCCGAGACCCGCCCCGCCGCGCAAGCCCGAGCCGGATGTCGTCGAACTGACCGAAGACGACATGGTCGACGATTCCTCCACCGGCTACGACCTGTTCGGCGACGCCGACGACATGCGCGCAGCCGCCCGCAAAGGTGCCAACCGCTCCGCCCCCGCACCCCTGCCCCGCATGGCTTACGAGCCTGAGGAACCGACCTTCACCCCGCCGAAAATCCGCAAGACGAGCCGAAAATCGGGATCGGGCTTCGGCGATAACCTCAAGGCGATCGGCAGCGGAATTTTGTCCATCGTCGTCTGCTGCTCGCTCGCCTATCTGAAATACGAACGTCGCAGGATGCGGAACGAACGTATTCGAAACACCGCTTCGGCCCTTTTCTCGCCTGAAACCAAAACCGCGTCGGTCACGCCCAGGCCTGAGCCTCGGACATCCACCGCTCCCTTGATCAACCCGGAACGAGTTCGTAACGTCGGCAAGGAACTCGCACGCGAACAGCAGGAACGTCTCCGTCAGGAACGACAGTCCCGCCCGTCCTTCCCCCGCAGTTCCGGCTTCAGGCCCGGCGGCCCACCCGGCTTCGGCCCCGGCTTCCCGAACTGACGGACCGGTGAATCTCAACCGGATCTCGCCTGGTCCGAATCCAGCGTATTCGCCTGTCCAGACAGATAACGATTCGCTCGACCGCCAATCCTTCCACGCACGTTCGGCAACACTTGCGACTGCAGAATGCACCCCTCCTTGCAAAGGAGGGGTGGCCGCAGGCCGGGGTGGTCGCTTCGCATGTGAGATTCGACATCGCGCCAAGCCACCTTTCCATCTCACGACATTTGACATACCTTGGCTTTCGTGCCGAACGGTCGAATAATCATTTCGTTTCGCTTGCATTTCTTCGATTCCCGCACATTGAAATCAGAAATCACCGTCGAATCCCCGTAACCCGCAACAGTCTCAGACCTCCCGCAATCGCATTTCCCAATTCCAGCCGTTCACTTGCCCGGCCAGCTCCATCCGCACCGCTTTCGAAGGCATCGGCCGGTCCAGGATCGGCGGGCGTTCGTCATAAGTCCGGCCGTCGAGCATCCGGCCCGTGCGCGACTTCCGCACGCCGCCCCATTGCTTGAAGAAGAACGGCACGCCGGCCTCGCGGCACCGGTCCCGCAGCCGCAGCACCCAGGCTTCTTCCATCTTCCGGGCCCCCGGGCCGCTTTCGCCGCCCGCGATCACCCAGTGAATGCCCGCCAGATCCACATCACCCAGGTCTTCCAGCAACGGCTCGACCGACAGGAACCGCACCCGGGCCGGCGAATCACGCAGGGCATCGATACGCGGCAGCCCGTATTTCCGGTCCTCGACACTCACGCCCCACCAGATATGGCCAACCTCGGCCGCGAACCGCAGCGGGCCGTTGAGAGCCTGCCGCAGCGTGTCGGCCCGCTTGGTGAGCACCTGATACGTGTGCCAGTCGGCCATGTGCATGACCCTTGCGACCGCTTCGACATAACCGGCCGGCACGTCCTTATGAAACAGGTCGCTCATGGAGTTGACGAAGACCATCTTCGGCTTCGTCCACACGAACGGCTCAGCCAGCTTGCCGGGCACGAGCTTCAGGTCGAAGCCCTGCTCGTAAGGATGCCCCGCCACGCCCCGAAACCGCTCGGCGAATGTCTCGGCATAGCAATGCGCACACCCGGGGCTGATCTTGGTGCAGCCGCGCACGGGATTCCACGTCGCATCGGTCCACTCGATGGAAGAATTCTCGCTCATGGCTGGCTCCGAGATATGACGGGCCAAACGTACCAACGGATAACGATCGTTCCAGAAGTATTTTGCCGTTGTTTTTTCATGCTTCTTATTTCAATAGGCGATGATCAAATCCACGTATTTCCGCACTTCTTCATAATCTTTCGAACTGTTTCCGGGACTTCGCAGATGCTTCACAGTTCGCCAGGTTTGTCTTGATCCGCCTCCTCTCTGGCGGCTTCGATCGATGCATCGAACTTCCCCTTCGCCTGATCGTCCCGGATCTTGCGATCCCAAACTTCGTCTTCATATCGCTGAAACCATTCGCGGAATTCCGCCAGTTCCTGAGGGGTCAGTGATTTCACCTTCGCTTCCAGTTCCTCGAACGTGCTCACACGTCGATTCTCCTGTCTCAATCACTATCGCTCCGATAACCTCATTTTACGACAGAATCTCCTCGATCACCTCCCCATACACGTCCGTCAGCCGCAGATCGCGGCCGCCGAAGCGGAAGGTCAGGCGGGTGTGGTCCAGGCCCAGCAGGTGCAGGATCGTCGCGTGCAGGTCGTGGATTTCCAGACGTTTGTCGGCCACGCGATAGCCCCATTCGTCGGTCGCGCCGTAGGTAATTCCCTTCTTCAAGCCGCCACCGGCCATCCACAGGGAAAATCCATGTTCGTTGTGGTCGCGGCCGTCCGAGCCCTGGGCAAACGGCGTCCGGCCGAATTCGCCGGACCAGACGACCAGCGTCGAATCGAGCAGGCCCCGCTCTTTCAGGTCTCTCACCAGGGCCGCGCTTGGCTGATCCATCGCCCGGGCGTTCTTGCCGTGGTTGTCGATGAGGCCTCCGTGGGCGTCCCACCGGTCCACGCCCGCGATGCCGGGGATGGTCAGCTCGACGAACCGCACGCCCCGCTCGACCATGCGCCGGGCGATCAGGCACTGGCGGGCGAATACGCGCGTCGGCTCGTAGTCGGAATCCAGTCCATAGAGCTTCTTCGTGGCTTCGGTCTCGCCGGCCAGGTCGACCAGCTCAGGCACGGCCGTCTGCATCGCGGCAGCCGTTTCGGCGTTCAGAATGGCCGATTCCAGGGCGTCGGCCGGGCCGCTTTTCTCCAGATTCAGCCGGTTCAGGGCCGCGATGGCCGCGCGCTTGCGGCCCTGCACGGCCCGTTCGGAATCGGCGGCCGTAATGTTGGCCATAGGCGTGCCGTTGGCGTTCATCAGCGAGCCCTGAAACGTGGCCGGCAGGAAGCCGTTCGAATAGAGGTCGAGCCCGCCGGAGGGAATCCGCCCGCCATTGAGCACCATGAAGCCCGGCAGGTTCTGGTTTTCGGTGCCCAGGCCATAGCCGGCCCAGGCCCCCACGGAAGGCCGCCCCTGCAGGCCCGTGCCGCTGTGGATGAAGTAGTTGGCCGAGGTGTGCTCGGGGAACGTGCTGGTCATGGAGCGAATGACGACGGCTTCGTCGATGATGCCCGCGATGTGGGGGAACAGGTCGCTGACTTCGATGCCCGACTTGCCGCGCCTGGCGAACTTCCAGGGCGATTTCAGCACGGTGCCGACATTGGCGAACTGCGTCTTTTCCAGCTTGCCGATGGCCTTGTGCGGGTCCTGGCCGTGGTATTTGTCGAGCAGCGGCTTGGGGTCGAACGAATCGACCTGGCTGACCCCTCCATCCATGAACAGGAAGATGACGCTTTTGGCTTTGGCGGGAAAATGAGGCGAGCGTGGCTTGAGGTCGTTGGGGATGAGGGCCGAAACGCCATCAGCGACGTCGGCCGCGTGCCCGTTGCGGCCAAAGAGCCCGGCGAAAGCCAGGGCGCCGAAGCCGAGCGCGTGCGTGCCGAGGAATTCCCGCCGGGAATGGCAAAGCTGGCCAGGGAACCGCTGAGAGTCATCGTGCATCGCCATTGTCGGCACCTGTTCCGAAAAGTCGCGGTTCTGTTCTCAGGGAATATAGCGGAATTCGTTGACGCAGAAGAGGGTGTGGGCCAGGTCGGCCCAGGCTTCGGCCTCGGCCTTCGCGGTGTCCGCACCCTTGCGGGTTTCGCGGAAAGCGTTGAGGGCATCGGTCAGGGCCGCTTTTTCGGCGGCGTCGGGCTTGCGGGCCAGAGCGGTGCGGAACATGCGTTCGACGCGGGCGGCGTCGGCATCGCCGGGGTGGTCTTTCAGCTCGCGGTCGGCCCAGAAGCGGGCCTGACCGGTCACGAACGGATCGTTGGCCAGGGCGAGAGCCTGAGCGGGCACGTTGGTGACATTACGCCGGCCGACGGTCGAAAAAGGCGGCGGCATGTCGAAGGCCGTCATGAGCGTGGGCAGAAAGTTGCGCCTGACGGCCGTGTAGATGCTGCGCCGGCCTGCGCCGTCGAGCGGCCCGGACTTGTCGGGCCTGCCCCGGCCGACGATGAACTCGGTCAGGTGCACGGGCACCGAGGGGCCGTACATGGCCGCGTCGAGCCGGCCGGAGACAGCCAGCATGGCGTCGCGGATGGCTTCCGACTCAAGCCTTCGCAGGTTGCCCCGGTGCAGGAGCACGTTTTGGGGGTCGGCAGTTTCGGTGGCGGCGTCAGAGGCGTGGGACGATAGCCCGAAAGCCCGTGAAAGCAGCATGCGCTTAAGCATGGCCTTGGTGCTCCAGGCGTCGTCGGCCACGAACGTGACGGCCAGAAAATCGAGCAATTCCGGATGCGTCGGCCGGAAACCCAGCACGCCGAAATTATCGACCGTGGGCACGATGCCGGCCCCGAACACATGCTGCCAGAGCCGGTTGACCCAGACGCGGGCGACAAGAGGCTGATCGGGCCGGGTGAGCCGCTCGGCCAGTTCACGCCGGCCGCTTGACGTTTCGGAAAGGCTGATCGGCTCGGCGAAAGCCTCAGGCAGCCCGCGATGCGCCATGGGCCCCTGCCGCCGCCAGCTGCCTCGCAGGAGGACGTGTTCGTCGACGCCGTTCAAGTCCGCAAGTGCCGGAGCCAGCGGGGCCTGCGGCGCGATCCCGGCCGCGATGGCCTTTTCTTCGCCGGCCCAGGCCTGGGCGATGGTCGTCAGGCGTTCGGCGAAGCCGGGAACGACGGCCGGGTTTTGCAGGACGGCATCGATCAGCCGGGCATCGCCAGGTTCGATCAGCCCACCCTTGCCGCTTGCGGCGATAGCCTGGGCGATGGCTCGGGCAAGCCGCTGATTGGGGGATTCGCCGGGTTCGACCCCGGGAACGATGCCTGAATCATCCGCCATGGCAGGCGGCCTGGGGCCGTCGGTTTCGACGATGGCGAAGAGGGCCCCGGGGGCTTCGGCCACGGGAGTGACTTCGATGAAGAGCCGCTGGCCGACGTATTCGGTGAGGTCCTGATGCACCCACTGCGGCGAGTCGCCGTCGACCTTCACTTCACGCACCACGCGGCCGTGAAGCGGCCCGGTGACCATAAAGTGCGACGCTACCGCAGCGAAAACCCGCATGTGGCCCGAAACGAGATAGTGCACATGGCCGGTTTCGACCGTGAATTTGCGGGTGCGGCCCGTTCCTGAGCCACGCAGCCAGTTGCCCAGGCTGCCGGCTTCGGCCTCGCTGGCCGGATCGTGCCGGGGTTTGGCGAAGTGCCTGTCGACGAAGGCCCCGGCTCGGGCGACCACTTTCAGACCCGTGCCGTTTTCGCCGGGCGGCAGAATGGTGCCTGAAGCCAGAGGGCCGGCTCCGAACGCGGGGCCGTCGACATTCCAGCCGCCCGGTTCACCGGCCTGGAAGTCGAGAATCGTGCGGACGACCTTCGATCCATCGCCCTGCGGCTTCTTCGCCGATGCGTCGATACTGGCCAGACGCTTCGAAAAGGATTCGAACGAACGGCCGGGCTCAGTGGCTGTGCCGGATGCGAAGGCCGTTTCGATTTCGGTGGCCGTGGGGGCTTTGGCGCTGGCGAGGGCGGCCCGGATCGCCTGATTTCCGGCCGTGCGGGCCGTTTCGAGCTTGCGGCCGATTTCGCGGTCGGCCGACATCGTGGCGAAGGGTGCCTGGCGGTAGGTGGAGCTTTGGAAGAAGCCTGAGAGGGCGTAATAGTCCTTCTGGCTGATGGCGTCGAACTTGTGGTCGTGGCAGCGGGCGCAGGCGATCGTCAGGCCGAGGAAAGTCTTGCCCAGGACGTCGATCTTGTTGTCGATCCGGTCGGTTTCGTCCTGGCGGATGTCGACGGGCGAATGGACTTCCTCACCCAGAAACGGCCAACCGGTGGCCAGCACGGACTCGTTCGCCCCGGTTTTGGGGTCTAGCCGGGGCTGATCGAGCAGGTCGCCGGCCAGATGCTCACGGACGAACTGGTCGTAGGGCACGTCGGAATTGAAGGCCCGGATCAGGTAATCACGATAGCGCCAGGCGTTGGCGATCGTGTAATCGCCTTCGTGGCCGCGACTTTCGGCATATCGCACAAGGTCCATCCAGTGCCGGGCCCAGCGTTCGCCGAAAGCCGGCGAGGCCTGCAACCGGTCGACGGCACGGGCGCGCTTGTCGGCGGCGGTGTCGGCCAGAAAAGTGTCGACTTCAGCGATGGAGGGCGGAAGGCCGGTCAGCACGAAGCTCGCTCGCCGCAGCCAGGCGACGTCGTCGGCATCGCTTACAGGGCCGATTCCGGCGGCTTCCATACGGGAAAGGAGGAAGCTGTCGATTTCGCCCCGGGGCCATTCGGCGTTCTTCACCTCAGGCACAGCGGGCTTCGAAGGGGCCGTCCATAGCCACGGCAGCTGGGCCTTGCGGGTGGCGATATCGAACCGCTTGACGGCATCGCCGGCGGAAGCGTCCGCCGGCCAGACAGCCCCGCGCTCGATCCAGCGGCGGAAGTCGGCGACGACCCCGGCTGCCAGCGGGCCCGGCTTGGGCGGCATTTTGAGGTCTTCGTCCTTGTATTCGATGGCCTTCAGAAGCGGGCTTTCGTCCGGCTTTCCAGGCACGACGGCCGGGCCGAACACCGCCCCGCCCGCCTTCAGGGCCGCCGCGGAATCGAGCCGAAGGTCGCTTTCGGCCACTTTCGGCCCATGGCACGATTTGCAGGATGCCTCGAGCACGGGCCGGATTTTCGTTTCGAAGAACGAGATTTCCTCAGCGCGGCGAAGATCCTCATCCGCAGCATTCGCGAAAACTGACCCGGTCATGCCGAGAATGGCGACGCAGACCGGAATCGCCATGCGAAATCGCCCGGAATTACGATTCGACAGGCAGTGCGAAGCGATAGACATGGCCGATGTTCCTGACGTCGACGGAGCCGGGGGCATTTGCGGGGCTGGTGAAAGTCGGGCCGGTTCACGATCGAAATCGGCAGGCACCGGCATGGGTTCGAGCGGGGCGAACCGAAGTGAGGGTACTGATATCATACCCGATCTTGAAGCTCTGTGGCAGAGTCGTCCAATGCCAGTGCAGGACCGGATTTCACGAATTTCCAGCATCGCCCCTGCAATTCGCGGCACAATAACACCGCAGCGATCAATCGGCGGAATCCGTGGTCGCCGCATTTTCCGCGAGCGCGCGGGCCGCTTCGGCCAATCGGTTGCGCAGAGATTGATCATCGAGCCTGACTTTTTCAAGTTCACGATACATCGAAATCGAAAGTCGCAGTGCTTCGAGCCCCGGTGCCGTCTGACCTGTCGAGAGCCGCGCCATGCCGAGTGCCTGCCAGGATGCCGCCAGGTCGAGCATGTCCGAATCGGTTCCTCGAGGATCGCCAGTGATCGCTTTGCGCGCTTCGATCGCGGTTTCGAATCGTTTCACGGCATCTTCGAAAAACCCGGATTCGGCGTTCAGACGGCCACTGGTGTGCGACACGTTCGCAAGGCCCCGGCGGGCATTGATGGTGTCAGGATTCCGGGCCAGCACGGATCGATAATGCCCGGCAGACTCATCGAAAGATATTATCGCCTCTTCCGGCCGATTGAGATCGGCCAGAATCGCCCCTTTCGCATTTCGGGAGTGAGCCAGCGGCAGGTCGTACGTTTCAGGGGAAATGTGCCTGATCTTCGCGGCCAGATCGGTCCAGAGACCGACAGCCCGATCGATGAGGGGCAACGCGATCGAAGCTTCGCCGGCCTCTCGCAACAGCCGTGCCTGATGAAAGCAGCGGTCAGCTTCGATGTCTAACCAGTTTTCGCTCGAACGCTGGGAATCCGGCAGGCTGGCGAACGCTCGCCCGCAAAGCCTGTAAGCCTCGATGGCTTCGGCCCTGCTCCCGATACCTCGCAGCGCCTGAGCCAGCAGATACTGCTGCCTGAGCCGTTCGGCGGCCTGTTCAGCGGTTTCCGAAGCTTCGGGCAGATTGCGGCAAAAGGCCAGCGCCTGGCGATAGACACCCGCGGCCCGGCTCTTCTCGCCGTGCGACCGCAGCAGGTTGGCCAGAGTGATCCTGTCATACGCCTGCTCCGCGCTGGGCGGGGCGTCGCCTGTGATTCGACCGCCCAGCTCAACCGCGATCTGAGCTTCCGAGATCCTCCTGCGGAAATGAATGCCCGGCAAGTCGCTCCAGCCGGCGAAGGCTCGGGCGATCTCGCGCCGGAGACGCAGGGCGTCGTCGGCATCCGGCGTTTCGGCCAGGCCCGATTCCACCAGTGCCGAGGCTTCGAACAGATCCGAGGTCGCCCCGGCAAGATCGCCCCGATTCCTGCAGGACCCGGCACATTCCAGAAGAATCCGGCCCCGGAACGGCTTCGGCAGCGTATCGCCAGCAGCCAGCAGGGTGCGGAAGAAGCTCTTGTAATCAGGCTTCGTCAATGGCGAACCTGTTCCGGAAACGCCCCGAAAGGCACGGGCACGCTCCTGTTCGGTCAACGATCGCACCATCGAGGCCGAGCCTTCCAGCACGATCCGCGAACCGTCCGCGGGCCCGGATCGCGAAAATTCAGCCTGACGCAAGCCATAAGCCGGACCGATCGCAAGCAGGCCGAACGTCAACGATGCCAGCAGACCTCTTCGGCGATTCAGTGTAGAGCGCGGCCCTGGCCTGAATTCCGCTGGATTCGAAGTGCCGTTCGCCAATTCAGGGCATCGATCCGCCTGAATCGCACGGAGAGCCTCCAGAAAGTCCCCGACGCTTGCGAACCGCCCGGCAGGATCACGTGCCAGGGCTTTCGCGACAAGCCTGTCCAGCCCCGGTCTGCTGATCATTGGGAGATCGATCGGTTCCTGACTGGAATCCCTCAACCTCAATGGCCCGGCATGGAGCGCCCTGCCCGTCAGGCATTCGTAAAGCACGGCTCCCAGGGCATAAATATCGGCCTTCACGCCGCCTGATTTGCCGGCCAATAACTCAGGTGCCAGATAGGCAAGCGTGCCGCAAGTGCCAGGGCTTTCGGGCTGCTGACCCGGATCGCTGGGAACCGACAGGCCGAAGTCGGTCAGAAACGGCTTGCCGTCGGTGTCGATCAGGATGTTCGAGGGCTTCACGTCCCGGTGCAGGATGCCGCGATCATGCGCAAAAGCCAGTGCCTGGCCGACTTTTTCCACGATCCGCAGGGTTTCGTCGACCGGTAGCGGCCCATGCCGCAGAACCTGCCGCAGATCGGTGCCTTCGATCCGCTCATAAACCAGAAACGGCCTGCCACCGGCATCGCCCACGTCGAACAGGACGACGATCGCCGGATGCCTGAGCCGCGCTACCGCCCGGGCTTCGTTCAGGAACGTCACACCCGGGGCTTCCCATTGCCCGGCCGATTGCCGCAGCAGTTTGATCGCCACAGGGCGGTCCAGACGGCTGTCCCAGGCTTCGAACACCTGCCCGAAGCCCCCTTCACCCAGCAGCCGGCCGATCCGGAATGGGCCGATCTCTTCCGGGGCTTCACCGAATGCATGACACGGTCGACCACGGGCCTGGCCATGCTCCGCGACGATCAGGGCCAGTTCCCGGGCCAGTTTCGAATGGTGGGCCGGCGTCGGGCAATCGGCAAGAAAGTCGTCAGGCCGTGCCGCCGGATCGCGCCGCAGGGCATCCTCGAAGGCGGCTACGCGGCTTTCCAGCCACGAGTCGAAGACGGCATCGGGATCGAACCCGGAAAGACTCATGCCCCGCTCCGAAACCTGTCAGGCCGTCGTTTCGAGTTCGCCCCTGAGAAACGCCTTCAGTCCATTCCGCACCCGCTGAACCGTCCGCTCCGACCTGCCCAGCTCGGCCGCGATCGTGGCTGTGTCCATGCCCTGAAGGCTCAGTTCCACGATCTGCCGCGACCGCTCATCGAATCGTCCCAGGGTCCGGTCGATCAGCTCCCGCATCACGGCCATTTCCACGGGATCCGCACCGGCAGCGGCCCCGGCGGCTGTTGCGGGCACGGGCAGCGAACGCTTGGCCGCCGACCAGTATCGCCGCTGTTTGCGGCACTTGCGCCGGGTGATCACCACCAGCAGCGACCACAATTCGTCCCACGTGCCGATTTCGAAACGGCCGGCGAGATCATGCCGGAAGAAGCTGCCCAGGGCCGACTGCACGACTTCCTCCGCCTCGACCTTCCGGCTGGCCTTGCCGTTGAGATACCGGTACGCCACCAGAATCAGCCGGGGGCCGAACCGGTCGACCACCTCCCGGATCGTGTCGGCATCGCGTGCCAGCAAGCCGCGGACCAGGGCTTCGTCGAAGCCAGACCGCTCCCGTCCGGTATCCGGCAACAATGCCGCCGGTCTCGCTCTGGTACTTCGCTCCGGCACCTTACAACCTCCCGGCCCGACGTGACTGGCCCTGGCGTTTCCTGCTTCATCCTAAACCACGAATCCATGGATCACAATCGTCTGAGAGACCGTTCCGGACAAATTTCTTCACGAGCTAAGTCCATACATAATTTGATTTTGCAATCCATTTTCGGAATTCTCGCCGGAAAGCGTGGCGGATTCGCCGCGGTTTCGCCATGGGTCTTTCGAAGCCGTCGTCCGCGCTTCATACGAACCAGGCCAGCCCCGGTCAGGGTTAGCGGATTCGGACGGCTTCGAACGCACTTCCTTCGAAATCCATCCCGGCAAGGCGATCGCACCCATGAATCAAGCTCTCTTCGAACGAACCGCACAGCGACTGCATCTCATCCCGAAGCCTGAAAACTGCATTCACAGCGACAATTCCCGCCTTTTCGAATTTCGAAGAATCGTCGGATGTCTTCTGGTTCTCTCCGCATCCCTGATCTTCGGGCAAACGGCACCAGCCGCAGATATCGCGTTCGTTTCGGCGAATAACGGGAATGCCGGAACGATCCTCAAATCCACGAACGGTGGTACCTCGTGGACTTCGGTTTACACCGGCGGGGCCAGCACCCGGATCAATGACATTTACGCCGTCGACGCCGATACGATCTATGCCGTGGGCGAAGTCGTTCTGAAATCGACCGACGGCGGGTCGAGCTGGACCACGCTTCTGTCCGGGCAAACCCTGAACGGCGTTTCGGCTGCCAATGCGGACAAAGTCTTCGCCGTCGGCCAGGGCACCTCGAACCAGGGCCGGGTCATGGTCAGCGATAACGGCGGAACGAGCTGGACGACATCCCTGCTGACGCCGCCCTCCGCCACCGGCGGAACCGTTTTCAACAGGATCGATGCCGTGTCGGCCACGACGGCTTATTTCGTCGGCCAGTATTTACAGAACACGACCGACAATGCCGTCATCTACAAAACCACGAACGGCGGCTCGACCTGGACCGCTCAAAACACCACCAGCGGCGTGGGTTACGCCATCGATGCCGTGAACGCGAACGTCGCTTATGCGGGCGGAACGCTCGGCCTGAATGGCTGGGTGCGTGAAACGACCAACGGCTCGACCTGGGCAGCGAACAATTTCTCGGGAACTCAGGTTCGTGCCATCGCCGCCTGGGACGAAAACCTGATTTACGCCGCGGGCACCAGCTCATCGGTCAAGAAATCGACCGACGGCGGCACGACCTGGTCGAGCGTCGTGGCGGGAACTTCAGCCCAGTTCAACGACATCGCCTTTCTGGATCAGGACCGCCTGCTGCTCGTCAGCCAGTTCGGATCCGTCCGCCGCATCCTCGATGGCGGGGCAAGCTGGCAGGATGTCACCCCCGCGGGCTACTCCTCCTACATCTTCACGGCTGTGACCGTCGTTCCTGAGCCCTCGACTTGCATTCTGGCGACGCTCGCCTGCGCTGTGATGGCCTGGAGTGCAATTCGGACGAAACGCTGAATCGCATTTCGGCCCTGGACGATCGCACGGCGAAAATTCGAGACGGGTCACATGCCCATGATTCCGCCGCTGCCCGTGGCGGGAATCGGCCCATGATTCGCATCCGAATTGACAAAGAGCGAAAGTCGATGACGCAACGAGTCACAGTGAGTGGGCTGGCCTACGGCTAAATCGCAGGAGTTCGACCGATTCGAACTTACGAGGATCGAGCCTTCACTTCGAAGCCTGCGTGCCCCCCTCACCCGCCCAGCTCTGATAAGCCCTCCAGCAGCGGCGGAGGATCTTCGGCGAGCCGAACATGTTCCGGATCGCCTGATTCCCGTCATCCGACGGAGGAATCTGGACCAATCGCCGCAGCACTTCGACTTCGTCATCGAAAACTTCGTCGGGATTGGCCCAGTCCCGGTACCGCATCATCGGGAGACGCTCCAGCAGGGGCGTGTTCCGGTCGAGCCACGCGAATTCTTCGCTCGAATTCTGCCGCTTCTCGTCCGCTGGCACCTTTTCGACTTGAGTCACGGGCCGTCTGGCCACTGAGAAAGATTCGGTGCCTGAAGACGCGGACCGTTCGTTTCGCAATACGATCGCATCTCCTGAATTTCGAATAAGTTGCGGCTGAATGTCAGGTTTGGCCTGAGGCATCGGCTTGTGCGGCTGGGGAGACAGGCCCATCGATTCGAAATCGTCGCCGTCGGCGTTTTCCGCAAATCCCCTGTTATGGGATTGCCTGTCGAATTCTGCATATCCGGGATTACCGGGAGAGGCGTAGACATCAGCGCGGGGGTTTTCGTATCGATTCGCCTCGTTTTCGAATCGATTTATGGCCTTTCGGCTTTCTTCCCTGAGGCGGCGAGCCTCTCGCTCGTCGTCTTTCTGCTTTCTGTAAGCCAGCCGCTTGCGGTCGCGTTTCAGAGCGTCGAGCCTTCGCTCGAAACGGTCGGCCCGATTTCGGGCCGAGGTCAGATAACGGGACAGCAGGCGAAAGTCTTTTTCCAGTTGCGGATCGCCCGACCCCGTGCCCACGGCGGCCTCGGCGGCATGGGCCTGCGCCGTTTCGTAATTCGATCGCATCTCATTGGCACGCTGAGACATCCGGGCGATCTCAGCTTTGGCACGGGCGACCAGTTCGGCGGCAGCTTCGGAGCGGTCGGCCGGGGCCTTCGCCACGATCCGGCGGGCTCGGGCCATGGAGAAGTCCAGGCCGTCGGGAGCTTTCGAGGCTTCGACCCAGAGAGACAATGCAGCTTCAGGGTCAGGCGCGATCCGCACATATCTCGCCATCAGCCAGCCCCCTTCGGCTTCGACGCGATCGACCTGCCACGGGCTTTCGAGAGCCATCGCGGCTTCGCAGGCTTTCGAAAACGGCAAGCTGCCGCAGGTGCCGGAAGCGTCGGGGGATAGCTCGTCGGTGAGACCGGCCCAGAATTTGACGAGCCAGTCGGCCCCGGCGAACGACGTCCGCAGAATGGGCCCGAAGAGGGCGGGATTGTCGTGGCAGCGGGCCAGATCGGCGGCGAGCCGGTCGTTTTCGGAGCGGTCGAAAAGCTCGGCGGCCCGCCGTTTTTCGTCGTCGATTTTCAGCCGCATCGCCCGCTCGAGTTCGAATTGCTGAGCCCGGGCGATGGCAAGCTGATCGACGGCCTGAACTTCGTCGTCGGACCACGGGTTATGGATTTTCGTGAGTTCGTCCCGCATCGATTCTGCTGCGGCGAGGAGATCTTGCGATAGGATTTTCTCGGCGCAAAAGCCGTGCTTGAGGGCATTGCCCGCGGAGCCGGCACTTGTGGGTTCTGAAGCGACGAAGGGCGACATGCTGGGAGTTCCGAAAAGTGAGGGTGCTGATCATGGGCATAAATTCCCGTATCATGGATTTCTTTCCTGCCGTATCGAGGATTGTGTACGTATGATTTTGAAATACGGATAAAAGTTTCGAAGGAAAAATCGGCAGATGATGCATTGTTGGTCGAAACTTTTGCTTCCTTCGGTCTTTATGGTTGCGCGGCGAGCGGCGGCCACGGGGGGGGGGCCTGTGGAAGCGGCGTCTCGCCGCTTTCGCGTTCGGGGAAAAACCTGCGATTGAGGAACGGTCGAGACAAGCCACTGTGTGTCCGATCGATACTCTTTCTAAATTGCTCGATGGTCGCGCGGCGAGCGGCGAGACGCCGCTGCCACGAGAAGGTCCAGAGAATTCACTGGATTGGGTGTGCCACAATTTTCCGGGAGATTTGGCGGAGACAGGCAGCTTGCAGGAAATGCCAAGCTTGCGGTGCATGCTCTTCTTCTGCCCTGAAGGGGCATTCGGAATCCAGCCCCGGGTGAAGCGAAGCGGAACCCGGGGTATCGGGAATAAATCGAACCTCAATGTGAAGGATTACCATTCGCCGGCCGGGACCACGGTCCCGGCCGGCGAATGGTATTTATATGAGGAAAATCGGGCGTTCGATCCGTTTCGGTACCCGGGGCGTCGCTGCGCTTTGCCCCGGGCTATGTTCCGAATGCCCTTCAGGGCAAGATGTTCAGTCGCGAAGTCGAGTTCGGACGATCAAGCCCAAAGCGTCATCGCTTAGGAAAGAAACCGAAATCATGGGTTCGCAGAAGACAATCTGGGCACACCCACTGAATTCAGTTCAGCGAACTCACCTAGGAGAAATCGCCCGGTTGGGGTAGATTTCAGGGCAACGGACATTGGCTGGCCGGGAGGCCGGGATCAAGGAGAAACCGACAGGGGGAGAGATTCGCCCCCTGGCCGGTCGTTCCAGGACGGAGCGTACGAGGATGAAGATCCGCAATCCGAAGGTGATTCAGGGCATCGGCGTGGTCGGCTCGAAGCTGATCGACCGCTGGATGGGCACGATGACGTATCACACGAGGTTTCGGGATCCGGAGATCAATCCGGCGATCGCGAACCGGTCGGGGCAGCGGTACGTCTATGCGTTCTTTCATGAAACGCTGCTGTTTCCGGCCAAGTACTGGAACTGGCCGTCGATGCACATTCTGATTTCGGAGCACGCCGACGGCGAGATCATCACGCAGATCGTCAAGCGGCTGGGCATCGGCGTGGTGCGTGGTTCGAGCACGCGCGGGGGCGTGAAGGCCCTGCTGAAATTCCAGGGGATGAAGACAGGGCATTTGTGCATTACGCCGGACGGCCCGCGCGGGCCGCGGCGGAAGGTGCATCCGGGGATGGTGTACCTGGCGAGTTCGACGGGGTTGCCGATCATCGGCGCCGGTCTGGCCTACAGCCATTGCTGGCGGGCGAAAAGCTGGGACCGTTTCGCTGTGCCGAAGCCTTATTCGCATGCGGTCGGGGTGGGCACAAGGGCGATTCACGTGCCGGCGGAACTGGACCGGGACGGCCTGGAACATTATCGTGCGCTGGTGGAGCGTGAGATGAACGACGTTCAGGACGAAGCGGATGCCTGGGCGGAACAATTTCGGGACTGACCAGCGGGCGACGATGGACGACAGACAGACCGGCAGTGGCGGAAGGCGTTTTGACGCGGTCGTTTTCGACATGGACGGCTTGATGTTCGACACGGAAGACCTGTTCTTCGCCGTGGCGGACAGCTTCATGCAGGATCACGGAGCGCGGTTCACGGACGAAATGATGGCCGCCATGATCGGCCGGCGCGCGGCTGACGCGGGCAAGGTGTTCCATACCCTGGGCAAGCTGCATCACCTGGAAATCCCGGCGATCATGGCCGAGGTGAAGGCCCGGTTCCATGAACGGATGCTGAACGATTCGAACACGATGCCGGGGCTGCGGCAGGTGCTGGACCACCTGGTGGCCCTGGGCCTGCCGCGAGCGGTGGCGACGAGTTCGAGCCGGGCCAGTGCAGAGGCTCTGACGACACATCACGGCATTCGGCACTATTTTTCGTTTCTGGTGACGTCCGAAGACGTGACCCGGGGCAAGCCTGACCCTGAGATTTATCGTACAGCCGCGCAACGGCTGGGCGTGGAGCCGACCCGTGTGCTGGTGCTGGAGGACAGTTCGGCGGGGTTGCAGGCTGCGCGTGCGGCCGGGGCATTCGCCGTGGGGGTGCCGCACAGGTACAGCCCGCCGGAGGTGCGCGATTACGCGGACATGATCGTGACGAGCCTTCACGACGAGCGGCTCTTGTCGATGTTGACGTAAGGCATTAGGCTTGTCTTCAGGCCGAATTGACGGCGGGTTTGGCGGGGCCGTGCCGCCACCGGGTTCGTTCAGCCGAAAATGTGCAGGAAATCGAGCGAAACCGTGCCCGTCCGCATACTTATCGCGCCCGATAAATTCCGGGGATCGCTGGAAGCCGGCGACGTTGCCCGCGCGATGGCCCGGGGCGTGAAGCGTGCCCTGCCAGGCGCGGCGGTGGACTGTGCCGGCATGGCCGATGGCGGCGAGGGGTTCGTCGAAACCATGGTCGAGGCCCTGGGCGGGCGATTCGAAAACGCCGAAGTGCGTGGCCCGCTGGGACATCCGGTGACCGCGAAATTCGGCGTTGTCGACGACGGCGCGACGGCCGTGATTTCCATGGCTTCGGCTTCGGGCCTGGCCCTGTTGACGCCTGAGATGAAAAACCCTCTGCTGACATCGACTTACGGCACAGGACAATTGATCCGCGCGGCGATTGACCTGGGTGTTTCGCGGATTTTCGTGGGGATCGGCGGCAGTGCCACCAATGACGGCGGCACGGGCATGGCCGTGGCGCTGGGGTATCGGCTGCTCGGCGCCGATGACCGCGAGTTGCCCCTGGGCGGCGGGGCCCTGAACCGGCTGGAGCGAATTGACAGGAGCCGACGCGACGACCGGCTGGACCGCGTGCGGATCGAGGTCGCTTGCGACGTAAGCAATCCTCTTTGTGGCCCGATGGGCGCATCAGCCATTTATGGGCCCCAAAAGGGTGCGACGCCCGAGATGGTCGCCCGACTGGACCAGGGGCTGGAGAATCTGGCTCAGATCATCGAGCGAGACCTGGGTATGGCCGTGCGAGACATCGCCGGCTCAGGTGCCGCGGGCGGCCTGGGGGCGGGTATGGTAGCCTTCGCGAACGGAAAATTGCGGCGCGGGATTGACCTGGTCATCGACGCGACCAAGCTGCGGGATCGCATGAAGCTGGCCGACTTGTGCCTGACGGGCGAGGGACGCATCGACCATTCGTCGGGCTACGGCAAGACCGTCGCCGGCGTGGCCAGGGTGGCTCGTGAGCTGGGCAAGCCGTGCGTGGCGCTGGGCGGGTCGGTGGCCTCGGGGGCCGACGCTGTGCTGGATCAGGGCATCACGGCGTTTTTCTCGATCCTGACCGAACCGATGAACCTCTCGCACGCCCTCGACCAGGAAAGTACACGGCGGCGTCTGGGCCGCACGGCCGAACAGGTGTGCAGGCTATGGTACGGGGCGAATCCGCACATCGCCCGGCCCGCTGACGATGGCCCGGCGAACGCCGATACCTATTGATTTGCAGGATCCAGGTTCGATGGCACGTGAGTTCGAGCTGATCCGCTGGATTCGGGAACGCACACGCATTCAGGGTGCGGACAGCTTGCAGGGGCTCGTGCGCCTGGGCATCGGCGACGATTGCGCCATTCTGGACAGCCCCCCGGACGGGCGTGGCTGGCTGATGACGACCGACATGCTCATGGACGGCCGCCACTTTCGCCTGGCCGAGGGCGTGCATGCCCCGGAACTCGTCGGCCGCAAGGCGATGGCTGTGAACGTGTCGGACATCGCCGCTATGGCCGGCACGCCGGTTGCGGCCCTGGTCAGCGTGGCCCTGCCCCGCGAAGGCTTCGACGCCGTGGCCCGGGGCCTGACTCGCGGCATGCGGCAGGAGGCGGACCGCTTCGGCATCGTCCTGGCCGGGGGCGATACGAACCTGTGGAACGGCCCGCTGGTTTTGAACGTCACGCTGATCGGCCTGGAACCGTCAAGCGGGGCGATCTTGAGATCCGGGGCCAAACCGGGCGACGTGATCGCCGTGAGCGGTCCGCTGGGCGGGTCGCTCCCTTCGGGCCGGGACATGCGGCCGCAGCCCCGCGTGGCCGAGGCTCAGGAATTGCTGAATGCACTTGGCCCGGACCTGCATGCCATGATCGACCTGAGCGACGGCCTGGGGGGCGATATCCGCCATATCCTGACCGAATCAGGCGGGCTGGGGGCTCGGCTGCGGGCGACGGCGATCCCGGTGCACGAGGACGTTCGCAACCACTTCGCCGGCGAGGTCGCTTCGGACGACGCCGCGGCTCTGCGCCATGCCCTTTCGGACGGAGAGGATTTCGAGCTGTGCTTCTGTGTCGCCCCGAAAGCCGCCCGGAGGCTGCCACGCTGGGCGACCCAGATCGGAACGGTGACCGACTCCGGACAGCTGACGGTCGAATGGGGCGACGGCCGCGAAACCCTCTGGCTGACCGGCGGTTTCGACCATTTTCGATCGTTCGGGGCATAAAGCATGATCGACCCGAGGCCAGCCATGCGAACGTTCGTGCAGGAACTGACCGGCGAACAGGCCACGCTTGAACTCGGGGCAATGCTTGCCGAACATGCCGCACCCGGCGTGACGATCGCCCTGATCGGCGGCCTGGGGGCAGGCAAAACCACCCTGACACGTGGCTTTGCCCAGGCTCTCGGTGTCGACGAGTCAACGGTTTCCAGCCCGACATACGTACTTCACCACGTTTACCCGACATCCCGCGGCTGGCTGATCCACCATTTCGACGTCTATCGCCTGGAGGACGCCGACCAGTTCGAGGCCCTGGGCGTGGGCGAGACGTTCGACTCCGGCGGGGTAAGCCTGGTGGAATGGGCCGACAAGGCGCTCGATTCCCTGCCGGCCGATGCCTGGATCGTCGAATTACGCCACACGGCCGAAGGCACTTCACGCCTTGCCCGGCTGACACTGCCGGCAGCCGTCGCGGCCAGGATCGCGGGCGAATGACGCTGCGACCGTGTCGATTCCATGAAGACCGGAAATCGGTCGAATTGGCGTTGATTCCTTCAGATGCGGGCCATCGGGCACCGCACCGCTGGCATGATCGATCGAATTCGCTCAACCGTCACGATCGTCACGACCGATAGGAATAGTGTCGCAGGTCGGACCGTCGTTTCGGTCCGAGCCGAGCGAGCCGTCGTCTCCCCCCAGTCGCTGTCGAACGTGTTCGACGCTCCGAGGTAATTACGGACATGGCATCGGTCACAGGCCCCTCGCCCTTTTCCGAATCCGCTCCGGCCGTTGGCCGCGCGGAGTCGTCCAGATCGCCCCGTAACCAGGGCACTTCGAATCTCGTTACCGCCGAGGCGCTGGAAAAGCTTCGAGAGGAAAACGAGCGTCTGCGCTGGCAGGTGCGCGAATTGCAGCGGGTGAGCAGCCTGGGGGTCCTGGCGGGCAGCGTGTGCCACGAGTTGAACAATGCCCTGACGCCGATCCTGAACTACGCCAAGATGGGTGCGAAGTCGAAGGACGAGGAGTTCCGCAGCAAATCGCTGGAAAAGATCCTGGCGGGTGCCCAGCGGGCCACGGCGATCACCACCGGCATGCTGGGCCTGGCCCGGCCGAATTTGAACAAAAAGGCCGCGGCCGACCTGGCCCGGCTGACCGAAGACACGCTGATGCTGACGGCCAAAGACCTGGAAAAGCACCGGGTGGAACTGGTCCTGAACGTGCGCAGCCGGCCGATGGCGATCGTCTGCCCGCCGCAGATCCAGCAGGTGCTGCTGAATCTCGTGATCAACGCCCGGCAGGCGATGGGGTCGCAGGGGCACGGGCGGCTGATGGTGCAGGTCGGCACCGACAATACCGGCAAGTGGGCCGAAGTCTCGATCGCGGACACTGGCCCGGGCATGGAGCCGGCCGTGCTCAAGCGGATCTTCGAGCCATTCTTCACCACGAAACCGCCAGGCGACGAAAGCGGCCTGGGCGGAACGGGCCTCGGGCTGCCGGTGTGCCGCGACATTATCGAGGCCCATCATGGGCGCTTGCGTGTCGAGTCGAAGCCAGGCCACGGGGCGACTTTCACCGTGCGGCTGCCGCGGGATATGTCCATGCCCGAAGCGACGGCATGACGCTTGCGGTTCGCTTGCAGTACGGCCGATCGATTATGATGGTCGATGTCGTCCGGCAACGACGTTGAGACATGAACGTCCCTGGCTCCTGCGGGCAATGGCTGAGCCGTGAACCCAATTTCGAAATCGCACCGATGACGAGCTCTTCGACTGAGACTTCCGCTGCCGCGACGCGCCCGAAACCTCGCGGGCCCGGCCGGAAACTGGCGTTCGCACTGATGACTGCCGGCCTGATCCTGATCATGCAGGAAATCGCGTTCCGGGCGATCTTTCCGATCCCCGAAACGACCCTCTTCAACCGCATCCGCTATCAGCTTCTGGCCGAGTCGGACCCCCGCTTTCGACCGCTGATGAAACGGGGCCTGGTCTATGATTCGCTCGTGTTCGAGAGCGCACCGGACGGCTGGCGGCACGTGCACAGGCTCAACCGGTTCGGGTTTCGCGAACGCGATTTTTCGATCGTTCCGCCCGCGGGCAAAAAACGCGTTCTGGTCGTCGGCGACAGCGTGACGGAAGGCCAGGGCGCATCGGCCAGCGAAACGATCTCGGCGAATCTGGAACGGGATCTCGGCGCTGGTTACGAAGTGCTGAACCTGGGCGTCGTGGCGGCCCGCATGGATCAGGTTTCTCAGCTGGCGTGTGACTCCGTCACCGTGCTGAAGCCTGATACGCTCGTGGTCGTCATGTACGCCAACGATACGCCGTCACCGCCCGTTCCGCCGAAGACCGAAAGCCTCGGCTTCCTCTTCAGCAAGGTCGAAAAAGAGGTCGTCGCGGACTCGGCGATTCGCTGGTTGCCGCGATCGGTCGTGCTGGGAATGCGTTTGGCGGATGGGGAACCGATCTACGTTCGCTATTTCGGCAATTCGATCCGCTACTTCTCCCCGGTGCCCGACTCCACCAACCCGTTCAAGCCGGGCGATCCACCGTTACCAGGCCTCAAGCCCGAACTCGAAGCCGCGATGCGAGCCGGCAAGCTCAACCCGTGGCTCGTGCATCAATCGACCCAGACGCCGGACATGATCAAGGCCGACTTCGCCTTGGGCGGTTCCCCCGAAATGCATCTGCGAGCCATCCGTCAGGTGTGTGACCGACTGAAAGTGCGGCTCGTCGTGGCCTTCGTGCCGTTTCATGGAATCGTGCACGGTCGATACGCTCAGGCACTCAAGGATCTGGCCATGCCGGCCGAAGTGGCCGACGCGCTGACGACCGATCCGGCCTATGCGGCGCAGTCACCGCAAATTCGATCGATCTGCGATCGGTTGAAAATCCCCTTCGTCGATACGACCGACGATCTGAAATCGAAAGAGAACGCCGGTGAGCCGCAATTCTGGCCCTACGACAGCCACCCCCGGCCCGACGGATACGCAACGATCGCCTCAGCGATCGCCCGAAGCCTGAAACCCTGACGCTGAGACACGCGAGACATCGCGGTCGATGCGCCCTCCGCTTCTTTTCTTGGACAAGCATCCATTCAGGCAGGACGGTTCTTTTTTCCCGGCGATACAATCCGATACATTGACTTGCGAACGGCAGGCTTCACACTTCCGGTCAGGTCGCAAAAGTCTGGTACTTCGAACTTTCCGTATTCTCGCGCATGATTGGCCCGGAATCCGCGACCCTTATTATCGTCCCATTTTCCACCGAATACTCAACCCTCCGATTCTTCGAACGAATTCTTCGACGGTATACTCGAAATACAGCCAATGAAGTGGATTGCCCGAACCGGACATTGATCTGCCCTGGTGGGTCCGAACATTTTTAACGTTCGGAGCAGGCTCCTCTATCCGGAATTCAGCGAATCCATGGGGTGGCTGAATCAGGAGAATCTCGACATGATGCCCGGTTGCCGTCCGCTGGTTCGGACGTTAGCCCTGGCTTTGTCCGGGCTCTGTTTCGGTACGGTCGATCTCGCCGCAGCGGATTCGATCCCACTTTCAGAACAACTCGTCGATCTGGGCCGCCAGGCGCGGACTCAGGGACATCCGACGGAAGCCCGCAAATTCTACGAACAGGCGCTCAAGCTCGATCCCGCCAACGGAAATGCCCGCGAAGCGATCGATCAGCTTGATCAAGTGCGCCAGGTCGCCATGAAGCCGATACAGGACGCCCCTGCCCCGGCAGCCGAAAACCCCGCCGCACCTGGACAGGAACGGCCAGCGACACTCGAAACCGTCGCAGCGATGGAATCGGTCCGGAACCAGCAGTTCGCGGCCGAAATCCGTCAGAAACAACAGGCGGCGCGAAATTACCTGAACGCCAACAATCCGGACGCGGCCCTGAACGCCCTTCGTCAGGCCCAGAACATGGTCCGTTCGGCGACTGACATCCCCGAAGCCACTCGCGTTCGACTCGACCGCGAACTTCAGGCCTCGCTTCTGGCCGCTACGCGTCAGGAGGAACGGAACCTGGAACGTCAGGCCGAGGATGCCCGCCTGGGCTCGCTCGCCGAAGCCCGGTCGCGCTCCCTGGAGGAATACGAGGACGTCAACAAGACCGTCGGAGTGCTCATGGAGCAGTTCGATAACCTGATCAATCAGGGCATCTATAACGTGATGTACTCCGGCGGATTCGGCAGCATTTCCGAATCGGTCGAGCCGTTCGTCCAGGCACGCCTCCTGGCGCAGAAAGCCCGGGCGATGCGGCCGAACGAAGAGGCCCCGATCGCCGCGGAATTCGTCTCCGCCCGCATCGGCTTCTACGCCCTGGCCCGCGAATACGAAGCCCTGAAGGAATTCAACTTCATGCTCTCGCTGGCGGACGTCGACCGCGCCGCTGTACCTTTTCCGGACGACCAGTTCATCGCGTATCCGCCCGTCGACCGGTTCCGCGAAATCACGGAAAAACGTGCCAAGTACCGCGAGGCCACGGACCTCGTGACGCGAGACCCGCAGAGCCAGTCGATCATCGACAAGCTCAACGACCCGATCTCGCTGCCATTCCCGAACGAAACGCCCTTCGAAGACGTGCTGAAGTACATCACGCAGAACACGCAGGGGCCCAACGATAACGGCATTCAAATCCACGTCGATCCGATCGGCCTGGAAGATGCCAGCGCCACGATGCAATCGCCCGTGACGATCAACCTGGAAGGCGTGCCCCTCAAGCGCGCCATGAAAATCATGCTCGACCAGCTCGACCTGACCTACACGGTTCAGGACGGCGTCCTGTTCATCTCCTGGAAAGCCGCGGAAGACCTGCCGACCGACCGTCGCGTCTACCCCGTCGCCGATCTTGCCCTGATCCCGATGTCACTCATGACCGGCTTCCCGCCCCGTGGCGGATTCGGTGGCGGCATGGGTGGAATGGGTGGTGGTATGGGCGGCATGGGCGGCGGTATGGGCGGAATGGGGGGCGGTATGGGTGGTATGGGCGGTGGCATGGGCGGCATGGGCGGTGGTATGGGCGGCATGGGTGGTATGGGCGGCGGCATGGGTGGCATGGGCGGTGGCATGCGATAAACGGCATGCGGTCGTCCGCTCGCGACCGTTCGTCCTTCCATTTCGATTTCGACTTGAGCCGGGCTTCGAATTCGAGGCCCGGCTCTTGCGATTCTGTTCGAAACCCGGAAAACGAATGAAGTGTTTCACCCATGAGAAGATCGCGAAAGAATCGCTATCGATGATTCGAAAATCACTGACCCGTGATCAGGCCATAACGAAAAAGACGTGTCACTCGGAACGCGGCAAGCGGCGGGACGCCGCTTTTACTTTCCGGAATGTGGAAGCGGCGTCCCGCCGCTTTCGCGCGCTTCAGGCGGATGAACCAAAATAGCAAGGTCGGCAAAACTGGCTGCATGATACCCCCTGGGCCCCCCGAGCTCCAGCTCGGGGATCTCTTCGCTCGAAGGTCGTTTCGAACCTTCGGAACTGACGGATTCGAAAAATCCCCGAGCTGGAGCTCGGGGGGCCCAGGGCGTTGGGACTTCGAGGAAATTCGTGACTACAACCGAAGTTGCCGTCCTGATAAAAAGACCGGGGGCGAACCAATTTGACACTTTCGTACGCGTGTTCGAATTCGCCAGAGACATCGCACGAAAAACCCCGGACCGAAAGGCCCGGGGCGAGTTGAAGCGGGCCAGGCGGCCCGACTTCGGTCGTTTGCGGGTTCACTTGACTTCGAAAGAAGGTGTTTCGAATACCAGTGCATAGCGGCGGTTGCTGAAGGCGTGGTCGAAGAAGTTGCCGGTGGACGGCGGCTTCTCGTTCGGGAACACGTCGGGGGCTTTCAGCACGACACCCTTAGCGAACACTTCGTAAACGTAAGGCGTGCCCGTCAGCGGGTTGTCCGGCACCTGACCGAATCCAGGGGCGTCGAGTTCGGCCAGAGATTTCGGCCAGTCGCCGTGCAGAATTCGGTGAGCCTGCAGGGCGTTCATCAATGCGATCATTTCGAAAATTGCCTTCTTCCGCGCGATATCGCGCGTCGTTCGGGCCGTGTAAGGCAGCGCGCCGCTACGGAAGTAAATGTCCTGATGAATAAGTTCCGCGGTGCGCTCCCAATCGGCCTGGTTCTCGGCGGGCGAAGGGTTTTCGATCGTGGGCGAAACCCAGTCGCCGAAATTGAAATACCGCTCTCCATAGAAATAGGCCGGCGCCAGGTTATTGCCGTGGGCTGAAGCGAGGCGATGGAGCGTCAGATGGTCGGTGCGGGCGGACTTCAGAAAACCAGCGATCCAGAGATCGTAAAGCCGCTGACGCCGCAGGGTTTCGAATTCGGTACCCGTCGCCACCGACCAGAGATGAGCGCTCAGGCTCGTCCAAGTTTCGTCTCGGTTCCGAATATCGTACCGGGTCATCCACTCACTCATCATGCTTCGCGTATCGGACGCGGAAGACTTCATCGAGAGGTATTGGGATTTCAGCATATCCTCATCTGACTCACTTCTTATGCGATGCCGCTCGATCATGGCATTCGCCAGCCTTAGCAAGACGACATCCGCCTTCGAAGTGCGCCTGGATCGCCAGAAGTCGTGCGTCTTGAGGGCGCTCGTGTTCAGCGATGCACTCGGGTAGTGGAACATGGCCGGAACCCGGCGGCCGATCCAGCGGGAAACCCGCAGGGCCTGGTCAATCCGGGCCAATGCGCCAGCGGCATCGCCGGCTTCTTCCTTGCGAAGCGCGTCGATCAATAGCATTTCACCGGCGAACTGGATCGACGTGCGTTTTTCGAACCCGGTGTAGACGCCTGAATCCAGTTCGATCGTGCCGAGGTTCGCATATTCCACGTCGGCTGCGGCCAGGGCTTCGATCTTCTTCACCCAGCCATCGGCCAGGATCTTGTCGAACGCCTTGCGAACCTCGGGCTTGATCTCTTTCAGCCCGTTCGGAAATGCAAAATTGAGCTGATTTCGAAATTCTTCGTAAGACGGCTTGCCCATCGGCGCGTGCAATACGACGGCACTGTCCACCATGCCGCCGGCAATACCCACGACCGGTTTCGGCATCGAAACCGCTTCGCTGCGCAGCGTCAGGACCTCGCCCGCGACTTCGTTCAGGCGGTCGCCGGCTTGGGCCGCCTGCGTGGACCGCATGACGGACATGAACTTGTCTTCGTCGACCAGCGACCCCAGATACGGCACGGCCGCGACACGTGCCTGTTCGACGCCATACCAGTAACCGGCGATAGCCAGCATCGGCACGACCAGCCCGGCGATCGTGGCTCGGGTCGAAAGCCGCCCCGTCGCCCAAGGCCAGACGATCACCCGGGCCGTAATCGCCAGCCCCAGCGGCACTCCCAGCCATTGCCAGAGCCGAATGCCGCCCGAGCCGACCATGGGGAGCCAGAAGATCGTAAGGGCAAGTGCCGCCAGCCCGGCCCCCAGGATGGAAATGACCTTCTTGGGCGTGATCAGGGCGAATACGAGCCCGGCTCCGAGGCCGAAGAGTGGGCCGAGAAGCATGAGTGTCCAGGGAGCGGTCACACTGCTGAGCGCGGAAGTCATCGCCGTCGCGAACGTGGGATTGACCGACCCGCCTTTTGCCTGAATCTGCAGGAAGATCGTACCGGCGACGATGAACACGATCGCGATGCTGCAAACCAGGAGGAGCACCAGCCTGTGCAGCACCTTCACGCACCAGAGCCTGCCGACGGGCAGCCGCTGATCGGCCCACAGCTTGAAGGCCCCGCCATGCTTTTCGGCATCGGTGACAGAAACGCCGAGCCAGGCCCCCAGCAGCGAACCGATGAGCAGCCAGGCAAGGGTCGGCTCCTGCCCGGCGAGAAAAGCCATGGCGGCCAGAAGGACACCCACGGGCCAGGCCAGCGAGCGTAAATCGTGCGAGGCCAGCTTCCAGGCCGTCATGAATGCCCTTCGGCCGGGCGATGCGATGTGCTCGACGCGCAGGCTGCGGGCTCGATCGATGGCCGTGAGCCGCCGGTAGCTGAACCAGAGCGGCATGGCCAGAATCGCGATCGTCCAGAGCACCCCGAGGACGAAGGTCATTCGTGATCCGTTAGCGAATACCGGACTGACTTTGAGAAATAGCAGCCGTGCCGTGACAAAGAAGATCGCGGCTGCCCCATACGCGACGACGAGGCCGAAAGGAATCGCCCGGCCGATCGCGCCCAGAACGGTGCGGGACCACGAGGACGTGGCGATGGTGATCGTCAGCGAAAGCGCGGAAAATCCGAGTACGACACGGGCGAGATTATCGGTCTCGTTCGTGTCGATCGTCCCGAAGACGAGTGCGATCGCCGCGAGGGCCAGCATCTGAAGTGCCCATTGACCGATGGCATAAACGGTTTTCGTTCGCCAGAGCGTCGAACGGGGCACGGGCATCATGTCGAGAAACGTCTCGGTGCCGTTTTCCCGCTCCACGGACCAGTGCAAAGCCCCGCTGACGACACCGCATATCACGGCGAAGAGAAAGAGCACGCCCTGCTGCACGGCGATGACGTCCTGGCTGGGGATTTTCAACATCGGCGCGGCGATCGGCACAAGTGCGACGAGCCCCCCGGCGAAGGCGACGAGCAGAAGGGCGAACAGCCGCTGGTCGCGATATTCCTTCCAGAAAAGTGTGCGGATCATCGGTCGGCACCTCCGGCGGCGTAAATGGCATCGGCTGATCCAGCTTCGGCGAAGGCTGCGGCGTGGGACGATAGGACCGACCCGTAAATCTCTTCCAGCGAGAGCCTTTCAGCCTTCACGGCACCTGAGCTGCGAATGGCCGCGACCCGTTCGATGGCGTCCGGATCAGGCAGATGGACGATCGCCCGCCAGATATCGCCGTAGCGGTCGGCCTGCAGCACCCGGCCCAGGCCGTTGACGGCTTCGGCCTCGTGCACGCCCTGGACGATCACGCGGACGATGCGGCTTTTGAGTTCTTCCATGGGCAGGCTGAGCACGAGCTTACCGCCGGCGATCAGGCCGACGTAGCTGGCCACGCGTTCCACTTCGGCGATCTGGTGGCTGGTGATGAGCACGGTACGGCCCTCGGCGGCAAGATCGACCATGCCGGAAAGGAACTCGCGGCGAGTGGAAAGATCCAGGCCGCTGGTCGGTTCGTCAAGTAGCAGGACTTTCGGGTCGACGGCCATTGCCAGTGCCAGCCCGGCACGGGCGTAGCCGCCTTTGGAAAGGTCAGCGAGCTTGCGGGAAACGTCGAGCCCGAGCCGGCCGGCGGCTTCGGTGAAGCGGCTTTCGAAGCCTTCGCGATGAAACCCGCCGACGAACCGGCCGAGTTCGGCGACGGTCATCCAGTCATAGAACTTCGGCTTTTCGGGCACGTAACCGACTTCGTGCCGCAGGGGCACGGCATCGCGCCAGGCATCTCGGCCCAGCAGGCGGACGGAACCGATATCGGCCTGAATCTGGCCGGTCAGCAGTTTCATGGACGTGCTCTTGCCCGTGCCGTTGTCGCCGAGCAGGGCGAAAATGGAGCCAGGCTCGACCTTCAGGGTCATTCGGTCCAGCACGAGCCGGTCGCCGAAGCGTTTGGTGACGTTATCGAGTTCGATCGCCGCTGACATGGTGGTTTCTCCGCTAGTGTTCGATATTGCGAGCAGCTCGCCGGCATGGGGCCGGGAATCAGGAATTTCGGGGCGATCAGCTGGCGGCCGGAGCCGAGGTTCTTGTGTTGAGCGAATCCAGCTCGGCCCGGATGAGGTCGAGGATTTCGCCGGCGTCGAGGCCGAAGCCGAGGGCATCGCGCAGCATGGGCCGAAGGCGCTCACGGAGGATCGTCAGCCGCATGTCGGCGGCTTTGGTGTCGGAGGCCGGCAGAATCAGCATGCCGGTGCCGCGGCGGGGTTCGACGAGGCCGGCGCGTTCAAGCTCGCCATAGGCCCGGGCGACGGTGTTGGGGTTGACGAGCAGCTTGCCTGCCATTTCACGCACGCTTGGCAGCATGTCGCCGGGCTTGAGCCCGCCGGAGGCGATCACGCCCACCACCTGGGCGATGATCTGTTCGTAGATCGGAACTGTGGAGTCCGACCCGATCGTGGTCCACATCGTGCGGTGTCCTCCTGAGTTGAAGTTGATGAGAGAACTGGCGAATTAGTGTCCTACTTTGATAGTACACTGATTACCGAGATTCGCAAGAGGGGGTTACGAAATTTTTGGAAGGAGCGTTATTGAACTGAAAAAATGATCAAAGAGGATAAAAAGTGTGTGCAGCGCTTTGAGACTTACAAATCCTCTTTCAACTACAAACGACAAATTCAGCGGTCACGATCGATCTTGCTAATAAGGCAACTTGTCGAAATCGATTCGGAATCTCCCTAGTTTCTTCTACGTTTTCTAGGTTTATTCGGAGAAGATCCACGTGTGGGGAGATTCCTCTCACGTGAGGCATTGTTGCCTTCAAACGATATATGCCCCGACTGAAAAAGAGCTTGGAGAAGCTGACCCGCTACTTGTGGGTATTTAGCCATCATAGCGAAAATCTCGGTTTGATCTACTTCCTCACCCCGGCCGGATCTTGCGAAGAGTTCCAGCATTTCCGGAGCTTGCATCAATGCCATCATAGCTTTTACTTCTGGCATTATTTGATTTTGAGGATCAGAGTAATCAGGAAATTTGAAATCTGTCAATTTCGCAATTTCTTGAAACTGATTGTCGATTGCTTGTGGGACTCGTGCGAAATGATCAAGGTAAGACTTAAACTGATCAGATAGCTTCTTCATCCCTGAAGGAGTATTTTCGTATTCAATATGGCGCAAATGAGCAATATCAAAAGGAACTCTTGGACCGGAAAGATCTCGTATGATAATCGTGCCTCCTTTACATGCATGCCTTAACCCAAGCTCATAAAATACGTTCGGATTCGGGTAGGTAATATCAGCAACTACAATATCTGAATGCATTAATCTCGTAAGTATGTCAGATGTAATTGCACCTGGCGCAGCGACATCATCTGCTCTTGTTACTTCAAGTGAAGGGTGGTCTTCCCCACAAAAAGTAGACACTGAATCTTACGAATTGCTTGGTTGACACTCTACTCTGCCGGTCATCGCTTTTCCACCTTTTCGACACCTCCCGTTTTCCAGAACCTGGTCCGTTACGGCGCCATGGCCGGTCGC
>WGMM01000041.1 GCA_016125085.1 bacterium
AGCCCGCCCCGGCTGGATCGTCCTCTGGCGAGGCCAAGTGAAACTGATGGAGCTTCTGGACTACGAACGTGCCCGCGAAAAAGTTAGAACCCGAATCCGAAATCGGTCAAGCCCTGAGATGTGAGGTATTTTGAGCGCTCACGCTTCCGGCTCGTTTGCCCAGGCTTGCCGTAATCTCGATCAACAAACGTCGCGCCGATCAGGCGTGGACTTTCGCTCAATCCCTCGAATTCGGCAGATCCCGCCGCCACACTTCATAAGCCCGGCCCGACCAGATCTTGCGAAAATTCTGAGACTCCCAGATCTCCACCGGTTTCAGGCCTTTTTCCAGAAACAGGTAGCGGATGTCCGGCTCCAGCGCGCTGGGCCAGCCTTTCGGGTGATTCACGTTCAGCACATAACTGAAAAGCCTCTGCCGGTTCGATAACGGGGCCGTGAGGTCATAATAGGCCACAACGCCATCCTCAGGGCGAACTTCGGCCATGATCCGCCAGAGCGGTTCGACGTCTTCGGCCGGCACCGGGTCGGGGATGCCGCCCATCAGGGCGATCATGCGCTGATGCCCCCCCACGAGCCAGACCGCCATGACGATCCACAGCAGGCCAAGCACGAACGGCGCCGCTTTGGCGTTCGTCCGGGTCCGGATCCCGTTCCATAACCTGGACCAGCCGATCAGCCCCGCGGCCAGGAAAAGCGCGAAATAGGGCGCGCAGTAACGCACATGGTGCCACTGTTCCGCCCCGATGAACCGGATCGCCCATTTCCCCGACGCCAGGGACCAGACCCACGGCAGTCCGACCAGCGCCACCCGTGGCGCGAGCAGGGCCGGGAAGATCCAGGCCGACATGCCGATCCAGAGAAAATCCCACGCCGTGGTGAGCGTCTCCCGCAGACGCGGCTTCTCGCCCCCGAACTGTTTGAGATAGGCTGAAGTCGAAGACGGCCCGCAGGTGATCCGCAAGTATCCCAGAAACGCGAATGCGAACCAGAAAATCCCCAGGTAAACGGCCGCGCGCGTCCATCGAAGGGTCGTCTCCGGGCGTTCGCTGGTTCGTGCCGGGATCAGCGGCAGCATCGCCACGACAACGGCCCATTCCTGCCGGCATGCCAGCATTCCGCCGATTCCCAGCCCGGCCCAGCCGCGATGTCTCTGCCGCCATCCCGCGACGGCGATCAGGGCGAACGGAACGGCGACCTGCATCTCCCGGAAGTCGTTGGCCGCCAGTGGCATAACAAGAGGCGTCAGTGGGATCAGCACCAGCGCCGCAAGCGCCGCGATGCGGCTGCCCGACTCGTCGAGCACGAGCTTGGCAGCGGCCGGAATCAGCATCCAGAAGAAAACGCAGTCGATGGCCAGAAGGGTCGTCGGGTCGGGCCGCAGGTAATGGACCGGAAAGATCATCAGCCTGAACGGGCTCAGGTAGTTGGCCTTCCAGACCGAGGGCCCCTCGATCGCGTAACTGGCGATCGGGCGAACGCTGATCGTGCCATCCCCATAACCGAGCGTCCAGAACCACTGATTGTAATACGCCAGGTCCCACGACCATCCGGTGCCGAATTCGTGATACCGCCGAAACGCGGCATCTACGCTGAATGCCGTCAGGACCAGATACGCGGCCCAGACCAAAAGCCAGAAGCCGATGCGTTTCGTTCGGTCGTAACCGGGTATGGTCAGGTGTTCGTTCAAGTGACTGCCTGGCCCGTTTCAGGATTGGTCAGCGACCGATCGATCGAATAGCGCCCGGCGAAGCCGTCCGGGCCGATGCCGACTCGCCCCGGAAAAAATTCGCTCGCAATTTCGGCCATGGCGTTGCGGTATTCGATGCGAACCGATTCGGGGGCGACACTCCGCATCGCTTCCGGCAGTGCCGTTCGATGTGTCCGCGAACCGTTGGCCGAACCGTCGCCGCCAATGAAATGATCGAGCACGACGGCATCCGCGACTTCGGCCAGACGCCGGAAGAACCCGTGCGGATCACGAACCGGCAGGAGCGGCGAAACGGTCACGACCGAGAAAATCCCCGCCGCCCGGATCGTACCGATCGCCTCGATCCGGGCCTTCACGGAAGCGAACGGGCCCGGCAGGCCGGGCAACCGGTCCATGTCCGACTCGATCGACATGTGCACTCTCAGTTCGCACCGGTCGTTCAGTTCCCTCAGCGTCGCCAGCACGTCGAGCACTCCAGTGCCGTGCGTCTGCAGGATCAGCCGGTCGGGCGGTGCTTCAATCATGGCGGTCAGGACCGAAGCCGTGACACCATAACGCTTTTCCTGCGGCGGGAAGGGTTCCGTCGAACTCGACAGAAACACGCCGAAATTGCCGGTCCTGCGCCGAGCCCAGGCGGCCTCCCGGTCGTATTGAGATCGATACAGCCGCGCTGCCCCGGTTTTGACGTCCAGATAGCCGCCCCACGGCCGGCCGCGTGTCAGGAAGGTTTGATGTTTTGCGTAACAGCCGACTCCGCAGAGGCTTCGGCCGAGCCCGCAGCCGCCGTAAGGCTGCAGCGAGTGGGAGCAGACCGTGGCCAGGAAGCCGCCGGTGCGAGTCAGGATCGAAGTCGTGGCGATCTCTTCGATGATCATGGCCGTCGATGTCGATTCCGATCCTGATTTCGCTCGGGCCGTTCGTCGAACGCGATTCCCGGGTCAGTCGGCCCGGATCGGAGTTCGCGGATTCACCAGGTATTCCCGGTTCACGAGATTGCGCGGCGGCTGCGCGTGAATGATCCGCAGGGTTTCTTCAGCGCTCTTGCGGCGCAGCTCGACGAAGCCTTCCCTGCTATAAAACGCGCTATGGGGCGTCAGGAAGACGTTCGGCATGGCCCGCAGCCGGTCGTCGTTCATCGGTTCGATTTCGAAGACGTCGATGCCCGCGCCGGCGAGATGCCCCGCCTGCAGCGATTCGACCAGGGCGTCCTGCTCCACGACTGGCCCGCGAGCCGTGTTGATCAGGTAAGCCCCACGGGGCAGGGCGGCCAGGGCCCGTTTGTCGATGATGTGGTGCGTCTCGGCACTGAGATAACAGTGCAGCGACAAAAACTGGCATTGCGGCAGAAGTTCGTCCAGCGACCAGGCACGGCGAATGCCCAGGGCCTTGTCGATTCCGTCCGGCTGATAGGGGTCATAAAACACGACGTCGAAGCCGAAGGCCTTGGCACGCAGGGCCGTGGCCGATCCGATCCGGCCGCAGCCGAGGATGCCGAACGTCTTGCCGCGCAAACGTGGCGTTTCGATGGCGACCTTATAATCCCAGGCACCGTCGCGGATCGATCGGTCGCTCTGCCCAAGCCGGCGGGCGACCGCCAGGGCCAGCATGATCGAATGGTCAGCCACTTCCTCGGTGCCGTAGTCGGGCACGTTGCAGGTCAGGATGCCCAGCCGCCCCGCGGCTTCGATATCCACATTGTTGTAACCCACCCCGGCACGCACGACGGCCTTCAGCCGGGGGGCTTTGGCAAGGGTCTTTTCGCTGATCCGGGCGATGTCGTGATACAGCAGGATCACGTCAGTTTCGGGCAGGTAGGGCTCGAGTTCGTCTTCATGCCAGGCCTGTGCGAGCGTGATGCGCGCATGATCGCCGAGCACGGGCAGCTCGACTTCGGCATGATCGAGAAAGTCTGCGACGAGTACGTTCTTGCCGGTATCTGTACCGAATTGGAGAGGTTTCATGTGGGATGCCGTTGCGAGGATTCGGATTGCCGCCCGACGGGTTTCCGGGGCCGCTGACTGAAGCTCGAATATCTTAACAGGACGGACTTCCGGACAAAATCGAATTCATCGTGGCGAAACGCTCGAATCGACCGGGCCCGATTCAGCCCCATTCGCGCCGGGGCGGCAGCATGACGGACCCGACGAGCGTTCCCGTGCGCGGCACGGTTTGGCCGCCTTCGCGGGCCTTGTCGCGGCCGCGCCGCGCTCGAGTGCGTGAATAATCCCGCGGCGGCGGCAAGGCAGTGTGTCGCGCGCCCGCACTCCGAAGACCCTGAGCCGGAGTCGGGCCAGTTCGCCGCACCGGCGGCAGTTCGACGTTCGTAATCGTTTCCTCAGCGGTCGTCGATTTCCCGGTTTCCGCTGGATCGACCGCGGGATTCCGGATCGAACTCAAGGCCTGAACGAAACCGGCGGGATCCGCGATCGCCAGAACTTCCGTAATCGCCGAGTTTTCCGTGTCGCCATCCCGATCGACGATCAGCCGGGGCGGCATGCCCATGACATAACCCCCGAACCATCGGGGAGTTCGGCCAATCCGGACGTGCCATTCCAGAAGCCATTCCGGGTCGCTGGCGTCGATTTCCCAGCGCACCGTCCGCCAGATTCCGGAGAGCCAGAGCAGGCGGTCGTCCGTAACGATCAGCCAGCCGGGCTCCCAGATGTTCTGGGCCCGGCAACGACCTGGAACCTGAATCCGCGGCCGTTCGCCGGTACGCAGGTAAAGCGGAATCTCCGAGGCCGGCGGCAGTATCGAAACGGGCGCGAGCCAGCGGGTCGCCATCGGCCGGGCGATCCAGCGCACCATTCGCGAGGTCAAAAGCGTCAGTCCCAGCGAAATCCCCGCGGCGATCAGCGCGATCCTCGGCAGAAAGATCACCTGAAATGCTACGAGCTGCAGCAGTGCCAGGGCATTCCAGCCGCCCCAGAGCCGCGTGGCGAGAAATGTCTGCGCGACGAGCACGCAGCCCACGAAAAACCACCACCAGAGAGGGTAGAACCGTACCCTTAAGGGAACCTGGGGGCGTTCGGCGAATGATGGTGGATTGTCCGAAGGATTCATCTTATCCTTTCATTCTATGTGCGAACCGAAGTTCGTGCAAACCTTGCGGCCCGGGGAGTTCGGCCGGATCGAAACTGCGGAAAGGGAAACGGCTCGAATGCCGCGAATCAAGGAAAAGCTCGCCGCGGGCGAAGTCGTCCGCCTGTTCGGAATCGGTCAGCTCGCATCACCCAAGCTGGTCGAAATGATCGGCTTTCTCGGTGGTTACGACGGTTTCTGGATCGATCAGGAACACGCCGGCCTGGGCATGCGCGATGTCGAGCTGTGCACGCTCGCCGCCAACGCGCATGGGCTCGATCACTTCGTCCGCCTGCCCGCGACCGATTACGCTTCGGTCATGCGCGTTCTCGAAGCCGGCGCCAATGGCTGCATGTTCAGCATGGTCCGTGGCGTCAAGGATGCCGACAAAGCTGTCCGCTGGGCCAAATTCCCGCCCAGGGGCGAAAGGGGCCTGAACGGCGGCAATCGCGACGGCCGGTTCGGCCTCGAACCACTCGCTGGCTATATCGAACGTGCCAACCGCGACACCTTCATCGGGATTCAGATCGAAACCCCCGAGGCGATCGCCGAGGTTCGCGATATCGCGGCTCTGCCGGACGTCGACTGCATCTTCGTCGGCCCGGCGGATCTCAGCATGATCCTCGGCGTTACCGGCGAATTCGAGCACCCCAAATGCCTGGAAACCATCGGCGAACTGGCCCGGTATTGCCGTGAACTCAACAAGCCCTGGGGCATCGTCGCCCGCAGCGCCAGCCATGCCGCGAAAATGTACGAACTCGGCTGCCGCCTGTTCGTACTCGGGTCGGACATCTCGTCCGTCGTCGGCGGTGTGCGCGGCGTGAAGCAGACGTATGCGGACCTGTTCCCTAAGAACTGAATTCCCTCCCATGGGTGGGGTCGTTCCGGATCGGAAACGAAAGCGAACAGGGAGGGACATCACGTCCCTCCCTGTTCCATGTGTACCCCATGCGGCCCTGATCGGATTCGCCGCGAGAACTCAGCGAATGATGTCGCCGCCGGTGGCCAGATTGCTCTGGATCGCCTGCACGGCACCGTCCTGAACGCGCTTGATCAGCACGGACCGGTGTTCGGGAGCGATCTCGGCATTGATCCAGGCCACGGCCCGGTTCGGGTCGCCCCGGCGTGCCTGATTTTCGGCGACCGCGCCCAGGGCCTTCATGCGCGACTCATCGTCGCCGTAAAGATAGGTCGCCATGCGAGCGTCGCGGAATCGGCCGAGGGCGATCAACCGGTCCACAAGGTCACCGGCCACCACGTGGCGAATCGAATCTTCTTTCACGGCGGCAGCGACCTGAGATGCTTCGACGAACACTTCCGTCGCCTGTTCGGCGCGATCGTACCGGGCCAGGGCCTCACCGACCCGGGCCAGCGCCAGGGCTCGGGGCGCGTTCTGGCGAATCGAGCGGGCCGCCTTCAGGGCACGGTCGAATCGCAGTGCCAGGGCCCCCTTGGTGGCGATCTTCTCGGCGACTTCATTGCGCCAGACCGTCATCGGAACACGATTGTTGATGTCGATGGCCAGGTCGAAGAGTTCGTCCAGTGCCTGTTCGTAGCGGTCCTTCCGCTCTTTGTCGATTTCGTTGACCTGCTCGTATTCCGACACTTTCGCCGCGATCGTCTGGGCATCTTCGGAAATGTCCAGCGCCACCCGCGACATCATCTCGGAACGAAGGTCGGGATTGGAGATCATGTTCGAAAGATCCGCGGCCCGCTGCCAGACACCCTTGGCCTTCTCGACCCAGGAATAGCGGTCTTCGGTGCCTTCTTCGACACTTTCGCGAATCAGGCCGTCCGAGAGGTTCGTGGAAGTTGTCACCAGCGAAACCAGGCGGATGTTCTTGATCGTGCCATTGGGCAGGGTCGCGGCCGTTTCTCCAGCCGTCTTGATCGCTTCGACGGCTTCGTTCAGCTTGTTGCCGAAAATTTCGGAACGGGCCAGGCGGTCGAGGGCACGAATGCGCACCTCCGGATCGGTCAGCCGCATGGCGTTGTCGTAGAGTTGTTTGTAGATCTTCTCGAGATCTTCGGAAGTCATCTCGGGCGTGGCCGGATCTCCAGGACGAGGGGGGCCGGACGAGCGCCGCGGGCTGATGAAATCAAAGGGAATCAGGGCCGGGTTGTCGGGCGACCGGAGATCTTCCGGCATTCCTTCGCCGATGACCATGCCGGGGGCAGGACGCATGAACGCCGGAGTGCCTTCGGAGATACCGGCCGAATCGGACTCCTGGCCCGTTCCGGTCGATCCCAGACCCGCACCGGTTTCCACGCCCGTGCCGGTGGTGCCGGTACCGAACGAGGCCTCGTTCCCCGTGCCCGTGCCGCCGAACGACGCTCCGCTGGAAGGATAACTCTCTGAGCGGGGCACGATGATCTGGGCTTCGATGTCGGCCCCGAACGGTGACATGCCACCCAGACCGAACCCGGCCAGAAGCGCCAGGGCACGTTTAGGACAAGTGCTTTTCATCGTATTGGATCCTTGACCGGGTTTCTTATCGGACTTCGCGATAATCCACGCCACTCGTGTTCCGTCACGACCATCCGGGAGGGGCATGCCCTCAGTGGGAATTCTGAACGGTGGTCCGGTCCGGGTCAAATCGCCCGAAGAAAATCATGCGCTACCTTGCCGCTAAATCCGTTACATCCGATATCGGCTCGAATTTCGACGGCGGTGTTCGGCCGCTGCGCTCCGGATCGCATCGTGCGTGACTTTCGGCGCAAGTTTCTGCCCTGTCAGGGTGGAAGGCACTATCGGCCGACCTTCTCATCCCTTAACGTGAATGAGAATTCAGGCGTTGATCGTATAGATCTCATTCGAAAGACGGGAAAAGTAAGCGATGACGGACGAATCGACAATGGAAACGAATCCGCCCAAAGAACAGCAACCTGACGAAAAAAATGCGAAAAAGCGTCTGGCCCTTTCCATTGCGTTCCTGACCCGCCGAATCGATCGCCCTACATTCGAAAAACTCAGGTTCACGCTCGAAGCCGACCCGGAATTCGACATGATCGCCGCCCTGCAGAACGAGGGGGGCACGCTCCGGATCGATCCTCAGGAAATGACCGAAGCGGTCGAAAATCTGGTGACCGAAGCGAACCCGGACCGGAACGACCCGGAACGGACGATCGCCGATCTCACCGAGGCCCTGACCCTGCTCGAAAACACGCTCGGAGCACCGACGTTCAAGGATCCGTTCGCGCCGGATGACCAGGCGACCACCGAAGCAGGGCTTCCGGACAACGGACGAAACGAAGCGATCGAAAGCTTCACGATCTCGGACCGCTATCAGTTCATCGAATTCCTCAAGGTCGGCGGTCAGGCAGTGGTCTGCCTGGCGCTCGATGTCGAACTGAACCGGACCGTCGCGATCAAGATCCCGCACATCAAGGGACGATCGCTCGAGTCCGCCTGCCGCATGATCGTCGTCGAGGCGAGAATCACTGGCCAGCTCAATCACCCCGCGGTGATCCCGATCTACGCCCTCGACAAACGCACCGATGGCCGCCCCTTCCTGGTTCTGCCTTACTATCCCCAGGGCGAATTCACGCGGGAATTGCGTAAGCTTCATCCGGGTAAGGAAAAACGCTGGATCGGCCGCGCGGAACGGGCCCTCAGGCTCCGGAGCATCGTGCAGTCGATGGTGCAGCTGTCCAGGGCTGTCCAGAGCGCGCATGATCGCGGGATCGTCCACCGCGACATCAAGCCCGGAAACATCCTGATCGGTGACCACAACGAAGTCTTTCTGGCGGATTGGGGGCTGGCCAAAAATCTCCGGAAGCCTGCCAGGTCGCCACTGCACGAGAAAACCGAACCCCCAAGCCCTTCCGGCTCGAAAAGCACCGAGGACGATTACACCGATTACGGCGGCGGCACGGCCATCTACATGAGCAAGGAACAGGCTCTGCGCCAACTTGACCTGCAAAACGAAAAGACCGACATCTTTCTCCTGGGCGCGACTCTCTACTCCATGATTTATGGCCGTGCGCCCTTCGCCGATCGCACCGCCGCCGCCAGCTACGACGTCGAATTTCCCCGTTCGCCCGTGTCAGGCATCGACAGCAGCCTGATCGAAATCTGCAAAAAGGCGATGGCCGAACTGCAGCCGGACCGCTATCCGACCTCGGACGATCTTGCCACCGACCTGGAACGCTGGCTGGCGGATCAGCCGCTCCTGTTCGTCAAGGAATTACCCTCGAAAAAGATCGCCCGGTTCCTGCGGCGTCAAAGCCGCTCCATCGCCGCCGCAGCCGTGATGCTCATGGCCGGCACGGTGGGCCTGCTGATCATGAACGACCGCATCGCCACGGCAAGGGATAACGAAACGATCGCCAAGAAAGATGCGATCATTGCGCAGCGGAAGGAAGAGGCCGCGCGTAAAGAAACCGAAAACGCATTAGAAAGAGAAACGGTCGCCAAGGATAATGCGATCATTGCGCAGCGGAAGGAAGAGGCCGCGCGTAAAGAAACCGAAAACGCATTAGAAAGAGAAACGGTCGCCAAGGATGCTGCGATCGTGTCCAAGAACAAAGAGTCAGCGGCACGAAAAAGGGAAGCCGATAACTTCAACCTGGCATTCTTCGTCGCCAGAATTCAGTTCGAAGTCATCTCCCAGAAGCTTCCGTTCGTGCCAGGATCGGAGAGAATCCGCTTCGACGTCGCCGAGACTCTTTGCCAGACTTTCGAAAATCTGATGAAAATGAATCCGCAAAGAGATGACATCGTCAGTTTCGCCATCGCTGCTGAACGCGAAGCCGGCAATATGGGCCGCTTCGTGGGCGAATTGGAAATTGCGCAGAAGCATTTCGAGCGGGCGCTGGATCTCTGCAACCGGCTGAACAAAAAATATCCGGATAACACGGGAGTGATGGCCAATAAGGCCCTGGTTCTCAGAGATTTCTCGCACCTGTTCGATCGGCTCGGAAACCTCGAAGCGGCGGAGGCGCGATGCGGTGAAGCCATCGAGATCGCCAAAAAATTACGACAAATCGAGAATAATCCCAAGTTCGATGAACTGGAGACGGTTCTTCTCTCGCTCAAATGCGAACTCCTTTCGACACTTGGCCGCGACGACGAAATGGCCGAAATCCTTGACCGTCTTGAACCCCTCGTCGAAATCTGGTTCGGCAAGACCAGGGAACCGAAAGCGCAGGATATCAAGATCGCCATCGGCGTGAAGCTCCTGCGTGCCAATCATCTGCTCCGGGCCGAAGACTACACGAAAGCCAGGGACGCATTCGAGAAAGCCTTCGAACAAGCCAGGGCGAATCAGGACCGCGACCAGGACTTCCGCCTGCTCATGGGCGACGCCCAGTTCGGAAAGGCGCTCGCCCTCCAGGGTCTCAATGACCACGCTGCCGTCCGACAGGGTATTCTCGAATTGCAGCAGGTGTTCGAGACGATGAAAAAACTGCGAACGGATTCCCCCGACGTGAAAGTCTACGCCGATTGGGTGTTGACGATCTCCGTCGAAATGCTGCGTTTCGAAAGACTCGACAAGCACCGTTTCGAAAACGCCCTCAATCCCGCTGAGATTTCGAAAATGATCGAAAATCGGATCGCCGAATCGGACGGGCCCGATTCGCGGACGATGCGATCCCAGTTCCTCACGGAACTGGCGTATCGCGAAAACGCTCCCGCGAAACGCCAGGAACTTGCCGAAAATGCCGTCGCCGACCTGGATTTCGCCATAGAAAAACTCCCGCTGCGAAAGGACTTTCGCAAAGAGCGGGAGGCAATCCGAAAAGAATTTCGAATGAATCTCGGCAAATGATCCGCTACCGGTCGCTTCGAAAGCGCAGGCTCACTTCGTGGCGCAGGGGTCGACGTCGATCACCGGGGCTTTCACGGGTAAGTCGGACTTGTTGCCGTCGATCGTGATGGTGAAAGTGATGTCGGAAAGCGTGCCAGACCTGGCAGGTGCATCGCCAGCCGGAATCGATTTCGGATTGTAAACCACGCTGACGTACGTCGTGGAGGCACCCGAATCCTCCACGATCGTCGGCGTGCCGGCGGAATACGTGACCATGCCTGACGTCGCGTCGCCAACGATGAACCGGTGGCCCGTACCCGAAACGTTGAATCTCACCGCGATCTTGCGGAATTTCGTGTCCGTCGATTTGAAATAGACCGCGGTGGCCGAGATGGTGTTCTGAAGCGCGCCGAAAACGATCCGGCTGAGCGACAAGGGCGTATCTGCGACCCCGGCCGTGACGAACAGGGCAATTGCGAGCAAGCCGGTTTTGCGACGATTCATGATGCGATCTCCAGGGCTGTGGGAGCGGAATCCATGGGATCCCGCGTGAAAAGGACCGGATTCGGATGCAGGCTAGAACACATCCAGCCAGACCGGTTCATTGGTGCGGAAAACGTCGAAACCTTCGATCGAATCTTCGACGGATTCGGCGTAAAGAGCTTCGAATCAGCAAGGTTCGATATCGATCGGAATGATGACGATCGGGTCGATCACCTCATTCGTGTTATCCGAAAAATCGATCCGGAACGAAAATGTCAATTCGGATCCAGGCGTGTTGTAGACCGGAAATTCCGGCCCCGTAAGCGTTTTCTTGATCGGGCAGACGGCATTGAGATAGTAGGTCGTGACGGGCGGAATCGTCGACGAGGTTTTACTCTTGATTTCGAATGTCCCGACGCCTGAAGTCGATCCGAGCGTGGCCGTCACCATCTTGATATCCGACTTCAGAATCGTCTTGCTCGAAAGCAGCAGAAATCCGACCTTGTACGTGAACTTGTCCGTCGTCCCCGCGATAGGTATCCGGTAACACGACGCCGTGATCTTCGTGAAGATGCCGGTGCCGGTTGCGATCTTCGAAAATCGACTGGCGGAAAAATAGATGATGGAGATCAACACGAGCAAAGCAATGATCAAAAGAGCCGATGTCTGAAGGTCCATGGTCGTGAATCCCCATTGAAGTCAACGCATGCAAAACCAGTAACTTCCCTGCGACAACGTTCCAGATTGTCCAATCTCCCAAATCACTTTGACTTAGGCAATAGAATAAACGCGAGAATCCCGAAATCGGCGCAACGAACTCGGGTCGGAGCGATGGCGTCTTGCGTCATCGCCCCACTACCCGATACGACCGCTACGATCCTCATCGAAAAATGACGATCACTTCACGTCTTTTTCGTCGTCATCGTCGTCGTCATCTTCGTCGTCATCTTCGTCTTCATCCTCATCTTCGATCGGGAAGATGAAAGCGGCACGCACGGGGGCCGGCATCGGCGAATCCGCCCCTTTGACCGACTTCCAGATGATTTCGTTGAACACCAGGTCGTCGGCCTGATCTTCCTTGTCCAGGTCGAGCTTCATCGACTTCTCCGCGCCCCAGGCCGTCGCCGTGTTGCGTGCCCTGATGTCGACTTTCGGCTCGATCTTCGTGAACGGTTCGAAATTCGGCTGAGCCGTGAAGGCGTTGTACATCGGCCGCGCCGCGGCGTCGAACTGGCTCATCGGGTCCAGGCCCAGGATCAGTTCCATCGTCCGCAGCATGGAGCTGGTCGTGTACATCGTCGAATCGACATGTTTGCGCTTCGTCCAGGGGCTCACCACCATGGCCGTGGTGCGGTGGGCGTCCACATGGTCCGAGCCGTTCTGGGCATCGTCCTCGATCACGAAAATCGCCAGATTCTTCCAGAATTTCGACTTCGAAAGCCCTTCCACCACCATGCCGACAGCCAGGTCGTTCTCGGCCACCATCGCCGTCGGGGTCAGCGAACCCGGCCGCGTGCCGGAAGTGTGGTCGTTCGGCAGCCGCATCACGATCAAACGCGGCATCTCGCCCTTCGCTTCGAATTCGGCCAGTTCTTCCAGGAACCGGGCCGCCCGTTTCGCGTCCGGATAGGTCAGGTCATAACTGCGGTACTTCGGGTCGAAATGGCCCTGAAGGGCTTTCACCTTCGTCGTCGAAGGGTCCGCCGGAGTCGGCCCGTTGTCCGTGAATTCGCCGTAGCTGCGATAAGTCACGTTTTTGGCCGCGGCCCGGTCCCACAGATATCCGCCAGCGGGCGTGGCCAGTTCGAATTTGCCCTCAGCCGGGTAGGGGGCCCGCCGGTCGCCCCGATAACCGATCGGCCAGAGCCGTTCGACGAAGTCCGTGGCATAAGCCCCCATCGTCCATTCGTGGCCATCGGCCGAGACTTCGCTCTCGACGTAGAAATTGTCGAGCAGCACGAATTCCTCGACGATCGCATGCTGGTTGGGCGTCACTTTTTCGGGGAACAGGCACAGGTCCGGGTCGCCATTGCCTTTGGCGATATCGCCGAAGACCTGGTCATAGGTCCGGTTCTCTTTAATGATATAAACGCAATGCGTGATGGGCGAGGTTTCGCCCTGCTTCGCCGGAATCGGGTTGTTTTCCGCACGCGCCGCCGGTGCCCCGCGCGGCGTTGTCGGATCGCCGGTATTCACCGGGCTGCAGCTCAGCACGGTTTTGGTCATCGTGGCGAGCTGCCCGGGCGTCGGCACGGGGATCGTCGAAAGCGTGCCCTGAAACAGGCCGCCGATATAATCACGCAGCTTGCCTTCGTAGCTGTCCGCAGCCACCAGCGGGTTCGGCCCTTCCCGGTTCGGCCGGCTCGTGTTGCCCTTGGCGTTGGTCACGAACAGCGTTTTGCCGTCCGGGCCGACGCGAACGCTCGTCGGATACCAGCCGACCGGAATGAAACCCAGCGACTGGCTCTTGCCAGGCTTGCTGACGTTGATCACGGCCACGTCGTTGGTGTTCGCGTTGGTCACGAACAGCAGCGATTCGTCGGGCGTAAGGGCCAGTGAGTTCGGTGTCGACCCGGGCGGCAGATTCGGCGCGATCGCCGTGCCGATCGTCTCCAGATTCTTGCCCGTCTCCGTTTCGATCACGCTCACGGTATTCCGGTTCGCATTCGCCACGAACAAAACCTGGCCGCTCTTGTTCAGCGCCATTTCGTTCGGGTGTTCCTGCGTTTCGAATGTGCCCGTCATTTCGAATTTCGCCGTATCGACCACCGCCACCTTCGCCGCGCCCCAGAGCGACACGTAAAGCCGGTTCCGCGCCTGGTCGAACGTCAATTGATACGGATACGACTCAGCCGGCAGCTTCAATTCGCCGGCATATTCGCCAGTCGTCAGGTCGAACCGGCCGACGGTGTGCGCGAAGACGTGGCTCGTCCACAGCGTTTTGCCGTCGCCCGAGATCGCCAGCCCGCCCACGGCCCGCTGTAACTTACGCACGCCGCCGAACCCGGCCGCCGGAGCCGCCAGAAATTCGGCCCGGTCCGGATAGATCATCTGGCGCCGGTTGAACAGAAAGCCATCGGCATAGTCGAAAATCTGCACGGTGTCGTCGAATCCGCCGCCGACGTAAAGCGTTTTCCCGTCAGGAGAAAAGACGATCCCCGAAAAGGCGTGCGGCACCGAGGCCCGGCCGATCATCCGCCCCGTCTTCTGCTGCACGGTGATGACTTCATGCTCGCCGTAGCCGGCGTGCAGAATGGCGATGACCGGCTCCGTCGGATGCTGGACCATCTGCACCGGCAGGTCGCCGATCTTGAGCTGCTTGCCGGCAGGCTGCAGCGACCATCCATTGGGCAGCAGCACGCGCCCGTCGCGCTTCAGGCCAGGCCACGTCGGAGCCTGCTTTGCGGCATCCGGGGCCGGTTCCTGGGCGAACGCGGGCGATACGAAAATCAGTGAGAGCAATACGGGGAGCGAACGCTGACGGAAGATCATGGTGCGATGCCTGCCTGACACGATTCGGCGAGTTCTCTGGTGTGACCAATGGCTGCCAATATAACAGAACGAAACCGGGCCCTGAACGCATTTCCGGATGAAGAATCGATGAACCGAAAGTTGGGGGCAGGTCACGCCTGATCGGGTTCTTCAGAGATTCCCGTGGGTGAACGTCGAATTCGGTTTGCGTCAGGAGATCATCGCATCTTCTCACGAAAACGACATCCGCTGCATTACACCGAAACTCCGCGATCGCGGTTTCGAACTTCGATCATCGAAATCGACCTGAAAGGTCGAAGGTCAATAGCCCAGGGTGAAACCCTGGGAATTCGTAAGCCAGCCATTGGTACAGCAACCTGAAAGGGTGCAGGAAACCCTCGTTTTCCCCAAGATAAGCGCAATTCATGACCTGCGGCCTTTCAGGCCGCAAGGCATTTTGCATCTCGATCGCATTCCCCGGGTTTCACGCGGGGCTATTGACCCACCGCCCTTTCAGGGCGATCCACCGGCAAGGTGAACGATACTCCAATGATTCCGAAACGCCGATTCGTGTGCAATTCGCATCCAAACCATGGGAGCCATCGCGAAATCGACAATCGACAAACTACGAAAATCCCTTATGAACCCCGAATGTTTATGCAGGTTCCAATTCGACGCAACTCGGCGAACTATCGGTAACGAGCTGGAAGCGTCAGCGACGGAAATGCTTATGCAACGCGGCGAAATCCCGGAGATAAGCTCGAACGGCTTGGATTTCGTCGGTGATTTTCGATATGTATCGGAGATGTTCACTGAAATCGTTTCGTCGCTGAAGCTTCCGGCTCGTTTAAGGCATCCCGGATTCGACGCGAGCCCCGAATGATTCTGACCTCCCCCCCCCTTCGCTTCCGGTCATAAAGAAAGTAACGATTCCTGAATTCGAATTTCGAAAATTGTGCATCGCTTTCGATCCGAATCGCGCTTCGATCCACGAAAGAAATTGCGAATATGGGAATTTTCTTGCCCCTGAAACGCAAAACTCCGAAAGAAGTCCGCCCGCCATGAACGCCCGCCCCGAATCGCCCGCCGCCAGCGCATTCGTCGAAGCCGCGAAGTCGAACCACGGCCCCGAGGCCAACGCCCTCAAACACGGCCACTGCGCCACGAAAATCGTCGATGAGGAGCTCCGCCTTCGTGCCGAAGAAATCCACGACCAGCTTCGCCGCATTCACGACCCCTGGTCGCAGGAAGAGTCCGAAGCCGTCGAAGATCTCGCCCAAAATCTCGCCCGGCTCGAACGGCTCGAAACCGCCATGGATGCCCTGGTCAAAGGCGAAAAGGCCCGTGCCGGAGAGCTTTACGACCGCAGGGCCCTCGATGCGTTCACGGCCGACCTCGCCCGGTTTCGGTCCGAACCGTCCACCCATCTCCACATTCTCGGCCAGAGCTGGCTCGGGGCGGACTGGCTCGAAAAGCTCTGGGGCCGCGTCGAATCGGCACTCAAGCCCGTCGCGAACACCCCGGAAAATGAACCGGCCCGGACATCCCTTTCGTTCCGTCTCGCCTGCGAGGCCGCGAATGCCCTGGGTGGCCGCTGGCAGGTCGATCAGGTTGAAGGCGACGCCGCCTGGTTCCTGGCCCGCTATGTCCGCATCTCGCCCGTGCCCGAAGAATCGCTCGAGGCCTGGATTCAGGCCTCGAACACCCTCGACGGCCCGAAAACCACCCTGGCCCTGGCGAACCGAATCGTGGCCCAGGCCCCGCTTGACCCAGTCCAAGCCCTGGCCGAACTGGTGACGAAATCGGCCTGCGAAAGAAGTCGCTGGGCATTGCAGGCCAACAGGTTGCGTTCGAATTACGAAACGGAAGCGGGGAGTGCGGCCGACCAGGCCGTCGGCACCGGTGTCGGCGATCCGGGGCTCGAAAAGCAGTTCCGGCTCCTGACCCGCTACCTCACCAGCGCTCGTAACCGGGTCGACCGGCTGCGCCGACGTCTCGACGCCATGAAGAAAGACCGCAAGACCTTCGCCTGGCGCTCGCAACAGGCCGCCGAACGGGAAGCCCGCAGGCTGAAGCGGGAAAGCGACGCCGCCCGCAAGCGATGCGATGCCGAACTGGCCAGGGCCGACGACCAGCCATCCGACTGGCCCGCCCGCCACGGTTATCCCGTATATGAGGATGCCACGAGAATCTCCCGTGAAAGGGAATATTCCTGGTGCGGGCCGGTCGGCGATGCCGTCGACCCGTCGATCGCTTCCATCGCATCGCGTCCGGCCGAATTTACGGACCTGAACCCGGGCGCTTCGGATAACTTCGAGGAATCGACGCAAGTCGATGAAAATTCGGAATATGCGATCGAATTGCGAAACGGATTCACGGCCGGGACGACGGCCGATTCTTCGGTCGATCTGCCGAGCGACATCGATGCCGATGAGGACGAGGCCGAAGACTCGGCTGATTCGAAATCGGCGGCTGAGCGGCAAGCTCTGCTCGCCCTGCCGCGCGACGGGAGCACTTTTAAGGACCGTTTCAAGCGGCTGCGATACCGCAACTGGTCCGATCCGGCGGAAGTCATGCCCGACGAGGCCGGGATGCTCGGGCAGATCATGGCCTTGCCCGAATCGTTCGAGCGAGCTTTCACGATCAAGGCCCTGTTCGGCTCGACCGAGACGTTTCAGCGCTGCTGGAAGCGTTATTCGAAATGGGCAGATCCGAAGCTGGTCGAGTCAGCCCAGTCCGCGTATCGGGCCAGCCTGAAGTGACTGGCACCAAGTGATTTCGAACGATCGTCATGGTCATTCGCCGCGAACCTGCCGATTCCATCATTTTGATTCGGCCAGCAGGGCCTGGCTCGATCGAGGTCGCATTTTCGCCGGGTTCAGCCCCGCACGATCGCGGCCGAGATGGCGTTCGAAAGCCGCATCATGTGCGGCTCGGTCTCTTCGAAGGCCCGGCTGGTGAGAATGACGGCATAAGCGTTTCGCGTCGGGTCGATCCAGAGGATCGTGCCGGTCGCGCCGTAATGGCCAAAGGTTTCCGGCGTAAGCAGTTCGCCCAGGTGCGTCGCGACACCTGCTCCGACGATTCGCCAGCCCAGGCCCCAGGTGCGTGTCCGGCGATCGTCGTCCGTCAGCTTCGGAAACGCCTCCATCCGGCTCGTCGACATCAGCCGGACGCTCGTCTCGCTCAAGATGCGAACGCCATCGAGCACGCCCCCGCCCAGAAAGGCCCGGGACCATCGGCCAAGGTCGGCGGCCGAAGATGTCATACCGCCCCAAGGGGCCCCGAAGCCCAGCCAGTAGGGCGAATTCCAGTTCCAGTTCGTGGCGAGCTGGCCGGGGTTCAATCGAATTCGCACGACGGCCTCGGCCTGTTCGCCAGTAACGCCCAGGTGTGTCGACTTCATCCCCAGCGGTTCGAAGAATTCCGATCGAAGAAACTGCCCGAAAGGCTGTCCGGCACGCCGCTGGACGATCTCGGCCAGCATGGCGGTGCCCATGCTCTGGTAGCTCACGCGCGTGCCCGGCTCGAAGAGCAGGTCGCAGCGGCAGATCTCGCGGACGAATTCGGCGAACGGTGCGTGTGCCGCCCTCAGGGCGTCGTTGGCCGGCAGCATGTCGGGCAGGCCCGAGGTATGGCTCATCAGGTGCCGGATGCAGATGCGATCCTTACCCGGGGCCTGAAATTCGGGCACATGGGCGGCCACGGGGTCATCCAGGCCGATTTTACCCCGTTCGACCAGCAGCATGGCCGCGGCGACCGTCACCGGCTTGGTGATCGAGGCGACCAGGAACGGATCGGTCTCGGCCACGTCGCGGCTGCCGGGTGCGTGCGGGTCGAAAGGCCCGCGGGCGTATCGCAGCTCGCCTCCTTCGATCGTCCCCACGGCGACGGAAACAGCCGGCAGTGTCGAGTCGGCCACGAGCCGGTCGATCAGCCGCACCGTTTCGGCCCAGCGGCTGCGGTCAATCGCGAAAGACATCGGTTCGATCCTCGGGCTTCGGCGGGTTTCGTCATTCGCCGGGCACTTCTCACGTGCGTCGACGGCCGGTCACGTTTAACATATGGCAGGGCGGTTCTCAAGCGGCCCGACAGGCAGAAGAGGGGGCAGGTCATGACAGATCGGCATGAATGCTGCGGTATGCCGAATGACCGTGAGATTAAAGGTGGCGTGGCGAACGAGAAAGCTCTCACCCTGCCAAGGGGGAGTCCCGCGCAGCGGGGAGGGGGTTTCTTGGCGCGATGGCGATTCTCACACGCGAAGAGACCACCCCGGCCTGCGGCCACCCCTCCTTGAAAAGGAGGGGAGTTTTCTGCAGGTACAAGTTTCGTGCCGAACATGTGTGCTTTTCCGAAATCTGCCGAAATTCAGCGATCAGGGGGCTTGCGATGATGATCGACGTGACCAATTTCGGTGCCGCTGGCGACGGCAAGACCGACGACACCGAGTCGCTCCAACATGCCGTGGACATGGGCGGAGGCACGCTCGAATTCCCGCCCGGCACGTTCGTGATCAACAAGCCGATCGAGGTCGATCTGGCCAAAGTCGGCCCGTTCGGCATTCGTGGGGCCGCCGGCACGACGGCCGTCGTCATGAATGGCCCGGGCCCGGCCTTCCGAATCAGAGGCACACACGAAGGCACGGCCGCACCCGAAAGCTGGACGGACCAGACCCGGTTCAGGGAACGCTTCCCGACGATCTCCGACATCGAAATCCGCGGCGGCCACCCGGACGCCGTCGGCATCGAATTCGTGAAGGCCGCCAAGCCGACGATCCGCAACGTGCTCATTCGCTTCTGCCGCACGGGCATTCACTTGCGCGAACGGAACCGGGATGTGCTCATCGCCGATTCGCACATTTACGACAACGCCGATTACGGGATCTTTCTCGATCACGTCAACTTGCACCAGATGAACGTCTGCGGCTGCCACATCAGCTACAACAAGGGTGCCGCGATCGCGATGGTGGGGGGCGACCTGCACAATATCCAGATCACGGGCAACGACATCGAATATAGCCACAGCCCCGATTTTCTGCGGCCAGGCTCGGCCGAGATCGAGATCGACGCCCGCGAAGGCGTGGCCAGCGAGATCACGATCGCCTCGAACACGATCCAGGCCCGGAAGTCGGTCGACGGGGCCAATATCCGCATCCGGGGCACCATCGGGGCCGACGCGTTTCCGTCCGTCCGGCTGATCACGATCACGGCCAACGTGATCGGCTCGCAGGAGTCTTCGATCGTTCTGGACAAAGCCCAGCGTGTCACCATCACGGGCAATACGATCTACGACGGCCACAAAATCGGCCTGATCGCCACGGATTGCGACGGCCTGGCCATCTCGGCCAACGTGCACGGCTGGTCGCACGCGGCCGACAAGCCGCGCCCGGACCATTACGAATTCCGCCGCTGCGTGGGCCTGAGCGTCGCGGGCGAGGTCTTCCAGACCGTCGGCGGCGAAACGGCAGTGATTTCGCTCTACGAATGCCGGGGCGCAACGCTGGGGAATCTGGTGGTTCGCGATGCAGCGGCGCGTGGCATTTACCTGGAACGCTGCGAAGATATCGCGATCACCGGCTGTGCGATCGCCGGCAAGCCGGGGCAAACGCTGGCCGCCGCGATCGAGGCGACGCCCGATTGCCGAAACCTGGCCATCGTGGGCAACGTCGCCCGGGGCGGACCGATCAAGTGCGAAGCGGCAAGCGGGCAGGTGGGGAATAATCAGGTGGGATGAGGTTATGGAATTTCGAGTGCATGTTGTGAAGATTCGATCGAGGTTCGAGGTCGAATCGATTCGAAGTGGATATCAATGGCGACTTCATTTTTATTTCGCGACGTTCGAATCCCCATCCACCGGACCGCCGATCCAGTTCGGGTCGGTGTAGCCGGATCGCAGCATCACTTCGCGCAGGGTTTTGCCGTGGCGGATCAGGATTTCCACGCCTTCGGCCAGCCCCTCCGGCCGGGCCCGGAAGAGAATGCCCGAGAAATCGCGGCCGGCTTCGGGCTTGTCGTATCGGGTCAACACGGCCAGCAGCCGTTTCGAGGGATCGCTCAGGTTCGTGTCGGTCAATTTCGGCACGGTGCCCGATTTCGAAATCGCCACAAGTTGCGTGGCTGCTGCTCGCAACACTTCCGGATCGTTTGCTGCCCATTCGAACATCGGTTCGTTCACGGCCAGGTTCGGGGCAGCGTCCAGGCCGTCGCCCCAGAACCGGGCCAGGGCTGGCGAAAGCTTGCGAGCCCATTCCGGCGCGTTCGGCTTCGGTTTCGGCGATCGATCCGGGGCATCGCACATCAATTGCAATGCCCAGGCCCGGCTTACGGCGTCCGGATCCATTACGGCCAGAGCCCGGGCACCCGAAAGCTGCTTCGGGCGGCTTTCGTACCAGGGTTTCATCACGAACAAGGCCCGCGTGAAGGCGAGGGCTTTGCTGTCATGCGTCAGCAGCCACATGTAAGTGAATCGGTCCATGCTCTTCGCGCCCAGGACGATGTCGGGCCGCAGCCTGCCTTCGTCCTGATGCTGCTGAATGACCATCGTCGGATTCGAAAGATCGTTGGCGAATTGAATTTCAGCCCCTTCAGGCAGCTTCGCATTGATCTCGGCCAGCACTTCGGGAGTGAGGGCGTCGTACCAGTAAGTCAGCTCATAACCCTTACGCCAGGCATTGGCGGCACCGCCGATCGCTTCGTTGTAATACGAAAGCTCATAGGGGTGGATCGACACGAGCTGCCACAGGCTGGCCAGAACCACGACCGACCCCGGAATCGCCGTCAGCCGGGCGTTCGACCGCCCAATTCTGCGGCCAAGCGCCACCGCCCCCCAGCCCGCGAACGCGGACAGGAAGAAGAACACGGGCAACATGAGCCGGACGCCGTCGTGGGCCGGCACGCGGAACATCCGGGCCAGAACCGGCACGAACATGTGCAGGGCGAAATAGGCGGGCAGGCGATCCGTGCGAATCCGCCCGAAGCCCCAGAAAAGCCCGACAGCGGCTGCGGCCAGAGTGAGCACGGGCACCGTCACCGCGATCAGCAGAAAGCCGTTATGCCACGGCAGCGAGTATTCGTAAATCTTGCCCAAATAGAGGATTTGTATGTTCGGCAGGGCGCCCTGGCGATCGGTGTTGATCTGATAGTAATGGGCCAGCCGGGGCAGGGTGCGCACCCACCAGGCCGGGTTGCCGGCCCAGGCGATGACGGGCGCCAGGGCGGCCGAGGCCGTGATGGTTTCCAGCGTGGGGCGATTTTCAGCGAAGAATCGAGAACGATGCGCCAGCGCCCGGCCGAGGCCTCTGCGTGTCAGCCAGATGACCAGCGGCACGGCCAGGATCCAGTCGGGCAGGTTCTGTGCAGGGTTGTGGACGAACAATTCGACGCGGCCGGGGGGCGGAAATTGCCCGGCCAGGCGGCGGATTTCGACGAGCGTCAGCCCCATGACGGCAAGCTGGGGAACGAGCGTCAAGAGAGCGTCCAGCAAGGATTTGCGGTCGATGCCGCGCCAGCGGGCCATAACGGTCCAGAGCACCAGCGGGCCGACGACGAACACGGCCGCCATCTTCTGGACGAACGCCAGCCCCAGCAGCACGCCCACTGCAATCCGCCATTTGCCGCCACGTGGCTCGTAAATCCCTTTCCAGAAGGCGATTGCGGTCATCGACCACAGCAGCATGCCGGGCATGTCGGTGCCGGCCACATGGGCGTCTCCGAACGGGCGGGGCATGAACAGGAGCGTCGCAGCCGCGATGCCGCCGACGAGTGCCGAATAACGCCTGGTCAGAAAGGCAAAGAGCAGGGTGACGCAGCCGGCGAATTCGAAGATCGAAGCCAGCCGCCGGCCGACGATGTCGTTCGTCCAGCCCCCGAAAAGGCCGTTAGTGAGCAGGCTGAGCTGGCCAGAAAGCGTCGGGTGAAAGTTCACGCCGAAGTGGCCGTAGGGCCAGTAGTAATGAAGCGTGTCGGGGTCGATGAGGGGCTTGAAGTCGTCCCACGACCGCACGGCGAAAACCCGTTCCCACCACTGGGCGGAAAGGAGCTGGCTGTAGCGATAGGCCGGCTCGTCCCACGTCAGGCCCAGGTCGCCGGCGGTCGGCAAAAGGGCCGCCAGACTGACGATCGCGATCAGCAGGCTACCCTTCCAAACACCTTTGGCTACAGGACTTATGGGCTGCTCTCGTTCTGGGGCCAGGTTTTCGGTCGTGGCGTTCATGGTTGTATCGGGGCGGCGGAAGCGCCTGCCTTTTTCCAGGTCTGGAGGACTTCGTCCATGTCATAAACCGCCGTCAGCCAGACGCCCGATTTTTCGTAAACGTAAGCAGGTTTCAGGTCATGAATCACGGCACGATCCTTTTCCGACCAGTTCCCGGGGCGGTTCTGCATCACGAGCCAGCGATAGACGCCGGGCGTCAACGGGTTGACGTCGGGCCTGAGCTGTCCCGTGCGGTTCAGGTACAGAAACGACGTCGGGAAGCCCACGAACGCGATCTTCCGATCCGGCGGCGTGTTCCGGTTCAGCCAGTCGATCGTCTCGTGCGTCAGTCCGTCCCAATAGTAAGTCGGCTCCATGCCCAGCTTTGCGGCCCCGGACAATCCGCCCACGGCTGGCGAGAAATACGAGAGCGGCACAGGCATCATCAGAGCCATCGAAACGAACGATTCGGCCATGATCGGAACAGCGATGACCCACGCCAAATTTGCCCGACTCGAACGAATCGCCGAAACCGCAATTCCTGCCAGAACCGTGACGACTCCAAGGCCCGCGACGAACTGGCGGACGCCATCATGCCCCGGCGTGTGCGGCATGGCACGGAGCCCGGTCGGAATGGCCCACGAAATCAGGAGAATCGCTACGAACCGGCGAGTCGGCGTGTTACGAAGCCCGGAGAACGCCCCCAGAGCCGCCGCTACGAGCGTCAGAACCGGCATGGTCATCGCCGTCAGAACGAGCGCATTGGACCACGGCAGCGATTCCTTGGGCGTGACGTAAACCTTGCCCAAATAGAGTGTTTCGATCGCGATCGTCTGCCCCCGGGTCAGGTTCGATCGGAAGAACCGGATCGGCCCTTCGATCGGCTCGCACCACCAGGAGGGGTTGATCACGTAAATAGCGACGACGGCGACGATTCCAGCCACGATCAGGCCACGGATGTCGGCTCGGCGAAACCCCGAAATCGCAACAGCCGCCGCGATCGGCAAGGCCAGGAAGTATCCGCTGAGCTTGGTCGACATCGCCGCGCCGAGGATGATGCCGGTGAGAATCCAGAACCAGGTCGACTTCCTGCCCTCTGCGGTTCGCCCGGTCGCCTCGATAGCGCAGAGGGTGCCGAGAATCCAGAGCGAATTGAGCAGGCCGTCGTATGTCGCATAATGTGCCAAGCCAAAGACTTGCGGCGAAGTCGCCCAGCATGTGGCGGAAACGAGCCCGGCGACCGTTCCGAAACGCCGGGCGATCGCCAGATACACGAACGCCGCGGCCAGCGCATGCATGGCCATCGTGCCGAAGCGGGCCCTGGCGAGAGGCTCACGCCAGGGCGTGACGACATCGCCGGCCAGCGCGACCCAGGCGTAAAACGGCGGGTGGCCGTGGGGCTCTTCGCGGGCGAACGGCCAGAACCAGCCGATGACGCGGGAGTCGAACAGCAGGTTCCAGCGGCTGGCAAGCTGGTTCGGCGCAGGCGGCCTGAGCCCCTGCTGCTGAACCAGTTCGATTTGCGGGGGTGTCCAGGTTCGGGCGAAACCGGGCGGGTCGGCCAGGGCCGAAAACCAGAGCCGGACGCGTTCGACCCGGCCGAGCGTATAGCCTTCGTCCCAGACGATGGCCATCTTCGGCTCGGTCAAGACCAGCAGGCCGAGGGTGGCCAGACCAACAATTGTCGCCAGTCGTCGGTCCGGCACGTTCTGCAACCCCGGGCTTTCAGGTCAAGTCGGTCAGGCCGATTCCTTCTTGCGGGATTCCTTGGTCGGCTTGGCCGGCGGGGGTTCCGCCTGGTCCAGCAGCCCGGCTTCCTTCCGAACCACTTCGGCCGTCACGACATAAGGGCCCTTGAACTTCTCGACCCGTTCGGGCAGTTCGTACATGGGCTCCAGCATGATCTCTTCGACGATCGAACGCAGGCCCCGGGCACCGGTGTCCTTGGACTTCGCCTTGCGGGCGATTTCGACCAAGGCATCCTCGGTGAATTCCAGCGTCGCGCCTTCCATGTCGAACAGCTTCTTATACTGCTTGACGATCGCGTTCTTGGGATCCTTGAGGATCTTGACGAGCGCCTCTTCCGTCAGCGGCATCAGCGGGCAGATCACGGGCAGACGGCCGATGAATTCGGGAATCAGGCCGAATTCGAGGAGGTCGTCCGAGGTGACGCGGTCAAGAAGATCGGCCACTTCGCGGGCTTCGTCCTTCTGGGCCGGGCCGGCACCGAAACCGATCGACTTGCGGCCGATCCGCTTGCTGATGATCTGGTCCAGGCCGACGAACGTGCCACCGCAGATGAACAGGATATTCGACGTATCCATCTGGATATACTGCTGTTCAGGATGCTTGCGTCCGCCCTGGGGCGGCACGTTGGCCGTGGTGCCTTCGAGCATCTTCAGCAGGGCCTGCTGCACGCCTTCGCCGGAGACGTCCCGCGTGATCGACACGTTGTGGTTCGTCTTGCCGATCTTGTCGATTTCGTCGATGTAGACGATCCCTCGCTGGGCGGCTTCGATGTCGAAGTCCGCGGCGTGCAGGAGTTTGAGCAGGATGTTCTCGACGTCCTCGCCCACGTAGCCGGCTTCGGTCAGCGTCGTCGCGTCACCGATGGCGAAGGGCACGTTCAGAATGCGGGCCAAAGTCTTGGCCAGCAAGGTCTTGCCGGATCCGGTGGGGCCGATGAGCAGAATGTTCGACTTGTCCAGCTCGACTTCGCTCTCGCTGTTCTCTTCTTCGTGGATCAGCCGCTTGTAATGGTTGTGAACGGCGACCGAGAGCACTTTTTTGGCCCGGTCCTGACCGATCACGTAGGCGTCCAGGTGTTCCTTGATCTCTCGCGGGGTCGGAATGTCGGTGAAGAGCGTCTTGGGTACGCCCCGCCGCTTCTTTTCCTGGTCGAGGATCGACTGGCACAGCTCGATGCACTCGCCGCAGATGTAAACGTCGCTCGGGCCTTCCACGAGCGGTCCGACGTCGCGGAAGCTCTTGCGGCAGAACGAGCAGTTCGCGTTCTTCTTGTTCGTACCACCGCCCGAACCGCCGTTTCCGGAACCATTGCCGGTTCCGCCCGTTCCGCCACGACGGCCGGATCCCGACCCTTGACCACCGGCGACGTCCTTACCTGTCAGCATGACTGGTCCTTTCCGCTCCCCGATTCGACTCCGTTCCGCATCCGACAAAATCGCCCAGCTTTCCCGAGACGCCCAGGTTTCGGAAAACTATCCGTTACGACGGAACGATGTGCATGAGGTGTGGCACTGAATTTGATCGTTCTCGGCGACCGACCGCTTCCGCAAGGTTGGTTTCGACATTTCCGGCGGTTCGTTTCGATCGTTCGGACGGCATCGTTCAATCGTAAGCGAATGTGGAGTTTTGGGCAAGGTCGGCTTCTTCCACGAAGTCGACCGGATACTATCTCCCAAAATCCGCAGTCCAACAGCGAATTCAGGAAAAACCTGCGAAATATTCTCAAAAGTCCACTTTTCGCAACACCTTGCGATGTGCGGAAGGCATCGTCAGTTTCTTCATGTCATCGTGGCTCACGAATCGGGCCGATTTCCAGCCGTCCGGGCAATTCGGTGTGTCATGTCTGCGGCCAGTTTCCCGAACGCTTCCGAACATCACCTGAAGAAACATCTTATAGCGAGTGACGACGTAGTTGACCGTGACCCGGGGGGCAGGTTCGACGTCCACCGAATCAAGCCCAAAAAGATGTCCGACCGCTTGCGGAATTTTTTCCGGTGTTGCGATCGACGCACCAAGTGATGCACGCCTGGCCGGGTCGGCTCCCGAGATCCAGAACGTCGGCAGTTCCCAGAACGACGACCAGAGCCCCGTTTCGGGCCTTTCCAGCAGGAGAATCGAACGGTCGGATGCTCGTGTCAGCACCACGGCCGCCTCCTCTCCGGGGGTCGGTGGCTTGCGGGCCAGGCGAACCGGGATCGATTCGGTCAGCCCTTCGCGATTCGCGACGCAGAAATCGGCGATCGGGCAATGCGAGCAATCCGGATTTCTTGGCGTGCAGACTTCGGCCCCCAGGTCCATGAGTGCCTGGTTGAACGTGCCGGGGTCGTCGGGGCTCACGAGCGATTCGGCTGTCGCCCAAAGCCGCTTCTGGGCCGATCCGCTCGTGACTTCCTCTTTCGTACCGGTCAGGCGAGCCAGGAGCCGGATCGTATTCGCTTCGAGGATCGGGGCCGGCTGGTCGAACGCGAACGAACGGACCGCGCCGGCGATGTATCGCCCCACACCCGGCAAGCTCAGAAGGTCGGCTTCATCGGCCGGAATCGTGCCGCCGAAACGGTCGGTCACCTCGCGGGCCATCTGGTGCAGCTGCCGTGCCCGGCGATAATACCCCAGGCCTTCCCAGTGCTTGAGCACGTCAGGTTCAGGTGCCCCTGCCAGGGATTCGACCGTCGGGAACCGGGCCAGGAACTTGTGATAGTAGGGTATGACGGCACTCACGGTCGTCTGCACCAGCATCATTTCCGAAACCAGGACGCGGTAAGGGTCATGGCGATCGTCCCGCCAGGGCAGGTTTCGGCCGGAATGGGCATGCCAGCCGAGCACGGCCTCGCGAATGGCGTTCAGGTCGGCCTGATTCGAATTCCGGTCCACAGCTTCGATCACTCTCTTCCTTCTCGATGATAAGATGCCGCCCACGGCACCGAAGGCATTGTGCGAAAAGATACTGGTCAGGTCGAGTCTCCGGACGAATTCGTTCACGAATCCGGGCCAGTTCGAAAGCCGGCTTGCGAGCACGCGCCAGCAGGATCTTTTCGCTGATCCTCATAGCTTCGTCATTCCCTAAAATTTCAATAATCAAATCTTATTGAAATCTCGAAAATGCAGTTTGAAATCCCGTTTGCGGGATGTAGATTCCTTCTGGCTGGATGAACGAAATTGAAATCGCCACTGAAGACCGCCGCACTGAAGATTTCGAATCGAACCGCAGGAACGAACGCCATGAGAATGCAACCATCGAATCCGCTGGGGAACCGGAGCGGAAAGTCTCGTACCGCCGCCGAGCCTCTGGACGACAAGCGCCGAGACCTGGCCGCGAAGTATATGCCGCTGGCTTTGTCGATCGCACGGAAGTTTTCGGTCAACTGGTCCTGGATGAAGGACGAAATGGAATCGGCGGCGCTGGTCGCGCTGGTCGAGGCGGCACGCACGTTCGACCCGGGCCGCAAAGTCAAATTCTCGACATTTCTGCGGAAGCGTCTGATCGGGGCACTTCTGGACACGCGCCGGCAGATGTGTCAGTCGTTCGCGAGGGTTGAAGATGCCGACAGCGACGATCAGGAGTTCGGCTGGTTGAAGACCAAGTCGCTTTCGAATCTGAGCCCTGAGGAGGTCATCGATTACGAAGGGCGGCTTGTCGATCCGTTGAGCCTGCGTGAGGACGGCCCGATTTACGAAGTGCACGACTTTTTGCGGTCGGAGTTCCGCATTCTGCCGAGCCGGCATCGTGAAGTGATGGACGCCCTTTACCTGCGGCATCAGACTTACGAGGAACTTACGGTTTCGCTGCAATGTTCGAAATCGCGGCTGATCGCCGTGCACCGCGAGTCGATCGACATGCTGATCGAGAACCGGCGCAATCCGCCGATCGACGTCCGGCGGACACGCCAGCGGCGTCAGGCCAGAACGGGCTTTTCGGCCAAAACGGAGCCGAATCGGGAAATGCCCTGAGGCCTCGCCCGATTCGATGAGAAATGACAGCCGGTTCGAATTCGGATCGTCCTCCCCGCGTAACGAATGCGGGGAGGATTTCGAAATTGCGGATCAGGCGGCCCGGGTGGTCCGGCGTTCGCCGAAGTAGCGGGCGATCGACCGCACGACATGTTCCTGGGCTTCGGCGGAAAGCTCGGGATACATCGGCAGGGCAAGGGTCTCTTTGGCGGCGGCCTCCGCGATGGGGAAGTCGCCGGGGCCGTAACCCAGGCTGCTGAAGCACTTCTGCAGGTGCAGCGGCACGGGATAGTAGATTTCGGACCCGATCTTGCGAGCCGCGAGCGATTCCTTCAGGGCGTCGCGCTGATTGTCGCGGACGCGAACCACGAACTGGTTGAAGACGTGGAACCGGCCTTCGACTTCCGTCGGCAGGACGAGCACATCGTCCTTCAGGTGCTTCGCGAAAAGCTCATGATATCGGCGTGCCACTTCGCGCCGGGCCTGGGCCCAGTCGTCAAGATGACGCAGCTTCACCCGCAGCACGGCGGCCTGAAGCGAATCCAGGCGGGAATTGAAACCCACTTCGTGGTGGTAGTAGCGGGGCTCCATGCCGTGCACGCGAATGCGGGCCATGCGCTTGCCCAGGGCTTCGTCGTGCGTGGTGATCATGCCGCCATCGCCGAAGCCGCCGAGATTCTTCGACGGATAGAAGCTGAACGCGGCGACTTCGCCGAGATTGCCCGTTCGCAGGCCACGGTATTCGGCACCGATCGCCTGGGCCGAATCCTCGAGAACCGGCAGGCCATGCTCCTGAGCGATCCGCCGGATCGGTTCCATTTCCGCGGTCTGGCCGTAGAGGTGCACGGGCAGCAGTACGCGGGTTTTGTCGGTGATGGCGGCTTCGATCAGAGCGGGATCGATGTTGTATGTGACCGGGTCGATATCGACGAAGACCGGCTTCGCGCCGGTACGCCAGATGGCTCCGGCCGTGGCGAAGAACGAGTAGGGTGTGGTGACGACTTCATCACCGGGGCCAATTTCCCAGGCCAGCAGCGGAATCAGCAGGGCGTCCGATCCCGAGGCACAGCCGATGCCATAAGGCGCCTGGCAGTAATCGGCCATTTCGGCTTCCAGCCCGGAGACTTCGGGGCCGAGCACGAAAGCCTGATCGCGCATGATGCGCAGGACCAGCGGTTCGACCTCGTCGCGGATCGTTTCGTACTGGGCCTTCAGATCGAGTGCCGGAACCGGGCGGTCGCCCCAGGCTTCGGTACGTTCCAGACTCACGGTGGGTTCAGACATCGTCGGCACACTCCTTTGTGCAGGCCGTCGAATCGCGGCGGACTCGCTCCGCGCGGTGCGTCACAACGATTCGCCGTCGGACAAGGGCAATCCATGCCCTGTCATGTCCGTCTAATTAGTCGTCATCGGAAAATTCGTCAAGCCGAGTTCGTCTTTTCGGAAATTTCAGAAATTTCGACGAATCGGAAGACGCCTGAAAACTGATGGGGGCTGAGACGTTCGAAGCGATTCGGCCCATGCGGAACCAGGCGGATTCATCACTTCGTTTCGAGTTCGCGGATGCGTTCGCGTACCAGGTCGTCGAGCATGGCATGTGGCCCGAGCGGCGGGCCGAGCCGGAATTCGACTTCGGGGAATTCGCCGGCCAGGTTGTCCCGCGCTTCGACCAGGTCGCGATTCAGGTGAACGCCGGCCGAAAGGAAGTAGGGGATCATCAGAACGACGCTCGCCCCCCTGGCTACGCAGGTTCTGCCGCCCGCGACGATGTCTGGCTCCGCCAGTTCGAGAAACGAGGCCTCGACGATCCCGTAGCGGCCTTCCCGAATGAGCCGGCCGGCCAGGTCGAAGAGTTCCTGGTTGGCTTCGGCGCGGCGGCTTCCATGAGCCATCAGCAATATGGCGGTGTCGGGCATGTCGATCGGGTCCGTCGAAGGGCGAATTCGAAAGCAGTTCAGTCACTTGTTTTTTGTAGGCGGGTACGGCCGATCGAACGGAATCGATCAGCCCTTGACGACGGAATTCGTCAGTTTGCCGATACCCGAGATGCTGATATGCACGAGATCGCCGGCGATCAGGCTGAAGTCGTCGGGCGGGACGATGCCCGTGCCGGTCATGAGCAGAACGCCTGTGGGGAAAGTGGCGTCGCGGCCGAGCCAGTGCGCAAGTTCGGTGAATTCGCGTTTCATCTGGTCGAGCGAAGTCGATTCATGCACGAGTGTCGCACCATCGCGGACGATCTCGACCGTGATCTTCGTGGCGTGCTTCTCGGGCAGGGCCGCCAGGGGCACGATGGCAGGCCCGAGGGCGCAGCAGCCGTCGTGGACTTTCGCCTGGGGCAGGTAGAGCGGGTTTTCGCCTTCGATGTCGCGGGCCGAGACGTCGTCGCCGATCGTCACGCCGATGATTTCGAGCTTGTTCGACAGAACCAGCGTCAGTTCCGGCTCCGGCACGCACCAGTTCGAATCGTTGCGCACGCGGATGGATCCGTTCGGGCCGACGGTACGGAACTGGGTCGCCTTGAAGAAAAGTTCCGGACGTTCAGCGGTGTAGACCAGGTCATAAAACGAACCGCCCGACTTCGACTCTTCCTGCCTGGCGATTTTCGAGCGGTGATAGGTGACGCCTGAGCCCCAGACTTCCTGGCTGTCGATCGGGGCAAGGATCCGGACCGATTCGACCGGCAGTTCGACGACGGTCGACGTTGCCAGTTCGGCCAGATACTGCGCGGGATTTTCGGCCGTGAGGACGTGGTCGAGCGTGAGGAAGGGATCGCAGGCGCCGATCTTGCGGCCGTCATCGATCAGGAAACCCCACCGCGACTCCGATCGATCGAGCGGTCGGAATTTGACGAAGGGTGGGTAGACGGCTGAAGACATCGACGAAGCCTCGAATTCTGGTCTCGGTATATGGGGGGCACGAACGGGAGCTGCTGGTTGAAGCGAGTCATCGTATCGTGCCGGATTGTGCGTCTGGAATAACCGAATTTACCGTTGCCGGTCAACGACCGGAGCGGAAATCCATCCGCGGGATGCATTGTCGGGCCGGTGAACCGGATCCATAATGGAGTGAACGGCCTTTCGAACGAAAGCCAGCGATCGAAAGAAATCGATCGGACGTGCCACGATCCTGCCGCATCGAATTCGCTTCAGGGACGCAGAGCCATGCCGGTCAACGAAATCGAACTGAACTTGCTGAAGCGCTGTTTCGATCATCAGGAAGGTGCCTGGCCCGATTTCGTGGACAGTTTTCTCGGACTGATTTACCACGTGATCGGCTTGACGTCGCAGAACCGGAGCGTCGTGCTTTCCGACTCGGATCACGAAACGCTCGCGGGCGAGATTCTCGAAGAACTCGTGCGAAACGATTACGCCCTGCTTCGACAGTTTCGGGGCGAAAGTTCGCTGGCGGCATATCTTACGGTCGTCACCCGGCGGATCTGCGTTCGCCGGCTGGTGATGATGCGGCAGGAGGCGGCGCTGGGGCATGTCCACGCGCATCGTCAGACGTTCGATGGCAGTTCGTCCGAGATCGAGCCGGTGCTCGCACTGGCGGAAGTGGATCGCCTGCTGGGCATTCTCGAGCCCGACGATGCCCGGATCGTCCGGCTCTACCATGTCGAGTTTCTCGGTTTCCGCGATATCGCACGCAAGCTCGACATCGAAGAACAGGAAGTCACCGAAGTGCTCCGCACTGCGCGAAAACGGCTGAGTGAGGAACCGGCCACCGAGTGATTCGACACCCGGGCGATCGCGATCGGCCGATGAGGCCGGATCCGGTCGATCCAGCGCAAATCGGTTCGATCCGCTCCGATTTCACTCGCGACCCGTTTCGGTGGGGCGGGTCGCCATCTTCGAACCTGACTCCCTGGCATAATCCCGGGCATATTCGCCCAGCTGGCACGCGACGGGGTCGGCGTTCCAGCGATCAGGCTCCAGCACCGGCAGAACGTCGGAATACAGGACTGTGACGCCCCCTTTTGGCCGATAGCCCCGGTGGCGTTCGATCGCGGCCAGGATATCGCGCATCGACCAGCCTTGATCGATGAATCGGTAAATGCCGACCCAGGCGGGTGTTCGGTCCATGTTTCCATGGCAGTGGACGAGCACGGGCCAGTTGTTCGGGTCTCTGGCCGCTTCGAGGGTTTTGCGGACGAAGGCTTCGCCCTGGCTCGAAGCGTCGGCCCGGATGTAGCGAATCCCGTGTTTTTCCGCGAAGGCACGCTCGGCCGGATAATCGCGGTGCCGCTGCGGCGTGTCCTCATTGAACAGGTTGATGATCGTTTTGAACCCGTGCCTTGAATAGGCCAGAGCAAGCCCGTCAGGCGGCGGCATGGCACTGGCGTAGAGCTGGCCGGGGACGATCACCTTCAGCCTCGGAATCGGCCAGTGAAGCCAGTGGACATAGAACCCGGCCTGGATGATGCCCAGGACCGCGAGGCCGATCACGCCTTTGCGTAATGTCCTTCGCCCGAACGTGGCATCAGTCGGCACTCCGGTTGAAGCCAGGCGGCTCAAGAGTGACGTATCGAGAATGACCATGGCGATGACCATCGCCCAGCGCGGCCAGTAGCCCCAGGGCTCCGGGTCGGGAAGGCCGGTCACTCGCCAGAGAATGCAGAATGCGGCGATGACGGAAAGAGCCCGCCAGGCCGGTGTCAACCTGCGATAGATTTCCCGGCCGTGACGGAACATGGGCACGATGATCAGGGCGAGGATGCCTGTCGCCAGGGCGAGCAGTCCGACGCGGACGATGCCGGGAGTGCCTGCCCGGCCGATCGCCTGAAACGAAAGACCATGCCAGCCGTCCGCGGGCGGATCAGGGGCGGAGCCGACCCAGAGGCCCGTCAGGAGCAGGCCGGTGATGATGCGATCGATCGCAAGACGCTGCGAATCGCCGGAACGGAGATTCCCGCCGAGGCGCTCGGCCAGGAGCACTCCGAAACCGAGCGCGCTGAGGTAAAGAGCGAGCAGGTCAAGCGTGTCGCCCGGCTCGGCGATTCGATAGGCGAAGGGGGCATAGGGGCTGAAATGATCCCGCTGAAGGCCGGGATATTCCGGGTCGAAGTCATGCGAAAAATCGACGACGTGCCAGATTGCGACCAGAACGATGAGTGCACAAAGCAGCATCGCCGCATAGGCGCCGTCGGCAGCTCGCGCGAACCGACCGATTCGTTGCACGAAGCGGTTCATGGTACAGGGAATCCTTCCCGGTAATGGAACTGCGCTGGGACGTCTTGTCCAGGCTTACGACCGATCTTGCTTCGAAACGCGATGCCGGTCAATGCCTGTTCGCGGGCGATTCCGGGCAAGCGAACGTTACTGGCTTCCGGCAACGACGCCCGATCACTTGCGAAGGACAGGGCTTTCGATACCGAAGTGTGGGCTGGGCATTGACTTCGATGTGTCGGTCGATGGCGTGATCACACGCAGCTCCGCGGCTGCGGGGCTGTGGTCGAGGGCCCAGAAGAAGTAATCGTTGGCGTTTTCGGGATCCGCGAGCACACGCGCTTCGATCTGGCGCAATTCCTGCTGCACAAGCTCGGAGATGTCAGCATTCGGTGCAATATGTCGAGGCTCGGCGAATTCGAGCCGGTGCGTGCCGCCGGGAAGCATGGAGCAATAGACCGAAACGACGGGGGCGCCGGATCTTTGGGCCAGGATCGCCCAGATCGGGGTGAACTTCCAGTGCTCGCCGAGGAACTGGGCCGTGACGGACTGGTTGTCGAGCCAGCGGACGTCGGAGGCGACCAGGATGATGTAACGCGACTTCAGCACTCGCAGGCTGCGGATGATCGATGCGACGCCGTCGTTGCCCTTTTTCTTGCGGGAAACGAACATCTCCTGCTGACCCATGGTGCCGGTCGAGGAGAAATAGGTTTCGAGCGATTTGCTGAGGTGCCGGGGCCGCTCGGTGAGGAATCGGAAGTCGAGGTTTTTCCGGAGCATCCAGTGTGCCGGCAGAATATGGCCACCGAAGTGGTTCGATAGAAGGACGACGCCACGCTGTTCGGCCATCGCCTGTTCGAGATGTTCGCCACCGACGATTTCGAACGCGTTCAGGGCCCGATCGGCATCGGGACCGTCCAGAAGGACGTCGCGCAAACGCCAGCGGGTCAGCCGGCCTGAGAGGTTGCGGGCCGTAGTCGAAAGGTCCCAGCTGGCGTTCATTCGCTGGGCAGCTTCGGCGACGGCCTGGTCAATGTGCCGGCGCAGTTCGGGCACACGGTCGTATTCCCAGCGGCCAATGCTTTCGACGAAGTTCGTCGCGCGGTCGATCGGCATGCGGCGCAGCACCGGAACTGCGAACGTGTTCATGAGCCATTTTCGCAAGTTCATGCCGCTTCGACGCATCAGCTCACTCCGACGTCCATGTCGTTCGATTCGCTCGTCCGGATCCATCCATGCATGTGCCGCCGCGAACGGCGGCTCTCATCGGCCGTCAGGCGGCAGAGAGTTTCAAACCTCGCTGGGCCATCAGGTTCAGGACGTCGCCGACGCTCGCGATCGCGCCGATTTCGTCATCGGTCAGTTCGAAGTTGTAGTTGTCCTGAATCGAAAGCAGGACGCCGACGAGGTCGAGGCTGTCCACGCCGAGATCCTGAACGAACCGGCTCGAATCGTTGATCAGAACATGGGCCGGAATCTTCGCGGCCTGACGGATGACGGCATAAAGTTCCTCGCGTCGAATTTCATTCATCGTTCCATCTCCTGAACACGAGGGCGTTGTTCGTGCCACCGAACCCGAACGATGCGGACATCGCGTATTCGATGTCGCATGGTCTGGAATGGTTGGGGACGTAATCCAGAGTCAGTTCCGGGTCGGCTACATAATTAATCGTCGGCACGATTCGTCCTCGCCTTAAGGATTCCACGGTCGTAATCGCTTCGATCGCCGAAGCCGCGCCCAGCGAATGGCCCAGAGCGCCTTTGATCGAACTGATCGGCAGATTCGGGGCGTGATCGCCGAAAACCGCTGTCAGGGCTTGAGTTTCGGTCGCGTCGTTGACGCTCGTGCTGGTGCCGTGAGCGTTGTAATGCCCGATTCGTTCTTTCGTCAGTCCTGAATCCTGAATCGCCAGGTTCAGACATTTTTCGATGCGAGGGGCGTAGGGGGCCGCCATGTGGTATCCGTCCGAATTGACCGCCATGCCGGCGAGTTCCGCCAGGATTTCGAGACCCAGCTCCCGCGCTTTTTCGAGTGTGGTGAGCGACAGCATGCCGGCGGCCTCGCTCATGACGAAACCGCAACGGTCCTCAGAAAACGGCCGGCTTGCCTGTTCGGGGGCTTCGAAGGCACGGTCCGCCGGCTTGATCGTCGCCAGGGCCTTCATCGTGGCGAAGGCGTTGACGATCGAAGGCACGAAGGCACTTTCCGATGCGCCGCAGAGTACGAAATCGGCCATGCCTGCACGCAGGAGCATCGCGCCCAGGATGATCGCGTGACCGCCCGAGGCACAGGCGTTGGATGGCCCGAAGCCAGGGCCGTAGAGCCCCAGATGCTGGCTGATCTGCCCGCCGAGCTGGTTGATCAGCAGAGCGGGAACGGTGTAAGGGCCAAGGTTCAGGCGGCCCCGCGACTCGGCCCTGGCCCGTTCCTGTTCGAGCAGATCGACACCGCCGAAGGCGCTGGCGGCGACGACACCGACCCTGTCCGCGTCGAGGGGTTTTCCGGCAAGGGGCTTCCACGCTTCGTCGGCGGCTTTCAGGCCGAGGTGGAGGAAGCGGGCTTCGAGCTTGGCGAGCCGGGCGTCTTCACCCGGAGTGCCCGGGCCGACGCCTTCGACGAAGCCGCCGATGTCGACGAGGAACTTTTCGGAGGGCAGGCGGGTGCGATCACGCCTGAGGCCGCCCCGGCCGCCTTCGAGCCCCGCCCAGGTCGTCGGCCAATCCGTGCCCAGACAGGTGACGGCACCCATGCCGACGACGACGATTCGGGAGGTTGGGGCAAGATTGCGGCGATCGGATGACATCGACGAACTCATGAAAAGTGAAGGGCGGACATGGTGGGCCCGGTGGCCGTGGTCCGGGATCGGATCAATTCGATTCTAACGACAGCGTAAAATTTGTCGATTCGGAATCAGCGATCGTTTCAGAACATCGGGACGAATCAGATCAGGTTTCGATCCAGGTCGCGAATCGGGCGAAAAACCGTATGAGGCACCCGGGAAAAACCAAAAGCGGGAGCCCTTTCGGGCAGCCCGCTTTTCGTTGGAGTTCCGCACGTGGTCGGAACTGTCCAGTGCACGGTTCCATCCGGTCCGGTCAGATGCCGGCGTTTTTCTTGATGAATGCCAGGCCTTCTCGGGCGAGGGCCATCGAGTCGGGGAAGATGTCGCGCCAGATTTTGGTGGCGGCGGCGATGTTCGGGAGGGCTGAGCCGAAGGCCTCGATGGTGAGGTAGCCGCTGTAGTCCGAAGCTTTGACGGCCTTCCAGAACGTGTCCCAGTGGACCTGACCGGTGCCCGGGATGCCCCGGTCGTTTTCGGAAATATGAATGTGCTTCACGACGTTTTTGCACGATTCGAAGGCTTTCGCCTGACACTTTTCCTCGATATTGGCGTGGAAGGTGTCGTACATCATGGCGAGCGAAGGGTGGTCGACGGCGTTCACGAACCTGGCTGCCTGTGCGGCTGTCGTGAGGAAGTAGATTTCGAACCTGTTGAGGTATTCGATGCAAAGCTGGATCTTGCGCGCGGCGGCTTCTTCGGCGACTTTTTTCATCGTCTCGACGCCGTGGGCGAATTCGGCGTCGGTCGGGAACGAACCCGAGAACACGCCGATGGCCGAGTGATAAGGGCCGACGAGCGTTTCGCAGCCGAATTCAGCGCCGCAGTCAAGCACCTTCTTCAGATGATCGACGGCCGCCTGGCGGATCTTGGCGTCGGGCGAGATCGGGTTGGTGTCGGGCCCGACGACGGTCACGGCCGTGGCGCCCAGGCCTTCGTCCTTGAGCAGCTTGCCGAGCCACGTGTATTTCTTCGGATCTTCGACGTCGAAGAGAGGGATTTCGACCGAGTCGAAGCCGATCTTCTTCAAGTCCTTGATCAGCGGAATGTGGGCCTCGGTCACGATATCGGCCCACAAGAGCAGGTTCATGCCGGTCTTGAGCATCGCGTGCGGTTCTTTCCGTAATCGGGTTGTGCGGGTTCAGAGGGGCGATAAGAATTCGCGGCCGGCAGGTTCTTTCGAGATTGGCCTGGCCGGCCGTGTCCGAACGTCAGATCGATCCGGTCGTGTCAGACTCGAACCACTTCCCAGGAACGGGCTTTGGCCGATTCCAGGACAGCGTCACAGACGGCCTGGGTTTCCAGCGATTCGCGGAAGGTCGGCGAGGTCGACTTGCCCTCGGCCAGGTTGGCGAGGAAGTCGGCCACCTGGTGCACGAAGGTGTGTTCGTAGCCGATCTGCAGGCCGGGCACCCACCATTTGTCCATGTAGGGGTGGTCGCCGTCGGTCACGTGAATGCTCTTCCAGCCGCGCAGCTGGCTTTCGTCGCGATGGTCGAAGTATTCCAGGCGGTGCAGGTCATGCAGATCCCAGCGGATGGAAGCCTTCTCGCCGTTGATTTCGAGCGTGTAGAGGGCCTTGTGGCCACGGGCGTAGCGGGTCGATTCGAACAGGCCCAGCGAGCCGTTTTCGAAGTGACAGAGGAAGGCGCAGGCGTCGTCGATACCGACCTTTTCGACCTTGCCGGTCAGGTTGTGCTTGCGTTCCTTGACGAACGTCTCGGTCATGGCCGTGACATCCGCGATCGACCCGTTGAGCCAGATGGCCGTGTCGATGCAGTGGGCGAGGAGGTCGCCGGTGACGCCCGAACCCGCCGCGGCGACATCCAGCCGCCACAGGGCCGTGCCACCCTGGGGCAGGTCGGCCGAGATCGTCCAGTCCTGCAGGAAGTTGGCCCGGTAGTGGAAGATCCGGCCCAGGCGGCCTTCATCGATGAGCTTCTTGGCCAGGGTCACTGCCGGAACACGGCGATAGTTGTACCAGACGGTGTTGGCGACACCGGCCTTCTCCACGGCTTCGACCATCTTGTGGCCTTCCGCCGTGTTCATGGAAAGGGGCTTTTCGCACAGGATCGCCTTGCCCGCCTGGGCGGCGGCGATGGCGATTTCGGCGTGCGTGTTGTTCGGCGTGCAGATGTCGATCGCATCGATATCTGCACGGGCGACGAGCTTGCGCCAGTCGGTCTCGACCGATTCGTAACCCCATTGATCCGCGAACGCCCGCGCGGCTTCTTCGTTACGCCCGCAAACGGCTTTCAGAACGGGCCTGTAAGCCAGGTCGGGGAAGAAGTCATTGACGCGCTTGTATCCGTTCGAATGGGTTCGGCCCATGAATCCATAGCCGACCAGACCGATATTGAGTGGTTTTTTCGTGCTCATCGCAGTGCGAAGGACATTCCTGGTTGAGGAAGAACGGAAGGAGGATGTTCGGAAGTGCCATGATTTTCACGCGAAGGGGGGCTCCGGTCAAGTGGTTTCGCCTGCGGTGGCAAGCTTGGGGGCTGAATCGGACGGGGTTCGCTGATGGCGAACGTACGCGGGAGTCACCTGGCTCGATCGCTCCGAATCGACAGCTTTCGAAGAACCTCGTTCGGAGGATTCGGGAACGAAAACGAAAAACGATCGAAGTTCAACAATCCGAGAGTTTTCGGAAAACTCTCAAGGTTCGGAGTTCGCGATGCCGATGGGACTTCGGAACAGTGTCCGCCCACGATGCGGAAAATCTCTCTCCGCAAAATCTTCAGAGAATCCGGAGCCTCTGCATGAGGTGCAAGCGACTATTCGGTTCGATCGTTTCTCTGGCGGTTTCGATCGCGACCTCAAGCGCTGGTTCGAATGCCGCGGATTTGACTTTCACCGAGATTTCTCGATTCAACGTCGCTGCCGCCGGCATCGGTAGCGTGCCCTCCGCGGTCGCCTGGAACGGCAGTCGGCTCTTCATTGGCGGTTACAACACGGCCAACGGAACCGGCACCGTCGGGATCGTCGAAGTGACGAACGCCACGACGACCGGCATCGTCAACGGCACGTTCGGCACGGTTTTCGGCCAGTTCGCCAATACCCCCGGCCAGCGCGGTTACACGGGGCTTGACCTGCTCGGATCGACTCTGGCCGCTTCTTACGACAGCGGGGCCGCTGTAGCCAACGGAATCCAGAACTTCAACATCGATACGTCCAATCAGCTCTGGGGCATCACGGCCCGCGGCAGCAGCGGCGTGGCCTTCGATCCCGGGTACGGGCCGACTCAGGATGGCGCAGGAACCGCCTGGACGACGATCGGCAGCGGTCGACGCATCCTGCAGAATACGCTTAACGGTTCGACGATCTATTCGTCGGCCAATGGCATGATCATCAATACCGGAACCGGGACGAACTGGCGTGACATCGACTTCGATCCTGAAACGGGCGACATTTACTCGCGCCGGTCGAACGGGATTTTCAAGGGTGTCCGCGACGGTGCGAATTCGCTCAGTTCCGTCGATGTGCTCAAGCCGACCAACGCCGCGACGGACAACATCAATGGCCAGAATTTGTCGTATATGAACGTCAGCCTGAGCACCCGGGCGATCGTCTACAACGATCGCACGTCGTCCTCGTCCGGCCAGTCGTTCCTGTCGATCATCAAGGCCATGAATACGTCCGGGACCGCACTTACGACCGACTTCACTTTCCTCAGCGGCCTGACGCCGGCCAATAGCGCGGGCTACTACTCGTTCGACTTCGACCCGGTCACGAAGACTCTGGCCATCGCCGACTTCTCGAATCGGAACGTCCACATTTTCGCAGTCGTGCCTGAGCCTTCCACGGTGGCCCTGGGCGTCGCGGGGGTCTCGATTCTGGCCATCACCGGCTGGCGGCGTCGCAAGGCCCGGGCCATGGCCTGACGGAAACGGGTCGAAAAGCCAGGAAATCACGACGAACTGCCCTTCGACGAAATCGATCGGCAGTTCGTTCTTTTTCGCATCCGTTCAATTCGCTTGCCGAAAAGTCCGATCATGGTTCGCAGCAGGATCGAGTCGGTTCGCGGAGATGGCCCGAAATCTATTGTCTGGCCGTACGATTCACGAGATGAGAACTCGAAGTGGCCGAACCTGACGCATCGACGGAACCGACGCGCGTCGCCATCGCCATCGTGCGGCGCGGCCGGCGGTTTCTCGTGCGCATCCGGCCCCCCGGCGGACCGATGCCGGGAGTGCACGAATTCGCTGGCGGCAAGTCGGAAGAGGGTGAATCGCCCGAAGACACGGCACGTCGCGAAGGCTTCGAGGAAATCGGCATCCGGCTGAGGATCCTCGGGTTGCGGCGCAGGTTCACGCACAACTATGCCCATGGGCTGATCGATCTTCACTACTTCGATGCCGAGCCGGTGCCGGTCGATGCCGAGCCGGCGGCCGAATCGGGGTTCTACTGGGTGGACGCGCTGGAACTGCCCCGGCTGACCTTTCCGCCGGCGAACGAACCGGTCATCGCGGATCTGGTGCGCGAGTTCGGAACGGGCTCAACACCGGAATGAAGGTTTACAGGATTCGCCTGTCCACATATCGGGTTTTGACCTTTTCGAAGTCGGTGGACTATGTTAGGAACTGTTCGGTCCAGGGAACCGGGGACCTGATTTCGGCGAGTCCGGGTGGTCGATACCAGCCCTGCGCCGGAAGTCGTCAAGGAAGATCATTCGCATGAGCGTGGCCGCGGAACCAAGCATGACCGGGGACGAGACCGCCGAGTTTCCGGCGCCTCTGGAAGATCCGCGTCCCGCGCTAAGGGCCATGGTCCATACGGTCCGGATGTACGTCGTTCGCGATATCGATGAATTCCGCCGGTTTCGGGGCGTCATCGGCAATCTTGTCTCGCAGGAACTCCACGTCCGGTATCAAAGGTCGATGCTCGGGTTTCTCTGGACGCTCGTGAACCCGGCCCTGATGATGAGCACGCAGGCCCTGGTGTTCTCGCGGCTTTTCCGCGGTATCGGTGGCATGGGGCCCTGGGAATACGCCGTGTTCCTGTTCTCCGGCGCGATGCCCTGGACGTTCCTCGCCAGCAGCCTGACCGAATGCACGACTTCGCTGATCCATCAGGAAGGCCTGATCCGCAAGATCTATGTGCCGAAGTGGATCTTTCCGCTGGCCCGGGTGCTGATTCAGGGCATTACGTTCAGCCTGTCGCTCGTGGCATTGTTCGTGATGCTGTGGCCGCTGGGCGCGAAGGTTTCGTCGAGCCTGCTCGGGCTGCCGATCGCGATGGCCCTGCTGGGCATCTTCACGATGGGCCTGGGGTTGATCGCCGCGACGGTTCACACCTTTTTCCGTGATTTCGGCCACTTCCTGGGCGTCGGACTGCAGGCGTGGTACTTCCTGACACCGATCATCTACCGGTCCGACTTCCTCCCTGCGGACGAGCGCTGGAAGTTCTGGCTCAATCCGGCGTATCCGTTCGTGCGGCTGTTCCAGATCCTCATCCACGAGTCTTCCTGGCCACCGGCCTGGCTGTTTCTGCTGTGCGGGTTCATCGGATGCGCGACGTTCAGCGCCGGCTATCTGGTGTTCAAGTCACAGGAACGCAAGATCGTCTTCCGGTTGTGATCACGCCCATGCCCACATCGAACCTGCAGACCAATGCCGATGCCGCCGACAGCCCAGCCCGGGGCGACGTGCGCATCGACGCACGCGAACCGAAACTGCACGGGCCCGTCGTTCGGCATATCGCCGAATTTCCGGCCGCCGGCAGGTCTCGGGACGAAGCCGTCGTCCGGCTGCAGAACATCGGCCTGAAATTCACGAGCTATCATGACAGCCACCCGTCACTGAAACGCGCCTTGCTGAACCTGGTGCTGCGTCGTTCGGCCCCGGCGACGAACAAGACCTTCTGGGCCCTGCAGGGCATTGACCTGACGATCCGCCAGGGTGAGCGCGTGGCTCTCGTCGGCACCAACGGCGCCGGGAAGAGCACGCTGCTGAAGGTGATCGCCCGCATTTACGAGCCGACGGTCGGCCGGCTGACGACGCGAGGCCGAATCGCCCCGATGATCGAAATGGGCGCGGGCTTCCATCCTGAACTGACGGGCCGCAGGAATATCCAGCTCAACGGTGCCCTGATGGGGATGTCGCGTGCCGAAATGACGGCCCGAGAGCCAGCGATCTGGGACTGGACCGGCCTGGCCGAATTCGCCGATCTGCCGCTTAAGTATTACTCCAGCGGCATGTTTCAGCGGCTGGCTTTCGCGATCGCCACGGAAGTGGAGCCCGAGATCCTGCTGGTGGACGAATCGCTCAACGCCGGCGACGCATCGTTCGTGGACAAGGCCAAGCGGCGGATCCTCGACGTTTTCGACAAGGCCAAGGCCGTGATCGTCGTATCACACGACCTGGGCATCGTTTCCGAGCTTTGCACTCGAACGGTCTGGCTCGATCATGGCCGCATCGTGGCGGACGGCCCCACGCCCGAGATCCTCGACCGGTACGTCCGCGCCGTCACGGGCGGTTGAACGACTGCTGACATTCCCGCGCGGCGGATCGCCCGGTCGCTATCGGCCGTTCGCCGGTTCGCTTATTCTGGAACGATCGGCGATTGCCGCAAGCGGCGCATCGGGCCGGAACCATTGCGGCTTCGGCCAATGAGAGTCATTCCGGCGCAATTTACGGAGAGGCGTGGTCGACATGGCGAATCATGTTGCGAGCTTGATCGGGCCTGAAGAGGGCGAGCGATTTACGGTCGGGCCGCTGGCGATCCGCACGTTGGTCGCAGGGTCGCAGAGCGGTGGTGCGTTCGAGATGTACGAAGTCGAGCTGGGTGTCGCGACCGTCGATTACCACGTGCATGAACGCATGGACGAGACGATCCACGTGATCGAAGGCGAAATCGAATTCGTCGTCGCCGGCGAAAAGTTCGCTCGTCCGGCGGGCTCGGTCGCGTTCATCCCGCGCGGGATTCACCACGGCTTTTCGAACCTCGGCCCTGGAAGCGCCCGCGTCGTCATCGTGTTTTCCCCCAGCGGCGATCAGGATGCCTACTTCAAGGCTCTCGAATCGGCACTGGCGACCGGCTACGCTTCCTCGATTCCTGAGCTTCAGGCGAAATACGATCAGGCCCTGGTGCCGGCGGATTCCTGATTTTCCCGGGGCATCCCGTTCGATCAGGAAAAGAGCGACCCCTGAATTTGCTTCGATCGGGACTCCCGCTCGATCAGCGTCCGTTTGCGTTCGATGCCCCAGCGATAGCCGGAAAGGGAGCCGTCCGTACGGATGACGCGGTGGCACGGAATCGCGACGGCAATCAGGTTCGCGGCACAGGCGCTGGCCACGGCCCGGACCGATTCGGGGCAGCCGCAGCGCCGGGCGAGTTCCGTGTACGTGATCGTCGTTCCCGGCGGAATGCGCTGAAGCTCGGCCCAGACACGCTTGCGGAAGTCGCTTCCCTGAATATCCAGCGGCACGGCCAGCGCGGTGGTGGTGTCTTCGACATGCCGGGCGAAAGCATCGGCCCAGCGCGAGATCTGTTCGTCGGCGGACGTCGTGGCATCCGGGAAATGGCTTCGCAGGTCGGCGATGGTGGCGTCGGGGGCGTCCACGATGGCTGCGTAGCAAACGCCGGCCGGAGTCGCCGCGACGATCAGCCTGCCGAGCGTGCAATCGGTCAAAAGATATCGAACCGGGCCTGCAGCGGGCATGGCTTACACCGTATTCGTATGGACCGACTTCGAGTTTCCTGCACATATCATCTTCTCGATCATTTTAAACTTCGTCCGAACCAAGGAACAAGCGTTCATGAGTCGCATTTTCCGGCATGAAACGCATCGGCTGCATGTGCTGAAGGCTACATCGCCATGTTCGAAAATCGATCGAATCGGCTTGACCGAAAGGCCGGTCCATTTATGATGGTGCCGGATCTTTCGAGATCCACCCGAGCGGCATGGCGGCCGCTCGAAACTGCCGGATATCAGGTTGGGGAACGGATGCGCGGCCGTGCCTGAAACGGGCGCGGAAATCGCCGGATCGATGCCCAGGAGGGGCCCTGCCATGAATTTCGCTGCGTTGATCATCATGGCGGCAAGTGTGGGATTCGTGGACCTGAATTTTCAGGCTTCGAAATCTGACCGTGCCCATTCGGCGCTTTCGCGGAGCTTGTCCAAATTCGACCGCCCGAGTGAGCGGACGATGGAGACACTCGCACGCCACGGGCTTTCCAAGCGATACAAGACCGATTCGGCCCGCACGCTGTCGAGCCTGGAACGCACGGCCCAGGGACAGAAGGGCGATGCCGACATCGTCTACGCCCTGGCCGAGCTGAACTGGCTGGAAGGCCGCCGGCACGATCAGACCCGGATGACGCTCAACCTGTTCGACAAGAGCCGCGACCAGGTGCTCGACCGCTATCTCGATGCTCTCACATACGCCTACGATTATCTGTTCTCGCCCGAGCTGGCCGCTGGCAGGCAGCCTTCGGACCCGCGCTTCCGTCTGGCCTGCGACATTTACAACGCGGCTCTGGAGCGTCTGATTCGAACCGCCCTGGTCAAGGGTAAGCTGCCCGTGGGTGAGTCGATCGAAGTGACTCTGCGAGGCCAGAAGGCCAAGGTCAAACTGGCTGTCGATGACACATCGCCGTGGCCCCGGGCCGAGATCGCCGAGGTCATTTTCGCGTCCGACTTCGAACTCACCGGTGTCGATACGCAAACGCGGCAGTACGGCGTGGGCGTCCCGATGATCGCCCTGCGCAAGAAGCCGAAAACCGAAGATAACCCGGCCGTCGACGCCCTGGAGCGGTTTCTGCCTTCGGAGGTGGCGTTCCCGCTCACGGCGTTCATGCACCCGAAGTCGCGGCTGGATGCCGCCGCCCTGAAGAATGCGGAAGAAGAGTTCGTCATCGAGCTGATCGACCCGATCCACTTCCGGCAGGTCGGCAGCGATCCCGAATCGCTTCTGCCGCTGGAGTTCGACCTCACCACGCCGCTGGCTTACATGTGGTCGAAGTCGGACGTCTTCGATAAAGCGGACAAGCAGCGCATCGCCAATCTGATCAAGCCGGGTGACCTCTCGAAAAAGTCGGGCCTCACTCTGCTTCGGCCTTACGAGCCCGCCAAGATCCCGATCGTCATGGTGCATGGCCTCGTCAGCTCGCCGCTGACCTGGATCCCCATGATCAACGAACTGCTCAACGACCCGGACATCCGCGAAAATTACCAGTTTCTGCTGTTCGCCTATCCGACCGGCGCCCATGTGCCTATCGCCATGGCCAGCCTGCGTGAGGCACTCTGGCAGGCACGCACCCAGTTCAACGCCGACGGCTCCTCAGCCGGGTTCGATCAGATGGTCCTGCTGGGCCACAGCATGGGCGGGCTCCTGTGTCACAGCGTGGCCGTTTCCAGCGGCGACCGCTTCTGGCAGCTCCATAGCGACCGGCCGTTTCAGGAGATCCTCGGTCCGCCGGAGGTGCTCACGGAACTTCGCCAGTTCCTGTTCTTCGAGCCCATGCCCAGCGTCTCGCGTGTCGTGTTCCTGGCGACGCCGCACCGGGGCTCGGAAATGAGCCGAAGCGTGATCGGGCGTGTCAGCTCGACCCTGATCGAAGACCCGGACCACATTCAGAAGCTGTTGGGCACGCTGATCGACGAAAACCCCGACGCGTTCGACCGCAAGCGGTTCCGGCGCCTGCCCAACTCGATCGAAACGCTGACCCCTGACAACCCGGTTCTGTCCGCACTGCTGGAAATGAAGCCCAATCCGGCCGTGACGTTCCATTCGATCATCGGCTCCAACCGCCCCGGCCCGCAGGCCGAATCGACCGACGGCATCGTGCCGTATCGCAGCAGCCACATCGCGAATGTCGCCAGCGAACGGGTCGTGCGGTCCGATCACTCCGTTCAGAAGAACCCCGAAGCCATTCAGGAAGTCCGGCGCATTCTGCGAGAACACCTCAAAAAGCTCCGGCCCGACGAAATCGACCCGATGGCCGTGCCCGCCGCCGAAGAACGGGCCGCCAAGCTTTTCGAAGTCGGCCGTCCGCAGGCCGAACTGCCGCAGGGCGTGAAGGCGAACTGACCCGACGGCGATACGCCTGGCATACGCCTTATCCACAGGACGGTCGAATGGTGGCCCGGATCCGATTACGTCGATTATGATGTGACATGTGCCGTCGCGGCTTCGCCATGTTTCCCAGGCGTCGCCCGGCGTATCAGGTCATCGTCATCGATCGGGTCGAAGCTCATGCCCAGCGTCAGTGTCGTATCCCAGAGGAATTCCTCGAACGAAGCGATCGCCGAGGTGATCGCCGCCGCCCGCGAATCGCTCGAAGGCTGCCGCGCGCCCCTGGCATGCCTGTTCGCGACACCGCATCACGCCGCTGCTCTTGGCGAAATGGCCCGCGAGATTCGATCCTCGGGGCTGGCGGAACACGTCATCGGCACGACGGCCGAATCGGTCCTGGGAGGGCAGGTCGAGATCGAACGGGAGCCCGGTCTGGCGCTCTGGATCCTCGATCTGCCGGGTCTCCGGGTCGATCCTGTCCGTTGCGGTTATGAAGACGGCCTGTTTCTTGGCTGGACGGACCCCGTCGGCGACGTCGACGAATCGTCGCGCGCGCTCGTCCTTCTGGCCGATCCGTTCAGCTTTCCGGCCGATGAATTTCTGGTGCGGCTCAACCAGCGCCGCAAGGGGTTCCGGGTGCTCGGCGGCATGGCTTCGGGGGCTTCGTCCCGGGGCAATAACCGGCTCGTGATCGACGACGAGGAATATCGCACAGGTGCCGTCGGTGCCGTTATTTCCGGCGACGTGACGATCCGCACCGTGCTCAGCCAGGGGTGCCGTCCGATCGGCCGGCCGTTGCTGGTTACGAAGACCGATTCGAACCTGATCCGCGAGCTGGGCCGGCGGCCGGCGATGGAAGTGCTTCAGGAGATTTTCGTCGAACTGGATGGCCCCGACCGCGACCGGGCCCGCCGCGGATTGCATTTGGGCCGGGTGATCAACGAATATCAGGAGAAATTCGGCCCCGGCGATTTTCTCGTGCGCAACGTGCTCGGCAGCGACGGCGGCAGCGCTATCGCCGTGAACGACACGGTACGCATCGGGCAGACGGTTCAATTTCATGTGCGCGACGCCAGCACGGCTGACGAAGACCTGCGAGTGATGCTTTCGAACGTCGCCATTACGCCCGAAGCCGCGTCGCCCGCCGCCGCACTGCTTTTCACCTGCAACGGCCGAGGAACCCGGCTGTTCGATAACCCCCATCATGACATTTCGGCCATGCACGAGGTGTTCGGGGCATTGCCCACGGCCGGCTTCTTCGCCATGGGTGAAATCGGTCCGGTCGCGCGTGACAACTTCCTGCACGGGTTCACGGCGTCCATCGCCCTTTTCTATCCCAAATCGCCCGCGTTGTGATCATCCACGTCATTTTCGATCTCCTCATCGAGCAAAGCCCATGACACCGCCGAATTCGACCGTTCCGAACGACGCCTGGTGGAATGCGCTCCGCAAGCCGCCCACGAAGCTGCCCGAAAATGCCGACCGCTGCCGCCCTGCATTGACGGACGATCAAGGACGCACGATCGCCACCGCTGCCGAATGGTCGGCGAAACGCGCCGGGATCGTGCGGAAATGGACGGAATATCTGGGCGAAATTGAAATTCCCGACGCTCCGCCGAAATTCGAAGTGCTCGAGTCGGACACGACCGCCGGCGTTCTGCGCGAACTGGTGCGCTACGAAGCCGAGCCGGGGCTGCCGGTTGAAGGCTATCTGCTGCGGCCGCTGCCTGATGCCGGCAAATCGAAGGGACAAAAGCGGCCTGTGGCGGTGGTTCTGCATTCGACGGTCGATTACACCATACGCCAGCCCGCGGGGCTGGAAGGGCCCGAAACCAAATGGATCGGCCTGAAACTCGCCCAGGCCGGTTATCTGGCCTTTTGCCCGCGCTGCTATCTGTGGCAATACGGCGAGCCGAAAGACCTGCGCAAGGCCGTCGCCTGGCTGCAACGGCGGCACCCGAACGTGAAGGGCATGGCCAAGATGACGTTCGACGCCCGCCGGGCCGTCGACCTGCTGCTTTCGCTGCCCGAAGCTGACCCGAACCGTGTCGTGGCGATCGGTCACTCGCTGGGCGCCAAAGAGGTGCTGTATCTGGCGGCTCTGGACGAGCGAATCAAAGCCACGGTCTCGTGCGAGGGCGGCATCGGCATCGGCTATTCGAACTGGGATGCCCCATGGTATCTCGACGCTGAAATCAAGCGGCGGGATGATTTGAACCATGCCGAGCTGCTTGCCTGCGTCGCGCCCCGGGCCTTTCTTCTGGTCGGCGGCGACTCGGCTGACGGCGACCTTTCCTGGCCCTATATCGAAGCCGTTCTGCCCGTCTGGAAGCTCACGGGCAACCCTGCGGGCGTAGGGCTCTGGAATCACAAGCTCGGCCACGCGTTTCCGCCGGAAGCCATGAGCCGGAGCCTCGAATGGTTCGCACACTTTCTGCGATGAAGGCATAAGCATGATCGAAATCAATGACCGCATCGCGATCGAAGAGAGCGAGCTGGAATTCGAAACCCTGAGGTCGTCGGGCCCGGGTGGCCAGAACGTGAACAAGGTGGAAACCGCCGTGCGGCTGCGTTTCGACCCGATGCGGTGCGAGGCGCTGTCGCTCGACGCCCGCCTCCGCCTGAAATTCTCGGCAGGCTCCCGGCTCGACTCCGACGGCAAAATCCTGATCCTGGCCCGGGCCAAACGCACGCAGGAAGGCAACAAGCAGGAGGCCATCGACCGCCTGGTGGAAATGATCCGCGCCGCCCTGGTTGTCCCCAAGCATCGCAAAGCCACGAAGCCGACACGGTCGTCGCAAGTGAAGCGAGTCGAATCGAAACGCATCCGGTCCAAAACCAAATCGATGCGCCGGAGCGACCATCGGGAGGATTGACATTCCTCAGCAAAAAAGGAGACGGGGGTCATTTCTCGGAAATGACCCCCGTCCCCTTTTCTGTGCCCTCGTCACGGCTTGACTCTCCTGGTATTGCCTTATACTGGTACAGGGCTTGCTGGACGCCCGGCTCGCGAAAGTTCGATCACCAGCGAAAATCTGCGATATCAAGCGGAAACAGCCTCTGTTCCGGTCGACCCCGCGGCGAGAGCGGTCGAATCACGGAGAGAGACTATGAATTCCGAATTTCGTTCGGCCAGCTCTGCACCCGCGGAAATCACGGCGGCTCAGGCGATTTCGAAAGAAGCGAGGCGGCTGCATCGCGCCTCGGTATCTGGCACATTAGCCGACGCATTGCCCGTATTGCGGCGATTGATCGCGACCGCGTCGATACGCGAAATGACATTGCCGGAATTGAACCGGCAACGTGAAACGATCCGGCGGAAGCACATCCTGCGAATGCTGGCCGTCGAGGCGGGCTTTTCGAACTGGGAAGACTACCGCAAAGCACTCGGCGAGATGCGATGCGATGATCTGCCCCATTTCGAAATCGCTTCGAAATACGCCGGTTCGCCGAATTGCTGGTACTCCACGTTCGAAGAAGCGCAGGCACATGCTGACCGACACGGCGGCAAGCCGATTCGCCTGGGTCGGCAGGGAGTCGTCGTGCCTGAGTGACCCATTCGAGCGGATCGGCCAAGTCAATGCAAATCGCTCTGCCTGGCACTCGATGAAATGAAATGGCCCGCAGGTTTCAAGCCTGCGGGCCATTTGCGAATTCGAAATCGCCGCTGTTCGATCACCCGTGCGATTTGTCGAACTTGGCGTCTTTCGCCACGTTCAGCCAGGTGTGCACGTGCGGGTGGCCGTGGAAGTACCAGGAGAAGGCCGGGCCTTCGAGCTTCCAGACGTCCCAGACGCCGTCGCCGCCGATGTCGCCTTCCTTGTAGAAGGTCAGCCGCATGGCGTCCACGCCGCCGGCGGATTCGACATTGGACATCAGTTCTTCGACGTCGGCCTTGCGGAACGGCCGCGTGCCGGCTTCGATCAGTTGCTTGACCATGGCCTTCTGCTGGCCGTCGAGCGACTTGATCGCCAGGCCCGACTCGGGCAGGGCGGCACCAGCCAGCTTGATCGACCGGGCATCGTCGGCGATCTTCTTGTCGAGCAGGGCCGCGGCCTGCTGCTTGTCGTCGAGCGTCTTGAAGATCTTGTTGGCCATTTCGCCCTGGTACCACCAGACGTTGGCCGTGTGGGTCGGATTTTCGTCGAAATTGCCGGCGGCGGCGTGGCCGTAGAAGATCGGGCCGCCGAACGCGACGCCGTCGGCCGAATTGCCGTCGGCCCGGAGCGTATCGTGCCGGCCGGAAAGGACCCACTCGAACGGCTTGTCGGAATCAGGCTCGCCGAAGATGGCGATGTGATAGCCTTCGAAACCGCCGTAGTCGTCGTCCATCTGCTTCATGTAGCGTTCGTAGCCCTCTTCGCTCGTGAGATTCTTGAAGATCTCACGGCAAAGCTCCTGTTGCTCAGGCTTCAGGTCTTCGATCTTGGGCTTGGTGATGGCCCAGTTGTTGCCGATCCGCGTGCGCAGAGGGTGATCGAACGGGAAGCACAGGATCTTCCGCTGCTCGTCGTTCATGGACTTGAACAGTCGGCCGACAGCCGACTCGGCCGAATCGGTGCGCTTCGGGCCGACGGCCTGATCGGCCAGCGCCTGGGGCAGACCTGCACCGGCCAGTGAGGCCGCGCCGATCGCCTGGACGAAACTTCGGCGATTCAAATGAGCCAAATCCCGGCTGTTTTGCGAGTTTTGCGATGCCATGCGCTGAGTCCTCATTCTGGTTCTGGATCGGTACGGAAGCCGCGAAAGCGTCGTGGGTCGAAGGACGTACGGTTCCCGAAAGGCAGGTTCAGTCCACGTTACGCCATCGGTCCGGTCGAGTCAATCCTCGTCGGCAGGTTGCATGAAGGACGCCTCGGAAACCGAATTCGCCAGGTGGGAATCGCCGAATCCGTGGCCTGGGCGCCCATTCAGCCTAACCCCTTTTTCTCTTCCCGATCAGGCCAGTGAATCCTTCGCCCTGTCCAATAACGCTGCGAAATCCAGCTTCGAAGGGCAAGCTTCGCGGGCCGCGGCCAGGTCCGCATCGGTCCAGTCGCGGGCTTCGAGGGAAAGAGACGAGAACCTGTTCCGGGCTTCGGACCGTGCCCCATGGCGCTCGTAATAGGTCAGGTAGCGGGTGATATCGCCAAGCGGGGCCTTCGTACCAGCCGCGAGAGAGCAACGGCCGTCGCAGTCCGGGCAAAGCGAGGGGGCGGAGGCGATGAAGGCGTCCCTGAGGCGGCCGATGTCCGCGCTTTTCATCGGTTCGAAAGACTGTGCAGCACGGGTGTTTTCGTTCACCTGAGCCGTGTTCTGCATCGACACGCAGGCCGTCGCGAACCGCTCGTCCGTCCAGATCGCGTGCAGGAGCGCCCCGTACGGCGTGATCCCCCTCTCGATCAGGTCGGGTGCCTTTTTGGCGACCTGGGCCAGGAACGCGTTCGGATCAGGCCCGGCGAGCTGCTTCATCGAGATCAGGCCGATTCCCGCGGCGTGGCAGCGGTCAATCGCCTTGTTCAGGCGTGTGTTCTTATCCAGCCATGCCGTGTTCTGGATCATGACGACGTCGAAGATCTTTCCTTCGGCGGCAGCCTCCAGATACTCCGCCCTGCGTCCATCGTGACAAGAGAAGCCCACGAACCGGGCCTTGCCCGACTTCTTGATGGCCTCCACCGTGTCCTTCATCTCCTTGCTCTTCGGCCAATCGAGCGAACTGGCAGGGTATTCGCCGCCGATGCCGTGGATCAGGAAGAGGTCGACATAGTCGGTCCGCAGCGTGGCGAGCCGCTTATCGAGCTGGGCGATCAGATCCTTAGGCGTCTTCGGATGGTCTTTCGTGACAAGGAATACCGTCTTCCGCAGAGCGGGGTTCGAGTCGAGCCAGTCCGCGATGCCGGGTTCCGACTTGTACGTGTCGGCCGTATCGATGCACCGGACGCCCTGGGCGTAGGCGTGCCGGAGGATCCTGCCCAGGCCTGACCCGCGGAACGTACCCAGGTTCAGAATCGTCACCTTCTCGCCCGTCCGGCCGAGCACCCGCGTGGGCAATACGACGGCTTTCTCCTGTGGTTCCGCCGCTGGTGCCTGCATCCCGGCCAGGGCTGCGGCCGAACCAGCCTTCAGGAACTCGCGGCGATCCGTGGAGATGGGGTCATTCTCGGCCATGGGCGGATTCTCCAGATTATGGGGCTCAGGTCACGGAGAGTTACGGGGCTGTTCTGCGATTCGCCATGCCACGAACGACGTGCCCGACTCGAATCGGCATTACTTGCTGAGATCTTTGATCCGGAAATTGCGATACTCGTGGACTCCATTTTCGCCCTGGAGGCCGATATAGCCTCTCTTCAGCATATCCGCGGATTCGGTCGTCGAAACCAGCTCGCCGTTCAGGCGAACTTCGATCTTCGGTCCTGTGGTCGTGATCTCGTATTCGTTCCACTCACCATCGGGCTTGAGCACTTTTTTCGTCAGGTCCACGTTGAGATCGTTCTTCGCGTTGAAGATCTTGGCCATGCGGTTCGTATTCTCGACCTGAACTTCGTACTTCCGATCAGGCCAGTTTCTACCTTCGATTCCCGACCGCAGAAAGACACCGCCATCCTGTTTGGGTTTCAAAAAACGAAATTCCAGGCGAAGGATGAAATCGGCATATTCTTTGTCGCTCCGAAGCCAGCCGTTGCCCTCGGCGTGCTTGATGACCCCGTCCTCGACCACGAACTTCGCGCCGTTCATCTGATGCCAGCCATTGAGGGTCTTGCCATCGAAAAGGCTGACGAATCCCTCATCACCGGCAGAGGCGACCATGGAGCCGTTCGACAATCCCAGAAGGCATGAAGCGGTGATGACAACAAGGCTCAGAGAGCCAAAGCGATTGCTGGGCATGATTTTATCCTCGAGGGGAGTCGATTCGGAGGATCACCCGGGATTTCCCGAATGACGGCAGGGTTCGACCGATTCGGTCGCATACAGGCGGGGCAATTCCCAGAATTACAGCAGGCAGGAGTAGCCCGGTCAACCCTCAACCGGTTCGGACAATCGGGTCGAAAGTGGAAAAGGGGCAAGGGGGCTCTGTCGAAATCCATGTAGAAAAGGGTTCATCAGGAAATTCCGTGGGCTGGTTATCCTTCATTCCGCGATCGATCTCATGAATGAATGTCAATCGCACTCGAATCGGCTTTCAGAATGGGTGACATATCGCTCTGCCAGCCTGGTATTCGCCCTGAAAGGGCGGTGGGTCAATTGCCCCGGGTGAAACCCGGGGAATGCGATCGAGATGCAATATTTCTTGCGGCCTGAAAGGTCGCAGGTCATGAATTGCGATTACCTTGAGGAAAAACGATGGTTTCCTGCACCCTTTCAGGGTGCTGTACCAATGGCTGGCTTACGAATTCCCAGGGTTTCACCCTGGGCTATTGACCTTCGACCTTTCAGGTCGATTTCGATGATCGAAGTTCGAAACCGCGATCGCAGAGGTTCGGTGTAATGCAGCGGTTATCGTTTTCGTGAGACGATGCGATGATATCCTGACTCATTCCGAATTCGAGTTCACCCCCAATAAACCCTTAAGAACCGGAAATTCTAATTTTCGGCGTCCGAACTCGGATCGGAGTCGTCCCTCCGACCTCGGGGCCGACCGAGAAAGCAGGAAAACTAGAAAGTCCCCATTGAGTCGCTGGTGCTATGGATAGACCTGCGTTAGGTTGTCATGTTCGAGCCTTAATGCCGCAAACTCGCGTTCAGAAGCAAAACTCGTGTGTGGTTCGCCGAATTGTTTGCGGATCTTTTGTTCAAGTGTAGATTCGAATTGCTTGATTCTTACGGCGGCAGTTGGCGCGTCGTGTACGATAAGTACGTCAATATCCCCATACACCTTTCGCCGGATAAACGAGCCGAATAGGAAAACCCGGACGCCACTTGGCGGGAGGGATTCTTGTACTATGCCCTTGATGCCAAGCAGCCGAGAGTCTCTGTCGGCTTTCAGCAAGAAATTTAAGTATTGATCGCCCGTGTGATGAATAGCGCCCATAAACTCTCCCAGCATAAAGAGGCCGATGCCGCGCTCAATGCATTGCTGCTTTGTTGAGTCGGAGTACTGCCCGGCGGGGCTGGAACATATGATCGCATCTACGCCGGGATCAACTTCAAGAACTCGATCGAGTGTGTAGTCCGTGAAATAGTAGGTGTTGGTCACGAACACCTTGAGTGTTCGGCCGTCACGGAGTTCAACGAGCATAGTGCCGCGATTCAGCTCTTGAAGATTTGTAATCGCGCGATGGGCAGATAGGAATCGCTCAATGAACGTCTTTACTGTGTCGTAGCGGAACTCAAGTTCTTCTTGTGCTGCAACTTCAGGTGCCGGGGCGTCGATACCGAGGCGTGTCTTTATGTAGTATTCAAAGCTCTTTGGAAATAGTTTGTAATCGTTAACCTTCTGATTGATTAAGCAGTTGTCATGGAACGCATCAGCATGGATTTTGTATTCGAGCATTTTAGGATAAACTTCCCAAGGGTATTGAAAGTTCCTCTTGTTGTTTTCAATGAGCGCAATGATTCTCTGATTGTTCGGGAGAATAGTATCCAGGCACCGCTTCTTCCAGATGTTTAATCCATCTCCGCCGAGTCCGCCCAAGACGTTGGCTGAGTAAGGACCGCATTCGCGAAAGATTGCAGAGTTCTCTTCAAGAAGGTCGTTGACCTCTGCAAGAAGAACCTTCTCATCTTTGATGTTTGGGATAGAAAAGAGTGATCTAATCTTTCCTGCGTGAGATGCTTTCCAGCTTTGCATCTCTTCCACGGAGAAGGCCTTCTCGAGTTCGTCGACTAATTTGTGGCACTCAAGGCAAAGCATGATGAGGTTAGTCATGCCGTCCTTGTCGATATACTCAGCCAGCTCGTGGTCGCTCCTTGGGCCGGAAGTGCCGTGCCCGATGATGTGCGCGACATTTGCAATGCTGACGGATCCCTCCGCGACGGCGATGAAAAGTGATTTATTGCACTTTGGGTTCTGGCAGAACCCTCCACATTGCGCCCACAGCAGCCGAGCAGTGTTGACTGGAATTGACTTTCTGGTGTTCGACATGGGAGCAGAGAGAGGGTCAGAAGCCTATTTGGAGGTTTGGGTGAATTGCCGGGGTTGCCTCGGATTCTTCGGGTTGACTAAAATTCGTCCTTTCCCGAGCACTTATTTGCTTCAAATCCACCCAAGCCGCAATTACCGTGGCGTGGCGGTCGTCGGTGTCGCTTCGTCATAGGTCCGCAGGAAGCGGTAATAGACTTCCAGCGTCATTGTGGCCAGGGCGGTGCAGTAGATCCGGCCGCCGTAGTTGCCCCATTGGCTGTCGTCGGGGTCCCAACTGCCGGCCATGTGGCCTGAGGTTTTTTGCCGCTTGACGATGCGGTCACGCACCAGGGCGTTCCAGCGGTCCCAGTCCTTGCCGCCCTGCTGGAACATGCCGAGCGTGCCGTAATACCAGTAATAAAGGTTATACGGATCGCGATCCGGGCCATGTTCGAAGAGATGATCGGCGGCCTCGCGGTTGCGATTGGCGTTCGGGTCGAGTTTGAGGAACCAGCGGCAGACCCAGGCTTCGGCCGTCATCGTGGGCGTGACTTCCTTCCACGGCTGATATTTGGCCAGGCCGCCGCTTTTGCCTGAACTGACGCCGTCCAGCCACGCCTGAATGCCGCCGATGCAGTCCTCAGGCACCGGGAAGCCGCTCGCCCGGCCCGATTTGAGCGCCAGCACGGCCCAGCCCAGAATGCTCGTATCGCCCACAGGGGCTTTCGGTTCGTATCGCCAGGCCGCGCCGCCTTCGGCCTGTGCGGCGACGAGAAACGCCACGGCCCGGGCCGTCGGCTGCTTGAGCCGTTCGTCGCCTGTCAGGGCATAGGCTTCGCACAGGGCGAGCGTCGCCATGCTGTGGCAGTACATGCCCACGGCCACGCTGCGGCCGCGCAGGTCGCCGTCGGCCTTTTGGGACCGGATCAGGAAATCGAGCCCGCGGGCGACGGTGTCGGCGTATTTGCCCTGGGTGTGCGTGTAGCCGGCCCCGAGATAGGCGAGCAGGGAAAGGCCTGTGAGGGCTGTGTCGGCTTCCCAGTAGAAGCATTCGCCGAAGCAGACCTCGCCGGGCGGGCAGTGGATCGTAAAGCTGTCTTCGTCCGGAGCGACGGTGCCGTCGCGATATTTGGCCACGCCGCCGTCCCAGCGGCCGTCGGCGTCCTGGTGCTTGCGGAGCCATTCCAGGGCGGCTTCGACCGATTTTTCGCTTTGAGTGGACGCGCCGGCCTGAAGGGCCAGCCTGGCTTTGTCGGGGTCGAGCCGCGACCGATAGGGGGCCGGCACTTCGTCCAGCGGCCGGTTGCCGAGCGGGGCGGACCGGCCGTTCGCCAGCGAAACGGGCGGAACGGCTGAAAGGTCGGGCTTCGGCAATTCGACGGCCGACCGGTTCGCGAGACGTTCCGGAGCCGCCGGATTCGCGGATTTGCCAGCTTCCCGGTTGCGGATGCGGTCGCGCAGCGATGTATCAGGCAGGGCCGATTCGGCTTTCGCTGCCGCATTCGAAGCGACCATGCCGGCGGACTTCGCCGTTCCTTCATTAGCGGATGCTGCCGATTTCGCCGGTTCAGGGCTGATGAACGGCACGGGTGGCGCAAGATCGTCAGCCGGCTTGAGGCCCGCTGGATCGCCCAGGGCATTGCCGGGCTGGTCGGTGGAAGCCGGGAGATCATTCCGTTTCGGCAGTTCGCGACGCATGCCGGTGCCGATCGCCGGAGCGGCGATCGCGACGGGCGGGAGCGGCACGGCCGTTCGGGCTGCGGGCTTCGTCGTTTCGGTCGGTGCCAGGGCCGCGGATTCACGCATCGGCCCCGGGCGAACGGTTCGGGCGACGGAGTCGGGCACGGGCAGGGGCACTGTGGCGTTGGCGGCTGGTCGGCCGGTGGCTTTCACCACGGCGGGGACGATCTTGCGTTCCTGCTCGCCGATCGCGGTCGGAGCGGCCAGATCCGGCAGGTTCGCGAGTGCCTGGCCAGCGAGATCGGTGACTTCGCTTGCGGGGCGTTCGGGTTTCGCCGAATCGACGGGCAGTGATTCGGCGACATCGGCGGCGGGAAGGGCGACGTTTTCGCGAGTGACACGTTCAGGCATTTCCGGCTGGGCGAGCGGTGCCGTCAATCGTGCGGCCAGCTCGGGGGCGGAATCGAAGCCGGGCAGGCTTGAGGGCAATTCCGAGGGGAGGATGCCGCTGCCTGACCCTCGCGTTCCGCCACGTCCGCCCTTTTCGCCATTGGCCTGAGCTTCGCCGCCCGAGATTTGCACGTCGACGATTTCGAGCGACTGAATGCCGGGCGGCAGCGGCTCGACTTCCGCACGGGTCGAATTCGTGCCTTCGCCAAGCCCGTTGCCAAGGCTGGCGCGAACCCATTGCGTTGGCTGGCCGTAACGTACGATCAATACGTGCGATACGACGGACAAAATCAGGCACTTGCGCAGCAGCTTGCGTGAACCGAAGCCGGCCCAGATGCCCGCGCCGACTGCAGTTGCGATTACGGCCGCGAGGACGAGTGTCGACCGGTCGAACTGCATCATCCGAAGATAAAGGTCCAGATCCAGACCGTTCATGGGCGAAATTTCCGGTTCGACGCGTTCATGGCCGAATTCGGCCCACATCCTTGCCCCGTGACGAGTGGGATTGATCATACCAGATTCGGCCGATCCGGCGAGGCTGGTTCCCGGCCATCGGTCACGGACTCAGCCCGTTTCGACGTTCCAGCGGCAAAACCGGATCACTTCGCGTAAACGATCGGGTCGGTAAGGCCGACTTCCCGAAACGCCGCGAGCCGCAGGTGGCAGGCATCGCAATGCCCGCACGATTCGCCCGCCGGAGTCGGGTCGTAACAGGTGTGCGTCAGGGAAAAATCGACGCCTAACTCAAGGCCGCGCTGGATGATCTGCGCTTTCGTCAGGCGCAGGAGCGGCGAATGGATCGTGAACTTGCCCCGGCCCTCGACACCGGCGGCGGTCGCGAGATCGGCCACCCGTTCGAAGGCGCTGATGAACTCGGGCCGGCAGTCCGGGTAGCCTGAGTAATCCAGGCAGTTCACGCCGATGAAGATGTCGAAGGCGCTGAGGGTTTCGGCCCAGGCGAGGGCGAGGCTGAGGAAGATGGTGTTCCGGGCGGGAACGTAAGTTACGGGGATTCCGTGGCCGATTTCGTCGTCCGAGCGGTCTTTGGGGACGGATTCATCGGCGGTCAGGGCACTGCCGCCGAAGAGGCGGAGATCGAGTTTCAGGGTTTTATGATCTGCGACGTGGAAAGCGCGGGCGACATTTTCGGCGGCTTTGAGTTCGCAGGTATGTCTCTGACCGTAGTTTATGGTCAGGGCATGGCAGCGGAAGCCGGCGGATTTCGCTTCGGCGAGGGCGGTGGCGGAATCCATACCGCCGGAGACCAGGATGACCGCGTTACGTCGTTCGCCGCCTTGCATCGATAGACCTCGAGATCAGTCGGTTTTCGTGAACGGACCGTGGCCGTCCGTGGCTCGGGAGAGGGCCTGGCCAGAGCGTTCCTTCCCGGGCTTCAGAAACAGGTTAGCTTGTCACGGCATGGTGCGGCAAGTCATCACGGTTGACACAACACTGTCAGAATATTTAACATAGAACAGACTAGACCCGCTCTATTCGAAGGCGTTCGCCGTACATCTGCCGACTCCGGCATTGAATTCTCGACAAGCTGGTCCCTTGGGTCAATGCGTCGGAGTTCAGATACAGGGAGACGGATTGCCTATGAATTCTCTGGACCCGGAAGACTCGGGAAGTCGAACGCCGCCTCGACGTGGCAGTGCATCGTTGCGCCCTTCTTCGATGATCACGGACCCGCCTACGGTGGTGACGTCGAACCCCTCCGGCGCTTCGACCCACATCAGCGATCCTTCGCCGCAGGGCGATGGGGTCGATCGTGGCGATTCCGGGTCATTTCAGGACTGGATGCCGAAAGCGGGCACGCGGGTCGGCAATTACGAGCTTGGTCCGCCGATCGGAGCCGGAGGGATGGCGACGGTTTACGTCGCCCAGGACCTGTCGCTGGAACGCACGGTGGCCTTGAAGATCCTGCCTCCGAAATCGGCACAGGATACGGAAGTGCTCCAGAGGTTCCTGCTGGAGGGCAAGGCCGCGGCCAGGCTCGACCATCCGAACATCGCCCGGATTTTCGCGCTGGGGCACGATGGCTCGTTTTATTACCTGGCGTTCGAATTCGTCGAAGGGCGGACGGTTCGCCAATGGATCGACGACGTGAGGCGAATCGACGTCGGCCAGGCCCTGGACTGGTCGATTCAGACGGCCATGGCTCTGGCACATGCGGATCGTCGCGGGGTGGTTCACCGGGACATCAAGCCCTCGAACCTGATCGTGACGCCGGGCGGGCAGGTGAAGCTCGTCGACCTTGGCCTGGCTCGCCGGTACGAGACTCAGGGGCAGGTGGACCTGACGCAGTCGGGCACGACTCTGGGCACGTTCGACTATATCAGTCCGGAACAGGCCCGCGACCCGCGCAACGTGGACATTCGCAGCGATCTTTACTCGCTGGGCTGCACGATGTACCACATGCTGACGGGTTCGCCCCCGTTTCCCGGGCAGAATGTGGTGCAGAAGCTGCTTCAGCACCAGGAGAAGTCGGCGCCTGACATTCGCGACATCAATCCCGACGTTCCGGATTCTCTGGCGGATCTGATCGCGCGGCTGATGTCCAAGTCACCGGCTGACCGTCCGCCTTCGGCGGAATCGTGCGTTCGGGAGTTCGAGACGATTCGGGCGGAGCTTGCTGCGCGCGAAGCGGCCGCGACCCAGAATGTGGAGCCGAATACGCTGCGGGGGCTGTTGAGCTGGCTGGTGCCGGCCACGATCCTGACCGGCGTGATCACCGTCGGGGCATGGCTGGCGAGCGATCCCGGGCGGACGGAATCGGACACTCCCTCGACCGGCCGTGAATCAGTGGCAGGCACGAAGCCCGAAATGCCGGAATCGGAGCCGAATCCTGAGCCGATCGTGCCACGGGCGATCGTCGCTGACACCGGATTTCGCAAGCCTCCCACGACATACCGAGTGAAAGACGGTGCCAGCCTGGCATTGGCTCTGAAAGAGAGTTCGCCAGGTTCGGTGATCGTCCTGACCGAATCGGGCCGCTACGAATTGAGGATCAGCGAGCTGCCGATTCTCGAGAAAACCGATCTGACATTGCGGGGCGAGGCCGGGATCCGCCCGACGATCGAGGCCGCTATCCCCGGGCCTGACGAAGCCGCGGCGAATGCGCCCTTCGCTGGCTTGTTACGCATGCGCGAGAGCCGGGTGACGATCCAGAACGTCACGTTCGATCTCAGTGCGGCCACGGGATCTTGGCTCGATTCGGCCATTTATGCCGAGAATTCTGATCTGACTCTGCGCGACGTGCTGTTTCTGGGCGATGTTTCGACGAGCAAGACCGCTGGCCGGTTCGTTCGATTCGGCAAGAACGACTTCCGCGACGATTCCGCCTGGCGTCCGCTGCGAGTCGAAAATTGCCGGTTTCTGGGAAACAGGGCCGCGATATCTGGCCGGGGTTCGCTCGACATTTCCGTTTACGACACAGCCATGCTCGGTTCGGAACCTCTCGTCGATATTGACGAAACCGACCGGGAAACGCCCTGGCCCTGCGTCATTCGTATCGATCACGTGAACTTTCAGGCGACGGCCTGGACGCCGGTACTGGAACTCGGCAACGTTTCCGCGGCCCTGCGTGTGCGTAACAGCGTTTTCGCACCCAAGCCGGGCGTGCAGATGATCCTGGTGAGCAGTCGCAAGCCCAGCCGTGTCGACTGGTTCGGTCGCGAGAACCTTTACGGCGACCTGGCCTCGTTCATGGAATCGCCACGAGTCGAGGAAGAGATCGTCGACTTCGCCGACTGGAGCCGTTCCGAACGCTCGATTCGCGAACAGTCCAGCGTGGCGACGAAGCGTTTCGTCTACTGGCCGGTCGAATCGGTCACGCTGGCGCTTGAGGGCCGATGGGCTGACGCGTTCGCCATGAACCCCGGCCCGTGGTCGGAGATTCCCGTAGGCGTCCGGGCCTGGTCGATGGCGGCAGGCAATACTCCGAAAACAGCCAGCACGAGCGTCACGAATGTGGCCGCGAACGAAGCCGGCCCCGGCGTTGGGCCGGATCGCTCCCGGGCTGTCGGCGTAGTCCCGGATCATTCGGAACTTCCTTTGAGGCGGGAACCTGCGATCGCGGCGATCACGCCCAGGGAGCCGGGCGAGGAATCTCCGACCGAACCGGCACCCATGCCGATGCCGATGCAGATCGAACCCGACGAAGTGGTGGAGGCGAAGGCCGAACCTGCCGCAAATCGAGTTCAGAACGCCGCGAATGCCGGGGCCATAAAACCGCCAGCCATCAGGGAAACCGCAGACTCGTCACTGCCACGTACGGTCGAATCGAATACGAAATCCGCCGGGAATCGCCAGCGTCCGACGACCGTGCCCGAAAGGCCTGATCTGACTCCGGCGGGTGAGGCTGTCGACGGTGTTCCTCGAAATCTGGTTCGTACGGCGGAAGAGTTCGTCAAGGCGATCAGAGACCAGGGAAGTCCGCAAGGGGCGACATTGACTCTGGCCGCTGGAGTCGTCATCAGGCTCGATAGCCAGTTGACCCTGGGCGAGGGCCGCTGGATCATCAATGCGGAACCGGGGCCGGTGCGGCCGCGAATCGTGTTCGTCGGGCAGAACAGGGCACTCGTCGAAAACCGTGCCAGGTGGACGCTCGAAAAGGCCGTGAACCTGAGATTTCGCGGAATCGACATCGAATGGGACGCCAACGAACCCAGTGGCGAAAGGCTTTTCGACGTCTCGACCGGAACTCAAGTCGTGCTCGAATCGTGCAGCCTCACTTCGAAACTCGCACGTACTGACTTGTACTTCTTCGCGGCGACGAATTCGCAAATGGATGACTTCGAAGCCAGTGCGACCGCTCGCGCCAGCGTGCGTCTGATCGATACGCTTGTGCGATCCGCGGGGGGAGTGCTCCGCTGCCCGGCCGAGCTGCGCAGCGAACTCGAGTTGACAGGCACGCTCTGCGTCATCGGCCGACCGCTGTTGACCAGCCAGGCACCGGAACGGCTTCAGCCCTCGCAGAGCACTCGCGTGTCATTGAATCAGTCGACGCTCGTCCTGGGCGCGAGTCTCGCCATGGTGAATCTGGGCCGAACGCCAGTCGATCGGCCGATACTCGAATTTCAGGTCCGTCGCAGTATCCTCGCCGGGAATGACCGGGCCGATAGCCCCCTCATCGAAGTGCAGGGCGGCGATCCGGACGATGAACTCTCCGATTGCGTTTCCTGGGATGGCGAAGAAGTCGCCTATCATCAGTGGTCCACTTACCGCTTGGACCGGAATAGCGTTTCCGGCATGCTGGCACGCCGGCAAAGCCGCGAAGAATGGCAATTATCGCATAACCTTCAGGACCATGAACCGATTCATGGCGATGTCGACTTTTCCGGCGGCAGTTTCTGGTCAAGAGAAGGCAAGCCCTGGAACGCCGATCCTGCCGATTTCATCATCCGCCAGGGCAGCCCCGCCGGGGGGCTGGGCGCGAATATCGAACAGCTTCCTCGCTTGAATTCACCGCAAATACCGCGGATCTCCTCGTTCGATTCCGATCGGACCGGGCCCTGAATCCGCATAGAACCGATCAGAGCATCTGACTCAGGCGTGCTCCGGCATCCACCTGGGCTGATATCGCAGCAGTGTCATGGCATGAGCCACCACGATCAGGCTGACGCCCACATCGGCTGCCATGGCCAACCAGAAGCCCGCCATGCCAAGAATCGCCAGGATGACGACGATCACTTTCGTCACCAGCGCGAACCCCACGTTCATTCGGATCACGGCGACCGTCACCCGGCTGAGTGAGACCAGGCTCGGCAACGACATCAGATTGTCATTCACCAGAACGACATCCGCCGCCTGACTTGTCACTGCCCCGGCCACGGTGCCCATGCACACGCCCACGCTGGCGGCGGCCAGGGCAGGGGCGTCGTTGACGCCGTCGCCCACCATGCCGACAAGCCCGGAACTCTCGACGGCATTGCGCACGAGATCGGCCTTCTCTTCAGGCATCAGTCCCGCGGCGATGTCATCGATGCCCAGGCTGGCTCCGATGGCTTCCGCCGTCGCATGATTGTCGCCCGTGATCATCATCGTGCGAAGGCCGATCTTTTTGAGCGTGGCGATCGCAAGTGCCGCTTCGGGCCTGGGGCGATCCGCCAGACGGATCCAGCCCAGCGGTCCGTTTTCGTTCGCGATGGTTACGGCCGTTCCGATTTCGGACTCAAGTGCGGCCAGGCGGTCGTGATAGCGCGAGTCGCACAAGCCTGCCTGATCCACATACCGATGGCTGCCGACGAGGATACGCTCGTTCCGGACCATTCCCGCCGTACCAAGCCCCGGATGCTCGGAAACCTGTGTCGCCTCCGGGATGTCCAGGTCCCGTGAGTGTGCGTGCCGCACGATCGCTTTCGAAACCAGGTGCGAGCCGCCGAGCCCGACCGCCGCGGCCTTCACCAGAAGCTCATCGGCACTCGATTCCGCGTGAAGATGTTCCGTCTGAATGACGTCCGGTCGGCCGAGAGTCAGCGTCCCCGTCTTGTCGAACGCGATCGTCGAAAGCTTGCCGAACCGCTCGATCACCCCGCCGTCGCGCACCAGAATGCCACGCTTCGCCGCGTTCGCCAGGGCACTGACGATCGCCACCGGCGTTGCGATCACAAGAGCACAAGGGCAGGAAATCACGAGCAGCACCAGACCTCGCAGAAGCCATTCCCGCCACTGGGCCGGCTGCCCGGCCGACATCGCCAGCAAAGGCGGAACGATCACGACCAGACTCGCCAGCATGACGACCGCCGGTGTGTAGACACGCGCGAACCGGTCGTCCACCAGCCGCTCGATCGGGGCACGCACGGCACGGGCTTCCTGAACCCTCCGGGCGATCCTCTGCACGGCACATTCGCCCCAGGGCTTCCGCACTTCGACGGTCAGGAGCCCTTCAGCGTTGATCGTCCCGGCATAGACATCCGTCCCCGGGCCGACCAGAATCGGCATCGATTCGCCCGTGATGATCGATTGATCGACATGGCCGGAACCTTCGAGCACACGGCCGTCCATCGGCACTTTCTGCCCGGGCCTGACACGCACACGATCGCCCGGGACCAGAACGGCTGGTTCGACTTCGACGATCGCACCGCCACTTTCGACTTTCTCGGCTCTTTCAGGTGTCAGATCGATCAGGGCCTGAATCGAAACCTTCGCGCGCCGCGATGCATACGCTTCCAGAAGCTCGGATACGCCGAACAGCACACCCACAGTGGCGGCTTCGTCCCATTGGCCCAGCGCCGCCGCCCCGGCCATCGCGATCGTCACCAGCGTGAAGATATCGAGCCGGCCCCGCTTCGTCGCATCAGCGGCTTTCGGCACGATCCACAAGGCCGAAAACGCCAGGCTCATGCCATAGCACACCCGGGCGGCACCTTCCGATCCCTGCATCCAGGCAGCGAAACCCGCCGATCCGGCCGCCGCAGCCGCCAGAACCCACTTGCCACGTGTCCAGATCCAGCGCCAGGAATCGCCATCCGCCGAGGCCCGGGCGTCGGTGCGAACGGGGTCCGCCACGCGGGAACAACCGTAACCGCAGCGGTTTTCGATGGCTTCCGAAAGAGAATTCAGATCGGTGCGGGCGTCGTCGAAATTGAGCCGGACGATGCCTTTCCCGAGGTCGAACTCGAGGCCGGACAATCCCGGCCAGGCTTCCAGAGCGGCGCGGATTCGGGCCTCCTCGGTCGGGCAATCCAGCCCGCGCACTTTCAACCATCCCGACGTTTGAGCCATGATTCGATTCCGGGTCGTTTCGCGTGCGGTCGTTCGCCTCGATTCGCCGCTGGCAGAGTCCATTTATCTTACCCCAAACAGGCGATTCGCAGTACCGTTATGACAGATCGAGTCAAGCGATGAAATTTGCTGTCACGGGACGCATCCTGCTGATACGGGATGAATATTAATGATGTCACGAGAACGCAACGGCGAGAGCCGGAGCGAAGGAGTGACGAAACTTGGTTGAGTTCGAAAAGGTCCGCACGTCGAAACACACCTCGAAAGTCCGCAGAAGAAAGAGACACTCCCATGAGCAGCCGCAAAGCGCGCCGCAATCCCCTGTTCGCCGATGCATTTCTGGAATCGCGCCTCTCTCCGGCCGTGATTTACTACCCGATCGCCCCCTCGATCGTGGAATTCGATCCGGTGGGTAATCGGGAAGATGATCCAATTTTGCCTGGAGATCTCGATAATCTGGATATTGTCGTCGAACCAGAAATTGATCTTATTCAAACAGGTGATCCAGTCGATACTTCGCAAATGGCATAATACATCTTCAATCAATTAAAGGATAGAACTCAAGGCGAAGGAGTTTCGCTTCGTCTTGAGTTGTTTTGCAATAACGATTCGTAGGATTTTGGGAAATGATTCGATAACTTTTGATCGATTTTAGTCCTGTATGGATCAAATATAGGTTCTTGGAAATACCATTCTTCAATGTAAGAGTCGTGTTCTCTACCCGCAGACATCAAGTGATCGATTGCTTGCGATAATCCTTCTTCGCCATAAATCGACACGGTTATTTTAGCGATTTGATAATGCCATATGCCACTACCATCTTTATGTGAATTCTGTTTGTTAAGCAGTGATCGGCAAAGTTGCAGAGCTGTGAGGGGGTCATACTTCTCGACATCGAAGATTGTCAAAAGGCAGATAATGCGAGTAGTCTTTCTGTTCGTCCAGATACTTAAATCGCGGCGACCGATAAGTTCTATTCCAACTTTCGTCGCTTTATCGGAACGAAAATCATTTCGATAAAGAATCGCCAGATTGATCAGGTCCTGCGTAGTCCTTGGCCCTGATTTCGCATTCTGCTCCATCAGTTCGATCGCTTCGCCGAAGCGTTTTTCGCGGTAGTATTTCTTGACGAGCAGCGTCCGCACTTCCCGGTCTTTCGGGAACAGTTCGTAAATGCGTTCCACGGTGCGCGTGTCCAGGACTTCCTTCGAGCCGATCCGCTCCACGGCTACAGCGACGGGCTCCGCTTCGACACGCGCGGCTTCGCCGGCTTCCGGATCTTCGTCCATGTTCAGAATTTCGCCCATGCGATCGATTTCGCTCAGCAGCTCTTCCCTGTGCCCGACATAAAGCCTGAGAATCGACCGGATCCGCAATGCCGAAATGTCGTCGTGGCGCAAATTCAATGCCAGGTCGATCTGTTTCAGTGCCGATTCGAAATCGCGGTTGCGGAACTGCAACTGGGCCAGTAGCCGGCGTGCTTCGAAATGGCCCGGGTCGAGTTCCAGCGCGGCTTCGGTTTCACGAATCGCTTCGACCGTTCGCCCGGATTTCGCCAGAACCCGCGCGAAGCCCCAGCGCAGGGCGAAGCTGCCTGGTTCGGCCTGAATCAAGTTCTGCCATCGCTGAAATTCGATCTTCCGGTCATCGATACCCGATGCGATCAAGTCCACATAATTCGAAATCGTCGAATCCGCCGAAGGTGAACCAGGCGATGAAACGGACAGACTGCTGAATTTCCGCGCGAGTTCCTGCTCCCGACCGATCCAGGCCGGGGTCGGCCCGAGCCTTTTGCCGAGTTCGATCAGGTTTCGGGCCGAGGCTGCATCCTGTGAGTTGCCTGTGCGCAGGGCACGCTGGGCGAGCAGGCGTGAGAGATTCTCGATCCTGTCGGCATACCACAGGTCGGCATCAAGCCGGGAGTTACGGTACTTCGGGCTGAAGCGGGCCAGAGGCGACTCACGGGGCGTGGCGACCAGCCCTGACAGTCGGTCGAATTCCGCTCGACTGGCAGCGATGCGGCTCGCCAGTGTCCGATCCTGCGTCGATGAAGGGTCGTCCCAGAATTCGTAAGGGGTCTGCCAGACCAGGTGGGCAATTTCGGACTGCCGGCGGCTTTCCGTCCTCATCAGCCAGGCGGTCGTCAGGGAACCGATCGCCAGCGTGACGAGAACGCCCGCCCGCAGCGATTTTGACCGCACCGCTTTCCGCAAAATGCCCGCGCGGCCTCGCTCCCGGGCCAGGTCTTCAAGATCCGCGGCGAATTCGATGCCGTTGGTCTGCCTTTGTGCCGGATCGGCGTGCAGTGCCTGTTCCAGGAATTTACGCCAGCCTGAGGGCAGGGAGCGAAAACCGGGATGCCGTTCGAGCCAGTCGGGGTAGCGGCGAACGTCCGCGAGCGATCGGGCAGCGTCGCCGAGTTGAGCCGGGTCGAACGGATCGACGGAAGCCGGGTTATGGCCAGTGAGCAACTCGAGCAGGACGAGCGCCAGGCTGTAAAGGTCGCCCCGGTGTGCGAATCGGGCCTGTTCCTGCTTCGACCAAGGAGTCGCGGATCGTACGGCCGCCAGCCGCTCGGCCAGATTGTCCAGCCGTTCGGGCGGCATATAGGGCAAAGTGCCGCCAGGGTCGTCGTGTTCGAAAACGGCTTTGTGGCGGTCGAATTTCCAGCGACGGGAAAGATGGAAATCGAGCAGATAGGGCTGAAAATCGGTCGCGACGTAAATGTTGCCGGGTTTGATGTCGCCGTGCACGATCCCGCGCTGGAACGCCGAATGCAGCGCCCGGGCAAGCCGCACGCCCCAGACGGCGACCTGCCTGTTCCAGTGATATGTGCCGCTTCGGCCATGACGCAGATGCTCGATACGATCGATACAGTCGTCAAGATCCGCCTGGTCATGATTCTCCCTGCCATTTCCGATGGTGAGGGGTTCGGCTTCGTACTGGGCAAATTTCCGGCGTTTTTTCGAGCGGTCCGGCGGTTTTCGGATCAGGTTCAGGAGCTTGTCCACGCTCATGCCGGGAAGGTGGGGCATGACGATGACGAGGAACAGGCCGTCGTCCGTGCGGAAATGGCGATAGACCGGCATGACGTTCGGGTGGTCGACGCGGGCCTGATGTTCCGGCTCGATCGAAGAACCGATGCGAACGACCTTGATCACGACCGGCCTGTCGCCCAGGTCGGTCTGTTCGGCACGAAACACCCGGCCCATGCCGCCCTGACCGATGACGCCGGTCAAGCGATATGGGCCGATCAGGTCGCCCGGGATGGGCAGATCAGGCAGGCTCGCGGGTTCGATGCGGGCCATCTCGGGGCTGGCGGAACCGGTTTCGAGCCCGAAGTGCACTGCGAAGAGCCGTTCGAGTTCGTTGCGGAATTCGGCGTAGTGACTCAGAAATTCGTCTGGATCCGGGTCGAGGCCGTCGGATTCGGCGCGGCAGAATTCCTGATAGACCAGTTCGACGAAATCGGCACGGCTGGCGGAATCGAACCGGCCTCGGAACAGGTCTGCCCGGGGTTTCTGGCCGCGATCCCAGAGATCGTCGAATTCGTCGAGGCATTTGTCGATGACGGAAGGAATGGTGCCTGCGGCGGCCGGGTTCACGACGTCGCCTCCCGGGCGCGGTCCTTCAGCTCTCCCAGGAGCCTTCGCACCGAGCGTTCGCTCAGGCCGACGCGCTGGCTGATCTCTTCGAAGGTCAGTTCCTGCTGACGCAGTTCGAGGATACGGGCCACGACGGCCGGTTTGCCTTTCGTGAGGTTGTCCATCAGGTCCCGGGCCTGGGCATACTGGCTGGGGCTCGGGTCGTGCCCGCTGGGTTCGAAGGCGTCGGGATCCTGCCGGTTGCCGGAAGTGACGGTGGCGACTTCCTTCTGGATGTCGTATTTCTTGGTGCGCGTTTCTCTTCGGTAGATTTCCAGAACCTTGTTTCGCGCGGTCGAGCTGAGATAGGCCAGTACCTGCTCGGGTGATTCGAAGGGGGCCGAGGGGTCGTCCCGCCAATCGATCATGATGCTTTGATAAACCGATTGCACGAAGTCCATCGAGTCATAACGTACTCGCAGCCGCCGCGGCAATTTCTGCCGCACGACGATCCGGACTTCGTGCTCGAAGTGCCGAAGCAGTTCGCCGATCGCTTCGCTTTCGCCTGCCCGGACCCGTTTCATCAAATGACGAAATTGTTCGGCCTGCATCGGTCGCCTCCCAATTCTGAGATCGTCACGAGGAACGGGGATTTCTCCAGGACCGCTTATTAAGTCGTCGATTCTACCCAATTTACAACATTGCGGAAAAAAAAGGCGACCTTTTTCCGAAATGTTCGCCGGTTTTCGCCAGAAAAATCAACTTGCTCAAAAGGATACCGAACGAAACGCTTCCGGATACGAACCGGAGGCGAACACAAGTTCTTATTCCTGCTCGATTTGGATTCGGTCGGCCAATGTGTCGGCAGGTCGCTCGGGCACCTCTTCAGAAGCCAGCAGAGGTTATGAGACGCATCTAGGAAGGTAGGGGTTCCACATGGGATACGCTTCGAACAGGAACATGGGTTCGGGCGGTTCGCTCGACGAATATCTGAGGATTCTCGAAACCGACGAATCCGGATTATTGACGGTCGAGGAAGAAAAGCAGCTGGCGCACGCCGTCGCTCGGGGAGATGCCGAAGCGAGAAACCGGCTCGTCAGGTGCAATGCCCGGCTGGTCGTTCGCATCGCCAGCCAATATGCGGGCCGGGGCCTTTCGCTGGAAGACCTTGTGGGTGAAGGCAACCTGGGGCTGATCCGGGCCGCCGAAGAATTCGACCCTGCTTACGGAACCCGGTTCAGCACCTATTCGGCCTATTGGATCAAGCAGTCGATCCGCCTGGCTCTGACGAACACTTCAGCCATGATCCGTCTGCCCAGCCACATGGTGACTCTGCTGCGGAAATGGGCGAAAGCCAGAAGGCTGCTGGAGCGTGAACTCGGCCGCGAGGCGCATTTCGAAGAGATCGCCGACCGCATGGAGCTGAACGAATCCCAGCGGAATTATGTCCGTAACGCGTTTCAGGCCAAGTATCTGTGCGTCGAAGCCGGACGAGCGGACGAAGAATCGTCCTGGCAGATCGACGAATTCGTGCTCGATGCTCCATCCGTCGAAACCCGCATGGAGGAAGAAGAGCGCTATCTGTGGCTGATGCGGCGGATGACGCGGCTGACCGACCTCGAGCGAGCCGTGATCACGCTGCGATATGGCCTGCATGGGGCGGAATCGTTGACCTGGTGCGAAATCGGCAGCCGTCTCGGTGTCACCCGCGAATGGGCAAGAAAGCTTGAACTTAAGGCCCTGGAAAAACTTCGGAAAGAACATTGCGAGCCGAAGCCGAAGGTGCGGGTGGCCAAATCGACGGACCTGAGGAAGCACGAAGCCGCTTCCGCCAGGCGACCGGCCGGTGCGGGAATTCCGCAAACTTCGATCGTGCCTGCGATGCTGGCTGTCTGACGCGCCGGGCGAGAAGCCTGAAAGTAGCGTGGGGGAGCGTACGGATACGCTCCATGCCTGGTCGAAACGAACTGGTTACGACATCCGTTCTCGCAATTTTCGATTTCTTTCGAATGACCCGATCACACCGCGTTCGACTCCTGGAAGCAGTTATGATAGCGTGATGCGAATCGTGAATTCGTCACGATCATCCAGCCGAAACAGCTCTCGGACATATCGAGATGACGTCGACGATCGATCGCCGTTCGATCGAACGAAACGATGAATGCAATACGGTCGCAAGCCCTCGGGCGATGGTTTTGCGATATTCCTTGCTTGTTCTGCTGGGCGCGTTCGTGGTGGCTTCGATCCATTTCGATGCGCCGCCTCGGTTCGACGAAACAGGTTACCTGATTCTGGCCCGGTCGCTGGCGGATGGTCGAGGCTATCGGGAAATCGACAAGCCCGCCGCCCCGGTCCATTCGCATTTTCCGCCCGGCTGGCCAGCGACCCTCGCTACATGCTGGACGTTTACCTCCGATTCGATCGATGCTCGTACGGTCGTAGCCCATGCGGTCGTCGTGGTCTTGTGGTTCTCGGCCGTCGTGCTTTGGAGCCGATGGTTCGCGAGTCCTTTTCCTGAGGTCGTCGCAATTCCGCTTTCGGTCGCCCTGGCCGCCAACTGGCTCTGGATTCGCCTGGCGGGCGAGCTTCGCAGCGAAACGCTGTTTATCATGTTGTCGGCCATCGTGTTACTTGCGATTCCATCTGCGCCGGAACGAGTCTCTGGCCGGCGGGCGGCAGGCATCGGCGGCATCGTCGGCCTGGCGATTCTGACACGGCATATCGGAGTCGCACTGGCCGGTGCGGTTTTGATCGAATTCGTGCTGCGGCGGTACTGGCGGGCCGCGATACAGGTCATTCTGATTTCAGCCGTGATCGTGCTGCCCTGGGCCGTGACGCAATGGGTCGTCGGTCATGGAACCCAGGCCGAACTTTTGTTGGCGAAGTCCGATCGAAACGATTCGTATACGAACCTGATCGGTTCGCAACTGGTTTTTTACGTTCGGCGTCTGCCGGACAGCCTGTTCGGACCATTCGTGGAAACGGCGACCGTATTTCGCGACGATCCACTGGCCGCGACCTTGTCGACGGCTTTGGCCGCAGTATTCGCAAGCGTATGGAGCATCGGGCTCGTCCGGATGATTCGGAACGAAAGCGCACGTCCTGCCGGGCTTTATCTGGCGTGTTCCCTGGTGATTCTTGTCGTGTGGCCATTCACGGAGGCCGGCCGGTTTCTGATCCCGCTGGTGCCGCTGAACCTGGCGGCACTGGTGCTGGGGCTTGATCGGATCGGTTTTTCGATCTCCAGGCTGAACCTGAAGTTGCGTTACGTCGTTCGGTCCGTTCCGGTGTCGATCGCTCTAGCCTCTTTGCCTTTCGGCCTGTACACCGGGCTGAAGGCTTGGCGAACGGATCCGGCTCAGGCCGATGCTCCTTTCGAAGCGGCCTGTCGCTGGATCGCGGGCAATCTGCCGGCGGATGCCGTGGTCGCATCCCGTCATCCCGGCGATGTTTACTGGCGATCGAGCCGGGTCGGCGTGCCGTGGCCCGAGGCGAAATCGGCCGAAGCGGCAGCCAGTCTCTTAAGCGATGCCGGGGCGGGTTTTCTGTTCGTCGATCAGGGTCGGTATGTGGGCGAAAAAGACCCGGCATGGCTTGCCGACGAGGCAACCGGGCAAGTTGCCGCGACCTTCCGGCAGTTGGCCGAGCCGGCGACTGGTATGCGGATTTATGAGATCGTCGAAGCGGGCGATCGGGCCCGCTGACGGGTTCCAGGCCGAACGCTTTGCCTGTTCGATGCAACTTGACAGTCTCAGGATCCACGTATCTAATTGAATTGGAGAAGGAGAAGGCGCAGACGATTTTCCCCCACGTGTCCGGTTCGCGGCCGTAAGCACCCAGTTTCACGAGATATCCGAAACATGGAGCGATCGGTGCGAATCAGGCCCGGCCCGAGTCGATGCGCCTGACGAACCCAAGCCTGACGGAAGGGAGACCCCAATGATGACGAGCCCCGGACGCGAGCTTCTCGACCGTTTGGCCCGCGAGAATCCTCTGACAGATTTCGCGAAGAACCATTGGTCCGGCACGTTCGCGGACTACCTGGACATCGTCCGGGCCAATCCCCGCGTCACACGTAACGCCCACGAACGCATTTATGACATGATCCTGTCCCACGGGACGGACGAGATCGTGATTCATAAAGAGAAGATCACGCGGTATCGGTTCTTCGACGACCCCATCGGCGAAGGCCAGGATGCCGTTTTCGGGCTCGAAAAGACACTCTCGAATCTTGTGCAGATCCTCGAATCGGCCGCGCGCGGCTACGGCACCGAGCGGCGCGTTCTGCTGCTTCACGGTCCGGTCGGGTCGTCGAAGAGCACGATCGTCCGGCTCCTCAAGCGAGGCCTGGAGCAATACAGCCGCACCGACGACGGCGCTTTGTACACGTTTTCTTGGAAAGACACGCTGCCCGACGGCTCGACTTCGCTCGTTCCGTGCCCCATGCACGAAGAACCGCTGCGGCTCGTTCCGATCGAAGTTCGCGGGGCATTTCTCAACGCGCTGAACGCCGAATCGGCCGATCCGGCCTATCGGATCAACGTCCTGGGCGATCTCGACCCCTTCTGCCGCTATCATTTCCAGCAAAGGCTGGCAAAATACGGCGGCGACTGGTCGCGTGTGCTCGAAGACGTCGTCGTGCGCCGGCTGATCCTTTCCGAGGCCGACCGGATCGGCATCGGCACCTTCCAGCCCAAGGACGAAAAGAACCAGGACGCGACCGAACTGACCGGCGATATCAACTATCGCAAGATCGCCGAGTTCGGCAGCGAGTCGGACCCTCGGGCGTTCAATTTCGACGGCGAATTCAATATCGCCAACCGGGGCATGATCGAATTCGTCGAAGTGCTCAAGCTCGACGTCGCCTTCCTTTACGACCTGCTGGGCGCCAGCCAGGAACACAAGATCAAGCCGAAGAAGTTCGCCCAGACGGACATCGACGAAGTCATCATCGGCCACACCAACGAGCCGGAATACAAGAAGCTCCAGAACAACGAGTTCATGGAGGCCCTGCGGGACCGGACCGTCAAGATCGACGTGCCCTACGTCACCCGCCTGACCGACGAAGTCAAAATCTACGAAAAGGATTACAACGGCCGGCGCGTGAAGAAGTTCATCGCCCCGCACACGCTCGAAATGGCCGCCATGTGGGCCGTGATGAGCCGGCTGGAAACGCCCAAGAACGCCGGGCTTTCGACCCTGCAGAAGCTCAAGCTCTATAACGGCAAGACTTTGCCCGGCTTCACCGAGGACAACATCAAGGAACTGCAGGAAGAAGCCCAGAAGGAAGGCATGGTGGGCATCAGCCCGCGCTACGTTCAGGACAAGATTTCCAACGCCCTGGTGGCGTTTTCCGACGAGCCGAACGTGAACCCGTTCATGGTGCTCAACGAGCTGGAATCGGGCCTGAAGCATCACTCGCTGATCACGAGCGACGATCTCAAAGTCCACTATCGCCAGCTTTTGAGCACAGTGAAAGAGGAATACGACGAGATCGTCAAGAACGAAGTGCAGCGAGCCATCGCGGCCGACGAAGAGGCCCTTTCGCGGCTGTGCGCCAATTACATCGACAACGTAAAGGCCTACACCCAGCGGGAAAAGGTGCGCAACAAGTTCACGGGTCAGCCGGAAGATCCGGACGAACGCCTGATGCGGTCGATCGAGGAGAAGATCGACATTCCCGAAAGCCGTAAGGACGACTTCCGGCGCGAGATCATGAACTACATCGGCGCCCTCTCGCTGGACGGCAAGAAGTTCGACTATCGCACCAACGAACGTCTCCAGAAGGCCCTCGAACTGAAACTGTTCCAGGACCAGAAGGACACGATCAAGCTCACGAGCCTCGTTTCGAACGTGCTCGACAAGGAAACGCAGGAGAAGATCGACATCGTCAAGGGCCGCCTGATCCGCTACTTCGGCTACGACGATGCCTCGGCCACCGACGTGCTCAATTACGTCGCTTCGATCTTCGCGCGCGGCGACGTCAAACAGCCCCGCACCGGCTGATTTTCCGGCCCGGTATCGCTCATGAAGGATCATGGCCTCTGACTTAAAGGCTCACGCATGGCGCGACAGATCGATAGAGACCTGAACCGCTTCCGGGAAATCGTGCGTGGCCGGGTCAAGCACGACTTGCGCAAGTACATCTCCCAGGGCGAGATGATCGGCCGCACGGGCGGCGAATACGTCTCGATCCCGATCCCGCGCATCGAGATCCCCGAGTTCCGCTACGGATCGAAAAACTCGGGCGGTGTCGGCTCAGGCCCGGGCGAGAACGGCCAGGCGATCGGCCCCGGGCCGAACGACGGCGGCGTCGGTCAGGCGGGCGACGCCCCCGGCGAGCACATCATGGAAGTGGAAATCGGCCTGATGGAGCTGGCCGAGATGATGGGTGAACAACTCCGGCTGCCGCGCATCCAGCCGAAGGGGCAGTCGAACATCGTTGACATGAAAGATCGGTACACGAATGTGCGCCAGACCGGCCCGGAAAGCCTGCGCCACTTCAAACGCACGTTCAAGCAGGCTATCAAGCGGCAGGTGGCGTCCGGGATATACGATCCGGAAAATCCCCTGATCGTCCCGATTCGAGAGGACCGGCGCTATAAGTCGTGGACGAGCCTGCCCACGCCCCGCTCAGCCGCCGTGCTGATTTACGTCATGGACGTCTCAGGCTCCGTGACCGACGAGCAGAAGGCGATCGTCCGCAACGAAGCCTTCTGGATCGACACCTGGATGAAAAGCCAGTTCAAGGATCTGGAAAAGCGTTACGTCATTCACGACACCGTCGCACGTGAAGTTGACGAGCATACGTTCTATCATACGCGGGAATCGGGCGGAACACGGATCAGTTCGGCGTATAAGCTGGCCGATGAGATCGTCCGCAAGAATTATCCGCTGGAAGACTGGAATATTTACGTCATGCAGTTTTCCGACGGCGACAATTGGGGCGAAGACAACGCCCAGTGCGTTTCGCTCCTCAGGGAAAACATCCTTCCAGCCGCCAATCAACTCGCCTACGTGCAGGTGCACAGCCCCTATGGCACAGGCGAATTCCTGCGGCTGCTGAAGTCGGAATTCAGCGGCGACGAACGGCTGGCCCTGTCGGAAGTGCGCGACCGCGACGGCATCATGGATTCGATTCGCGAAGTCCTCGGCCGAGGCCGCTGAAAACCGGAGAGGCTGCGACCATGCCCTGGGACACTCACCTGCTGCCCCCCGAACTGCGAGACCTTCAGGTAGTCATCGAAGGCCATGCGCGCAGCTATGGGCTCGACTTCTATCCCACCATCTTCGAAGTGCTCGACTATGACGAGCTTTCGGAGATCGCCTCGCTCGGCGGCTTCCCCGTGCGCTATCCCCACTGGCGCTTCGGCATGGAATACGACCAGCTTTCGAAAGGCTATCGCTATGGCCTGCAGAAGATCTACGAAATGGTCATCAACAATGACCCCTGCTATGCCTATCTGCTGAGATGCAATCCGCTGGTCGACCAGAAGCTCGTGATGGCCCACGTTTACGGGCACAACGATTTTTTCAAGAACAACCAGTTCTTCGCCCACACCAATCGCAAGATGATGGACGAAATGGCCAACCATGGCTCGCGAGTGCGGGCCATCATTGACCGCGAGGGCGAAACGGCTGTCGAACGGTTCATCGATTGCTGCCTGTCGCTGGAAAACCTGATCGACATCCATTCGCCCTACATCAAGCGTCGCAAGCCTCCGGAACGCTTCGGTGTCGATGCAGCGGAGCAGGGGGGCGAGGCCTCGCACACGCCCGGCCGGCTGCCTTCGAAGCAGTATATGGACGGTTTCATCAACCCGCCGGAAACTCTTCGGGCCGAGGCCGAGAAATCGCGGGCTGAGCGCGACCGCCCGCGCCGGTTCCCGGAAGAGCCTGAGCGTGACGTACTGCTTTTCCTGCTGGAAAACGCCCCGCTGAAGCCCTGGCAGCACGACATTCTGGCGATCATTCGCGACGAAGCCTATTATTTCGCCCCCCAGGGCCAGACCAAGATCATGAATGAAGGCTGGGCCAGCTACTGGCATTCCACGATTATGACCCGCCACTGCCTGGATCCTTCTGAGCTGATCGACTATGCCGACCACCACTCGGGCACGATGGCCATGACGGGCGGCCGGCTGAATCCTTACAAAATCGGCATCGAACTGCTGCGCGACATCGAACAGCGGTGGGATCGTGGCCAGTTCGGCCCTGAGTGGCAGGCGTGCGACGACGTTCAGGAACGGGCCCGCTGGGACAAGGCCGTGGGCCTGGGCCGGCAGAAGATTTTCGAAGTGCGGCGGGTGCATAATGACATCACGTTCATCGACGAATTCCTGACGCCCGAATTCTGCCGCCGGCACAAGCTTTTCTCCTTCGGCTTCAACGACGACGCCGAAACCTACGAAATCGAGAGCCGCGAGTTCCCGAAAATCAAGGAACGGCTGCTGTTCAGCCTGACGAACTTCGGCCAGCCGATCATCCGCGTGCGTGACGCCAATTACGCCAACCGGGGCGAGTTGTATCTGGAGCATATCGCGGCGAACGAAGTCGGCCTGCGATTCGATTTCGCCCAGCGCACGCTGGAAAATCTGCACCGAATCTGGATGCGGCCGGTGCACATCGAAACGATCGACGACGAAACCCCGACGCTCCTGAGCTACGACGGCACGGACCACTCCGTGTTGCCGCTTGCCGCCCCACGCCGGGCGAGGCTGGTGAGATCAGGCCGGCGGGAGGGGTGATTTCATTTCATTCGATCGATCGAACGGTTTTCGGTCTTTCGATGATCATGCCGATCGTGCGATATCGATCAGATTTGGCAGCGATCGACGACGTACTGCCCGGGATGTGCTCCGGATCGCAAGAAAATTTGATTATCCGCTCGTTGCGTCGTCTCCGAAGATCGCCAATTCGCCTCCTCCGACAGCGATGAACTTCATGTTGCGGTCACGGGCCATCCATGCCTCATAACCTGAAGAATCGGGGAACACCTGAAGAACATGCCCCGTGTCGAACCTTAATTCGAAATCGAGCGTGTATTCACGCAGAATGACGGATTCTACCTTGGCATTTGCGATACGGCGATTCAATTCTTCGGCTGCATCGACCGGTGCCGGCAAACCGAACTGCTGCCTATCGTCCTGGCTCGTAAAGCGTATGCGATCGTTCTCGAGCAAGCGTCAAAGACATGAAATAGCGACCGAAGCGTCGTTATCGAATGCGAATACCCATTCGAATCCAGGGTGCTCCACCGATTCGAGACGATGTTCTGCAAGCCATGCAAGTGAATCCATGGTTCCGTCCTCGAGAGAATTACGAAAACTCAGAAGCCCTGAAAGACAGGTCGGATGATCAAGCTGAAGGCACTTCGAAAAGGCAGAGTGAGCCATTTCAGGCACCTTGCTATTCTAAGAAAGACAGTTCGACCGCCTCGAACGCGCCTTCGAAGGACCTGAACGACCAGTCGCTGGCTAATGAAGATCATCTCCTTTTCGACGAGGCTGGTCAACCACTCGCGATTGAGGTTTGGGACCATAGTTTGCGGGCATGCGTAATTGAGTCAGGAGCCGAAATTCGAACGGAAAAGCGACATATCGATCATTTATGACTTGAGGTGACCTGGGCCGATAGCCCGGGCTGGTATGAACCGGGCTTTTGACCCTTGAAATCGTTCGCATAGCGAGACGCGAATTCGGATTTAAGAACCCACGGAAATTCCTGTTGAGACCTTTTCAGGACTGTCTTCTGCCGGACCTGTAGATGGTTCAAGTGGACTGTGGGGGATGATCGACGATACAATATGAAACTGGCGATCAGGAGGTGATTTGCGATGGCCAATGCGAAACAGCTGATGGTCGAGATCCTGTCTCGGCAGCCGGATGACAGCACATACGATGCACTGCTTCGTGAACTTGCTTATGCTCGCATGATTCATCGCGGGCTTCGCGATTCGGACGCGGGAAGAACGATGTCCGAAGAAGAGGCCAGGAAGCGTGTCGAATCATGGCGACGCTGAAGTGGACTCTGGAAGCGATCGAAAGGTTGAAGGAAATCCACGAGTACATCGCTCGTGACAGCCCATCCGCGGCGGATTCGGTGATCGACGGAATTTTCGAAAGGACACAATTACTTCGCACCCACCCGCGAATCGGGCAGCGATACGAAGCTGTCGTCGATCGCGAGGTCCGAGAGATTCTCTTCGGCTCCTTTCGTATTCCTTACCTTGTCGTCGACGATGCGAATATAGAAATTCTCGGCGTTTTTCATGGCGCCATGGAGATCGAACGATATCTGGAAGATCTGTAACATTTCGAAGCTAAAGGGTTTCTGAAGTCGTCCGGTTCCAGGGTTTCACTCATATCTCTGACTCGCGTCGATCAGAATCGTCATGACTCGTCCGTAATTCAGGTTTGAGAAAGTATTGCGGCATCTTCCCTTATTTCTCGTGATTCCCTTTGCCGAGATATAAGAGGCCGGGCTATCGTCTGTCCGCGACATGATCTCGCGAAACGGACCCCAGGCTCGATTCGGTCCTCCGTCTTCCGGAAGCGGTTCGTCATGCGTCATCGCCGCGTATTTCTGTCCTTCTGCCTGATCGGTACGGCTTTCGGGGCTGATGGAGTCGCGCAGACTCTAGGCCGCTCGCCCTCGCCGGCGGCTCGAAGGCATGACATGTCGTACGGTTCCTGGACCGATCTGCCCGATGGCTGGGGTTATTTTCCGCCTTCGAGCATCGGCGAGCGGCAGAAGATGCTGGCCTGGGCCGAGCGGATCCGGGCCGATGCCGTTGTGCTCGAACGCAGGCTCGCTGCCCGTGAGCGCGCCGGGCAGCCTTCGGCCGAACTCGATGCGGTTCGCGTGGTGCGGTTCGAGACCGAGACGCTGCGGCAGGATTTGTTGTTCGGCTCGCACATGGCGGATTTCCGGCCGTCGCTGGAATCGCTCGCAAGCGCGCTCGATGCCGCGGAGCTGCGTGAATCGGCCGACCTGACGCTGAAGCGCTGGGTCGAGAGTCGTGACCAGGAATTCGCGAAAATCGTAACGGCTTCTGGCCCGTGGCCGCGCTCGCCGCTCGTGTCGCGGCGGCCCGGATTCGTCGCCGGTTCGGCGGACGAAGGTGGGAAACGGGAAACGCCGGGCGAAGCCCGATCGACATCGCGGCCATAGGATTTCGGGCGTCGTTTCGCTAAACTGGGTGCTCAGGGCCGAGAGAGTGCGGCCCGCGTCACCTGAGTCGAGACACGGACTGAGCCGCCGAGATGATTCACCCCTGGCATGACGTGACACCGGGCGAAGGACTGCCCACCCAATTCAACGTCGTCATCGAGATTCCGATGGGATCTTCGGTGAAGTATGAACTGGACAAGCAGACCGGTCTGATCAAGCTGGATCGCATTCTTTATTCCGCGGTCTATTACCCGGCCAACTACGGTTTCATTCCGCAAACCTATGCCGACGATGACGATCCGTTGGACGTCATGGTGCTGTGCCAGGAGCCGGTCGCCCCGCTGACGCTGGTTCAGGCCCGGGTGATCGGCCTGATGACCATGATCGACATGGGCAAGAAGGACCACAAGATCCTGGCCGTCGCGGTGGACGATCCGGAATTCAACACGTTCAAGGACGCCCGCGAACTGCCGCCGCACCGGCTATCGATGCTGCGCCGGTTTTTCGAGGACTACAAGGTTCTCGAAGGCAAGTCGGTGGCGGTCGAGGAGATCCAGTCGGCCTCTCTGGCGATTCCGATCATTCAGGACTCGCTGGAGCAATACACGCTTCTGCGTCGCCGCGGAGGGTTTCACTGATTCCCATGAAAGCGGCTGTCATCGGAGCGTCCGGGCAAATTGGCGGCTGGCTCGTGCACTTCCTCAAGGGGAAGGGTATCGAGGCTCACGGCACCTACGCGGGTGTGTCGTATCCGGGGCTCCATCAGCTGGACGCCGCCGATCATCAGGCCGCCCGGGACTGGATTCTCCAGCTCCGGCCGTCGCTGATCTTCTATCCCGCCGGGTGGACGTGGGTCGACGGCTGCGAAAAAGACCCCGCCCGTGCCGAAGCCGCGAACGTGGCCGACCCGCTCAATATCGCCCTGGCGGGGCACGAGATCGGCGCCAGGTTCGTCTATTATTCCACGGATTATGTCTTCGACGGCACCTCGGGGCCGAACACCGAAACCGATGCACCGAAGCCTCTTTCGGTCTACGGCAGGGTGAAGCTCGAAGCTGAGCGTCGCCTGGCGGATAAGCTGGGTGACCGGTGCCTTTGCCTGCGCACGGCATGGGTGCAGGGGCCTGAGCGGCAGGGCAAGAATTTCGCTTATCAGGTGTGGAAGAACCTTTCGCAGGGCAAGTCGATGATTTGCCCTTCGGACCAGGTCTCCAATCCGACGTATGGCCCGGATCTCGCGAAGGTTTCCGTCGAGATGGCGCTGGACGGCCGCTCGGGTCTCTGGAACGTGGCCGGTCCCGATCTGCTGGCCCGCGATGATCTCGGCCGCAAGGTCGCCCGGGCTTTCGAACTCGATCCGGCGCTGATCGTCGGCAAAACCACGGCCGAACTGGCCCAGCCGGCGGCCCGGCCACTCAAGGGCGGTCTCGATTCGGCCCGGCTCAGGCAGCATTATCCCGCGGCGATGCGATCTCTGGACCATTGGCTTGCCGACTTCCGTGCCATGTGTCAGGAACCGGGCAATCATCCGGAATGGCCTTTCGTTCCACCGCAAGCTTCGTAGCGCGGCTTCTGCATTCGGACGGCTTCGAACAGGGGAGGAACGCGGACCGATGGCTGTCTTTATCTATCCGTCCGGCGGCTCGAACCAGGGCCGGGACACGATGTCGAACGCGTCGCTGGCAACCCAGATCCGCACCCTGCAGATCATCAGGGCCGCGCTGATCGCCGGTGTCGTGGCGTTTGCCGTGATCGTACTCGGTTTCCTCTCGGGAATGCCCAAAAAGCTCGAATTCGGCATGTTCGAAATCGTGCTCCTGATCGTGTGCATGCAGTCGATCGGGCTTTACGTCTTCGCCCCGAAATTCATGAAGCTCGATGAAGCCCGGCAGGCCGAGATCAAGCAGTTGAAGGGCGAAGCGAAAGAGAAGGCCCTGATGCCGCTCGTCTCTTCCTGCGAGATCATCCGTGGCGCCGCGATCGAAGGGGCCAGCTTCTTCGGCCTGATTCTCGTGCTCATCGCCGACAGCCAGGTGGGCCTGATCGCCGCCGGCGTTCTGATCGTTTTCGCCATCGCAGTCTTCCCCTCTTCCAGCCGAATCCGGTCCGCGATCGAAGCGGTTAGGTTCCGGTACGGGCTCTGATGCCACCATTTCGAAACGGAGCGGTTCCGCAACATGACGGAAGTCACCATTCGCCCGGGCCCGATCACGCTGCTCCAGGTGCTCAAACTGGCGGGCATCGCGACCCACGGCGCCGATGCCCAGAACTTCGTCACGGAGGGCTTCGTCAAGGTCAACGGCGAGCCGGAGTCGCGTAAACGGCGGCAGCTCGTCGCCGGCGACCGGATCGCGATCAAGGCCCCCGGGCTCAAAGTCGAGCTGAAGCTGGTCGAAGCTTCCTGACTTTTAAGAGGCAATTTCGAATCGAATTCGGATGCCTGACAGGTCGAACGACGCGCGGTGGATTTCGACGGAACGAACGGAACGATCGCAAAGGACACGCTACGCATGAAACGCATCGCGGTTCTGACGGCCGGCGGCGACACGCCCGCCCTGAACGCCACGATTTCGGGCGTCGTCGCCCGGGCCAACCAGCTGCGCATCGAAGTCATCGGCATCGTCAAGGGGTTCAACGGGCTATTGAACCCGCAGGTGCCCCATGTGCATCTGAACCCGCTTTATACGTCGATCCCGGAACTCGATCCGACGATGGGCGGCACGATTCTGGGGGCCTCGCGCGATTACGTCAGCGCGCACGACGAGCAGGCGATCCGCCAGGTGGTCGACCGGCTCGGACGGCTGAAAGTCGACGGCCTGGTCTGTGTCGGCGGCGACGGCACGCTCAACGGCATGCAGGCCCTGGCCGATCATATCCCCGTGGTTCTCGCCCCCAAGACGATCGACAACGACCTGGGGCTGAATTACATCGACGAGCAGGACGAATGGTATCGCGAGCCGGAGCCGGACGATCCCGGTTCGTTCCGTTACCGGCTGCGCGAAGGGCGTGACTTCGCCCTCGACGAAATGATCAATTACGCCACACCCGGCTATGCCACGGCCGTGTATGTCTCGGCCATTCACGTGCAGCGGATTCGCACGACGGCCGAAAGCCACCGGCGGATCGCGATCATCGAAGTCATGGGCCGCGACTGCGGCATGATCGCCCTGGGGGCCGCCTATGGCCGTCCAGACCTGATCCTTGTGCCTGAAGTGCCCGTCGAGCCGGAGAAGCTCTTGCAGAAGGTCGTCGGGTTCCTCGATTATCAGAAGCATGCCGTGCTCGTCGTTTCCGAAGGAATCGTCGATAAGGACGGTTCGCCCTACGGCTCGGTCTCGGCCAGTAAGGACCCGGCCGGCAATGTGCTGTATTCCGGCGCGTCCGAAGCGATCAAACGCATGCTGGCCAAAGAACTCGGCGACGACATTTTCGTCAGCAAACGCCGCAACGATTCGGCCGATGCGGCCATTTTCACGCGGAAAATCGGCCACACCCAGCGCGGGGGTCGGCCGATCAAGTTCGACCGCTACCACGCCAGCCAGCTCGGCGGCCAGGCGGTCGACCTGATCCTTCAGGGCAAGCATAACTGCATCGCCACGCTCCAGTACCGGGACAGGGAATTCTTTATGGACAGCTGCCCGGCCAACGCCCTGCGCGACCGCTGGGGCGTGATCCATGCCCGGCCGCTTTCGAAAAAGTTCTACGATGAGGACCGCTTCCGCCCCTCGAAGCTCGGGATCGAATATCTCCATTCGATCTTCCACAACGCCCTTTCCGAAGGCGACGTGGAAAGCTCCCGAAGCCTCTTCGACACATCCCACCTGAACCGGCCATATCACTCGGTGAATGTGGATATCAGCAAACGCATTCGCAAGCTTACATGAGCCGTGCCGACGATCTTCAGAATCTCAAAACGCCCGATTTGCCGGACCCATGTCTGATTCGGTCGGAACGGGAATGCGATTTCGCAGCGATCGGCGATGTAATCACGCGTGCCTTCGCCGTGGCTGAGCACGCATCGGGCACCGAAGCCGCGATCGTCGAACGCTTGCGGCAGAACGGCAAACTGGCCGTGTCACTGGTCGCCGAAATCGAAGGTCGTATCGTCGGCCATGCGGCAGCTTCGCCTGTAACGATTTCCGACGGAGCCCTCGGCTGGTTCGGCATCGGTCCTGTGGCTGTCGATCCGGCCCTGCAACGTCGGGGAATCGGTGGCAGGCTCGTGCGGGAAATTCTCGCGAACCTGGTCGCACTCGAAGCAAGCGGGTGTGTCGTTCTGGGCGAGCCGGCGTTTTATGGCCGTTTCGGGTTTCGGGCATCTGGCCAGCTCATTTATCCGGGCATGCCGGGCGAGTATTTTCAGGAGATCGCCTGGAAAACGCCGATACCAAGCGGAATCGTCGGATATGACGTGGCGTTCGAATGACACGAAGTCGAGCCGTGGACGTGAGTCCACGGGTGCGATGAAGAGTCGAGCCCTCCGGCAATCCGTCCCGGTTGGGAACCTGGAAGTCCACTTCACGGGATTTGCCGTGAGCTGACGCTGCTGTGGATCTACCTCGTGATATGCTGATATTTGGTATTGTCGTAGAATGAAATACGCAATCCTGGCCATTGTGCGGCTGAGATGCGTCTGAATCGTCGGGGGGCTCGAAATGTCGGAAGAAAAGAAACGTCCGCAAGCTGCGGCGAGGGTGGGCGGTGGCTTGTTCGTCTGTATCATCGGCGGGATCCTGCTGGGCGCAATGACGGGCAAGATGGGCCTTTGTCTTGCGGCCGGCATCTTTTTCGGGCTGGTCACAGGTGGCGGCGCGGCGATGGCAGGGAAGCGCCAGCCAAAGGGTTGAAACTTCCCGACGGATCGGTTTCCGAATGCTGTGAAATGTGAACGATTCACGATGATTTGAGGGCAGTGTCGGTCGACTTCGCATCACACAATGAAACTCGAAATCACTCGCAATCTGATTGCCCGCGATCTGGATGCGTCCGATCCTGCGGATCTCTTGACTCATGTTCTTGAGGCAGCTTTCGAACTGCTTTCGTTCGAGGGCAATGACTTCACGTGGTCGTCGTGGTCCGATGCGGGTGAAGCCTTGGCCGAAGTCCGATCGATCCTGGCAAAAGTGAAGAACGGTGATTTGCCGGAGCGAACCGAGGTCGCGGTTTTGTTCGCGCCGACAGGCCCGATTCAGGAAGTCGGCCTCTGCAGTGGCTGGTCCGATGCATTTCTCGCAGTCGCCGAAAGGTTTGATTATGCCGATCGGAAACTCTGGGGGAAGAGATGACTTCAGGCTCCCTTTTCCCTGCCCGGAATCGAAGCTCGGAGTGGATGATTCGAAAGAAAAATCGACGGAAGCGGATCTGATCGCTTTCGAGCGTTTACCATAAGTCGACAGGATATTTCCGGAAAGTGCGAAAATGAAATCCGAAATTACCGATCGCCGCCGGTTCCAGGTGATCGACGCGATGATGCTGGTTGCGGCCACTGCGCCGGGTTTGATCCTTTTGCGGGTCGCGGACAATTCGAAATTGTTCACGTTCGACCCGCGAACCGGCCGGGGCATGCAGTTTCTTGAGTTTATGGCCGTGGCGGGCGGGTGCGTGCTCGTGCCCATGGCGTTCGCCGTGCTGGTGGCCGGGCTTTGCGACAGGCGGACGACACGGAGCGAAGTCGTTCAGGGAACCGGCTTCATCAGCTGCCTGGCGGTGGTCGTCGCCGCGAACTATGCTTTCGCCTGGTTCCTCGTGAAGCTCGCGACGGTCAGTGAGCTGGATCTGGACCTGGAAAAGGCGATCCAGTTCAATAACTTCTTCGGTCGTGTGAAGTTTCTGGCCGGGCCGATGATCCTCGGAGCATGGCTGGCTCTGGCCATGACGGGACGGCTGCGATCCCCGACCTGGATCGATCGTCTGGGTGTCTTCATCGGCCTCGGGTTCGTGCTTCTTTATCTCATGCACGAACTATTTCATTTTGTGCAGCCGCTTCTTTCGCTGGTTCGTTAGTTCGAAAAGCGGATGTCGGATTTGGTCAAAGGCGAAGGTTGCCCGGAGGGGCTGGAACGAGGCTCTTGCGTTAGAGGTGCTTGTGAGGCACGCTGGTGCCTGGGTCTGTCGGAGAGACTGCGGATCCTCATGGTTTTGCCACGACGGCGGACTTGGTCGCAGGTGTCGTTGATCGGCAGGTTCGAGTTCGAAGATGGCGGGCCAGGCGAGTGCACCTGATCGCCATGGGTATTGGTGCGGGATCGCTTCGGAAATCGACGAAAGCGAGTGCCGTACGGCGACGGAAGAAACCGGGACATGCCTCTTGCATGATTCAGGCCTCTCGGTAACGATGCACTCGATCTGTGCCAGAAAGTGATTCAGGACCGAATTATCGAGGTTGTTCGTTCCGTACTCAGTATTTCGAGTCGTTCATGCCTGGGCCGGTGTGCGGTCTGGTGTGAATTCGATGGAAGCGTTCAGGTTTGGAGGCAGGGACCAAAGTGGATAGTTTTATCGTCAGTCTTTTTCGGCTTGTCCGAGTCATCTACGCCATGAGCCAGATGAGCCGTGACACACATGCATTCATCAAGGGTGCAGGCCAGGCGACTATGCATGAGGATCCCGAAGTCGCGGAATCCCTTCGACGTACTTTTCGTCAAATCATCCGAACGGTCATCGCGACGCTGATTTTCGGAGTTCTGGTCGTCCCGATCCTGACACTTGCCATCGGCGTGATTTTCTATGGCATCACTCAGGAGGACGCGGCAACTCGATTGTTCGTGGGAATTGGCTTTTCGCTTGTCCTGTCGATCCTTTACCTGTTCGTCGGGGTTTCGTTGGGATGTCTCCTCGCACCGCCCGAGTTTTTTCGAAGCCAGGCGGGGGAGAAATGGATCGAGTTGATCGGTACGAGCGACATGGTCGCAGCGCGCATCATTTGCGGGCTCGTCGTCGTCATCGGGGGCTTCGTCATGTTCGGTGTGGCCGCCTTTTTGATGACGATGGCCCCCACAAACTGAAACCTTGAAGCGAAAGCCGCACCTGGTCGGTCATCGAAACCCGGTGGTTGTGCCGAACGGGACGGCCAGATTCGATTCGCCGCAACGGAGCTTATGGACCGGCCAGGCGAGCGTAATGCAAGCAGGTGCAGGCTGAAGTTCGCTCTTCTGCGAGTTGCTTCGAACTTATGGATGCGTATTCGGTTCCGCCATTGAATCAAGAGCTGGCACGGCCGCGAATGGCTCGGCCAGTTCGATCAGGCAGCTTAAGTACCAGAGCCCGATGGCCAGGCTGGCAAGGTGAGAATAGAAATCTGCGGCCATGAGGACCCAGGGCTCGGCCGGGTGCGAGAGCATCAAGGCCGTGAGTGTCGAGGTGGACAGGAACGCGAACGTGCCCATGACGAGCGTGACGAGGAAATAGAGCGAGCCCCGCTCACGCATCGTCCGCCAGGCGACGCCGGCCGTGCCGCGCACCGATCCAGAAGAAAATGCCACCGCCCCGGCCAGAATCGCCAGCGGGGCGGCGAAAATCTGCAGATCGATCAGGCCCCAACTGAGCCCCCAGACGACATACTGCACGACCTCGGCCGGCAGCTGGGCCGATTCGCCCATGTTCTCCAGCGCTGAGTTCCAGCTCAGCCAGACGACGTGCGAAAACATGCGTGCGGGGGCGAGCAGAAACGAAACCGCTACGATCGCCGGGAACAGGTCGAATATGCCTTCGGTATTCGGGGCGAGCCGTTCGGAACTGGCCGTGAGGCTGTCACGAAGTTCCACGATGACCCAGGCCAGCAGGACGCTGTCGATCAGCAGCATCGTCAGCGGTTCCAGCACGACTTCGAACCAGGCCCCGGAGTGCAGCGGCAAGCCGCCGTCGCCGGAAACGCCGAGAACGAGCCGGTAGACGAGCCAGACCGAAGCGACGATCCAGAAGCACTGGGCCGCGAACTGGGCCCGGACTTGCGACCGGCTCTTGAGCGAATGCGGAATCCACTGCGCCAGGCTGGCATAGCGGAAGCCGCAGAAAAGCCCCGCCGCGACCAACGGCCAGATATCGGCCAGGCCGATCAGGTCCCGCAGGGGCGTTACGGCCGTCAGTGAGCCTTGCTCCAGCGCGAAGGCCGTGACCGTCTTGCCGCGCAGGGCAAGCTGCAGGGCGTCCAGATTCGAAGTCTTGCCGTATTGCAGCAGCTGGCTGGTCGACCATGAGCAAAGCACCAGGCCCAGCATGGCCATGGGCACGAGCAGACGGGCCCTCAGCCGCCGCAGGCCTGATCGCAAAGTCTGGTCGAATTCGGACTTCCGAAATAGCCCCGCGAAGAATCGCTTCGGCCCCTGAACGGCCAGAGCCGCCAGGAAGATGGCCGCCAGGGCGATCAGCCAGTACCGGGCAAGGTAATCGCCCGTGGAGGTCGTCTGCGGGTTCGTCAGTGTGACCTGGCCGACCCAGCGTTTGAGAGCCAGAATTACGGCGTCCGTCGAGTCCGTGTCGATCGATTGCGCGAGGATCAAATCAACGGCCTCGTCTTGCGGTGATCCAGAATGCCCCAGGGCAAGAACATGCGCAGGGCAGGGGTGCCGGATTTTCGGCAGACGTTATCCTAACGAATCGGCGAAGGTCGATTCCAGCGATCGGCGATGGGAATTTTCCGCTTCGCCCTTCTAAACCGGCCGGCTTTCCACACGCGACCACCGGTGTTTGAACTTCAGCACCGGCCGCTCCAGAAACCTGTACGAGGCCCAGGCCGTCAGCATGACTCCCAGAAGCGTCGCGACTCCACCGCCGAAGAGCGAGAGGAGCACTTCATGCCACATGTACAGCCCATAGCTGATCTTGCCGAGGTAAACGAAGCCCGGCCAGCGCAGGAAGGCTGACCAGCGGGGTGGCGCGACGGCGGCCGTCAGCACCCACATGACGGCGACCACCCAGACCGCCACCGGGTCCCAGACTCGCTTATGCGTGATGTCATGGCCCAGGTGCGAAGTCGTCATCAGAAGCACCGTCAGCGGCAGAACGGACCATGCCAGAACGTTCCGAGTAAGCCATTCCAGCTTTGGCCGCATGAACGGATCATTCGCCGCGATCGCCAGAGTCACTCCCACCAGGATGGCATCCATCTGGGCCAGCGAGTCATAAGTGATCATGTATTGACGCACGCCCGCCGACGCCAGCGCCCATCGTCGCCACACGGCCAAGCACGTGCCGGCCAGGCAGAATGCCAGCCGTCCGCGAAGACCCAGTGCGGCGATGACGATCGGGATGATCACATAAAACTGCTCTTCGACGCACACGGACCAGAGCACGCTCAAGATGTCGCTTTCGATCGGCCCCCGGTAGACCATCGACCAGTTGCCCAGAAACAGGGCGAACCACGGGGCATGGGGCGACCCGAGCCCGACGCCGGGGACGCTGGCCCGGGCCCCGGGAATGCCCAGAAAGCCGATCAGAAAAATGACGTAATAGAGAGGCCAGATGCGCAGGATCCGCCGAATCCAGAACGCTTTCCAGTCGATGCGGCCAGTCTTCGACTCTTCCTGCAGCAAGAGACGCGTGATGATGAACCCGCTCAGCACGAAAAACACGTTCACGCCGATCCAGCCGTTGTGCCCAAGGGCATAATCGACCGATCGGCCCAGAATTCCGCCGATGCCGCCTGACCCGGACACGAGCAGCCAGGGCAGGTCGATCGTCACGGCGAGGGTGTCGCGAATCGTCGCCCCCAGGGCCGGCAGGCCGTTGTGGAAGCCGTACACGAGCAGGAACGCGAAAAACCGCAGGCTGTCGAGTTCCGGCAGATAAGCCCTGCCAAGCCCAACGCCAGGCTGGTCGAAGCGTTGCGGCTTCAGCAGATCGACGATCCGGGCCCGCCATGCTTCGTTCATGGTTCTTCTCGCAGTGCGGCGAGCCGGCGGACGACACGGTCGCCCAGATCGTCGCCCGCCTCGAACCATTCGGCGGGGCCTTCAGGCCGTACCAGGGCGCCCCGATGCTTCCCGGCCAGCACGCTCGACTGGTCGTTGGCGATCGTCACATCCGCCCGATTCGTGCGGCATGCCTGGCGAGCGATCGATTCCAGCGCGGCGTCATCGGCCCCGCTCGTCAGTTTGAAGCCGATCAGATGGGCCGAGTCGCCGATCCAGTCGCGAACCTGGCGAATGACCTTGGGCGTGCGTTTCAGGGTGATGACGATTTCGTCCGGCTCCGAATCGATCTTGCCGGCGAAAGGCACCGGTTCGAAGTCGGAAACGGCGGCGGCCAGCATCACGACATCCCACGGGCGCGAACGGCACAGCCGCTCCAGCTGCGTGGCGTAATCACTCACTGTACCTTCTTTTAAATCGACGCGCTGGAGCCTGCCGTCGAAGTGCCATGCGTCCGTTACGGCCTGCATCGTGCGTCGCCTCAATTCGAGCGGGTCGACTGGCCCGTCCACCCGCAAGGCCGGGATTTCGAGCGGTCCGAACGTGCGGGGCGTCGTCGCCAGATAGGTGACCGACGCGCCACGCCGCAGCCATGCTTCGGCCAGCGAAGCCGCGAATCGGCCCGTCGACCGGTTCGAAATGACGCGGACATCGTCGATCGGCGCCACCGTGCCGCCCGCCGTGATCAGCACATTCATGAGCCGGCCTCTTGGCAAGCGGTTCCACCGAGCCCAGGCAAGTTCGGATCGATCTTCAAGTTTCGGAATCTCCCCCTTGCATGCCGACTGCCGCTGCCGCTAGCTTTCATGGAATCGCAACCAGCGCCGCAAAGGTGCTGGCCACCTTTTTCGGCCCGCGTCCGCCCATGCAGTCGTGGCCGGAATCGCTGCCCAGAGATGCCCAGGAATACGCCGATGCATGCCTCCGCAACCCCGGATATCGCCCGCGAACTGTTTCAGGCCATGCGTCAGTGGCCGATTTATGACCCCCACTCGCACATCGATCCCCATCGGCCCGCGGCACGCCACTTCGACGAAATTCTGGGCTATCACTACTTTACCGAACTGGCCCATTCGGCCGGAATGCCCGCCGGGCTGGTCGATACAGAACTGCATCCGGACACCCGCTGCAAAAACCTGGCCAGGTGGCTGCCCGCGATCGACAACACCGTGCAGTATTCCTGGCTTGTCGAAATCGTCCGCGAATTCCACGGCTTTCAGGGCGATGCCGTCGACAGCTCCACCATCGACCAATTGATCAAATCCGCTGACAAAGAATCTGCCGGCACCGCCTGGGACGAACAAGTCCGCAAGCTCTCGAACATTGAGGCCGTCTTTCTCACCAACGACTTCGACGACCCGCTGACCGGCTGGGACACGTCCGTTTACATCCCCTGCCTGCGGACGGACGATCTTGTGCTCAAGCTGCACGAGCCCCGCGTGCGGCAACGGCTTGCGGCGTTCACTGGGCAGGAGGTCGGCGATCTCGAAAGCCTTCGAACGGCCATCGGCAAGTTGTTCGATCATTTCATGGCCCATGGCGTGCGGGCCTGCGCCATCAGCCTGCCGCCCGACTTCGTGCCCGAGCCGCCGCCGATGATCTCGGCAGCCACGCCGATTCGCCGCGTGCTGAACGGTATGGACGTTCGCCCGGACGAAGTCGCCCTGATTCGCCGCACCGTGTTCTGGATCATCGCCGAATTCTGCAACGAACACCGGCTGCCGTTCGACCTGATGATCGGCCCGATCCGCAATATTTACCCGAACGGAGTCGCCGGCGGCCGCGACCTGTTCGACCGCCGCGTGAGCCTGGCCGATTACGCCCCGGTGTTCAACGCGTTTCCCAAGGTGAAGTTCCCGGTCTCCACGCTTTCGCCCGACGCCGGCGCGGAGCTGGTCGCCTATTCCTGGATCTTCCCGAACGTCTACCCCAACGGCCACTGGTGGTATTCGAACGTGCCGACATTCATCGCGGCTGATCTGAAGGCCCGTGTCGAAGCTGTGCCGAAAACGAAAATCATCGGCTACTATTCCGACGCCTACAAGCTCGAATTCGTGCTGCCCAAGTTCGACACCTTCCGCCGCACCCTGGCCGGAGTTTTGGCCCAGAGCTGCATGGCCGAGCGGGGCTGGAGCATCGAACGCTGCCTCGGCCTCGCGAAGGACATCCTCGTCAATAATCCGAAGACGATCTTCGCCCGGGATTGAGGCTGCGGGATTGAGACTCCGCAACGGGACCGACGAATAGGATGCGGAGAATAACCCGGCTAATCTCCGCATCATTTGCGGAGATTGTGATGGTTCGCATTCGTGGTTTCGTTTATCATCGATGACGGAATCGCGGAGCATTTCGGTGTACATTCACGAACTTGCGGGCTGGCCCGGGTTTTCCTGGGATCAGAGCCGGTTGGCGACATCTCTGGCGGCCTTGCGATACGATCAGGGAAGGCTGTTCGGTCGGATGGAATCGCTCGGGTTCGATCTTCGGGCCGAAGCGATGCTCCACACTCTGACGCAGGACGTGATCAAATCCAGCGAGATCGAGGGCGAGATTCTCGAGCGCGACCAGGTCCGGTCCTCGATTGCTCGCCGGCTCGGCCTCGAGATCGGGGCACTGGCCGCGACCGACCGTCACGTCGATGGCGTCGTGGAAATGATGCTCGATGCGACTCAGGGATTCGATCGCCCGCTCACGCAGGAACGTCTCTTCGCCTGGCACGCATCGCTTTTTCCCACGGGGCACAGCGGGCTGGACAAAATCGCCGTCGGCACCTGGCGGGATGACCGAACCGGCCCGATGCAGGTGGTCTCGGGACCGATCCACAAGCGGAAAGTCCATTTCGAGGCCCCGGCCGCAAGCCGTATTCCCGGCGAAATGGCAGAGTTCCTTTCATGGTACGAAACCCCGGCCGGCGTCGATCCGGTTCTCAGGGCAGGGCTGGCGCATCTCTGGTTCGTGACGATCCACCCGTTCGACGACGGCAACGGGCGAATCGCGCGTGCGATCGGCGACATGGCCCTGGCCCGCTCCGAAGCGAGCCCGCTGCGGTTTTACAGCATGTCGGCCCAGATCCGGATCGAACGGAACGATTACTACCTTGCCCTGGAGCGTGCCCAAAAAGGCACGCTCGACGTCACCGAATGGTTGCAATGGTTCCTCGGCTGCCTCTCGCGCGCCGTGGCAGGAGCGGCAGCGACGCTCGACGGAGTGCTCCGGAAAGCCCGGTTCTGGCAGGAGCATGCTGGCGAAACGTTCAACGCTCGTCAGCGCAAGATCCTGAATCTGCTGCTGAACGATTTCGAAGGCCGGCTGACGTCGTCGAAGTGGGCCAGAATCGCCAAATGTTCGCAGGATACGGCAAGCCGGGATATTGATTCGCTGGTCGTTCGAGGCATCCTCGTCCGCAGCGCCGACGGCGGGCGGAACACTCACTATGACTTTGTCCTGCCTAAAGGTGGCAGGAGCGAAAGCCAATGACTTAAGCCCTGTCTCGCAGTCAGTTACGCGATCTTCTTGCCAATGTTCGTTTTGGTTCTGGTGTGGTGTCAGGCGGTGATTACAGCGAATGGATCGTTCTGTCCCGCCTCCGATTCAAACTCTATGTCTATTCAGATCAAAGAGTTATCGATTGTGTCAGAGATGTTCAGTTTCGAGCCCGATCCTTCAGGGAGTGGCGCATATCTGGTTCCTGATATTCGGATCCCATCATTGGGGCTCATACTTGACGGGACAATAGGCAATAAGTCTGGCTTGACTCCTCAAATCATCGATTTTAGGTTATTCTCTGGAGGTAGTCGAATAGCCATCATTCGCCCAAGCGATCTTGGAGGCTCCGATGTCATCCCCTGAATTCGATCCGACGACATTCGATCCGACAAAGTATAACTGGGGATTCAGCGACTTGAATGGTTTCAAGGGATGAGAAAAGGGGTCAGGAGCCTTTCTGTTAGACTAGGGGACTTAAGAGGCCGGCTTGAAGAAAAGGTTCCAGGAGCCTTTTTGGTAGGACCTGACCCCTTTATGCCTTAATGACCGCTCTTTATGCCCACAGATCTGGTTCGCGGCTATTCGATACGCAAGATCAGTCCATAAAGATACCGGCTTTCCGGGCATGCCAGGTTCACAGGGTGGTCCGGCGGCTGGCCAAGGCGTTCGAGTACGCGGAACGTTCGCCCGCATCGTTCGGCGGAGCCAGCGAGGGCACGGTCGAAATCCTCGGCGGCCACGATGCCTGAGCAAGTGAACGTCGCCAGAATTCCGCCCGGTGCGACGACCGAGGCCGCGTTTTCGTTGAGCCGCTGATAGGCTGTCAGGGCTTCGTCGATTCCCGAACGATCCCGGGCGTATTTCGGCGGGTCGCACACGACCAGGCCGAAGCGCCGATCATCAGCCTTCAGACGTTTTAGTGCCTTGGCCACGTCTTGGGCTTCGAACGTGACGGATTCCGAGCTGAGACCATTGATGTCGCGGTTTTTCTCGGCCAGTGCGATCGCGGCCTTCGAACTGTCCACACCCAGCACCGTTTTCGCCTGGCCGAACTTCGCCGCGGCGAGCCCGAACCCGCCGGAATAGCAGAACAGGTCAAGCACGTCGGCGTTCGCGGCGTAAGCGGCCACGCGATGTCGATTTACGCCCTGATCCAGGAAAAAGCCGGTCTTCTGCCCGCCGAAGGGCTGCACCTGAAACTTCAGGCCGCTGTGGCGGATGATCACCGGTTCGTCCGGCTTCAGCTCTCCGGAACGCAGGACGGGCAGCACCTGATCTTCGCCGAAGCCTTCTTTTTCGGCAGTCGATGCGTCGCCGAGGCTGATGACGGAACAACCGGGGAACCGTTCGGTCAGGATCCGCTCGATCGCATCCCGCCGCTCGAAGAGTTTCGCGCTTGTCCACTGGCACGCCAGAACGGGCCCGAGTTTGTCGACGATCAGGCCTGAAATGCCGTCGGCCTCGCCGAACACGAGCCGGCACGAATCGTCGTCGGTCGCGAATTTCGGCAGACGCTGCCGCAAGTCGATCGACTGGTCGATCCTCCCGGCCCAGAAAGCGTCGTCAAGCGGGGCGTCGTCCCAGCGGTAAAGCCGTAACCGAAGTTTGGACTTGGGGTTAAAGAGCCCACGAGCGATGAAGGCACCCTCGTGGCTGTAGAGGGCGGCTTCATCCTGCCGGGTGGGGTCGCCTTCGACTTTCGCGATCGAATCGGCGAAGACCCACGGATGGCGGGCGAAGAAAGGCCGGCTGCGTCGTGGCTTGAGCGTAACCTTCAGCGGTTCCTGTGCTTCGGTCATCTCTTGGCCGAGGCTTCCAGGTCGGCCAGATAGGCGAGCGTGCGTTCGAGCTGGCTTTCCAGGTGGCGGACGCGCAGGAGGCTGCGGATGCGGCAGAGCAGCTCGACCTTGTTTACCGGCTTGGTGAGGAAGTCGTCGGTGCCCGAGGCGACGCCCCGTTCGAAGTCGCTGGCTTCATTGAGCGCCGTAACCATCAGCACCAGAACGTCTTTCGTCGCCGGGTCGGAGCGCAGCTTGGTGCAGACTTCGAACCCCGAGAGCTTCGGCATCATGATGTCGAGCAGGATCAGGTCGGGCTTGAAGCTCTGCACTGCCTTGAGCGTCTGTTCACCGTCGAACGCCGTCGCGATCTCGCAATCGAGCGAAGCCAGATAAGCTTCCATCAGTTCGACGTTCTGCTGATTGTCGTCAGCGATCAGAATTCGGGGTTTCTTTTCGGTGGCGGACATGATCGGGATCGGCTCCTCGGGGGTCGGCATACCCCCGGCGCATTCCTGCGAGTTTCCGGCGGATTCTTCGGACTTCCGTTATCTTACCCGGTGAGCGATGTTTCACCAAGCCAAAGACGCTGCCGGATCCGGAATCGTGTTACCCCCTCCCAGGTCGATCGAATGATCCGAACCGATCCCTGCGGAATGACCGCATCGATCGTGCATGTTCACCTGTTCGCTCGAATTTGCGAAGGCCACAAAGCTTCTCACCCGTTTCGGAGAAATGGCGATTTTGGGGTCCGACTCTCGAACGCGTGATGTAAGTATTGAATAATAAAGAACTTGGATTGTATTTGCGAAACGGCTTCGCTGCGTTCAGGGCGATGCCTGATCTTCGCACGGAATCGCCGCAAGTGCCTTTTGGGTAAGCGAGTAAGGCCGTTTTGCGAAACGGAATTCCGGGAATCTCATTCCTCCCTTCGTGCCTTTCGTGTCCTTCGTGGTGAACCTGTTGATCGATCCGGTCAGTTCGAATGACCACGAAGAGCACGAAGGCCACGAAGGATCCTTTCGGTATCGCCGCAAGTGCCTTTCGAGCAAGCGAGTGCATCCGTTTTGCGAAACGGAATTCCAGGGACCGGCTTTCCTCCCTTCGAGCCTTTCGAGTTCTTCGTGGTGATCCTGATGATCGATCAGGTCAAATCGAATGACCACGAAGAGCACGAAGGCCACGAAGAACCGAGACCGAAATCGGCGCAAGTGGATATACAGTCATTACGTATGGTCGATTTGCGAAACGGGGACGGCCTGGCTTCGGCATGAATTTCGATATCGGCGTGCCGAAGGACCTGTTCCGAACGATAGTAACTCAGGCACTCGTCGGGTGCTGGGTTTCGATCTTTGGCAATACGGTAAGTTGGTTTCGCGGACGATTGACGATTCGCCGAAACCGGAACAGGTACGCACCAAACGCACGTACCTGTTCCCGTGGATTCGGATCTTTCAGGTCGGAAATCGTTCGATCAGTTCCAGCCGTGGGCGTCGCGGACGGCGATCATGGCCTTGAGGATCGTGTTCCAGGTGTCCTGCTTGAGGAGCACTTCGTTGGGGAACATGCAGCCGTCCCAGCAGATGTGCTTCATGCCGCGATCGGCCGCGCCTTTGAGCCAGTAGCCGGAAGCTTCGGTAATGTCGAGCTTTCCGTTCGGGTCGTCGGCCCGGCAGTGGCGGCCGGTCTTGTCGTGCGAGCCGGAGCCGTGCACGGTGCCGTCGTTCTGGGCGACGTGGAAGTCGAGTGTCCACGGCCGCAGGGCATCGGTCATCTTCGTATA
>WGMM01000033.1 GCA_016125085.1 bacterium
GCCCAGGACGCGTCGAGCCCCGAGTGTTGAAACGCCGCCCGAAGGAATTCCCGTTGATGAAGAGACCAAGACGAGACTTGAAGCAAGACATTATGAACGGAACACTTGCGGCTTAACTTCGTGGCATTCGGGACGGGGGTCATTTTCCAATAATGACCCCCGTCCCCTTTAATTGTCCGATTCACATCGAATGCAGGCCGATCATGTTGCCTTCGGTGTCTTCGACGATCGCGATCGCCCCGTGCTGGCCGATCGACATTTTGGGTTTGAAGAGCTTTCCGCCATGTTTCACGGCCCGGTCGGCCTCGACGGCACAATCCTGACAGCCGAAATAAACCAGCGAACTGCCGCCTGAGGGGACGCCCGGCATTTTGACCAGAGCGCCGCTGGCGCCGTAGTTTTCCATCGACGACGGGAATGCCATCATTTCCATGCCGGGGAAGCTGTCCGTGTTCGGATTCGCGAGAGAATTCAGCTCGCATTCGAAAACGGCTTCGTAAAAGGCTTTCGCCCTGGCCATATCCTGAACGTAGATTTCGAACCAGACGATCGGGTTCGGGTACATGGTCGAAATTCCTTTCGGATGGGGTGACGCTGGTCGAATGCACGAATCGATCGGGCAGAGAAGCGGGGCATGCCGAAATCCTGCCGAATCAACGTATCCAGAAATCCAGAGTAATCGGAATTTCGATCTCGATCGATGGGCCGTTCCGTGTTTTTTCGGACCGAAGTTACGACTTTGCGGATCGGTGCCGATGCGAATGGCCTTCCCGGGAAAGAGTCATGCCGATGCGCCGAATTCATTGAAGTTTCTTTTGCCGACGTCGTTCGCCGGCCCTTATGATGACGTGGCCTGAAGTCACGATGAGCGATATTCTCCGCTTCGAGCGCACCGGTCCTGCCTGAAAATGTCATGAAGATCGCCCTCGTCACCGAAACCTTCCCGCCCCAGATCAACGGGGTGTCCCGAACGCTCGAACAACTGGCCAGGCATGCAGTCCGGAGGGGCGACGAAATTATGGTCGTCCACCCGAAATACGCCTCAGGCGAGCGGTCGAGCCTCGCTGCCGAATCCGGCAGGTATCGGGACCTCGAGTTGCCCGCCCTGCCGCTGCCGTTCTATCCGGAAGTCATCCTTCCCCGGCCGCCATTCGGCCGTATGCGCCGTTCTCTCGACGCCTTCCGGCCCGACATCGTGCATATCGCCACAGAAGCACTTTTGGGCTATTCGGCACTTCGGCATTGCCTGAAGCGAAAATGGCCAGTGGTTTCGAGCTTTCATACGAACTTCGACACATACGCGGCCCATTATCGGCTTGGCTGGACCGTGCCGACGTTGACCCGCTATCTCCGCGGGTTCCATAATCGCACCGCGGCGACTTACGTACCTTCTCGTTCCATGATCCTGAAGCTGGCTGAGCAGGGCTTCGAACGCCTGGTGCTGTGGTCTCGCGGAGTCGACACCGCTGTCTTCCGTCCACGTCAGGCCGAGCGGCTCGCGGGCCGGGATCGACTGGAAATTCCGGCCACGGCGTTCGTCGTGGGGCATTGCGGCAGGCTGGCACCCGAGAAAAACGTGGAGTTTCTGGCTGAGGCGCTTGAGCGAATGCTCAGCCGCGTGATGCACGCCCACGCGGTGATCGTGGGCGACGGACCCAGCCGGGCAGCGCTCGAAAACCGGCTGAAAAGCATACCGGGGCTCTCGCGGCGAGTTCACTTCACTGGTTATCTGACTGGTCCGCGTCTGGCGGACGCTTATGGCTTGATGGACGTTTTCGCCTTCGCAAGCCGCACGGAGACGTTCGGAAACGTTTTGCTCGAAGCCATGGCCACGGGGCTGCCGGTCGTGGCTCTGGCCGAAGGGGGGCCGGCGGATGTCGTCGCCGACGGTGAGACAGGACGACTACTCAGCCGCGACTCGAAGCCATCGGCCATGGCCGATATCCTGGCAGAATGGTCGCACCTGCCGGCTACGGTCCGCAAGTTGGGCGAAAGTGCCCGGGCCTATGCGGGAACGCAGTCCTGGGAAGCGATCATGGAAGGCCTGTTCGTCGATTACAGGCGGGTGATCGAAAGCCGATCGAAGGCGACATCGGCCAATTGAATTTGGCCGATATCCGAAGGAATCCGTAACGAAAAGACCAGCCGCCATGCGTTTTCCGAGAGGAAAGTGCATGGCGGCTGATGATCGCTTCATGCCGGTCACTTACGAGCGGCTGAGCTTTTGTCTTTCGAATTCGCGCCCGGCATGTTGGCGCCCAGGCGGCCGGTGCGGCCGACGATGAGCAGGCCCACGCTTTCGGGCAGGTTACGTGCGATGGACATGAGGACGTCGCCCTTGAGGGCTGTCCACATCGCACCCCGGCGCGTGACGCCAAGCATGAGCAGGTCGGCACCGTGGGTGACGGCGAAGTCGAGGATCGAATCGGGCACTTCGCGACTGACGCCGTAAAGCAGCCGCAGCGGCACGCCGGCATCCTCGCACTTTTTGCGTGTCTGCTCGAAAAGGTCCAGGGCGGCCTGGTCCTCGTCGAGCGTGATCGAGATGATCGGCCCGATGGCCTGAACGGCGACGTGGCGAATGAACAGCAATTGCAATTCGGCCTGCCAGGCCTGACATTCGCGGATGGCGTATTCGAGCAGTTCGGGATTGCCCTGGGTGGCCACCATGATACGGTTGAGCGGCTTGTACTTGCCCTCGAACAGCATCTTGCGGCGGATGGGCTTGCCCAGCTCCATTTCGATCGGTTCGCCAAGTTCTTCGGCGATACCGGTGTGGATACCTTCGCGCTTTTGAGCCCAATCGCTGGTGAGGGCGAGCGAGCCGGTCAGGGCGACTGTCAGGATGAAGTCAAGCAGGTTGCCCTGCCAGCCAGGCAGAACCTTGGCGAAAGGAGCGAACGCGACGACGCCCGCCGCGGCCACGCCCAGGAAGATGGCGATGCCGATGTAGCCCGACTTGCGGTTCGAAGGCAACTTGAGCTTGGGGTTCAAAGCCAGGGCGATGAGTCTCGCCCCCAGGCCGATCGCGAGGGTGATCATCGCGAAGCCGCGGGCTTCGGGCTTGATCTGGCAGATCGTGGCCTCGATGCAGATCATGAGCAAAGTCAGCACGATCATCGTCGTTCGCTCGAACTTCGACAACGTCATGTGCTTGTTCGTGGAGATCGAGGCCAGGTTGATACCGATCGCGCCTACCACGCCGACGGCGTAAAGACCCGCCAGAGCCGTGACGTCAGGGAAAAGCAGGACGACCATCGAAGGAATCACGCTGGCGACCACCAGCGGAATCAGTGGCATGCCGAACTTGTTGAGCAGGCCGAAGCTGGAGGGCAGTTCGCGGTCACGCGAGAGCATGAACAGGGCCGAAACCAGTGCACCGATCGCCGTGTTCACGGCTGAGAGCAGCAGGAGCGCGAAGACGAACGAGCTTATGGTCGCGAACGTTTTGCCGACATAAGTTTCGGCGATCAGGTGGAGCATGTCGTCGGTGTGGCGGGGCGGTGTGCCCTCGGGGCTCAGTTTCACGCCCCGTTCCACTTCCTTTTCGACATTCACGTGAGCCGGCAGGGGTTCGTTGGGCGAGTAGTAAAGAAGGCTGTCAGGCAGCATGTGCATGGCCGCGGCCAGCACGATGTTCATGATCACGATTTCGAACATGACGGGCCGGATGGCCAGTTTGCTTGTGCGTTCGACCGGCTGGACCATGACACCCGTCATGTTCGCGATCGCTTCGACCCCGGAGAGGGCAAGAACGATCTCAGTGAACCCGACCCAGGAGTCCCAGAGCGATCCCTGAAAAGGGCTTGCGACACGGAAGCCGGTGACTTCGGGCACCGTCACGATGCCGGCCCATTCGCCGAAGATCGACAGGCCGATGGCTGTCGTCAGAACGACGGTGGCGATCGCGATGAGCATGGCGATCGATCCGGTCTTCGTCGGCCCGAGGGCATTCAGGAGACCGATACCCAGAATGGTGATCGCGGCCATGAAGGCTTCGAACGGCAGGCCCAGGACGAGCATGCCTTTGAGCGCGAGCAGGTTTTCGAGGTAGTGAAACGCTTCCAGGCAGGAAAGGCTGGCTGTGACCACGTAATCCGCACACAGAAGCAGGCCGCCGACGACGGCCAGGAGCTGCGACCTTTGCCGTGCAGCCGAATAGACGCCGCCGCCGTCGGGGAACAGCTTGCAGACGACCTGATAGCTCCAGCCCACGGCAAGGAGCAGGGCACTCATCAGCAGGATGAACCAGAAGCTGGCCCGGCCATTGAAGGCGAAGGCCAGACCCAGCACGTAGAGGCGGCTGGTTCCCCAGTCGCCGAAGAGCATGGGCCCTGCGTGATGCCACTTCAGGACACGCGGACGTTCGCCAACGCTGAGCATCGGGCGTTCTCACTCCAGAGGGTCAAATCGCGGCCCGGATGGTCGTCTTGACCAGGTTTCCGGATCGGTCGCTTGGTGGGAGACGGAGAAAAAGCGGACAAATATCGCGGAAAATTGGACGTCGCGCATACAATGAAATCAGACATCTCGGCAGTAGCAGAAAGGTCCTGCGAATGCTTGATTCTCAGATTCATTGCGAACGACCACGTTCGAAAGCGTTTCGGCGATCTGCCATCGGTTTCGGTCTTTCCGCAATCGGGCTCGGTGCGTTGTGTGCGGACAACATTCTGGAATTGGGTTACATTCTGTCATTCGCACCTCAACTTCGCAAGCTTTTGCTCAACCCTGTCTGGCGGCTGGGTGTCGGCGGGGCCATCACCTGGCTCACGTTTTTCGGGTCGTACATGCTCTGGCTGCGGTTCGAAACGCCTAAATGGGCGCGAGCGTCCACACTTCTGCTGATCATGAACGCAACCCACGTGGCGTTCTGGGTCGCCGCGCATCATACGGAACTCGGCCTGCAGGATCTGCAGATCGAACACTCATGGCTGAGGCATCAGATCAGTCAGATCATGAACTGGGCGGAGTTCGCCTGCTGGATCGCCCTGGGCAGGGAACTGAACCGGATCTCGCTGGAATTCGAAACGCCGGAGGTTGATCAGCGGCGGTTCCTGGCTTATTCCGGCTTCGTCGTGCTCGGCATGGTGGTGGCCATACTGGTCGGCGGCATTCTGACCGACTGGTCCGCCTGGCCGCTGGAGCGTGTCGTTTGGCTCAGCCCGATGGACAGCCTGATGCTCGCCACCGCCACCACGATGATCATGCTGGCCGCCTGCATGCAGATGACCCTGGCCTGCTGGCGCGGAATGAGCCTGTGCCGCGTGATCGCCGCCCATGCGGCCGAACTTGACCCGCCACGGCAACACTGGACGATCGATCATTTTGACGAAGACCCCTGGGGAATTCGTGCGGAATTGCCCCAGGAATTTCGAAACTGACCTGACCGTCGGCTGATCGTCAAGATCGTGGAATCAGCGACTCACGCCGACGTGAGAACCAGATCAGTATGCATGCCGAAACGATTCCGAGAACGTAGGTCGAAGGTTCCGGCACGATCGTGAGACCGGAGACCAGAAAGGCTCGATCCTGCCCGCCGACCATGCCCCACCCGACGATGTTGTAGCCAGTCACCGAATTGCCTGAAATCGCCGTGGCCGATGCGAGCAGATCCCATGATCCGATGCCGCTGGCCCCTTGCTGTTGCAGAACGGTGAGCAGGTCGTATCCAAGACCGGTGTTCGCGTCCCAAAGCGTCGCAGCCGGATTGAAGCCGACGACCGTGCTCCCGACGGCAAGATAATTGTCGTCGGAAATCGCATAGGCGAAGCTGGAACCCTGATTCAGGTCGCCCAGGATAACGGGCGATCCGTTATCCCAGAGCGTGGCCCGTTCGAGGCCGGAATCCTGCTCGAAAGTCCAGCCGACGACTCGGCTGCCGTCCGCAGAAACACCTTCGGCAGCTCCGCTGTCATAGCCTTGCGCCTGTGTCAGTGCCGTCATGCCGTTCTGGGAAGTCCAGACGAAAGGCATGTCGCCGCCGGAAGTGCCCGCATAGCCGACGATCGTAGATCCGTCCAGCGAAGCTCCGTTAGCTTCCGACCAATATCCGGCTTCCAGATCGCCTAGAGCCGACACCGTCGAGCCGACCCAGCGCACGGCTCGGTAATCGCCGCCGGGAACGTCGGTATAACTCAGTCCGACCGCAACATTCCCATCGCCCGAAACGCCGTTGGCCTGGCTTCCGAGGTCTCCGGTCAGCGGATTCAGCGCCGACATCACGTTGCCCGAAAAGCGAAAGCCACGGGTGTCGGTATCGCCCGAAACGCCGACGATCACTCCGCTGTCACGAGAAATGCCTTTGGCATACCCGAAAGTGTCGCCGGCCAGGAATCCCAGATTCGTCATGGACCCGCCTGCCCAGCGAAACGGGGTCGGAGAGAAGTCGAAATCGGTCTCACCTGCGACGATCCCGTCGTTCGATACGCCGTTGGCGTACGAATACGTCCCGCCAGTGAGTGTTCCGAGATTGATGATTTCGACAGCCTGGGCTTTCGTCAGAAAAGAAATGACGACGATCGCACACGCGATTCGGAAACATCGCATCGTATGGGTCTCCTGGTTCGGGAATGTAAAGAACCGGTGAAATCCCGATCGAAAATCGAGCGACCGATTCGTGCAGCCGAGTGGATCAGAGCCGTAAAACGGCACCAATTTTGAGGGTTAAATCAAGATCGGCGAGTTTCTGACGAAACTTGAGTCATTTCCCGGCCAGCGTTCCGGTTCTCCTCTTTTCACCGTCATACATCACGAAGTCCGCGTCGAAACGTTCGATGATTGTCGAACGAGGGAAAATTCGCGGACCAATTTTCGGAAAGCCTCAACAAGCCGGCTGCGGAACCGGTACGGATTCCAGGCCGCGACAATCCGCCGCGTCGGTGTCGGCTCCGCAAGATGCCGGTAAACACGCCTCGGGCTCGTGTCCATCCGCCCCGCCATGGCCGGTATCAGGCTGACGCCATGCCCCAGGGCCACCAGCTCCTGCACCGTCGCGAGCTGGCTGGTTCGCTCCAGCGCCACCGGATTGAAGGCATTGTGCCGGCAGAAATGGAGGATGTTGTCCGACAGGCAATGCGCCTCGCCCAGCAGCACGAACGGCATCGATTCGATCCGGTCCAGCCCGATGACAGGTTCGCGGCAAAGCTCGTTGTCGGCGGCGATCACCAGCAGCAGTTCCTCTTCGAACAAGTCCTCGACTTCCAGATACTTCACGTTCAGCGGCCGGGCCAGAATCGCCAGGTCGATTTCGCCGTCGGCCAGCTTCTGCAGAAGCTTGTCGGTCGTGTCCTCGACGACACCGACATGGGCCCGCGGATGACTGTCGCGAAACTGCCGGATCAGCCCCGGCAGGAAGTAAGGCGCGATCGTCGGAATCGCCCCGACACGCACGCGGCCCGTGGCTCCGTCGTCCGTAATCTGGGCCTTCAGGTCGTCCACCATGCCCAGGATCCGCCGTGCCATCGCCAGGGCCGTGCGGCCAGCGTCGGTCAGGACCACCTCCCGCGAGTGCCTCTCGAACAGAGGCTGACCAAGCTCCTCCTCCAATCGTGCGATCGATCGGCTCACCGCGGGCTGAGTCAGCCCCAGATCGGCCGCAGCACGCGTGAAGTTGCCGTGCTCAGCCACCTTAGCCATGTGCCGCAACTGCTCAAGTTCCATCGCCGACTCCCCAATTTGCGGTTCGATCGACATGAGCCGATCGCCTGCCATAATTCTTGGTTATCGAGGTCATGCCGTCAATGCATTAGACTTATGGTTTGCCGGTACGGATAATCTCACAGGTCAGGCGTGATGCGGTTCGGACGGAATTCGGCCGGATCATGCCTGGGTTTCGGAACGACGAACGACGAATCGGAAGGGACGCGACGCCATGAACGACAAGAAGCCGCCCACGCTGACGACATCGGCCGGGGCTCCGATCGCGGACAACCAGAATTCGCTGACGGCCGGCCCGCGCGGGCCCGTGCTGATGCAGGACTACCAGCTCATCGAAAAGCTGGCGCATCAGAATCGTGAACGCATACCCGAACGCACCGTGCATGCCAAGGGCTGGGGCGCTTTCGGCACGCTGACTGTCACCCACGACATTTCGAAATACACCCGGGCGAAGCTGTTCGCCGAAGTCGGCAAAAAGACCGAAATGCTGGCACGGTTTTCGACCGTCGCAGGCGAAGCCGGGGCCGCCGACGCCGAGCGTGACGTGCGCGGCTTCGCATTGAAATTCTATACCGAAGAAGGCAACTGGGACATGGTGGGCAACAACACCCCTGTGTTCTTCGTGCGTGACCCTTACAAATTCCCCGACTTCATCCACACGCAGAAGCGGCACCCGAAGACGAACCTGCGCTCCGCCACGGCGATGTGGGACTTCTGGAGCCTGTCGCCTGAATCGCTGCATCAGGTGACGATCCTGTTCTCGGACCGGGGCCTGCCGACCGACGTCCGCCACATGAACGGCTACGGAAGCCACACCTACGCTTTCATCAATGCCGCCGGAGAACGGTTCTGGGTGAAGTTTCATTTCAAGACCCTTCAGGGCCACCGGCATTACACCAATGCCGAGGCCGAGACGGTCGTCGGCAAGAGCCGGGAAACGACGCAGGAAGATCTTTACGGCTCGATCGCCCGTGGCGAGTTTCCGAAGTGGGCGTTCAAGGTCCAGATCATGACCGAAGAACAGGCCGGGCGCACGAAATACAACCCGTTCGACCTGACCAAGGTGTGGCCGCATGGTGAATTCCCGCTGATCGACGTCGGCGTGATCGAACTCAACCGGAACCCGGAAAACTACTTTGCCGAAATCGAACAGGCCGCGTTTTCGCCTTCGAACATCGTGCCCGGCATCGGTTTCTCGCCGGACAAAATGCTTCAGGCCCGGATCTTCGCCTATGCCGACGCCCACCGCTATCGCCTGGGTACACATTACGAAGCCCTTCCCGTGAACGCCCCGAAATGCCCGGTGCATAATTATCATAAGGACGGGCCGATGCGGTTCTTCGCGAATTGCCCGGTGACCGATGCCTATTACGAGCCGAATTCGTTCGGCGGCCCCGCCCAGAGGCCTGAATTCGCCGAGCCGCCGCTGCCGATTCACGGCGACGCCGACCGGTATGACCATCGCGAGGGCAACGACGATTTCGGCCAGCCCCGGGCCCTGTTCGAACTTTTTGACTCCGGCCAGAAACAGCGGCTGTTCGCCAACATCGCCGCGGCGATGGCCGGCGTGCCCGATTTCATCGTCCAGCGGCAGCTTGCCCTGTTCGCCCAGGTGCATCCCGATTATGCCGCCGGGGTGAAGGCCGCACTGGCGAAGCCATGATGACCTGACCTTTCGAAACTCGTTGGAAAGGTGGGGCTCGCTTGTGATAGCGGGTCCCACCACACCAATGTCACGCCGGGCCGGTTCGTGGTGGTTTTCCGATAGCTTTTCGGCTAACGGAAAGCTGCTTCGGGTCGGCCCGACGGCATATTATCCGAATCAGATCGACTCGCCTTCGACGCGACGGTATGGATGCATTGCCCATGCTATCAGCCCATCCTCGACCGTTTCGCGTGCCAGCGTCGTGAACCGGGAATGGGACTGCAGGCCGATTTCGGGACGATAGCTTTCTGTTGTGCGTAAGATCAATTGAAGTATGGTATTGCGTGCGATTCAGAGTGTATGTCAGTGGTTGTTTTGCCTCGAAATTCGAAAAAAGTTGTCAAAAATCGGCGGGCTCGTGCAACTCACAAGGATAGGGCGAACTCTCTCCATGGATCGAGCGATCTGTTCAGGGTTCGTCGTAACGAAGTGCCTTTGGCAATGCCTCAGGTTCGAAGGTCGGATCGACCAAGCTGAAAATCCATATCCGATCAAGGAATAAGTATCGCGACGGTCGATTCCGTTCGAGAGCCTCTCATCGACGCCTGAAGTAGAGTCCGGCCAGATCATCGCACGACACCGTGATTTCAAGGAGCTACGCAGCGTGAGCCATTCCCTGAGCCGTAAGTCATATTTCTGTACCTGTCATTCGATCCTTCTCGCAATCGTCATGACGTTGTCGGTTTCCGTCCGAAACGTCGATTCCGCCGAAATCTACGATTTGGGCGTACTGACGGGCGGCACGACGTCATACGCCTTCGGCGTCAGCGCCGACGGTTCGGTGGTCTCTGGGCGAAGTGGCGTTTCGTCCGGGAATCATGCCTTCCGCTGGACTCTCGGCGGCGGCATGACGGATCTCGGCGTCCTTTCAGGCGGATCCAATTCCTATTCCTACGGGATTAGCGGGGACGGGCTGGTCGTCGTGGGCGATGGCGATTCTTCCTCCGGCCAGCGTGCGTTTCGCTGGACCTCGGGCGGCGGAATGTCGAGCCTGGGCACTCTTCCGGGCGGAACGACCTCGACCGCTACGTCCGCGAACGTCGATGGTTCGGTGGTCGTCGGGGCGTCAACGAATTCCGATTCGACGAACCGAGCCTTTCGCTGGACCTCCGGCGGCGGAATGCTGGATTTGGGTGTGCTGGCTGGCGGTACGTTCTCGAATGCGACTGGAGTCAGCACCGATGGTACGGTCGTGGTCGGCGGGAGCACTTCGTCAGGCGGGTTACGGGCTTTTCGATGGACTTCCGCCGACGGGATGACGAGCCTGGGCGTCCTGCCGGGTGGTTCGTTTTCACGTGCGACGGGCATCAGCTCGGATGGCTTCGTGATCGTCGGCGACAGCAGTTCGACCACCGGTCAGCAGGCATTCCGCTGGACCTCTGGCGGGGGGATGGTCGGCCTGGGGATTCCCGCGGGCGGGACGAGTTCGCAGGCCCTGGCCGCAAGCGGTGATGGCTCGACCGTGGCGGGATACTATCAGACGGCCGGCGGCGCGCGTGCATTCTATTGGACGGCGAGCCTCGGCATGGTCGACCTCAACACCTATCTGCCGACTCTGGGGCTGGATCTCACCGGCTGGACTCTCCAGGGGGCTCAAGCACTCTCAGCGAACGGCAATACGATCGTCGGCTACGGCCTTCACAACGGCAACACCCGGGCGTTTCTCGTCGCCATTCCCGAGCCTTCGTCGCTGATTCTGGGGTTCTGCGGGGTAACCGTGTGCGGGATCTCAGCGTTACGGTCAAGAAGGGCATCGTGCCGAATCCGAGTTTGAAGGTCGTTGTCGATATTTCGAATTCGCATGTCGATTCGAAATCGGCGTGATCGTCGAAAGTGAATTCCGTCGGATCGATGTCGAATCTACAAGGATCTCGACATCGTCCGGCCTGTCTTTCGGGTCCCTCAACAGAATTTGTGCAAGTGATCCGGTTCGTGAAGTTTGCCAGGGTTATGCGACAAAGCGAGTTTTTCGACGCGTGACCTGCGGAATCCGTAAGACTTTCTCGTCACCAGTTTCATCTTGATGTTCATCGCTTCCACGACTCCTGTCGAAATCGCTCCTTTGGCCTCGAACCAGTTGAACGTTAACGGAAGATGGCTGGGAAGGCTCTCGTCGACTTTCTTCTGCGGTTCCAGGTCCGTCCGCATGACTGTCGCGATCCAGCGGTCCAGGAACTAGTCAGCCCACGCGCCGATACGGTATTCCCGGAACTGACGAAAGTGCTCTCGCGGCGAATAACCCTTCACGGTCCGAAGGTCGTATTTCGAATGATCCTTCAATCGAGTGACCTGTTTCGGCGTCAGATTCTCTGGCCGCTTCGGAACGCAACAGCTGGACGGCGACTTCGGTCCAGTTGAGGCGTTTCTTGCCGTCGCCCCATGGAACCATTTCGACCTTGACGCCGCAGCGATCGCATTTCACGTGACGCATGGCAGAGAGAAAGACGACGGCGATGCCGGCAATGGGAATGTGCTGGAGCTGACGGTCGGCCAGTTTGTCGTGGACCGGCCCGCGGCGTCCTCAACCTGAGCAGAAAGGGCGGAAGTTGCGGCGTGGCTGATTCCGGACGCTGAGGTAACAGGAATCACCGACCCCATGCTTCCGGATTTTTCCGTACTTCGATACTCTTGTTTCTTTCGGTGCGATAGAGGTTCGTTCGAATTCGCATCCTTATGTGCTGTCGAAAGATCGGTTCCTTAAGCAAGATTTGTCTTGCCATGAACCACCCCGGAATGCATTACGCGACGATCCGAGAGCCCTCGAACCGGAGAATCGAGCGAAATCTCACCCACGAATTTTGCGCTGGAGCTTCTTTCGATCCTGATAATACTTCCAGGAAATGACGGAATAGTCGCACTTCGAACACAGATCTGAGTATTTTCCGGCGGGCGGGAGAATGACATGCAGCGATCTCTGGCCGCATTTCGGGCATCGGCTTTTACGCGTGATCAGTAAGGTGAGAATTCCGAGTGTGATGATCAGGCTGAGCATGAGATAGTCCATGTTCGCGCGCCGTCTCCAGGCGGCGTAATCGGTCGCGAACCCAGGATTCGGCTTCGTAACGATGTAGTAAATGGCTACGAGCCACATCACGTAGAAATCCAGGGTACAAAGCCGTGCGATGAGTATATTCAGCTTGCGGTGTTTTTCGATCCATTGGGATTGAAGCACAAAAATCAATGCCAGGTAGATCGGGATCGTGGAAAATGCGATCCACATGGCGTACCAGAGTTCGATCGGCGAATCGTTCATGCCCGGCTCATTTCGTTTCGAATGGCTCATCCTATCCTCGGATCCCAGTCACCGGCGAGCAAGCGAAATCTGAACCGTGTCCGAATCCGGCGGCCGGGCCTTTATGCGGTCACCTTGAGACATTAGAACCCCCATCCCGAATCCCGGTGACCTGGGCATTTTCGGGAATCGACTGAAAAAGTTTCCGAATTTCCGTTGACGTTGCCTACATGTGTCGGTAATACTTGCCTACAGATGTAGGTGGCATTGAGGAGTGAAAATGGCGAAGACGAATCCGGCGCCGCTTTCGGCGGCTCAGATGGAAATTATGGAAGTAGTCTGGGACCGGGGCAAGGCGACGGTCGGCGAGATCTGGAAGATCTTGTCGGAGCGCAGGGCCATCGCCAGGAACACGGTTCAGACGACGGTCGTGCGGCTGGAGCAGCGTGGCTGGCTGTCGCACACGGAAGAGGGTGGAGCGTTCGTTTATGCGGCGGTGCACCCGCGCCGGGCCGCGGTGAAAGGGCTGGTCGCAAGGCTGGCGGATACGGCTTTCGAAGGCTCGATCTCGGGCCTTGTCATGGCGTTGCTTGAAAATCACAAGTTGTCGAAAGACGAGGCCGCGCGGCTGCGCGAACTCATCGACAAATCCGAAATACGGGAAGAACGGGGGCAGCGATGAACGGAGCCTGGTTCGATGACGGATTCGGATCTCTGGCAATTCGGGCCATGCTGCAAGCCAGCGTGATTCTGGCCGCCGCCTGGGTGATTTCGAAATGGCCAGGCCGCAAAACGGCGGCTTTGCGACACGCGATCTGGCTTGCGGCGCTCGTCGCAGTACTGGTTTGTCCCCCGATTTCATCGGTCCTCGATCGATTTTCGCCTGTGGCGAAAATACCGTTAAGGATCCTGCCGGATCCGCAGATCTTGTCGAAAGCCGTAACGGCACAGGCAGCGAAACGAACTGCCGCCGGCATTACGCCGATTCAGGCCGTCGACAAGCCGGGAAAGAATGCGAAAGCTGCCAAAGCCGTTTCGGTCTTACCCAAGCCGGGACAGATGCAAACCGTTTCGGGCTTCGAGAGCCGTGCGACGATCTGGCCCTGGATAGATTCGAAATCGATCTATCTTGCATGCATGTTCATCTGGTGCGCCATTTCGGCGTCGCTGTTCGCCAGATTGACGTTCGGGATATTCGCGCTGGAGCGATATCGCATGCGGGCGAAACCGTGCGACGATCCGCGATTGTCGGAAACGCTGGATGCGGCATGTGCGACAGTCGGTTCGAAATCGAGGCCTCGACTGGCGTTATCAGGCGATTTGCATTCGCCCGTGGCCTTCGGAATCTTGCGGCCGATCATCCTCATTCCCATGGAGATGGCGAAAACGACGGACGATTCGAACTTGCGTCAGATTCTTGTGCATGAAGTCGCGCACCTGGCTCGGAGAGATCCTCTTGTCGGCCTGCTGCAGCAACTCGTGGTTGCGATTTACTGGCCGAATCCGCTGGTGCATATGATGAGCCGGGAGCTTTCGAAGGCACGTGAGGAAATATGCGACAACTTCGTGATTCGCGACGGCGGCCGAGCCACGTACGCTCGAGCGCTGTTGGAACTGGCTGAGAAGATTCAGCTTTCGCACGGGCCGATCGCGGCGGAACTGCTCGCACGACGATGGCGCATCGGTGAACGTATCGCCGGACTCGTCGACGATCGCCGGAATCTCGAAGTGCGTGTGCGGGCCTGGAAATCGCTCGTTCTGGCGATCGTTCCGTTCGCGATCGGTCTGCCGGTGGCGGCGTTCGCGCCGGCAAGAATGACGGCGGAAGCCGTGATCGAAGCGACGCCCGGGATCTTGGAAGATGCGCCTGTTTCGAAATCTGGCGATGATTCGAAACCTGTCGGCAAGAACGAAATCGCCGGGATCGTCGTCGACAAATCGGGCAAGCCGCTCGCTGGCGCGAAGGTCGATGCCTATAGCTGGGCACCCGGAAATGACACTCTGACGGGCTCCGACGGCCGATTCCGGCTCAAGTTTTCGGATAAGGAGCTGACGGATCAGGCCGTGGAAATGCGGGTTTCGAATTCCGGGTTCGCGACGAAGGCCTTCGATGAGGTCAAAGGCGGAACGAACGATTTGCGTGTGGAGCTGGACGACACGACGTGGATCGAGGGCGTCGTCACCGGGCCCGACGGCAAGCCTGTGGCCGATGCCGACGTTCGTGCGGGAACGCCGAAAAAGAATTATGGCCGGGTCGTCGGGACTTACTGGAGCGAAACGAAATCGGACACGAACGGGCGCTACCGGTTGTATCTCGAGCCGGCGGAATATGAAATCATCGCCCGCAAGCCGGGCAAAGGCATCGTTCGGGTTCCGTTTCAGACTGTCGCCGCCGGTGCACGTGCGACATCCGACCTGGCGCTTCGCAAAGGCAGCACATTGCAGGCGAAGGTTGTCGACAGTGTATCGGGCCAGCCGGTCGCGGGCTTTCGGCTGCGGCACTGGATCCATAACCTGGTGTTCGATTACGAAGGCGTAAGCGGGGGCGATGGCGTATTGACGATCGATGACATTCCGCCCTCGCATATCGACTTACAGGTCGAGGCACCCGGCTATGCACGCTGGTGGTCGGAGCAGGCGAAGTCGTCGTTCCATCGCAAATCGATCTCTTCTTCCGATCCGTTCCTCGGCAACTGGCAGCGTAATTTCGATCACCTCGATTTCGAAATCGGCGAGACGACGAAATCGGTCGAAATCGTCGTGGAGCTGGAAACGAAGATTCGGGGCCGGGCGTTCGACCCGGACGGCAAGCCGGTCGCCGGGGCGACAGTCGCACCGGCGCTCACGGGCACCGGCAATTCTCTCACCGGCGATACGCGGTTCAGTGTCCGTACGGATGAGGAAGGAAACTACGAAATGAAGCTGCCGGCCAGCGGCGACAGGGTTTACAATCTGGTCGTGCACGATGGCGATTATTTCGAATGGAGAAACTGGGCCAACGGAGTTTCGCGCACGCTGCATACGAAGCCTGGGGAAGTGGTCGAAGGGTTCGATATGCGGCTGACGAAGCCCGCCGTGGTGCGTGGCCGGGTCCTTGACAAGGCGGGCAAACCGGTGCCGAACCGCATGGTGCGAACCAGTGCGAAGGATACGCTGGAAAACCGGTATTATGATCCGACGGCGACGACGGACGCCGAGGGCCGGTTCGAATTGAAATATGTTCGGGCGGGTGAGCAGTATGTGCAGGTCTATCCGTTCTATCTGCAGGCGGATCAGGCGGAGGATGAGATATCGAGGGTTGTGACGCTCAAGCCGGGCGACGTGGTCGAAGGCCTCGAGTTTCGGATTTCGAATTGATTCGGGGCTTCGGTTGACCGGTCGAATCGGCGGGATAGTTCCGTGAAGCGGATGCGATGGGCCTGGCATGCGAATAAGTCGAAGCGTTACCTGTACGTCGATTACGGCAGATTCTCGATTCGCCGACCGGGTGCTTTCCGGTCGGCCCTTCGCGTGATACATTAAGCGTATTCGGCCCACTTGACCGGAAGGCCATTCGCCATCATCGGCATCGCGATCGACGTTTCGCGGACTGATGATGCGTTCGTCCGACCCACCCAGCCCAGCCAGCCGCCCGAATACCCCTCCCGAAAAGCCGCTCATGAATCTGCCAGAACTGTGCATTCGCCGCCCTGTGTTCACGACCATGCTGACGGCTTTGCCGATCGTTCTGGGCGTGTTCTCTTATATGCGGCTCGGCGTCGATCTTCAGCCCCGGCTGGACTTGCCGTTCGTGTTCATCACGACGACCCTGCGGGGCGCGAGCGTGGAGGAAGTCGAGACGCAAGTCACGCGGCCGCTGGAAGAAGCGGTCAACACGATTGAAGGTATCGACGAGCTTCGTTCGATTACGAGCGAGGGCGTCAGCCGGGTTTTCATCCGGTTTCTGCTCAACAAGAGCCCCGATGTGGCGGCGCAGGAAGTGCAGAACAAGGTCAACGCCATGGTGGCCACGCTGCCCCGGGGCGTGACACTGCCTGTGATCGACAAATTCGACGAAGACTCGTCGCCCGTGATCACGGTGGTGCTTTCGGGCAATCGCGACTTGCGTGAGATCACCGAAATCGCGCGCCGGCGGGTGAAAGAGAATATCGAAACGGTTTCGGGCGTGGGTGCTGTTTCGATCGCCGGCGGCCAGCAGCGGGCGATTCAGGTGACGATCGACACGGACAGGCTGCAGGAGTACAACCTGTCGATCGAAGACGTCCGCCGGGCCCTGACGAGCCAGAACCTGGAACTGCCGGGCGGGCGGGTCGATCAACCGAACCGGGAGCTGGTTCTGCGCGTGCTCGGCCGCTATGCCACGGCATCGCAGCTCAATGAGCTTGTGATCGACGTACGCGACGGTTACCCGATACGTGTCAAGGATATCGGAGTCTCCGAAGAGGGCTGGGAGGACCAGCGGAGCCTGGCCCGGCTGGACGGCAAATCGGCCGTGGCCCTGTTCGTGCGCAAGCAGACCGGCGCGAACACCGTGGCCGTGGTGGAAAGCGTGAAGCAGCGGCTGGATACGATCCGGGCGGCACTGCCGGGCGATATGAAGATCGAGCCCGTGTCGGACCAGAGCGTGTTCATCACGCGGTCGATCGAGGAAGTGAAAACGCACCTGATCCTGGCCGGCCTGCTGGTTTCGATCACGATTCTGGCCTTCATTCGCGACTGGCGGACGACCCTGATCGCGACTTCGGCGATCCCGGCTTCGATCATCACGACCTTTGCGCTGATGGACGGCATGGGCTTCACGCTCAATAACATTACGATGCTGGCGCTGGTGCTGGCGATCGGCATCGTCATCGACGACGCCGTGGTGGTGCATGAGAACATCTTCAGGCACATGGAAGAAAATGGCGAGGACGCCATGACGGCCTCGGTCCGGGGCACGTCGGAAATCGCCCTGGCCGTGCTGGCGACGTCGTTCTCGCTGGTGGTGATCTTCGTGCCGGTGGCTTTTATGGAAGGCCAGATCGGGCGGCTGTTCAACAGTTTCGGTCTGACGATCGCGTTTTCGATTCTCGTGAGCCTGTTCGTAAGCTTCACACTGACGCCGATGCTCTGCAGCCGGTTCCTGAAGGTGGAGGACGCCAGTCACGGGTCGTCCAAAAGCGGCTATTTCTGGCGGATCATCGAAGGCACGTACATGGCGATCCTGGGCTGGGCCATGCGGCACAGGTTGATCGTGGCGGCGATGAGTATCGCGGGCATGGCGGCGGGCTATCCGCTTCTGATGCGCACGCCGCTGGAATACATTCCGCGTGACGACACGAACGAATTCGTCGTGCGGATGGTGGCCCAGCCGGGCGTGAACCTGGAGGCTTTCGACCGGCAGTGCCGAGAGATCGAAGGCAAGCTGCGGGAGCTGCCGGGGGTGACGAACCTGCTGACGACGATCGGCGAGACGTCGACGCGAGTCAGCCGCGGCTCGGGCGACGTCACGCGCGGCTCGGTCCTGGTGCGGCTGGTCGACCTCACGGAACGGGACTACACGCAGTTCGACGTGATGGCCCAGGCCCGGAAGATCATGGCCCAGTATCCGGACCTTCGTTCGGGCGTGGTTGACGCGTCGAATCAGGGAGGCGGGCTGGCGGTACAGGTGGACGTCAATCTCGTCGGGCCTGATCTGGATGTGCTTTACGAATATACGGACAAACTGCTTGAGCGGTTGCGGAAAACGCCCGAGCTGGTCGATGCCGATTCGAGCGTTTCCAAGAGCAAGCCGGAGCTGCAGGTTTCGATCGACCGGGACCGCGCGGCCGACCTGGGAGTGGATGCCGCGACGGTCTCTTCAAGCCTTTCGATTCTTGTCGGCGGCGAGCCGGTTTCGACGTTCAAGGACGGCGACGAGCAGTATGACGTCTGGCTGCGAGCCCGGCCTGGCCAGCGTGACACACGCATTGCGATCGAGGAGATCACCGTGCCCTCTTCGATTTCGAGCGAGCTGGTGCCGATCGGCAGTTTCACTTCCAGCGACGAACAGCGCGGGCCATCGCAGATCGAACGCCTGAACCGGATGCGGCGTACGACTGTCGGAGCGAACCTGGCGACGGGATTTTCCACCGGGCAGGGCGTGAATGCCCTGGTTTGCGAAGCCGAGGCCCTGGGAATGCCGCCCGGCTACGAAATTCGCAAGGGTTTCAAGTCACGGAACCTGGATGACGTCGCTCGCAATTTCCTCATCGCCTTCGCCCTCTCGCTGGTGTTCATGTACATGGTGCTGGCGGCCCAGTTCGAAAGCTTCGTGGACCCGATCACCATCCTGCTTGCCCTGCCGCTGACGTTCCCGTTCGCCCTGTTGTCATTGCAGTTTCTCGAGCAGCCGATGGACATTTACGCGATCTTCGGGCTCTTCATGCTGGTGGGGATCGTTAAGAAAAACGGCATTCTGCAGGTGGATTACACCAACGAGCTGCGGCGTGCCGGAATGGACCGGGAAAAGGCGATTCTGGAAGCGAACAGGACGCGGCTTCGGCCCATTCTGATGACTACGCTCATGCTCGTGGCCGGCATGATTCCGCTGGCGCTCGGCAAGGGCCCCGGCGCGGCGGCCCGGGCCAGCCTGGCGAACGTGATCATCGGCGGTCAGATGCTCTCTCTGCTGCCGACGCTCCTGGTCACGCCCGTGGCCTATTCGCTCTTCGACGACCTGTCGAAGAAGTTCCGAAGAAAACCGGTTTGAGGCCGAAAGATCGCTGATACGAATCCGAATTGCGATCGCATTCGAGTTCATCTCACAGTTGCGGATCTTCCGATGAATCAGACTGCAATCGAAACTTTCAGCATCTTCGGCGTGATCGTACTTTGTTCCGTGCTGGGAGTGATGACGCTCTCCACGTATTACCGCATTTTGGCCTGGCTCGGGGGCGATGGCCGAGCCCCGGAGCCGGTCGCACTTCGAGGGGTTCTGAACGAAAGCACGTGGGCCACGGTGCACATGAACGGGACGGAACGGTTCGAAAACGTGAGGATCGTGGGCTTCACCAACGAAATGGTGTATAAAACCCGGCAACCCTTGCCTTAGGATCTCGGCTCGCTTGTGATTCTTGAAGAAAAGTCCGGGAAACGAATCCTCGTTCGTGCGAAGGGCATTCGCATGATCGAAATCGAGCCTGTTGGGAATGTCGCCTGAGATTCTGCGCGTTGCTTGTTGCTTGCGGCATCGGCTTGGATTCGCGTGGACCAGCCCGGAGCGGCCTGTAAGAATCTGCGGAATTCAGCGTGATTTCGGCATATGCGGCTTTTCCGGGTGACGAACTTTCATTTCCAGTTCATGCAGTATTCGCTGTTGGGCAAGCGCTGCGTAAAGATCAGGCTGGCGCAGCCGCCGCAGTAAAGAGTGGGCGATCACATAGGCGATGCTGATCTCGAGCAGCCTGTCGAAGGTTCCAGTGATCTCGGCCGTGAGAACGATCGAGGTGAGCGGAATGCGGAAGATCGCTCCGAGACCGGCGGACATGCCCGCGATCAGGCAGACAGTATGAAAATCGCCGGAAATCTTGCCCCAGACGAGTGTCGTCGCGCAACAGAAGGCTTCGCCGGTGAGAGTCCCGAAGAGGATCGTCGGAACGATCAGGCCTCCCGGGGCACCCGTGGCGTAACAAAGTGCAGTCAGTGGCACGCGGATCGCCAGTGCCGCGATCGCCAGCGTCAGGGTCATTCGATCCGTCAGTGCCGAGTTGAAAAGACGGCGGCCGACGCCGAGCATATCGGGCCGGATGAGAAACAGAATTCCCAACAGGCAGCCGACGAAAAAGGTGGCGATGATCGCTTGACGATCGGATCGGAATTGACGCTCGAACGCTTTGTGGAAAATGAGAACGGCCTTTTGAAATACGATCGAGACGCCGCCTGTGAGAAGCGCGACCGCGACGACGGGAATGATCATTGGGAAGGCCGGGTATCCGATGACGGTCAACGGCAGCTCGAGCCTCGGGCCTTCCGTGATTCGCGAAACCCAGTCCGCGACGGCGCAGACGAGAATCGTATCGACGCAGTTCCGTTTGTCGAAAGGCTGGCGAAGCATTTCGAAGGTGAATACGACGGCCGTGAGCGGGGCGTCGAAGGCCGCGGCCAGGCCGCCCGCGGCGCCGAGTCGAATCGCCCTGGAGCGATACAGAAGCAGCGGGAATCGATTTTTCGCGAGTACACCCGACATCGCGCCGATTTGGACGCTGGGCCCTTCACGGCCCAGTGGCATCCCGGCCGCCATCGCCAGGAATCCGCCGATGAATTTGACGAAAACGATGCGCCACGCACGCACAGGACCGATCTGATCATAGGCCGCGATGACTGCCGCGATGCCGCTGCCTTCAGCCTCGGGTGCGAGTTTTCTGACCATCGCGATCGAAGCCGCGGAAAGTGATCCGCAACAGGCGATGATCGCCAGGCCCACGGCGATGCCGCAATCCGCGAATCGATCCGAGAGAGCGAAGCGGGTCGAATCGGCAAATGCGATCATGTGATGGAACAGTATCGCCGAAAGGCCTGAACAAAGCCCGACGAGCATGGCACCGAATTCATGACGAACTTTAGGTATCCGTTCGACAGGCTGAATCACGTCGCGAACCTCCATGTACGGGGAAAAGTATTTTATCGTACAACCATCGGAATTTCACGTCAAATTCGAATTCGTTTCGAATCTGAGATGGCGATCCTGATTGCTTTCATGAATTGTCCGGCGTGACTTTCGAACGTAACGGTCTGGCTATTCTGGTCGAGGGAAAGCCAAGCTGGGCCGACCCTCGCCGTTGCCGGCGATCATATCGAAACGAAATATCGACGCGTGAACGGAGTCCCAGCGGTCTGAGCGATCGATTTCGAAACCCGGAGAGATCGAATCATCGATTCGACTTTCGAAATACCAGCGAAATCGACATGGCCTGAATCAGGAAACCGCGGAGGCCCGTGATCGAGACTTCAGCGACATCGCAAGATTGCGTTCGAAACGATGGTGTCACGAAGTCTCGATGCGTTCGATTCGTGCGAATTTCAATTCCATTGCGGGTCGGCCGGCGGCGGGGCTGGCGTTTCCAGGTTAAGGCCGCCGTCATCGCGATAGGGCAGGGCGTGAGCCATCAGGTCTTCGAGCTTCACGAATTTCAGGGCGTCTTCATGGGTGGACTGCAGCTTGACTTTCGGCGCGCAGCCTGCCTCGAAAGCTTCCTTCCAGCGAAGTACGCACACGCACCAGGAATCGCCGGGCTTGAGGCCGGGGAAGTTCCACTGCGGTCGTGGCGTTACGAGGTCATTGCCATGCAGCACGCTGAATTCCAGGAACTCGCGAGTCATCTGTGCACAAACGGTGTGCTGGCCCAGGTCTTCCGGGCCAGTGTCACAACAGCCGTCGCGAAAGAACCCGGTTTTAGGGTTGAGCGAACACGTTTTGAGCGGTCCGCCAAGAACATTTCTGGCGTCGGGGTTGGAAGAAGCCTGGCTCATGGCGAGTATCCGAATGGCATGCATGCGATCGATCGAGTAGCGCCCGCCTGTGCGTCTGCAGGAGAGGCTCTGGTCTGGTCAGTATAGTCCCGAAACTCGCCCACGACACGCCCGATTGGCCTGATCGATGGCGAAATATCGCCGTGACTTCATGCATTGGCCGTCATTCGAACGGTTTCGGTGAAGGCTTAACTTTTTGGCTTGCGGGAATGACATGGTCGACAATGCGTGCTAGGCTGACGATCGACCAACGCGAAGTGCCCCGGCTTTTCGAGCGGGATCGAGCCGAATCCATTCACGACCAGTGAGTCAAGAATCGCATGCATCCCGATACCGCGATGAATTCCGCTGGCCGTGTTCGCCGCCGCCGTCTCTGGCTGTTTCGGCTCTGTGCGATTCTTCTCCCGCTCGTCGCATTATTCACCGCGGCCGAGATTTACTTCAGGCTTCACGACTTACGAAAATCTTCCGTCTATGCGCAATCTTCCAACCGGATCGATCCGGAACTTGGATGGGCTCCGAAAGAGAATTTTGCGAGTGCGGGTGAAGCTGGCGATTCGGTCGGACAGACACGGCCTTACAAGTTCACGACCGGAAAGTCAGGGTTTCGTTCATGGCCTCAGACGGTCAAAGAGCGGCCGAAGATTCTGATCGTCGGCGACTCGTTCACCCAGGCCGAGCGCATCGACGATGCGAAGACCTACTACGCTCGCCTGGGCGAGATGCTTCAGGCCAACATATACGCCTTCGGTTGTTCGGGTTACGGCACGCTGCAGGAATGGCTCGTGATCGATCGGCATTTCGACGAGATTCGCCCGGACGTGATCGTGCTGCAAGTCTGTTCGAACGATTTCGTGAATTCCAGCGTGGTGCTCGAGAACGCCAGCCGGCGGCATAACAATGGCCTGAACAGGCCTTATCCGCAGCCTGACGGTTCGGTCGTCTGGGACGTACCCCGCAAGCTGAAGGCCCTGAGCTGGCTGAGCGTGAATTCGCGGTTTCTGTTCTGGCTCATGAAACGGATCGATCAATCGCGCGCTGGTTTCGACGTGCCGGACGGCACATTCTCCGTCACTCGGCCGATTCTTCCGGAAGACCCACTCGCACCGGAGCTTGAGCGAACGACGAAAGCCATCGGAACGGTTCTGCAGCGCCTGAAGAAGCGGGCTGGAGGGAACTGCCGCGTGGTGCTATTCGCGGTCGATCAGGACGAACCCTATTTTTCGCTATGGAAGCGTCTTGCGGAGGATTCGGGTTTCGACTTCGCGGGCGATTTCGACGCGATTCTGCATGCTGAGGAAAAAGAGGCGGGCAAACCGATCGGCCGGATTGACGACCACCACTGGAACGAACACGGGCACGAACGGGCCGCGGAATACTTGAGAGATCGGTTGAAGGATGTGACCGTCGGGGCGAAATCAGGAATCTGACCGGATTTCCGCCACGATGGACTGCGCGCACTTGTCGATCTCGACACACCTATCGATATTACTTATGATGTGGACGATTCGAGCGCGCATTGCCGGGTCAATCCCGGCGATGCGGCTTGGAGAATTTGAGGAAACCGATGAGCGAAACAGGACACGGGGCTTCGTCGAAAGATACGTTGGGGGCAGCCCTCGGAAGGATGCCCAGTGGTCTGTTCATCGTCACGGCGCGTCTGGACGATCGGGCGACCGGCATGCTGGCCAGCTGGGTTCAGCAGGTCGGCTTCGAACCGCCGATGATCAGCGTGGCGGTTCGCAAAGGCCGATTCGTGACGTCATGGCTGGAACGCCACCCGTATTTCGCTCTCAACCAGATCGGTCATGGTCAGAAACACCTGTTGAAGCATTTCGGCGCTGGTTTCGAGCCTGATGCCGATGCTTTTGCCGGGATTGGCGTGACCGAATCCGAAACACACGGCACGATCGTCATCGACGATGCGGTTGCCTGGATGGAATGTCAGTTGGCCCACGTGTTTGCGACGGGCGGTGATCATGATCTGATCGTCGCACGCGTGATCTCCGGCCAAGTGGCGGACGGGGCTCTCGAGCCAGCTGTCCACCTTCGAAAATCGGGATTCCATTACTGAGCCTGATGCAGCCGTTCGCCGTTTCGGTACCCCTTGCGGCAGGTTTCGAGACCAGCCGGGGCAGAATCGGGTGAATCGCATGCAAGTCATTTCATGGCCGATCGTTCGGGCATGACGGACAATCTGATCTGTGGACCGTTCGGCCTGGAGTCGGGGCGGTCACCGCTATGGCGGCAATTTTGTCGCTGAGTTCGGAATTTCTTGTCGCGTTTGCGCTTGGGCGTAGTGGCCGGCGATGCGTTTGTCGTCGGGCTTACGTTGCGAGTTCGCGACAGATCTGGCGATAGTCAAGGGTGCGGAGAAAATTTTCGGAAATATTTCCGGGAATTTTCGTCCCAAACCGACCCTGGCTTCGTAGGTAGGTGTGTCGGTCGCGTGACTCGGCGAAATTCGCCGGAACCGTCGGCCACATAAAGGGGAATTACGCGATGTCTCAAATTTCTCGTCACCGCTTCGCCTACGCACCTCTTCGTGAGGTGGGTCGAATGGAGCAGCAGAGCGAGCGAATTCTGCCCGAAGTCCATTGGCATGCGAATCTTTCGGGACGTTTGACGTCCTGGTTCGACGCCATTTCGATGCTCTCTTTCGCTTTCGTGGGCGTGGTCCTGACCTGCTATGCCAGCAGTTGGGTCCCCGGGAGCTGGTGGGCCTTTTCCGGCTCGACCGACCCGAATGCCCTCAGTGTCGCACGGATTGTCGTAGCGGCCATGAGCGGCGTTACCGTTTTCGCCGCGGCGATGTTCGGTTCACGCATCGGCCTCGTCGACATGCCAAGGGAAAACCTCGTCGTGCTTGGCTTGAAATTCGCAGTTTCCGCGATGCTCGGATGCGGCGTCCTGTTCATCTATCACGATCCGTCGATCGGCGTCGCCCCGATGGTGGGGCTTACGATGCTGGCCTTCGTCCTGCTTTTCCGCATGGAACCTGTGGACGCCGTCAAAACCTCCCTGGCAATGGCTCTCGTCAGCGTGCCGATGTTGCAGTCTCTCGCACTGATCTGACCCGGCTGCACCGCGCCCGAACCTGAGTGCGAGTGCCAGGTGACATATCGAACTCCCAGCCCCTCGATGCCGATGCAATTCGGCCAGGGGGCTTGAGTTCGTTTTCGTACGAGAGAAATCGGAATCGCAATCGGATACGAGCATCGATCGTCTCCTGTTGGATCGGGACGATCGATTTTTTCTTTGTCAGCGGCTGTTTCGATCCAGTTCCGCCAGATTTTCCAGGCAGATGCGTGACCAGGTTTCGAATTCGGCGGCCAGGTCGTGAGCGGAACCGATCGGCATGAATGCGGCCTCCGCAAGGCCGTCTTCGAGCGGTTCGACGATCGGGGCATCGATCGTAAATAAATGCACCACACCGAGATGGACTTGCCCGACTGGTGTTGAGTCGTCGTTGATCAGCCCGACCGTGCGCATCGTTCCGGGGGCTCCGACGCGCACTTCTTCGTCCAGCTCCCGTTTCAGGGCCAGTTCGTAAGCCTCACGCGTGCAGCCGCCCGCGGCGTCCTCTTCAGCCACGTGGCCGCCGACCCCGAGGGATCGCAAGGCATGCAGCCGCGATTCGCCCTGGGTTTTGCCACGGGTGTAGACGAAGACTTCGGAAGAAGTGAGGAAAATGACGTAAGGAATGATCTGTTTTAGACTTGGGTCGGTCTCGCAGTCGCCCCGGCGGACGAAACGGGCGAGGCCGGGCTTGAGGAGGGCGTCGAGATAGGCCGAGGCTTCGGGCTTGAAGCCCTGAAAATGGCCGATCGCGTCAACGGCCTGGGTCGGTACGCACAGGACACGTTCTTCGTCCTTGGATGCCATCGTGTTCGGATTCTCGCGAGAGGTGTTCAGGCCAGGCCGGATAGGCGAAATATCTGGCCTCGGGGAGTCGATTCGGCACGCCCGGCATCGAAAGTAGTAGCCATTTTCGTCGTCGGATCCGTAAATTATCAAGGTCTCGGCATCATCGGGCCTGGCGAAGGCCTGAAATTCCAGGTATGCCGCGAACCCTCACGAACGCCTGTCAAAACGTCAACGGTCGGCACGAATGGTCGGAACGACGATCAACGGTAGATTTCGGATCGAATCCGTCCTGGGCAGGGGCGGCATGGGTTCGGTCTATCGTGCGACGGACCTGCGGCTGAAGCGTGAAGTGGCGATCAAGACGATCGATCTGGCGACTCAGGCCGCCTGGGCCGAGCGTCTGCGGCTCGAAGCCGAGATGATTTCCCGGCTGACGCACGACCACGTCGTTCGCCTGTACGACATGGACCAGATACCCGACGGTCCGCTTTATCTGGTCATGGAACTGGTCGAAGGCTCGACGCTTCTTCGCAAATTCCCGAATTTGACGATCGAGGAAAAGCTGCGGATTCTGGCCGAGACGGCCGAAGCGCTTGACGAAGCCCACCAGCTCGGAATCGTTCACCGGGACATCAAGCCGGGAAACATCCTGCTGACGCGTGATCTCCATGCCAAGCTGACCGACTTCGGCCTGGCCATGCAGCAGGGCGATACGGCCGAGGCTTCGGCCCTGCGCGGCACTGTGCCCTATATGGCGCCGGAGCTTTTCCGGAACGTGCTTTCGAGCCCCGCTTCGGATCTTTACGCCTTGGGCGTCGTAGCTTACGAGGCGGTCACCGGCGAATTGCCGTTTCGGGGTTCGACGCGTGAGATCGTTCACGAGGTCACTTCCCGGCCCCCCGAGCCACCCCGGGCGATCAACCCCGATCTGCCGGCGGATCTTGAACGCCTGATTCTTGATCTTCTGGAGAAAGACCCGAGTCGCAGGCCACATCGTGCGGCGGAAGTGGCCCGGCAGTTCGACGAAATCCGCGATCGGATGGAACGTCGGCGTCTGGGCCAGAAGCGACCGGCCACTCCCGCGCGGGCTGTGGAAGCGTCCGAACCATCCCTGGCCGATTTTCATCGAAGTCTGCGAGAGGCCGAGGCGGAAAGCCAGCCGGCGATTGTCGTTCGGCCGCAGTCGAAGGCGAAGGGGCGTGAGCGGCGTCAACCGACGCTGGAGATCATCGATGAGCCCCTCGTGCGGGAAATGGTGCACGTCATCGAGGACGAACCGCTTCGGCTCGAACATACCGAGCGTGCCCTGGCCGGGGCGTGGCTGGCGGATCTGATCATGGATCAGCCTCGTGGCTGGTCCATCTCGGGCGGCGGCAACGTCCAGAACGAATCGGCCGAACTGGCCCGTGCCCTGCTCGCACTCACATCGTGTGTCGTTTCAGGGGGAACGACGGCATCCCTGGCCCGGGCCGCCGCACTAGTGGAAGGGGGGCTGGAAGTTCGCCATGCCCTGAGCCCGCTGGTGCTGGCCCGGTATCTGGTGATTCGTCAGACGCCGCAGGGGCTGGAAAGTCTTCGCAAGATTCGCCGCGAGCTGGTGGTGAATCATGAAACGCTCGCCACGGAATGGATGGACGACGAAGGGCGACTTTTGCCCAATCGCCTGCCGCGCGACTGGAAAAGCTTGAGCGAAGCCGAACTCGAGATGCCTAAGGTGAACCGGGAACGGGCCCGGCTCTGGAACCGGCTGGCCGATCTCTGGGCCGAGAATCCCGACTTTCGCCGCGTCGTCCTGCGTACGAGTGCCCCCTGGCTCATTTCTGAAAAAGCCGTACTGCGATTCTGGCCCGAGGTCGTCGAACCCCTCTGGCAGGACGCCCTGCGGCGCCGGCAGGACCCGAACTGGCTGCGCCGGCTGACGATGTTCACGCCCAAGGCCCGGGCAACCACCGAGCAGGAAAATGCCTTGCTGGAACTGCCGAAAACGCGCGGCCGCGTGGCGACGGGGTCGGGCATCGCGATGGCTTCGTCGGCTGGCCCGATCGCCCCGGAATTTCACTCCCGGGCCGAGATCGTCACGCTTGTGGACGAACGCCCGGTCGTCCTCAAACTAGGCGATCTGAAGATCGCGTATGACGAAGCCACATCGAAATACCGGGCGACGAAGGGGGCCAGTGCCGCCCACCAGCGATTGCCCCTGGGACCGACAGCCCACCTGGTGCTGCTGGTCTCGGTTCGCGGGGGTATCAAATCGAGCCAGGCACGCATTCTGGGCACGGGTACGACGCCTGTGGAAATTACGATACCGCCGCTTCAGGTGGCCAGCGGGGCGGGCGTGCCGATCGTCGCATGCTGGAGCTACACCGACGGCAGCCTGCTGGTGCGTTACCGCGACCAGAACCGCGAAGAGAAAAGCCTGGCCTATTCGGCAGCTCGCAAGAAGTGGTTCCCGGCCGATGCCGAGCGGCCCATCGCCGGCCTGCTCAAGGATCTCGGCCTGGACATGCCCACGGGCACGGCCACCGCTCTTGAGGCCGAAAAGCTGATCAGCAAGGCCCGCAAGTGGCTTTCGACCCGGCAGCAGGCCAGCGATGAGCCGGAAGAGTTAGCCGAAGACGAGCTGGATGAATGACGGGAGCCGCGACCGGTTCAGGACTTTCGCCCGTTCGGCTTGCGTTCGTGAACGAGGCGAACTAACCTAAGTTGCGGTTCTGGCCGGCCTCGATCTTTACGCATTCGTCGTGGCGATCGCTCGTCGGACATTCCGCATCATGAGACGACGCGACGCAACCGAATTCGACCTGTTAGAGCACGTCATTCGCCCGATTGACCGGCGACCGGAGATTCTCCGCCTGTGAACGCGATCCAATTACCTCACGCATCCACCGCTGCATTGCGTCTCTCGCTCGCCTTGGTGACGCTTCTGATTTTTCTCAGCTCAGGGCCGGCATATTCACAGGAAGCTGCCAAGTCCGCCGAACCGGCACCTGTGACGAAGGCCGCCGAACCGGCCGACGCTGCGCCCGGTGTCCCAGTGAGCACACTGCCCGACGCCGCGGCGGCCGCCGGCAAGAAGGAGCGGCCGGTGCCGATCGAGGACCGCCTGCGAAGTGCACTGGGGATATTGCTGATTCTGGGGGGCTGCTATGCGTTTTCCACGGACAGGAAGGCGATTTCGCGGCGTATCGTTTTCTGGGGGCTGGCGTTGCAATGGATTCTGGCCTATCTGGTCCTCTCCGATCCGACCGGTCAGGAAGTGCTCAAGTGGATGGGCAAGCAGATCGAAACACTCCTGGCCTGTGCGGAGGAAGGGGCCGCTTTCGTCTTCGGCGCCGAAGCGACGAAACCCTCAGGGCCGATCGGATTCGTGTTCGCATTCCGGGTACTGCCGCCCGTGATCTTCATGTCAGCATTGTTCGCCATTGGTTATTACCTGAAGATCATGCCGTTCCTCGTCGGCAAGATCGCGTGGGTCATGAAGCGGATGATGGGAACCTCGGGGGCGGAAAGTCTGGCGGTGGCGGCCAATATCTTCCTGGGACAGACCGAAGCCCCGCTGGCGATCCGCCCGTTTCTGCCGAAGCTGACGAAGTCCGAGCTGCTGCTGGTGATGGCCTCCGGGATGTCGAGCGTTTCGGGCGGAATCATGGCGGCCTATTTCGCGTTCGGGATCGAGTCGCAGCATATCCTCACGGCCGTGATGATGACCGCCCCGGGGGCGATTCTCATCTGCAAGATGCTCGTGCCCGAAACCGAAGAGCCGGAAACGCTCGGTTATATCCATCACGAATCGTTCGATCAGGATACGAACCTGCTGGATGCCGCCAGCCGGGGCACGCGTGAAGGGCTGGGCCTGGCTCTGAATATCGCGGCCATGCTCATTTCTTTCATTTCGCTGATCGCGCTGGCGAACCTGATTCTGGGCAGGATCGGCGTTGCGATCAGCGATGAATTGGGCATGACGTTGAATTTGTCGCTGCAATCGATCCTCGGAACGATCCTGTCGCCCGTCGCCTGGCTGATGGGCATTCCGTGGGCCGACGCCACTCAGGCAGGTGGAATTCTGGGGACGCGAACGGTCGTGAACGAATTGATCGGGTTCGAGGCCCTCGCCCGGTCTCGGGACACGCTGCACCCACGCACGTTCGCCATCATGAGCTTCGCCATGTGCGGTTTCGCGAATCTGGGGTCGATCGGAATTCAACTCGGGGGCATCGGTGCTCTCGTCCCTGAAATCCGTGAAAATCTCGCGAAAACTGGCTTGAAGGCCATGATCGCCGGCACACTTGCCAATTATCTCTCAGCCTGCATCGTGGGTATCATCCTCTAATACGATTCGCTGTTGGCGGCGATCCGAATGCGAGCCCGGCTGGTCGAAGGCGCATGGCCCGGTTTTCCGATCGCCAAACTTGTCCGAAGGAGACTCTGAGGATGTCCGGACTTTACGATGCGGTTCAGGCTGCGACCAATGTCATCGCCCATGAGACGATCGCCCCGCCGCAAGTGGCGATCGTGCTCGGTTCCGGCCTGGGGCCATTGGCAGACCGTGTCGTCCATCGCCGCATCGTGATCGAATACGATCGTATTCCCGGCTTCGAACCACCTGGAATCAGCGGTCATGCCGGCCGCGTGATTCTGGGCGATCTGGCTGGCGTACCGGTCATCATCTTTCAGGGACGATTTCATTATTATGAGGGGCACGAACTTTCGGCGGTAACGCTCCCGATGCGAGTGGCTGCTGCCCTGGGCACGAAACACGTGATATTGACCGCCGCGACGGGCGGTATCGCTTTCGGGCTGAGGCCAGGCGATCTGTGTCTGGTGACCGATCATTTGAACCTGATGGGCGGCAATCCGTTACGTGGTCCGCACGATCATCGTCTGGGCGTGCGGTTTCCGGACATGACACAGGTCTATTCCCCCTTTTGGCGTTCGCTTGCGACCGAAGCGGCCAGTGAGTTGGGGATCGACCTGAAGCCGGGCGTTTACGCCAGTCTGCCGGGCCCGAGTTACGAAACGCCGGCCGAAATCCGCATGCTGCGGGCTCTGGGTGCGGACGTCGTGGGCATGTCGATGGTGCCTGAGGCGATCGTGGCCCGGGCTTCCGGTATGGATGTGCTCGGCTTCGCGATGGTGACCAACGCCGCGGCAGGTTCGGGCGAAGATCCTTCGGCCGAGATCACTCACGAGGAAGTGCTCGACGTGGCGAAAGTCGCCGGCGGCAGGCTGGGCGACCTCATCGTTCGGATTCTCGGGCAATGGCACGGGAAGAATTGAGCGGAATTGACCGGCGGCGATCGAACGACTCGATCCAGCGGTCTCACTCCATCCCGATTCCCAGCGTGCCTTTCATCGATGCCGTCACCTGGTCGGCGGCGTTGCGGGCATCGCTGGCGGCGTTGGCGGTTCCTTCCGTCAAGCCCCTGCCGACAGGCGGGACATAGTCGGCCAAAAGCCGGGAAATGCCATAACCCAGAAATGCCACGCCGTAGCCGACACCGAAGCTGCCGGTGTAAACGAGCTCACGCGTGAACCCGGCGACGTTCCGAAGCGTGCTTTCACGGCTGGTCTGGCCAGCGGGCGGGATTTCATCGATCTTGCCGAGGTCACGCAGGTGACGCTCCTGAAAAACACGGCGAGCGGTGATGATCAGGTGGTGAAAGTATTCGAAATCGTTGTAAACCGATACGAGAATTCCGAAATAAGGCACGAATTCCATCACCGAGCCTTCGACGAATCCGGCGCCGATCTCGGTTTCGATCTCTTCGTTTTCCGCGGCGAGTTCCGCATCGCTGATCTGACCATTTTCGAGTTTGCGCAGCCGGTCGAGCAGGGCGAGACGTTTGTCGACTTCAGTTTCGTGTCCCAGAATGATCAGGGTTTTCAGGTAAGCGTCAACCGTGTCTTCCCGCATTTCGAAGCCATAGCAATGCCCCACCCGTTTGAGGAGGAGGATCACTTCCCGGGCCTGGATCGGCATATTGACGATCTCGGTCGCCAGGCCGCCGACTTCGGAAAACGCAGCTTCGGTCATGCCGAGCCGTTCTTCCTTGAGCGCGATGCGATCGACAAGAGCATCGCACTGCTGAAGATCCCAGGTTTTCAGGTCTTCGATCGTCGTCACGCCGGCCATGCCGGCGATTTCGCCGGTCGTGTCGATCTTCTCCGCCAGTTCGAACGCCTTCAGAAGTGTCGGGCCGACGTGCGTGTGAGGAATGACCTTGCCGACACGATCGTAAACCGAGGCTGCCACACGGCCGATCGACGATTCGAGCAGGCTCGGCCGCAACGACTTCCAGCCCGCGATCTCGTTGACCTGATTCAGCTCGTAGGCGGAAAGCGGCATGGCGTAAATCTCAATGATTGAGAGCTTTACGTGCAAAGATGAATCACCGCGATTCGGCCTGCACGAACTCCCCATTCTCCCTAAGCTTACGTGATGAATCGTGCTTCGAACAGAGAACCTTGATGAGCGTGCGGCAGTTTTCGGATCGAGGCGGATTGCGGTCGTCCCAATGATCCCGTGCGATTTCGCTGCGACGGTCTGGAAATTCGCAGCGTATCCGATCAAGATGGGTGCAATCTCGCCAGCGAAACTCCGGAATGGCGGCTGAGCCGACGATTCGAAACGCCGGCCCTTGACCGTTCCGACTGACCCGGACCTGAAGCATGGTTCCCGCCGCGACAGACACGACCGAACCTCGCCAGCACACGACGGATACGACGCAAATGCCGAGCACTGAAGAAGTTTTGGCGGCACCGTCAGGCGTCGACGAATTGGCGAATCTTGTGGCCTCATGTGCCGAAGAGAGCCGCGCCGTTTTTCCGGCCGGCGGCGCGACGGCCTGGACTTATGGAGGCATTCCGAGCCGCTCCGGCGTCCGGCTCGAAACGAATCAGCTCGACAAAGTGATCGATTACCCGGTCGACGACATGACGATCACGGTCGAATCGGGCATGACGCTTGGCCGGCTGCAATCGATCCTGGCCGAGAACAACCAGTATCTGCCGATCGATCCTCCGAACGCCGGCACCGCGACCCTGGGCGGGATCATGGCGACAGGTTGGACAGGTCCACGGCGACAGGCGAATCTGAAACCACGGGACCAGGTCATCGGCATCGCTTTCGTGGATGGTCTTGGCCGGCTAATCCGGGGCGGCGGGCGGGTCGTGAAGAATGTCGCCGGATACGACTTCCCCAAATTGCTGACCGGTTCGATGGGGGCCCTGGGCGTCATCACCGAACTGACCTTCAAGGTGCGGCCCCGGCCTGAGAGCACGGCAATCGCCTGGATCGGCCTGCCGGATGCCCAGTCGCTGGCCAGTTTGCTGGATCAACTCAATCTGTCCGAAACCCGGCCGACGGCCATCGAAGTGCTCGACCGGACTCGCGCTGAGGCGATCGGCAAGCCTTCCGGGCTCAACCCATCGGCATGGGTAGCGGCCGTCGGGTTCGACGAATCGGCCAAGGCTGTGGCCTGGCAGTGCGATAAAATTCGCGAGGAAGTTCCGAAGTCATCCACCTGCGAGATATTGCGGGACGATGCCTCGCAACCGGTGTGGTCGGCTCTGACCGAAGGGTTCGGATCAGACGACTCTCGACCGGTCGCCCGCGTGGTGACTCGCCCAGGGCGGGTCGCCGAGTTGCTCGACCAGATCGACACCGCTCTTTGGAGCGTCCAGGCCCATGGCGGGCAGGGGATCGTCAGCCTGCAGGCACGTGAATCGATCGCCTGCGAAACGGCCCTGGCCGAGGCCAGCGAATGGCAGGACAAAGTGGAGGCCTGGGGCGGTTCGGTCGTCTGGCCGGTGTGCCCGGAAGCGTGGAAGGCCGATTACCCGGTCTGGGGCAAGCATCGGCCGGAGCGTGACCTGATGGCAGGCATCAAGCGGGCGCTCGACCCGAAGGGCATTCTCAACCCGGGGCGTTTTCTGGGGTTGAGTTGAAATCACGCGGAGCTTCGAAAAACGCCAGGCCACGGACGTGGATTCGAAAGCGGGCCAGGCCAGACACATTCGATTTGCGAAGAGCGGAAGAGCATGAGCCACAGCGTCGCGGAACACGAACCGGCGGAAGTCACCGAAAGCGGAAATGCCAACGGCGCGGGCATCGACCTGAAGTGGTTGAGTGACCGTGTCGAATACGGGCTTTATCAGGACTGCGTGCACTGCGGGCTTTGCACGGCCAGTTGCCCGACTTACGTCATGACCGGCGACGAAAACGATAGCCCCCGGGGCCGCATTTATCTGATGCGTGCCGTGGTGGACGGCCGGGCGTCGGTGACGGAAAAGGTGCGGCATCACCTGGGCCTTTGCCTCGATTGCCGGGCATGCGAAACGGCGTGCCCCTCCGGCGTGCAGTACGGCAAGCTGATCGAACCCTTCAAGGTGGCGCTGGAAATCTCGGCCGACGGCGACGATCGACCGCCGCTTCTGCTGCGGATCCTGCTGCGTCACCTTTTCCCTTATGCGAACCGCATGAAATGGGCCCTGATTCCGGCACGGATCGGCATGAAGACGGGCCTGATCCCCATCGCCCGCTCACTGGGATTGACGAAGCTGCTGCCGAAAACTCTGCAGCGGATGGAGGAAATGCTGCCCCCTTCGATGCCGCTGCTGCCACCAGCACCGTTGCCTGAGAAGCTCGAGCCGGTCGGGAAGAAGCGTGCGACCGTGGCCTTGTTCACCGGCTGCGTGACCGACGCCATGACGCCCGAAACCAACTCCGCCACGGCCCGGATCCTACAGCACAACGGCTGCGAGGTGCATGTCGTCGCTGGTCAGGCGTGCTGCGGTGCGGTCAGTTATCACTCGGGCGACGAGAACGGGGCCAAGGCCTTTATGCGGGCCAACCTGAACGCCTTCGACCTTTCGAAGTACGACGCCGTGATCATCAACGCGGCCGGCTGCGGGGCGATGCTCAAGGACTATGCCCACCTGATGCATCACGATCCGGAAGCCGCACGGGCTGCCGCATTTACGGCGAAAGTGAAGGACATTACCGAGTTTCTCGTCGAGCTGGGGCCGGTCAAACCCGCGAACCGGGTCGAAGCGAAGCTGACTTATCACGATGCCTGCCACCTGTGCCATGGCCAGCAGATCCGCAATCAGCCGCGGCAGTTGCTGGGCATGATCGAAGGGCTTTCGATCGTACCGCTCGAGGAAACGGAAATCTGCTGCGGAGCGGCCGGTACGTACAACCTGAGCCAGCCGGAGATGAGCCGGCGTCTGGGCCGTCGCAAGGCGGAATACATCGATGCGACCGGGGCTTCCGTTGTCGCCGTGGCCAATATCGGATGCCAGATGCAGATTCGCTACTACCTCGACGAACGTGGCGGCTCTCACGAAGTGGTTCACCCGGTGGAGCTGCTCGATCGGGCCTATGGCCCACTTCCCGGCGGAACGGCCTGATCGCTATAATCGGCCCGACCTGGCTAGAGCGGCGGCGGACGGATCGCCCCGCGCCACTCGACGAATCTCCTTGCGGCGGCATCGATGGCCAATCCCTATCGCGACGTTTTCTACCAGCACCAGGCCGAGTGGCACAAATACCAGAGTGCGGAGGATGTCGCATCGCGCCATGAACTGCGCCGCCGCTATTACTCCTGGTACGCACGGAATTGGCTGCCTGACTATAAAACCGGCGAGATTCTCGACATCGGTTGCGGCAGTGGCCAGTTCATGTATTTCCTGCGCAAGGAAGGCTATGAGCGGCTGACGGGTCTGGATCTGGACAAACAGCAGGTGGAGATCGCCCGCCAGCTCGGTTTCGAAGTGCACGAGCAGACGGCACTGGATTTTCTCGTTCGCAGCGAAAATGGCTATGACATGATCGTCATGCTCGACATCATCGAGCACTTCACCCGCGAAGAGCTGTTCCCGCTCCTGCGTGAAGTCTATCGCAAGCTCCGCACCGGCGGCCGGCTGATTCTCAGCGTGCCCAACGCCGAAAGCCCGACGGGCCCGGGCTGCGTTTACGGCGACATCACGCACGAAACGTCATTCACGCCCGTCTCGCTGGCGGAAATGCTCTTCTGTCACGGCTTCGAAGTGAAGGAAATGCGCGACCCGTGGCCCGCCCCGGTCGACTTGCCCCGCTCGCTTTACCGCGGCCTCGTGCTGGTCATGCGCAAGCTCGCGGGCATCAAGTATCGCCTCCTGGGCCTGGAGCCGCCCCGATATTGGTCGAACGTGGTCTGGGCTCTGGCCATCAAGCCCGATATCCGCGAAGAGTCGGTGACGGACACTCCAGCCCCAGGCCCAGTGATGGACCCGGACCTGGGTACGCCGCCGGTTCGAGACTGATCGAACCGATCTTCGATCGTCGTGACCGATTTCGTCGAATTGTCGACTGGGTCAGTGAATGGGCGAATCGGTCGGAGGGACGTCGAAGCTCGTTTGTGCTTCGACGCTCATCACGCCAGGAACCTTTTTCAACGCCGCCAACTGGCAATCCGCCGTGCCGCAGATCAGGCCCGTGGCCTTGAGCACTTCATCGACATGCATTCCAAGTGAGCGAAGCTCACCGGCGACGTGATCGATCCGGGGCAGATATTCGTCGTCCACCGTGATCACGATCGACTTCGTCTCCATGGATTTCGAACTCGCTTTCAAGCTTTTTTTCGGCCGCTTATCGTCTGACATGGGCGGAAGTCTCCGTTCCTTTCTTAACCACAATCAGACAATCATCCTACGGCATCGGTACGATCGTTGGAATCCTCATATCAGGAAATGTGCGGAAGTCGAACTTCGAAGTGCCGGACGACTTCCGCATGGCGAGCCGGGGACCGGAACGGCGTGATCCGGTCCGACCACGCCTTACTGCTGCGGTGCCTGGATCAGGCCCGCACCCAGATCGGCCACGTCTCCGGAGATACTGCGGCAGTTCTGAGTGAGGATCGTCCACAATGCGGAACCGGTTCGGCCCGTAAGCTGGCACCAGAGTGCCGCGATACCAGCCACGTGCGGCGTGGCCATGCTCGTGCCGCTCCAGGAATCATGCTTGCCGCCAGGCAGGCTCGAGAAAATGGAAACACCGGGTGCGGCGATGTCGATCTTCCCGGCCGTTCCCGAGGATGACGAACTTCGCGCTGAGAAGTCGGCGATCCTGAGCCGGTTATCCACCGCCGCGACTGCCATGATCGAAAGGCTGTTCGCCGGCTGACCGACGAATCCGGGGTTGCCAAGCGAGCGTTCGGCATTATTGCCCGCCGCCGCGATGATCAGGCAGCCGGCAGACAATGCCCTTCGGCCGATCTGTTCGAATGCCATCGAAGGCTGATCGACATCGGCCCCCAGCGACATCGAAATCACCTGGCAGCCATTGGCCACGGCCCAGTTCATGCCGCTCAGGACGGAAGAACCGACGCTGGACCCGGAATCGCTCAGCACCTTGCCGACGTAAAGCTCTGCTTCATAGGCACATCCGAACCGGCGTACGCCCGTGGCCGGCTGTAGCGGGCCGCAGGACGTACCCGCGCAGTGGGTGCCGTGGCCCTGGACGTCCTGCACCGACTGACGAGGAATGAACGACTGGCTCACGATCTTGCGGCCTTTGAAGTCGGGATGCTTCAAGTCGATGCCGGTGTCGAGGATAGCGACCTTCACGCCCTTGCCGGTCGAACGGCTCGTGTTCACCTTCGTGGCCTGAAGGCCCCAGGTGAACTGGCTGGTGTCGCGGAACGTGGCGAGGGGCTCGGCTTTCTCCTCGGCGACTTCGCTCATGGCGGCGAGCTTGTCGTAAAGCTGATTGACGGCGTCGCGATAGCCCTTCAAATACTGCAGGTGCGGAAATGGAGCTTCCTCGAACGCCCGGTAGATATACTCGGGCTCGACGGCCATGATCTGGCTGCTGGAATCGCTGGCGGCTCCCATCAGGCTCTGGAGCTGGTCGTCGTCGGCCGCGACGACAGCGACACCCAGGGCAGGCAGGTAGAGCGCGTCGGACCGGGCGGCCTGGGCCTGATCGACAGCCGAAGCGGCGAAATCCGCAGCCGAAAGGACATCGCGGATGCCAGTCAGCCTGTTCAGGCTTTGAATCGCAAGCTTCGGCGACTGAAGCACTTCTTTGCGATAGACGACGACATAACGGCCCGTCGTGGCCGCGCCAGGCCTGGGGGCGGGCGGTTCGACGGGTGGTTCGAAATCGATCGGCTTCGAAGCTTCGACGATTGCGTCCAGAGCTTCAGGCGTCGATTCGGTGGACTTTGGGCGGCGAGTGCGGGCCATGGGGAATTCCTCGATACTGGACAACGGAGGTGATACGGAAACAGCGGCGCTAATGGAAAAAGCGTTCGCGCAGTCTTACTTTCCCGATTATCAGCCAGACCGAATTGGAGAAAAGGCCGAAATCCGAAATTTCGAAACAGGAATTTCAGGGCAGGACCACTGCGATCAATGCAATCCAAAGATCGCGAGCCGGTCTCGATCGGCGCAATCGGTTCGACTCATTTTCGAACGCTCCAGGCACAAATTACGACGCCCCGAACGCCATCGCCGGTGACAGGATTTCGCGATAACGATTCGCTTAGGCCAGGATTTCGGTGATCACCTTGCCATGGTCGATCTCAAGGCGGCGGCGTCCGGGCACTTCGAGCTTGCGGCCGTCCAGGCCCATCAGGTGCAGCACCGTGGCATGAAGGTCCGTCACATAGTGGGCCGGTTCGAGGGCATGAAAGCCGAGTTCGTCAGTCTCGCCATGCACCGTGCCGCCCTTGATGCCCGCGCCAGCCATCCAGATGGTAAAGCCATGCGGGTGATGGTCGCGACCGTCGCGCCCGCCGGCGCGTTGCTCCAGCCCCGGCGTGCGGCCGAACTCGGTGCAGAAGACGACGGTGACATCGTCCCAAAGGCCACGGCGTTTGAGATCTTTCAGAAGCCCGGCGATGGGCTTGTCGACCGTGGCGCACAGCCGCGTGTGATTGTCCTTGAGCTTCTGGTGCGAATCCCAGACTCCATAAGCACTTGGGAAAACCTGCACGAACCGTACGCCCCGTTCGACCAGCCGACGGGCTGCCAGGAACCGTTCGCCGGCGACTTTCGTGTTGTCCTGATCGATGCCGTAAAGCGACTTCGTTTCGGCTGATTCCCGGGCCAGATCCACGGCCTCCGGCACAGCCATCTGCATGCGATAGGCCAGTTCGTAGCTGCGGATCCGGGCACGCAGGTTGGCGTCGTCCGGATATTCCGCACCCAGAAGACCATTGAGTTCGCGGGCCATTTCGAACTCGCGGGCCTGGTCCTCGGCACTCACGCCCTCAGCCCGACGTCCGTAAGGCAGCGGCATCGCCGGGTTCAGGTCGATCGGGACACCCGAATACTGCGGCCCGAGATAATTGGCGTCGATCGACTGCCGCGTGTCGGACCGGGTCGGCCCGCCCAGGACGACGAACTGAGGAAGGTTCTCGTTGAGCGAACCGAGGCCATAGGTGACCCAGGCGCCGATGGAAGGCTGCACTTCGTCGAGCCGGTGCCGGCCGGTGTGTATCTGGTTTTCTGCGGCGTGGTCGTTGTCGGTCGTCCACATGTTGCGGACAAAGGCGATATCATCCACGCATCCACCCAGATGCGGCCACCAGTCGGAAACCTGGATGCCCGACTGGCCGTAAGTCTTGAAGCCGACCTGAAGGGGGTAGATGATCGGATATTTGTCGCGGACATTGATTTCCGAAGCGACTACCGACCGCGAACGCTTGTCGTGAAGGGGGTTGTCGAGCGGGTTGGCCAGGTCGGTCTTGTCGAACGTCTTGCCAGCGTATTTGTTGATCGCGGGTTTGTTGTCGAACGTCTCGATGTGGCTGTAACCGCCTGAAAGGAACACCCAGATCACCGACTTCGTGCGGGGCCGGTGCATCGGCAGGCCTGTCGGCGGCGCGTTCACGGCCGCTTCGTCGGCAAGGGCCGATCGTGCGATGCCGTCGCGAAACAGCATCGAACTTAAAGCGAGGCCCGTGAAACCCATGCCGTAGTCTGCCAGAAACGCCCTGCGCGAGGTGCCGCAGCCGCAGAACCCGGTCCGGTCGTCGAACTTCGGAGCTTTTTCGGACATGGCGATTCACGATTCCGTTGAGTGTTTTCGAAACGTTCGGTCACCCGATCGACACCAGCTTCCCAAGCCTAGCGGATCGTCAGAAAGTCGTCGTGATTGAACAGGATGCGAATCAGGCTCTGCCTTCGTGCCGCAGCCGCCGGGCCGGGTGTGGCCGGGGCCGAGCCAGTCTCGGCGGTTGGCTTGGAAGAAGCCGGTTCCGTGCTCAAGAATGCGGCCAAAGTCGTTCTTTCAGCAGGTGTCGGCTGTCGCGAAAGGCACTGGGCGAAGGCGGCTTCGATGAATCGATCGCTCCGCGCGGCTTCGCTCTCGATGGCGGCCGTTTCGTTCCACAGCTTCTCGGCCAGAATTTTCGACTGTTCCTGCACCAGCTTGCTGTTGACCAGGGCCAGGGCCTGCTGCGGCACGACGCTGCGGGTGCGGCGATAGGCGTCGCAGGCGTCGGGGGCGTCGAACGTTTCCAAGAATCGCGAGTGGCCCGATTCTTCCGGGAAAATCGAGAAATAGAGGCTTCGTCGCAGGTCGGTCGATTCGGCCTCGGGCTTGTTTTCCACGGGCGGCCCGCCCGCGACGTTCGACAAGCTGCCGGAAGCCGCCAGGATCGTGTCGCGAACGGCCTCGGCCTCCAGCCGCCGGCGCTGGAATTTCCAGTATTGGCGATTCTCCGGATCGCGGGCGATTTCGGCCTCGTGCCCTCGTGCTGACGAGCTGCGCCTGTAGGCATCGCTCGTCATGATGAACCGGTGCAGGTGCTTCAGGCTCCAGCCATGGTCCATGAACTCGACGGCAAGAAGATCGAGCAGTTCCGGATGCGACGGCTTCTTGCCGTTGCGGCCTAAATCCGTCACCGTTTCGACCAGCGGCTGACCGAAATGCCAGTTCCAGATATGGTTGACCGCCACCCGGGCCGTCAGCGGATGGTCTTTGCGGGTCAGCGTGCGGGCCAGCGACGCCCGCCTGCCTGAACTTTTCGCGGGGTAAACCGGCGTGAGAGTGGCGTAAGTTTCAGGCGGGGCAGCCTTTTCGGCGGCTGATAATGCGTCGGCGGCTTTTTTCGCGGATGCTCCGGTCGCTGCAATGGCTTTGTCCGCTTCAGCGATCTTCGCAGGGTCAGCGGTCCGGCGAGTGATCGCCGCATCTGCCGAAGCGATTTCGGCATCCGCCAGAGCACGCTTGAGAGCGGCCAGTTTCGCGGCCCTTTCGGCTGAAATCGCCATAAGCTTCAGAGTATCGAAGCGTTTCGGGTCGGCCTTGTCGCGATATTTCGCATCGTCGGCCCGGATGCGTGCGTCGAGCGAAGCCAGGGCCGTTTCGGCCGACCGAATCCGTAGCAGGGCCGCTTCGATCGCCAGATCGGCCCGGCGCGATTTCGCCAGAGCCGTTTCGGCCGCAGCCGAATCGACAGTCGAATCGACTGCGGTCTGCAAAGCCTTATCGACCTGCGATTTCAATTCGGCCCGGATCGATTCACGCTGTTCGGCCGCTGCTTTGAGAGCGGCACGCGCGGCCGCGATTTCGGCGACGAGCGGATCGCGCATGGCCTGGCGCACCCATGGTTTCAGGCCGGGGTAGTAAGCCTCGGGCGGCAGGTCGACGGGCGTGGCTGATTCCACGTTCGTGAACACGGCCGGCAGGCCCGGACCCAGCGGTTCGCGGCCCTTGACCAGTTCCCGTTCGTCGCCGCCGGAATAGACGGCCACTCTTGCGTCAGGCTTGTCGTCGAAGACCGAAACGCTGCCGATCATCACGACTTTCCGAAGCACGGAGTATTCGTATTTCTGGAACGGTCCGGGGTCGGCCTCGCCGGGCCAGCGATCCTGCCGCAGCTCGATCGGCTCGAAATAGGCCCGAAGCTTGAAGTAATCGTCCTGTTTGATCGGGTCGTATTTATGGTCGTGGCAGTGGGCGCAGTTGAACGTCAGCCCCATGAAGGCCTTGCCCGTGTGCTCAACGATATCGCGCTTCCACTGGTGAGGGTTCAGGGCATACCAGTTGCGTGCCAGATATCCGGTCGCCACGGCTTCCTTTTCGTCGCCGGGGGCCAGCTCGTCGGCCGCGATCATCATTCGCACGATGTGGTCATATCCGGCGTCGCGGTTCAGCGAATCGACGATCCAGTCCCGCCATCGATACACCTGCGGAGCGCTGTTCCAGACATCCGGCACATAGCGGCGGCCGTACCAGTCGGCATAGCGCCAGATGTCCATCCAGTGCCTGGCCCAGCGCTGGCCATAAGCCGGGGAAGCCAGCAGGCGGTCGACCATTTTTTCGAAAGCATCCGGCGAGTCGTCGGCCAGAAAAGCCGCGATTTCTTCACGCGATGGCGGCAGGCCGGTCAGGTCGAGCGTGGCTCGTCGAAGCAGCGAGGCCTTGTCCGCGATTTCGGTCGGGCGAAGGCCGCTTTTCCTGAGCCCGGTCACGATCAGGGCATCGACCGGATGCATTTTGCCCTGAACCTCGCCCGATTCCGGCAAAGCGGGCCGTTGCGGAGGCCTGAAGGCCCAGTGCTCACGCGGGTCGGGCTCCGGGGTGTCGTTCGCGGGGGCGGGGGCACCGGCCGCGATCCAGCGACGGAGCGTCTCGAGCTGACCGGAATCGAGCGGATTGCCCTCGGGCGGCATCCGCAGCTTCGTGTCGGTCTCAGTCACGCGGGCGACGATTTCGCTTTCGTCCGGCTTGCCGGGTTCGAACGCCGGGCCCGAATCGCCGCCCTTGAACATCGCCGCGACCGTATCCAGCCGCAGGCCCGCTTTCTGCCCGAGCGCGCCGTGGCATGAATAACACTTCGCCTTGAAGATTTTCCTCACGGCCTGGGCGTCGGCGGCCGATTCCGCCTTTTCCGCAGCCTGCAGTGAAGGCACGCTGACCGCTGCCGCGATGCCGGGCAGGATGAAGAAAAAAGCACGTAAGGCGGTCGCGGCGGATGACATCAGGATTCGGCTCCTGGTTGGACGATCGGGGCCGAGGTCAGTTCGGAACGGCAAGGCAAGTGCGGCGGGAGAGGGGAGAAGCTACGCGGGTCGCATACCTTCCGTTAGTCATCTTAACAGGTCGGCAGCCTGTGTCAAAGATGAGGCTGTTCGCTCTGTGTCTACCTTTTCGAGCACCTTGAAAGATAGAATCGACTGATTCCGCAGGTTTTCCGTTCGTACTCCGTGATTCACGACCGGCGCAGCCTGCAGCACTCGAATGCCAGAATCGTCACCGATGGATGCCCCGATCTACCTGGACAACAATGCCACGACGCGTGTCGACCCGCGCGTGATCGCCGCCATGCTGCCCTGTTTCGACCAGGTCTATGGCAACCCGGCAAGCACGTCGCACGCGTTCGGGTGGGCGGCCCGGGAACTCGTCGAACGATCGCTGGAAACCATGGCCGAATGCCTGGGCTGCGAATCGCGGGAACTGGTCATTACCTCCGGCGCCACCGAAGCGATCAACCTGGCGATCAAGGGTGCCGCCCCCGTTCTTGAACGCAAAGGCCGGCATGCCATCTCGGCCCGCAGCGAACACAAGGCCGGGATCGATCCTCTGAAAAGGTTGGAAAAGCAGGGCTGGAACGTCACGTGGCTCTCGCCCGGCCGAACCGGGCGAATCACGGCAGAACAAATTGCCGAGGCCATCACGAACGAGACGACGCTGGTTTCGATCATGCTGGCGAATAATGAAATCGGCACCGTCGCCCCGATCGCCGAAATCGCCGCCATTTGCCACGCTCAGGGCATCGTGCTGCATTCGGATGCCACGCAGGCCATCGGCAAAATGCCGGTGATTGTCGACGATCTGGATGTCGACCTGATGTCATTTTCAGCCCACAAGTTTTATGGGCCGAAAGGCGTGGGCGGCCTGTTCGTGCGGCGGCGCGACCGTTCGGTGCGGCTCACGCCCCAGATCGAAGGTGGCGGGCACCAGCGTGGCCTGCGCAGCGGCACGCTGCCGGTACCGGGCATCGTGGGCATGGCCGAAGCGATGCGTCTTGCCGTGGCAGACCTGCCCGAAGAAATGCCCCGGCTCGCTCACCTGCGAGACCTGCTGGAAAATGCAATCCGCACCGGGCTGGAAGGCGTCGAAGTGAACGGCGACCCGGCGCATCGCATGCCGAACACGACCAATCTGAGATTCGCCGGCGTGGCGGGCGAGGCCCTGATGCTGGCCATGAAAACCGTGGCGGTTTCCAGTGGCTCAGCCTGCTCGGCGGCCGATCCGGAGCCTTCGCACGTCCTCAAGTCGATCGGCCTGACCGACGACGAAGCCCGAAGCTCCCTGCGCTTCAGCCTGGGCCGGTTCACGACGGAAGAGGAAGTGACGGCAGCGGCCGGCCGTGTGATCGAAACGGTGAAGGCACTGCGGGAGTTGAAAGTATAGCTGGTACACGGCAGTCGCTTGATGACCTGCTGATCGCTATGGTTTTTCGATGCGATTTTGAGGGATCGAAATGTCGATAATGCAGCTTGGTCTTCCATGGAGATGATTGTGTCAAATACGTGACGGATCTCCATGGAGATGCCGCGAAACCCATGGCACGGCGGCGGGCGGGGCGGTATCATACGCGAAACGCAGCACTGAATGCACTTCGATGCGCTGGAGACCGAGCCCGTGAACCGTCTGGCCCTTGCCTTTCAGGCTTTCTTCAAAGTTCTCTTCGACGAAGCGCTCGCCCGGGGCGTGGCTGAGGCGCTCAACCCGCCACCGCCCGAACCGCCAGCGCCGCCCGAACCGGTTCGCCATGACCTGCGGGTTCTGGCGTTATTGCAACGCGATGGCCGGCTGGTTGACTTTCTCATGGAATCGATCGACGATTACGACGATGCCCAGGTGGGCTCTGCCGCTCGCGACATTCACGCCAGGTGCCGAAAGACGGTGCAGGACCACTTCCGGATCGAACCGATCGGCGGGGCCGAGGGCTCCAAAGCCAGCGTGCCCGTGGGCTACGACGCCTCGGCTATCCGGCTGACGGGCAACGTGGGCGGCGAAGGGCCGTGGTCGGGCAGCGTCAGCCACCCTGGCTGGCAGGTCGTGGAAGTGCGGGTGCCGGACGTGCCGGGAGCCTGGTCCGAAGCGCCTGTGCTGCAGCCTCTCGAAGTGGAAGTCGGCTGATCGACTGGCGTTCGAAGGGTGATTCGAAAGCGTTGAGGATGATTTCGAATAAGCCGGGGCGCAGTTGCCGATCGATTTCGGAACTGCTGGAGAGCAAGAGGGAGACTGATCGCCGATGGCCGAATTCGTGCTGGGAATTGACCTGGGAACGACCAATTCGGCCCTGGCCTGGGCTCGGGCCGGCGGTGCCGGAGCCGGCGAAACGCCGGAAAAGCCGGCGATTCTGGAGATTCCGCAGGTGGTCGCTCCTGGCGAATGCGTGAGCCAGCGCACTTTGCCGTCTTTCCTCTACATGCCGTTCGAGGGCGAGTTCGAACCGGTGGCGCTTGACCTGCCCTGGACGGCTCCCGTCGAAGGCAAGTTGCCCTGGGTCGTCGGCACGTTCGCTCGCGATCATGGGGCGAAGTTGCCGGGCCGGCTGGTCAGTTCGGCCAAAAGCTGGCTTTCTTACGGCGTGCTCGATCGCAATGCCGGGGTGCTACCCCCAACGGCACCACCGGATCTGGCGAAAATCTCGCCGGTTGAGGCCTCCGTGGCCTATCTCGCCCACCTGCGTGACGCATGGAACACCCACGCGGCAGCTCAGGGGTGGAACGCGCCGTTCGAGGATCAGGAAATCTACCTGACGGTGCCGGCCTCGTTCGACACGGTGGCCCGCGACCTGACCATACAGGCGGCGCGGAATGTCGGCGCCACGAACCTGACGATTCTGGAAGAGCCCCAGGCCGCGTTTTACGCCTGGCTCGCCGTATCGGGCGAAACTTGGCGAAAGTCGGTCCAGGTGGGCGACCTGGTGCTTGTATGCGACATCGGCGGCGGCACGAGCGATTTCACGCTGATCGCCGTGGGCGAAGAAGACGGCACGCTCAAGCTGGAACGGGTGGCCGTGGGCGACCACATCCTGCTGGGTGGCGACAATATGGACCTGGCCCTGGCCTATGCCGTGGCGGGGACGCTCAAGTCCGGCATGGACGGTCTGGACGCCAACCAGAAGATCGCCCTGGTGCACGGCTGCCGGGCAGCCAAAGAAAAGCTATTCAGCGACCCGAAGGAATCGAAGGCCACGATCACCATCCTGGGCAAGGGTTCCAAGGTCATCGGCGGGGCGATCAAAGCAACGCTTGAGCGGGAGATGCTCGAACAGGTCATCCTGAGCGGCTTCTTCCCCGCGTGCGGATCCGGTGAAGCCCCCGCCCGTGGCCGCCGGCTGGGCCTGACCGAAATCGGCCTGCCTTATGCCGCGGATCCGGCGATCACCAAACATCTCGCCCAGTTCCTGGCTCGGCACGGGGCTTTGTCGGATGGCTCCGCCGCCGCGAAGCCGACGAAAATTCTGTTCAACGGCGGCGTTTTCGAAGCCGCCCCACTGAGGGACCGGCTGACGGAAACGCTCACAAGCTGGACAGGTGCCGAAGTGCCCGCTTTGCCTGCGGCCGATCTGCATCTTTCCGTGGCCCTGGGGGCGGCTCAATATGGCCTGGCCCGGCTGGGCAAGGGCGTGCGGATTCGTGGCGGCGTGAACCGGTCGTATTACATCGGCCTGGAAACGCCTGCCCCGGCCGTTCCGGGCGTGCCGCCGCCCGTAAAGGCCCTGTGCGTGGTGCCGATGGGCATGGAAGAAGGCACCCAGGCCGACGTGCCGACACCCGACCTGGGCCTGTATGTGGGCGAAGAGGCCGAATTTCGCTTCCTGGCATCCACCCACCGGCACGACGATGTCCCGGGAACGGTGCTCGATCGCTGGGATCCCGACGCCCTGGCCGAGCTGCCGCCGCTGAAAACCACCCTCGAAGCCCGATCGCCCGAGGAAGTCGGTCAGGCGGTGCCGGTGCGAATCGTGGCCCGGGTGACCGAACTGGGCACCATCGAACTTTCGTGCCGAAGCCTGGAAGATGACCGGGCCTGGAGCCTGGAATACAATTTGCGGCAGGCGGAGGCCGGGGCATGAGCGGGGCAGGTGGCGAGCAGGTGCCGGGGATGGCTGGAAATGCCGATGGCACATCACGATCGGTCATGGACATTGACCGGCTGACGACCGAAGCCGTGAACGAAGTCTCAGCCACGATCGACACGGCCGACGCCCTCGAAATCGTGCGCATCATGAACGCCGAAGATGCCGCGACCGTCGCAGCCGTCGGGGCGGTTTCTCCCGAAGTCGCCCGTGCGATCGACATCGTGGCGGAAGCGTTCCGCACTGGCGGCCGGCTGATCTACATGGGCGCGGGCACTTCAGGCAGGCTGGGCGTGCTGGACGCCAGCGAATGCCCGCCCACGTTCGGCAGCGAGCCGGGCATGGTCGTCGGCCTGATCGCCGGCGGCGAACGGGCGCTGCGGCATCCCGTGGAAGGTGCCGAAGATTCTCCCGAACAGGGGGCGGCTGACCTGAAGGCACTGGCACTGACGAGCCGCGACGTCGTCATGGGCATCGCGACATCGGGGCGGACACCCTACGTGCTCGGCGGATTAAGCTATGCAGGCGAAATCGGCGCCGCCACGATCGGCTTCGCCTGCAACCAGCCTTCGGCGATGGACAATATGGTGCAGGTCATGATCGCGCCGGTCGTCGGCCCCGAGGTGCTTTCGGGCAGTACCCGGCTCAAAGCGGGCACGGCGACGAAACTGGTCTTGAACATGATCACGACCGGGGCGATGATCCGGATCGGCAAAACCTACGGCAACCGCATGGTCGACCTGAAGCCCCTGAACGAAAAATTGCGGATCCGCAGCAGGCGGATCATTCGCGACATCGCAGGGGTGGATGATTCGACCGCAGCCGCATGCCTGGCCGCGACCTCCGGCCACTTGAAGCCGGCGCTGACGATGGCCCTGGCGGGCATCGATGCCGGGCATGCACATCGACTGCTTGCAGCCAATGGCGGGCATGTGCGATCGGCTGTCGCGGCAGCGTTGGAGATTCAAGGTGAGCCGAATTGACTTCACTTCAGCCGGATCGTACCTGACACGACCGGCAATCCTGAGAAGGAACTCCAAGAGATGACCGTTTCTTCGACCGGCAAGGGCGGCTGGATCGTATCGATCGACGGCGGCGGCACTTCCACCGAGGCCGTTCTGGCCGATACGAACGGGAATGTGCTTGGCGAAGGGCACAGCGGGCCCTCCAACCCGAAATCGGCCGGTGTGAAGGCGGCCATGAAGGCGCTGGACGATGCGATCGCGGCCGCGTTCGCTTCAGCTGGGCTTCCGCCGCAACCCGTTGCCGTGGCAAGTCTTGGGTTGGCGGGGTTCGATCGCGAAGAAGACCGGGCGATTCTGGCCGACTGGGCTGGCGGGCGTTCGGTGGTGCCGATCGGCAAGCTTGTCCTGACCAACGACGGCCAGCTCGTCGTGGCTGCGGGCACGCCGGATGGCTGGGGGGTCGGTATCATCGGCGGCACGGGTTCGATCGCTGTGGGCAAATCGCCCGAAGGCGTTTTCGACCGAGCCGGCGGCTGGGGGCACCTGATCGGTGACGAAGGCTCGGCCTACAAGCTGGTGATGGACACTCTAAGGTTCGTGGCCAAGTCGGTGGATGGCCGCATGCCGGCCGAGGCGACATCGGCGGTGCTCAATCGTAAAGTGATGGAAGCACTGGGGTTGACCGACGACCCGAACGGGATCGTGAGTGTCGTCTATCGCCCGGAATATGACCGGGCGAAGCTGGCCAGCCTGGCCCCGGCGATCCTCGAAGCGATCCGGGCCGAGCCGCGCATGGTAGCCGTGCTTTTGAAACCCGCCGGAGTGGAACTGGCCGAAGCGGCCGCGGCCGTGGCCCGGAAATTGAAACTGCCGGCGAAGCTGCCCGTCGGCATCGCCGGGTCTTTCGTTCTGGGCACGCCCGAGGTGAAAGACGCCCTGATCGCCCATCTCAAGCGGCTCGGTTACGACCCGATCGTGACCGAAGTGCATCGCCCGGTTCTGGGCGGCCTCGTGATCGCCCGAGCGGCTCTGGCTGAGTGAACGACGATTTCGAAGGGGCGAATTCGATTCGTCGAAATGCAAAAGGAAAATGCCACTCACAGGATCGCTTGCGGCCTACGTGCCGGAAGCGTCAGCGACGGATAATTGTGATAGATCATGGCATTTCGAATCGACATGATGCATTCGCACGCTGGTATCGCTTCGGTCGCTGACGCTTCCGGCTCGATTTCGCTATGATCCAAGTCGCTGGGGAATTGCGATCAGGTCGAATTGAATGTCCGTCGAACGACTTCAATCGACTTTCGGAATCGGTTCTTTCGACGAATTGCGATTTCGCCGTGCGAAGCTCAAAAGCATTATGAAAATCGAGCTGATCACACTTGCGGGGATCGTGTAGGCCAGGCTCACCGGGCGATATTTCAGGCGGATCTTCGTTTCTGTCATTTCGGTCCTGGTACCGCTGCTCGGCACGGTGATCGCCTGAATGCCACCGAAGACAGGCCGGATCGGGTATTCCTGGCCGCTCGATTCGTCGATCGCGAGCCAGCCTTCGTCGTAAGTGCGCCGCAGGATGATCAGGGCTGTGCGGGAATGGCGGACAGTCAGGGCAAGCCGCAATCGATCTGTTATCACGGTCGCTTCCGTGTCGAGTCTGTCCGAAGTCAGTAGTCCAAAATTGAAGGAATCGTCTCGCTGGAATTCATGTTGCCGTTCGAAGGCCGCGATCGTCGGGTTCGAGAACAGCTGGTCGAACGCGCTGAAATGGTCTCTCGCGATCGAGAAACCGCGAGCAGTGTAAGCCCAGTCGGGTAAGTTCGAATCAGGGCGCAGGTGGTCCGTCAGATACAGCGTTCGCGGCCCAGGCATCGTTTTCGGTATCGCTTCCGAAAGTGGATCATACGGAAAGGCTTTTCCGGCTTCGATCCAGCTGCCTGGCGATGGCCGGACTACGTCGATGGAATAGCGAACTCCCATGCTGAGGAACGGGTTCTTTTCCTTCGCTCCATGTGTGCGATTGATATTGGAAGTAATTACTTCGATTTTGGTCTTGAGCAATTCGTTGGCTGTGGGCATCGAGACGCCGAAATAGGCAGCGGCGGTCGTCGCTCCGGCGGTCACCGGCACGTTGTCGAGCTTGCCGCCGACCATGACAGGTCCATTGGCGGATTCCTCGGCCAGGCGGGTCAAAAGCGAGCTCGATTCCGGCAGGCCCAGGCTCCAGCCCCAGCGTGTCGGACCGGCGAAATAGAAGTACGTCAATTCGCAGGTCGCCAGCAGAAACAGCAGCACTTTCAGCTTTGGCCGAGTCAGTGACAGAAGGATCAGGATCGCGAAGAAATAAAATGAAACCAGCGTGACGACGAAAATGAGCGGATCGGTGAAGCCAGCGAGTTTCACGGCGGAATCGACCACAGGCAATTTGGCCCCGATGCCGGGTGCGATCAGGGGCTTGCTCAGAAAGCTCCGAAGAAACCAGGCAGAGCTGATGAAAGTGGCCAGAATCGCGACGATCGAGCCCGCATTCGGCCAGCGGCCCCAACCGCGCGCGGCGGCCAGCGCAAGCCCGAGGTGAGCGAGCACTCCATAACGCCCCGGGCAGCGGAAAAGGCCCATACCGGGCAATTCGATGAGGGTGGCGTATCCTTCGACCGACCATTGGGGCATGGTGGAAATGCCGAACCCGGCGATGATCAGGGCCAACAGCGGAAACGACCGATTTTCCCATTCCGCCCGGGTGAAAATGCCGATGATCGCGAGAATGAGCCCGGCCGTGCCTGCGAACATGGCGGCTTCGAATCGGGTGGTGTTTCGCAATGTCCAGAACGCGCCTTCCGGGCCGCCAGCGACGCGCCGGGTCCAGAGCGGAACGGCCAGTTCGGTCAGGCATTCGACTGGGTAGGAATAATAGGAAAGCGTGCTCAGGCTGCGGTTCAGGGCACCGACCGAATCCGCATATTGAAATGAAAGAGCCAGTTGGGGCGAAGCGATCGCGGCGGCGAGCGTCACAGCCACGAGCAACCCGGGCCATCGGCGCAGAAGGGAACGGTCGGCGAAAGTACGTGTGGAGACCCAGATCGCCAGGCCCAGGCTTGTGAGCTGGGCCATTTGAAAGTGGCCGATCAGCGCAAGGCAGGCGAGCGAGATCGACAAGAGTGACAACCCGCGGCGGCCGGAGCGATTCCAGCCGCTGTCGAGCCACGTTTCGGTGCCGAGAAATGCGGCGGGCATCCAGGCCATGCCGAGGATGGCCCATTCCTTGCTGGCCTGGATCGTAGGGAAACCGCCGAGAACGAAGATCATGGCACCCAGGGCGGCTCCCAGCGGCATGGCCCCCAATCGGCGTGCCAGCAGGTATGAAAACGCCAACGCCAGGTATTGATGCAGGCACTGGCTGACGCGATAGCCGAGACTGGTGCCGAAGGCGGGATAGATGAACCAGTGAGGAGTGTAAAAGGCTCCGACTTCGCTTTCGGCGGCAAGGGGCATGCCGAAGCCGAATCGGTCGCTCCAAAGTGGCAACTCGCCTGAACTCAGGCTTCGCACGAGTTCGCTTTTGAGAGGCCGGAAGAAGCGGTCCGGATCGCCACCGACGACTTCGATGCCGGCAATTTGAGCCACGATGAAAATGCCGAAAAGCCCTGAAGCGAGCAAGAACGCATGACGGGAATGGCGGGAATGCCCGGAAATCGGGTCTTCCCGCGGCTCCGTGGGCTCCTGGCTCATCGGGCAGGCCCTGCGGTTGCAGTGACTTGCGGCCGTTTCGCTGGAAGGATCTCCAGAACGACGGGCGGTGCACTGTCGGAAGTGCCAGCCGATTCGGCGCGGCCGACGGCGAAGAACGGCCGGGATTGCGGATCGACCCAGTCTTCGGCGAAGATCCGGATCGTCCGCTCGGTTTCCCTTTCGGTGATCAGGACGCCGTTGAGGCCGATATCGAGCACCCGAACGCCGTAGGGCAGGTTGCGGACGTCGACCGGCACACGGCCTGCGAAGGGCTCGGAGCGTACCACTTTCAATTGCAATTCGACGATCTCACCCGGCACCAGTTGAAGCTTGCCGGTCGATGTCGTCAGCCGCAGGTTCGATTTCGGCGTGATCGACCATTTGGAATGGTTGCCGTCGATGACGTGCGACTTCGCCTGACCGTCGATCGATGCGGTGGCGATGAGTTTCCAGAGCGCTTCCGGGGTAAAGTCTGACTGTGCCGAACCGTCGTGTTCGATAAGCATATCGCAGGAAAGCTGACCGGGCTCGATCCGCCCGACAGTCGCTTTCACGCCTTTCGGCAACCCTTCGAAATGCAGGTCCACAGGACCTTCGAAATCGTCGAGCCGGCGAACAGTAGCGGTGACGACGCGGTTTCCGCCTTCGGGGACATTCCAGTCCATCGGCCCGAACTGGAGCGAAAAATCGGGCCGGGGTTTGCGCACCAGCAAGGCATATCCGAAATTCGGACCGAAACGGCCGCCGGTTTCACGCACGCGTACAGTGTAAATTCCATCGGCGGGTGGTGTGAAGAACAGGCGGGAGTCGTTGCCGACGGACATGCCGCCGTCGTCATTGACGGCAAGGGCTTCGTGCAGAATCGATGGATCGACCGAAATGGAATCGCCTGGCGGCAGCAATTCCAGACGGGTTACGATTCGGCCCTGCGGAACCTGTTCCGGAGTCGTGCCGAAGTAGCCCCAGCGAGCTTCGTCGCCATAGAACTGGCAATCGTCGTCTGGATTTTTCGGCAAATTGAAAATGCGGGCGATTTCGCGGCCGATGAGGACATAGTCGTTCATGCGGAACTCAGGCCAGCGCGTCAGGCGGATCGTCTTCTGGCGGCTGGTGTGGTCGCGAAAGTCGACGAGCGTATCGGCCACCTTGCGGAATCGGGCGAGCACGACCGGCTTGCCCTGCGGGTCCGTGAGATCGATGATCGTGTCGGTGTCGTAACCGAGCCGACGGGCCCAGGTTTCGATGACGACCTTTTCGCCCGCTCGAGCTTCGAATGCAAAACTGTGTGAGGCGAGGCCGGAGCCGAACAGACCGATGGCGGCATCGCCAGGCCGCAGCGGCTTCGAACCGGCACCGGTGCGTACGGTTCCACCGGGCACGACGAGCATGGACCGGGACCGGTCAGCAAGCCAACCTTCGGGCGGCCGAACGGTTTCATGCCTGTATTGGACATTCGAATCGGCAGGAGCGGAAGGCCGTGGGGTGATGGCCGATCGGCCGCCATGAGCGTTCCAGACGAGGCTGGCCTCTTCCTTCGCCCCCATGGCGGGCGGCCAATGATAGGCTGAGACTGGCCGGTTCGAGAGTTCGAGAAGAGCGAAATGGTTGCCCCCGCCGGAGAATTGCGAGTCACGCACTTTTGCCAGGATTTCGCCGTCGAATTCGGGCACGTACGACAAAATCGCCTCTCGGCCAGGCTGGGGTTCCAGGGTGGCCAACTGGCGGCCGTCGGACGCTTCGAGCCAGATTTTTTCATTGAGCGAGGAACCTGCGGAACGGCCAAGTGACCGGAGGGTGACGGCCTCGCCCTTGCGAACCTGGATTCGCGAGGCGAAGACCTGACCGGGGGCCGCGATCGTCGTCCGGATCGTCTCGCCGGAAGCGATCCCGGGCAATTCGGAAGAGTCGCCCGGCATACGCGCGGCAAGTTCGCGAATTTTACCGGGAATCACGAGGATCGACTGTTCGCCGGTCACGCCAAGAGGGGTCAGCAGGCGAACACGAATGGAGTCGGTTCCGGACCGGGGCGGTATGTTCAGCGATAGTTTGACCGAATTGGGCTGGGGCGGGTCGTGCGGGATGATTTCGAATTTGACGTCCGCGGGGGCCACCCATGTCTGAAGCGTTTTGCCGACGCCCTGGCCGGAAAGCGTGACGACGACATTCGAATCTGCCGAAACGACGGCTGGCGAAGGCCGCCCAAGATCCGCCATACGAACGAGTTGTGGCTTGAAGCTGTCCGGTTTGCCGCCACGAGAGGAACGGGCTGGGCGAATCCAGGACGGTGCGGCATCGGGTTTGGCCGGGTCGATCAGCCAGGCGGCGCCGGAGAGTTCGGCCAGGGCGAGTTTGCCGGTTTTCAGCGAGATCGCGGCCGGCCAGTCGTCGAATTTGCGGGGCATTCCGACCGGTTCGAAATCCATGGTGGACCAGCGTTTGAGCGTCCGGTCCTGCGCGGCGGTGAGGATCGCCGGGGCTGAGTCTTTGGTGCCCGGAAAGACGACGATGTCATCGATCGGGGCTTCATGAGCCAGGGCGGAACGTACGAGCTTCGGCGGATTGGCGGCGATGTTCCAGGCTCGCAGCGTGCGATCGGCCCCGCCGCCGTAAATCGTTTTGCCGTCGGCCGAAAACGCCAGGGCCATCAGTTCGCCGGTGGCGTCCGAGAGGGTCTCGATCCTCTTGCCAGTTTTCAGGTTCCAGAGCTTGACGGTGCGATCGCCCGAGGCCGAAGCGAGCCGGTCAGGATCGTTCGGGGCGAAGGCCACGTCGTAAACAGCGTCGGTATGTTCCGCAAGCCGCTGGCGAATCTGGCCGGAAGCCGCGTCCAGGACGGCGATCGTGCGGTCGTAAGATGCGGATACAATGGACTTTCCGTCGGGCGAAACGGCCAGACCCAGAATCTGGTCCTTGTGTGCCGGGGCATCGAATGACTTTTGGCCATTGGCGGCATCGAAGGCCGCGATCGCGCCGTCGATCCCGGGCTTGCCGTGTGCGACGTAAATCGTTTTGCCATCGTGGGAGAAGACGATCACCGAAACGTTGCCTGCAAGTGGCCCAAGCGAGCGGCGGGGTTCGGCATCGGCAGCGGTTTCGTAGAGATCGACCCGGTTGCCCCTGTCGAGTGCCAGCCAGAGGGCGTTCGGGCTTAAGGCAACGGCCCGGGCAGCAGACCTGGCATCTGACTTCGCAGGCGTCGAAATGGCGATCTGGCCGATCGCGGCCTGGGCTTTCAGTGCCGCTGCCGGGTCAATCAGGGCAAGTAAGGGCGTTTTCGGGTCCGGGGCGTCGTATTTCGCCCCTTCGGCAATCCAGCGTGCAATCAGGGCGATCGAAGATTCGGGCAGCGGGGGCAGCTTCAGGGGCATGCGGGGCTCTGCCTCGGCCTCGATCACTTCAAGGAGTCGGCTGTCGCCGGGCTTGCCGGGCACGACGATTTCGTCGGGGCCGCTCTGCTTACCGCCTTTTTTCAGGGCATCGAAGCTCGAAAGATCGAACCCCATGGCGGCCTTCCCGGAGTGGTGGCAGCCCTGGCAGTGCACGGCCAGAATCGGGGCGATTTCGCGCACGAAGCTGACCGGTTCGGCCGTTTCGCGGGCAGACGTCCGTGCACCAGGCCACACAAGGCCCGAAAAAAGCAGGAACGAACTGATGATCCATGCGCGATTCGAGCGACCAGTCGTCATGCTTTTCTGTCCCCTGGCGGCCGGTGTTCCAGCGAATGGATGTGTTCGTTGAGCCGGCTTATGCGTCGTTATCAATGATTGAACAGGCATTCGTCGCTCGTGAGAACAGCCCAGAAGAGGTCTTCGACTGCCGTGCGTCTGGCTTCCTTCCGCTTGGCGGCATCGTCGATTCCGGCCACGGCTTCTTTCATGCCGGTGACGAGCTTCGCACGTTCCGCCGGGGTCGGTTGCCTGGCCAGGGCCTTGAGGAACAGGCCATCGACGATTTCTTCTTCGGTCATCGGCGAATCGGCCCAGCGGCGCGGCAAGCCATTTTCTGCCCTCAGTTTGCCGTTGAGGGCTTCGCCATTGGCAAGGTTCAGGGCCTGGGCAACGGAAGGCTCGTTGGTTCGCTCGCATGAGCAGGTCGTCAGCCGTTCGGGACGGCCGAAGGCAGAGAGAAACCCGTTAGCCACTTTCGAATCGGGCAGCTGCACGGCCCGCCACTTTTCGGGGAAGCCGGCGAAGGGGGTCGGCACTTCGGTGACTTGCGAAAGGACGTCCAGCAGCACTTCCGCGGGCAGCCTGCGTGGCACGTTGCGCGAGAGATAGAGCGTGTCGGACCGGTTGCCGGGCAGGGGATCCGACGACCGGGCATACACGGCCGAAGTGGCGATCGTCGAGATCAGGTGCCGCATGTCGAAGCCGTGGGCCTTGAAGTCGGCCTCCAGCCAGGCCAGCAGGTCGGCGTCCCAGGGTGGGGCGGTGGCTTTGATGTCGTCTTCGTCAGCGACCAGTCCCCGGCCGAAGAATTTCTTCCAGACCCGGTTCACGATCGCCCTGGCGAAAAGCGGATTCTCGGGGGAAGTCATCCAGTCAGCCAGAGCGTCGCGGCGGTTGCGGGTGTCCGGTGCGGCGAGGGGAGGGGCGTCCAGCGGCTGGGGCGGCATCGGCTTGCCCCGGCGCGGGTGGTAAATTTCGCCGTCGGGCCGGTCGCTCACGATCACTTCGCCTGCCGCGTCGCCATCCTTCAATCCCACCCGGCCCAGCATCGAAGCGAAGCCATAGTACTGGTCCTGTGTCCACTTTTCCATCGGATGGTTATGGCAGCGGGCGCAAGTCAGGGAAAGGCCAAGGAAGGCGACGCTGGTGGTTTCGGTCAGGTCGGTCGGGTCGCGGTGGATGGCGTAAAAATTGCCGGCCCCTTCGGTGAGCGAACTGCCTTTGGCCGTGACGATCCGGCGCACGAATTTGTCCCATGGCTCATTCGCGGCGACGCTTTCCCGGACGAATCCGTAAAAGGCCCAGAGTGCTGGCGTGGAGAGCTTGTTGGACGAAACCAGGAGCAGGTCGGACCACTGATAGGCCCAGTAGTCGATCGCCTCGGGCGTGGCCAGGAGGCGTGTGACTTCCTTGCGGCGCTTGTCCGGGGCCTTGTCGGCCAGGAAGCTCTTCAACCGATCGGAGGCAGGGAGCTGGCCCGTGATGTCGAGCGTGGCCCGGCGGAGCCAGGCCGCATCACCGGCATCGGGCGAAGGAGGCAGGCCCAGAGCCTGAAGTTTGGCGAGGTTGATCTCGTCGATTTTGTTGAACCGGGGGGCCTGGGCGAAAAGGTTCGGTTCGACTTTCGCCGGGTTCGGTACAGAGACGGGCACGGTCGTCACCTGATTGGCGTACCAGACGGTGACGTGTGCCTCGCCGGGATTTTCGGCCTTGAGGCGGCCGTCGTCGTCCACGGCCAGGATGGTCGAATCGGTCGTGCCGAATTTGGCCCAGCCGGTGACATCTTCCGAGGTTCCGTCGGAATAGACTGCCCGCACGATCACGCGGCCCCGTTCGCCAGCTTCGAACCGGGCCCGGGCCGGGGTCGCTTCCAGCCGGACCACATGGGGAGCATTGACTTGCGGGCCGGGAGCACCTGTGGAGATCCAGTCGGCGATGATTCGATAATCGCGACTTCCGGCGGCGAGACGCGTACCGCCACCATGAGGCACCAGGCCCGTCGCTTTCCAGAGCATCAGGCTTTCTTCAGGTACGCCAGGGCGAACACGGCGGCCGCTGGCCTGGCGTACGAGGGCGTCGTAATCCACCTCAGGAGCGTAGCCGCGGAGCGAGAGCCGCAGGCCGTTCTTGCCCGCCATCGCTCCGTGGCAAGGGCCCGAGTTACAACCGGTTTTGGTCAGAACCGGCATCACGTGATTTTCGTAGCTCCAGCTTTGCCGGGCAGCCGGGCTGGCGATGCGGATTTTTGCTTCAGCCGTCTTGCCGTCCGCCGTTCGGGCGATCAGCTTACCCTCGCCGCCACGCAGGGGAATGAGCGTCGGCCCTGGTTCCACGCGTGCCAGGTCGGCTGGTTCGACCTGCCACGTGGCCGTGTTCGAAAGATCCTTGACAGCGACGCCCGCCTGGTCGGTAAGCAGCAGCGAAAGGCTTTCGATGCCGTCGATCGTTTTCAGGTCGATCTTGCCCGGAACGAGCACCGGGCGTGGGGCATCGGCCTTCGACGTCACATGACCGGCCGACAGGATCACCCAGAAAAGTGGCAGAACAAGAGTACGCATGGTGTCATTCCAGGGTGAAGAACGCCCGGCCTTATCGGTCGAACGGTGCAGAGCGGGGCGTCAGGCGAACAGCTCGTGAATCGGTTCGTTGCCGTTTTCGACGAGCCGGATCGGCCGGTTGCCTGGCCCGCGCAGCTCCATGTCAAGCTTGAGCCCAAGGCCCTGATAGACCGTCGCGGCGATTTCGCCGGTCGTGACAGGCCGGGTTTTCGGCGATCCGCCGATTTCGTCCGACTCGCCGACGACGGTTCCGCCCTTGAACGGACCGCCTGCGAACAGGCTTGTCCAGACACCCGGGTGGTGGTCGCGGCCGCCGGCGGGATTGATCTTGGGCGTGCGGCCGAATTCGCCGAAGGCAAGAACCATCGTGTTCGACAGCAGTCCACTGCGATACAGATCGTCGAGCAGGGCGGTGTAGGCACGGTCGAAGTTGGGAGCGACTTCGTCCTTCAGGCCTTCGATGGACGTGAACGGGGCCGAGCCGTGGATGTCCCAGGTGACTTCGTTGAAGACCGTTTCGAACATGTTCACGGTGACGAACCGCACACCGGCTTCGATCAACCGCCGGGCCATCAGGCACGACTGGCCGAAGCGGGTCCGCCCGTAGCGGTCGCGGACGTCGTCCTTTTCTTGCTTCAGGTCGAAGGCCTCACGCGTCTTTTTCGACGACATGATGGCATAGGCCTGACGGAAGTTGGCGTCCAGCAGCTTCGCTTCGGCCGATGCTTCGAAGGCGTTCAGGTTGCCTTCGATCGCCTTGCGCATGCTGCGACGGCGTTCGGACCGCACGGCCGTGACGTAATCGGGCGGCAGCAGGTCAGGCACCTGAAAGTCGGCCGCGTTCGGGTCGGCGTTCAGGATGAAGGGGTCATACGTCTTGCCCAGATATCCTGCACCATGCGCGTGGGGCAGATTGCCGCCTGTCGCGCCGATCGGTTTCGGCAGGAGAACGTAAGGCGGGGCGTCGCCCTTCGGGCCCTTGTTCCAGGCCATGACGCTGCCGTAGGGCGGGTGTTCGATTCCGGGACCGAACAGGCGGCCCGTCTGCATCATCTGGTAACCGGTGTCGTGAATGGCAGTCGCCTGATGGTACGTCGACCGCACTAGCGAGACCTTGTCCATCATCGTGGCGAGGCGGGGGAAAATTTCCGAGACGAATATGCCAGGCACATTCGTTTCGATCGGCTTGAACGGGCCGCGGATTTCGGCCGGCGCGTCGGGCTTCATGTCCCAGCAGTCGATTTGCGAAGGCGCCCCGACAAGGAACAGCATGATGCAGTTCATATCGTTATCGGCGGCCTGCGTCGCAGCCCGGGCGGCTGCGGCTTGAGTCATGCCCAGGCCGAACATGGGCAGGGCTCCGGCGTGGAGAAAATCACGCCGGCTGACACCGCCGCACAAATGGACTTTCCGTTGCGCATCGAGCCGGATCATGGCGAGTTTTCCGTGTCTGTCCGGGAGCGGGTCGGGTGGTGGGCCGGAAGCCGGCCGGCAGGCTGTGCCACAGGGACGTCGTCGCGAATGATGATTTTCGATACCGGAAATCCTGGCCGAACTTCAGCCTGTTCCGGAGAGCCGGATTCGCTTCGACGTGATGCGGACGCTATCATCATAACTGCCGAATACGAAGGGGTCAAAGGCCGCACCAGGCCCGATCGGCCGAAAATCGCCCCGAAGCCTGCAACGCCCGGTCGCAAGCCATTTCCAGTGAGTCAACCGCACGTGAACGACGCAGTCCTGATTGTCGACGGCCTGGTCGAGGCCCCCTTGAGCCTCAAATTCGCCGATTTCGCTGCCATGCCGGATTCCGTGCAGGTGGCCGACGTTTCGCGGTTCGCCAGCGGCAAGGCCGGCGACGCGGTCACGCTCGAATCGATCCTGGCCCTGGCTCGGCCGTTGCCCGAAGCCAATCACCTGACGCTTCATGCCAACCGCGACGACTTCCACGTCTCGGTTCCGCTCGCCGATATCCGGGCCGTCGGACTCCTCGTCTATCGGCTCGCAGACGCCCCGCTGGACGTCAAAAAAGGCGGCCCGTTCCGGCTCGTACTCAAGGACTTCACGGCGTGCAAAACCAGCGAACTGGATGATTGCGCCAACGTCAAATTTCTGGACAGGATCGAACTTTCCCAGCGCAAGGGCCGCGACACCCGCCCGCTTACAGCCGAAGAACATGCGGCACTGCATGCCAAAGAGCATGCCTGAAACGAACTGCTGCGAGATCAGGAAGTGAGCTTGATCGCCCGACCAGAACGAAGTCTGATGAAGTCAGAAGTCTTTGATTCGTAACATCTTCACGACCGCGTCCAGTCGTTCGGCCAGGCCGGCTCCCTTGGGGCCAGTGCCGGTGTGTTTCAGGACCATCAGGGTTTCGTCGTCCTCGCTGGGTTGGCCGCCACGGAATCGGACGACCGAGTCAAGGACGGCCTGGCCGAGTTCGGAGCATGGCATGTCGGTCGGGTCGATGGCCGCGAGCATCTCCATCAGCCCGGTTTCGCCGAGCGTTCGGCCGTCGGGCGATCGGGCTTCGACCAGCGCGTCCGTGTACAGCAGCAGAGAATCACCAGAGACGAGCGGGAAGCGGAAGGTGTCATAGGCGTGTCTCTCGTCGACGCCGATGGGCATGTTCGTGACACCGATCGTCGTCTCGGCACCGTTGGCCAATCCTTCGCCAAGGTATGACCATCGCCGCTGGCCGGCATTCCAGAAGGCGGGCCGCGGATGCCCCGCGATGCACATTTCGACGGACCTGTTGTGCGACAGGTAAGTCATCACGACCGCCGTGGCGAAACGTCGCAAGTCAGCGTACTCGGTGAAATTCCGGTTCAGGTCTCGCATGAACCTGCGCTGGCTCTTGCGCACGATGTGCCGCTTGACGAGCCGGCGGAGTTCTTCGGCATACTCCCGGACATGCTCGCCATGGCCTGAGACATCGCCTACCAGAACGCGGGTGATCACTCCTCCGCCGCACAGCGAAAGGTAATGGACGTCGCCGCCGGTCGATTCGTCGCGAAAAGGGCGCGATCGTATCCAGACATCCATGCCCGGACATTTGACGGCTCGCTCCGTGGCCTCGATGCCGCCCAGGATTTCCATGCACGTCATTTCGTGAGGCTCAGCCGAGCCCGAATCTTCGACGAGTGCCATCAGTTTCTCTTACGACCGGTCATCATTCGTTCATTTTCGCGTCGTCGCAACAATTGTATTCGGCCGTGAAGGCCTGATGCGTCAATCCGTATGCAAGATATTATTGGACAGTCGGTTATATGAAATTTGCGAGCGGCTTGATCCGATTCCGCGGAAGCTCGCCCTTCTATCGTGAAGACTCGTCAGTAATCGATCAGGCCGAAGAATTTGCCGAAGACTTTCACCCGTTCGCCCACATGCCAGGGCCTGGCGGAATATTCGCGGATCCGTGCCACGATGAGCGTTTCGTCGTCGTCCGCCGGAGCGCCGCCCCGAAATGCCGAAACGGCTTTCAGAAGGTTCGCGCCTGGAGCTGCGCTGCCCTCCAGGTCAGCCATCGTGGCCTGGGCCAGGGTCAGCAGGCCGGCTTCGCCCAGCATCGCGCCCTCGGGGCTGCGGGATTCGATCAGCGAATCCGTGTAGAAAAATAGCGTATCGCCAGGTGAGAGCCACATTTCGAAAGTTTCGAACGTGATGTCTTCATCGATTCCAACCGGCAGGCTGCTTTTACCCACAGAATTCGCCGCGATCGCCGGACCTTCTCCCAGAACCTGCCACGTGCCTTCCGCGGAGCGATGAACCAGCGGCCGGGGATGGCCCGCGATACACAATTCCATCGATTTCTGCGGTCCCAGCCAGGTTGCGGCGACAGCTGTGGCGAACCGGTTCATCGCAGCATACTCGGCGAAGCCTCGATTCATGGATTCCATGAATGCGCTCTGGGCTTTGGCGTTGATGTGCCTCTTCACCAGCCGCCGCAGCTCTTCGGCATAATCCTGAACGTGAGAACCATGGCCGGAGACGTCGGCCAGGAGCATCCGCGTCGTCACGCCGCCGCCGCACAGGGAAACATAATGCAAATCGCCGCCGGTGGATTCGTCACGATAAGGTTTCGTCGAAATCCAGAAGTCGATAGCCGGTGTGCGGAAACGCCCTTCGAAAGCGCCGATACCTCCGACGATTTCCATGCAGACGAGTTCGTTCGCAGGCCCGTGATCCGATTCGAGTTCGAACGTTTCCATTTGCTGGCTCCCCGGACGATCTCAGGAGTTTTCGAAGTCGACAAAATTGCGTTCGCGATTCCGCGATCGGAGGAAATCGGTCGCGTGGTGCGATCCGGGTTTCTCAGATGCCCGGAGTCAATTGAACTCGACGGTATCAGGGCCTTGATCGTCCGTCCAGAAATCGGCCAGATCGTGCCAGGTCGCGCCGGATTCGATGAGTTTGCGTTCCCTGCTCGATCCGAACAGGAGATCGATGGCGATCGGATCGGTGCGGAATTCATAGACTTCCGTTCGCCAGCGGAATTTTTCCGGATTCTGAGCACGCGCGGCGATGATCGCGGCCGAGTAGACGCGAACTGGCTGAAATACGGTGGGATCGGTCACGTGGATTTGAACCCCCGCGCAAATTTTGCCCTCGTGCTTCTGAAATGTCGGCTTGAACGTGAGTGGGCGGGCATAGAAGCCGCGCAGGCCACTTGAGTTCAGCGAATCCGCCAGTTTCACTTCGCTCAGCCACGGTGCGCCGATGATTTCGAAAGGCCTTGTCGTTCCGCGGCCCTCCGACAGGTTGGTGCCTTCGATCAGGCACCCGCCTGGATAGACGAGTGCCGTATCGAACGTGGGCATGTTCGGCGAAGGGAGAAGCCAGGGCAGCCCGGTTTCGGGAAAGAGCATCTGCCGCGACCAGCCTTCGCACGGGATCGGTGCCAGGTCGACGTCCAACTTCTCGATCGCCTTGACTTTCGATGCGATTTCGGCCAGGGTCAGGCCATGGCGGATCGGCAAGTCGATTTCGCCCACGAACGATCGAAAACCATCGGAGACTCCCGGCCCTTCCGTTCGCACGCCACCCAGCGGGTTCGGCCGGTCAAGTACGACCACCTTCAACCCCTTACCGGCAGCGACCCGCATGGTGCGGATCATCGTGGCCGCGAAGGTGTAAAACCGGGTGCCGATATCGGGCAAGTCGACGAGCAGAACATTCAGATCGGCAAGGTGCTCAGGTTTCGGGGTGAGCGAAGATTCGTCGGCCCCATAGAGCGAAATGACCGGCACGCCCCACCGCGGGTGGTTTTTTTCGACATCGGCGACGGCTTCGAGATCCTGAGCCGTACCGCCCAGGCCATGTTCCGGCCCGAAAACACGGACGATCTCAAGACCCGCGTCTTTCGCCAGATCGATCAGGTGCCGGTAGCGATGATCGACCGATGCCGGATTCGCCAGCAGACCGACCCGACGCCCCTGAAATGCCCGGAAATCGTCGGCCACGCATTGTTCAAGACCTGTGAGGACTTTGGGGGCTTTCATGGCTGTACCGTTTTCTAGCGATTGCCCAAATGATTTCGCAGGCGTTCTCGTGCGTTTTTCCGCACGTCGGCCAGATGTCACCAGCGAGAATCATTCTAATCGGTTCGAAGCGAACTTCGTCAAAATAGTCGCGTGAATTTTGATCCGTTCGCAGAATACCGGGGTGCTACGGGTTCCGGAAACGCCGGCTCAGGGATCCGTTCATGGCGGATCCCTGCTCCTCGAAGCGAAGATGACCAATATTACCGCCTCACGGCGAATTCGATCGCGATCATCGAAATGAAGCCGGCGGCATCGTCCCGGGAAATTGCCGGCGAGCTTGTTATGGTTCGCAGATCTCCGCAAGATAAGGAGTTCGAGCGAAATCGGACGCGATGCCTGGATATCGCCGCAGGCTCATACCAGATGCTCGCACCCTGGCAGTGGCCGTCCCGGGCAGCCGAGGTCGAGCAGGCACTGCAGCCGGTGCTCCAGGTGATCGGTCAAGGCACCATGTGCTTTTCGGGCCGGTTTAGGCTTGACGATCGTGCTTCCGCCCGATTCGCCATTCAGGGGATCGATTTTTGCGGTGGCTTCCGCCAGGAACTGGCGTACGTCGATCGGTTCGCCGATGATAATCCGGGCATCGCGGGGCACTTCATGGCGGGCACGGTCGAGATCCTTGCCCAGGGCGTCCTGCTTGAATTTGATAAGAATCTCGGCAGCACGTTCGCATGTGGGGCGGCTCATCACATAATCGCCCGGATAACTGTAGAGCTGTATGACGAAAAACAGGTCATCCAGCGACCTTTTGAGGATCGCGATGCGATCGGGCGAAGTAGCCGGCGATTCCAGCGTTTCGAGGATCCTGCGACGGCATTCCTTCACCCGTTCCGGGACGGTCTGCCCCCGAGCGGTGGCCGAACAGACTCCGATTTCCGACTCGATGCGATCAAGAACTTCGTTTCGCATGGCGATCACCCGCTCGCGCACGCTGCCGCCGCGCACCTCTCCGTACGTTTCGATCTCCTTGAGCGAAAGCATGCCTGAGGCGTAGCGGTAAATGCGATCCTGAATCGGCATGCCCTTCGCTTCGCGCCAGGAGAATCGCCCCTCAAGCTCGCCGATCATGCGCGTCATCCAGGGCAGCGGATCGACATCGCCTGGGAAACGGTATTTGATGCCGACCGGAACGACCCAGATCCTTCGACCTTCCGCGGCCTTGCGGGCCGCCATGCTCGCTACCGCCGAAACCCCTTCGCGCAGCGGCGTAATCTTGTCGTTCAGGCGATAGATCTCGCCCTCGGGAAAGATCACCAGCGGGGCCGAGCCCTCGGTAAGAATTTCCATCGACTTGCGCAGGGCCCGCTTGTCCGTGCCTTCGCGGTCGACCGGGAAACACCCGATGCGCGGCAGTACGTAGCGATTGACACCCCGGAAAATCCCGTGCGTGGCCATGAAATAAAACGGATGCCCAATCCCCCGGCCCAGCTCGTACATCAGCGCGGCGTCGGCGTGGTCCGAATGGTTCGGGGCGAGCAGGATCCCGTCTCCCTGGGCGATGAGGTCTTTCAGCGAGTCGCCGCCTTCGGTTTCGAAGTGGCGAATCTTCAGATCCTTATCCAACTTGCGGGCGACGTACCATTTCGAAAGCCGGATCGCCAGCGGATGGTGCGACGGCTCGAGAAATTCGTATTTCAATTCGTCGGTCAGCGGTAGCCGGTGCATTTTCGATTCGCCTGGCCGGGTTCGAGCAAGAACGATCCCGGATCACCGCCGAAGTTTACGCCCAGCGGAAGTGACCCATCCATATCAACATACGTGACGAATCGAAAAAAGGGACAAACGGACCGCCGAGTCGAGAAACGCGGCGGTCCGGTCAGGTCGAATATGCAGGTCAGCCGATGGCGATCGTGCTGACGCTGCGCAAATGCCGCCGCTTGCCGGAGAACACGGCCGTGACCGGCCCGGCCCCTTCAACCAGGGCGGCCTTGATCCGGGCAACGCCGTTTTGAACACGGGCCTGGCCCAGGAAGGTTTCGCCGGCGAAAAACTGCACTGTTCCATATGCAGGCTGGTTCAGCCTGTTCACTTTTACGGCGGCTGCCAGCACGGTTTTGCCCGCGGGAGTCGTCATGGCCGATGCCTTCGCGACGGTCGTCGTCGGCAGGCTGCCGTAACGGCTGGTGTAAACGGCCTGAAGCTTGGAAATGATCGGCTTCGGAGCCCGCGTGCCATCGGGGTTGTTGAGTCCGTGCAGGCCCATATGGGGTTCGTAGACGTTCATCTGCTTCCAGGGCTGATCGAAAGCCTCGCCCCAGACGAAATAGAACGGCTTGCCGTTGACGAGACTGGAAGAAGCCTTCTGATACCACTGGATCTGGAGCTGGTCCGAAGCCCCGGGGCCGCTGGTGGGGAAGAACGACTCCTTGGCCACGACGGGCCCTTGTGTCTTGTTGGCCGTTTGGAGAAATCCGTACAGGTAGCTGACGTTGTTCCACATCTGGTCGGGCGTCGAAGGCTGGCCGCCCCAGAGGAAATAGTCGATGTTCGGGAACAGCCAGTCGCCCGTGCCCTGAAGCTGGGTGGCATACTGGCCGTCGTAATACAGGCCGCCCGGCTCGGAGGTCGAAACCGGCTTGTTCGTGGCCTGCTTGACCTGATTCAGGGCGGAAGTCATTTCTGAGTAAGTATATCGGCCATCGGCGATCCCCTCGTTGCCGACCACGAAGGCGTCCGCGTAAGGCAACACCTGGGGCGAGGATGCCGCCGCGACTTCGGCTGAGTTTTTCGGGTCGTAAACCCCGGCGATGACGAAGTCGAACCCGACCGATTTGGCGATGCGGGGAATATCGGCATAACTGCCAGCGATCGTGTAAGTGACGAGGCCCCTCCAGCCCTCGTTATAAAGCGTCTGCATATCGGTCCGGATCTGATCCTCGGACGGATTCGCATTGTAGGGGGCGCTCGGTGAGTCATACGACGGTGCGTAATCGATCCAGTAGCGCCAGGTCGTCAATGCGTCAAAAAAGGTATTGCTCGTCGTGAGGACCTCACGGCGTTCGAGCGTGTCGACCACGGGACGGCATCGCCGCTTCGAAGCTGCGGCGTAAATACGGTTCCGGCGAAACCGACTGAAAGACGAGCGGAAATTCATGGTGGGTGAGATCCTGGGATATGGGGTCGAAAATCCCTGGATGCGAGAAAGCGATGCATCCATGCAAGCTTGCGGCTGTCTCATCGAATGGATGGTCGATTTCTTATCTGAGCATAACCGGATATCCAAGTCGAGTATGTCGAGATTTTTCGACGCGGAGTCGAGTGAACGGAAAGTGAAGCGAACTGGCCGGCAACACCGAACCGCGTTCGTGCGAATCGGTCGATAATGCGGACTGCCGTGTTCCGGCGTGCTGCTCCCGGAATTCAAGAAAACCTGATATTCCGTTTATCCTTACGGTTTTATGAGGGACTCCAGGGACGAAACTATCGAATTCGAGTCGCCTCCGAGCTGGAACTCGGAGGGCCCGCGGGTGGAATTCGACTTCGCCTGGAGTCCTCTTTCAGGTCACTCCGGCAGTTTCGCCAGTTCTTCTCCGATCAGGTCCATCAGCGGCTTGATCGTCTTTTCGCTGAAATCGAACCTGGCCCCCGCGGCTTCGAATAACTCCGGCAGAGTGCGTGAGCCGCCAAGTGCGAGTGCGTTCTTGTATGCCGCCACGGCCTTTGCCGGATCATGCCGGTAAGCACGCCAGACCTGCAATGCGCCGAGCTGGGCGATGCCGTATTCGATGTAATAGAACGGGTAGAGGAAGATATGCAGCTGGCGGTGCCAGGAGTGATCGCGGATGTCCTCAAGGCCCGACCAGTCGACGTCGGCCCCGAACCTTGCCGTGAGAGCTTTCCAGTCTTCCCGGCGGCGTTCGCGCGAAGGCTCCTCGTGGGCGTAAATGGCATGCTGAAAAGCATCGACCTGAGCGATCCAGGGCAGGATCAGCACGATACCTTCCAGAAGCTGGCGATAGCTCCGCATCGTGTCGGCTTCGCTGTAAAAAGCTTCCAGCTGCCTTGCACCCAGCAGTTCCATGGACATCGACGCGACTTCGCAGAATTCCATCGGGCTTTCGCGATAGGCGGCCGGTTCGTTCGCCCGGCTGGCCAGTGCGTGGAAGGCGTGGCCGCATTCGTGCAGCAGGGTACGCAGGTCGCCGTCGAGCCCCACGGCGTTCATGAAGATGAACGGCACGCGGTCTTCCTCGAACGTCGTTTGATATCCGCCCGGGGCCTTGCCCTTACGGTTGGTGAGGTCCAGCAGGTTGGCCCGCATCATGTAGCGGAACTGATCGGCAAGTTCGGCGTCGACCGAGTTCAGAATCGACTCCACACCGGCGGCCAGTTGCGCTTCTTCCTTGAACGGCCGCAGGGGGGGCCGATTCAGCGGGTCGACACCCAGGTCCCAGGGCCGCAGGGTTTCGATCCCCAGACGCTGGCGGCGTGAGGCCTGGATCGTGCGAGTCAGCGGCACGACGCACTCGGCCACGGCGTTCTGGAATGCCTCAGCCTCTTTTACGCCATAATCGAAGCGTTCACGATTACGATAGGAATAATCAGTGAACGAGGGGAAGCCAGCCTCGCGGCCGATCTCCACGCGCAGCTTGTGCAGGTCGTCGAACAGGTCGTCCATCCTGTCCTTGTCACGCAGGCGTCTCAAGGCGACCAGGACCCAGGCTTCGGCTCGGGTCGCCCGGTCCGGCTCTTCCAGCAGCGGGGCCATCTGGGCCGGCGTGCGTTCGGTACCTCGCCAGGGTACGGTCATCGCCCCGACCATCTTCTGATATTGCTGAGTCAGCTCGCTGACACGCGTTTCCCTGGCGATATTGGCTTCGCGGTAGAGTGCCTTGCGATTTTCCAAGGCCCGGTCCATCAGGTGGAACCGCCCTGACGGCAAGTCTTTGCGATACGGGCAGTCGAGATATTTGTTCCGCAGGGCCTGGGCGATCGGCTTCAGATGCGGCTCGATCTCGCGGACGAACGCCAGGTGCGCTTCTTCGCGGGCCGGGTCGTCGGTCTTGAGCGTCATCGCCACGTATCGCTTGTTGCCGACTTGGGCAACCGCGGAGTCCAGCTCGTCTTTGGCGGCCAGCCAGACCGAAAGATCGGCGGAGGAGTCGATGGGCCATTTCTCGAGCTTGCGATACCAGGGTTCGATATCGGCCCAGGTTTCGAGCGTCGTTTCCGCTGGCAACCATTGACGGGGAAACGCGACCGGTTGGTAAACAGTGCTCATGCTTGCTCTTGCGGCTTTTACGGTGGCGGGCTTCGATTGAATTGGGCCGAAGATCGGCCCCGGTTCGGTGCCCTTATGCCCGCATGATAGCCTCAAACGAGCCCGCGCAACAACTCGACACCCGCCCGGGCCCATGCGTGGCCAGTCTCAGGGCGATAGCGAGCCGATCGATAGCCGGTTTCGTAACCCCCTTGCGTAAAGGCTTCGGCGGTCGGGATATAGCCCATGCCTCCGTTCGAAAGGCCGATCGTGCGGACGATCTCCAGCGGGGCGTCGTGCTGTACCTCACGTGCCAGTTCGACGAATATCTCGCCCGGCATCCCAACCAGCCCCACGGGGCCGAGTCGCATGGCCATGATCTTCGCCGGATGTTCTCGATCGCGGGTACGCCCCAGCACGATCGCGGCCGGGGCGAAAAGCCCATTGAACGCCCGTGCTTTTTGCGGCTCTTCGTTTTCCAGCCGATAGGCCTCTTTTACGTCCGCCTCCGGCACGACCCGCAGGCGCGATAGCACATCGCGCGCCGCCAGTTTCACGGGCAACCCTTCAGCCGTCTCGGCTTTGCCCAGTGCCTCAAGTGCTCCTGCCGCGATGACGCGACCGATCCGGCGCGATTCTTCGATGCCTTTCGCCTGGTCGTCACGCGACCGGTCGACGTGATTGATATTGCCGCACGCGGCGTTCAAAAATACGACGTTCTGCCCGCTGCCTTTGTGGAATTCGTCGGCGACCGTTGCCGGATAATCGGCCGAATAGAGCGTGCCACCGATGATGTCGGGGTGAATTCCGTAGATCACCAGCGAGACTTTCGCCTCGGGCATCGAAAGAACCGTCACCGCCGGGTCGACTTCACCCGCCGGGCCGACGACGCGGGCGTCCTTGCGCGGTGCGTTGGTCTGCACCGTTCCGTCTTTCAATCTGGAACGTCGATACATCGCTGCCCCGGAAATCGCCGACTGGCCGATTTTCAGCGAGGTCGTCGTGGCGTTCGTGCCGGCTTCGGCGATGCACTTCGCAGTGCGATCGATCAGGCGATTCAGGAAGTCCGCATCGACGATGCCGGGATAAAAGCCCGGGAAAAGAGCCCCGACGTCGGTCGTGAAGAAACGGGGCACCATCGGCCCTGTGTGGGTGTGCGTGGCGTGGATCCAGACCCGCTCGGGCCGGATCTTGCCTCCCTCGGCAACGGCCTTGCGGATGCGATCGCATTCGTCCCGCCCAATGGCGACCAGATCCAGGGCAACGACGGCCACAGCTTCTTCAGGCCTGGCGGAATCGCTGATCACGATGCATTTCGCCTGAATCGGGTCAATGAATCCCGTGGCCTTGCGGTCCGTGAAATAACCTGGCATCGAGCCGCCCAGCGGCGGCTGGAGGTCGACGGCGGCAAATCCGGCTTTGAGCGGCATGGCGTGAATCTCCCTTCGACGTTTCGGATGATCGTATCCCGAAAGGAGATCGGCCGGAACCGGTTTTTCGGAGTTTTTCCATTCTGCCTTACATTTCTTCCGAAACTCTCCATCGATGCTCCGGGCAATGATCTCCGAATCTCCACGAAGCCTCGAATTCCGCCGAAATTTTTTCGTTCCGGAAATCTGCATGTTGTGGTATAGATTAAGTTGAGGGGTCAAAAATCGTGGAGGTATCGGGATGTTGTCCAAAACGGCTGAATATGCATTGCGGACCGTCGCTTGCCTGGCGCGAGAAGCGGATCGTGCAGAACCGGCCGAGCATCTGGCGACCATCACGAAAGTGCCGCGAAGGTATCTACACAAAGTCCTTCAGGACCTCGTTCGGGCGGATCTTGTCCACTCACGCCCCGGGCCCGGTGGCGGTTACGTTCTGAACCGTCCTGCCGAAACGGTCACGATTCTGGATGTCGTGAACGCAGTCTCACCTATTGAGCGCATCCGTCATTGCCCGCTGGGGCTGGAGTCGCACACGCGGCTCTGCCCGCTGCATCAGGAACTTGACAAAGCCTACGCGGCGACCGAGGCGGCTTTCGCCGGGGTGACGATCGGTCAAGTGTTGCGTTCGGCCGGCAAAATCGTGCCCCTTTGCGACTTTGCGCTGGATTGAAATCGACTGGCGAGCCCCGGGTGGCGAACCCGCTGGTTATACTCGACTCATGTCACGATCATGGGAGGAATTCGAATGAGTACGATTCGAAAGTCGACGACGGCAGTGATGATCGCCGCTGCAGGGCTGTCGCAGCTCGGGGCAGTTCATGGCGGTGAGCCGCCGAAGGAGAATGCGGGTTCGAATTCGAGAATCGCCGTCGAAATTGCCCGGGATCGTGCGGAGAACATGCACGAAGTGTACGAAGCCACGCTGGAAATGCTGCATCATCGCTATTTTCATCGCGATCGATCGCTTTTGCCGGCCAGGGCGATGGAAGACATCTTCGCCGACATGAAACGGCGAACGAACGTGGACGCCCGCTGGATCTCGGTGAATACGAAGGCGATGAACATCGACCACGAGCCGAAGTCCGACTTCGAAAAGCAGGCGGCGAAAGAGATCGCTGCGGGCAAGCCAGATTTCGAATCCGTGGATACTGAAGTCTATCGTCGCGCCACGGCGATCCCGCTGAAGGCAGGCTGTGTGGGCTGCCATGCCGGAGCCTTCGCGGCATCGTCCAAAACTCCCCGGTTCGCTGGTCTCGTGATCAGCGTACCGCTCAATGGAGAATGATCCGGGTACGATTCACGATTCGAACCTGTTTCGGATTCGCGGAATTCTCCGAACTCAAAATACGGACTTTTCGAAATGTCGAAACGCATGTTCCAGGCTTTGGCTGTCATCATCTGCCTGACTTCCAGCCGATTCACATTCGGCGATGAGCCGGTTCGGAGATCCGTGACCGAAGCTGACTCCGAGGTGAAGTCATCGAAGCCGAAAAGGTCCTTGGAAGAGGCTCGCCGGGAAGCACAGGTGCTGCACACGGCGCTGCATTCGACGTTGCAGGTCGTTCATGCGCGGTATTACGAGGAAGACGAAGGTCTGCCGCTTCCCGCCGCAATGTTGAAAGATGTCTTCGCCGAAGTGGAAGAAGCCCATGGGATCAGGCTGAGATGGCTGGCCGTGGAAGGGCAGGCGATGAACACCGATCACAAAGCACGTGACGCCTTCGAAAAAGAGGCGGTCGATGCGCTCAAGTCCGGTCGACAGGATTTCGAGCGGTCCGGGAATGGCGTTTATCGCAGGGCAGGCTCCATCGTTCTCGGTAATCACTGCCTGAAATGCCATGTTCCCGATCGAACGAAAACTTCGGACAGAACCGCGGGACTGATCATCACGATTCCGCTTAATTGAAGCGAATCGAATGCAGATCGAAACGAAGGTCGGAAAGCGTTACCGACCGATGCTTGAATGGCTGGAAATTCTCAGGGTTCTTGTGGGTTGGTGAAATGATCATGGTTCATGAAGATATTTCGGAATGAGAGGACCATCGAGTTCAATTCCTGACACTCAGGAAGCGGGCAAGGGTTTCGGCCAGTAGTTTCTCGTTCACGGGCTTGGAAAGATAATCGTCGCATCCGGCTTTCAGGCATTTCTCCCGGTCTTCGCTCATGCTATGTGCAGTCAGGGCGATGATTTTGCCTTGATATCCCCTGCTGCGGAGAGCCTTCGTCGCATCGTAACCATCCAGAACAGGCATCTGCATGTCCATCAAAATCAAATCGAACGGTTTTTTGAGAGCAGCTTCCATGGCTTGCTGACCATTGACCGCGAATTCAGGACTCGCACCCAGCCGCTGGAGCATGAAAGTGAGGATGCGACGGATATCCTCGTTGTCTTCGACCAGCAGAATATTGCCTTCGATTCCCCCGGCCGGGGTGTATTGCGAAGGGAGTTGCGAAGATGTCTTCTGGCTTCGAACGGGATGATTCGATTGCTCTTTCGAAACATCGTCAGGGGATCCGGAGGCAGGTAAAACAGGGAGTCTGACCGTGAATGCGCTACCGATTCCGAACTGGCTGCGCACTTCGATCGTGCCCTCCAGCAGTTGCACGATACGTTGCGTAATGGCCAGGCCAAGGCCAGTTCCGCCGTATTTTCTGGTGGTCGTGGTGTCGGCCTGGCGAAAAGGCTGGAAGATGAGTTTCAACTGATCCGGCGTCATGCCTATGCCATCGTCCTTGACTTCGATCGTCATTTCCTGCTTGCCGTCGCTTCGATTCGGCTGAATGCCGAGGCTGACTTCGACCGTATCGCCCGGATCGGAAAACTTCACTGCATTGCTTACGAGATTCAGAAGCACCTGGCGAACGCGAGTCGGGTCGGTGCGTATCGATTTCGGGATGGATTCGCTTGTTATGCAGCGAATGGAGACATTACGTTCTTCGGCTCTCACGTTCAAGAGGTTCGTAACCTCCTGAACCAGCTGCCAGGGAGAGCAATCGACCTGTTCGATATCGATCTTGCCAGCTTCGATTTTCGAAAGGTCGAGGATGTCGTTGAGTATCGCCAGAAGATGATTACCGTTGCGGCGGATGGACTGAAGGGCCTGTAAGCCTTTGTCTGCCGGGAGGTCCGGATCCATCAGCATGTCGGCATAACCGAGAACGGCGGTCAGCGGCGAACGAACTTCGTGGCTCATGTTCGCCAGAAATTCGCTCTTGGCCCGGGTCGCGGATTCGGCTTCGTCCCGGGCACGCTCCAGGTCCGCTGTCCGATGCCGCACAGTGATCTCCAGTTGATCTCGTTCGTTGCGCAGGGCTTCCTGAAGACGCCGTCGATCCGTGATATCGGAGACGATACTCAGGATCCGGGCAGGTTCTCCGGCCGGCGCGATCAATTGAAGGAAGATCTCGACAGGGACTTCATGGCCATCCTTGTGCCGATGCACGGATTCGAATCGGACGCTATGCTCAGGGCCGTCAAGAACGAGGGAGATCAACTTGCGGAACTTCGGCTCAGGGAACTCGGGTTCGATATCGTACGGATGCAATTTCAACAGTTCGCCTTCATCGTAACCGACAAGTTCACAGGCACCCTGATTGACATAAAAAAATTGCAGCGTATCCGGATAGAACATGAAAACGCAATCTTCCGTCGCATCCAGCGTGGTTTTGAATTGGCGCAGGGCTGACTCGTTCAGCTTTCGCTGATGAATGTCGTAGCAATACCCGAGGTAACCGTCGAATTCGCCAGCCAGGCTTCTGATCGGAACGCCGAAATCGGTAATCCAGCGATACTCGCCGGTGTGATGACGAAGCCGGTATTCCATTTCGAACGGTTCGCGACGCCGTAAGCTGTCCCTGTAAACAGCGAAACAACGCTCCAGGTCTTCGGGATGCACGCCATCTGCCCATCCGTCACCGATCTCCTGTTCGATCGATCGGCCGGTAAAATTCAGCCAGGTTCGATTGAACCAGTTGCATTTGCCGTCTGTGCCTGCGCGCCAGACCAGTGCCGGAGCGTGATCCAGAAGGCTGAGATAAAAGTCACGAGCCTGCTCGATGGCATCAGCCTGGCGTTTCCGTTCGGTGATATCGCGCCAGCCGACGAGCACGACTTGATGCCCTTCCAGCACGTTGACCGCACAATTGACCATCACGGTGAATATTTCGCCGTCGGAACGGCGGTGCAGCCATTCGAAAGAGTGGCGGCCCTGATCGATGATCTTCTTCATCGTCAATTCCGCGGCAAGCGGGGATTCCAGGCCGTCAGACTGAAAGGGAGGCGAAAAATCGACCACGGTTCTGCCGAGGATCTCCGAACGGTCGCATTTCAATGTCTGTTCCGTGGCCGGATTGCAATCCAGAATTCGTGCGTCGTGAACGTCAATGACGAGATAGGGGTCCGGCGATTCGTTGAACAGAACGCGGAATCTTGTCTCGCTTTCGGCTGTTTTTTGCTGGGCCTCGATACGAATGCGCTGCTCGCGATGATAGTCCAGCAAAAGCGCGGATGTGTTCGTCAGAAATGCGACAAGTTGCAGCGCCTCTTCATCGGGTCTGCGAGGCTCCTTCCAGTAGAGCGATAACGCTGCGTTGACCTCGCCGTTCGAACTGTGAACGGGCATGCTCCAGCATCCCCGGAAATCGCATTCGTTCGCCGCGTCAAGCCAGGGATTCCAGGCGGGATCGGTGGTGACGTCCGGCACGATGACGGGCATGCCGGATAATGCCGCCAGACCTGCGTCGACGGGATTTTGAGCGGCGGACCATTCTTCCGTCGCCCTCGCGAATTCGTCCGGTATGCTGGCGATCAGGCACGTTGGTGCGCGATTCGGATCGACGGCGAAGAATGCGCCTCGAACGCCTGAACCGAAGACTTTCGGGATGGAGTCCGTGATCGGACGCAGGATTTCCGCGAGAGATGCCCCGCTTACGGCACATCGAAAAGCCTGCAACTGGGCGTGATTCGCCGCCTGTCGTGATGCGATCAGGGCGCGGCTGGCATTATAGGCCTGTACCAGCCCCCGAATTTCGTGACCGAGGTCTTCGTCCTCCTCGAGGCTCCTTTCGCCACTCGTATCGTAGACCTGTCGAGCAAGCCGGTCCAGAGGTTGCGTGATTCGGGATCGGACCGCATGCAGGACGATGGCAAGGAAGGTCGCCAGAAGCCCGACGATCGCGAGCGTCAATGTCAATGTAAGACGTGACGCCATTCTCGCCTGGTCGCCGGGCCGCAGGCTGATGATCAGAGCGCCTCGACGCGGCTTCAGATTCGTGGATTCCAGGTATGTCATTTCGACAGGAACATAGCGTTGCAGATATCCCTGACCTGTCGTCCACTGCTCGTTCAGGCGGCTCATATCCCTGCAGCACCGCTGCGCGGTCGTGTCGAGAACGGCTTCCGGCAGATCGATCAGCCTGCTTCCGAGCAGTTCGTGCTTTGAACTGGCCAGGACCCGCTGATCATCGAAGTCGATGAGATAGATATTGTCCACCTGTGGATCGGCAGCGAGATATGTGACCATCCTCTGGACCGACGAAAGCCGATCGAGATGCTCGACGATTCCGACAGACGCATCGGCGACGTTGTCCATCTTGCGATTCCACTCGGCTTTGACGAGCAGAGAGTACTCGCGATACGCTACCATGGCGACAAGTACGACGATCAGCACGAAGCCGGTAATGACCGGGACAAGGAGCCTCCTGGCAAGAGTGGGTTGCTCAGTCCTGTCGATGAGTTCGGTCATGGTGCGAATTGCGAAGGAAGGGTGCCGTCAGGAATGATGCCCAGGGCTTGAAGATATTTCGCCGACCTCAGGACCGAGCTGCTGACAGGCCCGTCCTTTTTAAGGAACTCCGCCTGTCGGTCTGGAGGAGTCAGTTCGATCCAGTCGCTGAGTACCTTTTCGAATTCATGAACGGACAATCGTTCCCGTTTTGCCATTCTCCGAATCGCATCTTCCCGCTGATTCTGCAAATATCCCCAGGCGCGGTCCAGCGCCCGGTCGAATGCGCCCAGTTCTTCGGCGCGTTCGCGGGCAATCTTGCCGTCGACGACGAAGATGTCGATCACTTCTCCCGGTATCTGACGCGAATCGAAAAGTACATGGTATTTGCCGGTTCGCAGCAGTTCGACCGAACGCGGCGGGTATGTCACAGCCGCCGCGATTTTGCCCTCTTCCAGCATTTCCACCATTGCCAGATGATGGGCCGGTGCCGGTTTCACATTCTGAATGTCCATTCCGGCGAGCTCAAGGGCCCGGCCGAGCAGGAACACCCCCACCGATTCGACTTCCAGCCCGACATTTTTCTCCTTGAGTTCCGCGATGGTACGGATCTCCTTCGGTGCGATGATCATATCCGCGCCATTGCTGGAATCGAATACCCGCCGAACGATCGCTGGTTTGCCACCAGGCCGTGCGTTGATCATGACGAATTCGATCGTCGTCGTCCCGATCGCGTCGACTTTGCCAGTCTCGAGGGCCCGTCGCGTGTCGGAGAGCGAATCGAATTCGACGATGTCGACCGAAACTCCTTCCTCTTCGAAATAACCCAGAGACTGGGCAAGCGAGATGATCTCATATCCTGGCCAGACGTTGATACCGATCCGCAATGGCGGATTCGACTTCGAACCACAGCCTTGCATCGAAATCGACGAGGTCAACAGAATCGATATGACCAGGGAGTTCGGAGAGAATCTTCGGCTGAATAAGGAAAAATCGATTCCGCAAGTCGCCAGAATCCGAATGATCATGCCGAGGCGAAAACCGGATCGGTCTTGATTCACGTCGTTCCGGTTTTCGTAAGGATTCATTGGCATCGACTCTCGATAGTCGTTTCGAAGATGACGGAGCGAACTTCACGAAAGCACTTGGCGATCGATCGGGAAGCTGGGAAATATTCTCGACACGGGATGTGGCCAGGCAAATTCTCTTCTCCTGGGGAGTCGGTAGACCGGATCGCTCGGCGGAGTCGAACCTCGATTGAGAATTCCAGGCGAATCGAAACACCCGATACCGCGAAATCAAAATTCGTGGATACCGGTGTCATCAATTCCGTGTCACCTCGATGCGATTCGTGATCGGACAGAGATCGAGAATCGTCCGGAACGACCGATCAACTCAAAGGTTCCGTACTTGTGCGTATCATATCCTGACGGGGTGATGCCGAAAAGGGGCTGCAGCGATCTCCAGAGGCGGTCGTGACCGCGCTACGGCGATTCCGGCATGCGATCTTCACTACCGGTGGAGCCGCCAGGCTGGGCCGGAAAGGCGTTTCGAACGATTCGATATTACGGCTACTGACGATCGAATGTGCTCGCCCTGCGAGTTGCGGCCGGGGCTCTGTTCCAGAATCGTCGTATCAGAATATCTCGATTTTCCGGAATTTCCATCGGTAAGCGAGACAATAGGCGAGTATTGCGGCCATCAGCCCGAATCCGGCTTTCGTGACAGCATCATGGAGCCGGGCCGCTACTGGACGATCGAATCGAACCCACCCGTACCCTCCGCAAGCGGCCGCGATGAGCACGAACATGGCAAGGATCAAGACGCGTGTTCGACCTTCGAACGGCTCAGGACGATTCTCCCTGACTGGCTCGGGCAGCTTCCGATACCGGTCGTAGAAAATCACGGCCAGCAGCGGCAGGCCCAGGGCGGAACACCCATATTGCAACAATTCGTAACGCTTCACATGACGTCCGCCGACCGTAAGATCGATTGCATTGAGCGAAGCGACATGGCGTGTTCCCCAGCGGTCTTCGTGCGTGAAGGAGTCCCAGAATCCATGAGTCGCCGAACCCACGACGATCGCGATCGATGCGAGAACGAGCGAATCGCCCGTCAGAGGTGCCGGATTCTCGAAATGCGGTTCCATCCGCTGTCGTGCGACCGGAGGCAAGAGTGCCAGAAGCGGAATGGCCATCAGGGATCGAAAGATGAAGAAAGCGGCCAGGCCCAGCGGAAGGCAGGCCGTGAAGAGGCCGGGGATCGAATGCGTCGACTGATAACTCGGCCCGAAGCGGGTGAACAGCGGCAAATCCGGGATCATACTGCCGATCGCCAGTGCGGCGAACGGCAATCGCAATCTCTTGATAGTCGCAAACGGCAGAATCGCGAGCACGTGCGTGGGCGTGAATGGCATCGGGATTCGTCCTCAAGTGATTTTTCGAAATTCAAAGCTGCGTCATCTTCGAAATCAGATACACTCCGAGTCCGATCAGGGCACCGTCCGCGAGGGCGCAGGCCAGCATCAGGAGGCCAAGCCGTGACAGGCCCAGCACCCAGCCACGCCGGGTCGATTCGTAGGCCATCGTGCCCAGCATTTCGAACATCCGGAGCAGGCACACGACCGTGATCGTCGCCACGGCTACTCCGAAGCCCATCACGATCAGCATGACCCTGGTCGATTCCGAAGTCACCCAGAGCGAAAAAACGATCGCGAACATCGCGACGGCCAGCATCATCTGCCAGATGTTCATATGTCGCACGGGCTTCGCCTCGGACCCCATTCGCACCGGATTTCGGCCGCACCCTCTTGAGCCGGATACGGTTACACGAAATGATAGTCGATAAGGCGATACGAAGCACGCGAACGAAGCCTGGCCCTTACGGAGATTCGCAATCGATCATGCTGAATTCTAAGGACTTGCGGCGATCTTGCCTTGTGCTTGTGTGGCTTTCTTGCTGTATTGCGGCGTTCGGCCAGTCGCGCATCGCCAGGCAACAGGCCGAACCGCTTTTGCGAAATCTACCGGCAGGCCTTGTGGTCGTGACTTCAACCGAGATTCCGGCAGAGAACCGCGATTCGATCGGCCGGAAACTGGGCGGAAAGATCGAAAGGCTTTCGAATTCGACGATCCGCGTGCACGGCAGGCCGATTCAGGTGAATGTGATCGTGGCGGCTGACGATGATTCTGCCGATGCGCTCTGGACGGCTCTCAATCGGATCAAACGGCCGCCGTTTCTGGTGAGGCGCGGCCGGGAGATCATCGAATATGTCGCGGATGACGACGCACTGGCTCGCAAGACGACCTGGGAATCAGGTATCGAGCCGAAGCCGAAGTCCGTGCGCTATCGCGTAACGGCGGAGCTGGCGACAGTCGACAAGCCCGACGATACGGCCGCCAATCCGCTTTTTCAGGCTTTCATCGACCAGAGCCTGCGACCCTCGCCCGAAACGGCCTCCAGAATCGCCGAACTGGCTTCGAAATTCACCTTCGGCAAGTCTCTGGCATTGCGAGACCCGACCGTGAGCGGCGACACGAAAGTGAGATTCGGACCCGCCCCGATCGGCAGCCGAAAGGCCGGCGAAAAGATTTTTTATGACTTCGACGATCTGCCGCTGCGACATCGGATTCCCTATGTGAAGGCCATCATCGAAACGACCGTCGATGGCGACGACGTTTCGACCCCTTCGAGCAGGCCAAAACCGGTTTCCGAAACAACCGGCATCAGCCTGACAGCCGCCACGCCACGCTGGCCAGCCGACGACTCGAAAATCCGTGAGCTGGCTGAATCGATTACGGCTGGAAACACGGACGACGCTGCCAAAATCGGGTCGATTCTTGCATGGCTGACCCCAGGGAAGAACATTCGATACGAAGGCCAGACCGGCTCACGCTGGGGTACTGCAAAAGCTCTCCAGCAGAAATTCGGCCATTGCTGGGACTTTTCGGACCTGTTCGTGACTCTGGCACGTGCTTCAGGTGTTCCCGCTCGGCAAGTTGGCGGATGGCTATTCGGCACGAGCGGGCATGTTTGGGCCGAGTGGCATGACGCCCGACGTGGCTGGATTCCGGTCGATCCGACGGGTGGCGGAATTCTTCCGTGCGGGATTTATCACATTGCGTATTTCACGTCGGAAGATGGCGAAATGCCTGTCCTTTACCTTTCGATTCCGAAGATCGAAATCGTCGAAACACGCTGAAGTTTCCGGGAATTCCAAGAGTTCGTTCACATGCGGGCCGATGGCCGGTTGACGCCCGGCGGCGAGTCCACGAAGATGAATGCCCGCCCGGTCACCTTCGGGCGGCAATACGGCAGAACAGTTCGGCAGTCCTCCCCGGCGTGCCGGCCATCGCATCAAGATCCACCAAAATACCGAAAATCTCATGAGCGCGACGCACTCCTACAAGTTCACCTTCGGGCCCTGGAACATCAGCACCGGAGCCGACCCGTTCGGCCCGCCCGTGCGAGCCGATATGGCCTTCGCCGAAAAGATTCGTCAGTACAAGAAGCTGGGCTATGACGGCGTTCAGTTCCATGACGACGACATCGTGCCCTACGACCTGCCTGAATCCGAAAAGCTCAAGAAGGCCGCCGAGCTGAAGAAGGTTCTGGACGACGAAGGCCTGTTCGTCGAAATCATCGCCCCCCGGCTCTGGGAAGACCCCCACACCATCGACGGCGCGTTCACTTCGAATTGCCCTAAGGATCGCCAATACGCCCTGGATCGTGCCAGGCGTTGCGTCGATCTGGCGAAGGTCGTCGACTGCAAGAATTACGTCCTGTGGCTGGCCCGTGAAGGCAGCTACATCCGTGAGGCCAAGTGTGCCAGGACCGCTGTCGGCCGAATCGCCGAAGGCTGGAACGCCATTCTCGAACACGACCCCGAGATTCGCGTTCTGGGCGAAGCCAAGCCGAACGAGCCGATGGACCAGGCGTATCTGCCCACCGTGGGGCACATGGTCGGCCTGGCCTATACGACGGTCGACCCGAAGCGTTCGGGTGTGCTGATCGAATCGGCCCACTCGATTCTGGCTGGTCTCGACCCAGCCGACGACATGGCCTATGCCCTGTATCACAAAAAGCTCTGGAGCGTTCACCTGAACGACCAGAACGGCCTGAAGTATGACCAGGACAAGACCTTCGGCAGCGCCGACCTGCGGCGTGCCTTCGACCAGGTCTGGGTGCTGGACAAGAACGGCTACGGCACGAACGGCGAAGCCATCGGCCTGGACGTGAAAGCCATGCGGACGACCCGGGCCGAAGAGGTCACGAAGCACCTGGCCAACAGCCGGGCGATCTTCCTTGCGTTGCTGGACATCGTCCGCGGCGTGGATGAAGCCAAAGTCAAGGAACTGCGGGATAACCGGCAGTACGAAGATCTGGATCTGATGATCCTCAAGGCCCTGATGGGACGCTGATTTCGAATCGAACCTGCGTCGGGGCGGCTTCGCAGCCGCCCCGATCGGGAGATTTCGAATGGGTCGGATTTACGTTTCGAATACCTTCGATCCAGTCTCCAGGAGGCCGAAGCATGATTCGCATGATCGTTCGATTCTGCGTCGGAGTTTCGCTCGCCTCGTGCTTGCCCGTCGGAATGGCACAGGATGTCGCGCCCAGCGCGATCGAGATCCGTTCCGCGGTAGTGCGGGCGATACCCCTGATCGAAAAGGGCGCGGCCGGCTCGATGAAAGAACGGCCGAACTGTTTCACCTGCCATAATCTGGGCATGCCGGTTCTGGCGATCGCAACGGCCCGGTCTCGCGGGTTTTCGATCGACGATTCGCTCCTGAAAGAACAATTGCAATTCACGGCCGATTATCTTGAGGATCATAGGGATGATTATCTGGCCGGGAAGGGGACGGGCGGGCAGGTGGCCACAGCCGGGGCCGCACTCTGGGCGCTGGAAACAGGGGGCCGCAAGCCGGACGAAATCACGGCAGCGGTGGCCGAATATCTGCTGAAATATCAGAAGGATCTGGGCCGCTGGAAGATGACCAGCGATCGCCCGCCGACCGAGAGCAGCCACTTCACGGTCAATTTTCTTGCGATTCGCGGCCTCAATGCCTTCGCGACGCCAGAGCAGCGAGAAAGGGCCCAGGCACGAATCGCGCAGGCTCGCGATTGGGCGCAATCGACACCGGCGAAAGAGACGGAGGATCGGGTGTTTCGGCTCTGGTCGCTGAAGATCGCCGGGGCTGGTGAAGAGCATGTTTCGAAAGCGGCGAGCGAATTGAAAACCGCTCAAAGGCCCGACGGCGGCTGGGCACAGCGTGACGACATGGAGAGTGACGCCTATGCCACAGGTTCGGCCCTGGTGGCACTTTTCGAAACCGGAACGATAAAGCCGACGGATGAAGCTACCATTCGTGGCCTCAAATTCCTGCTGAAATCGCAACGTCCGGATGGATCGTGGTATGTGAAGTCACGCAGCAAGCCGTTTCAGACTTATTACGAAAGCGGATTTCCGCACGGCAAGGATCAGTTCGTGTCGATCGCGGCGAGTTCATGGGCGACTGCGGCACTGGCGCTGGCATCTTCACCCCTGCCTTGAATCAGAGCCATTTGGCTGTTCGAGTCGATCGATATCTTGTACTCATCGTCCACTCGGGTCGAATTCGACAGGGATTGGAAACATGCCGATCGAACTTGGCCAATCCGGGTTTTACGAGTGGCAGGACCACCCGTTCTGGCGGCAGCCGGATCCACCGGGAGCCGGACTTGGGGTTCGAAGCGATCGCATCGGCGAATTCGTCGACCATTTCGTGAGCGGCGGTTTCGAAGGGATTTTCGGACACAAGGGGTTCGGGTTCGAGCAGGCCGATCTCAATTTCCTCAGGCGTACTCCCCAGGCGAAGTGGTTATGGTTCTGGGACTCGAAACTCAACGACATCGAAGCGATCTATGAACTCAATGAATTGAAATACGCAGGAATCAACGACAAGCGGCCAGGCATCGATTTCTCACGCTTGCCGGCACTTTCGATGTGCGTGAACCACTGGAATGCCAGAGACACCGGTTTCGAAGGCTCGCTCATTGAGACATATATCTTATGGCGATGCAACCCGCGTGACAAATCGTGCGAAAAAGTGGGAATTCCTCGGAACGTTCGCTCGCTTGAGCTGAATTGGGCGAACCCAGGCTCTCTGGCAGGATTTCCGGTACTCAATGCACTGAAGCGCATCGAATTCCATTATTGTCGAAACCTGCATGATCTCAGTGAATTGCCACGAATCGCTCCGAATCTGGAGGCATTGGTCGTGAGTCATTGCCGGAAGTGTGATTCCGGTGCTGGGGTCGTCGACCATCCATCACTCTTGAATGCCTTCGTCAATGGTCGGGTCGTCATCGACCGCAGAGGTCATGCAACAGGCTGATGAAGCGTAGGTCGGAACGATCCTGGATTCTTTCGCATGACGCAATGTGGAGTCTGAACCTCAAATCGATTTCAAGGCGATCGCTTTCGAAAACTGGCCGGATTCTTCGTAAAGCTGCATAAGCAAATGACGGGCCTGATCATATCGTGGTGATTGAGCCAAAGCTTGCTCAAGCGATCGAATCGCACGCTGAGCGTCGCCCAGGCCGATCCACGCGCGGGCTGCGAAATAATGGGCTTGAGGATGAAAATAGAACCGGGCCAGAACCTCAAGGGCTGATTCCATCACGCCTTCGAAATCGTTGCGATGCAGCAAAAGGGCACACATGCCGAGATGACACTCCATGTCCTCAGGGTCAAGTTCCAGAGCCTTCCGGAAATGCCGTTCCGCATCCTGCCACTGTGCTTGTTCGCTGCGCAGTTGGCCGGCGCATCGATGCACAGCGGCGACGTCGGGTGCGGCGGCAAGGGCGGAATTCATGCGGTTTTCGCATTCCTCGTTCCGGCCTTCCCGGTGGCAGGCCAGACTCATGAGCAAATCCAGGTCGTAGCCTCTCTCACCCAGCGATTCCAGTTTCTCGATTCGATCGATCAAATCGCGAAACCGGCCCGAACGGGAAAGCGCGTTGGCCTGCAATCGCAAATACCGGGGCTCGTCCGGGCAGTCCTGCAGCAGCGTTTCCGTCAGCCCGATGGTCTGATTCGCCTTGCCGTGATGCAAATGCACCATCGCCAGATTGAAACGGGCTTCATTTTCGGCGAAGCGGGCCCGGTCGCGACCAGGGCCTGTCATCTCAGGCAAATAGCCGAGATCCGTCAAGCGTTCGAGGACGGCCGTTTCTTCTCCCGCGGCCTTTTCGATTGCATCTGTGTCGTACCGGTCTTCCCGCTTGCAGATCGTGTCCCAGGTTTCGACGAACTTCGCCGGTTCGATCGATTCCCAGCATTGGTGTAAGGGCTGGGCGGGCATGTCCTTACCGACATCGAGGCCTAATGCGTGCAGAACCGTCGGGGCGATATGCAAAAGCGTGGCCCCGTAGACACGTTCGTCTTTACGGATGCCTGGCCCCTTCATCGCAAAGATGCCGAATCGCGCGTGCCAGGCAGCCGCTTCGGCTTCGGGAGAAAGTGACTCAGGCACGTTTCGCGGGCGCCTGTGATCGTTCAGAAAACCGTGATCCGAAACGAGCGTCACGGTCGTGTCGTCGTCGGCTTGCTTAAGAACCGCACCCAGCATACTGTCATAAAACCGGTACATCTGGGCCATAACCTCGCGGTATTTCGCGAAGTCTTCCGCCGGAACATGATCCAAACGAGGCGGGTGATAAGGCATGAACAGGTGCCCGGCCGTGTCGAGACCGTCGAAGCATACGGTGGCGAAATGCCAGTCGTCGCGCTGCAGGGCGTCGGTGAAGATCGCTTGAGCCGAAAGGTCCCGGGCCAGAATTTCAGCCAGTTTACCCGGTCGTGGATCGTGATCGAGCGGCATATAGGCCAGAGATGGTATCCATGGCGCCATGTCCGCCGGTTGCAATTCCGCGGGATGGATTCGCAAGCGGGCAAGTTCCTCAGCAAGCGATGTCGGCGAAACGGCGGCCGGATCGATCGGCCAAGGGCTTTCGAAAGACTTCGGCGGTGATTCGAAAAACAGATTCGAAACGAAAGTGCCCGACGTGCGTTCGGCAGGATGGGTTGCGTGCCAATTGACGACGATCGTGGCCAGCCCCCGGGATTCGCACATGTTCCAAAGCGCGCAGACGTTACGAGATGTGCCGCGGATCATGCGGATATCGGTCCGGTCGGGCGTCGGTTCGACGAACCCCGTAATGCCATGCAGATCGGCCGTTTTGCCTGTGGCGATCGAAGTCCAGAGGATGGGCGAAAGGAGCGGGCTCAAAGATGCCAGATTGCCCATGACGCCTTGTTCGACGAGGGAGGCCAGGTGCGGCATTTCGCCGCGATCCAGCAGGGGGTGGATCATCGACCAGTCGGCGGAATCCCAGCCGATCAGAATCAGGCGGCGGTTTCGAGGCATTCGTCGTTCGGTTCCGCAGAAAATGAACTGGCCCGAGCGCTCGCGAACGAGGCCGGGCCATGCAAGGATGTCGAAGGTGCGTATTGCGCGATCAGGCCGTCTGCCGGCGGCGCCGCCAGGCGATAACGCCCGTGGCACCCGAGGCCAGAAGGCCCATGATCACGGTGGAAGGCTCGGGCACAGCCTGGCCGACTATGACCGCCTGGCCGATCACGCTGCTGTAGCCGACTTCCATGATGGTCCGAGTGAGGTTGGAGGCACCCACGTCGATCCTCAGCCAGCCGTAATGCGTGCCGGCATCGGCGCCGATGAAACTGAAGCCCAGATAATTCGGCGAGTTCAGCTTCCACTCACCAGGATTCGGGCCGAAAACGGTATCGTTGACGCCGGACGTGCTGTAACTTGCCGCCGCATCCACAGTCGTTCCCAGCGCGAGATTGCCGGGATTCGACCCTGTCACCACGCCCGGAAAACGCATATAGGCAGAGCCTGCACCAGCGTCTCGAAACCAGCTCAGTTTCGAACTGCCCCAGGGATTGATATCCCAGCCAAGCGCTCCACCGGTCGTCGTCGAAGCGACCTGTGTTTCCACATTGATGTAGAGTCCGGAAGTCGTCGCGGGAACGACCCAGCCTGCGCCGCCGTTGGGCTGATAGTAGACATAGTCGACGGCTTCGGCTTCCTGCTGAGGGGCGGCCATCGTCGCCACCACGCCAAGGGCAGAGCACATGGCGACATGGGTGTCGAAGCGGGAAAGCAGCGAGTTCTTCAAGTGGTGATCCTGTTCGGTTCAGCGAGTGTCGTTCCGATGACGCGTGGTCCTAAGCACTGATTCATGGGAGTTTTAACCGATGCCCAGGTAATTCTCAACGACATTCCTGTATCTTTTTGGGGATATTCAGGAATTTCCCTGGGTCTTCGCTGCCGGGATCCCTTTTCGTACTTCACCGCGAATATGGACTTCAAGGGCCAACAGCCCGGAGTCTGGAATTCGACGGACGGAATGTCCTTTATGTCGCAATTCGCTTCCGGAGAGGAAGAACCGGTCGAACTACGGAGTCATCTGACAAGCTCGATCGACCGCAAACCCTCGATCGAACACACTAAAATCCCTGAAGAACCCGTTTGGGGGATACTGAGAATTCAGGAAGGCCGATGCCGCTTTCAGCGGGCTCAGTTCATGTCTCGATGAGCCTGAGCCCCCGAAGGGTAAAACGGACAAGTGTGAATTCGCAATGACTTCGTCCGACCACATCGGACGAAATGCAACCGAGAGGACGATGCATTCGCGAGTCATCGAATGAAAAGGGCATCGCGAGTGAAGATACGTCGCTTTCGATGTCCGGCTGGCTTGTGATACTCGACTCAGGCGGTCTTGCGTTTCCGCCGCCACGCGATCACGCCGGTCACGCCCGAGGCCAGCAGGCCCATGATGACGGTCGATGGTTCCGGCACGGTACCGATCTGGACGGACTGGTCGATCACGGTGCTGTAGCCGACTTCCTTGATCGTCCGGATCGTGTAGTCGGCACCGACGTCAAGCCGCATCCAGCCGTAATGCCTTCCGGAATCGGCCCCGAGGAAGCTGAAACCGAAATAATTCGCCGAATTCGTTTTCCACTGCCCGGCACTCGGGCCGAAAAAGGCGACGTTGATGTCTGTCGAGCTGAAACTTGAGGAAGCGCCTACGGTCGTACCCACACTCAGGTTGCCGACTGTACCATTCGGATCGCCGGCGGAATATTTCATGTAAAACGCTCCGCTCGTTGCAGATCGATAGAACGAGAGCTGCGAGGATTGCGTATAGACATCGACGTCCCAACCGGGGACTGAAAATCCAGTTGTTCCGCTTACCCGAGTCTCGACATTGACGTAGAGACCGTCGACCGTATTCGGCACGACCCAGCCAGCACTGCCGTTGGGTTGGTAATAGACATAATCGAACGCTTCGGCTTGGTGAGTCGCGGCGGTCATGGTGGCCGTGACGCCCAGGGCTGAACAGAGAGCGATTTGACTGTCGAAACGTACTTTCAGATTCCTTGTCATAGTGGATTCCATCAAGGCCGTGGGGCTTCGGGCATGTTCGAAGATCGAACGAATTCAGGAATTCGGATATCATCAATTAACCGAAATGATTGTGGATGACAAGCACAGTTCCTTGTCGATCGCCCGGACGTTTTCGAGTCGCAACGCATCGCCAAAATTTCAGGCTCGGTTTTCGGTTTTTGCCAATGTCGTGCTGGCGAGAAAAAAAGCCATTGCCGAATTGCGTTCGGCGAATGGCTTGTTCGAAGATATCCCGAGATTCAGGCCGAATGAATCCGGCGGCGCCAGGCGATCACGCCGGTCGCGCCTGAGGCGAGCAGGCCCATGATGACGGTAGATGGTTCGGGCACGACACCGACCTGGACCGACTGGCCGGGAATCGCACTGTAGCCGACTTCCATGATGGTGCGAACGGTAACGGCTGCCCCCACGTCGATCCGCAGCCAGCCGTAATGGACTGCAGTATCCGCGGCGACGAAACTGAAGCCCACATAATTCGGGGAATTCAGCAACCACTCGCCCGGGTTCGGACCGAAGAATGTGTTGCTCGTGTTGGAACTCGTGATAAAGTCCGCGGATGATCCGACGGTGGTACCGACAGCCAGATTTCCTACGTCGAAACCGGTCGTGACGCCCGGATAGTACATGTAGAAAGCACCGCTCGTGTCGTTCCGGAACCAGTTCAGCATGACGTCTCCGTATGGGTTGAGATCCCAGCCGGGGACGTCTCCATCGGAGGTGCCGGCCACTCCGGTTTCCACATTGATATACAGCCCGATATTCCCTGCGTCCGCCGGCACGACCCAGCCGGCGCCACCGTTGGGCTGATAGTAGACATAGTCAGCCGCCTCAGCTTCCTGTTGGGGGGCAGCCATCGTGGCCGTGATCCCCATTGCTGAAAAAATGGCGATTTGAACGTCGAAACGCTCCAGCAATGACTTTGTCATCGGAGATTCCTTATGTTTTCTCGGCGAATCCGACTCGGGGTATATCAATCGTATTCACGAATACGGAATTTATCATATAACCAAATCGGTTCTGTAAAACAAGGACTTACGAACGATTTTCGCCAGAACTTCATCGGTAAGAAATCTGGTTGTTCATCGAATCATGCGGGGGAAATCGACGCTCCGCGTTCGACCGACTCCAGGAGAAAACTCTCGGATTTCACGGACCTCTTGCGACGGGTTTTTCAGGTTCGACATCTCGGGATTTCACTGAATTTCCCTCGAATTATCGAAAGGGTGTTCAGCACCAATGGTGCGAAACGATTCATATCTGGGCAACGCCCCGGTGATGAACATTCATGCGACAATTTCTGCCGGAGTGCCATTCGGCCTCGGATCCCATGCCTTCGGCCTGGCAGCTGGGGCGAAATGGTATCGCTAACGTGATTTTGGGCATCGCTCGCTACGGGGGCCGGCCTTGGGCCAGGGTTGCATTATTCCGCGCCGTTGGCCCTTGAATCGATTGGCCTTGCGAATGACGTAAATGGATGCATGCATGGAATCACCCCATGAGAATCCCTGAAGCTACCCGCGAATCATATTTACGGGCCGGAATATGAGGAAACGAAGCCGACAGATTACTCAAGAAAACCTGTCAGTATTTTGGGACGATCGTGAGTGAATCGATCCGCATCGAAATCCAGGGCGAAACGGTTAGATCCCAAATCAAATCGGGCCGAGGCGATGCTCGGCCCGATACCATGACGGATTCGAATCAAATTGGCAGAAGCCAGAAATCAGCCCAGAATTTCGAGTTTGGGCATCTTGGGCTTTTTGATGTTCTGGATGCTGATCTGTGCCGCGAGTCGCTCGACGACGTTCAGGAGCGGCATGCGCGAGGCCGCCTGTTCGTCGAAAACGGCCGCGGCCTTGCCAGCGTCGCCCTTTTCGCGGATGGCCGTGAGGAGCGGAACGTCACCCAGGAACGGGATTTCCATTTCCTCAGCCTTTTTAGCGGCACCGCCTCGACCGAAGACTTCGCCGGTCATGTTTTCGACCATGCCCAGGATCGGCACTTTCAACTGGCGGAACATCGTGATCGCCCGAACGGCGTCGAGCAGGGCCACGGCCTGGGGCGTACAGACCACGACGGCACCCGTCAGCGGCAGGGCCTGGGCCAGCGTCAGCGGGACGTCGCCCGTGCCAGGGGGCAGGTCGATGACGAGGTAATCGAGATCGCCCCAGTCGACCTGATGGAGGAACTGGGTGATGACTCCGTGCAGCATCGGCCCGCGCATGATCACGGCCCGTTCGGGTTCCAGCAGGAAGCCCATCGACATGACTTTCATGCCGCCGGCCTCGATCGGCTGTATGCGATCGCCCTTGGCCATCGGCCGGCCCGAGGCGCCGACGAGGTGCGGGATCGAAGGGCCGTAAATGTCGGCGTCCATCAGGCCGACGCTCGAGCCGTAGCTTTTCAGGCCCAGGGCGATCGATGTGGCGAGCGTGCTCTTGCCGACTCCGCCTTTGCCCGAGCCGACGGCGATGACATTTTTCACGCCCGGAATGTCGCCCTTTTCGCGGACGCCCTTGCCGCGCACCTCAGCGGTCATCTGAATGTCGATCGTCCGGATATCGGACGGCAGGCGGCTGCGGAGGGCCGATTCGACATCGCTCCGGATCTTTTCCTTGAGCGGGCAAGCCGGTGTGGTGAGATTCACCGTGAGACGCACCGAGTCGGGGCCGATCACGATATCGCGAATCATGCCCAGGTCGGTCAGGTCGCGGTTCAGGTCAGGGTCCTTCACGCCTTTAAGGGCGGAAATCACATCGGACTGTGTCAGGGCGTGAGCCATGTTCTTGCTTTTCCGGCGAAGTCGCCGTCGCTGCTGGAGACTGGCACTCGGTTCGGACATTCTCGGGGCTGGCTGCGGTGCCTTCGAGTCGCGGCCAGGAATATCGTGTCACGATGTTATATACCTTTACGGCTTCGCGGCGAAAGTCGTTCAGGTCGATCTTGCGGTCGAAGTTCATGCTGCCAAATTAATTACGGCTGAATCGCCGAACCTGTCTCGGGGAATTTTCGACGAACCGGATCAATCGACCGTTGACCAGTTCATCACTCTCTTCGCGATCTCCGGCGGCGGGGACGTCCGGTCCAGGACCAGTCTCACACCCAGTTCGGCCCAGGCGGGTCGGGTGCTGGTGTCGAACCATGGGGCCAGGACGTAAACAGGCATGGAGTCGAAGTTCGTCCGCCCGGGATCGGTCATTGAGAACACAAGCGCCATCGCGGCTTCGATTTGCGGATCCGTCCAGCCCAGGTCGACGACATGGGCCGAGTTCTCGTGATGCAGCGTTTCGCCGAATTCCTGCCGGGCGACATCGATGCGGCGGTTTTCGACGCGCAGTCCCTGGTTTTCGAACCGCCACGCCAGGCGGCGTGTGAGCGAGCTGTCATGTGCCCAGAGAAAGATGCAGGCAGGTCGCGATAGCGGGAATCCGTAATCTTTCATCGTTCGATTGATCTCGCGAAAGTGCCGATCTGTCTTGTATCTTGTATCGTATGGCGAGCACTCGCCCTCCATCGGTTCTCCAGGGGTACGGAAATGCCGGATTCGGACTACTATCAGATATTGGGCGTATCGCGTGACGCGTCCGAGGACGAGATCAAGAAAGCCTATCGAAGTCTGGCCCGGAAGCACCACCCCGACCTGAATCCTGACAACAAGAAAGAGGCCGAGGCCAAATTCAAGGAAGTTCAGGAAGCCTACGACGTCATTGGCGACTCCGACAAGCGTGCCCAGTACGACCGTTTCGGCAAGGGCTTCGCTTCCGGCGGGTTCCCGCCAGGCGGCGGTGCAGGTCCGTTCGGCGGAGGCGGAGGTGGGCCAGGCGGATTCGGGCCTGGTCAGGGCGGCTGGTTCAATACGGACCAGACTGGCGGTACGTTTCAGTTCGACTTGAACGATCTGCTTGGCGGAATGGGCGGCGGTCATTCGCGTCCGACGGGCGGTGCGGGGTTCGAAAGTGATGACGGGGGCGGGATTTTCGAAGAAATCCTCTCGAAAGTCCGGGGCGGAAAAACTCGTAAGAAAGGGCGGCCCGGTGGTACGCATGGGGGGGGCTCCGTGGCCGAACCGATGCATGCCCGAATCGACGTCCCGTTCATGACAGCCGTCAAGGGCGGCGAGACGTCGATTGACATCTCGTTCGACTCCGGCGATTCCGAAACCCTCACCCTGAAAATTCCGCCCGGAACGACCAGCGGTCAGAAGTTGCGATTGCGCGGCAAAGGCGTCGTGACCCCGCGCGGGCAACGTGGCGACCTGATCGTGGAGGTGACCGTCGAACCGCACCCCTGGTTCAAGCTGGACGGACGAGACTTGACCATCGAAGTCCCGATCGCGGTGAACGAAGCCCTGTTGGGCGTCAAGATCGACGTTCCCACGCTGGACGGCGTCAAGACCGTGCCGATCCCGGCGGGTACTTCCAGCGGGGCCCGGTTGCGGCTCAAAGGCCAGGGCGTGCCGGCCAGGGGCGAACAGCCCGCCGGCGACATGTACGTCGTCACGAAGATCGTCCTGCCCAAAACGCTTGACGACGCTACCAAAGCCAGGATCGCCGAGATCTCCGCTGCTCTTGACACCAATCCACGCAAGAGTTTGTGGAAATGATGCGGGCTGAGGTCCAGAATCGCCTGCGCGCCCGCCGCGCCGCTCAGGCCCTGATTCTCTGGGAAGCCATCGTGCTGATCGGAATCTGCGCCGTGACGAGTCTTGCGATCTGGCACTTGAGGCGACGGTCAAGCGTGATACGTGAACAATTCCGTCCGCGACAACTCCCACCGCAAACTCGCGGCGAGATCACGGCGGAATTTCGCGAATCGATCGCCGACGAAGCAGCGTCATGAGCACCGAACAGTCAAGCGACGCGAACCCGCCCGAAGATTCGGCTTCCATGGATTTCGATCGACCGAGTGGCCAGTGTGAATCGATCCCGCAGGTTCGTTTTACGCTGCCGAAATCGGCCCGGATGCCTGCCGGAGGTGCTTACTCACGTGTGTTTCAAGGCCGAAGGGTCGTTTCGGACGAGACGATTTCCCTGCATGTCGGCCCTAACGGGCTTGCGTGGCATCGCCTTGGTCTGGGCGTCGCCAAAAAGATGTTCCGCAGGGCGGTTGCGCGCAATTACGTGAAACGCCTTATACGTGAAGCGTTTCGGTTGGAAAGGCCGGGCTTCGGCGGTGGGCTCGATATCGTCGTCAGGCCCAAAGTTCGCGACCTGTCCCGGGACGGCCTGAGGAACTCGCTGCGAAAACTCGTGCCCAAGGCTGAACGCAAGTTCCTGCAGGATATGAAGAATCGAACCGATTCGCCGGGCGGAGGCACGCTGGATTCCCCCAAAGCGGACGGGAAATCGCCTTCCGGTGAAGCGGCCTCATGAGCGGCTTTTCGCGTTTCGTCTCCTGGGCCCTGATCGCTCCGATCCGGATTTATCAGAAGACGTTAAGCCCACTCATCGGCCCGGTCTGCCGGTTTTATCCAAGCTGCTCGAATTATACAATTCAGGCGATCCGCAAATATGGCCCTTTACGAGGCGGGTGGAAAGGGTTCAAACGCATCTGCCGATGCCACCCATGGAATCCAGGCGGGTATGATCCACCCTGATTCGCATCGGACCGAAATTCGAAACTTCTCAGGGACGGTTCAGACTCCCAGGGCCATTTCGAAATCGGCTCGCAGGTCGGCTGCGTCTTCGATACCGATGGAAAGACGCACAAGGCCCGGAGTGATTCCCAGGGCGAGGCGTTGCGCTTCTGTGAGCCCACGATGGCTGGTGGTAACAGGGTGGCTCAAAGTGGTCATGACGTCGCCCAGGCTGGGGGCGAACGGGATTCGCCCCTGAAGCCGCCGAATGAATCGATTCGCGGCCTCGCGGCTGCCCAGATCGATCGTCATGATCGTGCCGAAACCGCCTTCGAGAATTTGCGACGCGATCCGATAGTCGACATGCGATTTCAATCCGGGATAATGCACCCGGTCCACCTGGGAATGGAGCTCCAGAAATTCGGCCAGCACCTGAGCGTTCTCGCACGCCTTACGGAAGCGTAAAGGCAAAGTGGCCATGCCGCGCAGGGCCAGGGCGCATTCGAAAGGGTTGGCCGTCATGCCGAAGCTGGAAACAGCGGGCCGGATCGCGGCGATCGCTTCGACCGAGCCCGCCAGGGCTCCGATGGTGGCATCGCTGTGGCCGGCGATCATTTTCGTGACGGAATGAGTGACGTATGCTGCCCCCATTGCGATCGGCCGTGCAATGAGTGGTGCGAAGGTGTTGTCCACGGCAAGTGCCACCCCCCGGCTCTGGCAGAATTCGGCCAGCCTGGGCAGGTCAGGCACGCGCACCAGCGGGTTGGTGATCGTCTCGACGAAGCAGAGTTTCGTGGCAAGCGTGACTCCATCGGTCCAGGTGTCCGGATCGCATGGGTCAAAGATGGAATGATCGACGCCGAATCTGGCGAGATCTTGTGCGACGAGCACTTGCGTTCGCCCGTAAAGGCCTTTGCCCAGCGTGATGTGATCGCCCTGCCGCAGCAGGCCCAGGAAAAGCGCCGCCTCGGCCGCCATTCCCGATGATGTCGCCATGGCGGCCTCGGCGGCTTCCAGTGCCGCGATTTGGGCCCCGAGCCTGGCGGCGCCTGGGTGCCCATCGCGGGCATAGACATAACCTGCTTCTGTACCGCCATATACGGCGTCGACATGGTCCAGGTCGCGAAATTCGTAGACAACGGACCATTCGATACCTGGCACGAGTGGCCGGGTGGTCGGTTCGGTCACACGATCCGGCCGGACGCATCTGGTGTCGATCGATTCGTGGGCTGGTTCAGGAGTATTGGGTTCTAGGTTCATGGCGATGGCGGTTCGGTGATCGTTTCGGAATCGTGCGGTCTTCCTCATGGTGAGAATGATCTCGCACGATCGGGCCGACTTGGGATAATGTAACGATTCGCACGGCCGCGGACCATTCCCGCCCGACGTACCCTTTTTCGGGCGAACGCATCATGGCCGATCCCACCAATGGAGTGAGAACGACGAACTATGGATTTCCCCCAGGCGCCTCGTTGGGAATCGATCAAGCGAACGCTCGGTAATGGCCTTGAGGTGATCGTCTGTCCGAATCGCCGTTCGACCATGGCGTCCGTGAATCTGTGGTACGACGTCGGAAGCCAGAACGAAAAACCGGGCCAGCGCGGCTTCGCTCACCTCTTCGAACACCTCATGTTCGAAGGTTCGAAGCACTATCCCGGCGATTTTTTCGAGCACCTGCAGAAGTACGGCGCTGGTGTGAATGGGTCGACATCTTCGGACCGCACCAATTATTACGAAGATATCCCGACCGAGATTCTGGAGCTGGCCCTGGCGATGGAGTCGGACCGGATGGGCCACCTGGTCGAGGCCCTCGACGACAAGCGTCTTGAGACTCAAAAGGGAGTCGTCACCAACGAATATCGCCAGAATTACGCGAACAAACCCTACGGAATGGTGTCGCGAATCACGGCCGAAGCGCTTTACCCGGACGGTCACCCGTATTCGTGGACGACCATCGGCCTGATGGAAGAAGTCAACGCGGCGACCCGCGGCGAAGTCGTCGCGTTTTTCGAACAATTCTATGTGCCTGCCAACGCCAGCCTCTGCATCGCGGGCCATGTGCATGCCGACGAAGCCTTCGAGATGGCGGATCGCTATTTCGGCGGCTTCCGCCCCGGAGTGCGCTGCCCGGTTCCTGACGTTGCCGAGAATGTTCTGTCCGACGACCGCAGAATCGTCATGCGCGACAGAGTCACTCTCGAACGCATCCACATCGTCTGGCCCACGGTAAGGCAACTGACGGCCGACGAACCGGCCCTGAGCGTTCTGGGGGATATCCTGTCCAGCGGCCGCACGAGCCGGCTTTATCGCAAACTGGTCGTCGAAACGCGACTTGCCCAGGACGTTTCCGCCGGTCAATGGTCGCGCGAACTTGCCGGCCAATTCAGCGTGATCGTTACGCTCACCCCAGGCTCCTCGGCCGACGAAACCCGCAAGATCATCGAAGCGACCTTGGACGAAATCGCCCGGGAAGGCCCCACGGCGGACGAAGTCGAACGGATTCGTCGCCGCCGCTGGTCTTCGCACCTGTTCAGCCTGGAGCGAATGGGCGGCTTCGGCGGGGTGGCGGATCGGCTCAACGCATTCAACCTGTTCACGGGCGACCCCGACCGGCTTTGGACGGACGCCCTGCGCTATCGCGACGTCACTCCAGAGGCCGTCGCGGCAGCCGCGCGGAGCTATCTTGTCGATCGGCCGTCGGTATCGATACTCGTCACGCCGCAGAAGCGGGTTTCTGTCGAACCCGATCGTGCCGCCGGCGTCACGATCGGCCCGGCCAAATCTCACCGGCTGGCCGAGCCGCGTGAAGTGGCCATCGGCGACCGTGCCACTCTCTGGCTTTTGCCCCGACGCGACTGGCCTGTCGTCGCAGGTACGTTCGCCGCCATGCCCGCCCCGGCTTTGATCTCACCGCCGAAGTCGGGCGCCACGCAGCTTCACAGTGCGACCGTCATGGAAGGCACGGCCCGGCGCAGTGGCCCTGAACTGGCCGAAGCGATCGAATCGCTCGGTTCGGGAATTTCTCCTGATTCGGACTGGGACGGCTTCCACCTCCTGTTTCAGGCCACATCGGAAGGGCTTGCACCGACCTGGGACCTGGCCGCTGAAATCTGGCGAGAGGCGGCGTTTCCGGAAATCGATTGGCGGCGCCAGCGCGACCGGCTCGTCAATGCCCAGAAGGCCGAGGTCGATCGTCCCGAAAGCCTTGCTCACAGGGCGTTTCTCAGTGGCCTTTTCGGGGTGGAAGGCCGCTTCGGCATGCCTCTTTCCGGCACGCCCGAAAGCCTGGCGGCACTGGGCCAGAACGACCTGCTTGCCCTGCATGGCAGATTGAACCGGCCGGACAGGTTCCACATTGCGATCGTCGGCGATTTCGACGAATCAGCCATGATCGAAAAAGCCTCGGCCCTGGCCGCAGCCATGGGGCCGCCGATGGCTGGAGATGCCGCCGAGGATGTCGCCGCACCGTCCGTGGCGGAAAATCCCCACAGCAGGTTGATCGTCGTGGACAAGCCAGGCCTGCAGCAGGCTGTGATCCGCCTGGGCCAGCGCGGGCTCACGAGTCTGGACTCTGACCGCGATGCCCTGATTCTCTGGAACCTGGCCCTCGGCGGGCTCTTCACGTCACGTCTGAATCATGTCCTGCGCGAAACGAAAGGGCTGACTTACGGCGTACGCAGCGGTTTCGACACCCGCAGGGCAGTGCCGGGGGCATATCTCGTGGCGTCGTCGGTGCAGCATGATCGCTGCGCTGAGGCCATCGTGGCAGTGCGGCATGAGATTTTCGCCATGCTCGGCGAAAATCCGCTGACGCCGGTGGAGCTTGAGAATGCGCGGCGGAACCGGCTGGAATCGACAGCCCGGGACGATGAAACATGCACATCCGTAGTTCGCCGGCTCGTCGATACCTGGCTTGCTGGCGAACCGGCCACCGATGCGAACGCACAGACGGAACGGTTTCGCAAGATCACGCTTGACGAAGTCCAGGCGGCCGCGGCTCGGCGGATCAAGCCGCAACACTGGCTGAATGTGCTCGTGGCGGACTGGTCGAAAGTCAGGAACGATGTCGAAGCGATCGGGTTCGAATCGATCCAGGTGCTGACTCCAGAACAGGTTCTGTCGATCTGACGAGAATCGGCTCAAGCCGCCGGAGCGAAATCCGGCGGCGCGCAGCATCCTGGGAATCCGCTTTCGTACGAAACCGGGTGATCACTGCTGAGGGTTCGAGTTATTCTTCTGCAGCTCTTCGACGACCATGCGCTGAAGCTCGCCGATGTTCTCCTGCACCCGTTTCATCCCCAGTTCCGAGCATTTCTGCTGAAGGGGCATCATCTTCTTCACGGCTTTCTGGCCGACAGGAGTGCGGTAAAATGCCGTGATTTCCTTGAGTTCCTGCTCGGTGAACTCTTCCATGTGAATTTTGATCAGATCGTCTTTCATCACTTCGTAGTTGAAGTGCTGCCGCATGAATTTTTTCATCACAGGCTTGAGCTGAATCAGCATCGGATTCGCCTTGGCCTGTTGATCGATCGACTGATCGATGATCTGATCGAACGTCGTTTCGATTCCGGTCGCTTTGAGAAAATCCTCAGCCGCCATGCGATGACTTTTCTCGTCGGCCGACGCTTGTGCGCCGATCGTCAGAAAGCCGACCGCCAGAACCGCCAGCAGACTCATCGAGCCGGGTCGTCGCATCATGTTCGAAAATCTCCAGAATCCGTGGGAATCTCGCCCAGGTTCGATACCTGCGACGGATCGTCCCGGCGAAGTTCGAGGTCTCCAGGCTTCGCACGACACTCGTGCGGTGTTCGCCTGGCTTCGATCACCTTCGACACAGGCCACGTGATGAGCTTCGTCGTTCAGGCGTGGATATTCGCATGCCCCGGAACGGCGGTCAATCGTTCATGAATGAGGTCATGACATTGAGAAGCCGGACTTTTCGCCGGTCGGCAGCAGATTCTCTGATCGAAAAATCGATTCCGGATTACGAACGAAGGGGAAAGCTTTGACGTTTCGATTCGCGACGTTACAATTCTGATATGACGCTCCGGACCGTGCAAGTCCGCGAGCGGGTGCCATGTTCCTGATTCGGAGGATCTTGATCGATGCCAGTGACATTGACGGAAACGGCTGCCAGCGAAGTCAAGCGTATTCTGGGCGAACAAAGCGTGCCTGACGGTACGGTTCTGCGCGTCGGCGTCAAGGGCGGCGGCTGCAGCGGTTTTTCCTACGACCTGAACTTCGACAGCGAAACTTCCGAGAAGGACCGGGTCACCGACTTCTTCGGCGTCAAGCTGGCGATCGAAAAGAAGTTCGACCCCTACCTCGACGGCACGGTCATTGACTTCGTCACCAACGACCTCGGCCAGCGCGGGTTCAAGTTCACGAACCCCAACGTCGTCAAGTCGTGCGGCTGCGGTTCGAGCTTCTCGGTCTGACCCAACACATAAGCCAGACATGCGGGGCGATCGTTTCGTACGATCGCCCCGACCCTTTTGCCGTTAACGACGGTTCTGAGAATTCGGTTCCGAGTTCATTTCAATTCCGGCACCAGACACTCGGCCGGTACGCGGCCCTGAAGCGTTTCGACGATGCAGCGGGCTGCCATCGTGGCCATGTCGTCCATACTCATGGTGTCGATTCCGCCGAGATGCGGGCTGACGATCACGTTGGGCATGCGGCGGAGGGGGTTCCCGGCCGGTGGCGGTTCGGGGTCGGTCACATCAAGGCAGGCGCCGCCGATATGGCCTGAGTCGAGCCCTGCGATCATGTCGGCTTCATGAATCAGGCCGCCACGGGCCGTATTCAGAATGATCACTCCGGGCTTCATGCGCGCGATCGTCTCGGCACGTACGAGGTGCCTCGTATCGGGTGTCATCGGCACGTGAAGGCTCAAAACGTCACTGGCGGCGATGACTTCCTCCAGGCTCGCCACACGAACCCCTTCGAGTCCGTTGGATGTCGTCACCGCAGGGTCGTAACCGATCACGTTCATGCCGAACGCACGGGCTCGCGGTACCATGGCCTGACCGATCCGGCCCAGCCCGATCAGGCCTAACGTCTTGCCTCGAATAGGGATCGGCATCGTCCGGTTCCATCCTCCCGAGGCGATGTCGACGCTATTGACGACGATCCTGCGCGTGAGCCCGAGAAGAAGCCCGAAGGCCTGTTCGGCGACGCTTTCCTGGTTGACTCCGGGCGTGATCGTGACTGCGATGCCCCGCTCACGCGCGGCGGCGACGTCCACCGCGTCATAACCGACACCCGTCCTGGCGATGATCTTCAGGTTCGGGCAGGTGGCGAACAGGGAGCCGTCAAGCCGCTCCGAACCGGCGATCATGCCGTCGCATCCCGGCAGCATTTCGGCGACGCAAGCGGGCGAGAGTTCGCCCGAATTTTCGTGGCGTGGCGGGTCGACGGGTTCGAAACCTGCGTTAAGAAGCATGGTTCGGAACTTGCCTGGCTGGTGCCGCAACGGCAGGGCACCGATGAGTATACGAGCGGACATGGCGAGTGGGCCTCGGTGGCTTGCTGATCGAGTCCGATACGGGCTCGATGGTGAATCAGGGAGAGATGCGGCTGCGAGCCTGGCAGCCATCAGGTGAATCGCTACGGTTCCTGGCCCTGCCGCCAGTGCCGCCGATTGCGATCTGATACCGTATTTCAAGGTCCGAAGACCAGTATGTGGCGGAAAAAAGTCGGTCAGGTCTCAACTGAATTCGTGCGAATCGCGGGAATTCGGGAATGGAACCAGTGGATCGTGAAACTTTTCCCGATCGATCATGATTGAAAATCCGGAACGGAAGTGCCACAATGACGCGATCTTCGTATGGCATGGACGTGAAACTCGCTTTCGAAGTTTCGGTCGGGTGGGCGAAGCGATCATCGAACGACACGGGCGTACCTATGGCAGTTCTCAAATTTCGTTTGGACGCCCCTGTCCGTGCCGGCTGGAAGCTCGACCCGGAATTCGTGCATGTTCTGGATATCGAGCGGGTGCCGTATCCGATGCACGCCCACGTGGAGGACGGCCTGCTGATCTGCCGGACCGCCACGACCGACAGCCTGCGGGTGCAGGTGCCATGGGCTTTGCCTGGCCGCCAGCCGTGCATTCTGGGCACGTCGACATTGCCCTCGCGGCAGGAGACGTATCTGCTCGTACTGGAACTCGCAAGGGGCCGGTTGACCGAGCTTCGCCACTTCTTTCAGGACGGTTCCGCCGAAGAAGCCCGGCCACTGCCGGAGCCGCTTCTGGAAGCGCACGCCCTGTTCGTGGAAGCCGTGCTGAAGCGGGAAGATACGGAAGCCTGCGCGACTCTGGCGACGCGATGTCTCCTGAAATGCCTGGAACTGGCCGACGATCGCCTGACGCGTCATTTCGAGACGAACGAAGTGAAGGCCGCCCTGGCCGACAAGCTTTCGCTGAACATGAGCGGCCTGAAACCCGGTGACCCGATCAGCGAATGGGCCATCCGCAACGCCGATATCGCCCGCATCAGCCCGAACTGGCGAACCGTGAATCCGCAGGAAGATACGATTCACTGGGCCGAATGGGAAGGCCCCGTCCGCCTGGCTCACGAAAGCGGTATGGCTGTGCACTGCGGCCCGCTGATCGACTTCTCCGCTGACACCCTGCCTGCCTGGCTCGATCGATATCACGATATCACTCACGCATGCAGGGCCGTTTCGAAGTATGTCGAATTCGTGGTCCGGAATTACCGCAACCGGGTTCATGTCTGGCATATCGTGCGGCGACCGGCGATGGCGAAGGTCAACAACCTGTCGGAAGAGCATCAGATCAAGCTCACGATGGAAGCCATTCAGGCCGTGATGCAGAACGCCCCTGAAGCCGACATGGTCATTGACCTCACAGCACCCTGGGCGGAATGGCTGTCTCACAGCGGTTTCGAACTCGGGCCGCTGCATCTGGCCGACACGCTGGCCAGAGCCGATCTGGGCCTGACGGGCATGAATCTCGAACTCTCTCTGGGGTATGCCTCGCCCGGCAGCCATTTGCGGGAAATTTTCGACGTTTACAAACTCATCCAGCTTTATTCGCAGATCAATCTGCCGCTTCACCTCGACATCGCCATACCCAGCGGCCCCGACTCATCGAATTCAGGCTCGTCGCGACGATTCTCACGTCATGCCGCGGATCCGCGCCAGTGGCCCGGTGGTTGCGACCAGGCTTCACAGGCTGCCCTCGGCATGAAGGTCATGAGCCTGGCGGCCATGATGCCGAGCGTCCGGTCCATCCACTGGAGCAACCTGGTCGACGCACCGGATCAGGAATTCGCGGAATCCGGCTTGTTCACGGCTGACAGGAAACCGAAGACGATCGCACGACGGATCGAAGAGATCCGGCGTTTCCGCATGCCGGTCACGCAGGGCCTTCTGATGAGTTGAATTCGGCCCCGGAATGGCGTAATCTGTCGTCTCGACACTGTGGAGTCGTGCAGCGGCCAGGCCCTGGAATGCCGTCCTGTGCGACTCATGGCCACTTGCCTCGATTCTTTTCCGAATCAAGGCGTGACCGCTGATATTCCGCCAGATCCGAAAGGGACCAGATCCGATGGGCGCCGATGCGAAGATTCAGGAACTCAAGCTCGAACTTCCCAAGGCGCCAAAGCCGGTCGCCACGTACAAGACGGCCCTGAGGGTCGGAAACATGCTGTACGTGAGCGGTCATGGCCCACTCAAAGCCGACGGCACGATGATCAAAGGCTGCCTGGGCGACGACATGGACATCGACGCCGGTAAGGAAGCCGCTCGGCAGACCGGTCTCGCGATCCTGGCGACTCTGAAGGAAAATCTGGGCAGCCTGGATAAAGTCGTTCGACTGGTGAAGTCGCTAGGCATGGTCCGCGCCACTCCCGAATTCGCTGAGCATCCGAAAGTCATCAACGGCTATTCCGACCTGATGGCCGAAGTGTTCGGCCCGGAAGCAGGTGTAGGCACTCGTTCGGCTGTGGGAATGGGCAGCCTGCCTGGCCACATCGCCGTCGAAATCGAAGCGATCTTCGAAGTTCGCGACTGAGCCTGACACAAGATCATGAGCGTTCCGCCAGGATCGATCTCCGGCCCCTTTTCGGATCTTCGGGTGATCGTCGCTGGCGGAACCAGCGGTATCGGCCTGGCCTGCGTGCATTTGCTGCGCAGTCTCGGTGCCCGCGTCGTCGCTATCGGGAAACCTGAAGGTCAAGGCGCGAGCGAAACGAACGCGATCACGGACTCGACCATTCATGCGGACTTGACCGATTCGACCGAATGCACGGTCGCATGCGATCGTGCGTGGAGCACGCTGGGCGGTCTCGACGTCGTCGTTCACACGGTCGGTGGTTCGGCTCGAGCGGCTGGAGACGGCCCGCTCGATCGGTGCACCGAAGATGGCTGGCAGGCGGCCCTGAGATTGAATCTCGATTCGGCCTTTCATGTGGTGCGCTGGGGCGTTCGCAAGCTGCTCGATAATCCACGAGACGGTGAGGGCCAACGTGGCAGCATCGCCGTGGTGGGATCAGTGCTTGCCGACAGTCCTTCGCCTCGACACTTCGGTACGATCGGCTACGCTGTGGCCAAGGCCGGGCTCGAAGGGCTCGTGCGAAATGCTGCGGCGACTTACGCTTCCGAAGGCATTCGCGTCAATTTGCTCAAACCCGGGCTGCTCGACACCCCGATGGCCGCGCGTGCGATCAGAGACGCTCAGATCAGCGAATTTCTGCGCGCGAAACAGCCGCTGACGGCTGGGCCCGTTTCTCCGGAAGCATGCGCTCAGGCAATTCTGTCGCTGATCGACCCGCGAAACGCCGGCCTGACTGGCGCGATACTCACGCTCGATGGCGGCTGGAGCGTGACGGATCCGACGTCCGATGAAGCTTGAAATATAGCTAAGTCTCGTCGATCTCCCAGGCGAATCCGTCGAGTCGATCAGTCCCTGGTCGTCTCGTATGCACGCACCTCGGGATGCATCGTATAAAGCCGCCAGCCGCCTGCGGGCAGACGAACGAACTGGCCGCTGGAACTGTTATTGCCCACGATCGGATTCGCCGCGGCTTTGGTCCATTTGACCAGGTCCGGCGAGATCGCCAGCGTAGTCGTCCAGTAAGGCCCGAATGGCCGCGTTTCGTTGGCATGCAGGAGTGCCACGTATTTGCCGTCGATTTTCAGGATCTGGTTCAGGGCTACCGCGCCTTTGTCGTAAACCGCCGGCCCGACCGGGATTACCGGATCATCGGATACGTTCGTGAAAACCTTGCGGTCGAATGACCGGGCAAGCCAGACGCCTGCGTCCGCCCGCTCGTAGAAGAGATTCCAGACACCGTTTTCGAACAACAGGAAGGGCGTGCCACGCGGGCCTGGCGAGATCGGCGAACCATCCGCCTTGCGGATGTCCACCGGCCCTTCGCGACGCCAGGACAGGCCATCGGAAGAAACGAAGGTGTGGGCAACGTCGTCTCGCCCCTCGGCCACCATGATCCACTGGCCTTCGTGTTTCACGATCATCATGTCTTCGACCCACTGATCGTCGATCAGCGGCTTATCGCCCAGGCGGCTCCAGCTCAGGCCGTCGGTCGAGACTGCCACACCCAGCATGCGCAGGTCGGTCTTCGCCACGTTATAGCCTGTGTAATAGAGCCGCCAGCTGTCACCGTCGCGGACGATCCAGCCCCGCTCGCGGATTTTGGCGTCCCAGGCGTCGCCACCGGCCCCCTGAAAGACAGGATTGCTGCGGGGTATCGGCTGCCACTTCAGCAATTCCGCGGGAAATCCCTGCTTGATCGAATCCTGCACGGACTGCCCGGTTACTGTGGTCGTTTTGACCTGGGCAGGTGCGACCTGAGCCTGTGCCTGATGAGCGATAGACAAGAGAACCAGGCTGGCGAAAACCGCGCGCAGCTGGCGGAGCAGGGGAGAGACCGGTTGCATGGCGAGAATCTCGATCACGGTAGGGCTGATGAGTGGCCGGGGCCGGTACGGGCCGCGATTGGAAGTCCTTGGCCGGATCATACCAAAAAGACGATCGGGAAGCGGCAAACGTGCCAGCTTCCCGTTCGCTTGAGCCTGCCGGAACCGGGCTCTACAGTGGCTTCAGGGGCGAAGGCCTTGGTCAGAACGGAATATCGTCGTCGTCCTCGTCCCATTGATCTCGATTCGGATAACTCTCCTCGCCGAGATCGTCTTCGCCCTTTTGCATCAGGTCACGAATTTCGTCGAGTTCCTGCTGGTATTCGAAAGCGGATTCGTCAAGCTCCGAAAGGCGGTCCTCGAACTTCCGGGCAAGACGCCTCATGTGCACGTATTCGACCATTTCGGAGACGCTCAACTGGCTCGGCATGAGCGAACAGGCGTAGAATTCGTCGAGCGAGGCCTCGATCTCGACCAGTTTTTCCATGAGTTTGATCATGCCTTCACGAGGGTTGGATACGAGGAATTTATCCCACCACTCGCGCGCTTCATCGCTGGCCCTGGAGTAGCCGATCTTGTCCGTGAGCACCTGGGTGCGCCGAAGCTGCACCATCGGCTCGTTTTCGATGCTGTGCTGATCCCGGTTCGATTTCGTCGATCTGCCCGAAATCCTGGCTGAGAGCGGATTCCCGTGCGTCCATGTCAGGGGGCTTTCGCGCAGTTTCGCCTTCCGGGCCGTACGACGAGCCTGGGCCATCGCCGCGGCCATTTCAGGCGCATGGTAACTGGCCCGCAGCCAACCCTGCACCGGGCGGACGTCGGGCAGGAGGATCGTCCAGGCCGGGCCGTAGGCGAAGTGCTCCGGCGAGTAACGGATGTCCTCAGGCAGAAGGAGCGGCCTCCCGACTCGCCGGGTGACGACCGATTCGGTCACCTTTCTGCGTTTCGAACCTGATTCGATGCGGGCGATACGATCGCTCACTTCGGCCGTCATCGTGCCGCACTGGCGTGAGGCCCACTCGGCGTCGTGCTGCTCCACGGCCGGGCGGAACATCTTCGTCGAGAACCCGGCGAGCACACTGCCGGCTTCGGTGCCGTAGGCCTCTTCGATCTGCGAAAGCGACTGCACAGCGGCCGTGAGCCCGACATTGAACGAACGGAACATGTTCAGGTGCTTGTCCATATCGTGGATCCGGCCGGCCGAGGCGACGAAGTCGTCAGCATGAATGCGCAGCGGCACCTTCAGGCGGTTGCCCGGCATCGTGCTGGCCACGGCCGCGACCTCGCGGAACACTTCGCTGAGGAAGATATTGACGTAGGGCCGGATCTTTCCGAGATGCCCCTGGGGGATCTCGATAAACAGAATCCCGGGGCGTTTCAGAAGAGACACGATCCGGAATTCGTCCACGCTCGTGACCGCGGCCAGCTGCCTGTCACGCAGCGTGCGTAAATACCCCTGAGCCGTGCTCAGAACCGTTTCGGCGTTGTGCGATCCCGAGCGGAGGAAGTTCAGAGCTTCGGCGGCGAAGGCCACATTGGGGTGCCTCTGCCAAAGCTCGACGTTGTCGGAATGGCCCCGTTCGAGCATCCAGTGCACTGCCGCCGGGCAGACTTTGCCGGTTTCACGCCTCAGGCAGGAGATCGTCGCCGCGATGAAGCGAGAACTGTTCGAAAACCAGTAGATATGGTCTCGGTCACGCGGATGGTCCCCCTGCGACGCGTGGCAGATCGTCTCGGCGAAATCCTGGTCGGAGTTTTCGTCGCTGCCTGTCCGGGCCAGGAAATTCCAGCCCTTCGTCGTCCGGTCCGCATCGGCGAAGTTGATCACGGTCACGGGATGGTCAGGGCGGAAGGCCCTGAGAAATGGCTCGTGCTTCTGGTAAGAATCGCCCTTGGCGTCGATGATGATCAGCGAACATTCGCCGCCGAGAATGTCGGAGTAAATGAGAGGATCGATCAGCTCGCTCGTTTTGCCCGCACCGGTTTGTCCGACCGCCAGCAGGTTGCGATTACGGATCTCGTTCGGGACGTAAAGTGTCTTGCCGTAGAGCGGGTCGTACCGACGGCCGTTGGCCGACTCTGTCAGGAGCGACACGTGTGCCAGGAACGATGGGCTGGCTTCATCGGGCGGGTTGAGATAATTCATCAGATCACGCCGGTTCGCCAGTCGGGCGCTACCGAAAATCCCGATTTTGGAACGCTTTACGTAGGATGGATGCTTCGAAAGCCGAAAGAAGTCCGGCGAGTTCGTTCGTTCGAAGGAGTCGTCATCGAGATTCTCGAAACGGTTCATATGCATGAGATCCTGGTCCTGATTCGTTACCGTCTTGCAACGAAAAGAGCTGCTGCGATGTCGGAAGCGGAAGCCTTGTGAGCTTTTTGAGCCCACGTTCGTCAGGCGCATCTGCAATCCCGTTCGAATTTCGAAAGACGACGGCCCATCGACCAGTTCGAACCCGGTGCGCACAATTTCTCCGCGGACCGATCCCGAAAGATGGGCCCTTGAGAACCTGACGCATCGGATCACGAAACGCTGGCCTGAATTGCCCTGAGGCAACACGTCAACCTGACGACGGACTCGCGTCTGCCGGAAGATCGTGACATGGGCAAACCGACATGCCCTGAAGTCGCGAAACCCACTCGCGACCGCGGGCTTTCATCGAACGGAGATACGATCGACCGCCGGAGCCGTCCCGAAGGCCGATGCACCTGGCAGAAATTCACTTTCTCGACCCACCGCTTTCGAAAACGGTCGCACGGGCCGAACGATACCGCTTCACACGCTATCCATTGCGACCTGTCACGATCCGGGCCAGATTCGTCCAGCCCACCCCTCAGATCATCGACAGGGCTCTTCCATGAAAAAAACCGCCACCTCCACGAACCGAAAAACATACCGGTAACTGGACGAACTCAAGCCCGGGCGTACCCAGGAAACCCACAAGACTCCACAGGCTCAATCGCTCGAACCTGCTCGTGTCAAGGTCTTGGCGTCCAGAAATCTCCCGGTTTATGCGTTTCGATACCATTTGTAGCGGTTGATTAAGTTATAGCGTGCGTAAGGGAACAATTCAATCCGATCGTCGAAATTCACGTCGTGATTTTTGAGAATCGCCAGGGAGAACTGCATTTCTTCTGTGTCGTAAAGTGCTTTTAGTAAATGGTATGCGTATTGTATTCGCAGTGTTCGGAAATTCGGGGGAATTCGACGGGAATTGAATTCCAGCGAGTCGGCGTCGCTGGGCATCTTGTGAACGAACGGTCATTTTACGATCGAATCGGACGACACGGATTTACGACGGGCATACGCCATCTCGGTGCGAATGGTGCGGAGCCACGTTGCCATTCGCCGGGAAAATCGATATGATTCCGACAGTGACGCGTGTCGAATCGTCCGGAACGGGCCGACCGATACGAATCACGAGCCGGGGCGGTAGCTCAATTGGGAGAGCGCAGCGTTCGCAATGCTGAGGTTGAGGGTTCGATCCCCTTCCGCTCCATTTCCTTCTTCAGACTCGCGAAGTTCGCTTGCGGCGGATGATTCCGCCAGCGGTCTTCCGTTGGATTGATTGCTCTGCGCAACTTCTGCAGCCAACCGGTATTATGGAACAACGATGGACATCGTCGAACCGTCGCCGCCTGACTTGAACGCCCCGGAAGCGAACCCGGCTCGCTACTTCATCTTCGTAATTCTCTGTCTGATCGTACTGGGCGGTATGTTGTGGACGGGCCTGCGCATTCCGCCACCGCCCCCGCCACCGGAGATCAAGGCCGATCCTGTGCTGGCCAGGGGTTACGAGGTCTACATGCGGCAATGTGTCGCGTGTCACGGTCTTCAGGGCAAAGGCGACGGCCCGCGTGCGATGTCAACACCCGTGAAACCCCGCAATCTCGTCGATGAGCCCTGGAAGTATGGCGAAGACGAAGCCGCCGTTACGAAAATCGTGAGGGAAGGCGGCCCGAACGGAGTCATGCCCGCTTTCGGAACGGCGCTGAATGCCGCTGAGTTGAAGGCGGTCGTGAAATATGTTCAGCGATTTCGCAAACGACTGGACTTGCAGCCAGTAGCCGTCGATTGAAACGGCCACCGCCGCGTATTCGGTCCGATTCGCACATGGATGATTCTGATGGTGGCTACGATCGTCAGGCTTGGGGTATCTCCTGAACGGGCCGACATTGGTGACGGTCGCTGAATCGTTGCTTGCGCTTCCCGGCCGATTGATCTTCGATCTTCCGCAAGTGGTGGCACAGACTCTGTGGATCCCCTGGTTTTTCCGCAGGTCCCGAAACGATTTTCGCCCGGAAACGATTCGATACGAAGAATATGTCGATTCTTCGGTAACTCACTGTTGGTTGTGGCGCAACGCACGTTTAATATGGAAAGGAAAGAGCCGATATTCTTCGGTTCGCCAGCGTGAGCGGTCGATCCACTGGGGCGAGGTGATTTCATGGCCGAAGCGCCCGGGAACGATGCCGTCGCGGATGTGCTCATTGATCCCGCAGGAGGGAGCTTGCCCGCAAGTCCGATCGACACATCGGTCGATCTCGACGCATCCGAGAGTCGAAGGCGTCGAATTCTGGCGGACCTGATGGCCCTTCTGGCCAGTGCTTTTGTTCATATCGCGCTGATCGTCCTGAGTCTGCTCGTTTATCTGAAAGTAACGGAAGAGAATCGCGGCCCTGGCTTCGTCGCCGGAACCGGCGGAATGGGCCAGCCGCTGGAAGTCCAGCGGATCGAGGGGCTCAACGAAGACCTGAATCTGGAAAACGCCCTCGCCGTGGATGCTGTCGCCCAGACTCTGCCTGCCGAGCGGCCGGTGATGGAGCCTGAAGTCACGCTGCGGCAGCCGGAAGTGCGGCCAGACCTGGTGGGAGCGACAAAATCGCCCGAGGCGAACGTTTCGCTGGAATCGCTCGTGGCCAGGCAATGGTCCAAAGCGGCACTTTCGTCGCGGACCCCCGGCATGAAGGCCGCACTGCTGAAAAGCGAAGGTGGCACGCCGGAAAGCGAAAAGGCCGTAGCCCGTGGCCTGGAATGGTTGGCGTCGCATCAGAACGAAGATGGGTCGTGGAGTTTGTCGCCTTCGACCAAATGCGGGCATAGAGAATGCGGCAGCGTCAATGCCGAATCGCCGGAAACCGCGACGGCGCTGGCTCTTCTGCCATTTTTCGGAGCAGGGTATTTTCCCGGCGAAGAAGGCCCCTACGAAAAAACGGTCAGCAGGGCCCTGTCGTGGCTTCAGACAAGAGTAGACAAATCCGGGCGAGTTATCCCTGACAATGCTCCACGGCACTTCCACATGTACGCCCATGCCATCGTGACGATTGCCCTGTGCGAAGCGACGGCCCTGAAACCCGACGGCGATTGGGCACCAGCGGCTCAAAGGGCGGCCCAGTACATCATCAATGCCCAGAACCGTGAAGACGGCGGTTGGCGATATTTCCCAGGGCAGGCAGGTGATACTTCGGTCTACGGCTGGCAGATCATGGCCCTTCGAAGCGCAAGAATCGCAGGAATGAACGTTCCCAAGTCGACGATGACTTTGTCCCGGCGCTGGCTGACGGCGTCTCGGGCCGCGACGGACGGCAGCCTTTACGCCTATCAGCCTGGCCGCTACGCGAGCCCGGTCATGACGGCTGAGGCGCTTCTTTGTCGGCAGCTTTTTGGCGATGGCCCCAAATCACGCGGAATGGCACGTGGGACGGCGTCCGTACTCCAGCAGGCGACCAACTCGATGAGTTCCCGGAATTATTACTTCTGGTATTACGCCACCCAGCTCATGCATAACACGGGCGGCAAGACATGGTCGCGCTGGAACCCGCTCGTTCGAGAAAGGATCATCAGCGAGCAGATCGTCGATGCCGGGGCTGGCCATGCCATAGGCAGCTGGCAGCCGACGAATCCTGGATTCGACATGTGGGGCCGCACGGGCGGTCCGATCATGCAGACTTCTCTCGGGCTGCTCACGCTGGAAGTCTATTACCGGTATTTGCCAATGTATCAGGTCGCACCCGATCCCGAAAAATCGGAAGAATTGCCCCTTGGCCGTTCCGCTGACGATTGAAGATCGAACGCATGAAGCGACGGCCGGTCCGAGCATCGGCTTTCGCCGCGATTCGGCATTGCCGTTCCGCGTTTTGCGATCTCAGCGATGTCGGACGATCGGATACTCGTTCTTGTAAACGATCAACACTTCCAGGCCCATGGCTTTGGGCGTCGCCGCCTGAGGCACGGCATAGACGAGATCACCCTGACGGAGCTGGTCGGTCGTACCCACGACGATCCGGGTCATGTTGAACGAACGGCCGTTGGCCGGGGCGACCTGCAGGATCTGGTTCGAGGGCGTGCCCAGCATCAGCGGCATGACGTTCACGACGGGAGCGACCATGTAGGTGATCAGCGGCATGTTCTGCATGGCCACGGCGGGCTGGCTCGGATACATCGACCAGAACTGGTTCATGGAGTCGAAGCCGAAGGTGTATGTGGCGTCATACTGGCGCAGGATTCCGGCGTCGGTCGGCGTGAGAAAGCTGGGAGTCACGAACCCTCGCGCGGCACCTTCATAGACTTCGACGTTGTCGGTCAGGATGACATTCACGGATGGGCTGGAGCCTTCGACTTCGACGAGAGCCGTGGGCGAAACCATCGAAGGTTGAATCGGCCAGCGGACGATGAACCGTCCGAGAGAATCTGCGGAAACGGGATACTGACGACCATCGGCCGTTTGGAGAACGATCCATTTGGGAGTTACGCTGAGCACTTCGGCCCAGCCTGGGCCTTCCAGTCCGAAAGCCGGCAGATCGACACCGCCCTGGGCCTGGACCTGGCGAGACGAATGGCTCATGATCGCCATGGAGAGGACGATCGAAACGATCAGTCGACGCATGCCCAAACTCCGGTCTTCGAAGGACATTCGATCGATCGCGGAACGTCTGGCGTGTTTTCCGCCCGCATCCTCTTCCGCCAGCGATCGTCGTATCGTTCTATCGTCGCGGGTTTTCGTCATTCGGTCAACAGGATTCGAAACACCCTTCGCAGCTTTTTCGATCGCAGGAGAACATGACTCCCTGACTTCGACGATTTTGCCGCTGAACGTGATCGAAAACGAAACGACGGCCTGCCGAAGTCGCATGAACGCGATTCAGGCTTTCGAACCATCGTAAAGAATCAGAAGTCCGTGACCATCTGCAGCATCACGATCGTGCCCGACTGGCCGATGCGATATGGCGTGAGCACGTTGTATGCCGGCGATCGATTCACCTGCATCGCTTCCGTCGAAATTCGCCAGTTGCGGCTGTCGCGAACGTACCAGTTCATGCCGCCGCCGTATTCGTTACCGCTTCCGAAAGGACCGGCGACGAGCGATGTCTTGGCATAAAGCTCCACACGTTTGGGAATCAGGGCGAAACTGGTCTGCAGATAACCGCCGGAATCGTAAACCCGGTTCAGACCCGGCAGGGGTTTGTCCGTGCGGAAATTATCGAGCCAGCGGAAGTAATATTCGCCTGAAAGGCTGAAACCCCGGTACTTCAGACCGGCGTCCATGGCCAGCATGCGATCGTCCGTCGCCAGCAGACTCACGCCTGGGGCGAGTGCACCTGGCAGGAAGATCGGAATCCCGTTCGAAAGTCGCAGGACCGTGTTTTCCGGATTCTCCAGCAGCGAACCGAGCAGCGGTTCACGGTCCTGCCGCGTGAAAAGGCCGGACCCGCCCAGCCGCACGACAGGGCTTTCATGAAACTCCGTGTCGGCGAATCCGGGGCCGAATGCCCCGAGCGGTTCCCACCAGAGCGAGCCGGCATAGGCCATTTGCGTCGATCGGCGATCGCCGAACTGGTCGAGCGAGTTGATCGCGTTGGAGATCATGCCGTAATAATGAAAGTCCTGGAGCGGTTCGCCCGTGATCCAGACGCCGGGGCTCATGCTCGGGCGAAAGAAGGTGGTCGCCATCGAACGATCGACCCCCAGCGTATTTTTGAACGACTCGAGCCATTCACGCGATCCTGGCACTTTGTTGAAGCCGCCGTAAAGGCCGAAGGCTTTGTCGAACTGGAATCCGATCGTGCCGAGGAGATAAGTGATATTCACAGCCGAGGTTGTGGCCACGATCATCGAATATCTCAGCCTAGGGTCGATCGCGAACCCGCTGAACCCGATGTAGGCCCGGTTGACGTCGAACGTGCTGCGGTTGCTGACTTCGATCGGCTCGCGCAAGTTCCGCGGCTGCCAGTTTTCCACCTGCCGCGTGAATCCCGTGTAACGCTCCTGGGTAACGATATTGAGCTTGGCCGCGAAGGGCGTCTTTTTCGGATCTCTGGGGGCAACGAGGACAAAGCCGTTGTCGTAACGGCCGAAAAGGAAATCGCCGGGGGCAGAACTGGCGGCATTCGAACTCGGTCCCAGGTCGCTTTTCGGAAGGGGCTGGAACAGAGGCGAAGCGGCCTGTTCGTGAAGCGGAACATCGACCGGCATGGCCGAGACCGAGCTTTCGGAAATCGAACCGCCAAAGGGCGGAATCGTCAGTTCAGGCAGAGCGAAGCCGGGCTGCACGGGAAGTGATTCGATGACCACATCCGCCAGGGGGCTGTCGTTCGCTCCCGCTGCGGCATCGCCATTCGTCATGGGTGGTGAAGCGACTTGCGGATTGACGTCAGTGAAAACGCCATCAGGACTCGGTGCGACAGGCCCATTGGGAGTAACCGACGTTTTGCCGACACCAGCGTCAGAAGCCGGTTGGGCGGAAGCCCCCGTCCTGGCTTCGAGTGCGCGGATGCGGCGGACGAGATCCTGGTTCGTTCGGGCCAGCTCTTCATTCTGTTGCCGAAGTCCTTCCAGGGCCCGCATCTGTTCCCGAACGGCCTGAGTCAGCGCTGAAATGTCGCTCTGGGCGGCATTCGATACGGTCGGTTCGGACGCACTGGGTTGTTGTTCCGTCGTCGATTTTTCCTGAGGAACCGGCGGTAATTTGAATTCTTCCGATGCGGAAATCCGAATCGATGCCAGGCACGAAAGGATCAAGATAAGGATCAGTCGTCGAATCACGAATGTCCGAATGAAGCGGGCTGGCGACCAGGTGGTGTTCATGTCGACTTCACCGGGCGATTCGCTCTTTTCCATTGGCCGCTCTTACGCCGAAAGTGCGTCCGGGTCGACAGATCCATTAAGGAAATCATCGGTTCGATTCTGTCGATCATTCAGGAAATTCCGGTTATGACGGAATTTCAGGGCAAAAGGTCGGCATGCCTGACTCCGTTTCGATCGAAAATTTCTGCCGGCTGGCTCGCGGGCGCGAGCGCATGTCGGAGAGCCGAGTCGCCGAATCCGTCGATGAATCAGGATGTCAGCCGCTGCGAACGTTCGTACAATACGAGTGATGCGGCATGACCCGATTGAGGATCGAACCGGGGTTATGAGTTCGGTCATGTCGCTCGAGACCGGGATCCCCGAAAACCGATGACCCAGAAGTCGCGTGAACAATCCGGAGCAGATGCCTGGCCCGCGCGGGAAAGCAGCAAGAATTCTGGTGTTTTCGATCCGACGATCGGTCGGGTGATCGGTGATTTTCGAATCGAGGCACAGCTTGGCCAGGGCGGAATGGGGACGGTCTATCGAGGTCGGCAGTTGAGTCTGGATCGCCCCGTGGCCCTCAAGTTCCTGAAGTCCGGGCCTGGCAGCGATCCGAAAAGCATCGCCCGGTTCGAGGCCGAAGCCAGGGTCGCCGCGGCCCTGAATCACCCGAACGTGGTCGGGATTTACACACTTGGCAACTGCGATGGCCTGCCGTTCATCGCCATGGAGCTGGTTCCGGGGCGTAATCTGGGTCAGATCCTTGGGGATTGCCATGCCGCGGGTCTGGGGCCGCCGGGGCTTGAGGATTGCCTTTCGATCATGCGTCAGGCGACTGCCGGGATTCAGGCCGCGGCCGAGCTGGGGCTGGTTCACCGGGATATCAAGCCGGAAAACCTCATGCTCACGCCCCGGGGCGTCGTCAAGGTCGCAGATTTCGGTCTCGCCCGAGACCTTCGGCCCGGGGCCGGCTCGTTGACCGAAACCGGCTACACGCTCGGCACGCCACTTTATATGAGCCCTGAACAGGTTCTGGGCCGACCGACTGACGCCCGCAGCGATCTTTATTCGCTGGGGATGACCTTCCACCATCTGCTCACGGGTCAGCCGCCGCTCTCGGCGGAGTCTCCCTATCTTCTTGGTATGAAACAGGTTCAGGAGCGACCGGACGATGTCAGGACGTTAAGGCCCGACTGCCCGGAGCCGATCGCACGGGTGATCATGGGCATGATCGAAAAACGGCCTGAAGACCGCCCTGCAAGCGCGGCGGCCGTGGCCGAAGTCCTCAGCGGTTTCGATTCCGGGAAGCCGGCGGTCGCACTGGCTGCCCAACTGATTCCGAGCGGCTTTGCGCTTGATGGTTCCCAGGTCGCGAAGGCTACCGAAGTCGTCGATCTTTCTGGACGCAAGGGGTACGAAACCGAACTCGCTTCGACGGAAGTCTGGAGTTCGCGGGCGAGTCTCTTTTCACGTCGCGGCTTGCTGACATGGATCGGTTGGACGCTCCCTGTTGCAGCGATGGCATTCGTCGCAGGTCGAGGCTATCGTCGTCGCATGAGTCGACGCGGGCAGGCCATCCCACCGGTCTGGCCACCGAGTCTGGACCTGGCCGACTGGTCGCGAATTCCTCGGCGGGAGTCTCCAGAGAAGCAATATCGCCAGGCTCTCCTGTGGTCGGAAGGGTCTGACCGAATTGCCGCATGGCTGGCCGTTCCAGGTTATTTTTCCGAAGATCCGGACTGGTCCTGGCGGGCGTATGTCCAATTGAGTTCGCATCTTGTGAATACGGCGGATACGATCCGGCTCGTCTTGTTGAAGGACGGGGTCGGCCGGTGCGGCAGGGGCGTGGCTTTCGAGCACCTTGCGGATGTTCTGGGAGCGGCACTCGACGGTGCGGAAGGTAATGAGATCGGCATGCTCGAAACGCTGCATCTCCATGTGAAAGAGGCGATGGATCCAGCGCTTGCCGAGTTGATTCTGGCGATTTTGGCGAATTACCGGGTTCGGGCAGGTGAGGAAACCATCGTTCCTGCACGAATGAATCGGTTGCAGTCGCAACTGATGGAGGTCTTGCGGATCGATCCGAAGATCCGTCCGATCGCCTTGCCCAATTCTGGCGTTACGCGCTGACGAGCGGCAATTTTTTGCCGTTCTGCAATTCGCTTGCGATCCGGAACTGTGGTATAAACGATATCCGATCATCCGTCTCGGGGCCGAGTGGCGATGGTCGAATCGAACGCATGGGGTACGGATCTGACCACAATGGCTTACGTGAAATTACTGAATCAATCGGGCGTAAGGGAATTCGATCTCAACGACATGAAACTCGTTGGCGGGCCGAAAGAAAAGAGAATCGGCCGCAATGCCGTCGATGGTATCCATACGGTCGGGATGGGCAGCAGCGGCGCTCACGGGGTGATCCGTTTCGACGGGCGCAATTTCACGATCGTCGACGAAGGCAGCAGAAACGGAACTTATCTCAAGCGGCGGCGAGGGGTTCCCGTTCGCGAAGAGCGTCTGGTGCTGGATCGGCCTTACGTTCTTCAACATGGTGACGAGCTGGAGCTGGGCAGGCCTGATCATTCCGGTCACCTGGACCGTATCCGGTTTTATGACGGGCCGATCGAGATTGGGCCGGATAATTCGTCGGCAGTCGAGAACCCGCAGGCCGAGATCGTACTCTCGGTGCTGGATCGGACCGATTCGGACAATCTGAGGGCGGCATTCGACGGAATTCTCAAGATTTCCCGGATTCTGGCGACGCATCTTCAGATCGAGGAAATGGCCAAAGAGCTGATGGAGCAAATGCCCATCGTCTTTCCGAAGGGGCAGCGATTCATGCTGTTCGCGACGGTCCCCAACACCCGATTTCTCAGGCTTCTGGCCCGCAAGAGCAAGGGAAGACGCAAGCTGCTTTCCGGTGACGAGGACGACGATCCGACCTATTCGAAGACGATCTACAGGCAGGTCGTGGAAGAACGAAGTGCCGTGATCTACACCGACATGGGCAACCAGAACATGGCCGCGTCGATCATGGAAATGGAAATCCGGTCCATCATCTGTGCCCCCGTCGAAGCGCCCGACGGTCGAGTGCTCGGTATGCTTCAGGTCGACACGGACCAGCGCGACCGCTTCATGAAAAGCGACCTGGACGTGCTGAAGGTCATCGCCCAGCAGGTCGGCGCTGCGATGCAGATGGCCGAACTGCACAGCATCGCTTTACTTCAGGCTCAAAGTCAGTCTGAAATGAAACATGCGGGCGAGATCGCGTCCATGTTCCTCCCGCGCGGCGTGCCCGTGGTGGAAGGCTTCGAATTCTGGGCGGACTATCAGCCCTGCGAAGAAGTCGGCGGGGACTTCTACCACTTCACCAAAGTCGATTCCGACCGCCTGGCCATCGGCGTTTGCGATGTCGTCGGTCACGGCGTTTCAGCGGCCCTGATCATGGCGAACCTCTCCGGTGAACTCAAGAACATGATCCTGACCCAGCGTGACCCATGCGACACGCTCGAACGACTCGATGCGGTTTTCACTCCGATCCTCAACCCGCCGGATTCGCTGAATTGCCGGTTCTTCACGATCTCGTTGGCGTTTCTGAACGTCCATGACGGCACGATGCAGGTGACCAATGGCGGCCACCCTTATCTCGTGATCCGTCGCGCCGACGGCAAGCTGGAGTTTCCCGATCGCGAACTCAGCGGCCGGGCGATCGCGATGGATTTCGGCGACGATTACAAAGAGCTGAACCGCTTCGAAACAGCCACGGTGAAGCTCAATCCAGGGGATGTCGCCGTCTACTACAGCGACGGCCTGATCGAAGCCGACGATATTCATCGCAAGCCGTTCGGCGGTCTGGAAGACCTGCGCACCTTCGGTGACGTCGTCGCTCGAACCGAAGGCGGCCCGAAAGCCGTCGGCCAAGCGATCATGAAACGATTCAAGGAATTCACCGCCGGAGCGAAGATCAGCGACGACGTCACGCTCGTCTGCTTCGGCCCGAAGCCCGACTTCCGCCCAGTCAGCGCGTGATGTGGCCACTCCTTTCGCACCGATTCGCATGTACAGGTTTTCGGATTCATGACTCTTCGTGTCGGTGACTTGAAACTTGCCCCTGGGCAGGACGAAGCGGAACTGGCCGAGGTGATATCCCGCCGGCTCGGATGTGCGACGAACGCCATTCGTACGTGGCGTATCCTTCGCAAAAGTCTCGACGCCCGCCGCCGCGACGACATCCACCACATCTATTCCGTAGCCGTCGACGTTCCCGAATGGGAATCCGCCCATTCGCCGGAACGCAAGCTGCCTCAAGGCGTCGCCCCGCTCGCTGACACGCCCTTCGAATGGCCTGCCCCGGGTGCCCAGCCGCTGGAATCGCGGCCCGTCGTCGTCGGATCAGGCCCGGCCGGCTTGTTCGCAGCCTATATGCTGGCGATCTCGGGCTATCGGCCGATCATGATCGAACGGGGAAGGGACGTCAAACGCCGCGTCGCAGATGTTCGTGCCTTCGATGGCGGCGGAGCGCTCGACCCTGAGTCGAACTATCTCTTCGGCGAAGGTGGTGCCGGCACGTTTTCCGACGGCAAGCTCACCTGCCGGAACACCGGCCCCGACGTGACCCGAGTTCTGGAATTGCTGGCCGAATCGCACGGCAAGCCGGAGATCGTCTACGAACACCGGCCCCACCTGGGTTCGAACCGGCTGCCTCTGATCGTCCGCACTCTCAGACGCAAGATGGAAGCCGCCGGCGGCGAGGCCCTCTTCGATTGCCGGATGGAAGACCTGATCGTCAGCGATGGCCGCGTGACCGGCGTCGCCACCAGTTCAGGCTTCATTCCCGCCAGCGTCGTCATTCTGGCCATCGGTCACAGCGCACGGGACACCTACGAAGTGCTTCTGAACCGGGGTGTGCCGCTCCAGTTCAAGCCTTTTCAGATGGGCGTGCGCATCGAACAGCCCCAGGCCGCGATCACCCGGGCCCGTTACGGCGATTCGGCCCAAGCCCTTGGGCTGGGCGCAGCCGATTACAACCTGGCCGTGCACGCAGGCCCCCGTGACCTGTTCACCTTCTGCATGTGTGCCGGCGGTTATGTGATGGCGTCCGTCAGCGAGCCGGAACACTTCTGCACCAACGGCATGAGCGAATCGTGGCACGACAGCCCCTTCGCCAATAGCGGCCTGGTGATGACCATCGGTGCTGAGGATGTCGGTTCCGATCACCCGCTCGCCGGGATCGCCTACCAGCGCAGGGCAGAATCGGCCGCTTTCCGCTTGCGTGGTTCCTATGAAGCACCGGCTCACCGCGCTGCCGACTTCCTCAGGCATCGCCGCTCGAAAGGTACCATCAAAACCAGCGCTCCGCTGGGTGCTTTCGCAGCTTCCCTGGCCGACTTCCTGCCTCCCCTGATTCTCAAGACGCTCGAACGGGGCCTGCCGATTATGGATCGTTCCCTGCGAGGGGCTTTTCTCAAAGATGCCGTTCTTGTCGGCCCGGAAACACGTGGCTCCAGCCCCGTGAAAATCCCTCGCGACGACTTCACCCGGCAGTGCACAGGCATCGAGGGCCTTTACCCTTGCGGTGAAGGTGCGGGTTACGCCGGTGGGATCGTCAGCGCGGCCGCCGACGGCCTGCGATCCGCCCGTGCAGTCGTCGCAGCGTTCGCTCAGCCGAAATGAAATCGGTGCCGTTACGGAAATTTACCGATCGGCACCATGGAATGAAGCCCGTTTCGAAATCAGCGATTCGATTCGTGATTCGAAACCGCTTGCTGGCCTTCGTATTTCACACTATGCCGGGCCCGGAAGAGGTGTGGCCTGGGTAACCTCCTGTCTGGCGTGCGGGCCAGACTGAGGAGAAATGGCGCTGGTCCACGATGGCGAATCTGGTCCACCGAGGCGAAGCCGGCGTCCATCATCATGTCCCGGATTTCCCGGCCCGATGCATGGTGCACGTTGCCTTCCACAGTCGCCACGCAGATGTCGTAAATGAAATGGCCCCAGAGGCCGTCGCGAAAGCCGTCCAGCAGCATCAGCGTGCCGCCCGGCTTGAGCACCCGGCGCATCTCCTTCACGGCCGACGCCTGATTCGGATAATGGTGAAAGCTGTTCGCGCAAGTCAGCACGTCGAAAAAGCCGTCAGGAAACGGCAATCGTTCGCTGTCGGCTTGAACCGGATGAACGCGGTCGGCGAGCCTGGCCCAGCGCTGGTTGCCACCTTCGAGCATCCCGCGAACGAGATCCAGAGCCCAGATGCGGCTGTCCGGAATCGCGTCGTGCAGAACTTCCGGAAACTGGCCAGTGCCGCTGCCGATGTCGAGGATTCGTGGGGCCTGAAGTTTCAGGCCTTCGATGCGCCGCTTCAGGGCACGGCGCGACGGTCCGAACAGAAGGATCTGCAGAATCGAGCGGTCGTACGACTTGCTCCACCGGTTGAACTCGTGGTGCGCTTCGTCTTTCGTGTACTTCACGGCGGACCTCCCTGGATCGTCGTTTCGCTTCGCTTTCCGTGCTTCGCGAGGACATGACGGACTTTACGCCATCCCCGCGTTTCGGGCAAGTGCGGTTTGGTGATAAATGGACGCAAATCCGTATTCTTCGATCCGAAGCGATCGATTCCGATCAGGTTCGCTCACTTATTTTCGTAAACCGAATGATAGAAGAAAGATATGGATCGCGTTGACAGGTCTGCCCGAAAGAGTCGACCCCGTTTGCTCTTTGTTGATCGGTCATGGTCCGGACTATGTCACGAAATTCTTGAGAATTTACGGGAACTTCTCCTGGTTCGCTGTCCTTAGAATCCTGAAGGGTCTCTCCCGGCCGGGCATGTCAGGCGCGGGATTCGGACCGACGGCCCGATCGGGGCTTCCGGCAAGCTGGTGAGTTCGATAGAGGAATTCTCGTCATGAGCAGCCGTCTGGGCAGCATGTGGATCAACAGGGTCAACAAATACGCCGTCGGCACCAACCGCAGCCGGTTCGGCAAATATGCCCTGATCTGCGACCAGGTGAATGCGCTCGAGCCCGAGTATTCGAAGTTCACCGAAAAACAGCTCAAGGAAAAGTGTACCGAGCTGCGCATGCGGGCCCGCCAGGGCGAAAGCGTGAACAAGTTCGTGCCAGAAGCCTTCGCCCTGGTGCGTGAAGCCGCCAAACGCGTTCTGGGGCAGCGGCACTACGACGTCCAGCTCCTCGGCGGCACGGCGATCCATTTCAAGAATATCGCCGAAATGGAAACCGGCGAAGGCAAGACCCTCGTCGCCACCCTGCCGACTTTCCTCAACGCCTTGCCCGGCAAAGGCGTGCACGTCGTCACCGTCAACGACTACCTCGCCAAGCGCGACGCCGACGAGATGGGCAAAGTCTACAAGATGCTCGGCATGACGACCGGCTGTATCCTGACCGATATGTCGGACTCTGACCGTCGTGCAAGTTATCTGTGCGACATCACTTACGGCACTTCGAAAGAGTTCGGATTCGACTTCCTCCGCGACGAACTCAAGAAGCTCAACAACGGCGGCGAGATGTTCCGCAAGAGCTTCGAAGCCGCCTTTCTGGGCAAGGACACGGCCGAAGGCTCAAGGCCGGTTCAGCGCGAGCATTACTGCGCGATCGTCGACGAAGCCGACAGCGTGCTCATCGACGAAGCCCGGACGCCGCTGATCATCGGCGTGGAATCGAACCCCGATCATGACGAGGAAGCTGCCTACTACGGCGCCGACGAGATCGCCCAAACCCTCGTCCGCGAAAAGCATTATAAGTGGAAGCTCGAAGAGAAGAAGGCCGAACTGACTGGCCTGGGCCGTCGTGCCGTGCAGATGCAGGCCAACAAGTCGGCCTTCGCCGCCCTGACCGTCGACACGCTTTACGAATATGTCGAGCGGGCTTTGCGTGCCCACCTGGGCTTTCTCAAGGACCGTGACTATGTCGTCATGGACGGCGAAGTCGTGATCGTCGACGAAAGCACGGGCCGGGTTATGCCTGGCCGACAGTGGCAGGACGGCCTCCATTCAGCCGTTCAGGCCAAGGAAAAGCTCGAATTCAAGGGCGACACCTATTCCGCCGCCCGGGTGACCGTGCAGGACTTCTTCAAACGCTACAAGAAGCTTTGCGGCATGACGGGTACCGCCTGGCAGGATGCTCGTGAGCTGCGCCGGGTTTACAAGATCGGTGTGTTCCGCGTACCGACGAACAAGCCGAGCAAGCGGGTGTGGCACCCGGACCGGGTGTTTTCCACCGAGCTGGAAAAATTCGAAGCCGTGGCCAACCAGATCGCCGAGATCAACAAGACGGGCGCTCCTGTGCTGGTCGGTACGCGGTCGATCGCCAAGTCGGAGCACCTGAGCCGCCTGCTGCGTGATCGCGGCATCGACCACCAGGTCCTGAACGCCAAGAACCACGCGATCGAGGCCCAGATCGTGTCGGGGGCAGGGCAGATGAACAAAGTCACGGTGGCCACGAACATGGCAGGCCGGGGTACCGACATCAAGCTGGCCGGCGGAGTGGCCGAGGCCGGCGGCCTGCACGTGATCGGCACGGAGCGGCACGAATCGCGCCGGATTGACCGGCAGTTGGCCGGCCGCTGCGCGCGTCAGGGCGACCCTGGCTGGGCCCAGTTCTTCATCAGCCTCGAAGATGAAATTCTCGATGCTTACAAAGAAAAGCGTGCCGACAAGATCCGTGCCCGCTACGCTGGCCGCGGCGAGCTGACGAGCACCGGCTTCCGCCGCCTGATGATCCGGGCCCAGCACAAAAAAGAACGCCAGCACTTCAAGGACCGGATGCTGCTGATGCACTACGAAAAACAGCGCGCCGAAATGCGTTCGAACATGGGGCTGAATCCGGTGCTGGGGTGATCGAGCGAGAGGCAGGGTACGTGAAAAACTGCTGACTTCGCGATTTTCTGGCGAAAACCGGCAGGCGACCTCGTGCCCTGCTGCGGATTATTTGACGATTCAGGCCGATGTCACGTCCATCTTTCCTCATACGGTTTTGGCGAGGCCATCTGAATCGCTGGGAACACACACTTGTCGGAGGCATTACAGGCTTCGCCTTCAGCCCGATACTGTTAGCAGCCATCGCCATGACTTCGACCACCGTCCGAAGCCCTGACGCCATGAGTATCCCCGCCGCGATTATGGTTTTCGGTACGATCTTCGGCACGTTCGGCATGGTCATCGGGGCGATGGCCGAAGTCAGCCCTTATGCGTTCCTTTACCAGACACAATCGACGCGCGAGCACGTGGTCGCACTCGTCTGGCCGAAGGAACGTGCTTCGCGCCGATCCCTGCAGGCCCTGGGACGTGCCTTGAAAGCATGGAAACGCCGTAACCCCGCGGTAAAGTCGATCGAGGGCCTGGGCAGGCTCCTGAACGGTTAATATCCGCGACCGGACAGCATGCGGCCTTACCTGGACGATTTCGTCCGGGGCGAGGAGATTCCCTGGCCAGCCCCCACGCCGGACGGCGTCGTCATCGAATATCGAAAGATGAGCGTGGTCGAACCATGGCTTCACTGCCCGGCGCTGGTCGTGGCCGACGAAAATATGACGAGCCTGGAAGCGGTCAAGAGCCTTCTCAACGCGATCCCGCCAGAACTTGTACGCGTCATCGGCTTCCCACGCGGATGATTGAGCATGCTTCGGGATCGACGATTTACGCGCCATCCCACACATGGCAGTCCACACCAGCCATGGTGAGCCGACGAGCACAGACAACCACCGCCTGATGATCCGGGCCCAGCACAAAAAAGAACGCCAGCACTTCAAGGACCGGATGCTGCTGATACACTACGAATAAAAACGCCGACAATAGTTCCAAAATGGGGCTGAACCCGTTGCTGGGGTGAATTTTAGACCCAATAAGGGGTAACGACAGCAAACCGGTGTAAAGAGATGAGCCTAAAGTATGACCTTTAATTGACCGATCCCAAAGGAGTATATTGATGAGTAGTCTTCTAGTGAAATGGAGATTGGTATGAATGGTATCTTTAGGGCCAGGGTAATTCTGGTAAGTTGTGTCATTTTTGTGCTAAGTTCAGTTGAAGGCGCAGACATTGTTGCAATAGGCACCTTGGGAGGATCCAGTGTCGCTTATGGTGTATCAGGAGACGGTAATGTCGTTGTTGGAAGTTCATTCGCTGCATTAAATAAACCATTTCGCTGGTCGCAATCAGGTGGTATTCAGAATCTTGGTGTCATGCCAGGGTATGTGGCAGGTATTGCTACGGGCGTGTCTGAGGATGGGACTATTATTTCTGGTGTAAATGGTACAACAGAAAGTACCGTGGCATTTAGGTGGACGGAAAGCAATAAAATGCAGAGCCTTGGGACGTTTGGAAGTGGTTCATGGAGCTCCGCAGAAGCTATATCTGCTGATGGGAGTGTTATAGTAGGTTATAGTGACGGCGGCAGTGTCGCTTACGAGAGAGCGTTTCAATGGACAGAAGCTGGCGGAATGTACGATATCGGATTACCTACGGGGAGTGTACAAAGCATCGCAAACTCTGTTTCAGCTAATGGTTCTGTAATAGTTGGAGAAGTTTCAAACTCTGTCAGAACTCAAGCGTTTGTCTGGTCGCAGAAAAATGGCATGTATCTGATTCCATATCCGACATCTGGTATGTCATTTGCATCGGCTACTGGAGTTTCTGGTGATGGGGCAATTGTTGTCGGTAATTCAGGGGGATCTGCATTTAAATGGACGTCGAATGAAGGTACTTCGGCTCTCCAAGATCCGATAGGATTCACATCTAGTCGAGCTGAAAATATTTCAAGTGATGGTTAAGTCACAGTAGGTTATGGCAGTACATCGACAGGTCAAAAAGCAGTTGTCTGGGATTCATCTTTGCAAGCATATGACCTGTATTCGCTTTTAGTGCATAACAACGTGAATGGTATTGAAAACTGGAGTGGCCTACGTGATGCTTTTGCAGTTACAGGAAATAGCCAAACTGGATATAATATAGTTGGTTCAGGCTTTTCTAATGGTTCTGCACTAAGGCAAGCATTTCTGGTGAAGGGGCTTGTTATTCCAGTTCCTGAACCTGACTGCTTTACAATGGTGGTGGTTGCTGCATTGATCACGTTCTTGGTTAAGTATTATTGTGCTGTCAAATGTTGAATGTCTTGGTGCACCGTATACTTGAACTTTGGACCCTATGGCGCAAGTGACGATTCGGAACTTTTGTGACAGATATCGCGGTTTTTTTTTGCCGCGAGGATTTATCGCGTTCGTTCCAGTCCCGGAAAGGTTGGAATGGCTTCAACCCTGCTGAGGCTTCGAGAAAGGAGTCGAATATTCAATGCTCGGCTTGATATGTTGGAAATTCTAGATTCAGGTGAGGCATGACATCTAATATTAGGGAGCTATTTCTTCGATAAAGTTCAAGAGTCAATTGTTTTAACTCCAATCCGTTCTAACTCCTTGAGAATTACTTCATTGGCTAGCCTGACTACAACGCCGTAAAGACTAGGTGTCATTATCATCGGAGTTGGCGAGCCTGGAATGGTTAGGTGGGCTTGCGGTACATAGACTGGCTGGAAACGTGAACAAAAAGCATGCACGGCCCCAGTCGCAGAGGCAAGGATCGGCCCACCACTGTTTCCATAATTAAGAGCTTTGTCGAGCACATAAATCTTGGGATCTTTTGTAGATCGCATGGTCTTCGTTCGATCGATCAATGACGACACGATTGCCGAAGTTGTACGAGGAGAGAGTGAAATCTCACCACAATTGGAGGTTATCTCATTGAAAGTGGATAATGGATATCCAAACGAAAAAACATCTTCCCCTTCGGCAAGAACTCGTCGAGAAACTGTTAGATAGGGAAAACCTTGTAAATGGTTGAACCCCTCTTGGTGTCGGTTCTTATTGAAATCGACTTTAATTAATGCGAAATCTAAATGTGGATTGATGTACTCAACTCCTTCATTGCTCATGCACCCTGTGCCGGTTATAAATTGGTCTGCCTCATCAAAATGTGATTCTTTCTCGAGCCATGCACTGGTTACGTCAGATCTGATCTTGCCAAAGGGACTTCCATCCTCGGTTATTACATGCGCCGCAGTTACAAACCATCCGTCTGCTGAGATAAAGAATCCAGTTCCAGAGGGTGAGTTGAACTTGCTGTGTAGATCTGGCAACATCACACAGAATGTTGCCTTCTTAACATGATTAATGTATTCATGAATCATTATGTGCTCGTTTGCTCGGGAGTCCTGAAGTCATCTACCATTAGATCAATTATCCTTCGGTCTGATACTGTCGTCAACCGGTAACTTATTCGCTTTAATCATCAATACCATCATCGTGAGCATGTATGATTTATTTGTCCGTACTTACCACAAGTATCCTCAACGCAATCTCTTCTTTCACATCAGCCGAACTGCGCGTATTGCTTCCATTGCAGATCTACGGGCCGTTTCTGGCGGTGGGTTTTTTATGGCGGTTCATGATGGTTGTATGAAGGGAAAATGGGTAAGGGGGAGATGGGGGCATTCTACTTTGTTTGGGAACCACTTGGCATAACCGCTGATTGCACTTCTCGTTGAGTCTTTCCCGGCGGATTCTCTTTGACTTGCAGCAGATCGCCGATTCTGCGAAAAAGGACCAATGGCACCATTCCACACACGTTTGACTTCATTCCACCGCCACGCGATCTCTACGATAGCCACCGCAAATCCGCTCGTCATGCTGCCGCTTCAGATCTACGGTCCGTTTCTGGCGGTGGGGGTTTTTATGGCGGTTCATGATGATTGCATGCATTGCAGGAAGGCGTTTTTCGAAGCGGTTCTGATTTTGCCGGGGGTGGTCATGTCGGCGATTCTGACGCGGCTCACGAGCAGGTCGTTCGCGCCCAATGTCGATCCCGTGGCCGGCGGCATTGCGGTCGTGCTCACGTTTGCGGTCGTCGTCGGAATCTCGCGGGCTTTGCCTGAATCGGCCCGGCGGGCGTTCGGCTGGATCGTCGTCGTGCCGGTGTTTCTGCTGGAGGCCATTCTGTGCCGGGCCCTGATCGCGATGTGACCCGGGACCAGGGTCCTGTCCGGTGCCCTGATCGATTCACGCTGTAACGGTCGTACCGGAAACGTGCGGCGTAAGGTGTGCGGAAGTCGGGACGGGATTGGATCTTTGGCGAATCGCGGAACGATCGTGTATATTGAGCGGAATCCGGTCCTCGACATCCCGAGTGGCGTGAAGAGTGGTAAGCACGGACCGACCAAGGCGGAGTGACGCTTCGAACATGTCCTGGTTCAATGACGCGGTCGACGATTTCCACGTCAATCTTAACCTGAACACCGAGCTGGAGATCGCGTGCGACAACGAAGCGATTTTCCATTACTTCGAGATGTTCGGCCGTGCCTATCCGGAGATGAAGAAATTCGAAGCTCAGGATGGTGCTGACTGGATCCGCGTTTTCGAGGAAGACCGCGAAAAGCCCGACTTCCGCTGGTTGACGGTCGAAAAGCAACGCATCAGCTCAGGTTACACCAATCCGCCCAAGCTCGAATCGGCCTATGAACTGCATCGCAAGGTGCTGGAAGTGGCCCCGACGGCGCTTTCGGTAAGCCCGCTGAACGTCAAGGCGCTGGACCTGATGTTCGGCTTCGACATGACTTACGAGGGCAACCACGACGAGATCGTGGCCCGGGCTCTGGCTCCGCCTTGTTTTGACCGGTTCGTCGACGATTCAGGCACGCGGATCATCAACTTCGAGCCGAACATCACATTCGCCGTCGACGAGGCCTGCAACATTCAGTGCCGCCTGGCGATCGAGACACGAACATCCGTGCCGCAGGTCGTCAGTGGCCGGTTCGAGGACAACCAGTTTTCCGTCTTCTTCACCGTGCGGCAGTATTGGTCGCCCCAGAACCGGGATTTTCGGTCGGCCTTCGAGCGGCTGGCCGAAATCGGCGAGAAGTTCGTGGACCGCAACGTGATCCCGCAGGTCATCAAGCCGCTTGCCGAAGTCATCGCATCGCTTTGATGAGCCGCAGTCTCGCCCTCGGCCGATCTGCTGCCGAAATTTCGCGATGACACTCTGCCTGACCCGTAACCTGCAGCCTGCCTTCGCCTTCCGTATCACCCGCATTGTCCGGAGAACGCGCAACCGCCATGGCACCAAGACTCTCTTCGCTCGCTTCGAACCTGTCCACCGAAACCGCGTTCACCGTCCTCGCGGAAGCCCGGGCCCTCAAGGCCAAAGGGAAGGACGTGGTCGAGCTGGAAATCGGCGACAGCCCATTCCCCAGCACGACGCATGCCAAGCTTGCCGGGATCGAGGCGATCGCCAAAAACGTGACCGGCTATTGCCCGAGCCTGGGTCTGCCGGAGCTTCGACAGGCCGCGGCCGACATGATGGGCCGCGAGTTCGGCGTGAAGGTCGGGCCGGAGAATGTCGTGGTGGCGTCGGGTGCGAAGCCGTTCGAAACGTACTTCGCGGAAGTGTTTCTGGAGCCCGGCGACGGCGTTCTGATCTTCAGCCCCCACTTTCCGACATATACGCCGAACCTCGACCGGCGCGGCGTTCGAGCCGTGTTCGCCCCGCTGACTGACGCCAATCAGTTCCGCCCCACGGCCGCTGCCGTCGAGCACTTTCTGGCGACCGATCCGAAGCCTCGCGGGGTGTTTCTCAACTTTCCCCACAACCCCACGGGTGGCGTGGCTGAAGAAGAGGATCTGAAGGCGATCGCGGATGTCGTACGAGGCACGGACGTCGTCGTGTTTTCCGACGAACCGTACTGCCACATGATCTGGGAGGGTCGGCACGAAACGATCCTGGCCCAGCCTGGCATGCTGAATCAGACGATGGCGGCCTACACCTTTTCGAAGAGCTATTCGATGAGCGGCTGGCGGATCGGCTTCGCCGTGGCCCACCCGGAAGTGGTCACGGCCATCGGCAAGCTGATCAATACGTCGATGTCGTGCAGCCCGCCGTTCGTGCAACTGGCGGCTGCGGCGGCCTTGAACCACGACCGCACCCAGCGCGACCACTACATGGACCTGTTCCGGCGCAAGGTGCACCTGCTGGCCGACGGCCTGGCGAAAATCGAAGGGATCACCGTTCAACGGCCCAAGGGCACGTTCTATGTCTTCCCCAACGTGCAGGATATCTGCCGCCGGCTGGGGATTACGTCGCACGGGCTGGCGCTTTACACGCTCCAGGGGGCTGATGACGACTTCGGTGTCGCCTGCCTGGGTGGCGAATGTTTCGGCGAAGCGGGCCGGGGCTTCCTGCGGTTCAGCTGTGCCGAGCCAGATGACCGGATCGAACAGGCTCTGGAATTCCTGCCCGAGGCGTGGTCCCGGACGGATCGAGTGGACGCCTTCGTGAAGGCGAACCCGCACTTCCGGCTGAAGGACTGACTTCGCGCCCATGACGATCACTGCCAGCCCAAATCTGCTGAGAATCTTGCGATTCAGTCTGGTGCTCACTGCATTCTCCACTGCGCGTGGCGCCGATGATTCGGAGATGCCGAAAGTCGATCCGGGCCGCCTGGTTCTCGAAGCTGCATCCGCGAAGATCCGTGCGGAGCGCATGGAATTCGAAAAGTCATCGGGGGCCGTTCATGGGTTGATGCGGCCGGCCGATTCGGTCGAATGGGACTTTCGCGTCGACCGCCCTGGATGGTATCAGGTGATCGTGCACTATGCTCTTGCGGCCGATCCGCTCAAGGGAGAAGGTAGCTGGAAGGCCGTAGTGGGTGACCAGTCACGGCTTGGGCCGATTCATGCGACGGGCACCGGCGATCGCTATCTGCCTCAGGTCCTCTTCGACCCGATCGAATTGGACACAGGCAAGCAGCAATTGAAACTGTCGATTCTGAGCCGCGAAGCCGGTGTGCCAGAATTGAAAATCCGCAAGGTGGAGATCGTGCGGGCCCGCGAACCGGGCCGACAGTGAGCGTGGCGTAGCATTTGCGTCGAAGGATATCAGGCAGAACACTCGACACAGGACAGGACGGTAAAGCGCGATGGTATTCGACTGGATCTTGCGCGGCGGCTGGGTGATCGATGGCTCAGGGGCAATGCCGTATCGGGCCGACCTGGCGATTACCGACAACCTGATCGGCGACGTCGGCCGACTGGACGGGGCTCGGGCCGTCAACGAAGTGGACGTGACCGGCCATTACATCGCGCCAGGGTTCATCGACGCCCACGTGCACGGCGATCTGATGATGCTGGCCGATACGAAGAGGGTCGCTGAAGCTTGCCTTCGACAAGGTGTTACGACGCTCATCAATGGCCAGGACGGTTCGGCCTTCGCCCCGGCTTCGCCCGCGGTGATGGACCACATGCGGCGCTACACGGTCGGCTTCAACGGCAATCCGCCGAACCTGGCCTATGACTGGAGCGGTTACGAAGATTACTTCCGCCGCTTTCATCGTACCACGCCGCTGAATATGGCTTACCTGATTCCCAACGGCAACGTCCGGATGGAAGTCATGGGCCTGACCGACCGAAAGCCTACAGCGGAAGAAGTTCAGGCCATGCGTCGCTGGGTGCGTGAGGGCATGGATGCAGGGGCCGTGGGGCTTTCGTCAGGCCTGGATTACATCCCCAGCCTTTATGCCGACGCTGTGGAAATGTCCGAGCTGTGCAAGGAAATTCGCGACGGCGGCGGGGTTTACGTCACGCATATGCGGGGCTATGGGCCCCGGGCCGAGATCGGCATGCGTGAACTGTTCGAAGTCTGCCGCCTGGCCGATTGCCCCGGGCACGTGTCGCACTATAACGGCCCGGCCGAGTTGCTTTTGAGGCTGATCGACGAAGGCCGGGCCATGGGCCTGGACCTGACCTACGACACCTATCCTTACCTGCAGGGCTCGACGATTCTGGCGATGGTTGCATTGCCCGGCTGGGTTCAGCTGGGTGGTGTCGATGCGACCATGGATCGCCTTGCGGACAAGGCCACGGTCGACAAGCTCGAAAACGAGTGGTTCAACACAGGTACGCCCTATCCGCTGGAAACGACCACGATCGCCATGGTGGAAAACCCCGACTGGGAATGGGCCGCCGGCATGACCGTGACCGAAGCGGCGAAGAAAGTGGGCACGACACCTGGGCGGCTCACTTGCGAGATCCTTGTGGCCAACCGCATGGCCGTAGGCATCGTGGGTTATCGTGCCGGCGACCGAACGGAAGCCGACATGAGAGCTATCCTGCGGCACCCGGCCCACATGGCCGGCTCGGACGGTATCTATCGCGGCCAGCACCCGCACCCGCGGGGCTGGGGTGCATTTGCACGTTATCTGGGCCATCACACCCGGACTCTGGGTGATTATGACTGGGCCGAAGCCATCACGCACCTTTCGGCCCACGCGGCCCGGCGCTACCGGCTGACCGACAGGGGCCTGTTGCGAACAGGCTTCGCGGCCGACGTCGTCGTGTTCGACCCCAACACCGTAACCGACCACGCCACCTACGAAAAACCGATGGCCCTGGCCACGGGTGTGCCTCACGTTTGGGTCAACGGCACCTGCGTGTTGAAAAATGGCGAACTGACGGGCGATAACTCGGGCAAAGTCCTCCGTCGCGGCTGATTTCCAGGTAGCAGGGTGGGCTTAAGTCCACCCTGCTGATACGCCTGACTTGGCATCATTTCATGATCGAATCAAATGGAATCTCAGCGAGTTTCTCCCCATCGAGCACCAGCGGAATCTGGCCGCCCGGGCCGATGATCTCGACTTTGCCGTACTGGCCACGATTTTCGATCGTCGCGGGTTCGCTGTGCACGAAGACGCGCCTGCCGGCGACGTCGACGACCCAATAGACCGGAATCCCTGCCCGGGCATAGGCTTCGAGCGAGTCCGACAAATCGGACTTGAGGCTGGTCACGGCGATTTCGATGAGGATTCCGACATCATTGGGGCCGGGATAACGTGAAGGCTCACGCAAACCGACCAGATCCGCAGTCCGTACCACGGAAAAGTCGGGAAGGGGCGAGTTTCTTTCGTCGAGAACGATCGTTCCTTCGGGAACGAGACTCCAGCCATCCGGCAGTGTTCGGGCGAGAGCCATCGTCACCGAACCGCCGATCGAAACATGTGCACGCGTCTTCGCCATCTTTTCGCAAAGCCTTCCGTCCCATAAGAAAATGCGGCGATCGTGCGGCAACAGGCCGGCTTCGACGATCCGGTCGAAAAGATCGACGGTCATGTCGTAGGGAACGATGGCCGGAATGTCGGTCCGGGCTTGCGGCTCAGGCTTCGTGACGGTCGCCATGGTCGATTCCTCAAAAAGACGGATCGCTGCGGCATCGCTTCTCAATCATTGTAACCGATTCCCGACGAAGCGAATCGAACTGAAAAGCACATCCCGGAATTCGCCTTGAAAAGCGAAGTTCCGGGACACCATGACCCGCATCGAATCAGGAAGTAGATTTCGCCGCCGCTTTCTTTTTCGCAGCGCCCTTCTTGTTGGCCGCTTTCTTCTTGGCTGTGGCAGGCTGGTCGGGCACGCTCGGCGGGGCTTGTTCGGCGTTCCAGGCGGCGTATTCAGCCCTCAGCTTTTCGACGATCTCCGGCTTTTCCTTCGCCAGATCCTTCGATTCGCTGATGTCGGCGGCCAAGTCATATAGCTCGGCCCCGCCGCTGCCGCCACGTGCGTTGACGAGCTTCCAGTCGCCCGACCGTACGGCCCATTGCTGGCCGAACCGCCAGAACAGCTTCTCATGGGGCTTTTCCGATTTGGTGCCGGTCAGATAGGGCACGAGATCGACACCATCGAGCGTTTTCGCCGGCTGCGTTTTCGCACCGACGGCCGCCAGAATGGTGGGCAGGATGTCGAGCTGAATGACCGGTTTGTCGTAAGTCTTGCCGGCAGGCAATTTCGCTGGCCATTTGACGCAGAAGGGCACACGCACGCCACCTTCCCACGTGGTGGCCTTGAACCCGCGCAGGGGGCCGTTGTTCGAAGTGGTCTGCTGCGTGGGGCCGCCGTTGTCGGCCAGGAAGAAGACGATCGTGTTCTTCTCCTGATCCATGGCTTTGATCTTGTTCAGGACGATCCCGACGGCGTCGTCCTTGGCGGCCATCATCGCGGCGAAATAGCGACGTTTTTCGTCGGTGATATGCGCGAATTTGTCCAGATACTCTTGTGGGGCCTGCAGAGGAGCGTGCTGGGCATTGAAAGGCAGATACAGGAACCACGAGTTCGACTTGTTTTTGCCCAGCCAGTCGGCCGCGCGATTCGCGTATTCGAGCGTCGTGTAGAACTTGTCGTCATCGACCGGGCGGATTTCCCGGCCCTTGCGGGTGTCGATAAAGTTCGTCGGGTGATAGAACGGCGTATTGGCCAGCGTTCCGAAGAATTCGTCGAAGCCGCGGTTATAGGGCCTGAATTCCTCGCGGTTGCCCAAATGCCATTTGCCGATGGCACACGTGGCGTAACCTTCCGATTTCAAATACTCGGCGATCGTCTTTTCATCGAGTTTCAGGCCGCTCTGCTGGGCAGTGGAATTGAATTCGTGACCAAAGCGGGTTTGATAGCGGCCAGTCAGCAGTCCGGCCCGGGTCGGCGAGCAATAGGGGCCGGAGACGTAACCTTGAGTGAATTTCACCCCGGAGGCCGCGATCGAATCGATGTGGGGAGTCGGGATTTGCTTGTTACCCTGAAATCCGTACTCGCCGTAACCGGTGTCGTCGGTCAGGATGATCAGGATATTGGGGCGTTCGGACTGTGTCGCCTTGGCGGAATGGCCGAAGGCGAAACCGATCAGGGGCAGGATGAGAGCGGCTGCCAGCCGCGCTGGTCGAATCACGATGAGAAAACTCCCTAAGTCGTTGTCGAACGAAGCCACCAGGCGGATCCGAAGAAAGCATCGGAAACTTGCCGCCTCCGGATCGGCTCGAACACCATCCGAAACGATCTCAAGTTCGAAATCAAGACCTTCGGGAGACGAATCCTCAGGGTGCCTCTTGCGGACTTCGCAAACCAACGCGAATCACGAATCGTCGAGCCATGCGAAACATGTCTCCAGGATGACGTAGAAGACCCCAAAAAACGCGACGAAACTGAAAATGCCGGCGACATAGGCCAAGTTCAAAGTGCGACGGCCCCCGGCCTTCACGATTTCTGCTTGAATATCGAGCGGCCCGACGAATTGTGGCCTTAATCTCGGCCAATCGTCTCCGGCCGCCTTTTTGGCCTCGATGGCTGCTTTATTCATAGCCTTGAACCGCATCATCTGAGAATCCCAATCGTCATTCGACCTGCGGAAGAAAAGGCCCAGGGTCATCAAGATTCCGATGAGTCCAAAGTAGATGATCGCCGACCTCAGAAGCACGATCGCCCCCGGGGGACCGGCGTATGCGTCTCGCTTCGCTTTCGAAAGTGATTTCGCATGAGAACGGGTCGACGAGACGAGCTGTTCGAATTCCAGGATCGCCGTTCTCTCAGGCCACCGCGATGCGGTTTCGCTCGTAGCGAAAGAGATTCCACGGCTTTCGAACAGATTTCGAAGCTTTTCGAAGTCGAGTTCCGCCGGGGCACCCAGAAGGACCGTTCCGAGATCCCGAATTGCGAGTGCGATCACTCGAAATGCCCCGAAATCCTGAAGCTTCGCATGTTCGATCGATTCGAAGTCGAGGCGGCGTTTGCTTCCCGTGAATTGGATCCGGCCGCCGACGATTCGATACGAGTCGGGACATTTCGAATCGAGCCACATCAGGCCGTAGGCCAGCAGAAACCCGACGAGGAACCAGACCGGCAGCGACGTCAATTGCCGAAATAGCGAGACCGGCACTTCAGAATCGAAGGAAAATGTCGTTTTCCTCCACACGACGAAGAATTTGCATGTGGCAAGCAAGCTTCCGAAGAAAACCCCGAGACGGAGCACGAGCTTATCGGAATCGATCCGGTTCCTGCAAGCGTGCATAGCGTCGTGGAAAACGCGAGGCGAGGACCATTGCATTTCGACTTTCGGAAAGATCCTCATGATGCGAAATCCCGCGCCTTTCGAAACGATTCGACGGAAAGCCGAACGGAATCGAGCGGAAAGGGCGTTCGTCCGTCACGGAACGGACGAAATTCTGGGCATCGATTCGATTCGGACATTTCCGACAATTCACCATGACAGAGAAGTCACACCGGGGCAAGATGTGACGCCCCCGCCTGAAGTCGAAATTCAAAGGTGCCTCCGTTTCGTCGTCGAAGCTGCGAACTTTCGCCGCCGGCTTCATTCCTGCTCAAGCCAGCCGCATTCGGTGGCCATGCTCACTGCGGCGCGGATGTCGTCCCAGACGAGCCCCGGATAATTCTCGCAGATCGACTTCCAGGAACGGCCGGCACGTACGTGATCGACGATGACCAGCACTGGCAACCCGAGCGATCGAACGACGGGGCGATGGAATTCGTCCTTCGTGATGTGCTTGCGCCAGAGATCTTCGAGCTCGCGGCGCCAGAGGAACCGCTCCGTCGCATCGTCGTGATCGATGGCCGCGTCTTCGTATACGGGATAATCGACGACCGATTCGGCCAGAGGAAGCCTGTCGAAGTTGCAGGAAGACTGGGGCGGATCGGGCTGAACTTCTTTGGAAGGATCTTCTTGAGAAATCACGAGTTCGGTCAATGCCAGGGCCGAGACGAATGCGGCAAGATCTGTCGCTGCGATTGTATCCGGCACGGCCAGTGATTGTTCCAGGTGGGCTCGAAGCCTGTCCGCGGCGCGGCGGAGCGGTTCGTGACGAGCGTTTCTTTTGCGGCATGCACCGCTGCAGCGAGATTGGCAGCTGGCCCGGCGGCCTGCGAAATCACCGCTGGAGCCGGTGCTCTGGATCCGCAGGCGTGTTCTTGGATTCGAAACCGTTCTGCGAGCGGGGTTGGGACCGGTTGCCGTTCGGCGGGTTTTCATGATGCGACTCCGGAACGATGGCGAGGGGCGATAAGGACCGGGACGATGCGAGTTGCGTTTCCAGGAGTTCTGATCGTCGAAATCCCTCTTGCGGGAATTGGTGAACTGAGAATATTGCAATTTTTACGATGATTCGAAAATCAAATCAGGGCAGATTTACCCCTGACGAACAAGTTCGCGAACCGGCACGGCTTCACTGAGCCGAAAGGTCGCGAGCGATGACGCGACACTCGGAAAGAATCGACGTGCTGGAAAGGGCGATTTCGGCCGTCTTACCAGGCGTTGATCGCGACCAGAATGGCCGTGATCAATGCCAAGGTGCCGAAGATGCTGAAGCTCAGCCGGATCGCGTTGATGACGATGGAATAGGGCTGCTCAAAACGTGTGCCGGCGTAAACGGCGCTGATCGCCGGGACAAGAGCGGCCAGGAAAACGTACTGGTTCCATTGGGTCGGGTCCATCAGACTTGCCCGCTCCGCGTATCGGAATCTTGTAGTGTCACGGAATCCGCGTTCGAACCTGCCGATTCGTCTTCGGGATTCGCTTCAGGATCTGGCTGCGCGTAGCGGACCGGACCGCCGTAGGCATCCATCATGGCCAGCAGGTTCAATAATCCGGCGACGGCCGTATAAACTGTGCCGATCTCGACGAGTCGGCCGATTTTCGGGTGCAGGCCGTTGACGACCTCCTGCGGAGGGGCGGCCATCCAGCCATCCAGAATCGGAGGCTTGTCCTGCCAGAGCAGAAGGCCCTGGATGATGCCCGGCAGGGTGAACCCGCCCACGAATGACTGGAAGATGAAGCTGAGACGGAAGTTTTCGGAATCCTTGAGAGGATTGATCCACGTCCAGTAGACGACAAGCCCGCGACCGATCCAGAGGCCGACCAGATAGATGCCGATGATGCAGCTGCCGAAGAGTATGGCCTTGAACTTTCGACCCTGATACCAATGACCAAGCCCGGGCAGAAGCCATGTAAGAAAGGCGGCGAGAGCCGGACTTCTGAGGTTGGGCAATTCGTCGGAGCTGTCGTCGGCCGGTGCGTTCATGGTCCGGTACGCGTTTCCTGCGAAACAGGGAGGCATGCGAGTTGCCCGCACGGGCGGTCGCAAAACTCGCTTTCGTGCTCTACATTGAACAGAAATCGGAACGCCACGTACAGACCAAATCGGGCCCGTCGTGACGTCTTATGAATGGGGCGAGAGCTGGAATCAGGTCGGAATTCGGGAATTCGTTTTTCGACCGGAGATTTTCGCAGCCAGTTTGAGAGCGTGCCTGGCTTTGCCTGACGATTTTGACCAGATTTCGCTCACGATCGAATCGGGCCAGTCGATCGACGGATGGAGCCGCGAGAGGACCAGAGCCAGTTCATCGTGCGACCAGACGGGCAGCACCATGGAATGGTCATTCTTGCGGCTGCCTCGAAAGGGTTCGCGAGCCAGCCAGAGAATGCCCTTGGTCAGGGATGCCGCTGCAGGGTCATCACGAAGGCGTGTCCTGTCCGACTCGATCGCACGAAGCACCGTAAAGCCTTCCGCCTGCTGAGTCTGGATCGCCAGGTCGAGCCACTTCCTGGCCTCGCTGCCCTGGGCATAGCGAGCAGGTCTTTCCACCCAGCGCAGCAGGAGAGTCGACCATTGCCGGATGAGACTTTCCGAAGTGACCGGTTCTTCCAGGCCGAATCTCGCCACGATCCAGCGAGTACGTCGAACCCGTTGCGGGTGGGATTTCTGGAATTTTTCAGCGAAGTGTCGAAACCATTGGGACTTGCCTGTGCCCGCAGCCCCGCTCACGCGGAAGGTTTCGTTGCCGCTGGTGTGACTCAGCCAGGCTGATACGGCTTCGTCCAGCTCTTTATGGCAAGGTAATTCGATCCAGGGGCTGGTTGAGTACCGAGGGGCATCGGACATGGCGTCGTTGGCATCCGCTTCATAAGATGTGTCGGGCATGGCATCGATCTCCCGGCCGAGTCGACGAAGACGCTCTTCGGGCATCCTGAGCGGTCCGTAGAATCGAATACGTTTCGAGTCGTACGGATTCTTCCGGTTATATCGGCAAAACGTTCACCGAACTTCGGTCAACGTGAAGGTGAGCGGGCATACCGGGAATGGAGCGGAAGGTCATGGAACGCGTGTATGCGCCAGGGGGCATTACGGATGGAAGTATCACGCTCGATCGCGACGAGGCCCATCATTTGACACGTGTTCGTCGCGTGTCCGCCGGGGCGGAGATCGTGGCGTTCGATGGGCTGGGCAATTCCTGGCTTTGCAGGCTGACTGAATCGACGAAAACCGGCGCCTGGCTGGATGTGATCGAGAAACTACAGGAAGATACCGTAATGCCCGGGCCGGAAATCTGGCTGGGCACAGCGGTTCCGAAGGGAGACCGGTTCGACTGGATCGTAGAGAAGGCCACCGAGCTGGGTGTGGACCGGCTTGTGCCGCTCGTGTGCGAGCGATCCGTCGTCGAGCCCCGGCCGACCAAGCTTGACCGCCTGCGACGTACCGTTATCGAAGCCTGTAAACAGTCTGGCCGAGACCGTTTGATGGAGATCGCCGACCCCGTTCCGCTCAAAGCGTTCCTCGCGGGACTGCCGGCGGATTCGATCGGGCTGTTCGCCGATCGGGGGCCAGCGGCTTTGCCGGGTCTTGCATCGAAGAAATCCGACATGGCATACGTATTAGCGTGCGTCGGTCCAGAGGGCGGATGGACAGTGCCGGAGAGGGCAATGGCGGCAGGGCTCGGGTGGCATTCCGTCGGCCTGGGGCCTCATATCCTGCGGATCGAGACCGCTGCGATCGCGATGGCCGCCTGTGTGCGGCAGTGCTTCGCAGCGTCTTCGGGATCGGCGGGATGAAGGCTTCGAAATCGTACTTTCGCAAAGGTTTCGGGATCGAGCTGCAAACCGGGCCTTCGAAAAGTATACGAATCGGAAGTTGCGAAAGCGGGTGAGGTGCTTGAAGATCTCGACGGGATTGATCCCTGGTGCTCTCTTGCCTGGGCTGGTCGCGGGAGTCGCAGTCAGACATCGGTGGCGGGGTAATCGTCGTGCCGGTGCTCGTGCCTGACTTCGGCTTCGACCTGAAAACGGCCAAGGGGACGAGCCTTTTCGCAATCATGTGGCGCGTCGGAATTCTGGGCGTGCCCGAATACGACAGGCGTGGCGAGCTTCAGGTCGTGCCTGGTGCGTTGATCGCAGCCGGCATGCTGTTCGGCACGCTGGCCGGTGCGCGGATGCTGGCCGGTATCTCCCAGGCCAACATGCAGAGGCTTTATGCAGTTTTTCTCATCGTGGTGGGCTCATGGATGGTCGTTCGGCCCTATATCATGACCAGGCCTGAGGTTGGGGCGAGAGGTGCTGCGCCGGAGGGATCGGGTGGAACGAAGGCGGGATCGTGAGGAATCGGCGAAATATCGGGGAAGTTGACCGCTCATGCTGGATCCGGAAAGAGCGATTTGATTTGATAAGGCGATCCGCACTGATCCGGCTGAAATCGCCACGCTGTTCACAACTCGACAAGGAGACACGATCACCATGCTGCCGCTGAATGACCTGGATCGCATCTGGAAACGTGAAAACGGAATGACTCGCAGGTTCTGGCTGGGCTATTGCTCTGCTCTGGCTGCGATTCCTGTTCTGGGCAGCAGGGTGGAAGGGCGGGTCGTCACGCAGCCGAAGTTCGAATCGGATCCGTTCACGCTCGGCGTAACTTCGGGCGATCCGTCATCGACCGGCTTCGTTCTCTGGACGAGACTGGCTCCCAAACCTCTGGAGCCATTCGGGGGAATGGGCCCTGAACTGGTCGAAGTCTCATGGGTTCTTGCCGAAGACGAAGCCTGCACGAAAGTCGTCCGCCAGGGCAAGACGCTGGCGACGCCCCAACTTGGTCACAGCGTGCATGTCGAAATCGACGCACTGTTGCCTGATCGGACTCTCTATTTCAAATTCCGAGCCGGCGATGCCGAAAGTCCTGTCGGCCGGACCCGCACCATGCCGGCTGACGATGCGATGCCGGAGCGACTCAAATTCGCCTTCGCCTCGTGTCAGCATTTCGAGACCGGTTACTACACGGCCTATGAGGATATGCTCCGCCAGTCGCCCGACCTGGTTTTCCACCTGGGGGATTACATTTACGAAGGAAAGGGTGCTGAGGGCAAAATTCGAAAACATATTGGCGATGAAATCAAATCCCTCGAAGATTATCGAATTCGCCATGCCCAGTATCGTTCGGACCCTGCTCTGAAAGCGATGCACGCGGCCTGCCCCTGGGTGGTCACCTGGGACGATCACGAAGTCGACAACAATTACGCCGGTGACATTTCCGAAGAGAAAAATGTGTCGCCACTGGAACTGCTGAAGCGAAGAGCGAATGCGTATCAGGCGTATTACGAAATGATGCCGCTGAGGAAATCGAGCCTGCCGACGGGGCCGGACATGCAGCTTTACCGCACCGTCAAATTCGGACGTCTGGCGGAATTCGCGGTGCTCGACACCCGGCAGTATCGTTCGAACCAGCCGAATGACGACAAGGCGAGCCCGCTTAACGAAGCTGCCCGGGACGAAAAGGCCAGCATGCTGGGCGACAAACAGCGTGGCTGGTTGATGTCGAAACTGTTGCGATCGCAATCGGTTTGGAACGTTCTTGCCCAGCAGGTGATGATGGGTGTGAACACGGTCTCCCGCGATGAAACCGAGAAATTCTCGATGGACCAGTGGCCCGGATATCTGGCGGAACGCAACGCGATTCTCGAATTCATGAAAACCCGGCGAGTGCCGAATCCGGTCGTCCTGACGGGCGATATCCATTCGAACTGGGTGAATGACCTTCGCCCTGAAGAACGTGACTTCGAAAAGCCTGTCGTGGCCACGGAATTCGTGGGCACGTCGATTTCCAGCGGCGGCGACGGTACGGGCCAGCCGCCTTATCTTGGCCTGCTCCTTTCGCGAAATCCGGGAGTGAAGTACTTCAATGCCCAGCGGGGCTATGTGCTGTGCAACGTGACGCCTGAAAAATGGCAGGCGGATTACCGGATCGTCGAGAAAGTGACGAGCCCGGGGGCGGCGGTCGACACGAAAGCGTCATTCGTCGTCGAAGAAGGCAAACCGGGGGCAGTGAAGGGTTAAATTCAGGCATTCGAATTCGGTTCGAAAGCGATTGACGACTTGCGTCGCCGCCTGGGCACGCAAGTCGTTACTCTTTCTATTGTTGGACGTTGAGGCTCAGGCGGTGGCGATCGTTTCGGAGATCGTTCACCGTTATCGGGATAGCTCGAATTGATGCGGGGCGCCGAGATGGTGCTCGGTGGTGCCGCGGGGGGGATGGACGTCCGAAACAACATCGAGGCCTTATCGAAATTCAATCCAGCAGCACTTTCGTCGGCACTTCGGATGCGATTTCGTGCCGGGGCGGCAATGTGTTCTTTTCGACGAGGTCGACATGCAACTCGGGGACGACGCTCATGAGGGATGCCCACTTGCGGCCCTCGGGGAAACGTTCCAGAGTCAGCCTTGCGACGGCCGCGATCGGAGTCGCGAGAAACAGCCCCACGATGCCCCAGAGAAACCCCCAGAACAGACAGCTCAAGAGTACGGTCGTACCGTTGAGATCCATCGTCCGGCCCATGACGATCGGCGTGACGAGATATCCCTCGACCAATGACATCGCCGTGAAAATTCCCGCGACCAGCATGACTTCGGCGATCGACCCGGTTTGTGCCAGCACGACCAGGCTCGGCAGCAGCCCGGCCACCGCCTGGCCGAGATAAGGCACGAAGTTCGCGAGGCCAGCGAAAAGGCCGAGGATCGCTGCATATTCCACATCCATCGCCCCGAGTACCAGCCCCACGGCCAGCCCGAAGGCCATGTTGATCGCGGCACGCACCAGCAGATAACGACGCATGCGGCGCGAAAGGTGGCGAAAGAGATTTTCGTAGAAGACGATTTCCGTCGAATTCCGGCTGAGCGCCGCCGCCAGCCGGGGCTGGAGAATCGGCTGTTCCACAGTCAGGAAAATCGCCAGAATCAGCGTGAGAACACCCTGGCCGACGAGCTGGGTCGCATGCGAAACCGGGTCGCCCATGCTGCGAATCACCAGCGCGGCGTTACGTTCACCGAAATCGGCGATCAGGCGGGGCTCAGGCAGAAGAGCACCGAGTTTGGGGTAATCCCGAACGATTTCTGTCAGATTCTGTCCGAGTTTCGAACTCAGACGCGACAGATCGATGGGTAGCCCGAGAGCGAATTCTGCAAGATGATCGACGGCCAGAACGCCCAGGTAGCCCCCGCCGATCCCGAGCAGTACGCACAGAATCAGCGAAGCCGAAAACTGGCCGACCCGCAGTGTGCGCCGAATGAACACCGTGGCAGGCATGAGCAGACACGAAAGAAGCACGGCCATCGCCACCGGCACCAGGATGGGCCGGAAGAAATAGAGGGCCGCCAGAATGCCGAACATCGACAGAACCAGTGTCGGTCCGCCGGATGACACGCTTCGGCTTGTCTCGGGAGCGTTGTCGTGCATGCGTGCAGGTTCGCCTGAGGCGATCGTATCGGCGTGTCGAGTCCACCGGAATGTCGTTTTCATGCCTCACCTTCCAAACTATCCGCCTGGGTTCGATCTCACAAGTCCACCTCCATGCGCGTCCCGTTTACGGGATTATGCTCGGCGAAATCGGGAACTTTGTCGAAATGCCGGGGGATTCGGAAGATGCGCTTCGGAATTTTGTGATCGGACGGAATTTTCCGGTTAGAGCGATTCCAGGCGACCAGATGCCGATTGCATCGCCATTTGCCTGGAGTTCGGTTCAGGCCGGGGCGAGAGGCTCGAGGTTCATCCAGTAGATATAGTCGGTGTCGACGGACTTGCCGCCGAGTTGGGCCACGGTCTGGGCGATCTGGCCCCTGTGGTAGAAGGCGTGGCCGTACATCTGCGTCAGAGCGCCTTCGACGTTCCAGCGATATCGTTTGCCGTTGATCGCGACCCATTCCAGTTCACGCTGGAGTTCGACGTCGTCAAGGCCTGTGAGATATTCGATCCAGAGACGCTCCATTTCGACGACATCGTTCCTGAGAGAGCCGATCTCGGCCCCGGTTGGGAAAATGCCTTCGACGTCCGGCGTACCGGCGAGCCTGAAAAGCCAGCGTCTGCGGGCAGCCACGATATGTCCCATGCGGTCGAGGGCCTTGCGGTAATCGGGTGAAGGCCGTTGATCTTCCGGAACGGATTCGAGCATGGCCAGCGTTTTGGCGTTCGAGTCTCGTTCGTGTTCGAACCACAAGCGGAAACGGTCGGGTAGCGAATTCATGAGAGTTCCTTTCGTTGGAGGCGTCCGATCGGCGAGCCTGCGGACGGGCGATGTCCCGGCGCCTTCCGGCGATGATGAAGCGTCAAGGGTCTTACAATCCTTCAGGTATGTTCGAAGTTCGGCATGACGTGCATCGACCGGTCATCGCAGAGCGAATTCAGACTGTCAGATCAGCGAAGGAAGGTCAATCCGTTTCGTCACATCGATCTCCAGACGACTCACAATTCGTCAGCGATTGAGATCGTCGATATCGATTTCCCGAAGCTTTCTGACGTTCGTAACTGATCGATCATACGGCTTTGGGCTTGTCAGCACGGGCGGAATCGGAACAATAGAGAGTCTCGGAAGAACCGAGCGCGCAGGGAAGTCTTTCGCTGGGAGATTACGCACGGGAAGCCCATGACGACGATCGAAACGCCAGCGGCATCGACGAAGCCCTTAACGGGGACGCTTCCCCAGACGGGCGTGACGCCCGTGCATGAGCCGGGCCTGATTCGCGGCGGATTCGAGGCACTTGGCTCGAGCGTTCTCGAATTGCTCGTCTTCGTCGGTAACATGACGCTCTTCAACCTCTCGGCCATGCGCTGGCTGGCGTATCGCCCGCCCCGCTGGCGAAACCTGAAGCCACTGTTCTATGCCATCGGCGTGGCCAGTACCTGGGTTGTGGGCATGACGGGCTGCTTCATCGGCATGGTTCTTGCCGTTCAGTCGTACCACTCGTTCCGGGAGATGGGCCTGGAAACGCGTATGGGGGCCGTGATCAACGTGACCCTCGTGAAAGAGCTTGGTCCGGTTCTGGCCGCGACGATGCTCGCCGGTCGTGTCGGATCGGCAATGGCGGCCGAACTGGGGACGATGCGAGTGACAGAGCAGATCGACGCTCTTTCGGCCCTGGGCACGAATCCGATTCAAGTTCTGGTGGTGCCGCGGCTCGTGACTTGCGTGCTGCTCATTCCGCTGCTGACGATCATCGCCGATTGCCTGGGCATTGTCGGCGGATACCTGATTTCGAACGAACTTTTCGGCATCGACAGCTATTTTTACTGGTACTACACGTCCAAGTTCGTGGCCCTTTCCGACCTGGTCGCAGGGCTGTTCAAGAGCATCTTTTTCGGCTATGCGATCGGTATGGTCGCCTGCCATCGGGGGTTTCATTCCCGCGCAGGTGCCGAAGGCGTGGGCCGGGCTGCGACCGAGGCGTTCGTGATGTCGTTCGTGTTGATCCTGTTCATCGACCTGGTCATCGGCACCGCGTGGAATTCGTTGTACCGGTCGTGGTATCCGGACGTGAGCGAAAGCCTGTTCTGAGCAGGAATTCGTGTCCTGCGCGTGCGAATCGAATGTGAGCGGAATTTCGATCAAGGCGGCCAGAAATGAGCGACAAAGGCAAACGCTCAAGCGACGAACCGCAGGACGAAGGCTGGGAACCTCCCTGGAGCTTCGGCGTCGAGGGTGAGCCGGTCGATACTCCGGCATGGGAGTTTTCCGAGGCTGAAGCCCTCACTTCGGAAGACGGGGATCACCCGGCTTCGGACGATTCCGACGACGGCACGGTGCATGAGGCCGCCGCAAGCCAATTCCCGCCATTTCCTCTCATCGTTCCGATCATAGAGGAAGCACGACCGGCGACCGAAGAGACCCCAAAAGAACCCCAGACGATCGAGTCGCGGGCTTCACGCGTGCGCAAGGTCGACCCTCCTGAGCTTGATATTCAATGCGAAGACCCGTGTGATCTCAGTATCGGCCCGGCCCCCCGATCGATGACGCGGGAAGAACGCGACTCGATTTCGAAACCGGAAGAGTCTCTGCTGCTTGCGCGCAACTTGACGCAGAGCGAACTCGAATCCATCAAAAAGTCAGCTCGCCAGGATTCGGAGTCTCTGAGCGAACCGCTCAATCAGGCTGCGGAAGCCGTCTCGTCGCCGTCTGAGCCTGTCGTGGATGACGCCGCCGAAGTCGTCGCCCCTGTCGCCGCAAAGGAAGAGAAACCACGTATCGAGGCTGTCAGGCCAGATCCTCAAGCCGAACCGTCGGACGGCGAACTCGAAATGATGATCGAGTTCGAAGACGTCACCAAGCGGTTTCGAAATCAAACCGTGCTCCGCGATTTGACGTTCCGCATTCCCCGCGGGCAGACGGTCTGCCTGATCGGCGAATCGGGCTGCGGCAAAACGGTCAATTTGAAACTGATGATCGGCCTGATTCGGCCGGACAAAGGCCGAGTTTCGTTCAAGGGCGAAGACCTGGCCCGGATGAACGAAAAGAAAATTACAGCCACACGGATCAAATTCGGCTTTCTTTTTCAAATGGCAGCCCTGTTCGACAGCATGTCGATCTATGACAACGTCGCCTTCGGGCTGCGTGAGCACAGGCTCGTCGACGAAAAGGACATGCCCGACTACATCCGCGAGAGGCTCACGGAAGTCGGCCTGCCGCCAGGTGTCGATTCGAAAAAGCCCGCCGAGCTCTCCGGCGGCCAGAGGAAACGCGTGGGGCTGGCGAGAGCTTTGGCCCTGAAGCCTGAAGTGATGCTTTACGACGAGCCGACGACGGGCCTTGACCCGATCATGACGGACATCATCAACGAGCTGATCCTCCAGACCCAGGCCGACAAGAGCCGCAGCGGGATCATCGTGACACATGAAATGCGCACGGTCACCAAGTGTGCCGACCGGGTGATTATGCTCTACCCGATTTCACGGCTCGAACCTGACGAGCCCCAGATCCTGTACGATGGTCCGGCGACAGGTCTCGAAGACCATCCCGACCCGCGCGTGCGGCAATTCGTCAGGGGCGAAGCCGGCGAACGGCTGCGAGAACTCAATCCCGACCGGCTGGGCGAAGATCCGGCCACGGGAATCGTCCCGATGGACCCGGACGACATCATGAACGCCCGGCCGCCACGGTAGCGGGACTTACTACCGAACCGAATTCGAAATCACTCGGGACCGTAGCAGACCGGTCATTCGAAAGTCAGGAACTGGGAGCGAAATCATGTCCGAACGAGCCATGGAATTGCGGATCGGGATCTTCGTCTTCGTGGCCATGGCCGGGCTCATCGCTCTGGCGATTCTCTTCGGCGGCAATGTGCGGATCAGCGCGAAACAACGCTACATTACCGTCAAATTCGTCAACGCACCGGGTGTCGCAGTCGGTGTGCCGGTTCGTAAGAACGGCATTCGCATCGGGTCCGTGGCCCGGGTCGCATTCGATACGCGACCGAAGGAAAACGCCGCTGAACCTGAGGGCGTGCTCATTACCCTGGGAATTGACGAACCATTCAAAATCACCCAGGACGCGCTGCCGATGATCCAGCGCGCCCTGATCGGCGATACCACGATCGAAATTCTGACGTCAGCTCACCTCCTGCCGGAACCGATCAAGCTCTCCGAAAGCCCGGACGAAACCATGGTGATCCGGGGCGAAGTCAGCGCTGACCCGAACGAAGCGCTTGGTCTGGCCACTGAAGCACTTTCGAAAGTCGGCACGACACTCAATTCGATCGATGAAGCCGCCAAAGGCGTGGCGACATTGACGAAGAAGGCCGAAAGCCTGGAACAATTTATCGCCACCTGGGACGACACCGGCAAAAAACTTGGCGAATTGGCCAAAAAGGCCGACAAAATCGTGCAGGAAAACGAGCAGGATATCAAACCCACTGTCTCGGCTCTCAAACGTCTGATCGAAACGACCGAAGCCGCCTTCGACCTCGACACCCGCATGAAACTCAAGCGAGTCATCGACCGCGCCAATTCCATTACGGAGGCCATCGACACGGATGTGCTCGTCGCTCTGAAGCCCCTGGCGGCTGATCTGGGGGGAACTCCCAGCCGGACGCCAGTCACCAACGCCGGCCAGGTCCTGCTGCGGTTGAATTCGATGGTCGCTCAACTCGGTTTGCTCACTCGCACGCTTTCCGATTCGGACGGTAAGCTGAACACCAACGGCACCCTTCAGAAAATGCTGACCGACCCGACGCTCTATACGGAAGCGACCTCCGCCTTGCGTGGCGCCAACGACATCGTTCGTACCATGCGGCCCGCGGTGAAAAATCTCACGACATTTTCTGAGAAAGTCGCTGCCGACCCCAGCGTCATCTCGCGCGGGGCATTGAAGCCGTGATTGACAAGCAGGTACCGAAGTCCTCGTCATCACAGCCTATTACGATCCATGACACACTGGCGCTCGCCCTGGGGCTGATGCCGCTCGGTTCGCAGATCTTCAATTCGAGAACCTGGCAAACGTTGGCCACCTGGTCTTTAGCGCTTTCGCTCGGTCTGGCTTTACGCAATCTCTTCCTGGTCAATCGCAGGCTCACGGGAACGGCTTTGAGGCCCGCGACGGTCTGGGCCATGGTTGCGGTCGTGTGCTCGATTGTGGCAATCGTTTTTGCCGATGTCGAAGTGCCTGGACGGCCAAGGCAGGCGATTTTCGTTCATCTAGCGTTTCTGACGATGCTGGCATCCCTCGTCAGCGTTCTCGGTGCACGAAAACCCGGCGAAAGCGCCTGGGCCCTGTTGTGCGGCGTATTCCTGGTGATAGGTTTGTTGCCCATGCTGGAAGGGATCGGCCTGGCGAAACGATTCGACACGCTCGACCGATTGAGGCTGGAATCGCCCTGGTCGTATTTCCTCGTCCTGGTGATCATCGCCGGAGCGGGGAACTACTTGCCCACCCGCTATGGATTCTCCGCCTTGATTTTGGGATCCGGGCTCGGCTACCACTTGAGCCTGCTCTGGAAGCCTGACGGTCGCTCCGAGTGGCGTGGCGATCACTGGTTCGTTCTGCCTTGTTCGCTGGCGGTTTCCATTGCGATCGGGGCAATACTCGCTCGGCGGAGCCGGAAATACGATCCGCCCATGGCATTTCATCGGCTCTGGATTCCATTTCGAGATGCCTGGGGCGCCGCCTGGGCCTTACGCGTTCTGGAAAGAGTCAATCAGACTGCAGCCCGCAACGGCTGGCCGGAGCGATTGACCTGGTTCGGGCTGGTCGATGTGCCAGAAATGCAAACGGAATCGATCGGCGATGGACTTCGGCTCGAGAGTTCCTCGAATCCCTCCGAATTCGAAAAAGGGCGCGAGGCTTTTGCGAATGGCGTGGCTCTGGCGGCGACTTTGACGGTCTTCCTCAAGCGCTTCGGCGACCCGGAAACGATCCGGAATCTCGGTCATCACGAGTGACGAATTGCGAAAATTCACGCCTGTTCGGCGTGACGTATTCAGGTCGAGATTACGGCAAGCCAGGGCAAACGAGCCGAAAGCGTCAGCGATGAAGGGAGTTACGCAAGAGCGCCCTGACAGGAGAGATGCATTCCTCCTTCGCACCGAACCGAACCCGGGCGGTTTTTTTATTTCGTACGAAATATGCAATGTGTGTGCCGAACAGGCGTGGCGAAAATCCATTTTCGTAACTCAGGGATCTCAGGCTTAGGGCCGATCCTGCTCCGGAAGTATCGACATCCCGACCATCTCGATTTTGCCGTCGATTCCCAGACGGGCGATCCGCAGCCGCAACGGACCAAGTTTGACGGAATCGCCTTCCTTGGGTTCGGTGCAGCCGAGGTCGGTGCAGATGACCTCCGCCAGTGTTCGTTCCGGCGGGGCCTCGACGGAAATCAAATAAAATTCCTGTAACTCGCTGATTGTCGTCCTGGCCCGAAGCGGAAATTCGAGTGTGTCCGGAATCGTGCCTCTGGAGTCGTCATCGCGACCGAACACCTGACTGACCAGGGCGACGATACCTGGCTTGAGCACCAGGATCACGTGATCTCCAGCCAGAATGCGCGTATTGCCCTGCGGCGGCACGATCTGGTCGCCGCGTGCGATCATTGCGATCGTCGCTCCTTCGGGCAAGGTCAGGTTCCTGACAAGCCGGCCGGCAGCCCGGGAATCTTCTCCGACTGCGTAATCGACCACTTCACCGTGAACGTGCTTCAGCGAATTGATTTCGAGCGTCACCGGCGGTTCAGGTTCCGGCGGCTGTTCCAGGCCCAGCCAGCGGGCCGCGGGTGTGAGACTCGTACCCTGAATGACGGCCGAGACGACGACCGTGAAGAACACGACATCGAAGAGCAGGGGAGCCTGGAGGGGCTTTTCGGGTGTCGCAAGCATAAGCGGGAAAGTGGCCAGGGTAATCGGCACAGCGCCTTTCAGGCCGACCCAGGACATGAAAACTGTCTCTTTCAAGGTGAAGCGGAAACCTCGTGTCGATACGAATACCGCCAGAGGCCGCGCTACGAAGATCAAAACGGCACTCACGGCCAGCGAAAGCCATGCGACGTTCAGCAGCCGGCTGGGAAAGCAAAGGAGGCCCAGGACCACGAACATGACGATCTGCGAAAGCCAGGCGATAGCGTCGTGAAACAGCAGAATTCCGCGCTGAAATACCAGCGGCCGATTGCCGATGACGACTCCGGCCAGATAGATCGCCAGAAACCCGCTGCCGGCGAAGTGGGTTGTCACACCGAAAGTCAGCAGTCCGATCGCACTGACGAGAACGGGATAAAGCCCGGCGGAGTTGAGGTCGATGCGGTTCACGAGCCAGGCACCGGCGAAACCGCCTGCCAGCCCGACGGCCGCTCCGACGATCATCTGCGAGAAAAATATGCCGAGCAGCGCAGGGCCTGGGACGACATTGCCGAGGAGCACCTCGATGCAGCCGATCGTGAGGAAAATGGCCATGGCATCGTTCGAGGCACTTTCGATTTCCAGCACGGCCTCGAGCCGTTTCGGTAGCCGCATTCCGCCGGATCGCATGACCGAGAACACCGCTGCGGCGTCCGTCGAGGCCACGATGCTGCCCATGAGGAGCCCTTCGAGCCAGGAGATCCCAAGGATCAAGGAGGCACCGACACCTGTGACGAGGGCCGTGATCAGCACGCCCAGCGTGGAAAGGAGCACGGCCGGCTTCCAGGCCAGACGGATCGCCGGGATCGACGTTCCCAGGCCGCCATCGAAAAGGATCATCGCCAGGGCGACGGTACCGATGCCGTGTGCAAGCGGATAATTTTCGAATTCGATTCCGGCGATGCCCTCCGAACCCGCCAGCATGCCCAGCAGCAGGAACAAAACGAGCACAGGCACACCCAGGCGGGTCGATAACTTGCTCGACATGATCGCCAGAAGCAAGAGAACGCCGGCGATCAAAACCAGTGAATCGATCAGAAACACTGCCAGGCCCTTTCCGTAAGCCGGTCGCGAAAGTGGTCGCCGCGTCAGCGAAGGCGGCCCAAAAGGTTCATTTCCGGGCCATCTGGCCGGGAAATGCTTGGCACGTCGTCAGCGATTCTCCCGAGGCCCAATGGTAACTTTTCACAGGGCTGTGTGTCCACCTGAACAAGTTGTCCGGCAACTCAGTATCCAGGCGAAACCGTGTTTTGGCCAAAATTTGGGAAGAATTCGGTTTAAATTAGATCGGCCATGGCCATGATCGGATTCGACATCCAGATCCTTGAATTAAGGAAGTCTGCATCGAATGGCTGAAATCTCGGTTCGCCTGTCAGATTTCTAAGTCTGTTACGAGCGATCCTTGGAAAATCGAGATGAATTTTGAATGCGATCAGAAGCTTCCCAGATAGACTGACCGGATCAAGGGTTTTTCCGGCATCCATTCGTGAACGATCAAGTCCGTCGGCTGACCTTTGACGAGGCCGAAAACGAAGCCGGAATTCGGCAACTTCTGCCGCACTGTCCATTGCTGACCGATCGCTTCGTAGCTGAGCGTCACATAATACGATCGCCTTGTGTGACGCGTTCCGATCGCGCTGTCCTTGTCCTTCGTCGTGGTCGTGATGACTTCGATATCGTCCACCATGCCTTTGACCGGCACGCCTTCCCTGAGGATTTGCCGAACACGACGAAACCTGCCAAGAAAAATCAGTAGGCCGACGCCCGCAAGCACGATTCCGCCGATCGAACCCACTTTGGCCAGGGCCACGTCGAACGAATTGTCGATCGGCGGCTTCGGCCCGGGCACCGGCCGGGAAACCCAATACATCCCGGCGGCGACGATGATCCCGAACCCGAGCATGCTGAGACCCCGGCGGATCATGAGGTCGTTGTGATAAAGCTTTAACAGGCCGGGCAGGGGGGCGGATGGGGCGTTCATAGGTGTAGGCGGTTGATGGGGCAAAATCCGCAAAATCTGGCGGAGCGACCCGCCGTGTCTTTTGTTCAATATATCATGCGATATCGATCGGTGTGTCGAAATCCTCGACCGGTGTCAGTCTACTCTTTCGAATGAACGAAATCGATGCACGTGGTATTCGGACTTTTCGACCATTCCGGGGAGATCGATGGAGCGATTACGGCTCGTTTCGATTTTCAGTCGTATCGTTTCCGGTTCGTACGCATCGACTCTGCCCGATATCGACAAATCGCTACTTTCGAAGAAAACATAATCTCGAAAATGGACTTGATCGTCTCGGGATTCTTCGAATACCCGGTTCGCCTCACGACCGGACATTTCGATGCCGAAAATGCATTCGATTCCGTACAGGACGAATCGCAACCGGAGGTCGATGGGGATGATCGCTTCCAATTCGGTCGTCATTGATTCATGCTCTCGGAATTCGATTCGGTCGTTCGAAAGAACGGACTGGCAATCGGAGCGACTACGACAGAATCGATTCAAGTGACTGGATCGACCGGACAATATCGGTTCGTTTCAGATACGCGATTATGAGTGAAATGTCATTCAGGCAGCGGATCCCGATGCGATTCAGCTGACTGGGGATTTCGGATCAGGCTGCGGTGGAGATGACATCTTCCTGATCCAATCGGTCACTTGTTTCCTCAGCTTGGCGTATCCGTCCGGTTCGGATGTTCTGGACTGACCCAGCAGACTCAATTTGCGGCTTTCCGGATCCTCTTCGTACCATTCTCTCACAAGCGTCACTTTCCCGGTCGCATAGTCGATTACGTAAGCGCGGCAGCCATGGGCGTAAGCCGGAAGCTTGATCCCTTCGAAATTCTTGGCCTTGATGCCTTTTTTGACATCTTCCACAACATGGTATTCTCCGTCCTCAGCACGAATGAATTCCAAAACGACCAGTGTTTTCAATTCGGTCGGACTTTGAGCGGCATTGTAGCCCAGGGCTTCGATCATGTCCGGCTCGAACATCAGGACGTCGGCTTCCGGATCAGGTTTCAGAGAATCATGCTGTCTGGCAGTTACGATCAGACACCCCGGGACGAAATTCGTAAAAATTTTTTGATTCGCAGGTTTCGGCTGCTTCAGCCCGTGAACGACAACGGCACGCATCCGATCGAAATCATCGCGGAATGCGCTGATTCGATCGGCGAATTGCACATAAGCCGGGTAGCGATTGAGCTGCTTTTCGATCTTCCGGGCCTCAGTTTTGACCTCTTCGTCAGCTTTCGATTCGAGTGTCTTGCGAATCAATGTCAAGCCGGCCGAAGGGGGCATGCTCGGCACATTGCTGGCCGAAAAGCCTTTCGCCCACATCGTGGCGATGCTTGAAGCCTGCCGCACGTTCTCTTTCGGGGCGCGATTACGTTCATATTTCGAATCCTCGAAATATGAAGCGACGACCATGTAAAGAAGGATCGGAATCGCCAGAAAGTATCTGAGATTTCTCATGTATCAGTGACTCTTTCTCATCGATGAGTGTCAGTTAAGGATTTGCCGTGAGTCTTGGCTTTTTCACATATTATCCTGTCGATCGCTGGCAAGCGAAAGCGCAATCCGGGGCGAATGATCCCGATCTTGCCCGTATTCTCATCGAATATCGGACAGATAGTTCGAAACCTGCTCACGAATTTCTACGTTCGTCGAACATTCGATCGTGTCGAGTCTAGCAGGTCCCGAATATTCCGCAAGTCGTAGGCCCGGTTATCGGGAAACTTCCGAAAGTGCTTCGATTTCGCCGGATTCGCAGCCATGCAAGTTGCCGACATCCGCCTGTCGCCCGAATTCGTTATCGACCTTGCCATCCTCAAAGTTCGCTTCGGATCGCAAATATTGCACTCGGAAAAGGCTTTACCATCGAAGAGAAAAGGCTATGATCGGACGGCGAAGCATGGATCGAATCGGGCTTGAGGCGATCGAAAAAGCGTGAAGAATGCGAATGGAATAGCCGCTAAAGTCGAAGGGATGAGCCGATGCGAACTATTATGGTTGGGTTCCCTGGCCCTCGTATTTGGCTTTCACGCAAAACGGCTGATGAAACCGACGATTCTTGGCGACGATGTCATCCGGATCGTCGATGCCCGTGTTTTGCCATTGCGTGAACAACTCTTTCGGCCTTTCTCCGAACACGTCGCACCAGGTTTCGAATTAGCGACGGCCGCATTGGTGCGAACTTGCGGAGACCGAATCGATCTGCTTCCGGCCGCTCTGACATGGTTCGCATTCCTTTCCTGGATCGTCATGCTGTGCACAGCTTCATGGTGGGCCGTGCGGATGACCGGCAGGTCGGAAGTGGCTCGTCTCGTTTTCGTTTTCGTCGGAGTGTCGTCGGCCTGTATCGAAGTGCCCTGGTGGTTCTCGGCCGCGACGTATTCGCTTTCGGCCGCTTGCATCTTCGCCGTCCTCGGTATCATCGCCGGGCCACGTCCACCAGGTGTCGCCAGATTCGCTTTCATTTGCTTCGGCACTTTGATGGCCTTGAGCTTCTCAGCGATCGGGTTACTGGCCGTGATTCTCGGGGGGCTGGCGTCGCTGGCTCGAACCGGCCTGAGCAAGGCCACTGGCTTTGATATCGCAGCACTTTCCTCAGGATTTGCGATCTCGTGGTCCATTGCCACCATCATGGGAGGAGAAGTCGTCGCGACCGAATCCACTCGTTTCAGCTTTGCCGGGTTTGCCTATGCCCTGGCTGTGCCTGGCGGTGTCGCATTGCCGCTGTATCTGGGGCTCGATGCACATGCCGTCACGGTCCGATTCTCGTTCGCCACAGGCATCGCGATCACATTGTTTCTCGCTCTGTTTCTCATGCGATCGCGGCTTTCGAAATCCATTCGGATCGATCTCGCCGCGATGGCATTGGTTCCTTATATGGCGATTTATCCGACAAGAGCCGCGCTCGTCAAAAACGGTGCATGGTCCGAGCCAGACTTTCTCTATTTCTGGGCCAGTCGATATCACCTGTTCATGACAGTCGTTCTGTCCGTCCTGATTTCTCTTGCGATCGTGAAAGTCATCGATCTACTGAAGTCTCGCTCTGTCCGAATGGCCTGGATCCTCTACCTGGCGATCGTCGCCTTCTACACGATATCACAATTTCGAAATGCGAATCGGATGCGACATTTCGAAAATCAGCCCGATCAGGCTTCGACTCTCACTGCTCTGGTGCATCTGCGGAATGTCGCCTGTAAGGAAGGCATTTCGATCGAACGGCTTGAGCGTATTATGCCGCCGGTACGGCGAGGCTGGAACGCTTCGGTGCTCGAACTTCGGCCGGATTGTTTTCCGCTGGTGCGCCTTATCGCACGCCGCAGCGATTTCGAAACGGTTGACCATTCGGGGGCGAATGACGATGAAATGCGGCGAAAGGTGATCGATCGATTGGGATTAAGAGAATGGCGGATTTCGACTGCCCATCGATTGACGAATCTTGACTCTGCCGATGAACTCGACCTGACCGGATTCCGCCAGGTCGATCCTGTCGATATCACGCTGGAAAAATCGGGGCAAATCGAAGATCTCGCCTGGATCATAAGAGAAGATTTCGGGCATGTGGAATTTACGATCCGGGGCCTCGACCGATCCTCGATCGTGATCTTCGAACATCTCCAGGCTGAGGGGACAGTAAATCTTCAATGGTCTACTGACGACATTTGGGACGATTTTCGTATCGCGGAATTCGAATCGAAGCCCTCCGCGAATTGCCCCGTGCCCGAACGAATCATTTTCCGCAACACAGATTTCGAAAAGGATTCGCCCACCGATCGATATCCGTCCTCAGTTCGCTTTCGAGTCAAGTCCGTATGCGCTGGTGCGTTGCGAATCGGCCGGATCCTGGTCGGTGAGGAAGCCCGGTGAATTCTCGATCGAACTCGACCTGCATGCTGTCAGACTCGCCCGGCTTCGTGCACCGGGCTTTGCGTAGAGCGATGAGGTGCTTATACTGTGAAGCAGGAAAGTCGAAGGACCGAATCCGAATAAGTCACGAGGCGACCGTGAGCACCATGAAAGTCTATCTGGCAAATCCACGTGGTTTCTGTGCCGGCGTCAACATGGCGATCGAAAGCCTCGAAATCGCTTTGAACCATTTCGGGCCACCGGTTTACGTCTACCACGAGATCGTTCACAACTACCACGTTGTGGCACGGGCGAAGCGGCGTGGGGCGGTTTTCGTCGATCACCTCGACGAGGTGCCCCGTGGTTCGGTTCTGCTCTATTCGGCACACGGAGTGAGTCCTGAAATTCGTAAACATGCCCGGGCCCGTGATTTGAAGGCCATTGACGCGACCTGCCCGCTGGTTACGAAAGTGCACCTGGAAGCGATCAAGTACGCCAAAGAGGGTTACACGATCATTCTGATCGGGCACGAAGGGCACGACGAAGTCATCGGTACGATGGGTGAGGCCCCGGAGGCGATGATCCTCGTGGAAACGCCTGAAGATGTGGAAAGGCTCGAAATCGGAAGCCCCGAAAAGATCGCTTATCTTACCCAGACGACTCTTTCGGTGGATGACGCCAATCGAGTGATCGACTCGCTGCGGAAGAAGTTTCCTCAGATTGCGAATCCGCCGAAGGACGATATCTGCTACGCCACCCAGAATCGGCAGGATGCGGTGCGGGTTTTGGCCAGCCGGGTCGATCTGGTGCTGGTTTTGGGCTCTCAAAACAGTTCGAACAGCAAGAGACTGGCGGAAATCGCGACGAGTCTTGGCCCTCATGCACACTTGATCGACGGCGTGGAAGAGATCGATTCGGCCTGGCTGAAGGAGTCCAGGTCGGTGCTCGTTACGGCAGGAGCGAGTGCTCCGGAAGACGTCGTCCAGGAGGTTCTCGAATATCTTCGGAATCGTTGCGGCGCGGAGATCATCGAAGAGACCGTCCGAGAAGAAGACGTACATTTCCCCTTGCCGAAGAGTCTGCGGGAACTCGTTCCTGTCGAAGCGATCGGTAAAGTCTGACGCATCGCACTTTCTTCAACTCGTCCGAACCGCAGACCGGTCAAATCTATCCGAATGCAGAATTTGCATTTATCCGCCGAGCCTCCAACGGCTCCTGAACGGAGGACCGAGAGTTGAAGATCGCATTTCTTGGCTGCGGGCAAGTCGGTGGAGCCCTCGCGGATCATTTGCAGCGACTGGGATATGACGTAACGATCGCTGCAAGAGACGCAAAGTCTGACAGTGTCCGCAAACTTCTCGAAAGAAATCCGGCTTCGAAAGTCGACGAACCGCACAAAGCGGTTTCGGATGCCGAAGTGGTATTCCTTGCGACTCCGTTTCATGCGGTCGAAGCAGCGCTTGGCCCGCTGGCTGATGAACTGTCAGGAAAAATCATCGTCGATTGCACAAATCCTGTAGGGCCTGGATTGAAGCATGGTCTCGACAGTGCGGACTCCGGCACGCGGAGAATTGCCGCTCTCGTTCCGAAGTCCAGGATCGTGAAGGCTTTTACGATCTACGGATTCGAAAACTTCGAGGATAATTCGTTTCCAGGATATGACATCAAGCCAGCGATGTTATTTTGTGGCGACGATGCCGACGCCAAGAAGGTCGTCTCTGAATTGATCGCGGCCCTCGGCTGGGAACCTGTCGATATCGGCGGTCTGGATCAGGCTCTGCATCTCGAGCATATGACGCTTTTATGGATTCGGATGGTACGTGTGCATGGACACTCACCCCGCCTCGTCTGGGCTGCGCTGCAGGGTTGAATGTGAGGATGCGGGCCCGCCGGTTGCCCGTCGACTCATAATCAGCTGCGTCAGGTCGATGTCGTTCTCCTTTCATTCCGATGGCTCAGGATAAATGGCGATGATCGAGAAAACCGGAGTTCTGGAAGGCATAGGCAAGGGGCGCATCGAGACACTCTCCGATGGCATTTTCGCGATCGCGATGACTCTCCTCGTTCTGCAGTTGCAAGTGCCAGATCTCAGGGAAGGGCAATTGGATCAGCTCGGACCACGCCTGGTCGACCTGGCGCCGAAGTTCTCAGCCTACGTCATCAGTTTCATGAGCTGCGGGGTTTATTGGGTGGCACATCACCTGCAACTGAATTATGTCTATCGCTCGGATCGCATTTTCATGTGGACGAATATTTGCTTTCTCATGGTCATCTCGGCGATTCCGTTTTCGGCGGCCCTGATCGGCGAATACCATGAAGAATCACTTGCGATTCGATTCTACTGCGGGAATCTGATGCTGGCTGGGCTCGTACTGTTCGGCCAGATGCGATATGCCGCCGGGCCGGGGCGCTTGATTGACCGTGAGATCAGCTCTCAATTTCTCAGGCTCGCCAACAGAAGGGCACTTCTGGGACCGTTGATTTACGCCTGTGCAGCGATATCGGCCGGCCACTCGCATCTGCTCAGTCACGCACTTTGTGCTTTAGCCCCGATCCTTTACATTTTGCCGGGCCGCATTGACTACTATTGGAAAGAAGACGCAAAGCGAACTTATTCGGGGAATTGACAGCAATCTTCGCGTTCTTCGCATTCGAAATCGAGGATCCATCGAGTCGATCTCAAAATAAGCCGTCATTCGATCAGGCGTTCAGTGGAATCGACTCCATTTCACCATTTCGAAAATCGATCATTCGAATATGGAAGGTGAAAATGTCCGAAGGCCGCTGAGAGCCTGATCGGGATCGAATTCGACCGGGAAGGCGCACAGGATGGCACCTGCGCATCCAGGCGTTCGATTTGCCGCGATCGACGGTTAAGCGACTGGCGTCAATTTCTTCGTCGGTTGAGATCGATGGCTTACGCCATCATCGTTTCCCGATGCGGGTCAAGCAGATATCGCACTTCGCCGCAAACGATCGTCGCCACCGCCCGGCCCTGGACCGACCAGCCCTGATAGGGGGTGTTGATCGATTTCGAACGGAAGTCTGCCACGTCGATCGTCCAGGCCCTGTCCGGGTCGATCAATGTCACACTCGCTTCGGCGCCGGGTTTCAGATGGCCTTTGTATTGTTCGACGCGAATGAGCTTGGCCGGTTCGATCGTGAGTTTGGCGATCACTTCCGGCCAGGTCATCAAGGCCGGCTCGATCAGTGTCTGGCGAACGATCGGCAACATCGTTTCAAGGCCCAGAATGCCGAAAGGCGCCTGATCGAGTTCCCGGTTCTTCTTTTCCGGAGAATGCGGTGCATGGTCGGTGGCGATCAGGTCGATGGTGCCGTCAACGATTCCCTGAATGACGGCCTCGACATCTCTGGCCGTTCGAAGCGGCGGGTTCATTTTGAAATTCGAATCGAATTTCGCCAGATTTTCGTCCGTCAGGCTGATGTGATGCGGGCAAGCCTCAGCCGAAACACGCACGCCCCGGGCCTTGCCTTCGCGCACCAGCTCGACCGACCTGGCCGTCGAAAGGTGCTGAATATGCACGTGACCTCCTGTCAGTTCGGCAAGCATGATGTCGCGGGCCACCATGATCTCTTCGGCCACAGGCGGCATGCCAATCAGGCCGAGCCGAAGCGATACATCGCCCTCGTTCATTACGGCTCCAGCTGTCAGCTCGTTCACCTGACAGTGCTGGAAAATCGGTACGTCGAACATCCGGCTGTATTCGAGTGCTCGACGCATGAGCCCGGCGTGAGAGATCGGCGCACCGTCGTCCGTAAAGGCCACGGCACCGGCTTCGTAAAGTTTGCCGAGTTCCGCAAGCTCTTCGCCCGCCCGGTTTTTCGATACGCAAGCCGATGGCAGGACGATCGCTTTGCCCGCTCGCTTGGCCTGAAGAATGACGAACTCGACAGCCGCCGGAGTGTCGATGGGCGGGCGTGTATTGGGCATGGAAACGATCGTCGTCCAGCCACCGGCCAATGCGGCATCGGCGCCCGTCGCGATGGTCTCGTCTTCCTCATTGCCAGGTTCACGCAGATGCACGTGCACGTCGATCAGGCCAGGGCAGACGATCAGACCGGTGGCGTCGATGGTGCGGTCCGGAACGGCTCCGGGAATCGGCTCGGTACCGAGAACGCGATTGCCTTCGAGCCAGAGGTCGACCATTTCGTCCAGGTTTTGAGAGGGGTCGATCACGCGTCCGCCGCGAATGAGCGTCAGTTTTGCCACTTCCGTAGGTTCCTGTCGAAACGAGTCGTGCTGGAGTGAGGGCGTTCTATGTCTTCGAAATTCGCGAGCGAATGCAAGCGATGCGGCAGCTCAGAATTCGAGAGGAGCAGCGGCATGGCCCTGAACCAGGCCAAGGACAGCCATTCGCACAGCGAGGCCGTTCGTGACCTGGTCAAGAATGGCTGAATTCGGGCCGTCAGCCACTTCGGGGGTGAGTTCCACGCCCCGGTTGATCGGACCCGGTGCGAGCAGAAGAAGGTCATCCCTGCCCATTTCGATTCGTCTCTGTGTCATTCCGTAAAGCTCGAAATATTCGGCTACGGATGGAAACAAGGCGCTGCGCTGGCGTTCGAACTGAATCCGAAGCACGTTGACGACATCGACTTCAGGCAGGATCGCATCAAGGTGGTGCCGCACTTCGCAGCCCAGGGTCGTCCATCGATCGGAAACGAGCGTGGGTGGGCCGCACAAAATGACCCTGGCTCCAAGTTTACGGAGAGCCCAGATGTTCGATCTCGCGACACGCGAATGGAGTATATCGCCGACCAGCGCGACAGTCAGCCCTTCGATACGGCCCTTGCGCTGGCGTATTGTCATCAGGTCGAGCAGTGCCTGAGTCGGATGCTCATGGGCCCCGTCGCCTGCGTTGACGACGGACGCATCCGTGTACTGAGTAAGAAGTTGCGGCGTCCCGGGGACGGAGTGCCGTACGACGAGCACTTTCGCACCCATGGCAACGAGGTTCTGGGCGGTGTCGATGAATGACTCGCCCTTGGAAATGCTCGAAGAGGATGGGCTGAAGTCGAGCGTATCGGCACCCAGGCGGCGCGCGGCCAGACCGAAGCTCGACCGCGTGCGTGTGGAATTTTCGAAGAACAACTGGGCGACCAGGGTGCCGTTGAGCACTGAATGCTTGAGCCGGCCAGCGTTTGCATGTGCTGCGTAAATGTCGGCCTGGTCGAGAATATAGTGAATCTCGTCGCGCGTAAGCTGTTCCAGGGCCAGGAGGTGGCGGTGGTTGAAGCTGGTGGTCGCGGTCATCTTGGCCCGTGTCCGTCGTTGGGTGTGTGCGGCCTTCAGGCGGCGGAATTCGAGCGGTTTCCGCATATTCACCCAGGCCGACTCATGCTAGCATTGAATTGGGTCGATCCGCAATCGACCGGTGCCGGGATCGATCGAGGGTCGCGTGACGGAGCGTTAAAGCATGCCTTGCAGGGGATCAATGAGCGGCACCGAATGCCGTCGCGAATTTCTGAAATTGACGATCGGCTCTCATCTGATTGCGGCTGCTTCCGGGGAGAAGCTCTTCGCTCAACGTCCTGATATGCAGGCCGCGGCGGTGAAGGGGCCAGGTTCGCCGGATCCTGAAGTCGAACGCGTCCTCGAACGGTTCGAAAAGGTCGGCCTGCCGGAACCGGGCGTCACACGACAGGATCGATTTCTGGCTGTAGGCACGGCTCGTCCTGACTTCAGCAAACGCATCCTGCGAATGGCTGAGGAGACCGCAGCGGGCTATTTCCGATTTTTCAGCGGGCTTCGGCTCCCAGCAACCAGTGGCAAGCAGCGGCTGTTCATCGTCGTCCTGGCGAATGCAGGCCAATATTCCCGGTTCAATGGCCAGAACAAGGCCCGAAATGAAGGCGGCCATTACGACATTGACGAAAACTGGACGGTGACTTTCGATCATCGTGGCCGCTCGAAGTCGTCCAGGGCGGATCTGGAACGGGCGAACGTCGTCACGATGATTCATGAAATCGCCCACCAGCTCAGTTTCAATACCGGCCTTCTCAGCCGGGATGCCGACATCCCCATGATGATCAGCGAAGGCCTTGCGACCATGGCAGAACCGTCCGGCTCGTCCGCTCTTCCGGGATTTTCCGAAGTGAACCGGGCACGCATCGCTGTGTTGGAACAACTGCTAAGGGCCAAAAGAGCCCGCTGGATTCCCCTGGAAAAGCTGATCGAAACCGACGAGGCTTTCGACGCGCCTGACGACGCCACCGTGCAAGTCGCCTATGCCCAGTCCTGGCTTTTCTGGGATTCGGTCATCCGGCAAAGCCGCTTCCGCGAAAAACTGGGGCCCTATCTGGACCGCGTCAACGGCCAGCGCAACCCGGCGAAGCGGCTGGACGACTTCGTGGCGTCCTTCGGATCGGTGCGGGCCGTGGAAAAAGAAATGGCGGCGAACCTGCAATCGATTTCGAATGATTGACGGACCGGTCATGATCGACGGAGTCTCAGCTTTCCTCATCGATGAATTTCGTAATCTGGCGTTTTTCGAATTCAATACGTGTTCGATCCTCGGCGGAGATTCGGGATTCTTTCATGAAGTCGCCATTCGTCGTACCGATCAGTCGATCCAGAAGCAGCAAGCGGATCTGCAGGAAATCAATTTCCAGACCGGGCGTATCGAGTTCGAAACCCAGCTTCCTCCATGCTTCGATCAGATAATCGTTGGCTTTCCTCCGGTCTGCTCCGGCTTCGTCAGCCAGGACCATGGCGCTGAACGTTCCGAACTTCAATAATCTCATGTGGTCCGGATCGCCAGTCCGGCTTTCCAGAGCCATCACCCGAATGCGTTCGAGCATTCGGACGCCCTCTTCTTTCTTGCCGAGAATGAGGAGATTACGGCCGTCGCGAAACAGCATATCGATTTTTTCACCCTTCACGTTTCCTTCGGCGATGCTGGATCGAGATGCGTATCTTCGGATCGCTTCGTCGTTCAGCGTTTCGGCCTTTTGGCGCAATTGCAGGGCATCGGCATGATTCCGAACTTCTGAAAGCTGCTTCGAGATTTTGTCCAGATTTTGTATGCCATTGAACATGAAGTTGCGGGTCTGGTCTGACTCGATCAAGAGATCGTTCGCAGTCATTTCGAATCGTTCGGCGTTGAGTCTGGCCTTCGCTGCGTTGGAATCGGCCTCGACCCTCAACGTTTTCTGTGCGATCGCAAATTGCACGGACAACACGATCAGACCGACTGCCGAAATGCCAGTCGCCGCCAGCGCCGCACTCAGTGATCGATTCCGATCGATCCACCGTCCGGCTTTCCCGATGTACCCGACCGGCCTGGCCTTGATCGGCTCGCCAGCAAGGAAACGCCTTAAGTCGATGGCGAGATCGTGTGCCGTCCGATATCTTTCCTCGGGCTTTTTCCTCAGGCATTTCAGGCAGATCGTTTCGAGATCCGCGGGAATGCTGCCCAGAATCGATCGGGGTGCCAGCGGTTCTTCTTCCTGAACCCGAACCATGGTGCGCAAGGCGTTGTCGGCGACCAGCGGCGGCCGGCCGATCAGAAATTCGTAAAGCACGACACCGAGAGAATAAATGTCCGATGCCGGGCCGATATCGGCTTCCCTGCCATACGTCTGCTCCGGCGACATATAGGCCGGCGTTCCCATGATCGCACCGGTACTGGTCAATGCCGAGGATTGCTCGATGGGCCGTGAAAGGCCGAAATCCGAAACTTTCAGTCGCAGTGTACTGAATTCCTCATCGGAACCCACACGGCTACCTTCGTCAATCAGCAGATTCGCGGGTTTGATGTCGCGGTGCAGAATCCCCGTTTCGTGCGCCTGATGCACAGCTTCCGCAAGCTCGGCGATCAGTCTGGCCGCGACCCGCCAGGGCAGCGGGCCGGTTTTGAGGAGATCCTGCGCTGTGCCGCTGCCTGCCATTTCCAATACGACATAAGGCGGATCATGCTGAAGATCGATCTCGTAAGCACGTACGATTCCGTGATGATCGAGCCGGGCCAGGCTTTGCGCCTCTCGTTCGAGCCGTGCGATATTCGTCGCATCGAATGCATTTCGGTTAAGCACCTTGACCGCCACACGCCTGCGCATCCGGTGATCGATGCACTGGTAGACGATACTTGTGCTGCCTTTGCCGAGAATTTTCGAAATTTCGAATCGTCCGATGAATTCTCCGGAAACGAGTTCCCGGTAACGAGGGTATACAGGTTGAAGCCGTGTGGCGAATTCTGCCTTTCGCACCTCACCTGGCAAAAATTCGGGCCGGTCGATCGGGCTGAAAACCAGCCCGTTCAGCCGTGCCAGCAATGCATCCATCCGACTTCTGCAATTCCGGCAACTCGCCAGATGAGCCGCCAGCACATTGGCCTCGGCTTCCGTCGACCGGCCATCCACGATCGCCTCAAGCTCCGCATCGGTGTATTGGTCGCACTCATCGAATTCATCCGTGTCGATGGAGTTTTCGAGGTTCGGGCTGTTCAGGTCCTGCTTTTCGTCATTCGGCATCGAGTGCTTCGTACTCCTGCTTCAGGTATCTCCTGACACGGAATAGCCGATTGTATGCCTGCTCCGTCGAAATTCCGCTCGCCTCGGTCACCTCCTCGATGCTTCGAAGTTCCACGGCGAGCATTTCGTAGGTCGTCCAGGTTTCCAGGCACACCCTGTCTCGAACTCGAGTCATGGCCAGTTCCAGAAGTTCCTGTGTCGCCCAGGCGTCGAAGGCCTCGATCAATTGATCGTGACCTTCTTTCGAAGTCAGACCGTCCCAGGCGTTCATGCCATGGGCGGTTGCGTTTCGCTCTGCGAGTTGACGTTCACGTTCCCGATGGAGCTGGAGCCAGCTGCTGTGTGCCAGTTCACGAAGCCAGCGACGGAAGCTGCCGGTACGACGACGCTCGAAAAAATCGATCGAATTCAAAACGCGGACCATGGTTTCTTGAAGCACATCCTCTTCGATCGACGGATTCACGCCCCAGTGCCTGCACCATGACCAGATCGAACTTGCGTATCTGTCGAGGAATTGATTCCAGGCGTCCGCTCGCCGCCGCGGGTCGGTCATGCGAGCCAACAGACTGACTCGTGTCTCTGGTGTGCAGGTTTCGAGAGGCCTGAGTTCCATGGCATGCCGCGTTCGAGGGATGTAGTTCAATTTCGATACTTTACATGTCCCCTTTCTCTATTTCCAATAGGCTATATTACCGGCAGGCAAAATTCGAATCTTTCACCCGCCGGAATCAGCAATCCGAACTCAGGTCCGGCGAGACCTGCGGCGGCGGGCGACGAATGCCATCACGCCGGAAGCGATCGCGCCCAGGGCATAGGTGGAAGGTTCAGGCACGGGTTGGAAGGCGAGGTATCTGGGGGCCGCACCCGTGCTCCAGGAGGTCAGGTATGTGCCCGAGGGGTCGAACTTGCTGATGGTGTTGCCGCCGACATTCGCAACATAGAGGTTGCCCGACGAATCGAACGCCAAACCGAGTGGGCTGTTCAGAGTCAGAGTGATATTGCTGAGGTATGCCCCCGTCGAATCGAACTTGCTGATGGAGTTGCCGTTGAAGTTCGCGGCATAGAGATTGCCCGAGACATCGAACGCCAGGCCGCCTGGGCCGCTCAGATTCGTGGTGATATTGCTGAGGTATGCCCCCGCCGGATCGAACTTGCTGATGGTGTTGTCGTTGAAATTCGCTGCATAGAGGTTCCCCGAGGCATCGAACGCCAGGCCGATTGGGGTGTTCAGATTCGTGTTGATATCGCTAAGGAATGCACCTGTCGAATTGAACTTGCTGATGGTGCCGTCGCCGGAATTCGCGGCATAGAGGTTGCCCGATGAATCGAACGCCAGGCCGTATGGGCTGTTCAGATTCGTGGCGATGTTACCAAGGTATGCCCCCGCCGGATCGAACTTGCTGATGGTGTTGTCGTTCAAATTCGCGGCATGGAGGTTGCCCGAGGCATCGAACGCCAGGCCGAATGGCACGTTCAGATTCGTGTTGGCGAAGACGACGGCAGTGGCGGCGATGGCGGTGCCGTTATTGCCCGTGGTGTCGTAACGCACGATGGTGTCGTCTGCAAGCGTGACGTAGAGCAGATCCGCCGCGCGGGCTTTCGAGCCGGCGGCCATTAAGAACAGCACGGCCAGGGCGGCCGCGAGGGATCGAAGTTGTACTCTCATGTTTCCAATTGCCTTTCGTATCGAACATGTTGCGAATCACGAAGCGCCAGGGCTTTCGAAGCCTTGGCCCCGTTTCGCTTCGACGCGAACGTTGCGCCGAAGCCTGTGGCGTGATGGCGGGCGAAACGCCCTTGCACCGTTCCGCTCGCCCCACGGCTGCGTTTTCGAACCCGAAGTGGTGCGTAAATTGCCACATGAAGCAACAGATCGAACCCGGACCGATCTCTGACGAAAATTCAGAAATTTTGTTGGGAAGTTTTTAAGTGGCGAATATTCCATGGTTTGTGGCTTAGGGGGAAACGAATGGGACGGAGATCATTTGGAAATGACCCGCGTTCCCTTTGCCCCGAACGTGCGGTGTGCCTGTTCGGGGTTCTGAAGCGGTAACGGCTATGGCTTACGCCCGGCGCGCCTTGCGGCGGTGGGCGACGAAGGCCATCACGCCGGAAGCGATAGCTGCCAGGGCGTAGGTGGAGGGCTCAGGCACGGGTACGATCGCGGCACCATGGAAATAGGTGCCCAAACCCGTGCCAGTGATGAACGGCCCGGCGGTCAGCGCGCCGGTCGAGACATCGATCGTATACAATCGCTGCTGGCCGGCCGTGCCGTTGCCGTAGATGCCGTACATCGTGGTGCCGTCGTTGGCCAGATTCATTCTTGCGTACAAACTGTCGGTCGAGATGCTGCTGAACGTGCTGGAAGCCGTGTAGCCCATCGTGCCGAAGTTGCCGCTTGGAGTGGCGGGGAATCCACTCCAGGTCATGTACATGACATCGTTCATAATGCTGTATCTGCCACCTCCGGGGCTGCCGTATGTAGCGCCGGCCGCGTTGTTGAGAGTGGTTTTGGCAGCGTTGGAAGCATCGATCGTAAATGTCTGAGCACTACTCGCAGAGTAGGCGTAGAGTTTGTTGTCCGCCGCGCGATATGCGAGTGCCAAGGTACCTGTTACGTTACCCAGGGAGCTGGACAGAGTTCCGGAGGTCGTCAGCGTTTTTAAAGGCGCGCTGAATGTTCCGCCGGTCACGTCAGTCAGATAGAAAAGTTGATTCACGTCGTGCCACGCCAACCCATATAAATCAGAATTGGAATAGCCCGAGATGTTGGTGTAGGCGCCCGTACTGGAATCGATCTTGCCGAAGTTCGTTAAGCCTCCACCCGTACCAAAAGAATTGTTGGTGATGACATAAATATCCGCCGCCTGGAGCCGAGAGCCGGCGGCCAGCGAGAACAGAACGGCCAGGGCGGCCGTGAGGGATCGAAGTTGTAGTCGCATGAGTCCACTTGCCTTTCGTATCAAACATGTTGCGAATCACGAAGCGCCATGGCTATCGAAGCCATGGCCCTGTTTCGCTTCGATACGCAAGTTGCGCCGAAGCCTTTGGCGTGATGGCGGGCGAAACGCCCGCGCAGCGTTCCGCTCGCCTCGCGGCTTCGTATTCGAACTCGACAGCAGCGCGGAATGTGCCACATGAAGAGACAGATTGAACCCGGGCCGATCTCTGACGAAAATTCAGAAATTTTATTGGGAAGTTCTTAAGTGTAGAATGTTCCATGGTTTGCGGCTTGGGGAGAAACAAATGGGACGGAGATCATTGGGAAATGACCCGCGTCCCCCTTCCCCCGGACAGGCCATGTGCCCGTTGAGTGGTTCTGAAGCGAAAACGGCTGCGACTCAGGCCCGGCGAGCCTTGCGGCGGCGTGCGGCGAAGGCCATTACGCCCGTGGCGATCGCGCTCACGGCATAGGTGGAAGGCTCGGGCACGGGCGTCGAGAAGGTGATGGATTTCATTTGAGCCCCCCCCGTTGTGAAGGTGCTGGTCAAGACGACCGTGTTACCAGGCGCAATCGAATACGATCCATTGAATGCGTACGTGCCGACAGGGTTGAGCACATTGCCCGTGGACGAGGATAAATGGTGTCAGAGGATAAATGGTGTCAAGAGGATAAATGGTGTCAGTTCATTTTTCCCAGTACTGACACCATTTCCCGGGGACGGTGGATGAATGGAACGTCCGGGAATTCACTTCGGCAGAATGCCCTTCGCCAGTTCGTCTTCCCAGTTGTCGAGCAGCGGCCAGTCGATGGCGCAGGTGCCGAAGTCGGCCATGTGCAGGTAGCCTTCGAGACGCTCGATGGTCGCCTGGATCAGGGCGTTGTCCTTGCGGAAGATCGGGCCGTGGCTGGGCAGCAGCCACTCGGCATCGCTGGCCATGATGCGCTTCAGGCTCTTGATGTAATCGACGATGTTCGAGCCATGGTGGGCATCGATCACCCCCACGCAGCCGTCGCGGAAAATGTTGTCGCCCGAAAACAGCAGATTCCCCATGCGGAAGGCAAGCTGGCCTTCCGTATGCCCCGGCGTGCTCCAGACTTCCAGCGTTTTGTCGCCGATCTTGAGCTTTTGGCCTTCTTCCAGAAGTGTGTCCACCTTGCATGGCTGCATGGGGATGTGGATGTTCTGAGCGTCGATCCGGGCATAAGTCGCGATTTCGTCGGCCGTTTCGATGTGCTTCACCGACTTCGGATGTGCCGCCACCTTGCACTTCAGGATTTCCCGAGCCCTGGCAAGTCCCTGAATGTGGTCGGCATCGGCGTGGCTTGCGATCACCATCTTGCAGTCCGACAGCCGAAAGTCCATCTGCCGGATCATTTCCAGTACGTCCGTCAGATCGTCCAGAAAACCGACATCGATCAGGGCATATTCCGAACCGCCGTCGATCAGATAAATATTCACGCCCAGACGCCTGCGGGCCTGAACGTTCATTTCGATCACGCCGGGGAATACGTACACTCGCTCAATCATGCAACGGCTCGCCGATCTTTTTCGTGCTTTTCACGTGTTCACGGATTTGCGTCATGATACCCCGAAGGAAAGGTGATTCTCAATCGTTCAGGCTGATTTCTTGCGACTTTCGCCGGGTCCGGCCGAAGCGCCGCATGAAACGCGAAGCATCAAACGATGCCATGAGGCCGCAGATCCTTCAATTCCGCCTGAACTTCCACTCGCCCCTGCCACTCGTTGATCGAAGGCGAAAAGGCGATGTCGTACGTCGTTCCCGTGGTCCAGTTCGCGGCTTCTTCAGCCTTGTTCCAGGCCAGAACCTTCACCAGCTTGTCACCCTTTTTCATGTTCAATCGGACGTGCTTTTTGTCCTGACCGATCAGCTGCGGCTCGCCGACGATTTCCATCCCCGTCATCGCCAGAACTGGCCTGGCGTTGCCGTTGCCGTGCGGCTCCAGATCCGCGATCGCCCGCACGAGGCCGATGTCGAGCTGTTGGGGCAAAATCTCGGCGTCGATCCATAGCTGCTTCGTGCCCAGATCGTCGCTGCGACGCCTGCCGATCGCTTCATCCAGCGCATTGCGAAACGCATCGATCGCCTCGGCCGGCAGTTTCAGGCCGACCGCGGCCGCGTGGCCCCCGAAAGTCGTCAAATGCTGAGTGCACTCGCCGAGTGCCTCGACGAGGTTCACCCCGCCGAACGACCGTCCCGAGCCATGCGCTACGCCCTTGTCGTCGATCGAAAGCACGATCGCCGGGCGATGATAAGCATCCACCAGCCGCGAAGCCGCGATGCCGATCACCCCCGCGTGCCAGCCAGGCGCGGCAGCTACGGCGACATTTCGCGTTGAAGCCGAGGCGTCGGCTTCGAACTGGCTTTTCGCCTCAGCCACGATCGCGGCTTCGACCTCGCGTCGGGTGCGGTTGCTTTCTTCCAGAACTTCCGCAAGCTCCCGGGCTTGCGCGTGAGTTGCGGCCGTCAGCAATTGATAGGCCGTGAAGGCGTGCAGCATACGACCGGCGGCGTTGATGCGGGGTGCGATCTGAAAGCCGATCGTCGTCGAAGTCACTGGCCGGTCTTCGTTCACCCCAGCGAACCGCATCAGGGCCTCAAGGCCGATCGTCCGTCGCTTGTTCAGGCTTTCGAGCCCGTGCTTGACCAGAATCCGGTTCTCGTCCACCAGCGGCATCACGTCGGCCACCGTCGCCAACGCCACAAGGCCAAGGCCCCGCACAAGAAAATCCCGCAGGGCCGGGCTCGCCTTCTTGCCGTCGCCGAAACTTTTGGCAACCTGCCACGCCAGCTTGAACGCCACGCCAGCGCCGCACAGGTTCGCTGTAAACGGATCTCCGCCTGGTAGTTGCGGGTGCACCAGGGCATCGGCTGCCGGCAGTTCTTCGCGAAATGTGTGGTGGTCGGTGACGATTACGCCCAGGCCGAGCGACTTCGCCAGGGCGACCGGCTCGACGGCCGTGATGCCGCAGTCGACGGTCACCATCAACGCCCCGGGATGCTCCGTGGCCAGCGTGCGTACAGCGTCGGCGTTCAGGCCGTAGCCCTCTTCGATCCGGTGCGGTATGTAGGGAACCACGTGCTTCGCTCCGGCCAGGCGGAGGGCTTCCGATAGCACCGTGAGGGCACACACACCATCGACGTCATAATCGGCGTAAATGATGATCTTGCGGTCGTTTCGGATCGCTTCGACGATCGCGTCGGCGGCATCGCGAACGCCGGGAATCGCCTCCGGGTCCGCCAGCCGCTTCATGTCGGGCGAGAGGAAGCGGTCGACGCGTTCAGGATCGTCCAACCCGCGCTGGATGAGTATCTGGGCGAGCACCGGGTCGATCCGGAACCGGGTCGTGAGCCGTTCGACCAGTTTCGCGTCGACATGGCGGAAATTCCAGCGTGTCTGTGCGAAACTCATCGTGGGCGGCCCGATCTTTGCGGATGGCGGCGATTCTTACTCATCTCGGCTACGATCATGACGTGAGCGAGCGTTCAGGTCAAGGGGGGCAGGCTCTTCGGTAGAAGACTCAATCCGCTCTGCTTCTTCAGTTGCACATATCGGAAGAGATCGAGAGCGAGAATCGGTATTTCGCTTCGCTGACGGTTGGCCATTTTCGCTTCAGCCGCAAATCTGCGCATATCTTCCTTGATTTCGGTCAGCACCGGAAATTGCACTGCATATGGCCTGAAGCCGGACGCTTCGAAAGCGGATTCGACCTGGTCCATCACGTCGGCCGGCAGAGTTTCGAAACGGGCTTCGATCCATCGCAGTCCGAATCGCAGGAGAGGATCGCCGTGGCTTCTGCTCTCGGCCTCTTCGAACCATGGATTCGCGTACTTTACGAGTTCCTGAACGATCCGTGAAAGAGCAATCTCAGCTCCAGCTTCCGTTCCGTCATGATCATACGAGACTTCTTCCATCGGTATGGCACCGGAATCGAGTCGCAGGTTGGGAAGTCCTGTCGCTCACCGTAGTGAGTAGCTGCCGTAACGGCGATTCCACATCGGAAATACGCCCGTGTAAACATCGACTTCGAAACACTGCCATTTCTGGGAAGAGCGGATCGAAACGATGCGATAGAACCATTCGGGAAGAACCCCATGTTCTTGAGGTTTCCTGCGATACCAGTAGCTTCCGACAATGCCGTCTACCTTTTCGAATTCCCGGGAATAAATAGCCATCGCTTCGGCGATCATTCGGCCTGTCCGAATTCGTTTCGTCATCGTTTGCGTCCTGGAACGTTCAATTCGAGAATTCGATCGGCAAGACAAGATCGTAATTCGCAAATCTCTGTTGATCCCGGCGTAATTCGTATCGAGTTTTCGCAGGTTTCGAGTCCGCCGATCTCTACGCGATAGCGGGCTCAAGCCCACATTACTCCAGATGCTCGATGACCGAGCCTCGGTGGGCTTGCAGGAAGTCGGCAACGTGCTTGCGGTGGCATTCATCCACCCGTTTTTCGGCACACATCAGGCAGATGGGGCCGGGGATGGCGTCCAGGCGGCTCGTGAGAAGATCGCCAGCGGCTTCCAGCAGTTGCTGATACCGCTGCGGCCAGTCGGGCCAGCCGAGGAAGATGTTGCCCAGTTCGACCAGCGAGCGATAGCCGATGCCGGCTTCCGCGAGCCAGGCTTCGATGCCTTTGTCGGCGGTTTTGGCTTTGACCCAGATGCCCATGCTGGCCTTGTCAGGCCGAAGGCGGATATCGACGACCGTTTTCACTCCATGCGATTGCAATAAGGAGAGAAATTCATCCTTGCCGCGACCGCCGTAGCCTATTGTGTAAACTATCATGAGATGCTCACGGAAATGGTCGAGAATCGGGAGATCGAGGCACGAATCGGGCCGGGCGGTGGTCAATTCATTTCAATCGCTCCAGCTTGCCTTTGCGTTTGACGATATTCTTATAATCCCACTGAATTTCGACCGACTTTTTCAGCCATCGCCGCAGGTCGGTTTCGTCGATCGCTTCGGCAGTGGTGTAGAAGATCGAGGCGTCCTTGAATTTGCCGCCGGGAACGTTCAGAGCAGGTTCTTCGAAATCGGCGCCGCTCCAGAACATGAGCCGGATGCCATTTTTCTGGAGGCTATAGCCGACGATCGGGTTACCGTCGATGAACCAGACGGGATGCCCGTGCCAGATTTTGCTTTCGGCACCGGGCAAATTCCGGTCGATGACGTTCGCCAGAATTTCGCAAATGGCCTTTTCGCCCATCTGGAGCTTTTCTGCGTATGCGGAAATGTCCGAATTCATGACGTTCTCCAGGGTTTCGATTCCATTCGAGTTTGACTGACAGGAAAGAACGAGTCCATGAGGATCGTGCTGGACGTTTATCGTGTTGACTCCGTCGCAGAGATGCTTCATCCGAAGTGCGATTCGACGACCTGAGCGTTTTCGACAAAATCGAATCGAAGCGGTTCGGAATCGAATTGGACGAATTCCGATTTCGAAGCAGGAAAGGATCGGCGGAATTTTGATTCGAATCACCCCAACCGGGGCGATTCTCGCAAGAGGTCGATGTCGATCTTTTGCAAAGGTTCTTCGGTCAGGTCGCGGCGAATCGGGGAGAAGAAGCGATCGAACGGATAAAGGGAATTGTCGCGAGGTACGACGATGCGAATTCCGTGGCGACCGGGGCCGAGACCATCGACCCGGAATCGGCCGTCGGAGCCGATCGCGCCACTTCGCAGCACCCCTTTGCCGCCTTCGGTGGGAACGATCTCGACCCAGCCGCGGCGGAAGGCTTCCTGCCCGCGAGTCACGCGGCCTTCCACCGAAACACGCGGATAGAAAACGTCCGGTCTCTCCTGCGAACAGCCAGAAGCCGTTATGAAGGCGACAGACAAAATGCAACGCAGAGCGGCACTTGCGGTGGAATCGAAATGGCGGACTCGATCAGGTGTCATCCGGGTTCTCCGAACGACGCCATAGCGCTTCGAACTGCGATCGTTTCGCGCGCTTCCTGGTCGTCGGGCCGGATCGGCTCAATGCGACCAGCAATGCTGCGGTCCCGGGCCATCGGGCCGAAATCGTGAGCAGTACGAATGACTCCGCCAATCGACCGATGGCCAGCTCTTGAGCCCACAGTGCCAAGGGCCCAGATCGCGCCACCCCGCATGCCGGTTCCGAGCAGGGCACCGCATGATCCGGTGATGAGAAGCGTACCGCTTTTCATGCTCATGCCGGCACCCGATCCGGCTGAGCCATTGACCAGGACAAAGAGCCCTTCGGCGTCAAGATCACGGGCAAGTTCGGTACCGACGTCGCCGTCGATCCGGATTCGACCGATGTAAGGGCCGTCAAGCCCGTTCAGCAGAAGGCGGTCGCCTCTTGCTCCGGTCAGAAGGAAATCGGTTCGGCCAGAGCGAAGGGCGCGGCGAATTTCCTGATTGACGGCGAGGGAATCCCTCCACTCGGGCAGGTGTATCCGAACGACATCGGTCGAACCGGGGGTGGCGTTCAATGTCAGCGTGCGTCCTGAGCCACTTCTGCGGAAGCCGCTTCGCGGGCTTCGTAGGTTTTCCCGCCTTTGATCAGCGAACGATTCGACGGCTCGTTCGCTTCGATCGCTTTCCGAAGTTCGGCGATCTGGGTCTGGAAGTCGGTGCGTCGGGCGGTGATCAGGTCGCCTCTGGCTCGAATGTAGCTCGATCCGGCGTTGATCGTTTCCTTGATCTTTTCGAACAGGGCTTTGACGGCATCCTGGGTTTTCGTGTCGGCGGATGCGTACGTCATCTGCTGCAGGTAGCCGGAGTTGACGATTCCCTGAATGCCCTGGAAAGCAGGTGCGGAACGGTCAGCCATCATGGCGACAAGCTGCTGGGCACGCGACGAATCCGTAGGAGGAATTTCCGCAGCGATATCAGAAATATCAGCGATGGCCTCAGCCATCGACACGGCGACGAGCTGATGGTTGAACGGCCGGAACTGGGAAGTGATGTCGAGCAGCCCCAGGGCACGACCTGCTTCGAGCCGTACTTCAGGACGGTCGGATTCGCTGATCAGGAAGTCCATCAAAACTTCAGCAGGGTGGACTTTACCTTCTGCGACCGATTCGCTGATGATCCTCAAATTTCCGATAAGTTGTGCGGCCTGAGATTTGAGGAACCAGGGCGCATCTTCTTCATTACGCAGCATGTTGATGACGGCGATCGTCCACTGGGTGCGCTGGTTGAAAGCGACGATCTTGCGGCCATCGCCGATGGCGTTGTTGATCCCCAGCAATGCCAGGGATTTCACTTGCCAGGGCTGCTTGGGATTGGAAAGCAGCTTGACGAGTGTCGGCACGACGTCAAGCGATCCGGTCGAGGAAAGTGCCAGGGTGACCTGGGTTCGGGTGATCAAGTGCCCTTCGAGCAGAGGCGTGAACGATTTGATCATGGCAGCCGTGTAAGCCGACATGAACGGACTGTTCGAAGCAGAGTTCGAAGCACGTGATGCCGCAATGAGAGCCGTGGTTGCTTTCTCGATCGGGCGGACGGCCGTATTCACGGCCCCTTCGCCCGACATCATCGTTTCGATCGCCTTTTTGTTCGTCAGTTCCGCGGCCTTGGCTTCGACGAAGCGGTTGATCGTTCGCGGATTGATATCGCCGCTGCCGCCGGCCATCGACTGAAGTTGCTTCTCTTCATTCGTAGAGAACAACGGTCGCGGCGGAAGGGTTTCCTTGACCAGAGAGATATCGAGAAGTTCGTCGACCCGAGGGTCGCGAAAGTTCTCGGTCAGTTCGAAGCGAGTGCCGTTTACAGTCGGAGCAGCCGCGGGTTTCGCTTTGGCTTCAGCGTCCGCATCTTTCGTCTGATCTTTTGCGGCTTCGGCTGGTTTGTCCGAATCCTTCGACGCCGGGGCGGATTTCGCTGCCGGAGTGTCCTTGGCAGTTTCCTGACTCCAGGCGAACTGTACCGGTACGATCGCCAGAAACGCCCATGTCCACCAGTTCAACCGATTCGGCACAGGCATCCGGGGCCCCTTTCCGACTTTGTCCGATTTTCGCACGCCGACTACGGAATTGTACGCACTCACGTGAGTCGCCCCAATTCCGTAATGACTCAATCCTACGTAACCCACGAAGTCGGGCTTGTCAAGCGAGTTCATCGATTTCTCGTTTCCGGAAGAGGTCCGCAATCGCCAGGATCCTCAGGTTCCGACCGAATCGATTCGCAGTTTGCGTGGGTCGGTTTCGCTGAGGATCGCGCCTACGGCTTGTTGATTGAAGCCCTTGTACCCCTCTCGCCGCTGGAGAATTTCCAGGTGACTGCCGACCGCGCCTTCAGCCAGGAACTTGGCCGCTTCCTCGCGAGTGATCCAGCCGGAATCGACGGCCGAAGCCACTCGCCGCGGATCGACGGCCCAGAATTCGCCCTTCGTGAACGCCTGACGCAGGAATGGGAAGTCGCTGAATGGCTTCATCGTGGCGATTCCGGCGGTGCGTTCGAGCCCTTCGCGAGCCAGGTCGAATTCGAACTGACCTTCGAGGTGATGCATCCCCGCTTCGAGAAAGCTATCGCCATGAAGAGCGACCCAGAGTCCGACGGTGTTGGGCCTTGCCAGAGGAGCGAGTTCCTGATGAGCGAAATCGGTCGTAAGTTCTTCTGGGGCAAGGTCGAGATCCGCGAAGACGACGATCCCCGTGACCGCGTGTTCGAGGACTTGAGCGCCCCAGCCAGCGTGCTCACCGGCATGAAAATGCTCACGCAATTCGAAGCCCAGCAATTCTAGGACGCTGATCAGACGATGAAAGTTCCGGCGCGAGCAACGAAACGTATGATGGTCGTGGTTCGCCCAGCCCAGGCCCAAACTGTCCTGGCGACTTTTCTGTGCCTGAGCCGCCCGGTTTCTGGCCTGCCAGTAGTCTCGCTCCACTTCGAACACGAGTTCGCAGGCCATGTCGCGGCCCACCAGTTCGATCATCTTCTTTGCCGCGGCCTCGGCGTGATCGAATCCGGCCACGTCGTCTCCTTCCCAAAAACGCTTTCGGGTCTGCCAGATCTCTCTCGCTTCCAATATGTTACGGGCTCTCTGCGGCGTGAGCAGGCCTTCTCGGGCAAGGCTCGAAGGGAACGGTTCGAAGCCATCGTAGCCACGTCGTTCGATCACCAGAAATGGTACGGCTCCTGGTGCGGCCGTGCATTCGCGGTAAGGGCCGAGTGGGTGGCCATGAATCGGGGCATCCAGCCGGTTGGCAGCCAGGAACGCCGCAAGCTGGTCCACCCGAATGGCGACTCCCAGGCACACAGGTGCTTCCGCGCCGGCGGACGGATCCACCAGCAGCTTTGGCAGGTCGGCCCCGGGATGGGTGTAGACGCGGCGCGAAGGTGTCGCGTCTTCGCCTCGTCTTGGTTTGTAACCAAGTTCACGAAGCACCTCATGAGGGACGCGAGAGCCGTTGAGCCGAACATGGTCGACCCAGTCTTCCAGAATCGTACCGGTACGATCCCGCAGCCTGTGCGTAAAGTCTTTTGCCCAGGCGTTTTCCTGTTCGAGTTCTGAATACCGGTCGGCCAGGAACCGTTCGGTCTGCGGCCAGCGCTTCCAGGCGAATGGAGATTCGGACATGGCTATCGATTGCCTTTCACCGTCGAACGAGTCGTGCTCGAAAGGAAGTCGGGTTCTGAAGTCATGGGCCTTCACGCGAGGTTACGAACCCTACGATGCGGAAAATCGGGCAGGATTTTCGAGATTCCGAATCGCCAATCGAACTGTTCTACCTTATAAGATAGTTCCGCGTGGTCTCGCTTGAGAAGATGCCGGATTCGGCAACTTGATCTCGCCTCTCGTGGCTCTTCGTCTCGATTCGGTTTGGCCTGCCTGGTGTACGACATGATGTTCATGACTTTCATGCGGAATTGGGCCGTCGCTCTCATTCGTCCGCAAATCGGCGATTCCGGACTTCGAAGCCCATCGCCGTTATCGCTTCGACATTCAGGTCATTCGTGTTCCGGGGGGCTGGCGACGATCGTTGCCGGTTTCGCATCGGTCGCGGCGATCTTTTTCGCTGATGGTGCCGTTGCCGCTCATGAGCCGGGGCGGCTGCAAGTCGCTGCTCCAGCGATCGCACATCCCCGTGAGCATCTGGGGTATGAACCTGGGGCCGATTTTCGTCTTACCAACTGGAGCACGGTGTCAGGCTATTTTCGGAAGCTCGACAGCCAGAGCGACCGGGTCGAGGTGCGGTCGATCGGCAAAACCAGTCAGGGTCGAGACATGCTGCTGGCCATCCTGGCCGCGCCCGAGACGGTCGCGAATCTGGCACAAGTCCAGCAGGATCAGAAGTCTCTGGCGGATCCTCGTCTCGTGGCCGATCGCCCGACGGAAGAAAGACTGATTGCCGGATCGAAGCCGGTCGTCATCATTACCGGTACGATTCATTCGTCTGAAACCGCTGCTACATTTATGCTTATGGAATTGGCATGGGAGTTGGCGACAGGGCGGGAGGCCTGGGCAAGAGAGGTACTCGAAAAAGTCGTCGTGCTGATCGTGCCGTCGGTCAACCCCGACGGGATCGACATCGTTGCCGACTGGTATGCCCGGAGTCTGGGTAAACCCTGGGAAGGGAAGGGCTTGCCGCGACTTTATCACCCCTACGCAGGGCATGACACCAACAGGGATTTCTACGCCCTGAATCTGCCCGAGACGGTGAACTTGTCGAAAGTGATGTATGAGGAATGGTTTCCGACAGTCGCCTGGGACGTGCACCAGATGGGTTCGGAAGGTGCCCGGTTGTTCGTACCGCCGTTTTTCGATCCGACGAATCCGAATGTCGACCCTCGGATCACGCAGAGCATTCTTTTGATCGGGGCACATATGGCGGCAGATCTTGCGGCATCGGGCAAGAAGGGGGTGCTCCATTCCGCAATGTACGATAACTGGTGGAATGGCGGAAACCGGACGACGCCGCAGCGGCACAACATGGTTGCGATTTTGACCGAAGCGGCAAGCGTTCGCCTGGCCAGCCCGATCTTTCTGGCTCCGACGGACTTGAGAGGCAAAACGCGAGGCTTCGAGAATCACCAGCCGGCTGTCAATTTCCCGGACCCATGGCCGGGCGGCTGGTGGCGCTTGCGCGACATCGTCGAATACGAACTGATCGCCGCGCGGAGCCTGCTCACGCTCGTCGCAAGATACGGTAAGTCGTTTCAATCGAACTATTTGGCCATGGGCCGCGATCAACTGGCCAGGGGCGAAACCGAAGCCCCTTACGGCTGGCTCGTTCCGCTTGATCAGCATGATCCGGCTGCGGCAAGGAGGATGCTGGAAACGCTCGCCAAAACAGGCATCGAGGTGCACCGCACGACGAAGGATGTTTCCTTGTACGGAACGACTTATGCTGCGGGCAGCTGGTATCTTCCGGCACGTCAGCCGTATCGGGCCCACCTGAAGGACATGATGGAGCGTCAGAAGTATCCCAACCGGTTCACGGCTGGCGGGCAGGCCGAGCCGCCCTATGACGTGGCTGGCTGGACGATGCCGCTGCTCATGGGTGTGAAGACTGTCGAGATTCAGGAGCCTCGAACGATCGAGTCCCGTAAAATCACCGACTGGCAGCGGCCGCGAATGACCATGGAAGGTGACATGACGAAGGCGAAGGCCCTTGTAGTCGAAAACCGCTCGTCAGATGATCTTACGCTCATTCAGGCCCTGGTCGGCGCGGGAGTGCCCGTTCGGTTTCATACTCGTCCGTTCGAAATGCCGGGTCGAACGATCGCGGCCGGTTTCGCCGAAATCGAGGCGAACGACACTTCACGAAGGACGATCGACACTCTGGCCGACCGGATCGGCTCGCATGTCATCGCATCCGAGAAATCTCCTGCATCCGCCGGCGCGTCGTATGATTTGAAGAACCAGCGCATTGCGTTGTTTCAGCCATGGGAGCCTTCGATGAACGAAGGCTGGACACGGCTTGTCCTGGAACGACTGGGAATTCCTTACGTTACGGTGCATCGTGACGACATTCTGGCAGGTCGTCTGCATGATCGCTTCGATTGCCTGGTCTTTCCCTCCATCTCGCCGCGATCCTTGAAAATGGGCTATCGGCCAGGCGAGACGGAGCCGGCTTATGTCGGTGGCCTGGAAGGATCGAAAGATCTGCTGAAGGAATTCGTTTCGAGCGGAGGAACGATCGTCGCGATCGAGAATTCCTGCGAGTACGTCATCGATGAGTTGGGTCTGCCTGTGGCAAATGCCGTGGGATCTTTGCCGAGCAAGGATTTTTACGGGCCAGGCTCGATTCTGGCCGCAGTGGGAGAAAAAGAGCATCCGTTGACTTTGGGTATGCCCGAAAAATTCTCCGTCTACTTCGACCGTTCATTGGGCCTTAAATCCGCGGGAAAACCTGGGAATGAATCGGGCACGAAGTTCGAAACGGTCGTGCGTTATGGCCCAGACGCCTCAGCTCTTCTGGAAAGTGGCTGGCTGTTGGGGCCGGACAAACTCAGTGGACTGACGGCAGTTGGAGAATGTGCCGTCGGGCAGGGGAGAGTCGTCCTCTTCGCATTCCCGGCCCAAAACCGTGCCCAGACGGCGGGAACCTTCCGGCTACTTGTGAATGCCTTGTGGCGCGGTGGAATGCGGAAGATCGAACCGGGGAAAACCGCGAACGGTGATACGCCCCGGGAAGGTTCGCCGTTTCCTGCCGGTGCTGTCGGGCTTGTGAAATGAGGCGGAAACGGTCATAATCCGGATTCGACAGCGACCGATGCGATCGCAGCGGTATGCCAGAGTCCAATGTCCGTCACCGAAGTCCCGCTCCGGGTACATGGGGAATTCGTCGCCACGATGAGTCATCCATTCGCTGATTCGAAGGTCAACGACATCGTCACTTGCGACGCGCCGCTGGCGCCGTTGACCTGGTTGTCGCTGGGTGGCCCGGCCCAATACCTGGCCCGTCCGCGCCATGTCGATGATCTCAGTGAACTCATCCGGATCGCGAACGCAAATGCCATCCCCTGGCGTGTTCTCGCAGGCGGGTTCAACGTTCTGGTTCGAGATCAGGGCGTGAACGGCCTGGTGATTCACCTGGTGAGCCCGGCGTTCTCTGACCTCGAAATTCAGGATAAGTCAGTTCATGTGGGGTCCGCTGTTCCACTTACGGCCTTGATTTCACAGACTGCGCGTGCAGGTCTTTCTGGCCTGGAACAGCTCACGGGCGTGCCTGGAACCGTCGGCGGAGCGGTGAAAAGCTCGGCTGCGACTCGCGTCGTGACCCTTGAGCCGTTGATTCGGCGTTTGACGCTGATGGACGCTGATACCGATGTCGTGACGATGGAACGTCAGGACCTCGCACCTGGACAATCCTGGGCGGATCTTGTCGAAGGGGACGTGATTCTTGATCTGGATCTGGAGCTGACGCCGGACAACCCCGAATCGGTCGTCAAGCGGATGCGAAATGTCTGGATCCTGAAAAAAGAGCACCAGCCCTATGGCCATCAGGCATCAGCCTGCATTTTCCGTGATCCCAAACCAGATCGCACGGCAGAATCCCTGATCGAACAGGCAGGGCTTAAAGGCTCACGAATCGGTGGTGCGGAAGTCTCGGTGCGCAACGCCAATTACATAGTCGTCGAACCTAACTGTCAGCCTGGTGACGTTTTGCGATTGATCGACCTCATCCGGGGAGAAGTCGAACGGCAATTCCGGGTCGAGTTGGCCCTGCGGCTGGAGGTTTGGTAACGGCCCGATTTTGCCGATACTATCTGTGGCGTTCGAGTTCGTCCTGCTCTCAGCGACGGTCGGGCGTCCAACCTGAACCGAATGGATCTCGAGTGCAGGAAGACATTTAAGGCATGTCGCGCGGCGATACCGCAAGTTCATCCGCTGCAGGTCAGGCGACCGTTGCCACACGGCGCGAATCTTCGCCTGTGCGCGGGGGGGCTGCGCGTGCCGGTCAGAGCGAGCATTTGCTTTCGCGGCGCAAGTTCGGACCACAGTGGGCAGGGGCTCTGGCTGGGGGAGTGCTCGTCGCTACCGGCGTTTATCACGGTTTATCTTCGATCGAATCGTGGGTGCGTCGTCGCTCTCCTTTTCCGGTCGTAGCCGAGAACGTAGGTATTCACCCGGACCCGCCTGCCTGGTTAGTCGGTGCTCGCGAGAAGGTCTTGTCTTTCGTTCCGGAATTGACTCGGGCGGACAACCCGGCAAGCCTTCTGACTCTCGATCCCGCTGAGATCTCCCGTCGTTTGCGGATGAAGATGCCATGGATCGAGTCGGTCGATAAAGTCGTGTTGCGGCATCCGGGAAGTGTCGATCTGTATCTCAAGTTTCGTCGGCCTGTCATGGCATTGTCATTGCTTGACCGGTCAACGTATCTACTGGATCACGAAGGCGTAATTCTGCCGGAAGCCGATGTTTCGAAACCTTTTCTGGAATCGTTACTCAGATTCAACTATCCCGATTCTCTCGTGCAGCAAGTGGTCAAAAGAGGCGGAAAGGCTCCGGCGGACGTTCCGGTCGGGCAAATCTGGGAAGACGAACGGATCGGCGAATGTTTGCGTCTGGCACGGTTTCTGATCGAGAAAAGTCAACGAAACGAATCGGATAAACCTCTCTTCTGGTTCATTGACGGCGTCTCGTTTCCGGACCGTCTGATCGTGAGAACATTCGACGGACTCTGGATCGCCTGGGGGCGGCCGCCTGGGCAGGAACGTCCCGGCGAACCTGACGCCGCTACGAAGTGGCGGTTTCTGACGACATGGCTGGAAGAAAATCGCACGGAGCCGACGGCCAAACTCAAGCAGTCATTTCTTGTCTTCGAGAAAGATCGGGCGGTGCTGAGCCGGGGAAGCTGATATTCCTCATGCCATGAAATTGGACAGAGGATCGCCTGAAAGCGACTTCGGATGTGTCCAGGCCTTCCCCTTAGAGCTTTTCGTACTGCTCGGCTCCTGGGGGGCGTTTCAGTTCTTTCGCTCTTTTCGCATGAAAGGCCGCCTGCGTCGAATTGCCCTGGCGTTCGTAGATCTGGCTGAGCGAGTTATGGATATTCCATTCCTTAGGGAATTTGGGAAGGGAAAGTTCCAGGAGGACTCGCGCTTCTTCGATCTTGCCCATGCGAGCGAGGACCTGGGCCTTGGTTTCCTGTACGCCGATATCGTTCGAAGATAATTTCAGAGCTCTGTCGCAAAGTTCCAGCGCTTTATCTAAATTCCGAGGTGGAAATCGATAGTACATGGCTGCAAGATTGTTGAGCGCGACGACATTGTCCGGATTTCGTTCCAGGATTTTTTCGTACAGTTTTCGAGCTTCGGGCCATTTCTGATTGGAATGGCAAAGGACACTCGCCTTCATCAAAAATTCGATGTCCAGATCTTGCGATTCCAGCCGATTCTGCACCCACAGTCGCACGGGATCGATCACGGAAAGGTTTTGGGTTGCCCACAAAGTCACGGCGATATCCGACCAGGATTTCGCGAATTCTTTCCTGTTCAGGATCCTGGCGAGCAGGGGGCTGAAGATCTCTTTTCGCGGCGATTTTCGGGAGATTTCCGCCAGTACTTCCAGTTCTTCGATCCGTTCACGAATTTGCGTTTTCTGCGCTTCAGTGGGGGAGGGAAGCAAGCGGATTTCGTCGAAGTAGTCGGCTTGCCGCCCCATGATCGTCAGCAATGCCGCGAGCTGGAGATATTCGTCGTCCGTAGGCTTGTCGAGCCGATCCGAACTTTTCCGGAAGATGTTCGTCTTGAGCTTCTCGAACGTTTCGGCGGCTGAGGCACGAATTCGGGAGGGTTGTTCATCGATTGCCCTGATCCATTGAGACCAGAGCAGGTCGGTCGCTACTCCAGGATCATCTGCGGCAAGCGGAGTCAGCAGCTCTTGAAACTTGTCCGGCTGGTTGAAAGTTCTCGCTCGGCTTGCGAGCACGAACCGGGCTTTTTTCTCCTGATCGTTCTTCAACGGGCCCGCAAGGCTTTGCTCGAATTTCGTGACGGCCAGTGCGATATGCTTCGCTGTACGCGGCTCGAATTCGATCAGCTTTTCGGCATAGCGAAAGCGATACTCGGCCAATTTCGCCGCAGGCTGGACAGACTCCCAGGCCGCAAGTGAGCGGAGAGCGTATCCTTCCTGGTCCTTCGCACGGTAGGCATCGTAAAGTCGAAAATAATCCTCGATCTCGAAAGGCCTTCGCAGGATCAGTCTTCTTCCTGTCAGCAGTGCTTCCGACGGATTTTTCGAAGCGTCGATTTCGGCCCATTCGGCGGACAGTTCGTCATCCGCACGCTTTCGGCTTTCGGTTTCGCCCGATGCTGTCGCTGCCACTAGCCAGAAAAACAGCAAAGCTGGCGTAGAGAATGTCAGCCACATCAGGATCGATATTGCAATACCCGGCAAAGTCAAAGGAATTCCGTCTTCTGGCGAAGAGTTCATCACTTTGCGAATTTCATCGATCAGTTTTCGCGAGCCAGTGGCGGAGGGCTGGCGATTCGAACCTTCGTACGACATCGACTTCGATCCGAATTCAGGCGTGCTGGTTCTGGTGAAGATTCAAGATTTGATTAAGTTACATTATAGCGAAGGATGCGACGAAAACGAACCGGTGAAGGCGACGTTTCCCGCTATTTGGTGGTCTCGATCAAGCCACGAACGATCACGGATCTACGACGTCTTCGAATACTACCGAAGAAGAGGCTTCCGGAACACTTCGAGCGGATCGCCGATCGCATTCGCGATACCTGAATCGCCACGCATTCGCGGCCCGGATCCATTCTTACCGGGAACCGATCATGGGAGATTCGCGAAGGCCTCGGTACCGGGCGGGCGTTCGAGTTCGGCCAGAACGCGACGATGCCCCTCTGCGACAACTTCATCCCTGGTCCGTTCGTACAACTGGACTAGCGTATTCCGCAAATTCCAGTCTTTCGGATAATGGGCGATACATTTTTCGAGTACATCGATCGCCTCCTGGTATTTGCCCATTCGAGCAAGAACTTGCCCCCGGGTTTCCAGGATTGCGACGTTCCCGGGCGATCCTTTCAACGCATTATCCGTCAAGGCAATCGCTTTTGCGTAATCGAACGGCCTGGTCTTGTAAAGCGTTTCGGCAAGGTTGTTTTCGGCGACGAAATCGCCGGGCGATTTCTCGAGAATTCGTGTGTAGATCCTGCGAGCATCGTCCCACCTGGATAAACGGCGGCAAATGTCGCCGGCGAAATGCATTTGGGCAACATCCGCCTGATCACTCGCCAGATACTCGTTTACCCACTTCGCGATAGGGGCGTCCGAACCAGGCGGCAAACTTGCCCAAACGGTGATCGCCTGTTGAAGGGCATTCACGTCGCCGGGGGCTTCTGCGAGCTTTCCCAGGAGGATCTGGGCAACGAGAGCGGCTTCCGGATTTTTCTTCTTGAACTCCGCGTTCAGGCGGTATTCCTGCAACTCGGCTTTGGCGCGGTCCCGTTCCGCCGGGCTCAAGACGATCAACTCGCGAATGACATCGAAAAACTCCTGATCACGCCCCAGAATCACGAGAAGCATCTCGATATCTGCCAGCTCCTGGGGGGTCGGATTGACCAGCCTGAACTTTTTGCGCTGGGAAACCTGGCGCATCAGTTCGTCGAAGATTCGTTTCGCCTCGGATCTTGCGGCAGTCGTGTCACCGTCGATGTCTTTGATCCACCGAATCCAGGCCAGTTCGACGGCGATATCTACGGATTCGTTCTCGAGCGGTTTGAGCAAATCGATCGCCCGGTCATAGTCCGCACTGGCGTAGGCCTGACTGGCGAGCAATCGACGAGCCAGGAAATCCTCTTTTCGTGGCAAACCGCCGGCAAGAGCCTGCCGGATCAGATTCACGGCATCGCTCAACTTTTCGGGATCGGCAGGGGCGAGCTGCATGAGACGTTCCGCGAATTTCAGGCGGAAAATCGGCAATTCCGATGCCGGTTTCGATCGCTCGAAACTATTGAGGAACGCGATCGCTTCCGCCTGATCGCCGAGGGCGATCAGGGTATCGAAATAAGCCATGAAATCAGGGATTTCGAATCTTCGAGAAGCGATGAGCCGTCGCGCGATCAGATACGAATCCTTCCACTTTCCATCGGCGATGACTTCTGGCCAGAGGCTACGAAGATTATCGTTCGTCGAACGTTGACGTTCATTGAGACGCGCTATCGTTGTGATGCAAGTCAGAACACCGAAGACCGCTGGAATCGATAGAACGAACCAGAACATCAACCTCTTGTAACTGAAGTTGGTAATGGACTTTTTCGATGAGTTATTCCGCTCGGCAGGCGAAGTGCTGACGGCATATCGTCTCGACTTCGTGCGACGCGACCCGGATTCGGACATTCCGCAACACTCCAGAACCGACAGAGCCAGTACCTCAGGATCGATCGCCCATGAACCCCGCGATCGTTCGTATTCGATAACAACTACTTCAACGATAACCTCTCACGCGGAATTTCGCCAGTCTGCGCCTCTTGGTCACAACTGCGCCTTGTGATCACAACTGAGGCCGAAGATCTGAAGGGTGCTCCTGAAAATCAAAAGCATATTCAGAGATGTGGGATTCCTGATTATCGAAGTCCACAACCATTTCGTATCGACACCGGCACGAACGATCGCCAATAAAGCGACCCTGCATCACAGTCGACTTGCGATTTTCAGGAGAAATATCACGGTAAGAATTGAGAAAGCCTGGTGCGAACACCAGGCTTGATCAATTACGGGTGCAGTTCGGAATTCCGGATTGCGCCTGATTCAGATCGTGGCACGTCGGCGTCGGCGAGCGACGAAACCGGTTACGAGCGTCGCGATGGCGCCGAGCACGTAAGTAGAGGGCTCAGGTACGTTGACAGCGGGCGTGTTGAGGGTATAAGCGGCAGAGATCGAGTCTCCGCTCAGGTTAATGCTGATGCGAACGCTCGTATCGGTTGCGTTGAAACCGGAAAGCGTGCCAGACGGTGTGAACATACCCCTCAGATACACGTCGAGAAAGTTGGTCGACTGATTGACGACCTGGTTCTGGGCCGTATTCGAAGCGACGAACGTTCCGAACGAAGCGTTCGTGATCGAGAATCCGCCCATCGTGGCTGGGCTTGTGATGTCGAGTACACCTGTAACCGCTGGTGGATTCGGACCATCCCAGAAAGTTCCGGTGGTAATTCCGGCATAGTCGCCGGTCCCCGTCGTAGTCGTCAGATAGCTCGTGAACGTAAAGATTGTGGAATCGAGGAGGCTCGTTCCGTTTTTCGTCGCATTCAAGCCAGTGAACGCGAAGCTTCCGTTCAAGTCCGCCGCATTCGTCCTAACTCCGCTCAACATCAAAAGACTGACGATAGCAATGGCGATACGCGTTTTCACTTGCGGCTCCTGGTCGTGATCGAGGAAGCAATCGTTAGGAATTCAGCCTGTACGTTCGGCCTCCGATGTCGCCATCGGTTCTTCAAGTGTCATCGGATTCGGAGGTTATGAACTTAAATACTGTCAGGGATTTTTTTCTAAAGTTCCGATTTCGGAATCGTGACCCTGCAACGGTGCTATAGGGGAAGCGGAATTTTGTCGGGCTTCTCAGAGTGACTTTTCTGAGGAAGGGACTTTTGACGAACCCCAAAAAGAAAGGTCGAGGCATATGCCTCGACCTTCGGAATGATTCGCAAACGGGTGGCGAAAGCGATCTCAGGACGTCGCTTGTACTTTACGCCGACGACGACGAGCACAAGCACCAAGAACCAGCGTCGAAACCATGCCAAGGGCATAGGTCGAAGGTTCAGGAACATTCGTGGGTGAGGTCAGCGTAAAGGCGGCAGAAACGGATGAACCGCTCAGGTTGATGCTCACGCGGACATCGGCCGGAGTGGGGCTGAAACCGCTGAGTGATCCAGCAGGGGTGAACATTCCGACGAGCTGAACGTCCATAAAGTTCGTCGTCTGGGACAGGATCATGTTGAAGGCCGAGTTGCTGGCCACGAAGGTTCCGAATGACGGATTCGTGATCGAGAAACCTGCCATGGTCGCCGGACTGGTGACGTCCAGCACGCCAGTGACCGCCGGCGGATTCGGGCCGTTGAAGAAGGTGCCGGTCGTCACGCCAGAGAAATCGCCTGCGCCGTTGCTGGTCACAAGGTAATTCGTGAACGTGAAGATCGTCGTGTTGCTGAGGTTCGTACCGTTCTTCGTGGCGTTGAGGCCAGTGAAGCCGAAAGAGCCGTTCAAACCAGCGGCACTCGCCGTGGTCGAGGCAGCGATCAGCAGGGCCAGCGAAAACAAAATCCGTGATTTCAAGTGTCGCTCCTGACGAGATGCAGAATTCGGACGAGGTCAGTCGAGAGGCCCAATGAGCCATCTAGAACTACGCATAAGATTCTTTATAAAGTGACACCACAATGTTGTCAACGAAAAGATTCGGATTTCTTCAAGATCTCGCGGCAATCTGCCGAAGCTGTCTGCAAAAGTCTTGCTTCGTAACGATTCGTTCGGAAACGCTCACGCATCAGTGAAAACGGCTTGCGGAGAGAATCGATGTGCCCCAAAAGCGAAGAGTTCCGGAAAATCCGGAACTCTTGTGGCTTCGATCGAACTCACGAAGGTCAGTTTCGACGGCTGTTTCGGAGTGCGAGGCTCGCTTCAACTGTTTTTAGCGAGCGTGAGAGCCTTTTCCGGTGTTTCGGGGCTCTTCCAGTCGAACCATTTCTCGTCGAAAGCGATCCGCCTGCCCTGCTTCATGGCGATGTTCGAAGTCAGGGCGATCACGGCATCCGCCAAAGCCACTTCGCCCTTGCATCGCGGCTGATATTCGTTGTCCGCATGAAAGTTCTTCGGGTCGCCCTTACGAATGCAATACGCGAAGTGCTCAAGCTCTTCACGGTAGCCTCTCGACGGGTCCGCGGTCGCCGCACCACCCAAGCTCGAAGCTGCCGAGGGGCCTGACCAGGTCGCAGAGGTTTCGGCAACCGGCTTGCCAGCCGGACCGTTCTGCATCGTGATCGACATGTTGCGGCCGCCGAGCTGGGCTTTGTTACGATCGTGTTCCTTGTAAAGAAGGATTTCCTTCTCTTCTTCGATGATCATGGTTCCATAAGTGCCCATCACCATTTCGCCATATTTTTCGAATGCGTTGGTGTTGATGGACGAGTAGGTCACGATCACGCGGTCGTCCTTTTCCTTGCCAGGAAATTCGAACGCCGTAAAGACATGGTCGTCGACTTCACGCTTGTCCTTATAGAAATAGGTACCTCCATAACCCTGAACGGAGAGAGGATGAACCTTGCCGAGGAAAATCGAACAGGCATCGAGCTGGTGACTGCCGAGTTCCGCCATAAGGCCGGCACCGGTTCGGTCATAGAGACGCCATCGGACCAGTTCGTCTACCGACTTCCAGCCCCATTTTTGAACGTCGATCGACCGGTCGTCATCCGGGATCGGCCGCTTCCAGCTGTCCCAGTACACGACGTTGCCGGCTTCGTCCTTCATTACGACGGGAGTACCGTCGGCATTGTAGGAAATGTTGCCGTCCTTATCCTTCGCATACACGGGCTGTCCGTTGTTGCGATGCCAGAGTGCCCGGATATGTCGAACATCGCCAAGGTGACCGTTCTTGATCAGAAAATTGGCGTTGTCGTAAAGCACGGAATAATGCCGCTGGTGACCGATCGCCAGAAGCCTGTTCGTTTCGTGAGCAGTGGCTACCATCTCCTTGCACTGGGCCACGTTATGGGCCATCAGCTTCTCGCAAAAGACGTGCTTGCCGGCCTTCATCGCCTCGATCGAAACCGGTGCGTGCAACCAGAGCGGCAGGGCGATGACGATCAACTCGACTTCAGGATCCTGAAGAGCTTTTTTGTAGTCGTGGCCATACTTGTTCTTCGATCGGTCGACAAGCTTGGCGACATCGTCCTTCGTATATTGGGCGTGATTCGTGAATTCCTTTTCGCCACGAGCCTGCTGGCTCGGGCGGATATCGCAGTAGCCGATGTAATCGACATAGTCACGGTTGTGGTAGCGGATCATGGCCTGGCAACCTTCGTCGCCGGTGCCGATAACGACGGCCTTGACTGGTTTCACCGGTTCGGACGTCTGATAGCCAAAATAATACGCCCCGGCGGCTGGAGCGACCGCTGCGCCTTTGAGAAAGTCGCGTCGTGAGAAACCCAGCGCCGTGTTCGCGTTCTCACGGCCGATGACGCGTTGATCCGCGGTGATGCTCGTCATGTTCGGTACTCGTATTCCGTTGAAGGACGTTGGAAGGCGGAGAAAATGTCAGGTGTCCGTGTGAGAGGAGGCTATCGGTCGAGGCTCATTGAGCCGCTTCTCGACGGGCCCGGCGGGCTCGCAGCCAGGGGCCGAAAAGGACAGCGTCCAGGCCGACCCACATGCTCGTGGGGATGAAGACCAGAGCGATACATGCCAGGAACTCGACGACGTTCTTGTTCACGATCAAGTAGTGCCCTTCGGCCATCGGATTGGCAGGAAGGCCGGGAAACGGCGGCATCGCAAGGTAGAACATGGTCAGGAGGTACGCACCGCCCAGAGCGCCCAGAGGGGCGAGAAGGCCAAGCATCATACTGGCGCCGGAGAGGGTCAGGCCCCAAGCCGTAAGATGATTTACCATATCAAGTTGTGTCCAGGCTGCTGGCACGGCACCCCTGGCTTTCTGATCGGGCGTGAGGGATTTGTCGAGGCCGGCGTAAATCTCGTCTTCGATCGCCTGGACGGCTGTGACCAGTTTGCGGCGATCTCCGTCCAGATCTTTACGTTTCGCCTGTGCACGTTCCCGCTCGTAGGACATTGCGGATGAGCTGTGAAGGAGGGCTTCGTTGGTTTTCAACTCGGACAGGTATTTGTCGAGGGATTCCCGATTGGTCCGGTCCTTCCGCCAGGCATCGAGTTTGCCGAGTGCGGCTTCGTAAGCCTTATCGCCCAGGGCTTTTTGATCAGCCGTGAGTGAGTAATGGGCGGAGTAGGCATCGAGCCTGTTTTTCCATGCGGCGGGCCGTTGTGTGAGGTCGAGGAATGCTGTGCTGTCGACATCAGGCACGATCGCTCGGAATTTGTCCGAGAGCGGGCCGTTCGCGAATCGAAGGTAGGCTTCGGCGCTGAAAGGTTTGGCGGTCTGGAACGAATGGAGCTTGTCCATTCCTTCATACATGAAATGCCAACCGATCGCGATGCGCAAGGCCACGAGGAAAAATGCGGCCATAAAGCCAGGGTAGCGTGTCGTCGTCGCGGCCGGTGCACTCATGAGATCAGGAATTCCGATTCTCGGGGAACGCTGGGGAGCGGGCGGGGGGAGTTGTCTTATACTTCATTTTTACATCATTTTTGCCCTGGAATCCAGACCTCGAAGCGAAACTGACTTATTTCCCGGACCGATCGATCGACTCTCCAAGCCAGGAGTCGGGGACTTTGTCCGTGGGGCCGACGAACTCGGCCTGGATGTCTCTGACAGTGATTCGCTCTCGCGGAACGTTCATCACAAGTAATTCCGGCAGACCTGAATCCTGATGATCAGGACGTCGCAGAAAAAGTACGCCCAGCCCTGGCCTGGCTTCGATCAGCCGGGCAGCCATTGCCGGGCCGGTGAGGTAAAGAGCCGTCGAAATCGCATCCGCTTCAGCTGCTGTCGGGGCGATCACGGTTACGGACAGGGGGCCTTCCGGCGGAATTCCTGACCGTGGGTCGATAATGTGGCCATAGGTTCGACCATCGACATGGAACGATTGGAACGTTGCCCCTGAAGTCCCGACCGCCTGATCGACAAGTTTCAGTTCGACGATCGAGTCGTCCGGGGCAGCGGGATTGTGCAGCGAGATCGTCCAGGGTTCGAAAAGAGTACCTGGCTGATGTCCAAGTGCATAAAGGCTTGATCGCCCACCGTGCACCATCGCCGGAATCGGTAAGATCGCGGATCGGATTCTGTGGACGACCCGGTCGATCGCGTAACCTTTGCCGATCGATCCCAGGTTCAATTCGACACCTTTTCTTGCGGATCGAATCGTCCGATTCCCGGGGTCGAACTCGAGGTACCGCATTCCCGTACGATCGAGTGCATCCTGGAGTTCCTTTTCGCCCGGAACACGCCTTGGGCCCTTTACGAAACCCCAAATCCGACTGAGCGTTCCTGTCGTGATGTCGTAAGCGCCGTCAGTCGCCTGATGAATTGACCGGGCCAGATTCAACAGGTCGAAAAGATCTTGAGGAACTACAACCGGGGCTGAATGATACGATGCGTTGATCCGGGCCAGCGTCGAATCGTCCCGGTAAATCGTCATCATCATTTCCAGATCGTCGATCAGGTCGAAACACGATTCCGCAAGAGCGACAGCGCCATGCGTGGCCGCATCGAAACGTAATTCGAACGTCGTACCCATAGCAGGCCGGCTTGCCAGAAGCCAGCTTGATTGCCCAGGGTTTTGTCCACTTTGCGACTGAGAAGGCGGGATCGGGGTCCAGGCGGGCTGGCTCTTCCAGAGGTCAGACCATATTTTCCGGCGTGATCTTTGTGGCATACCCGGATGATAACAGCGTCGTTGAGCTCAGGAACAGGACCGAGTCGGGCCAAATGTCTCGAATCGAACTGAGGGGGAAAACAAAAAGGTCAGACAACTCCTAGGTTGTCTGACCTCGTATTGCGTTCGATCGACTTCGAAAAGTCTCAGGAAACCTTGCGGCGACGGCGGCCAATCACACCAAGCACGCCAGTCGCAAGTCCGGCAAGTGCATAAGTCGATGGCTCAGGCACGACGGTAATGTACCCGAACGTTGCAAGCTGACCGGTCGACAACGCAGTGACGATCCCAGTCGCCAGAGAGACCTTCGAGATGTTCGAGGTCGGCCCGCCGAAGTTCTGGGTTACGTAGAGAAACTGACCGTCGGTCGAGCGTGCAAGCCCGTAGGAGTTCGAGAATCCGTTCGTCCGTCCGCTCGTACCCCAAGTGGTATCCACGGTCGCGGTCGTGCCGGACAGTGTGAACTTCCAGACCCCGCCACCATTCGCGGCGGACGTGAAGTTCGTGAGATAGAAAGTGTTCGAATCCGTAAAATAGATGTCACGGAACGAAGTGGTCGCAGGTGAGAACCCACTGAGGGTAATGCCTGCCGAACCCGTGCCGTCTTCGTTGAAACGGGTAACGACCGTTTGCGTCAACCCGTAGACGAATCCACCTGCGGTCGGTTGAAAAACGGAGGTCGTGGTTGCCCCTGAAGCGTAGGTCGGCGAACCGGTAGCCAGTGTCGTGGGATTGACAGTCACAATTCGCTGCGAAGCGATCTGGGTCGAAAGAACATTCGTTCCCGCTGCATTCATACGGAGGTTGCGGAAGGTGGTCGAGTTCACGGGATTGAACGTCTGCGTGACGACAGAGCCGTCCTGCGTACCAGTGATATCGAACTTGGCGATCTGCGTGGAGCCGACCGTTGCGATAATTCGGGAATTTGCCGCATCCCAGGTGACACCCTGAGCCGCCGAAGAAGGATTCGGCGCGGACCCGGCGAGAGTGATGAAGTTGAGGTTTACGGACGTTCCAGCGGAAGTGCCGTCCGTCGTGACTTTGAATAGACGATTCGCGCTCGGCGAAGTCGTGATGTCCGCACCGACGATCACGTCGACAGCGAACGAATCGGAAACGAATCCAGCTGCAAGTCCGAAAACTGCCAGAACCAATCTGATCGATCTCATATACGAACTCCTCACTCCAAGGAGGTTGCCGCGGAAAGGGACAACCGCGACGTGGTTGATGATCGGTGATGCGGGACGTCTAATGACGACAGCAAGGTGCAGGGTATGACCGAAGTACCTATCAATCCGATTGGAGTCAAAGTAACGAACGTAACTGAACGTCGCAACTCTTTCTTCGGAAAATCTCCAAAAAAGCTAAAGTTTTCCTCTCGTCAGTCTCTCGTGATGAAAAAAAACAACGGCATTCGCCGGTATCTCTCGTAAGGCAAAGTCTTTCGATAGACAGAACAGGCCCTTCGGGAGTTTGAGTTTCATCGCTGAGGATTTTCTGGAATCTCCGCAGTCGCGGGCTCGATCGTCGAGCCGAAACTGGCCTCCCCGTGAAGCGACTGACGCGTTATGATAGTATTCAATGGTAGGAAGACTTTGCGGAACAAGAAGCGAGGCAGGGCATTCAAGTCTGCCGCGTGACCGCTACCGTGGACAATCGGCAAACGCACAATGGGATTCGAGCCTCGCCAGATTCGTAACTTTTCCATCATCGCCCACATCGACCACGGCAAGAGCACGCTGGCCGACAAGATTCTGTTGCACACTGGGGCGATCACCGCACGCGAAAGTCGTGATCAACTCCTGGACGATATGGATCTTGAGCGGGAACGTGGCATTACGATCAAGGCCCGAGCCGTTGCGATCAACTACAAGCTGGATGGTCAAGAATACGAAATCAACCTGATCGACACACCCGGGCACGTCGATTTCAACTACGAAGTCAGTCGTTCTCTGGCAGCATGCGAAGGGGCGATCCTTCTCGTCGACGCCACACAGGGCGTCCAGGCGCAAACGGTGGCCAACGCCTATCTTGCGCTGGAAGGCGACCTTGCGATCGTGCCCTGCCTGAACAAAATCGACATGCAGGCCTCCCGTCCGGACGAAATTCGAGAGGAAATCTACAACACTCTCGGTTTCCGTCCCGACGAAATCCTTTCCGTCAGCGCCAAAACCGGCGTCGGAGTTCCTGAATTGCTCAAGGCTGTGATCGAACGAGTTCCGGCACCTGCCGGTCAAGTCGATGGGCCGACGAGGGCGCTGATTTTCGACTCCAAGTTCGACGAATACGTCGGCGTGGTCACTTACATCCGAATCGTCGATGGAACCTTGCGTAAAGGTCAGAAGATCCGGCTGATGGCGACCGGGCAGGAATACGAAATTCTCGGGCTGGGGCAATTTCGGCCGCATGAAGTTCCTGTGGAAGAACTTACGACTGGCCAGTCGGGCTATTTGCACGCGAATATCAAGCGGATTTCGGATGTTCGAGTCGGCGATACCATCACTGTCGCCGCACGGCCTGCGGAGACTCCCTTGCCGGGCTATCAGGAGCCGAAGCAGGTCGTGTTCTGCGGCCTCTTTCCGCAAACCTCGCATGAATTCGAAGATTTACGCTTCGCGCTGCAGAAGCTGGCGCTCAACGATTCCAGCTTTACGTTCGAGCCCGAAACTTCCGATGCCCTCGGTTTCGGGTTCCGTTGCGGATTCCTCGGAATGCTCCACATGGAGATCATTCAGCAGCGCCTGGAGCGTGAAAACAAGCTCGAACTGGTGCAGACGGCTCCGAACGTCACCTACGAGATTCTGACGAAGCGGGGCGAAACGCTGCGAGTGTCGAATCCGACACGAATTCCCGAAGTCGGTGAAATCGAAGAGTTTCGGGAACCGATCGCGAAGATCAACTTCATCATTACCTCGGACAATATCGGCGCGATCATGCAGATGTGCGAGGATCGCCGAGGCAAGTACATCAAGACGGACTTCATCACTCCCACGCGGGTCATTCTGACGTACGAATTGCCCTTGGCCGAGATGATTTACGACCTGCACGACAAGCTCAAGAGCGCGACCCGCGGCTTCGGCACGATGGATTACGAAATTCTCGGATACCGTTCCGACGATCTTGTGCGGTTGGATGTGCTGGTGGCCGGGAACCGCGTTGACGCCCTGGCGATCGTGTGTCACCGTGATCAGGCCGAGAGACGCGGCCGAATGCTCGTGAAGAAGCTCAAGAAAGAGATTGACCGGCACCAGTTCGAAGTGGCCCTGCAGGCGGCTGTCGGCAGTCGCGTGGTCGCCCGCGAGACGATCTCGGCCTTGCGTAAGAACGTCACGGCCAAGTGTTACGGCGGCGACATTTCGCGTAAACGAAAACTTCTGGAAAAGCAGAAGGAAGGCAAGAAGCGGATGAAGCAGGTCGGCAATGTGGAAATCAGCCAGGAAGCGTTCCTTTCTATCCTGGACTCCGGCGACGAGGAATGACGCCAGGCGACGCGACGGCACCGCCTCTGGACGAGCCGAAGCGTGATCTCGCGATTTTTCTGCGGGTTTTCGTCAGCCTGACGATTTCCCTGACGATCGTTCGCGCTTTTCTGTTCGAGCCGAGCCATGTCCCTACGGGGTCGATGGCGCCCCATCGGCTCGGTGACCATTTGTCTTACGTTTGCCAGGATTGTGATTTCGAGTTCGCTGTCGGCATTGGAGTCGAAGGCGTTCCTGCACGCCCGATTTGCCCGAATTGCGGTTCGCGGCGGTTCGATGGCAACGTCGAGCCGAGCGTACGAAGCGGCGACCGAATCTGGATCGATAAGTCCTGCTGGAATTTATCCGCCCCCGGACGCTGGGACGAGGTCGTCTTTTACGCTCCGGGCTCTCCGCTTACGCCGCACCTGAAGCGGGTCGTCGGCTTGCCGGGCGAAAAGGTGCGTATCGCGGACGGAGACGTTTTTGCAGGTGGCGTCCGGCTGCGTAAGTCTGAGATCGAACGGAAGCGGATGTCCGTGCTCGTTTTCGACATGACGAAGCAGGCGAAGGAAGGCGTGCGGCCGGGCAGATGGCGATTCGAAGTCGAAAATCCGAGCGACTCTTACGCTTCGACCCGTTGGATGTCAGATCGTAATTCTGACGCCCAAACGGTTCTCAGGATCGATCCTCCTCATGAAGTGCGCGAACTCGGCAGCGCACAGCCTTTGGACTGGCTGAATTACAGGCATTTTTGCCCGATTCTGGACGACTATGGGCCCGTTCGAGATTTTCTGTCTTACGATGGGCCTGATGATGGCCAGGGGCATGTCGTCGGCGATCTCTGGTTTTCGGCGCTTATCAAATGGCAGACTGATCCCGAGCGCGATCCGGCGATTCAATTCCGGTTGACGACGCCCGAAACGGACATTCGAGTGACCCTTCAAGAACTGGTCGAACGACAACGTGGAGAAAATTGGGGCGCATATTTGGGGCGTATCATGATCGATGGCGTAACGATCGCCGAACGAAGGATCTCGGATCGATCGACGGCCTTGATCTTCGCGAAGTTTCCCGGGGGCCAAGAGGTCGAAATGTCGTGGGTCGACCATCGTTTCGAATTCCGGATCGCCGGCAGGTTGATCTTCGCGCCGTTCGATCTGGACGACAAACCGCCGCGCAGGCCCGACGAGCGGTTCCGTGATTCACCTGTCGGATTCGGAGTTCGTGGCAGCTCGGCCACCGTCGAATCGTTCCGGCTCTATCGCGACATTCACTACACCAATCGCCTTGCGACCGAACCTGTGATCGGTCATGGGGTTCGGGAAGACGTCGAACTGCCGCCGGACGGTTACTTCGTCCTGGGTGACGACAGTGCCCACAGTGTCGATTCTCGCTTTTTCGAAGCCGGACCCGTCGTCCCTCGATCCGCCATGATCGGCCGCCCGATCGGGCAGGGCAAGATGCTGAGGCCTTGATTCTGAGGGCGATCGACTGTCAGGTCGTCAGCCGTCAGGGCTCGTGGCGCGCGGGCTTGATCTCGAATTCCAAAGGCCGAAGGGATTCCGGCTCAGGCAGTGTGGCGGGGGCGTCGCTGGCAAGACCATAAACTTCTACGCCGGAGAGGATACCGGCAGAAGAGTATATGAAGATGCCAGAAAGGTTCGATTTGTCGCCGAAAACGAAGTCGCCTAAAACATGAACGCCTGGTGGTGCGGCCGGCTTTCCTTCAACCTTGAAGTCGAAGCTGGCGCAGCCGCACGGGCAACGCCTTGTCGTGCCCTCGGCATGATCCAATTGCACGATGTAGTCACCGGCCTCCCGACTTCCGTGTTCCAGCATCCAGCGGGCAAGCCGGCGTTCTTCGTTCGTGAGCGGTCTTGCTTCGGCTTGGGGCTCATGACCAGTCAATCCCGGGCTTCGAGAATCGCCCGGGTTGCGGGCGTTTCGATCCGCATCGCATTATTAGCCTTGTTCAGAAGGCTTTGTTCCTGAGGGGCTTTCGCCGCATCGGCAAGGGCTTTCGCCAGCGGCGAACCTTCGGCCGATCGCTTTTCCAGCCGGGCCATTCCGGCGGATTTGTCCGCTTCGGCTCCGCGAACGGCCAGAGCGAAAGCGGCCCAATCGGAAACGACCTGATCGTCATCGGCCAGCAGATTTCGGAACGCTTCGGCCGGGAATCGAGCATCGCCCGGTATCGTGACCGCCGCGAGCCGGGCCAGGTGGCCGCGCAACCAGTTCGGCGGGCTAGAAGCGTTCTTCGTGGCAAGAACTGCCAGCATCTGACGTGCGTCGGCTGAAGATACAGCCTTATCCAAACCTTCGGCGAGCAGGTAGCGGGCCTTATCCGGCAAAGTGGGCCGGAAGATCATCGGCTGAATCTGGGCGGGCTGTACACGAGGGTCGGCAAGGAGCGATCTGGCCGCTGCCAGACGTTCTTCGGTTGGCCGTGAGGTATCGTGCAGGACGTAAACGGCTTGCCAGACGCTGCGCATAGCCACGAGGCTCCATGCGAACCAGGCGACAAGACCCAAACTGAAAATCAGGCCTGAAATTCCCAGCCAGTAGAGACTTCCGTACTTCTCAGCGTTCGAAAGCCTGGGCTGGTTCGTCGCGGGAGTGTCTGGCAGGATCGTCAATTTGGGGAATGAGTCGTCGTTTTTCATCGTCGTTCGGATATAGTACCGGGGGTTGGACGACCCAGGGGGACGGCCGGAGGCCTTCAGGAATCGACAGGAATGGATGAAGAGCACTATTGGCAAGCGGTCCTGAGCATATTCCAGTTCAGCATGGGGCCTTCGGCTCTCGCACTCACTCTGGGCATGATACTGGGGGCTCTCACGAACCGGTTCCAGTTCCTGATGGCGAACCTGAGACGCATGGCCCACGAAGTTCGTGAGGAGAAGGAGCTGAAGATGACTCTTCAGACGGGCCTTCAGATGGTCATGCTGCAATCGCGGGTGCGAACTCTTCAGGCTTCAATGATGTGTGTCGGCACGTCGATTCTGATGCTCGCCTCGCTCATGGCCATGCTGTTCCTGGAACGGCTCCTTCTGTGGCGATTATATCCGGTGACGATCGTTCTGTTCCTCGGAATTCTCGGCACGATGATCCTCGGCGTGAGCCTGTTTCTGGTAGACGTACGGCAGGCCCACAAGGCGCTCGATATCGAAATCCGCAGCGCCATGGAACTTGTGAGCCGGAAAGTCGAAATGAGCGAACGGCATGAAAGTCAAGTCGCGGCCGGATGACTTCCGGGTCGAAGAACTCCCGACCGTCAAAGTCCTTGCCCAGGGACGGTTTCGGTACTACCGGCTGACCAAGAGCGGTATCGGAACGCCCGAGGCGCTCCAGCGCATCCGCCGGCGATGGAATCTGCCGGAATCGTCGATTTCCCAGGGTGGCCTGAAAGACAAGCACGCCGAGACGATTCAGTACCTGTCGATCGCAGCAGGGCCGGGTATGACGATCGACGAACCCGGGCTGCTGCTCGAGCCGATCGGTTTCCTGAATGCTCCTTATGGTCCCGAAGGATTTCGTGGCAATCGGTTTACGATCCGGCTGAGAGACCTTACGAAGGAAAAGGCGGACAAAATCCGGGGCGAACTCGATCGCATCGTGGCCGAAGGCGTACCGAACTATTTCGATGACCAGAGGTTCGGGTCGGTCGGCACAAGCGGTGAATTCATCATCCATGCCTGGCTCAAGGACGATTACGAGAAAGCCCTGAAGCTTGCACTGGCGGAGCCTTACGCATTCGACCGTCCCAGTGCCCGGCGCGAGAAAGACCTTCTGAACGCCCATTGGTGCGATTGGCCAAAGCTCAAGGCTGAACTGGATAAAGGCAATACAAGATCGGTAGTTACGTATCTGTGCGACCATCCTGCCGATTTTCGGGGAGCGTTCGTACGACTTCGCCGCGATATGCGCCGGCTCTATGTTTCAGCCTTCCAAAGCCATCTGTTCAATGAAGTTCTCGCCGCATGGATCAAAATCGTGCTGCCGCCCGAAAGTTATTGGATGACACGCTTCAAGACCGGCCCCCGGCCGTTGTGGCACGGGCTTACCGACGAACAGGTCGACCTGATCTCCCACTCTCGTCTTACACTCCCCTGCGTTCGCAATACCGAACCTCTCGACGGCCCCCAAGGCGAAGCCGTGAAACAGGTTCTGGCTCGATTCGGCCTCGAATGGCGGACGTTGCGAGTCAAGAAGATGGACGATGTGTTCTTTTCCAAAGGCGATCGCGCAGTGGCGGTGAGACCGAACGTCGGTAATTGCACGATTCAGCCGGATGACCTGAACGAAGGCCGACGCATGGCCCGGCTTCAGTTCGAATTACCGCGAGGAGCTTATGCCACACTGGTGATCAAAAGTCTTCAAGCCGCTGTGGGCGAACGGCTCGCCGCAGTCGATACGGACGAAGCGGCTGAAGAGGATCCTGGCGAATCAGGCCACGACGGCTGAGTCTCGTTCTGCCATAACGGGGGCCGTCCGAAATGACCAGCAGGGAGGTGATCGATATCGAACGCAGGATCCTTTACGAAGATAACCACCTTCTGGCCATCGACAAACCTGCCGGACTTCTTTCGCAAGGTGATATCACCGGCGATGCGAACGTGGTGGATCTGCTGAAAGACTATCGAAAGCGCAAGGAAAACAAGCCTGGCGAGGCATACGTTGGTCTGGTGCATCGCCTTGACAGGCCCGTTTCGGGCGTCCTCGTTCTGGCCAAAACGAGCAAAGCGGCCAGTCGGCTGAACCACGACTGGGCCACGTCTCAGGTCGAAAAGCTTTACAGGGCAGTGGTTACGAGTTCTGACTCCAGAGTTGCCGTCCCGAGGCCGGAGTCGATCGGATTCGCTGGCGATGAGTGGACACGCTGGAAGGATCGTCTGATCAAGGACCCGGCGACGAACACGGTACGCGTTTGCGGGACCGACGAAAGCGATGCGAAGGAATCGAAAACTGCGCTACTCGAAATTCGCTTGATCGGGCAGAATCGAAATTTCTCGGACCTGGAAATCCGCCTGGGAACGGGCAGGGGGCATCAGATCCGGGTTCAACTGGCGTCGCGAGGTCTGGCGATCGTGGGCGATGCCAAATATGGCTCGAAGAGGAGCTATCCCGACGAATCAGGTTATCCAAGGATCGCTCTTCACGCCTGGCGACTCGTCATTCGACATCCGACTCAGAAAATCAGGCTGCAACTGACGGCATCGCTGCCACCCGGCTGGCCCGGTAAGCACGATTCGTCGATCGTTTCGGGTTTTCGATGGCTGGAGAACGGCCCTGAGAATGACAAGGTCTCTTAATTCGATCTGGCATTGCAGCGAGCGGCATATTTTCCGCGTCCGGTAAGTTCAGCAGATTCGATCGCATCGAAACGAAATTTCGGAGCGGTTCGGACCCGTCAAGTGGGAGCGACTTTGACCCGGTCGTTGTACGAGGGGCCGAGATCGAAATACTCGAATGGTGCGATGTGATTCGGCGAAAGATCATCGAATTCGTAATCGCTCATGGAAACGATCGCGAAAAATGCCATGAAACTGGCAAAAATGAGCAACGAGAAGAGAGTGCCGAAGACAGGAAACAGCTTCCTGCGATCAGACTGGAAAAGGCCCGCGACACCGAGAGAAAGGGCGATGAAGACGATCGAACCACACATGAACAGATAGACGAAAAACCCGATCGATTCCGGTGAATCCTGGGCGAACGAACATGGCGCCGAATGTGCGACGAGAAATATCAGAAGCGAGCTGACGATCATCTGGATTCCGAAGGAAGTGCTCAGAATCAATGAGGCGATTCCCAGGCCGGAATGCGGCTTCTTTTCCATTGGAAGTTCCTGATTCGATATTCGATACGCTGCGAACGACAGGACCTGGGCAGTACGGGTACGAACGATCTTTGTCAACGATATCGGATTCCATCATGATCGAACGGATCGCTGACGTAAACGAAGAATTCGGAAAATCGAAACCTGATTCGTTAAGCTGAAACGGTAGGCACGGATGCAACGAATAGCGGTCAGGATCGCCGGAAATCGTGCCGACTCAATCAGGCCGGGAGATCACGCGATGAGTTCGAATTCGTCTCAGAATTCGCTATTTCTAGGCATCGACCTTGGCGGGACTAACGTGAAGGCAGGAGTTGTCGATGCTTCGGGGCGGGCGCATTCCCACGTTTCCGTCGAAACACAAGCGGAACTTGGCCCGGGAACGGGGCTCGCCAATATCGAAAAAGCTGGCAGGCTTGCACTTGAGGAAGCCGGAATATCCAGCGATGCATTGAGGGCCGTCGGTCTCGGATCGCCGGGAACGATGGATCTCGAAACCGGTTACTTGCTCGATCCACCGAACCTGCCGGGCTGGACGAATTTTCCGATACGTGACCTTCTGGCCGCTCGACTCGGCCTGCCGACGGTCCTGCAGAATGACGCCAACGCGGCAGCTTTCGGTGAATACTGGGTCGGTGCGGGGGCGGGGGACAGAGTCCGCAGCATGGTTATGTTCACTCTCGGAACCGGCGTGGGCGGCGGCGTGATCGAGCATGGCCGTATCATACAGGGCCGTCATAGCGCGGGATCGGAATGCGGTCACGTGATCATCGATTATCACGATACGGCACGGATGTGCCCATGTGGCCATCGGGGGCATCTTGAGGCTTACGCATCAGCCACTTCTCTGGTAAAGCGTGCGGTCGAAGGGCTTGCCTCAGGCGAGCTCTCTGCGCTTTCGAAATTGCAGGAATCCGGTAATCTATCGGCCCGGGCGATCGCCGAGGCTGCCCGGGCGGGCGACCCGTTCGCGAGCCGGCTGATGGAAGAGACTGCGTTTTATCTGGCCGTCGGTGCCGTGAGCGTCATGAACGTGATCGACCCGGACATGATCCTTTTCGGCGGCGGCATGATCGCCGCGGGTACGCCGTTTCTCGACAGGATCCGGTTTCATGTGAAGCGCCTGGCATTTCCTGTACCAGGCGAGAAATGCCGCGTGGAATTCGCCAGTCTGGGTAACGATGCCGGTTTTATCGGCGCGGCGGGCTGGGCGAAGTCAGTCTTCGATGCGCTTGACCGAGGCGAAACGATCGCGCGATATTCCATGCCGTAAGTTCCGAGAACTTGAGGACCGCGTTCGCGCGCGGATGCCACGAATCATCAGGGAAATTGCATTTCTCACGGACTCGAGATCGCTGGATCGATCCACATTTCGGGCAAACTTGGAGAGATCGAGACATTCACCGCGGCACACTGGCTTTTCGAAAGACTATGAATCTCCGCATGTTTCGAAGTTCCGGGCTTCGGAATGGTATTACGATCTTCGATCAGGGGCGAGGCATTTCACTTCTTAACTCGTCTCTTGAAGATCCTGATTCCGGCTGTGGCCAGGATGCCCTGAGCGATCAAGCATAATGAAACGGGTTCGGGCTCGGCTGTCGCGCGGAAATTCGCGTCCATCGTCATCTTGACGTAACCGGCATAAGGTGTGGGAAATGTCGCGATCGACATGTCGGAATCCATGCTTACGACGAAGTTGTAAGTTCCGTCGGTTCGAAGCAACGTGGTCGAATAATGCGAAAAACCTCGGACACTCCAGTAGTCGATTCCCTGAATGGCGAGCATGGTACTCGATTGATAAGTGCCGAAATTACTGAATTCTGATTGAAAATCGATATCCAGTTCCAAGTAGAGACGCCAGGACTGATTCTCTGCATCACTGGATAATGAGAATGTGCGGGAAAAGTAGATGCCGGCAGAAGGCGTCGGCCTATAAATGTCGTTTATCGGATAACTTGATGCCTAACCCATGCTTATCGTCGCATTTTCGATCATCGCTCCACCGAATAGCTCCTGGATGTAGCCAGAGGAACTCTGTCCGTATTCGTAAATTCGCCAGCCGGAGACTCATTGAAATCCTGCCCTTGATTCGCAGGAAAAGGCCATGAGAAACGAAATCGCCAGCAAGACCTGAAGCTGAAACCACATGATCCGTTTCATGATCCGACTCCTTCCGATTTTTGATTGGGATACAAAAACGCCGCGCCCGAGAGCGAACCGATTGAAGAATGCCGGTCGTTTCTCGCCTGCCGATCAATGGCGGGCTACAGGATTCGAATTCGCTTTCGAACAATGATAATCGACACGGAAGTCTGATTTCAAGAATGTTCCGTTTCGTTCGTTATCGATCTTAAGGAAGGCGTGCATTCGATGAACTAGACCAGCTCCCGAATCGGTTCGCCATGGTTCAGAATCGGCACGGGGCGGCCGGTGGTGTCATGAAACGTCGTGGCCGGGTCGATGCCCAGGTGACGGTAAATCGTCGCGAGCAGATCTTTGGGCGTGAGAGGACGATCGGCCGGATACGCCCCCTGGCGGTCGGTCGAGCCGATGACCTGGCCCATCTTCAGGCCGCCACCGGAGACGAGGGCCGACATGGCGTCGGGCCAGTGGTCGCGGCCGATCAGGCCGTCGTGCCGCACCACTTTTGGCGTGCGGCCGAATTCGCCGGCAGCGACGATCATGACTTTCTTGTCGAGTCCACGGGCGTAAACGTCCTCGATCAGGGCCGTGATGGCCTGATCCATGAACGGGGCCCGGTATTTCATGGCGTCGGCCATGTCCCAGCGGGTCATAGGGTTGATGTGGTCATCCCAGCTGAAATAGCGGTCCGAAAGTGTCGGGGCCAGGGCGTCGATGGTGATGACGGACGAGCCCGATTCAGCCAGACGCCGGGCCAGGAGGCACGCCTGGCCCCACAGGTGGCGGCCATAGCGGTCGCGCAGGCGAGGGTCTTCCCGGGAAATATCGAATGCCCGTGCGACGTTCGGGTTCGTCAGCATATGATGAGCGACGTCACGCAGGGGATCGTCGCCGGCATATCCTGACGCCAGGCTGTAGCTTTTCCGAAGGGCATCGAACTGACGCATCAGGCCTCGTCGATCGTCAAGGCGAGAAGCGTTCAGGCCTGCGTCGAGCGTCAATGCTCCAGGGCGAAAGCCCGGCAGGGAGGGATCGCCCGTCGGAAAACCTGAATGCGAGACGCCGAGATAGGTAGGCCGGACCATGAACGGCACTTTGGGGATGCCGACATATTGGGGCATGCCATCGGCACGAAAGCCACGCTCTCGGCTGGCGATCATGCCGAAATCGGGGTGGTCGGAGAAATTCGTGGATGTCAGATCAGGCACGGGCGGGGTTTTGCCGGTCAGGACTTCGATCGAGCCGTCGTTATGGGCCGACATTTTGTGGTGCAGCGAGCGAACGAGCGAGAACTTGTCGGCGATTCGGGCCTGAAGCGGGAAGACCTCGCAAATATCCATACCCGGCACTTTTGTGGGGATAGGTCGAAACGGGCCACGGATGGTGTCGGGGGCGTTGGGCTTGGGATCCCAGGTTTCGTATTGGCTGGGGCCGCCCCACATCCAGAACAGGATGACGGATGTATCGGGCGATTGTGTCGAAGCCCGCGCGGCAATCGATTCCGGCAATGCCATTCCACCCAGAGCGAGCGAGCCCAAACGCAGGAATTCACGGCGGCGAAACGGTCCCTGGCATATGTTCTCAATCATCTGAGGACTTCCGGCAGGTATGTCGACGAGTTGATCGAAGAGGATGGCAGTCAGAATTTTACGACTTCATCATCAGGAATGCGACCGCAAAGCAGCTGGAATAGTTCGAGGAAGACCGTTTTAACGGCTCACAAGGCCCGTTCGTATTGCACGCACGATGAATTCTGAGCGGCGATGCAAGACTTCGTCACTTTCTGACAGTTATCGACATTCATCGGTTGCGGTTTCAGTGCGGATCGGGGCCGGACATCAGCCAGACTTTCCTGCAACTTTGACCTTCGGCGATGTGAAATTCGTTGCCGGTCTCAAGGCCTGGAATCCGGCCTTCGATATTCATGAACGCCTGTTGAGTGACGACGATTTGATTCTCGGCATCTCTCGTCGAATCCGATTTCAGATCGACGGCTTTCATCGTCGGACGCCACAAGGACCGGAAAAATTCCTGATGCCCAATCGTTCCGCTGCTGATCGGGCCCGAATTGATGCCACTGGTCACCGAGAGATTCGTGTGATTCCCTTCGTCGAATTTCCGTAAAATGTGAATAAGATCGTTCGCGAATCTTACCATTTCGCACGTGCCAGGGTCTGGAAGATCTTCGAGACCGCTGATCGCAAAACAGCTTCCGCCACCATTCGCGAGGGTACGTATGCCGTACTTTCCGGCGGCTTCCTCGATCATTTCATGGAGCGATTCCATCAGGCCGATCGCGATGTCAGGTTCGATGCGTTTGTACATCGACTTGATACCATGAATTCGAGAATATGAGACAGTCACCTCTCCATGAAAACCGGTGCCTTCCGCGACATGGGGGCCTCCCCACAATCTCGAAATGACGTCGGGCGGCATCATCGTTTCCAGCAGGCATTCGTTCTCGTAATTCGTCTTTCGATTGCCGGCCCTTTCTTTTTCCACACCTTCGGCCATTTCATTGAACGTGTGGCCGAGGGTTTCCAGCTCATCGCCTGTGTCGACTTTCACTCTGACATCTTTGAAGCCGGAACCCAGCGATCGGGCAGCCATCGTCATTCGCTCGATCGGTTCGACAAGACTGCCGCCTAGCCAGATCGACAATATCGCTGCGATCGACAGAATTCCTGATGTCAAAGCGATCAGCCAGGACCCCAGCTTTCGAATCGGTAAATAGGCCTCTTCTTCCTGAATCAGGGCGACGATGCCCCATCGAACGTCGTCGAGTTCGAGCGGCGCGTTACTGGCGATGACTCTTTCGCCCAGGTAACCGACGGGTGTCCACGTGAATGCGCCTTTTTCGAAAATCGTTCGCACGGCATTCGCTTGCCGGGGAACGGTCAGCACCGTCGTTTCGTAACGTTCGATATCCTGAATGACGCCTGGGGCCATGCCGGAAGTGTGCAAGACTTCCAGATATTTCGATCGGTTCTCGAGAAAAAATCTCGATTCCGTTCTCATCATCGTATCTTCGCCCACAAGGAAAATTTCGCCGGTTCGGCCCAGAGAGAGTGGGCTTCGAGTTTCGTCCGTATTCACGATGTCATCGAAACGTTCGTTCGATAACCTGAATACCGCGATGCCGGCCAATTCCTTTTCATCGAAGATCGGGCAAACGAGGAATGCCGAAGGTTTATAACGCAAAGGCACATAGCGTTCGAAATCCACCAGCCTCGCCTTCGAGGACTCAGGGTTCGAAACGAGATTCCGGACCGCTTCGGAAAGCCTGGTCTTCGCCAGGTCTCCCTCGAAAAGACTCACTCCATAGTCGATTCCCGGCTCAAGTGATAAGATCGTGATTCCCGTTTTCGGGTGAACGATCCGGATATCAAGGAAATCGAGCGTTCTGGCCATGTCCTGCAGTTTTGATCTCAGATTCGCGAAACTCGATTCGAAATCCGCGAATTCCTGATTCCTTGGGTTCTCCGAATTGTTTCCCGATACCAAGTGATGAAATTGTAGAAACTGGCCCAGGTCAGTTGATGGATAGAGCGAATCGAGCTTGAGAGGTTCACTCGACAACTTCGAAAGCGGTGTCATGACTTCCGTCCGATAATAATTCTCAAGGGCCCCTCGCTGAGCGTCCGTCAGCTTGCCAGGCCGCAGTTTTTCGAACGCATCGGAAAGGTTTGCGACTTCCTCCGCGTACCACGCATTCTGAGTCAACATCAGAGCATGTTTACGAAGATGATCCACATAATAAACCACCTCATATTGCTTCCATGCACGAATCGATTCGAATCTGGCGAAAAGTTCCTCTTGAAGTATCCACTTCGAAGTAAAGAAAGATAAGGCAGAAAGCAATATCGTACTACTCAGAGTCAGGGCCAGAATCGATACGATGATTTTCCTGCGAATGCTTCGGCGCATACGTTCACCCGTTTTGAATCATCTGAACAAATGATGGCGTCTCCGAATCGATCGGAACTGATCCCAGTCGATCTGAAAACCGTTCATGGCAGATTCAGGAGTTGACATCTGATAGACGACGCACGTCGAGATATTTCGATGATCGATGAGGTTGCTTCAGCTCGCAAGCGAACCGAGGCTTATCGCGGAGTACCGTATCTCGCAATGATCCGAATTGAAGCCACATGCGTTTGCTGAGTCCAAGCATGCACGTGCTATCTTTTCAAGATAGGCGATTCACGATCCTTGACGAGCTTTGAAGGAGTCCGTCATCATCATACATGAAGATGTCTAAAGAAGAATACTTGGGTCATGTGCTCGAGTCAACCGGTTCCGCCGACAAAATGTTTACGAATTCTCGACTTCCGCACGAGCGAGATGGGCGATCGGAAGTGACGAGGTGCGATGGTCCGCCGAATGTTCAGGGAATTCAGGGCCGGGCACGTCCGATTCGGATGATCGAAAGAACGAAAATGAGTTGGGTGCCGGCCAGAATACAGGCCCACAGTCGCACATCGGTAGTGAAGTTCGACAATCCGGCTTCAGAGAGCCATTCGGAAAGGAAAACTCGAGCGAACGGCTCGCCGGGCCAGAACATCGGCGGACGACCTTCGAGCCAGATCGGCACAACGGCGTCTCGCAATGGCCTGGCGATATCCTGTGAGATCCGCCCGCCCACGCTCAGGCAGAGCGAATTGATGACCCATCCCCAGACGAATGTCGGCACGATCGCGAATCGCACGAATTTCGAACGACAGCCATATCCTGCTGCCAATGCCGCCCAGGGCAGAGCCGTCACGAGCAGGCGCGGACCAGTGGACCAGCCGCCCGTCCATTCCGGGTAAGAGAGATTCACCCAAAGTGGCACGGCGACACCCGCCAGGGAAATCCAGAACGCCGGCCACAGCCGATCCCGCAGCATCAGGCCCCAGCCTGGCACCGCCAGAGCCGCCCAGGGAGCGTAAAAGAGAAGGCCCCGGTATTCGCCCCACAGCAGAGGTTTGAGTTTCGAAAAATCAGGGTTTTTCAATCCGAGAGGATTTTCGGCGGAATGGACCTCGGCGAATTGCTTTGTGGCGTGGTAAAAATACCCCATGTCGAGTGGCGATCCGAAGGCGACGTAATTGTAAACGAACAGCGCTAATGCGGCCGGAATAGCCCCCAGAATCATCATGACGGCCATGTCCGTAAGGTTTTTCAGGTTCGTCGAACGACTCAACGCCACGATACCGATGATGATCGCAAACGGAGCCTGCGCCAATTCGACAAGGACGCCCAGCCCTGCCGAAAAGCCAATGACGAAAGCCCGCTGCTTCGAAATACCTTGCTCTTGATTGGTCATGACCATCGCGCCCGCCAGCACCATACACGCAGATGAAACCGCGTGGCCATACGCCAATGTGGCATAGACGGCCAAAGGAGAGGCCCAGATCGCTGCAATAGCTGCCAGGACGGCCCATGATCGCGGAACATCGATCCTTATGAGAATATTCGAAAGAATGACGGCGATGCAGGCCGTGGCGAGTCCGCTGCTGAACCAGGTGACCCAGGCATCGGCGGGCCAGTGGGGAAAACCGTCCTTGCCCAGAGGATGATCCGCGAAGCCGAAAAGCTTCTTGCCGACAAAATACGCGGGGGTCGCCAGAAGTGAATATCCCGGTGCCTTGTCGCTGTAGTAATGGCCGTCCTTGAAGGCCAGGTCACCGGTCTGTTTGTCGAGGCCGTCGATCGAAAGCGAGCCCCGGTCGCCGAGAGCGTAAACCAGCATCAGGCGGCTGGCGACGTTCCAGTCCCGCGCCTGCAGATACCATCCCGACGAAAGCCAGACCGCCAGAAAGATTGCGATGGCGATGCTCCGCGACTGCCCGCGCACACCATTCGAAATTCCGGCGACATCGACCTGTCGCGATTGGGCCGATGCATGGCTCGCATGCCGTTCCGGCTTGTCCTTTTCGGTCGTCGGTCGATCAGGCATCGGCTCGCTCCGGTTTCCTTCTCATGCGTACCCAGGCCGATCGGATAATGAAATCCGCGAAGCCCGAGGCCAGAACGATCGATGGGACGACGATCGGCAGATAATAACGATTCCAGGCAAGCGGCAGAAACGCCCCGACCGTAATGACAGCCAGGCCGAACCAGACGAGGAGATATGGCCCGGCTTCGGTTTGCGGATTGCGACGGTCGCGCCAGGCCAGCACGGCCCCGGCAACGACGATGGGAAGCCAGATAACAACGGGCCAGTCCTGGGCGATTTCGAACCGGTTTACGGAATTGTCGTATCGTGGCCCGAACGGCGAAAATCGCCCGAAGCCCTGAATCGCCAAAGCAGCGGCCTTTTGTGGCAGGGTGGTCAAGGCATCGTGGGGGAATTGGTTCTGGCCAATGGAGGAGACATCGATTCGGTGCTTCAGTACCTGATAGACCCGTTCGACGACCGTTTTCGATTCGTATTCCGCGAAGTTCGAGTCATTCAGCCCCTTCGGCTCGCCGTAGAAAAATGGATTGAGCCCCAGAAAGACGATCACGCCGGCCAGGGCAGCGAGGGCCGCGTAACCGACCGAGAGGGCTTTCGTCCGCCCAGCGGCCATTCCTGCCCAGGCAACGATCACCATGCCCGCCAGCAGGCCGTTGAGTTTCGATGAAGCCGCCAGGCCCACGAAAATTCCCGCGAGCGCTGCACGCAGCCAAACTCGACGGCAGCCGAAGAGAATGCCCAGGAAAAGAGCCAGGGCGACCGTCACGCCCATTTCGGTTGGTACGTCGGCCATGGCCCTTCGTGCGTGCGTGCGAAAGAGAGGATGGATCGTGAGCAACCCCATAGCGAAAAGCGAGGCCCGCATGCCACGCCATCGGAATGCGATGCGGCCCGTCGCGATGACGGTAAACATGCCGCAAAGCGCGATAGGCATTCGAGCGTGCCAGAGCGATTCCGGCGTTTCGAACCGTTTGCGAGTGTCGCCGTACCAGGACCGCATGGCGGCGGGGCCGGGGCGTGAATCGCCACCCGCGACAAGGCCGCCCCAAACAAGATACTTCGTAAATGGCGGCAAGTCGTAACCGGCATATTCGAACCAGAGCACGGAATCATGATCGCCGGTGAAGAAAAGATCGCCGAAGTAGGCCTGGCTGACATAGGCCGATTCGTCGACGAAGTGCGGTTCGCGGCTGAGACCGATGAAAAAGCTCAATCCGCAAAGGATTCCGACGATCGTGACGATACAGGATCGCCATGGGCCGCGGTAATCTCCACAAAGGTTGACGGTGGTAGCGGACGTATCGTTCATGGCCGGGGGGTGCTCTGCCGCATCGATTTGGATGTTGGCCGTCCGTGATTCATATTTCCGTTGAGCGGTATATCGGATGAGTCGCCACCGGAATTCATGGAAGCGGCTCGATTCATCCTTGCACGGCGGCATGCGAACACGCAAGGGCAGGGATACCGCGGCAGTACACCTTGCGATTACTCACTGGGGAGTTTGGTCGAGATGGCACACCAAGGTCAATCCGAATCCGGCATCGCGCCTCGGCGCGAGTTTCTCAGAAAAATGGCTGTCATGGCCCTCATCGGCACCATGCTCGGGGTAAACTCGGGCTGTCGTTCCGGCACGGCCGGCGGTCTCGCAGGTCGCATCCGCGACTGCCGATTGTTCAATATTTTCCGCCGCACGCCTCAAACGGTCGTCGCCAGCGACCCGTGCTGCGGCGGAGTGGTCTCCGGAGCGGTCGTCTCCACCGGCGACCCGTGCGGCACGCCTGTCGTATCGACGATCGACCCCTGTGCCACAACTGGCGCCACCGTCATTCAGCAACAAGGCGCGATCATTCAGACCACTCCTTCGGGCGTCACGGTTCCTTCGGGTTCCATGGCCGTTCCTGACCTGGCCCCGCTGGACAATCGCCCGACCAGCAACCTGGACCCGAAAGGCACCAGTCTGAACAAGCCGGCGATCGTTCCGCCCTCGACGCTTCAGGCCAAAACGACCTCAGCAAATATGAATTATCGCTGATTCGCACGGATTCGATTCCACCTGCAAATCAGCTGCTCGAAGAATTCGTATTCCGAACCCTGGTGACCCCTGACCGCGATATCCCCTGTCGCGGTCAAGGGGGTCTTTCTTTTGTTTCGGCATGAACGGGCAAATCGGTTTTCGGTCGAGATGCGTTGGTTCAGCTATTACCAAATGAGATGGGAATGACTTGCCTAGATTCACGTGCCACGGTAATTCACGATTCTTTCCTGGCTTGTACTACCTGCGGTTCGCTCTATAATAAGGTGAGCGAAGAAGTTCGCCCCCGCCATATCGCCCGCCCGAAAGCCTTTTCCAGGACTACCGAGCCATGTACCAGCCTGATGCGAACCTTCTGCGAACGCTATCCCGTCGCGGTTGCCTGCAGATCGGCGGTGCGGGGCTGGTCGGTATCCATTTGCCTGGACTTATGGCGGCTCGTCAGGCGAGCGCGTCGGTGCAGAATCCTCAGGCGAAAAAGCCGAAGTCAGTCATACTGATTCTTTTGAGCGGCGGCCTGGGCCAGCATGATTCCTTCGACATGAAACCCGAGGCACCCGACGGAATTCGCAGCGATTTTTCGCCGATCGCGACATCCGTGCCTGGTATTCGAATTTGCGAGCACATGCCTGAACTCGCCCGCCGGGCCGACCGATATGCGATCGTCCGCAGCATGGCCCACCGGGAAGGCAATCACCTGGTGGCCGTGCATCACGTGCTCACGGGCAAGCCTTCGTTTCCACGGGGAGCCAGCGACCTGGACAGAGTCGCTTCACGCGACGATTTCCCCTGCTATGCCGGCGTACTCGACCACGAACGGCCCCGATCCGACGGCATCCCCAACGGCGTTTCGCTGCCGACGAAATTGATCGAAGGGCCGCTGACCTGGCCAGGTCAGGATGCCGGTTTCCTCGGCCCCCGATATGATCCCTGGCAGCTCAGGCTCGACCCGAACAGCCCTGAATCGAAAGACGACTCACTGGCACTGCCTGAAGGACTCGATTCCGCGAGGCTGCATCTTCGTAAGCATCTGCTGGGGCAAACCTCCCCGGCAGTGCCTGGCGACTCGTTCGCTGATCAGCAGGAAGCGGCCCTGGCTCTCATCTCAAGCGGCAAAGTCGGTGCGGCGCTCGATCTGGCGAAAGAAGATCCGCGACTCGTCGACCGCTACGGCCGCCATTCGTTCGGCAGGTCGCTCCTGATGGCACGAAGGCTCGTTCAGGCGGGCGTGCCGATCGTCCAGGCCAGCATGGGCATCGTGCAGACCTGGGACACGCACACCGATAACTTCGGACGTCTGAAGAACGCCTTGTTGCCGCCTCTTGACCGTGCCGTTTCCGCCCTTTTCGACGACCTGCAGGCCCAGGGGCTCTGGAACGATACGCTGGTGGTGATGTTGGGAGAATTCGGCCGCACGCCGCGTATTTCGAAACTCACGCCCAATGACATTCCTGGCCGCGATCACTGGCCAGCCGTGTTTTCGGCCATTTTCGCCGGCGGCGGCGTGCAGGGCGGCCAGGTGATCGGCAAGTCGGACGGCATGGGGGCCTACCCGGTGACCCGTACCTTCGGCCCGCCCGATCTCGCAGCGACGATTTACGATGCGCTTGGCGTCGATACCGGCACGACACTGTACGACCGGCTCGGACGGCCCCTGCGGCTGACCGAAGGCGAGCCGATCATGCCGATTTACACCGGCGCAGCCATATGAATCGGTCGCCTGACTCCATTTCGAACGGGGTGTTCACGCGGCGGTCCGTCTTTCGGCAAACTGCTGGCTCGCTCGTCTGGGCGGGCTGCCTGAATTCGCAATCCGTATCGGCAAACGGTTCGAAACCGAAGCTTCGCATCGGCCTGATCGCCGATGTGCACAAGGACATCATTCACGATGCCGATGCAAGGCTGTTGGCTTTCGTTGACGCGATGACAGCCGCTCATGCCGATGCTGTCATCCAGCTCGGCGATTTCTGCATCCCCAAGCCAGAGAATGAGCCGTTTCTCGATATTTTTCGCAAGTTCTCAGGTCCGCGATATCATGTGCTGGGCAATCATGATATGGATGGCGGCTACACGCGCGAGCAGGCCGTCAAATTCCTCGGCATGCCAGCCCAGTATTACTCGTTCGATCTGGGCGGGTTGCATTTCGTCATCCTCGACGCGAACGATCGTCCGCCAGGGCATAAGTCCGGATATCCGAAATCAATCGGGCCGGAGCAGCTCGACTGGCTCGAACGCGATCTGGCGGCTTCGAAAGCTGACACATTCGTCTTTTCGCATCAGAGCCTGGAGCGGCCGTCCTGTATCACGAATCAGGCGGATGTCCGGGCGATTTTCGAAAATGCCCGATTCTCCGACGGCCGGCGAAAAGTCGCAGCCTGTTCGAACGGTCACTGGCATATTGACCATGCTCGTGAAATCGGCGGAATTCCGTACGTGCATATCAATTCGGCGTCGTATGTCTGGGTCGAGGACGTTTCGAAACGCCGGCCAAGATTGTCAGGAGAACTTGGCAGGAAATTTCCGACCGTCGCATCGACGATTCCTTACGTCGATCCGCTTTTCGCGGTTCTGGAAATCGACAGGGCCGCCGGTCGATTCGAATTCCATGGCAGACAGTCCGCCTGGCTCGGCCCCGGCCCTGACCAGATCGGGTATTCTCCGACGAGTTACCCTGCAGGCTCGATGTATCCGGGCGTGCGGAGTCGACACTTCTCATTTCCGACGTGAACTCGTATCGAACAGCTCAGGCGGCGATTAAATCGCCATCATTTCCTTCCGAATCGATCGTAATCATCTCGTGGCAAGTGCGCTCGGCCTCAGTCGCGATTGCTCGAAGTCGTCGTTTCGATCGAAATCCATCGAAATTCATCCGAACCTTGCGATGCGCGGAAATCGTGGCCAGGGAATCAGCCGATAACAGGACTCGCTGGCAAAGGTATGAATTTCGCCAGGAAAGGTCGGGCTCTCGACTCGGGCGAACTCAACGATTAAGCTGTGGTTTCCCGGGCCAACCGTCGCAACTGGCCACGACACCGGGTCCGCTACGTCGATCGCAAGTTTGCTCGGATTCCATTGCCCATGGGCTTCATCGATAGCGCCATCGTTGTCCTGTATATCGTGCTTTGCGTCGTTCTGGGCACGCGTCTCGGCCGATCGGCAAAAGATCTTCGCGGCTATTTTCTCTCGGAGAGCGATACGCCGGCCTGGGCGATCATGATATCGATCGTGGCGACCGAGACGAGTTCGGCGACGTTCCTGAGCGTTCCGGGTGTGGCTTACGGCGGCAATTTCACATATCTTCAGCTTGCCGTCGGTTACCTTGTCGGCCGATGCCTTGTGGCCCGGTTCCTCATGCCGGCTTATTTTCGGCAGCAGATCATTTCGGCCTACGAAATTCTTCAGACCCGTTTCGGTTCCGGGGTGAAGACCCTGGCCAGCGGGCTGTTCATCGTCACTCGCACACTGGGCGATGGCCTGAGGCTGTTTCTGGCATCGAAGGTCATCGAACAGCTTCTGACTCGGTCGGGCCTGATCACTGAAGGCCACCATCTGACGATGCCGATCGCCATCGTGATCATGGGCCTGGCCACGATGATCTACACCTACCTGGGCGGCATGTCGGCCGTGATCTGGACGGACGTGCTTCAGTTTCTCATCTACGTCACCGGCGCGGTCATCGCATTCGTACTCATTCTCGGCGACATTCCTGGCGGTTTCAGCGGTTACGTCGAACAGGCGTCCGCAGCCGACAAGTTCCGCATGTGGAATTTCACGTGGGACTTGCATCTTCCGTTCACGTTCTGGGCGGGAGTCGTGGGCGGGATGTTCCTGAATATGGCCACCCACGGGGCCGATCAAATGATGATCCAGCGGTATCTTTCCGCACGATCGCAACGCCAGGCCAGCGCGGCCCTCATCGCCAGCGGTGTCGTCGTTTTCATGCAGTTCGCTCTGTTTCTGGGAATCGGGGCGGCACTCTGGGTTCGCGACAAGGCCAGCGGCAATCCCATGAATCTCAAGGGCGATGCCATCTTCGTGAATTACATCATCGGTAATCTGCCGGTCGGTGTGCTTGGGCTGGTTGTGGCGGCACTTCTGGCTGCGGCGATGAGCACGCTTTCCAGTTCGCTTTCGAGTTCTTCCGCCGCCTTGTTGCGAGACTTTCTTCAGCCGTTGTCCCGTACGCCCCGCAGCGAAGAAAGCTGGATGCGCACGTCGCGCCGGCTGACGGTCCTCTTCGGTTGCCTGCAGATGGGTGTCGCCTGGTTCGCCACCGGCCTGCAGGAAAGCGTGGTGAACAATGCCCTGGCGATCGCATCGTTCGTCACCGGCATCATACTCGGGATTTTCTGCCTTGGCCTCGCGTTCCCGAAAGTCGGCAGGAACGCAGCGCTCACGGGCATGGTTTGCGGTCTCGCGGCAGTCTCGGCAGCCAAATTCGGTTTCGACGTCGCCTGGCCCTGGTTCGCCTTGATCGGGTCATTCACGGTCGTCGTTACAGGGAATCTTGCCGTGGGTCTGGACGCCCCCGATCGCCCAACCGCCAAATCATCGCAAATCGAGGAATCGCTATGAATCGCCGTCTCGCACTGATTTTCGTCTTCCTGATCGCTCCTGTGACACCGGCATTCGCGGCTCTCCCCGCACCTGACCCGGCTGCGGCCCGGCTCAGTTCCGAAAAGCTCGCAACAATCGATACGATCGTGGCCGAAGAGATCGCCGCGGGTCGCGTTCCAGGGGCGGTCGTCGTGGTTGGCCGGGGCGATTCGGTCGCCTTCGCCAAAGCGTATGGCGACAGGGCAAAAACGCCTGCCGTCGAACCGATGACCCTCGACACCATTTTCGATATGGCCAGCCTGACCAAGCCTGTCGCCACAGCCACTTCGATCATGATTCTCGTCGAAGAAGGGAAAATTCGGCTGAGCGACCCGGTCCGAAAATTCCTGCTGGACTGGGACAATCATGGCAAGGGCGGCATCACCATTGACCAGCTGCTGCGGCACCGCTCTGGACTGATTCCTGACAATCCGATAGGGGACTACGCCGATGGCCCGGAAACAGCCTGGAAGAAACTGGCCGAACAGGATCTCGTCGGTTCGCCGGGCGAGTATTTCCGCTACAGCGACGTCGGTTTCATCGCGCTGGGCAGGATCGTCGAAAAAGTCTCGGGAATGCCGTTGGACGAATTCGCCCGAAAGCGCATTTTCGAGCCACTTGGCATGACGGATACCGGCTATGCTCCGAAAGAGGCCCCTCTGCCTGCCGACAAGCTTGCCCGCACTGCACCGACCGAAAAAGTAGGCGGAGAAATGGCCCGAGGCCGTGTGCATGACCCTCGAGCCCGTGCTCTCGGCGGCACGGCTGGTCATGCCGGGCTGTTCTCGTCGGTCTCTGACATCACGGCTTACGCACAGGCTTTGCTCAAGGGCGGCGTCGGATCGAACGGTGCGCGGGTACTCGCTCCATTGACGGTTCGCCTGATGATCGACGCGGCCGATTCGCCCGCTGGACAGCGTCGCGGGTTGGGCTGGGATGTTCGCACCGGGTATTCGCACCCGCGTGGCGCGTTCATGGGGCCGAAGAGCTTCGGCCATACCGGATTCACCGGCACGAGCTTGTGGATCGATCCGGAAACCGGGCTATTCGTCGTAATTCTCGCCAGCCGCCTGCATCCCGATGGGAAGGGCGATGCCTCTTCGATTCGCTATCGCGTGGCCACGGCAGCGGCATCGTCTCTGGAAGATGCCTCGATTACGAATAGTGTCGATGCGGCAGCAGCCAAGTTCGAAGACGCCCCATTGCGGCCTCGCATCGCCACGGGCCAAACCCAGCTCGGAATCGACGTCCTCAAGGCCAACGGCTTCTCGGATCTGAAGCTCATGACGATCGGTCTCGTGACCAATCACACCGGACTGGACAGCGATGGCACGCCAACCATCGACCTGCTGCACAAAGCCCCTGACATGTCGCTGAAAGCTCTGTTCTCTCCGGAGCACGGCATTCGGGGAGCCGTGGATAAGGAGATCGGTGACTCCATGGACGAAAAGACCGGCCTGCCGGTCTATTCTCTCTACGGCAAAAACCGCAAACCCACGCCCGAACAGATGAAAGGCCTGGACGCACTCGTTTACGACATTCAGGATATCGGCGTGCGGTTCTACACTTACCTCTCGACGCTCGCATTGGCCATGGAGGCCGCTGAAGAGGCCGGCGTGCCGATTTTCGTATTGGACCGGCCTAATCCGATCCGGGGCGACCGGTTCGGAGGCGTCATGCGCGACAAGGACCGGCGCGTTTTCGTGGCCGATCACGACATCCCGGTCGTTACCGGTCTGACCATCGGCGAATACGCGAAGCTCATCAAGGCGGAGCGGAACATGAAAGTCGACCTGAAAGTCGTCGCCTGCAGAAACTACGACCGTCGCATGTTCTGGGACGAAACCGGACTGATGTGGACGAACCCCTCGCCCAATATGCGAAGCCTGACCGAAGCGATTCTCTACCCCGGCGTCGGCCTGATCGAAGCGACGAACGTCGCCACCGGCCGCGGCACCGACACCCCCTTCGAACGCGTCGGTGCTCCCTGGATCGACTCACGCAAATGGGCCGAGGCTCTCAATGCACTTCAATTGCCCGGCGTGCGCTTCGTACCGACGACATTCACACCCACCGAGCGCCAATATGCCAGAGAGAAATGCAATGGTGTGTTCGTGCAGATGACCGATCGGGACTCGATTCGCGGCGTCGACATTGGCCTTGCGATGGCAGCGACACTGCGAAAACTCTATCCCGAAGAATGGAAGCCGGAAAAGCTCGATGTGATCTGCGTGAACCGGAAGCTTGTCGAAGCCGTGACAGCAGGTCGGTCGTTCGCCCAATTGAAGGCGATCGCTCATTCCGGCGATGCAGCCTATGCCGAAAGGCGCGCGAAGGCCCTGATCTATCCCGAATGATTCGAGCCAGGAATCGCCGTGAAACCTTTCGAATTGCCCGATTCTTCCCTGCCCGCACCTCGGGGCGAACTTGAACGAAACCCGGCATTGCGGGCTGTTGCCTATGTTCACCAACACGCCGGGGCCAGGGCCACGGGATGTTGGCGATTCGAAGCAGGGCGGCTGCTGCTCGAGGCATTCTTGGCGTGCCCCGAAATGAAACCTGAAGTGGCGCAAGGCTTTCCGGTCGCTACGGCTGATGTTCCGGTGACTGATACGGGGCTGGGAATCGTTCTTGCCGCACGCACTCGCGAAGTGACGCAGTACCGGGCGATCGACCTGCCGCCGGAGTCCGGAAGCGGCTTCTGGCTGCGGGGGTTCGAGGCGGATCGATCGATCGCCGTACCTCAGCTGGACGAGTCCCAGAATCTGATACGGATCCTGTCGGTAGCGATTCGGGGACTCGAAGAGCCGGTGGCCAAATACGAAAGCATCGTTCGTGCGGCATATATGTTTTATTTTCCATGATGACGATGGGTTGGATAATCTTTAATATAGATCGGTCAAGTATTTAAGGCCCAGTACGATCATCCGCGTTCGACCGGACGTACGATAACGATTCGTAAAATTGGACGAATCGACACGAAATGCGTTGATCCACTGATCAGTAGGCAATATTATAGGATCTTAACATATGAGGTTCATGAGAAAGTGCCATCATGCCCGCAGTATTGTCTATTGACTGATCGCAGCTTGTGAAATCGAATCTGATTGATTCCGCAAGCCTGATCTCCTGGATTTTCCTTGCCAGGTTTGACTGATGGTCCGCAAGCGAGACGAACAGATGAGGGAAACGAATTCATTACGGTCGAAATTTGCGATCGGAGCATTTTTGATCGGCATCACGATGGCCACAGCTTCAGCATTGCTTGCGTATGACGGCGGCAAGGCCATTCTTGTCGAAACCATCAGCAACCAACTGGCTTCGCACGGAATGCCAAGAGATATCATGTGGAAGGTTATTTCGGGATCATACTGAATCACATCACGGTCTACAGCGAATTCGTCACGATCCAGGACGCAGCAAAACAATTTTCCTCGGCCTTCCGAAAGCTGAAAAGCGAATCCCTTACAGACGATCAGGTAGAAACGCTTCGCAGATATTATCGGAATGAGTTTCTGCCGGAATTCCGGAAACATTCCCTGAAGGACCCCGATCTGGCAAAGCTGATTCCCCGGGATAACGCAACGGCGATCGTCCAATATCGTTATCTTGCGGCGAATCCGAATCCGGTTGATTCGAAAAATCAACTATCGGATTCCGGCGACACCAGCGAATACAGTCGTGTTCACAGTGAATTTCATCCGCAGATCGACAAGATGCGTTCCCGATTCCGCTATGGAAACATTATGCTCTTCGAGCCAGAACAGGCGATCATGGTTTACTCCAGTCTCAAGCGCATTAGCCTGGGAACGAGCTTTGCGAACGGTCCATTCGCAGATACGAAATTGGCCGAAGCCGTGCGTGAAGCGGCGGCATCGACCGATCCTGATAATGTGACGTTCGTCGATTTCGATGAATACCTTCCAGAGTTCGGGCTTCCTGCCGCATTCGCTGTCCGTGCGATCCGCGAGGGCGATCGAGTGATCGGTGTCATCGCTTTTCAGATCATGTCGAGCAGTATCCTGCGAATTGTTTCAGACTCGAACAGGTGGGAGAATTTGGGACTCGGTAAAACGGGCGAAATACTTTTGATCGGGCCGGAGGGTCTTCAGCGAAGCGCGAGCCGACGGTTCCAGGAAGATCCGAAAGGCTTCGTCACCAGGCTTCGATCCATAGGCGCTGACCCTGAACTCACGAGCAAAGTCGAAGCGAATCAATCGAGCGTGTTAGCCGTTCGTGTCCGATCCGTCATGACGCAGCAAATCTCCGAAGGCAAAGAAGGCGCGACGATCTGCCAAGATTATCTCGGCGAAGAGGTTCTGGCGGCCTATTCCCCAATGAAGCTCCCAGGACTGAATTGGGGAATCGTCGTGAAAATACCGACCGAAGAAGTATTTCGGCCGCTCGTGAAATTGCAACGCAAACTGATCATTACGCTCGTAGTTCTCAGTGCTCTTGCGGTCTTCGCGGCAGGGTTGGCTGGGGTAGCTCTGGCGGCTCCGATCCGGAAGTTGACGACGGCGGCTCGTGCCTACGCGAACGGATTTTACGATGTCCGCGTCAATATCGAAAGTGGCGATGAAGTTCAGGAACTCGCAGATACTTTCAATCGAATGGCGAAGGATATCGACGAAAAAACGCAGAGACTCAAACGCAAACTGCAAGTGAACCGGCGGCTTCTGGAAAATATGATGCCGAGTGTGCTTTTTGCGAAAGTGCGGGACCACGAGAGTTCGTATGCTTCGGAATCCTCGATGGCCACTCTTGCATTCGTCGAACTGGAAGGCGTCGAGAAAATCTACGATTCGATGTCGGCGGCAAAAGCGCGTCGACTCGTCGACAAACTCATCGCAGAGTTCGAAGTTGTCGCTCAAAAGCACGAAATCGAAAAAATCTCGGCCGGTGGAGCGACTTTTCTTGCCGCCTGCGGGCTCGAAAAACCAGTTTTCGATCACAGCCCTCGAATGATGGAATTCGCATCCGAAATCATCGAACTGATCGTCATGTTCAACGCCGAACACGTGACCAGGCTCTCCGCTTCGATCGGAATCCATCGGGGCCCGGTTTCGAAAGGCTCCGTCTTGCGAAAATCCGCATTCGCCGATCTCTGGATCCGTACGATTTCCCTGGCGTCTGAAATCGAACCGATGGACAATCAATCGGCGATTCGAGTATCCGAGGAGGTGTACGATCGCGTCAAAAACAATCCGAAGTACCGTTTCATCAGGGACGAGACCGACACATCCGAAAACGCATGGACGATCAAAAACCACGACGATTCCGAGATCGACCAGTGATCGAATGCGAATCCCGCTCCGCAATCGAATGGAGCAGGGACTGATTTGGCCGATGTTCCGCCCGCTCTGAAGAGATTCGAATTTCGTGCGAATTGCCGGATATCGTCACATCCGGAATTGCGAGATTCAAATGACGAATCGGTTCGTCTGAGGGCCTGGTAGACAAAAAGGATGTATCATTATCGGATTCCCTAGGGAAGATCGGTCGCTATGATCGCTTCTCTCAGGTTTGACTTCATCAGTGAAAGTCTCGACTAAAGCGATGATATTTCAGGTAATCGGAAAGTAAGCAAACTGAAAAATGCCCCCTGTAGGACTCGAACCTACGACCCGCTGATTAAGAGTCAGCTGCTCTACCAACTGAGCTAAAGGGGCTGGATGCTCATAAGATACCGTCTACTGGCGGAAAGTCAATGCTCAGGCCTGCGAAAGGTCATTCACGGGTACGTCACGAAATCGTGTCAGCGAAGCACGAACTTCCCAAGTGCCGGAAACTTGCGCGATGGCGAACCAGCGGGCAAGTTTCCGGAGTTTTCTTTCGAAATGATGCCAGGCATGCCCAGCGGGACGTCAACCGGGGCGAATGGTCAGGCTCATTTCGTCGGTAAATCAAGCTACCGCGGAACGCGTGCCGAAGCCGAGTTCATGCAGCTGATTGGCCACAGCGACATAGACCCTCCGAGGCTCCAGCTCGGCGAAGCACTTCGTGTGCGAACAGCTCTTGAGGAGGTTGCCCGCGCAATCGACTTTCGTCGTCACGCAGGATGTGTTCTCGGCGTAGGCCGCGGTACGAGCTGGCCGAGTGCATGTGAAGATGCCGACCGTGGGTGTGCCTTGAGCGGAGGCCACGTGCAGAGGGCCTGTGTCATTGGACACGAGCAGGTCAAGTTCGCCACACATCGACTGAAGTTCGGGCAGGGTCGTCTTGCCTGCGAGATCGGTGATCCTGCCGAACCGGTTGCCGGCCACTGCGGTGAAGCGCTTCGAGAGTTCGACGTCTTCAGGGCTTCCGATCAGAATGACCGATCCGCCGAAGCTGGTCTGAACCTGATCGACGAGTTTCACGAACTGTTCGACTGGCCAGCGTTTGGTCTGCCAGCGAGCTCCCAGGGTGTAGCCCACCCACGGCCGCGGCAAGTCTTCAAGTGTCTTGCGTGCCCAGGCCTGGCTCCGCAATGTTCTTGGCCAGAAGAAGTTGGGTTCGGCTGCCGGCTTGACGAACCCCATCGTCTCAGCCACTTTCATCAGTCGATCCACGGCATGAATATCTTCGTTTTTGTGTTTGAGCGTCGGGATATGGTGGGTATAGAACCAGCGCGAACCTTCTCGGCTTTCGGCAAGTCCCACGCGATATTTTGCGCCTGTGGCGCGGCTCATCAGGCCAGACCGAAGCAAGCCCTGCAGGTCGAGAACCATGTCGAAGTTATGTTGACGTAAGGACCAGAGCCATTTGGCGAATCGCATCGCACCGCCGATACCTTCTCCGAATCCTTTTCGGTCAAAGGTGATCAGTTCGTCGATCGCGGGATGGTGTTCAAGCAGGCCGACCAAACCCTTGTTGATGACCCAGCTGATTCGGGCATTGGGCCATGCCTGTCGAGCTGCGTTCAGTACCGGCAGCGACATGACCACATCACCCAGAGCGCTGGGCTTGATGATCGCGACTCGGCGCGGTTCGTAACCTTCGGGAAGACCGGCGATTGGGGCGATGGACACGGGGACGGCTCCGTTACGTTCCGAGACCATGAGGCTCGTTCGACCGCGACCCGATCCGCCATATTCCGTTGCGGTCGATACGGTCGCGTCGTACCATAGAACATATCGACCGAAAGGGCAACGGGACTTGCCCCCGAAACGCAAGCCGCTGTGCGGGAACCATTTGCCAGCAGGGATGCAACAATGTGCGAACCGAACCCGACGATCCCGCGAAACAACTTCCGCCTCTTCATTGCGCTCAGCCTCGTCATAAGCTGTGGTACGATTCTTGGCTCGTTTTCCGCGGTTTCGGCGCAGACGAGTCCTTCCGTGGCTCCCAAGCCTTCACCTGCTCAGAAGGGCATCGTCAATTTCCTGCCTTCCGATGCCGAAACGCTCGTTCCCGAAATCTTCCGCCAGGGGCCGAGCCGGTTCCAGTGGGAGCTGAAGCCGATCCGAACGGCAACACGTCACCATGTGTGGGCACTTCGGTTTCCTTCACCGCTTCCGGGCGAAGTGCCTGCCAACAACATCGTGCATGCCGAATATTTCCTTCCCGCCAACCCTCCTCCGGAAGGTGGCCGCTACCCGGCGGCAGTTGTCCTGCATATTCTTGGGGCGGACTTTCCGCTTTCCCGATTCATGGCCGCACGACTGGCCGACAACGGCATCGCTGCACTTTTCGTACAACTGCCGTATTACGGGAAACGGAAACCTGCGGATCTGCCTGAGGTCAGGTTCCTCAGCGGAGATCTGAACCGGTCCGTAATGGCTTTCCGGCAAGGGGTTCTCGACATCCGCCGGGCGATCGCCTGGCTGGCGTCCCGCCCTGAGGTCGATCCGAAGAAAATTCACGCGACCGGCATTTCTCTGGGCGGAATCATGGCGGCATTGGCCACGGCGATCGACCCGATGGCCAGCGGCGGCGTCTTCGTTCTCGCGGGAGGCGGCCTGGCCGACATTCTCTGGAACTTGCCCGAAAAGGAGGCCAGAACCTACCGGGAAGCCTGGCAGAAGTCGGGGCGGACGTTCGATGACCTGAGCAGGCTTGTCGATCCGTTCGACCCACTGACCTACGCCGACCGCTTGAGAAACAAGCGTGTCAAAATGATCGTGGCGAAGGTCGACGAAGTCGTGCCCGCCCGGTCGGGTGAGGCGCTCTGGAAAGCCGCCGGTGAACCTGAGATCGTTCGTTACGATGCCGGCCATTATTCAGCCGCAGCCTTCATTTTGCCTGCCATGCGGGAAACGATCGAATTCATCGCCCGCTCGAAAACGCCTTGACCGCCCGGACCACTTCAGAAGTCATCGCCAGAACCTGAAAAATTGACGTATTCAGGAATCGCGGGATTCGGCACAATGAAATCCGCAAACGGAACGCGTGAAGTCAGGTGGGTCACTCACATCAGCAGATGCCTGTTCCAGCGCCAGTGAAGGGGAGAACGCAGCCATGAGCCAACCTGAACGAGCCAGCGGCGAGAACGAAAGCGAAGCCGTCAAAACCGGCTCTTCCGCACGCCCCGCGGCCCATGCTGGCAGTGGCGCAATGCCTGCGGGAGCCACTACTTACGCGAACACTCCTGTTCCGGGTGTCACAATCCAGGACTGGTCAAGCGTGCCGGGTGTGCAGGCCGTTTCACCAGCCCAGAAGCCCGCTCCCAGGCCGGCCACGACACCTGCTGCGAAAGTCACCAGCGCGTTTCTGTATGTGAGGTCGATCGAAAAGTCGGTCGAATTCTATCGAGAAGCGCTGGGTGCGACACTTGCCCAGAAACACGCTCAGGAAGACGGCGGCCCCGCTACTTTGGCGATCATGCGGCTGGGCGATTTCTCGATCATGCTGCACGTGGCTGACGAAAACGACCTGGATCTCAACGAGACCAAGCCGGGCGTCGGTATTCATATGCAATTTCGCGTGGCCGACGTCGACTCCGCATATGCCCGGGCCTGTAACGCCGGCTATTATTCCCGCGTTTCGGATGGGCCGATCGACCAGGAATGGGGCTGGCGAGAGTTCGCGATCAAAGACCCCGACGGCTACATCTGGTCCGTGTATCAGGACAAATCAGGCGGTGCCTGGGCCTGATCGCCTTGGTAAGCCCGGAATCTCAGAGTTCGAGCGTCGTTCGGACGATTCCCGTTCGAATCGGACTTGCTTGACGACCAGCTCTCGGAAATTCGAAATTCGAGCCAGCCGGATATTCAGGGCTTACCGGTTCGGTCGCGTCCCTCTTTCGAAATCGTGCGTGACACGTCCCGCTTCATGGTTTTCACGAACGCGACCTGGCGGAACCGCAGCGCCGACCAGTCCGCATCGATGGCCACCATGCGTACAGGTTCGTATCCGGCCTTGCCGAGACTTTCCCAGCCCGTATCGCGGTTGAATTCGCACTTGTATTTCTTCGAAGATCCTTTGGGATAGACCATCCAGATCGTCGCGTCCGGCTCGGCGGCTGCCGTCAGGCTCGACGAGGCCTTGTCGACCTCCGCCAGCTTTTTGACGAAAGCCAGTGCGAACTTGACGGGGCCGTTTACGGACCGTTCGATGCGAACGTTCGACAGTGCTTGCAATTCCGGCTCGAACGATTCGGGAGCGTCAAGCACATGGATGACCTGGTTTGACGCGAGATTGAGCTTCGTGAAGAGCGGAGTCATCGGTTGGCTCGGTCCAAATGCCTGGCAAGACTTGCCGGGGTGATACGATCCGACGAACGGATCAGGGGCGATCGATGTATTTTCGGCCGCTGGAATCAAACAGTCAACCGTTTCGAATTCGGACCGAAGCCCAGAACTCAATGAAGCGAAAGCTCATCGAGTGATGATCGCTTCACTGTTCGTCTATGGAGAAACAGGGCTGAAAGACCTTTGCGATCGTCATACAGAGATGCTCTTCGGATACAGGAAAATCCATGCATAAAGATTCGGCCGCCTCACCGAACCAGCGAACGTATCGCGGATTTTCCGGTGCGAGCACGATACTGGCACATTTTCCGAGGATCCTGCCGAGAGACTGGCCACAATAACCGGAATGATCGCGCAGCACTCCACCGACATTGACGTTCAAGGCGAATCGGATCGCATTTCGTTCGACGGCTGCTCGCGTCTCCAGTGAGATCGGGGCATTCCGCCAGGCGATCAGTGATTCCACGGCCATTCTCGCCTGTGAATCGACTTCAGAGACCGAATCCGGATTTTTCGAATATTCCGTCAGCGCGATTTCCGCGATCGAGCAAGCGGCTTTCGCAACTGGCTCGTGGCCGATCGCTCGCAAAGCCATGCGCCAGTGGCGATCGCCGCCGTGTTTCATGGAGGCCAGTTCGAAAGGCTCTGGAGCCTTGGTCCCGAGGAGATTCCTTGAGGCGGAATGCCCCAGATATGCCGCGATTTCGAGACTCACTGAAGATCCGCCATTTGCCATCATCACACCGAATTATACGACTTTCCGATCGAACGACTTCCAAATGAATCATAAGTCGACGGAGCCTGAAATGTCACGTGATTCCGGTCATCAACGCATGGAATTGGTCATTTGATGAATGGCATGCCAGCGACGCAAGCATGACGCCGAACGGCTTCGACAGCCATTCGTGCTGCCTATGGCATCGGAATACGAGTCATCAAAAAGCGTCGAATTGCACTCATCGACAGGAACCGGCGAGAATTCGACAGCTGAATCCTCCGAATTCGAACGAAAGTTCGGGTTCGATCGTATCCAGGAATCGAACTTTCCTCAATTCGATTCGACTCAATCGGCCGTACTTCGGATTTCGGCAAGCATTACTTTGCCAAAGCAATCGCTCCGGATGATGCGGAACTGCGACTTTCTCCAAGGTCACCACGGTATCGTTTTGGGGCTGTCATGCATCGGGCAACGTTCGAAACACGAATCATGAAC
>WGMM01000028.1 GCA_016125085.1 bacterium
CCATTCCATGGGTGAATACGCCAAAGCCGAAACGCTCTACCTCCAGACCCGCGACCTGGAAAAAAAACTTCGGGGCGAGAACCACCCCGCTTATGCCACCAGCCTCAACAACCTCGCCGCTTTGTACTCTTCCATGGGCGAAAAGGCCAAAGCCGAACCGCTCTACCTCAAGGCCCGCGACCTGAGAAAAAACCTTCGGGGTGAGAACCATCCCGATTATGCCGACAGCCTCGATAACCTCGGTTTTTTGTACTCTTCCATGGGCGAAAAGGCCAAAGCCGAACCGCTCTACCTCAAGGCCCGCGACTTGAGAAGAATCCTTCTTGGCGAGAATCATCCTGATTATGCCACCAGCCTCAACAACCTTGCCATGTTGTACTCTTCCATGGGCGAAAATGCCAAAGCCGAACCGCTCTACCTCAAGGCCCGCGACTTGAGAAGAATCCTTCTTGGCGAGAATCATCCTGCTTATGCCACCAGCCTCAACAACCTTGCCATGTTGTACTCTTCCATGGGCGAAAATGCCAAAGCCGAACCGCTCATGCTACAGGCCCGCGATCTGACCAGAATACTTCAGGGCGAGATCCACCCCGATTATGCCGGAAGCCTCAATAACCTCGCCGTGTTGTACCAATCCATGGGCGAAAACGCCAAAGCCGAACCTGTCTTGTTGGAATGCACTCGCTTCTTCGAAATGAGCCGCCTGGCGCGTGCCAAAGGTTTTCAGCGAGCGATCGGCGGTGAAAGCGGAAATCCCTATTTTGCCTTGGCTGCGATTTCCGCATACCTTAGAAAACCACGCCAAGGCTTCGAAGCCATGGAAAAAAATCTCGCACGGGCATTTCTCGACGTGAAGTCCGAGATTCGTGGCCAGCAGCTCACACCAACGCAGCAGGAACGCAAAGACACGATTCTGAACAAGCTTCGCCCGATCGAATCGCGCATCAATATCCTCATCACGCGAACCCAGCCCAATGATGAGGAAAAGCATGAACTTAAGATCCTGATTGAAAATCGCCGCAGGCTCAACCTTGATCTGGCGGATCTGGCCGCCGAGCTGAGTCGACAGGAAGTCAGCGACTTCGCCACGATTCAGCGGGCGATCCCTTCAGGGCATGCCCTGGTGACATGGGTCGATGTCACCAGCAGCAATATAAAAACCGACGAACACTGGGCCTGCGTTCTGAAATCGACCGGCGAACCGGTGTGGGTGCAATTGCCCGGCAGCGGCGAAAAGGGGCGCTGGACCGAAGACGAGCGGAAGCTCACGGCCAGCCTGCGGGGCTTGCTGAAAAAGGAACTCACCCCCGGCGACGGATCGGTCAGTGAACACTTCGACAAGGTCAAGGCCCAGCGAATCGCCCCGTTGATGGCACATCTGGGAGGCATCGAAACGCTCTACGTCGTGCCGGTGAATGACATGGCCGGGATTCCGGTTGAGCCGATGCTGCAAGACCGGACGATCTGCTATGTGCCCTCGGGAACCTTTCTGGCCCGGCGTGGGCAGCCGCTGCAGGGGCCTGACACGATTCTGGCTCTTGGCGACCCGGTCTTTCCCGAACTGGCTGAGCCCACTCCTGTTCCGACGGCATTGCCGCCGGGAGGGCTTCTGATCACTGAAGTGGTTCCTGAAGGTGGTGCCGCCAGGGCGAACCTGAAGGCCGGTGACGTGCTGGTAACTTATGCCGGAACGAAGCTCGAATCGATCGAGCAACTGGGCGAACTGATCGAGGCGAATGCCGGAAACAAGGAAGTGGCGGGCGAATTCTGGCGTGAGGCCGAAGATAAGGTGGTGCCGCGCACGCTGCCCCCGGGCAAGCTGGGCGTGGCGATTGACCCCGAACCCGCCCGCGATGCCATTGCCGCCAGGCGAAAGAACGATGCCCTTTTCGCTTCGCTGACACGAGGTGATGAGTGGGTCGAACTGCCGGGCACCGAGGTGGAGGTGGTCGAGCTGCGGAAGCTCTTCGGCGAAAAAGGCAGCCGGTATCTGACCCGGTCCGAAGCCAGCGAGCAGACACTGGACGCCCTGCGCAAGGCTGACACCCTCAAGAATTACAAGTTTCTGCACCTGGCCACGCATGGGCAGACCAACGACGTGATTGCGTTCAATTCCCGGATCATCCTGAGCCAGGACCGGCCGAAGGCGACCGAGGCCGCGGCAGGTGAACCGCTGCTGGACAACCAGTTGCTGGCCAAGGAAGTGATGGACCACTGGAACCTGAACGCCAGCCTGGTGACGCTTTCGGCGTGCGAGACCGGCCTGGGGCGGCAGGGTGGCGGCGATGGCCTGCTGGGCTTTGCGCAGTCGTTTTTGCTGGCGGGTGCCCGCTCTGTGTGCCTTTCCTTGTGGAAGGTGGACGACAGGGCGACGGCCCTTTTGATGGACCGGTTTTATCGGAACATGATCGAAAAGAAGATGACGAAAGTGGAGGCGCTGAAGGAGGCGAAGGAGTGGCTGCGGAACCTGAGCGTGGGCGAAGCGGCCGACCTGCTGGCCAAACTGACGGATGGCGTGGCTCGCGGGGACCGGCCCAGGCGCAAGGATCTCGCCGCACTGCCGGCCCAGGAGGGCAAAGGCATGGTGAAGCCCTTCGATCATCCTAAATTCTGGGCCGGTTTCATCCTGATCGGCAGTCCTGATTGAGCTTGGCGGGCGTCGATCGCGATCGTTGGTCAGGGCGGATCGAAAGGGCAGGGGGCCGAAGGTTACCCGGGTTGGACGAAGCGCATTGAAGCCAAGGCCTGTCGGTCGGCCCTGGCGAATTGCCGATTCCTGTTTCTTGCTGGCAGTCTTGTGGTCGTTGAACGTGACCTTCGGAGGGGGCACATCGTCGAGGTCTCGGCATCGAAGCCTAAAGGCGTCCGAACCATTCCGAATGGACTCGCTGTGTTCGACCTGAACTGAATCAGGCGGTATAGTTTTAGACCCATACGTTGATCCGGAAGTCCGCTTTCCCGAATGGTATATGAGCGGTCTTGCCGTTCGCGGCTGGCCTGGGAAAATGCGAAAGCCGCCGACGCACGATAATGTGGGTCGGCGGCAAGTTTCGGAGGATTGGACGTTTGTGTCGAGATGAACGTTACGAGGTCCTTGAGAAGGAGTCTCGTAACGTTTCGGAATCGAGGATCAACCCCGGTTCTTGTTCTTCAGTGCGGCGGCCGCCGAAGCGACTTTGCCAACGGTGTTGGCCTTGCCTGCGAAGGTCGGTCTGGGGGCGACGGTCTTCTTGACCGGAGCCTTCTTCACGACCACAGGCTTGACCTTGATCGGCTTCTTCACAGGGCCGTTGGGGCCGTTGTTCGGATTGAGCCGGTACTTCAGCGGCGGGTGTTCGACCACGGTGCCGTTGTGCAGGGTCTTGTAACCCGTGTAGTACTCCACCGGAATGACCCAGTTGAGGTAGGCATAGGGCTGCGGAATCGCCGGAACCGGAGGTTCGAGCAGGCCGCCGTCCTTGAAGACGTGGTTGAAGCCGCCATCCAGGGCCGTGAGGTCGTAGTTGACCGGATCGGTCGCCTGGTGGGTATAGGCCATGTCGTTGCCGGTGCCGCCGAGGATCGTCTCGCGGATGCCGTCATCGCCGGCGTCGAGGAGGTTGTTGTCGTTGCCGCCATCCACGCTGTCGAAGCCCATTCCGCCATAGATGGTGTCGTTGCCGTCACCGGGCAGGTAGGGATCACGCGGGGCGTGCATGGTATTGGCCGTCAGCGGGGTGCCGCCGAGGATGACGTCGTCGCCGTCGCCACCATAGAGCATGTCGCCGCCAGCACCACCGTAGATGGTGTCATTGCCTTCCTGACCGAAGGCGACGTCGTTGCCGTCCGGCACGATCGCGCCGTTCGTGTCGACCAGGGCACCGGCGATCATGTCGTCACCCGTGCCGCCGACGAACTTGTCGGCGCCGTTGTCGTACATGATGGCACCGAAGAAGACGAACACGCCGAGGGTGTCGTTACCTTCCTGACCCCAGAGCTGGTCGTCGCCTTCGCCACCGTTGAGGAAGTCGTTGCCGTAGCCGCCGAAGATGGCGTCCTGGCCAGCACCGCCGAAGATGGTGTCGCTGCCGTCGAGGGCGGCATTGCCCGGATCGGAAGGATCGAGCGTGCCGACGAGCACGTCGTTGCCGTCGTTACCTTCGATCAGGTCGTCGCCCAGGCCACCGTAGACGGTGTCCTCGCCTTCGTTGCCCTGGAGGTAATCGTTGCCGTCGAAGCCATAGATCACATCGTTGCCGGTACCGCCCAGTGCGGTATCGTTGCCGCTGCCGCCCCAGATGATGTCGTCACCGGCATCACCCATCAGCGAGTCATCGCCTTCCTGGCCATTGACGTAATCGTTGCCTTCGCCACCGTACGCGGTGTCGTTGCCGGTACCGCCGTAGATGGCGTCGGCGTCAGCTTCGCCATAGATCAGGTCATTGCCGGCGTTGCCGTTGAGGACATCGATCCCGGCACCGCCCCAGATGGAGTCGTTGCCGTCGTTGCCTTCGACGTAATCCTGGCCAGCACCGGCCTGAATCGAGTCGTTGCCGTTGCCGCCGAAAATCTCGTCGTTGTCGTTTCCGCCTTCGATCGAGTCATCACCGTCATTGCCATAGAGCACGTCGGCACCGTCGCCGCCGAGGACGCTGTCGTTGCCGGCTGCCGCGAACACGGTATCGTTACCGGTATCGCCCGAGATGAAGTCATTGCCCGGCTCGTCGAAGTCCGACGGCAGAAGGGGATTAGCTCCCATGACCAGGTAGCCGATCAGGTCGTTTCCTTCATCGCCGTAAAGCGAATCGTTGGCGAAACCACCATTGACGGTGTCGTCGCCCGATCCGGCCCAGACGAAGTCGTTGCCGCCGGCTGCCACGTAGGGATTGATGGCGAAGGCTCCGACGCCCATCATGCCGCTGTCGCAGACGATGCCGGCACCGATGCCGGTCGCCGTCGCATCGGCCAGGATCAGGTCGCCGCCCGCGTAGCCGTAGATGGTGTCGTTGCCGAGACCGCCCAGCAGCACGTCCGCGAAGTCGGTGCCTTTGATGAGGTCGTCACCCGAGCCGCCGATGATCGTGGTGGCGCCTTCGAGAACGTCGTTCCCGCCGCCGCCGTTGATGAGTACCGAGATCAGGCTGAGCGTTTCAGGGGCGACATAGATGTTGTCGCTGCCGAAGCCGCCGAGGATGCCGAGCGTATCGGACGTCGTGGTGTTGAACAGACGTACGAGGGCCGAGAGGCCGTTGACGTCCACGTCGGCACCGGTGGCACCGGGCGTGGCCGTGACGTCGCTGCCGGCGTTGGAAGTCTTGACGACGACGATGTCGGCCGCGATGTCGGCAGAGCCCAGATCGGCATCGATGGCCGTAACCGGAGTCGGGATCATCGAGGCGATTTCGAAGTAGTCAGCGGCACCGCCACCGATCAGGCTGATGTGTTCGACATCGGCTGCCAGCAGCGAGCCATCGTTGGCCGGTCCGCCAGGCAGGTCAACGCCGATGCGGGCCTCATTGACGAAGGTGCTGTCCGGGCTGACGTGGAAACAGTCGGTCCCGGCCGTGCCTTCGATCACGAAGGCATCGTAACCGGTGCCGCCGTCGACGGTGTCGTTGCCGTCGCCGCCCTGCCAGCCGAAGACGTCGGCATCTTCGTCGCCGAAGAGCTGGTCGTTGCCTGCGAAGCCGCGGATCGAGTCGCGACCCGTTCCGCCGGAGATGAAGTCGTTCGCCAGGCCGCCCCAGAGGACGTCGTTGCCCGAGCCGCCGTAGATCGAAACGGCGACCGGCATGCCACTGGCGTTGATGAAATCGTTGCCGTCGCCGCCGAGCACCGTAGTCGCCAGGCTGTAGCCCGTGAGCCCGATGCCGTCGTTGCCACCGAGTCCGTCGATGTGCACGACGCCGGTGTAGCCGGCGATGTCGATGAACGAAACGACGCCATTGACCGTCTGGGTGATGAGGTTCACGCCGCCAGTCAGATCGATCACGTCATTGTTGGCCGTGCCGAGAACTTCGAGCACGTCAGAGGCACCGCCGATGAGGGCGACGTTGCCTTCGTTCACGTGGATCAGGTCGTCGCCTTCGCCACCGATGACCGTGACCTTGCTCACTCCGGGCGTCGATTGAACGGTGACGTCGAAGAAGTCTTCGCCGCCCTGACCGTCAAGAATCAGGCCGATCGGCTGAACGAAGTTACGGGTGACGCTGAGCGAGTCATTGCCACGGCCGGAGCGGACCGTCAGATGGTCAAGGAACCCGCCAGGAACCACGGAACCGCCCAGCAGGGTGACCATGACAGGCAGGCCGGTGACTTCGGTCGCATCGGTGAACAGCGAACCGGAGCCGTGCACGGAAATGGCGTCGTCGCCATCCGTGCCGGTCACGGTGACATTGTCCGCGAAGGCGTCGCTTGCACCCAGCTCGATGTCGATCCGGGTCAGCGTCGTGCCGGCGAGATTGCCGATCGTCGTGTTGTCGTTACCGTCGCCGGTGTTGATGCTCAGGACCTGAACGTCGGCCATGTTCACGAAGAACGGAACCAGGTTCGTACGCTGGAACAACGTACGGCCGACCAGGTTGGTGACGAGGAAGTCGTCGCCGGAAGCCGAGCCGTTGACGATTTGCCGGTTCAGCCCGGTATCGCCTTCGACGACGTCAGAACCGTCGCCATTGTTCCAGATGAAGGTGTCGGAGTCGGCACCGCCGAAGATGAAGTCGGCACCGCGGCCGGCCGTGATGTTGTCGTCCCCGTCTTCGCCGTAGATGTAGTCGCTGAGCTGGCTGCCAGTGATGTTGTCGTTGCCCGAGCCACCGTAGATGGTCGTCAACGCACCTGTGAACGTGCTGGCATCGACAGTGTCATTGTCAGCTCCGGCATTGATGTGGAACGGAATCGTGCCGTTGCCTGTGACGGTGATCGTGTCATTGCCGGCATAGGCTTCGATCTCGATCACGTCGACGTTCAGAACGGTGTTCGTGCTGGAGTTCAAGCCCTGCAGGATGCTGACCTGATTGGCGCCGAGACCGAGGTCCAGCGTATTGACCGTAATCGAGTCATCCCAGAACGAGCCGAGGATCAGGATCCTGTCGTTGCCAGCCACGCCGTCCACGAAATTGATGCCGAAAGGCACGATGAACGTATCGTTGCCCAGGCCGCCGATCAGCACGGCGTCGGCTTCGAGGGTGTCATCGCCTTCGCCGCCGTCAAGCGTGATGTTCGCGAGCACTTCGGAGCCGCGCTCGGCTTTCAGGTAGTCGTTACCGCTGAGACCCAGCACGGTGACGAAGTTCTGGGCCACGTCCCCGGTGCCGATCACCCTCAACTGGTAACTCAGGCCTGTGGCCATGAGGGCGCTGGCATCGTCGGGGTTCACGCCCAGACGAATGTCGTCGGCCCCGATCGTGCCGTCCAGGAAAACTTCCGAACCGGTTGTCGCACTGAAATCGACGGCCAGCCTGTCCAGAACGATTCCGGACATGTCATCGACGAACGCCTGTCCGGTAGAGCCCAGGCCGCCGGTGAGATAAAGGCTCGGAACGGCCAGAGCGAGGAAGCCCTGGAAGATGTCATCGTTGTAGACGACTTCATAGCCGACGCCCCAGCGGTTGACGTCGAACTTGTTCGCGCTGGCGTCCGCACCGTTGGCGAGGATTTCGTCATTGGCGCTGCCGCCAGTGAACACGTCGCGGCCGTCGCCCGCGTTCCAGACGAACGCGTTCCAGCCAGGGCCGCCCTTGACGTCGTCGTCGCCGAGGCCGCCGACGAGCGTGTTGATCCCGTCGCCGCCGGAAATGACGTCATCGCCTTCGTTGCCATCGATGAAGTCGTTGCCCGAACCGCCGCCGATCGTGTCGTCACCGAAGCCGCCTTCGATCGTAAGCGGAACCAGAACGACGGAAGAGGCATTGATGTAGTCATCGCCCAGGCCGCCCCGGAACACGCCGGGACGCGTCAGGCTGGCAACTTCAAGGCGGTCCGTACCGTCCTGGAGATCGATGATCAGAGTCGAGTAAGGCAGTGGGTCGGGAGAACTCGGGCCATTGTTGTTGTCCACGTAGACCGAATCGTTGCCCTGACCGGTAAAGATCGTGGTGACGGTGCCGAAAAGCGTGCCGATCAGCGTGTCGCTGACGTTGATCTGGTTTCCGCCCGAACCGCCCCAGAAGTTCAGGGTATTCACGGCGTTGTCGTAGCTGATTTCGCCGGAAGGCTGAGCGCCCCAGACGTAACCGAGCTTGGCGATAAAATCGACCCAGAAGTTGATGCTGTCCGCATCGGTGCTGCCGGAATCGTCGATGTTGAGGGTCGTGTCGCTGGCGGCATCGCCGGTGCCGTAAACGTAGATACTGCCGAGAACGTTATCCAGGCTGTTCACACCCGTTCCCAGCGGCCCGTCGCCACCGATGTTCACGACGTTGCCGGAACCGTTGCCTGTGTCGATGTTCGTGGTCGTGCCGAAGCCGGTGCCGTAGATCGTCACGGTGTCGTCATCGTCGCCGGTGGCGATATCGAGATCCGCACCCGTGTTCCAGACCCGCACGATATCCTGGCCCGCTCCGGTCGAAACGCTCACGTATGCGGACGTGTTGAGGATGTCGACGTTGTCGGCGTCATCGCCCGTGTTGATGATGACCGGGGCCTGATTGTTGAAGACCGTGACGAAGTCCGGGCCGCCGTCGAGGTCGACGTTGACCTGGAAGGAGTTGCCGAAGATGTTGACGAAATCGCCGTCCACCCCGCCGAAAATGCTCAGAGCGGAGGCATTCCCGAAGACGTTGTAGGTGTTGATGCCGTCGCCGCCGAAGATCACGACGTTATCTGCGAAGGAACTCGTCGAATTGATCGTGAAGACATCATCGCCGGAGCCTGCTTCGATCGTGGCGGTCACGATCCCGTCGCCGTAGGTGATCGTGTTGCCGGCGCCCCAGGCGATCGTGCCCTCGCCCCCGATATTCTGTCCGAGTGTCCAGGTACGTCCGTTCGGATTCGAAGAGTCATAGACCTGCAGGGTGCCGATTCCGCCGGAGTCGATCACGTGGATGTCGCCGAAAATGTCGTTGACACCGGCAACGAGCGACCCAATGACGGTCTGGTCAGGGACGCCGAAATTCGTATTGATGTTCAGAAGCGAGCCGGCCGGAGTCGACCAGACTTCGACGAAATCTTCGCCGTCACCCGTATCGATATTGAAGAAATCGGTGGGCAGGCCGAGGTTGTAGATCGTGACGGTGTCGGTGCCCGAACCCATGTTGGCGTTCAGGGTCGTGACGCCTGTGCCGTAGCTTACGAAGCCCGTGGTGCCCCAGATGATGCTGCCGTCAAGCGTAGGTGTCTGGTCGAACGACCACACGCGTCCGTTCGTGTCGGCCGTGTCGCGAATCGTCAGTTCGGAAACCCCGCCCGAATCGATCACCGAAATCGAGCCCAGAATGTCGCTGACGCCTGTCAGGAACGAGCCGATCGCCGTGGTGTCGAAACCGCCGCTTTCGGTATCGACGAAAAAGTTCGAATTCAGGGGCGCGCTGAGGATCTCGACGGAGTCGTCGCCGAGACCTGTGCGGATGTCGATCTGCGAAGTCAGCGGAATGTTCACGATCTGGACGACGTTCGTGCCGCTGCCGAAAGCCGACAGGGTCGAACCCGGATCGATCACGACGTTGATGACTTCCGCCGTGTCGGTGAAGTAGTAATCGCCCCCGAACGTGTCGACGGACAGATTGTTGTTGACCGCCGAACCCTGGTAGAGGATCTCGTTCGCGGCTGTCAGGGTGATTTGTGCGGCCAGAAGCCGACGATCTTCAAGACTGCCTTCCCACTGGATCGGCATCGAAAGCCGTCGCGAGGCACCCTTGCGGAACTTCGATTCAGTGCGACCTTGAGCCGGTCGTCTTTGGGATCGCTTCTTGAACATCGAAAATCTCCCTATCGCGTGGAGCCCCGGGCAATGCCGGGTTCTGTCGTGGTTGTCGAAACTCGTAGTCAAATCAGAGGTGAGGGTTCGATCGGCAAAAGCCAATTAGGCCCGCCGTATTACCACAGATGTGTGCGGAACATGCGAATCTAATCGCGCATTTTCCGCAGAGTATGCAGTTCGCCTAATATTAATAATAGATTCCGTTTTCTTAGTCGAGCAAATTCTCCGGTCTTCTCAAAATTCCGCTTTCTTCCTGTCAGGATCGTCATAAACGACACGCTGACGCGCCCCGAAGGATTTCTGGAATCCATCAGACTTCGATCGTAAACTTTGCAAAGGTAATGATATGCGAAAGGGTTGCCCTTTTTCGGAGGCTTTCGTGCCAGCTCTGGCTGCTGATGTACGGTCGACGTAAACCCCTCCGGCCAATCGCTCGGGGAGGAACGGTTCGGCCGGTATGATCACCTTTCGAAGTAAGGAATTCGTTCCCTCAAACGCTTTGGGAGGTCTTGTTCACGTGAATTTCGTAAGCCTTCGCGTCGATGAGGAATTCGTAGAACGCCAGGAGTCCGCAAAAATAAAGACCCGCGCGACCGTCCAGAAATCCGAGACGGACAAAATAAGCGTAAACGAATCGGACGACGGGCCGCAGGGGCAGCCGCAGATAGATTTTCCGGAGGATCCGCTTGAACCGTTTGCCGGGGCCGAGGCCTTGCGGTATCGGGTCGCGCTTGAAGTGTTCGCGCTGGATCGCCTCCCAGGTGGAGTAGCGATCGTGCTTCTCCAGCCAGGTGCTCAGGTCGGGATAGGCGAAATGGTCCAGCTCATGTTCAAGCCGTTCCGCCCGGCCCTGGAGAATCACATGTTCATGGGCTTCGTTGTCGCCGGTGCGGGCGCCGGGGGGCACGGGCATTTTCTCGAACCGGCCCAGGCGATGCCGGAACAGCCGCAGGTTCCAGCATTCCGAGTATCCGCAGTGGCGGATGCGCCGGCCGAGGAAGAAATATTTCATGTTCAGGTAATAGCCGTCGGCCTCGTCGGTCGCGATGCGGCGGGTGATCTCTTCGGCCAGCTCGGGCGGGGCGACTTCGTCGGCGTCGACGATCAGGACCCAGTCATTGGCGAACGGCAGATTTTCCAGCGACCAGTTCTTCTTTTTGGGATAGGTGCCGTTGAACTGGAACTGAACGACTTTGGCCCCGAATTCGGCGGCGACTTCGGCCGTTTCGTCGGTGGACTGGCTGTCGATGACCCAGATCTCGTCGGCCCAGGCCAGCGCGGGCAGGCACCTGCGCAGGTTGGCGGCTTCGTTCTTCACGGGCACGATCACGCTGACCGGGGCTTTGCCCGCGGTGCGGACGGCAGATTCGGCAGACATCGCGGCAGGTGTTTCGATCGTCGTCGACATCGTTCGGCCTTACTCCACGAAACCAGGTTTCGAACCGCCGCCGCGGATCCAGTCGTAGACTTCCACAAGCCGCCGCGCCTGGCTCGACCAGGTATAGTCACGTTCGACGAGCTGAAGGCCACGCTCGGCCATCGCGGCCCGGTCGTCCGCCGTCATCTCGGTCTTGAGTCTGTGCAGGGCCTCGGCGATCGATGTCGTTTCAGGCTCGCACACGATGCCGCCTTCATGTGCGGCAAGCTCCGGGAAATGGCAAGCTGTGGTGATCACGGCCGGCTTGCGGGCTGCCAGAGCCTCAAGCACCGACATGCTGAAGCCTTCGCTGCGGCTTGGCAGGATGAACGCATCGGCCGCGGCCCACATGCGCCGGGCCTTTTCGCCACCCACGTGTCCGAACATCGTGAATTGGCCGCCAAGGCCAAGGGCTTGCATCTGACCGGCGAAGGCGGCGCCAGCGCCGTCCTCGGCACCGGCGACGAGCAGGTGCCAGTCAGCCATCTGGCCCCACGAGGTTTTCAGGGCTTCGGCCAGCATGTCGAGCCCCTTCTTCACATGCAGCCGGCTCAGGAAAAGCAGGGTGAACTTGCCCGCGATCTGCGGCAGATCCCGTTCGACTTCCGCCCGCGAAGGGAGGTTCCGCAGCGGTTCGAGTTCGACGCCGTTGGGTACGAGAGCGATAGGTGTGCGGGGGGCGATCTTTCGAAGGTGTTCGCGCTCAGGCCGGGTGAGTGCATGCAGGCAAGAGGCATTCCGCAAGACGGCCCGCTCGACGAGCCTCAGATATACGGCCTTCTTGATCGCCTTCTGCTTCAGGGCCCAGGGCTCGGCCATGCCGTGAGCGGCCACCACATAAGGCACGCCGTGACGCAGGGCCTCGCGGCCGCCGACGCGTGTCTGGATCTGCCAGAGGCCATGAATGTGCAGGGCACCGGCTTGACGAACCGCCTGGCGGAAGTCCGTCTCGGGGCCAGAAAGATCCAGCCCCGGCGGCAAGTTCAGTATATCCGTTCGCGAAGCGGTCGTCGTCACGATCCGCGTCGAGCCTGGCACAAGAGAGGCCAGAGCGCTGGTCATGCCGAGGATCGAAGGTACCATGCCGCCATCGCGAACGGGGTCGAGACCATTACAGAGGTGGACGAATCCCGTGCTGGCGGCTTTACGGGCCGTCGATGCCCGGGTTTCATCGAGCTTGCCGGCCTTTCCTTCGATCGTTCGAGTCATCGTCACCGGGCTCCGTCGTTAGATCTATGGTGTCGTTTCAGGTTCGGTGCGGCGCAGGGGCGCAGCGGGGCCGATTCAGGGCCGAAGGGAGACTGTGCCGAGCGGTTTCGCGGCCGATTCCAGCGCGGCCAGGACGCCTTCTGCGAAGCGGTCCGGGCCCCAGGCACGGGCGACCGATCTGGCCGAATCGCCCAGGATGCGTCGAGCCGCCGGGCTCAGGGCGGCCATGGTCGTCATCCGTTCGGTCAGTTCTTCGGCGTCGTTGGGGTTGAAGGTCCTGCCCGTCGGCATGCCGGATTTGGGCACGAACGTACCAGCCGCGCCGCAGCGGTCGGAGATGAGCAGCGGGGCGCCGCAAAGGGCGGCTTCGTTCACGACCAGGCCCCAGGGTTCGCTGCGGCTTGCCAGGACGAAGGCCCCGGCGTGGACATACCATCGGGCAGTGCGTTCGATCGGCAGAAAGCCGGGCCAGTGGCACAGTTGTTCGACGCCTTCGGCGACGGCGAGCGATTGCAGTTCCGGGCGTTGCGGGCCATCGCCCACGAGCGCCAGATGCCACGGGGGCGATTCGCAGCGGCGCACATAAGCGGCATAGGCCCGAATCAGGGTTTCGAGGTTTTTCTCAGGCGCGAACCTGCACACGGTGAGGAAATAGGGCATTGGCACAGGAGTTTCAGCCGCTCGGGCCGTATCGGCCATGACTTCGATAGCGGCGTTGCCGACGGCGTTATAGCCGAGGTGGATCCGATCGGCCGGCATGCCGAGGTCGACCAGATAGCTTTTATGGCTCTCGCCCCCGACGACACCCGCCTGAAACCGGGCCACGCGGCGGGCCTTGATGGCTTCCTTCCACCAGGTGCGGGTGTGATCGACCCGCTGCGATTCGGACAGCAGGATGCGCAGGGCTCCATTGGATTTCGCCCAGCGGGCCATTTCGAGCGATTCCGGCCGCACGTATCCGACGGCCCCGATGGCCGTGGGCTGATCGCGATCGAGCCGCGATCGCATTGCCCGGCGGCATTCCGAGGCCGTGAGCGACTCGACGCTTCGCTCGGGAAAAAGACGGATGTGGCGATACGGCGGTTCGGCCGCGCCAGGGGCCGATTCCCAGGGGTATTTTTCTTCTTTTCCGGCCAGTTCATAGGCGATCAGTTCGCCGCTGGCGCTGCGCAGAGCACTACCGAGGGCTTCGAGCCGGGCACGGTGATAGGGGCCGAAGTTGGTGAAGCAGACAGTCAGAACGTGTCGAGAGGTGGCCATGGATATCCGTATCCTTTCGTTCGAGGGGGCGGCGGGCCGCGGGGCCTGTCAGGCCGGTATTCTTTCCAGCGGCATCGGCCGGTTTCGCCAGTGCTTCATCCATTTGGCCCAGCGGGCTTCGGCCTCGGTTTCGGCGAACCGGTTCACGACCCAGAGAAAGACCATGGGCGGCATGATGGAGAAGCCATAGATGTAATAGAACCAGACGAAGGGGTCGTCGTTGACAGTCATAAGCCAGGCGTTGTAGTACGTCAGCGCCCACCAGGCCTGGGCCCAGCAGGTGAACTGATAGCGCCGGTAGTATTCGTAAGCGGTTCGCAGGCCCGTGGCGAGCACCGAGAGAACGATGGCCGTGGCCAGTGCGCCGCCGTTGAGCTGGGTCGCGCCCAGAATGCCGATCGCCGGACCGGTGAATTTGTCGTCGCGCTTGAATTCGCTGCCGGCCATCCAGGCGGCGATCCATTTGTCGCGGCCGGGCAGGGGCTTGTCGGGCCAGACGACCCGCGGAATGAACGTGGTGAAGAGCCGCAGGTAATTCGCCCCATAGTCGAATTCGGACCGCTCCGGAACGGTCGAGAACATCAGCAGGTAGCCGCCGTATTCCTCCGTCTCCTTACTGCGGAATTCCTTGCGGTGGGCCTTGGGGTTCTCGGCTTCGACGAGATTCAGGTTCACAAGGGCCGTCGAAGGGTCGAAATCGACGAGAAACTGGACGAACCCGGTGGCGCTGCGTTCGTACAAGCGTTGATTACGCCATGCCAGCGACACAGCCACGACGAGACTGCCGACAACGGCCAGAATCGTCAGCACCACGAGCGGCGGCCTTTTGAAGCGTGGGCCGTAATAGGCGCAGGCACATGCCAGAATGCCGATGAGCGACGGCGACCGCTTGCCCTGAAAGATCCACAGCATGACGAAGCAGAGGGTGACCGCCAGACCTGCGAAAAACAGGGGCTTCGCCGGTTTTTCACGACGCGACCCGGTGACCATGAGCAGAATGCCCGCGCCGAGCATCATGAAATAGAACTGGCGCAGAAGATGTTCGCCCTTCGATGTTTCTGTGTCAGCGCCCTGAATGATCATGATCACCGAGCAGAAAAAGCCCCAGGTCAGCATGAACGGCACCAGGCCGCTCAACGCAGGCATCGACCAGTGAAACGGGGCTCGGGGCAATTTGCCCGAAAACCAGCTTCCCGGGCCGAACCAGTAGACGGCCAGGAACAGGGAAATAGCCCAGAGCGAACGCCAGTTGGCCGCCTCGACGATCTGCTCGCCATGCACCGAGACTGCCCATTCCCGATAGGAAAGGGCCTGAACCACATAGACCTGAAAGAAGCCGATCATGAACAGCCAGACCGGGGCGAAGGGGTCGAACCGTTTACGAAAGACGAACACGGCCCCGAAGATCAGGGAGAGAATAAGGCCGCCCGTGAGCCAGGCCGGGAAAGTCTCGTTCATGCGAGAGACTCCTCGACTACTTGTGAGGCTTCGTTTTCCGCCACGATCGTTTGCCGGACGGCCGCGATCGTGCGGTCGCGATAGACGTGCCAGGTGTGTTCGAGCGCACGCTGGCGGGCCGAGGCCGCGAACCGGTCACGCAACTTCGTGTCGCCGCCCAGCCGAAGCATGGCGGCTGCGAGGGCTTCGGAGTCGGCGGCGGGGACGATCAGGCCGTCATGATCATGACGGACGACCGAACCGGCCTGAGGTGTGGTGATGACGGGCAGGCCGCTGGCCAGAGCCTCGTAACAGACGACGGCCGAGCCTTCGAACAGCGTGGGAAACACGAAGACATCGTGCGAAGCCATCAGCCTGGGCATGTCGGCGTAAGCCACCCGGCCGGCCATTTCGATCGAGGGGTCGCCTTCGGGGATTTTGTCGAGCGCGCGGCGGGGCGCCTCACCCGCCAGGGTGAGCGACCAGCCCGTGCGGCGCACCTGCCGCCAGGCTGTGAGCAAGTCGCTGAGCCCCTTGCGCTGGGTGATGCCGCCGGCGAAAAGGAACCGGCACCGTTCCGGCGTGGCATAGCGCGAAGCCGGCGTGAACCGTTCGACATTGGCGGCGTAAGGAATCACGCGGATTTTATCGGCCGGAACGTCCGAGCGGGTTTCGACGAGACCGGCGATGTGGTTCGATGGCACCAGGACGAGATCCGACTGTTCGAGATCACGCCGGCGGCGGTCGTGCAGGCGTTTCAGTTCGTCCATGTCGAGCGAACCGTCGCCCAGATAAAGCGGATAGAAGTCAGGCACGCGCTGGCGTTCACGGTTGAGGACTTCGATTTCCTCGTCCATATGCCCGGTGACCATGCTGAGCACGACCTTCATGCCGCATCGTTTCGCTGCCGCCATGGCGAATTCGGAGCCGACGTCGCTGAAAAACAGGGCGACTTTCGCCCCCTCGGCCGACCAGCGTGGCATGGCTTCGGCGCATTGGCGGTCGAACCGGTCGGTGCGGTATTCCGCAAGGCGTGTCCGCAGTCGGGCGGAGCACCGGCCGGCCTGATTTTCGGCGCGGATCAGCAGGTCGTACGAAGGGAATCGCTCGATGAGGCGCAGGTCGACACCCGGCACGATGCGGCGCTTGAGGCCGGCATGCAGCCGTTTCGTCGCGGGGATGGCGGCCGTGAGACGTTCGAAGATACCGGGCTTGTAGTGATAACCGGTCACGAAGCGATGCAGCAGCCCGCGTTCGGCAAGGCCCTGGACTAGTTCGTAAGCAGGCGGGCGGGCATCTGGGCAGAAGACGAGAACCGAATTCGCTTCCGCGGGTGTCGTAAGATGATGCCGCATCATGCTCGGCTTCCTGCCAATGTTCTCAGGGTGTCCATTCCTTGTGCGAAAACATTCATAACACGAATCGAAGAGACGATCAAGCCGGAAGTGGCATTTACGCGGTGCCGCCCCGGATCATGTCCCGGCCCTGAATGCGCGGAGGGGGATCGATTCCGAAGTGGCCCAGCACCGTGGCGGTGAAGTCGATCAGGTGCAAGTTTGGCTCGGGGGCTGATCCTGGCTCGATACCCGTGCCACTGGCGATCCAGCAGCCTTCGAAGTCGTGGTTCGCCAGGTCCTGCCCGGTGTCGTTCTCGGCGGGGAAGAGGGTGTCCAGCCCCACCATGCCGTTCGACCGCCTGCGAAGTTCGGAAAAGTAGGCAATATAGTCAGGCGGGGCGATGCCTTTGACTTCCCTGTAAATAGTCGAAGGCCTGAGCACACGGTTGCCCATGGGACGGCCTGTAGGGTCGACGAGGCTTTCGAGGTCTTCGACGAGCTTGCGGCCGAAGGCTTCGGCTTCTTCAGGCTTGAGAACGCCCTGGGGCTCGCGGCCTGCGACATTGAGGAAGATGCGGCCATAGTAGCCACCTTCGCCCCAGGCCCGGGTTTTCGACCAGTCGACGAAGGCGTTTTCCAGCCGGGTCGGCTTGGCGGGCGGCTTGAGGAAGACCAGGTCGCCACGCTCGGCCAGCCACTGATTGATGGCGAAGCCGCCCTCCATGGCGCGGGCACCGTGATCGGAAAGCAGGTAAACCGTGCGAGGTTCGCCCACGGTGTCGAGCAGAAGGCCGATTTCTTCGTCGAGCAGCTTGTAGTAGTCGATCAGGATCCCCAGGATCGGGTCGATGCGTGCGGCCTCTTCCGGAGTGCTGGCGTTTTCGGGCCAATCGCGCCAGAAGGCGTGCTGGGCTCGGTCCAGGCCGATTTCGACCATCATGAGGAAGTCCCACGGGCGGCTGATCGCCAGGTGACGGATCAGGGCGAACCGCTTCCGGGTCATGCGCCAGAGGTCTATGCGCAAGCGTTCGACTTCGTCGGTGCGGAAATTCTCGATGTCGAATTCGTAGGGATGTACGCTGGGCAGCGTGGCAATTTCCTGGGCCAGTTCGGGGGGCCAGGTGTAGGCCGACTTGATGGACGGTGTGAGGAAATCCGCGACCAGGCAGCCATTGACGGGCCTGGGCGGATAGGTCTGGGGGATGCCGACGAGGATGGACCGGAGGCAGGCGCTGTCGAGATAGTTCCAGATGCGCTGTTCGTCGTTGACGAGCGATGTCGCCGTAAACATTTTGCCGTACCCGCGGTCGGACCGGTTACGGAAGCCGTAGCAGCCGAGCTGGCCGGCGTCCAGGCCCGTGGTGGCGACCATCCAGGCGGGCACGGTGATCGGCGGATCGCAACTCCGCAGCGGCCCGAACCGGCCGTTCTGGCGGAGGCGGTCGATGTTCGGCAGATGGCCGGCCAGTCGGTGAAACATCAACTCGGGGGCGGCTGAGTCGAGCCCGATGACCACGAGTCGCAAAGGCTTAGGCATCGTGAAAAAATCGGGCTCCGTTCCGTGGCTGCCGCTCATCCGAAAAAAGGGGTCAGACCCCTTTTCCACTCTCCCTCCGAAAAAGGGGTCTGACCCCTTTTTCTATTTACGGCCGGAAGTAGGTGTCGCGGTTTTCGGGCAGGAAGGGTTCGAGTTCCGTCAGCAGGCTCTGGGCGAAGTCGGCCAGCAGTTCCTGGCGCTCTTCGTCCTGGGGGCGGAAGATTTCGATCGTCATGCTCGAGCCCCGTGTCGTCCGCCCGTGGCTTGAGCGGCTGGTGATCGGCAGGCCCCGGATGGCCTTGTGGATCGAACCTTCGCCGAAGATGTAGTACCAGAAGCCGAGCCGCTGGATCGTCGAGTCTTTCGAGTAGCCGAGCACCGATATCGGAACGGGCCGGCCGGCCGGGTCGTTCAGAGTGACGGTGTCGTTGAGCGATTCCACGCGCGACCACCCGCCCGATGGCAGGCACACTTCCGGGCTGTGCCGCAGATTCAGGCCGTTCACGGAGTAGTTGATCCACAGCGAAACACGCTGGCCGGGATAACGCTGGTGTTCGTAGATGCGGTTGACGTAATCGTCCGTCTGGGCCTCTTCGACGATCTCCGAAGCGATCGGTTCGTCGCGGCCCTGCCAGTCGCCGATCACCATCGGCAGTTCGGTCAGAGATCGCCTCAGTTTCGGCCGTTCGATCGTCGCTGAGCGTTCCATCGCTGCGTGGGCCACCAGGCCGACGCCGAGCATTCCGAGTGTGAGGATGACACGGTTTCTGACCTTCATACGCGCGCTCCCTGCACGACGCCCCTGGGCGTTTCCATGCCTTCCGGCTCGCTGGATTTGGCCGATGCCGAACCGGCGGCGAAGACTTCGGTCATGGCGTTGAGGATCATCATTTCGAGCTGCAGCAGGGCCAGCCCGCCCAGCATCAGCACCATGCCCTCGGCCGTGTGCCACGCGCCCTGGGCGTAGTTCGGATCGACGTAGTACATGATCAACCCGGTCACGATCACCCGGGCGATGTTCGCAACCATGGCCACGGGCACGGCACTGGCCACCAGAACCACGCGATACCACGACGGCTTGCCACTGAGGTACGCCACGGCCGCAGTGAGTGCCAGAAAGCCCGTGAGCTGACGCATGCCGCTGCACGCTTCGGCGACGAACATGCGGATGTCGCCCGGCAGTGTCAGCATATTGCCCTCGCAAAGGACCGGGATTCCGCAGGCGGTCATTACGCCCGCCGCAACCTTGCTGACGATCATCTGCAAGGGATTCGCCAGCATCGTGTACATGGCGACCGGCAGGGGGATCATGAAGACGAGAAACGCGATCGGGAAGGCGTAGGTTCGAAGCGTACCAAGGCCGAAGATCAGCGTAATCGCGCCGGCCAGGGCGACGATCATCGAACCATCAGCCACCAGTCCGATCGGCAGAAACACCGTGACCAGGCGGCCGGCCAGGCCCAGAGCGATGAGGACGGAACCGAGCCGCACGCCGCTGGACGGGGCCGGCTCAGACCGCGGTGTCTTGCGGCTGCGCAGCTGGCGTTCGGCGGCGTAATTGGCGAAATACACGCTCAGCGGGGCGACGAGCCAGCCGTGGCTGTAATTGTCGTCGTTGGACCACACGAACGTGAAATGCTTGAGATTTTCCCAGTAAAGCGTGGCGATCAGGCACGCCGCACCGGCCAGACCGATCAGGCTCCAGCGCCCATCGGGCGTGGCCCACCGCTGCTCCGCAAGGATTCTCAAGGCGGCTTTCGGGGGGCTGGTCTTCGTTTTCGCTTCGGTTACTTCCATGTCGTCGCACTCCTCATCGAGCACATCGGCTCAAGGCCAGGGCCTTAAGTAAGGGCCCGGCAGCTTTCTCCCGGCTTAATTGGCACGTACCGTCGTTGCGGACCGGACGGCCTCCTGCCTGGAATTCGAAAGGCCGCGGATCGTCGCGATCGCATGCCGGTCAATTTCATGATACGGGTCTTCGCCGCGGGCTTTTTTCAGGGCCAGTTTCGCGGCTTCCGTCTTGAGCGATTTCAGGTTGAGGATCCCGAGATTCAGGTAAAGTGTGCGTTTCCATTCCGACTCGGGCAATTCCTTGACCAGGCGGTCGTAGGTCGCGATCGCCAGATCCTCGTGGCCCAGCAGAGCGTTGGCCTCGGCTTTCGCCAGTTCGATCAGCTGCCGGCGTTCGTCCGAATGACTCTCGGGTACCTTCCACTGCGCGACTTTCGTGGCGAGCGAGTCGGCGTCGCCCACTCCCGCGTGCCGCATGAGCTGGGCCGCCGTCAGCCAGACGAGGGGGTTCTCATCAGGCATCACGGCCTGCAGGGTGGCTTCGGCATTCGGCTCCTTCGTGAGCCGTTTGAGGATCGCCAGAATGCGCTTCTGCCCGGGCAGGAAGAAGCGGTTGGTGCCGAATTCGGCGTCGTAGACGATCTCTTCGTCCTTCGCAGGTTTGCGACCATCGGAAGCCAGCTTCAGGGCGATTTTGTCGATTTCGTTGGCTTTCGCATCCTGGCCGCGACGGCGTTCGAAATCGGCCTGCATGACCAGCGGCAGCACGTCCAGGCTCAGGCCTTCCAGGCCTGATTCGATACTCGCCGTTTCCGGGTTGGTGCCTTTCCAGATGCGGGCAGGCGGAAAAAGCGGGGCCTCGCGAGCGATCTCGGAGGCCATCTCCGTGGAGGTCACGGCCATCGGCTGACCCTTGTCTTCACGCATCCTTACGAAAGCGGCACGAAACCATCGCTGTACGGGTGTCACTTCCCACCAGGCGGCGGGTTTCGTCAGGCGATCCATCGACGGAGCGTCCATGCGGGGCGATGCACCCGTTTTTTCCGCGGCCAGTATCGCGCCGATCGATTTCTGCGTCAGTTCGTCCTGAACGCTCATACGATAACCGAGCGACGTCAAAGCCGCCGCTCCGCCCAGCCAGGCGACGCACAATGCGAGGGCCGTGGGGAAGTTCATCCGCATCCATTCGTGCGGACGTGTTTTGCCAGGTGCGACCTTCAGCGATTTCAGGTCCTCGGAACTGGCCAGCAGGAACGACCGGCCGTGCCTGTCTTCCGACCAGCGAAGGATATCCTGAGCTGAGGGCCATTCGTGGATGTCGGGCTTGCGGAGCGATTCCTCGACGGCCGCATCGATGCCGCCCCGACGCGAAGCCTCGAACCGCAGCGTTTCTGCCTCGGGCTGGTTTTCGACCTGAATTTCCGGTTGATCAGGCACGATCGTGGCCGTGGCGATGAGCGGATCGGCTTCCGCTTCGGCGGCAGCCTCATGCTCGGCGTCGGGAGCGATCAGCGTCGCGATCAGGGGAATCGGCACTGCGTCATTCTCAGCGGCGACATCGGTCGCTTCAGGGGCATGGATGTCCGCTGCGGACTGCGATAAATCGTCAGCCACGGGCAGTGCGTCCGGTTCGACGGCCGTTTCTGCGTGAGTCTCAAAGGGGGCGTCGGAATCGACCGGTTCGAGATTCGGGCCGACCGAATCAAGCCAGGTTTCGAATTCCTGAATCGAGGCTTCGAGGCCCGGGGGCTCCTCAGGACTGGCGGAAATCTCGGCTTCGGCCGGAAGTTCGGCGATCGGATCGAGTTCGTCGATGACCGCGGCGATTTCTTCGGGCGCAGCGGTTTGATCCGGCGGCTCGATCGCTGGCTCGAAGATGAAGGAAGCTGGTGAGTCGGTATGGCCAGTTTCGACCGACGGCTCTGTTTCGGCTGCCGGTGCTTCGACAGTGTCGTGATCGAACGACAGAGGCGGGGCGAACGAATCGAGGATTTTCGGCGAAGCCTGGGAGCCCTCGCACAGGTTCGATGAATCGTGGTCGCGCAGGTAGCGGCGAAGCGGCATCGCCCGGGTGCGTGACGGGCTGATCGGGACGACGAATTCGTCACGCGGGGCCGCCGTGGGCCTGGTGACTCGACCGACGTTGCGGGCTTCGGGGCGGGGGATGTCGACACCGAAAGTGTCGACATCCGGCACGTGTTTCGCCAGTGAAAAAGCGATCGCGGCGGTCGATGCCGAAATCGCCGACCCAGAGCCGGGAACCGCTGTCGCCGCGAGTTCCGCGCCGGTGATTGCGCCGAAGGCGGAAAGGGTCGAAGAAGAATCGGGCGAACGCAAGGGGCCGATTTTCAGCGACCGACCGATGGTCGGGGCCTTCGACCGCATTCCGGGCAAGTCATGATCAGGGAAGAGCATGCCGTCGGAATACGCTGTTCTCAGCGATTCGGGCGTGGTGGCTTCGGTTTGGGCAGCCGGGGCCGAAGATTCGATCGTGGGCAAAACCGACTCGACCATCGGCGAAACGGGCTCGGCGACCGGTTCGTCTTGCGGTTCGGGAGCGATTTCGACCAGGAGGGCGGCGGCCGGCTCGGGCGTGACTTCCACGACCGGCTCAGGGCGGACTTCGATGGCCGGAGCGATTTCAGCCGGCGGTTCAGGGCATTCGGCGACCGGCTCCGGAGTTCGCGTCAGCTCCGGCTCAGGGGCAGGGCGTGATACGTTCAGCGGATAGAGGGCCAGCATCATTTCGACGTGGCCGATCCGGAACTTCGTGCCGTGATCGAGCGTCGTGGATTCCGAAAGGAACCCGTCGTGGATTTCGCAGCCGTCGGCAGGCCCGACGGGATGGAGCGTCCACCGGTCGGTTTCCTGCCGGAGAATCACCTGGACGTCGGAAATACGGTCCGAATGGAGCCTGATTTCGCAGCGCGGACCACGCCCGATTCGGATCGGACTTCGATTCAGTTCGAACGACCCCTCGGGCAATCCCGGATGCCGCAGGTCTCGCAGAATCAGTCGTGGTTTCGCCATCGATGTCGCTCTTGTGTGTCACGTCCAGGGCCGCCCGGGCTAAGCCGGAATCAGCCCTCGTCCCACGATTCCATGAACAGATCGCTCGCTCCGCACAGAACACGGTCCGTGATGCCCAGAAGAGCACAGGCGACCATGAGCAGCAGCGGATTATCCCAGCCTGGACTGACCCAAAAACCAGTCAGTAGTGCTGCCGAAGTGCCGAGAGTCATTCCCAGCAGGCAGCGCTGTTCGTACCCCACATGTCGAAAACCGCGGACGAGCCGAAAGGCGATCCAGCCATAGGCCAGAGCGAAAACGGCGAGGGCCACGACGCCAAGCTCAAGAATTCCGCTGATCGCGGAACTGACGGCGTTCGAAGAAACCGCGGAGGTGGTCTTCACGTAAGGTGCTACGAGAGAATAGGCGCCCAGCCCAATGCCTGTCCACCCTGATTTTTTCCAGATTTCGAGGTTTTCACGCAAAAATCCGCTGAGATCGTCAGGCTCTCGCCAGTATCGCTGAAATGAGGAATCGTCGGCGACTGTCCAATCGGCGAAAACCGCGTGACCGGCAAAGTATGCCGAGGCGAAAACCAGGCCCAGGCTCACGGGAACCCACCATTCGAGGTCGGACCGGATCGCGAAAAAGAACGCGACGGCAAGCCCCAGCGCGATTGCGGAGACGACCCAGAGCGGCACGGCCAGGCCGACCAGGGCGGCCGAGATCATGCCTGCCACGGCCATGACGCAAAACAGGACGGAGACGCCGCGGTCCTGCAGCCGCTCCCGCACCGAGAACCGGCTGCCGCGCCGCTGGCACAGGTAGCACATCGCGCCGAAGCACGCGGGCAGGGCCATCATCTGCAGGCAACCGAACGTGACGAGCCCACCTGGCAGAATGCCGATCATTTCGACTTCCGTCGGCCGCTCAATCGTCCAGAGGCCGCCGTCGCTGGCCAGGCCTTCGATCGTCGTCAGTTCGCTCCGGTGGGGGGCGTTCGTGAGATCCACCATGCCGGGGCCCAGAAACATGCGCTGGTGCGGGGTGAAGTGGCCATAGAAGCCCTCCGAACCGTCGAGCAGCTGGAGCGTGAGGATGGCCGAATGGACAGCCCCCAGAGCGACCACGAACCCGCAGACGACGATCAGCTTCGAAGAACGGTCCGTCCACATGCCGGCGAACCAGAAAACCCCGAGGCCAAGCGCAAGCCAGAGTGCCCGGCGGACCGTTTCCGCCCGGTTCAGGCTGACGGGAATGCGACTGCCCAGGGGCGGGTTCGAGGCGGTTTCGGCAGGATCGGCCAGCGCGATCGCTTCGGCGACGGGGACCCTGTCGCGGGCGTAAGCGGCTTCGGAAACCGGCGCGAAGCGTTCGACGATCCCGTGTGGCAGCGGCACGCACTGTGCGGCCGCCCAGCACATGGCCGCGATGCCGAGGAAGAGCAGGGGGCTGGAAAGGAAGAGCCTGTCCCGCCGCCAGCCGAGCCGCAGCAGGCCGCCGCCGATCGATAGCCCGACGCCGGTGATGGCCAGCGGGCGGAACCACCAGACATTGCCGCCGAAGGCGACGCCGCCGATGAGCATGATCGCGGCCAGGGGGATCAGGCAGACCCATTCCAGCCAGAAATCGCGGCGCAACAGGATCGTCGTCATCGCAGATTCCCCTGGCTGTAGGCGACGGGTTCGGTCCGAACGAGTGCCCCGGCGGGTGCGTACATCGGCATCTGGGCTTCAGCCGCCATCGGAATCGCCGGTCCGCGAGCGACCTGGGCCGCCGGAGCGCCGTAGCTGGACCAGTTCCGGTAGTCTTCCGTGAGGCCGTTGTAGACGACGCCCATCAGCGGCACCTGGCTTTGTTCCAGCATCACCTTGGCTCGCTGGATCGGGTGGATATTCCGGGGATTGGCACGCACGACGAGCAGACAGCCGTCGACGATCTGCCCGAGCATGCGGCAGTCGGCCAGGCCGAGAACTGCCGGACCGTCGAGGATGACGCGGTCGTAGTGCTTCGCCAGGCCGGCCAGAAGCTGGCGCAGCTCGCGACTGCCGAGGATTTCGATCGGCGTGTCGCCCACGCGGCCGGTCGTCATGAGATCGAGGTGGGGGATTTCGGCCCCGCGGACGACTTCCTGCCACGCTTCCAGGCCGCGGAGGACATCGACGAGCCCCGGGTGATCAGGGCTTTCTCCGACGAGACCGCCGAGGCTGGGCCGTCGCAGGTCGGCATCGACGAGGATCGTCCGCTCACCGGCCCGGGCGAACGTTGCGGCCAGGTTCAGGGCCGTCGTGCTTTTGCCTTCACCGGCCTTGGCGCTGGTGACGAGAATCTGCCGCAGCGACGCCGGTGCGTTGCGGCTGCCGCCCAGGATACTGGCCCGGAGGTTGCGGTAGGAATCGGCTTCGAGCGATTGGGGGACGGCGGTCGTCCAGAGGTGCCCGCCGCGCTGGAGCATCGGGTGGCGGCGGATTCGCGGCACCACGCCGTAGAGAGGCAGGTTGAGCAGGTCGGCGATCCGTTCCGGGCTGCGGACGGTTTTGTCGGAGTGTTCGAGCAGGAGCACGAGACACACGCCACCGGCGAAGCTCGCGACCAGTGACAGCACAAGCAGGGCCTTGCGGGGCGGCCAGACAGGTTTGACCGGCTGCACCGGGTGAACGGTGATGGTGACGGGTTGCGAGCGTGTTTTCGTGAGGATTTCGAAGTTGGAGAGCTGCCGTTCGAGTTCCTCGATGGACTGGATCTTCCGCTTCCGTTCTTCTTCCAGAGTCTGGAACTCCAGAAGCCTGGGCATGGATTTCTGGATTTCCTGATTGATCTTGTCGAGCTGGGCTTCGGTGCGGGCGGCGTCGTCGCGCAGCGATTCCAGGAAGAAATCGGGCAGGTCGGAAGCGAGACGCACCGGAGGCGGCTCGGCCATCGCTTCGTATTCCTGAATCTGTTCCTGGATGTTGGTCAGGCGGTTGCGGATTTCCACGAGAGCGGGATCGCGGCGGGAATTCTTGGCCGTGCGCTGGATCGCCTGGGCCTGTTCGATGAACATGTCTTCCTTGATCCGCAGATCGCGGATGCGTTCCTGGACTCCGTTAGCCTGAAGGATCGGCAGATCTGGCTTCATTTTGGCCGCCTGGGCCTGATGTTCCATGGCGTCGATCTTGGCCCGTTTCTGAATGAGGGCTTCCCGCAGGTTCTGATACTGGCGTTCGAGCAGGCTTTCGCCCTTGGGGGTCAGAATGCGGGTTTCGACGACGATTTTCTGGATCTGATCCTGAATGTCCCTGAGTTCGCGATTCTGGGCGGCCAGGGCGCTGGCGACGTGTTCGCGGGAGTTGCGGATGCGGTCTTCGACTTCGCGATTGACTTCCTCGCTGAAGGTCGTCATCAGCTTTTCGAGGAGGGTCGTCACCCTGGCCGCGTTCGCGCCTTTCAGGGAAAGCACGAAGATATTGGTGCCAGGCTGAGGGCGGACGTTCAGGCCTTCGACGATTTCGTCCGCGACGTCCTGCTCCGTACCGTCCTGGCGGACTTCCTCGTAAAGGCCGACTCGCGTCGCCAGGCCGCGGCTGCGCAGCCGGGCCACCTTGTTCGGTACGAAGGTGTCGTTTTCGTCGGACGATCTGCGGTCGATCGAGCTTTCCATCATGCCGCTGACGTGGCCGTCGAACTTGGGCGATTCGACGAGCAGTTCGCCCATGGCCTGATATTTGTCCGGCATGCGGATGACCACCGCCGCCAGAAACAGGAAGCCCATGAACGTGACGCTGGCCAGAAGCCAGGCCCGCCGCATGACGGCCGCCAGATAATCACCCGGTGTCTTGGCCGATTCGGCCGAAGTCGCGGGAAATTGCGAAAAAGGCGGATAAGGGTGCTGAGGGATTCGATCCATGAATCGTCACTCCACCGGCGCTCCGGCCAGTCAGGTTTGAGGCAAGTCTTGGCTCAGTCCGTCGATGACTCGTGTCTCTCGCGATGCATTGTTACGACGACCTTCGGTGCGATGCAAGTCCCTGCCGATCCGATTCCTCCGAAATTACGGATTCGCACTCGCTTCAGCGGACTTCCGCGGTCTGTCCGAACCCCACGTCCGCCTGGGGTTCGGAATCGACCGTAATCGCCCGAGGCTCGTCGGTCTCCGTAACGGAAACCGGGGCCGAGTCATCGAGCGAATCGATCGCGTCGGTCGTGAAACGGACAAGTCTCATCAGATACCGAAGGGCGATATCCGGCTCCAGGTCCGCGTTTTCTTCGTCGTAGCGGAATGTCCAGACATGGTTCCGGTTCTCGAACGGGACCGGTATGCGGAATTCCATATGGTTCGTGGTGTCGACAGGATCCAGCCCGGTCGGATGTGCCGGGACGAACTCGCCATCACCCAGCGGCATATCCGCGAATGTGAAGCCCAGGTCATGAGAGGCTTCGGTGAACAGGTTCAGAATTTCTTCAGGGCGTTGCCGCAGTTCCTGCTTCTGCATCGTGGAAAAGCAGATCACAGCGGCGCGACGGTCCTGGCGGCCCCGGCTCATACGGTCTTTCAGATCCGACTGCAGATTGCTCAGTTCGTCGCGGCGGCTCATCAGCACGATCATGAAAGCCATGCAGCCGGAAAGGCCGAGCGTCAGAGCCAGGAATTCGTGATTGAAGGCCAGGCCGAGCAGAACGACGCCGCAGAGGAAGCCGGAAAAGCAGTAAAGCAGAATGGCGGACTGCCGGGGTGTCAGCCCGAGGCCGATCAGCAGGTGGTGGATGTGCCGCCTGTCCGCGGCTGAGAGAGGCAGGTTCCGCACCCATCTGCGGAAGATGGCCATCGCCGTATCCGAGATCGGCAGGCCCATGGCCAGGATCGGGAACAGTATCGAAACCGTGGAAGGGCCCTTGAGCGAACCTTCGACACCGATTACGCCGACGAGCAACCCGATAAGCAGGCTGCCGGTATCGCCCAGAAAGATGCACGCAGGGTGCCAGTTATAAAGCAGAAATCCGGCCAGGCCGCCGGAAAGGGCGACGGATAGCGCCGCTGCGCCCATGTTGGCGCCGTGCATGGCGATGATCGTGAGCGTGCCGCTGACGAGCAGGCCCACACCGCTGGCGAGCCCGTCCATACCGTCGATCAGGTTCCAGATGTTCATGCAGGCGATGAACCAGAACCAGGTGATGACGAAACTGGCGGGGCTCAGGTGCACGACGGAACCCAGAACATGGGCGTCGTGGGAAACGATGTCGAATTCCAGCAACATTCCCAGCAGTGTGATCTTGTCGATCCGGATCCCGGCGAAGTAAAGAATCAGCACGGCCATCGACTGACCGGCGAGCTTCATGCGCGGGCGCAGTTCCTGGGTATCGTCCAGCACCCCCACGGCGAGGATCACGATCGACGCGATGAAGATCGCCCCCAGGCGGAAGCCCCACGGGTGGGTCGAGTCCTCAAGGCCGAAATTGCTCTGGAAGAGCGTGGCGACCACCATGCCCGCGAACAGCCCCGCGGCCAGAGCCAGACCGCCCATGCGGGGGGTCGTCGAGGTGTGGACTTTGCGATTGTTGTCCGGCTTGTCCATCGCCCCGGCCCAGCGGGCCAGACGCGTTACGAACGGAGTCGCCAGGACACACACAGTGAACGATGCCGCGAAGATGAGGAGCAGATCGTTTCCGTTCATGCGGTGCTTGCCCTGGTTGCGAACCGTAGAACGGTTGACCGGATTCCGGACCGAACCGTACGATCAATCACGATGCGAGGGTTCGCGCGGCCATTTCTCCTCATGAGGCATGGAACGGTTTCATGCGACTTCGTGTCGGCTAAAAGCAGAAGCTGATTCATGCGGATTCCGGCTCGATGTAGCGACGTCCCTGTCTGTCACATTCAGTATCACGCCGATCACGCCGCAGGTCAAGATCAGTCATGGCCCGACACTTGCGATGTCGGATCGACGGGTCTCGAACCGGTTTCGCACGCCCATACACGAGTTCCGCTCTCTTCTTCAACTCTCCTGATCCATCATGACCGGCCCTTTGCATCACGACGAAGGCGACATTATCCTCGGCACCGCCGGGCACATCGACCACGGCAAGACGGCGCTCGTCAAAGCGCTGACCGGCACCGATACTGACCGGCTTCCGGACGAAAAACGCCGGGGCATCACCATCGACCTCGGCTTCGCCCATATCTCCGAAGGGAACCGGCGAATTTCCGTCATCGACGTGCCAGGTCACGAACGGTTCGTCCGAAACATGCTCGCCGGAGCGGGCGGGTTCGATATGGCGCTCCTCGTGGTGGCCGCCGACGACGGCGTGATGCCCCAGACTCGCGAGCATCTCGAGATTCTCGAACTTCTCGGGATCGAAAACGGCATCGTGGCCATGACCAAATGCGACCTCGCGAACGAATCCTGGCAGGATCTCGTCGAAGAGGACATTCGTGAACACTTGAAAAATACTCGCATCGCCGATGCACCAGTGTTCCGCGTTTCGGTCGTTTCAGGCCAGGGTGTCGAAGCCCTGAAGGGCGAGATCGTCGCGGCGGCCGCACGATTTCGCCGGCGAAAACAGGCCTCGCCGTTTCGCATGTCGGTCGACAGAGTCTTCGTGAAGCCGGGCCAGGGCGTCGTCGTCACGGGCTCGGTCGGGGCGGGGGTCGTCCGGCAGGGGGACGAGGTCGAAGTCTTCCCCGGCGGGGAGATAGCTCGAATCCGTTCGCTCCAGGTACACGGCAAGTCGACCGATTCGGCCACGACCGGCCAGCGGCTGGCACTGAACCTGACAGGCGTGAAAGGCGACACGATCGCTCGCGGGGCAGAAATCGCGGCACCAGGGTTCCTCAAGCCATCCCGGGTGCTGGGTGTGCGTCTGCGGCCCGCGAAAAACGCGACGGATCCGTTCCGGAATCGCGCGGAATTCGAATGCCACATCGGTACCGCGCAGGTAAGGGCCAGGCTCGTTCTGCCGCCCGAAGACGTTCTTGATGCGGACGACGCGACGATCGGTCTGCTGGTTCTTGCGGAACCGGTCGCGGCCGTGCACGGGCGGCCCTTCGTGCTTCGAACCCTATCGCCTCCGAGGACGGTCGGCGGCGGCCATGTAATCCAGCCAGCGGCACGCATCGTCCGCCGGCGCGATATCGCGACATGGCGTGCCATCGCCAGGCTCGATGCCCCGGACCTGGATGACCGCCTGGAAGCCTGGATGACCCTGGCCCGCTCCGGCCCGCCCGATCCTTTGACCGCCGTACGTGAACTGGCCATGACGGCCGACGAAGTCGCCACGGCTGATGCCTCTCTGGCCGGGCAGGGGCGAAGTCTCGTCATTTCGGCCGCGGGCGGGCAGGCCCGATACGCCTTGCCGAGGGCTTCCGTCGATGCCATTCTGGACCGTCTCAGCCGTCAGATGAGCCGATATCATGCCACGCACCCCCGATTGACCGGAATGCCGGTCGCGGTGCTCGTCGGCCGGCTGCCCGATCTGCCACGCGACCTGGTGCGAGGCGTCATCGACCACACACTGGCGCGGCCGCACCTGAAGCTGAAGAACGACATGGTCAGCGGGGCCGGCTTCACGCCCAGGCTCACGAAAGCCGAATTGAAGCTGCTCGAGACACTGAGGCAGGAATATCAGGCCAGGGGGCTGATGCCAAGGCTCACGGGGGAACTTGCGGACGCCGTGAAAGTGCCTGAGGCGACGCTCGTCGAGCTGGCCCGGATCCTCGTGGCCGAATCGGTCGTCGAGGAGATCGGCGGCGGGATATTTCTCGCCGTGCCGACCTGCGACCACATTCGCGAGAGCGTCCGGGGCTGGTTCGCGGAGCATCCCACGATGACCGTCGCGGAATTGCGGGACATTCTCGGCATTTCACGCAAATACGCCGTGCCGCTCGCCGAATGGCTCGATCGCTCGGGCCTGACCCGGCGCGAGGGAGATCTGCGATACTTGATCACCGTGAATGACACACCAGCCAACGAAACCGTGCCCCAGACATGAACGAAGATCCGTCCGAATTTCAGGAACTGCTTCGGTCAATTCCGCCCGTCAATGACTGGCTCAATGAGCCGGCTGTGGCGGCCTGCGTTCAAGCGATCGGCCGCGAGCGGACAGTGAAGGCCCTGCGAGAGATCCTCGACGGTTTGAGACAACGCATTCGGGTAGGCGAACGGCCCGACGTGGCCCGGTTCGTCGCGGCGGCACTTGCCGAAAGGTTCGGGAAAAATGGCAGCCGGGGGTTGCGGCGGGTCATCAATGCCACGGGGATTCTTCTGCACACGGGCCTGGGGCGGGCACCGCTTTCCGAAGACGCCCTGGACGCCATTCGCCAGACCGCGGCCGGCTACTGCGACCTTGAGCTGGACCTGACCACGGGCCAGCGGGGCAGGCGGATCGACGCTGTACGCGATACGCTCGTGAGCCTCACCGGCGCCGAGGCGGCGACGGTGGTCAACAATAACGCCGCGGCGACGATTCTGGCGCTAAAAGCCATGGCGGCGGGGCGAGAGGTGATCGTCTCGCGCGGGCAGCTGGTGGAGATCGGCGGCGGATTCCGGATGCCCGAGATCATGGCCGTTTCAGGTGCCATCCTCAAGGAAGTCGGCACGACGAACCGCACGCGCCTTAGCGATTTCGAGGCGGCCATCGGGCCCCAGACGGCTGCGATTCTCCGCGTGCATACGAGCAATTACGCCATCGTGGGCTTCACGCAGGAGCCGGCGGCGGCCGATCTTGCCCGGCTCGCACACGCCCGGGGGCTGGTGTTCATCGACGATATCGGCTCAGGAGCTTTGTCAGCCGATGATTTGCCCGCCACCCGGCACGATCCGACCGTCGCCGAATCGGTCGCCATCGGTGCGGATGTGATCCTGTTTTCCGGCGACAAACTGCTGGGCGGGCCGCAGTGCGGCATCATCGCCGGTTCGAAGGCGTGCGTTTCGCGCGTCGAGGCCGACCCGCTGATGCGTGCCTTTCGCGTGGACAAGCTCACGCTTGCCGCCCTTGGGGCGACCTTGCGAAGCTGGTACGAACCATCGATCCGGAATCGCCGGATTCCCTTCTGGCGGATGATCGCCGAATCCATCGATTCCCTGGAACGCCGCGCCGGGGAGCTTGCTGCGCACCTTGCCCAGAACGGCTGGAACGTGCAGGTTCGCTCGTCGGAAGCTTTCGCCGGTGGCGGCTCGCTGCCGGACGAAAAGATCGAAAGCCGGGCCGTCGTGCTGAGTTCGCCCTGGCCGAAGGGCGTGGCCAGTGTCAGCGAACTTGCCAGAAAGCTGAGGCAAGGCGACCCGGCCGTCGTTGGCCGGGTGCATGAGGATGCCTTCTGGATCGACCTGAGAACCGTCGCGGCCGGGGAGCAGGGCTTGCTGATCGAGGCAGTCGCGAGCGTAGTTCAGGACGGTCATGACCAGGAATCGGCTGGCTGATCGAATCGACCTGGGCAGATCAAAGAGTCTTCAGATATTCGATCACGGCCATGCGTTCGGATTCGCTGAGCTTGTCGCCGAAGGTGTGGCCCTTATTGCCCAGGCCATAGCGGCTGGAGTCGAACAGCGAACGGCTCAGGAACGGATCGCCTGACGGCTTCTCTGGTACGCTTTCCGGTATCCGGACTTTCCAGCCCACGTTCTGGCGGTCGTAATGTTCGAAGCTGGTCGACGGCTGACGCAGAAAGCGGTCGGGGCGGGCATCGCTTTTCAGGAGTGCGTAAAGCGTCGGCACGGAGCCATTATGCAGGTACGGAGCCGTGGCCCAGACTCCGTCGAGCGGCGGGGCCTTGTAGCCCGGTTCGAGCGATTTGTCGACCGGGTGCACCTGGCCGAACCACGTCGCATTGTAGTGATCGATCGATCTGCCGCTGACACCTTCAGCTCGCGCCCTGTCGGTGCCGATACGGTTCAGCGGCACGAGCAGGTCAGGGTAAGTGCCGTCAGGCCCGTAAGTGCCGTGGCATTCCGAACAGTTTTTCTCGAAGACGGCTTTGCCGGCGAGAGCCTTGCTTTCGTCGACGGGGAACGGATATTTGGGGGCTTCGAGCGATTTGACGTAAGCCAGCAGGTCGGCGAATGCGGGTTCGTAGGCTGAGAACTGGTTTTCCGAAAGTTCGCCCAGATAGAACTGCATGATGCTGCGGGCCGAATCGCCGTCGGTTCGGGCGTCGAGGTAGAGCGTCGACTTCTTTTTGAGCGTCCACCACGCGGGGACATCCTGTTCCGGCAGGTTCGCACCCAGGTTCAGGGGGAATTGGCGAAGCGAGAGATCGGGGTTACGAAGGCTGAACAGGACGATAGCCAACTGGCCGGCATTGACGGTGCCCCGGCCCGAGTTCAGGTTGAATGTGAGAAGGGGCGGCCTGCGGCTGTCGGCCCGCGTCATGGCGTTGAGGAATTGCTGGAAGTCGAGCGTGGTATTGCCCAGCCCGACATACGACTGACCGCCGATCGAACCCCCATGGCAGATCAGGCAATCGATCTGCAGGCCTGCTTTACGACCGTCCTTCGACCATGCCGGGCGGAGGCCCATCGGCAAGTCACCATTGGGGAACGGGGCAGGATGAAGGCCGAAACGCATGCGAGCATTGTCTGCCGCATCCATCGGTTCGGCGGTTTTCGGATCGCCGTCGACCGGTACGGGTCTGGCCGTTTCGACGACAGTCTTCCAGGCGGTCGAATTCCAGGCCGGTGCGAGGAAACTGCCTGTTTCGAGGATCAGGCGGCCGCGGTCGATTTTGAGTGCATCGGGAGTGGAAACGTCAGGTTCCGAAGCTTTCGAAGCCGGGAGAATCAGCAGGATCGCAGCCAGGGCAGTCAAAAGATTCAATCGCTTCGGTCTCATCACGATTCGTCCCGTTCCGGGTCATTCCAGGCCACCGTGCTTTTTGTTCCAATTCATTCTATTCGGATTCCGAAGGATGGTAAGCGGCTGACCGGTCATTCCGGCCTGGGCCGCCGAGAACCATCTCCGTAATATCGCGAAAGTGGCGGGAACGGACCAATCAAAAGAAAAACCTCCGAGCAGAAGCTCGGAGGTTTCGGAAAAATCGTTGACCGCAGGGTGAGTCGTCAGGCTTTTGCCAGAGACTTCGAAGCGACGTCACGCGAAACCGATTTCTGATCGGCATGTCCCAGCCAGCCGATCAGCACCGGGGTGGCGATGTAGATCGTGCTGTACGTACCGCTTAGAAAGCCGACGACGAGCGTGAAGGCGAAGCCGTGCAGCCCTTCGCCGCCGAAGAGATACATGATCAGTACGACGGACCAGGCAGTCAGAGACGTGAGAATCGTCCGGCTGAAGGTCTGGTTGAGGGCGTCGTTGACGAGTTTCGCGTCGATCTTGTCGGTTTTGCCCTTGATCTCACGAAGCCGGTCGAAGATGACGATCGTGTCATTGACCGAGAACCCGATCAGGGTCAGGAACGCGGCGATCATCGGCAGGTCGATCTTGAACTGTTCGATCATCAGCAGGCTGCTGATTACCGGAATCTGAGCCAGCCAGTAGGTCAGGGCGACCGCTCCGAGGGCCACGAGCACGTCGTGCACCAGAGCGAGCACGGCGGCGAAGCCATATGTCCACGACTTGAACCGGAGCCAGAGATAACTGGCGATGATGGCCCAGCTCGCGACGATCGCGATGATCGCCAGCTTCTGGGTTTCGCCGGCGACCGTTCCTCCGAAGTTCGAAAGCCGTTCGAACATGAGCGAAGGATCGTTTGCGACGGCGGAGCTCAGGGCCTTGAGCTTCGCGCTGGCCTGTTCTTCGGCAAGGTTCGTCCGGAGGATGAACTTGTCGGAAGCGAGATCGGCCTGATAAAGGGCTTCGGAATTGGTGTTCGAAAGGCTGAAGGCACGTTCCGGATTGTCGACCTTGCCACCCGCAGCCGCATCGCCCAGCACCTGTGAAAGAAGCTGGTTGAGCTTGGAGGCGGTTTGCTTGACGTTCAGCGAGAGCTCGTAGCTGGCGTTCCAGGGCGAAGCGGGCGTGGCAGGTGCCTTGGCGCCTTCCGCGGGTTTGGGTTCGGCGATCGCCTGACGAGGACCGACGGTCAGGGAGACGCGATCGAGCGTCGAACCGAAGGCCTCGTTTACGGTCTTCTGCACGCGGGCGACGTCTTCGTCACTTGTGCGGATGTTGAAACGGGTGCCGACCTTTTCGTTTTCGACGTTGAGCGACTCGATCGTCACGTCGGGCAAGGCCGAGGCCTTTTCACGCACGAAGGCGGAACGGCGGTCGATCGACTGGCCCGAAATGGACGGATCGGCGTCGTTCAGACGGATCGTCACCAGCGAACCGCCGGTGAAGTCGATGTTGAACATCGTGCCTTGCGAAAGCCGCAGGGCGAAGGCGGCCAGACCGATGCCGATCACGATCAGAGAGGCCGTAGCCGCCAGTCGGCGGGCACTGACGAAGTCGATCTTCGTCGTGGCCAGGAACCGCAACATGTGCAATTCCTTGATCCAGCCGGAGTTGACCAGCGAGTCGAAAAGCTGACGGGAAAGGTAGACGGCCGAAAACAGGTTGAACACAAGACCGACGATCAGGGTCAGGGCGAAACCCTTGATTTCTTCGGTGCCGATCGCGAACAGCACGAAACCGGAGAGCACGGTGGTGATGTTGGCGTCGAAGATCGTTGTCCAGGCACGGTCGAAGCCGTTACGGACCTGTTCCCTGAGGCCCGCGCCCTTGTCTTTCTCTTCACGCATCCGTTCGAAGATCAGCACGTTGGCGTCCACCGCCATACCTATCGTCAACGCCAGGCCAGCGAGACCCGGCAGCGTGAACGTCGAAGAAGTCAGCGACATGAACCCGACGAGAAGCACGAGGTTCACGACCAGGCCGATGACGGCGATGATACCTGCCTTGCCGTAGTAAACGATCATGAAAATCGGCACGACGATCATCGATACGATGATGGCCCGGATGCCCTTGGCGATCGTGTCCTGACCGAGCGTCGGCCCGACCTTCTCTTCGAGCAGCGGCACCGGGTTGAGCGTGGCGGGCAGGCTGCCGGCGTTGAGGATGCTCAGCAGGAAGTTCACCTCGCCGACAGGGAAGCCGCTCGGGCCGCCTTCGATGATGCCGCTGTCGGAGATTTCCGAATTCAGCGACGGGGCACTCTGGACGAAGTCGTCCAGCAGGATCGCCAGGCGATATTTGAAATTGCCGCCTTCTTCAGGCAGGTGCTCACGCGTGAGACGGCCGAATTTGACTGCGCCGCGGCGGTTGAACGCGAATCCGACGGCCGGGTTCAGCCGACTGTCCTGGGCCATGTAGGCCCGGGCCAGATACTGGCCGCTGACATCCTGCGTATCGGGCGGGACGAGCACCAGGACATAACGCTCGACACGGCCGGGCATGATCGTCCGGTCACGCACGATCGGCGTATCTTTCGGCGTCGTCGCGGCCGCTTCGTTCATTTCCTTGGCCGACTTGAAGGCGCTGGGGTCGAAGCCGCCCATCTGGCTCTTGTTGTTCGAAAGGACGAAGCCCGTCGGGCTGGCGTTGCCGGGGGCCGCGCTCAGCGTGAGCGTCGTGGCGTCGTTGGAGACGACCGTCAGCTCTTCCTGCTGATCGATGCCGTCCACGAACACGTTCCAGCCGACGAATTCGTTCTTCCGCCAGCGGGCCGTCGGGTCCGTAAGGGACCGGTCAGACAGCTTCAGGTCCTTCCTGTCCGTGACGGTCAGAACATCCGCATATTTGGCCCAGGTCGTCTTTCGATTCGTCCATTCCAGGAAGTTTTCCTTCATGGCGTCGGTCAGGAGCAGCTTTTCGTGCTTGAGCGTCGCCAGAATCCGGAACTGAAGCAGACCCTGATCGGTAATCGATCGCTTGGTGTTTTCCACGTCTTCTGACGTGGCTTCAGGATAGATCACTTCCACCCGGTTCGATCCGATCGGCCGGATCATGATGTCCTTCATGCCGTCGGGGTTGATCCGGCGCTTGATCGCGGCGATCAGCTCGTCGATATCGATATTCGTCTTCTGGCGTGCCGAATCGATTTCGTAGACCAGAATCGTGCCGCCCGAAAGGTCGATCCCCTTTTTGAGACCTTTGGTACGGATCACGGCCAGCGGGATCAGAATCACCGCGGCGAGCAGCCCGATCATATAGAGGACGGATCTGGGTTTGGAGGACATTGGGGGATTCGATCTCCTGGATGATTCGATACGAACCGGTCACGGACCGGACTGGCCGCGGACACTGCTCAGACCGATTCGTTCTCACGCAGCACCCGCGCGATACTGCGAGCGTTCACCTTGATGCGGACGGCCGGTTCGTCGCAGATGCGAACCGTCACCTTTTCGTTCTTCTCGTCCACCGACTCGACCGTGCCATAGATGCCGCCCGAGGTCAGGACTTCGTCCTTTTTCTTGAGCGACAGCAGCATGTCGTGCCGCTGCTTTTCCAGACGCCTCTGCGGCAACCCGATGATCAGGTAGTAGTAGATCGCCACCACGCCGACCATCAGCGCCAGCGGAATCAGCGACGGGCCCCCGGCGGGAGCCTGTTCCTGGCCGAGGATCCAGAATGACGACATGTCGATGCGCACGGCGGTCGATCGCTCCTGATATCAAGTACGGAATGGCGTAATGTAGCAGTCAGGTGGACCACTTGGCAAGCAGATCCCGCGAAAAAGCCTGATAACGGCCCTCCACGATCGCCTGCCGCGCCTGATCGACGAGCCTCTGCAGGAACGTCAGATTGTGGATCGAGGCGAGAATCGGCCCGACCATTTCCCCGGCCATGAACATATGCCGCAGGAACCCGCGCGAATAATTCCGGCAGGCCACGCATGGGCAGCCTTCTTCCAGGGGCCGCGTGTCTTCCTTGTGGGCAGCGTTACGAAGCCGAACCGTGCCTTCGAACGTCATGCACGAGGCGTTGCGGCCGTTGCGAGTCGGCCAGACACAGTCGAACATGTCGATGCCGTGCTCCACGGCGACGAGGATGTCCTCCGGCCGGCCCACGCCCATCAGGTAGCGGGGCTTGTCCCAGGGCAGCTTCGGCGTCGAAACTCGAAGGGCCTCGTGCACGGCCTCGCGGTCTTCGCCGACGCTGACGCCGCCTACGGCGTATCCCGGAAAGTCCATGGCCACAAGCTCTTCGGCGCAGCGTTCGCGAAGGTCGCGGTGCGGGCCGCCCTGGGTGATCGCGAACAGGGCCTGATCGGGTTTCGTGTGAGCTTCACGACAGCGGCGGGCCCAGCGCACGGTGCGCCTGACTGCCGCATCGATCTCTTCCTTCTCGGCCGGCAGTTTCGGGCAATGATCCAGGCACATGGCTACGTCGGCACCCAGGTTTTCCTGGATGTGCATGGCCGATTCGGGCGTGAGTTCGAACTTGCGGCCGTCCAGGTGCGACGAAAAAACGACGCCCTTTTCGGTCATCTTGCAGCGATCGGCCAGGCTGAAGACCTGAAAGCCGCCGGAGTCGGTCAGGATCGGGCCTGGCCACGACATGAAGGCATGCAGGCCGCCGAGCTTGGCGACGGTCTCATCACCCGGGCGGATCGCCAGGTGATAGGTGTTGGCCAGGATCATGTCCGCGCCGGTTTCACGGACCTGCTGTGCCAGAATGCCTTTGACGGAACCCTGGGTCCCCACCGGCATGAAAGCCGGTGTGCGGACCGTTCCGTGGGGCAGGTGAATCAGGCCCGTGCGTGCCGAACAAGAGGGGTCGGCGGCACGGATTTCCAGTCGAAGGGCCGACATCGACTGAGGGGGTCAGTCGTTGCGGAGCTTCAGGCCGAGCCCGGTGAGCTTTTCCCGGACCTCGTTCAGCGAGGTGACGCCGAAGTTCTTGCATTCCATGAGCTTGTCGCCGGTGAACGAGACAAGCTCGCCGAGCGTGCCGATGTTCAGCTTCGACATGCACTTGCGGGCCCGGACGGAGAGGTTCAGCACGCTCAGCGGCTGGCTCATCAGGGCCTTGAGTTCCGGCGAAACTTCTTCCATCGGTTCCACGTGACGTTCGGAAGTCTGGCGCGGGGCCTCGAGAGCCATACCGAGCCGCAACTTCTTCGTCTGCATCATTTCCTTGATTTCGTTGAGCGAAGTCTCGCCGAAATTCTTGGACGAAAGCAGGGCGTGTTCGGTGATCCGCGTGAGGTCGCCGAGCGTGCGGATGTTCATCTTCCGCAGGCAGTTGCGGCTGCGGACGGAGAGCTCGAAGTCGGTCACCGGGGTGCCGTAGACGGCGATCGTCGCCTGGATGTCCCGTTCGGCACCGTCGTCGATGATCTCGTTCAGGCTGGCCTGACAGTCACGCAGGAACAGGCGGGCCCGCTGGTGGCTGGGCAGCACGGCAAGAACCTGGCGGTAGCACTTCTCGGCTTCGCGGAATTTCTTCTCGTCTTCGTAGAGAATGCCGAGATTGATCAGGGCCGAGACCGGCACGGGCGGGCGCTGGATGCACTGCTTGTAGTACTCCATGGCCTTGTCGTCGTTGCCGAACAGGTCATTGATGTAGGCCAGTTCGAACAGGGCACCGGTGTGAAAGCGGTCGAGGGCGACCGATTTTTCGAGTTCTTCGGCGGCACCCTTGAGATCGCCGCCAAGGGCCATCATGCTGCCCTTCTGATAGAAATATTCAGCCGTTTCCAGGCCTGTCATTTCGTCCAGAATGGCTTTGGCCTTCTCGATTTCGCCGATGCGGCGATAGCAGCCGGCCTTGTGAAGGCGTGAGTTGCGGACGTCGAATTCGGCCGCGGCCGAGCTTTCGAAGGCTTCGATGGCCTCTTTCCATCGTTGCTGATTTTCCAGGGCGATGCCGCGGAAGTAGTTCACCAGGCCCGACTTGCGGTCGACGACCTGGTTCAGCGATTCGAGAGCCTGGCTATGTTGGCCCATGAGGACGTGGGCGACGCCCAGACGCTGCAGGGAGTCGTCGTCGAGCTTGCCCTTGCTGCGTTCGCGGATGTTGGCGATCGCGTCACGCAGGGTGGCGTAACGGGATGGGTCGCGCGACAAGGCTTCCTTGAGGTCCGCGACCGTGTTGTGATCGAAGGGATTACGGTCCAAAAGGGTACGAACGTCGCTCGTGAATTGTTCAACCATGTCCCAGGCTTGCCCCATCCGGATCGATATGCATAGCGGACCGACGGGCGTTCTTGCCCGTGACCGTGTCGAAACGGACAATATAACAAGCGGGCGAGGAATTTCCCAGAGTTTTTTCTTGACGGGGAATTTCACGCAGATAAGCGGGAGGCTCGGGCTTCGATGCGGGGACATCGTAATTGCCGGTCCGAGACTGGCTTTTCCGGCATGTGATTCGATTCAGTCGCAGACGCATCCGGCATGTTTTCGCTTTCGGGGCCGGACTCTCCTGTTCGACGACCGGGAGACTCGGATTCGGCGGTCGCGGAATTCCCTGTCACCAGGTTCGACGCTATAATGTCCTTCAATTGAAATCTGCATGCCGTGAACGAGCTGCCAGAGAAACCTGAAGGGCTTCGGATGAGTGACGAATCGACCGACATCAAGGCGACCTTTTCGTTCGTAAGTCTTGGCTGTGCCAAGAATCTGGTCGATTCCGAGCGCATGCTCGGCCTGTTGGCGCAAGATGGTTACGTGCTGGTTCCCGAGACCGAGTCGCCGGATCTGGTGATCGTCAACACTTGCGGCTTCATCGACGTCGCCCGGCAGGAATCGATGTCCGTGATCCGCGAGATGGTCGACCGCAAGAACGCCGGCGACCTGAAAGGCGTGATCGTGGCGGGTTGCCTGGCCGAGCGGTTCAAGGACAATCTGCTGGTCGAAGAGCCGGGTATTGACCAGGTGGTGGGCGTGTTCGGGCGTGAGGAGATCAGCCAGGCTGCCGGGCGGATCGTCGGCGGGCTCGTCGAGCAGCGCACGATCTTCAACCCGGCACCGATCCGGGCTCAGGACGACACCGCGCGGCTGCGGATCACGCCCCGGCACATGGCGTATCTGAAAGTGTCCGAAGGCTGCGACAGGCTGTGCACCTTCTGCGCGATTCCGGGCATGCGGGGCAAGCACGTCACCAAGCCGATGGACGAAGTGGTGCGCGAGGCTCAGGAACTGGTCGCCGACGGCGTGAAAGAGCTGATCCTCGTCGCGCAGGACATGACCTACTACGGCATGGACCTTTATGGCCGGCCGAGACTGGCGGAACTGCTGCAGCGGCTGGAAACGGAAGTGGAAGGGCTGGCCTGGATCCGCATTCTTTACTGTTACCCGCAGTTCTTCACGGACGAGCTGTACGAAACGCTCGGCTCTGCGAAGAAGATTCTGCCCTATCTCGATATGCCGCTTCAGCATATCGATGACCGGGTCCTGCGGCGGATGAACCGGCGGCACACTCGTGCACAGACGGAATCGATCATTGACCGGCTGCGCACGACGATACCGAACCTGATTCTGCGGACGACGTTCATCGTCGGCTTCCCGGGCGAGACGGACGACGAATTCGCCACTCTGGCGGATTTCGTCGAAGCCAAAAAGTTCGAACGGATGGGCGTGTTCGTCTACTCCGACGAGCCAGGGACGCCGGCCTTCAAGCTGCCGGGCCGCATCGCCGAAGAGGTCAAGCTCGCGCGTCAGGAGAAGCTGATGAGCATTCAGCGGCCGATCGCCGAGGCGATCAATGCCCGTTTCATCGGTCAGGATATGGACGTGATCATCGATTCGCCCGCGCCGGGCGGCAGGGGGCGAGCCAAAGCCTGGATCGGCCGCGGTTTCGCCGATGCGCCGGATGTCGACGGCGTGGTGCTGGTGAAGGGCAGGAACCTGGTGCCCGGCGATCTCGTGCCGTGCCGGATCGAGGCGACGGAAGGCTACGACATGATCGCTACGGCCCTGGCTGAGCCCGACCGGCCTGAACGTGCCCCGCGCAAGCCCCGCAAATCGAGCGGCCCGGGCGGGCCGGACAAGCCGCGTCTGCCGATTCTGGGTTGACCCCGCAGCGATACCGAAACTGAAACGAATTCCGATGACCGAACCGAAGCCCGGAACTCAGGCCCGTGAGCCTCTCTGGACGATCCCGAACATTTTGAGCCTGGGGCGGCTGGCCTTCACGGCCGTAATTCTCTGGGCGATCGACACAGCCCATTGGGACGCGGCGATCGTTCTGTTCGTGATCGCGGCCCTGACCGACTGGTTCGATGGCTGGATCGCACGCAAGTTCAATCAGGCCACGGTGCTGGGGCGGCAGCTCGATCCGCTGGTGGACAAGATCGTCGTCATCGCCGTGCTCATCCACCTGGCCGCTCTGCCGGGCAGTGGTGTGCGGCCATGGATGGTCAGCGTGATCCTGGCGAGGGAACTGATCATTCAGGCCCTGAGGAGCCATCTGGAATCGGCCTCGGTCGGTTTCGGGGCCAAGATGGCCGGCAAGTTGAAGATGGCGTTCCAGTGTTTCGCGATCGTGGCCGTACTCTGGGTTTTCCGCGAGGGCGGGGCCGAGGCTGTGCCGACCCTGGCGACACTACGCGACGTGCTGGTCTGGACGGCCGTCGGTTTGACGATTTACAGCGGCGGGGCCTATCTGGCGCGAGCCCGGACCCTTTTCGAGAACGTCTGAGAAAGGGGCCCGCGGGTGAACTTCGGAATTGTCGACTGGGCGGAAGCTGTAGTTCTTGGGCTGATTCAGGGGCTTACGGAGTTTTTGCCGGTTTCGAGCGATGGGCACCTTGCGCTGGGGCAAGCGATGTTCGACCTGCTTCGGGGGGAGCGTCGCCCAGGGTCGGACAAGCTGCTGCTGGACGTGATTCTCCACCTTGGGACGCTCGTCGCGGTACTGGTTTACTATCGCGACTGGTTCCGGCCGCTGCTTTCGTTCCGGCGAGGGGACCAGAATCAGGAACCGGCGGCGCTGAGCGGGCCGATCGCGGCGAGCTATGTGCCTCAAACTTTTCAGGCTTTCACTCGGGTGGCGCTGCTGGCTGTCGTTGCGACGATCCCGACAGGAGTCGTCGGCCTGGCGGTGAAGAAGATCTTCGAGCAGGCACATGATTCCCTGACGGCCGCTGCACTCGGATTCTGGTTCACGGCGATCGTGCTGCGGTGGTCGCAGAAGCGGGAAGGCGGCGATAAGACGCTCGGCACGATGACTTTGACGGATGCCTTTCTGATCGGCCTGGCGCAATCGATCGCGCCCCTGCCGGGTGTCAGTCGCAGCGGAATGACGGTGTCGGCGGCGCTGGCGCGGGGGCTGGACCGTTCCTGGGCCGCGATTTTCTCGCTCTGGATGTCGATCCCGGCGATCCTGGGCGCGGTGGTCATGGAAGCGAAAGATCTGGCCGAGACCGATTCGCCGGATATGAAAATCATCGCCATCGGGCTTGTCGGGTCTGTCGTTTCGGGCATCGTGGGCTATGGGGCCATTCTCTGGCTCGTGCGACTGGTGAAAGCCCGCAAGCTTCAGTATTTCTCGTATTACTTGTTCGCTCTTGGTGCCGTCGTCCTGGCCTGGGCATTCGCACGAGGCTGATTCCGTTCGGGGTTCGCGATGATTCAGCTCTGGCTCGCCACGCCCGCCACGCTCGAACGCCACTGGGCGGACCTTTCGAGCGATCTCGGGCTCGTCGTGCTTCAACCTGGCGATCCGCAGGGGCGAAGGCAGGGTGATGAGGTTGTAAGCCTGCAAAGATTGTGCCTGAAGCTGCTGCGTGAGGCCGGGATTTCTGTGGGAACCCTGTTCGAACGTGCTCAGATCGACGAAGTGATCCGGGCGGCGCTGAGGGACGAGCGGTGCTCGTCGATTGCCGAATATCAGGGCGTGCTTCGGCGGCCGGGCATGGTGAGACGGCTTTCGGACCGGCTCAAGCGCACGGCGGCTCAGGATTATGCCGACCCGGAGGCTCTGCCCTGGTTCGCGGACATTTCGCTGGAAACGCTGCGGGCTGTTTATCGTGAATACCTGGCAGCCGCTGGAGGAATCGACGTACCGGGGCTTTTTCTGCGTTTTCTGGCCGAATCGCAAGCGCCGAGGCTACAGGGCGCGATCGACCGCTGGCACGAAAAACTGAGCGACCGGTTCGGCAGCAGGTATGCGCTAGTCATCCCCGCGGCAGACCGGCTTCTGGAAGACGATCTCAAGTTCGAGCGTGCGATTTCGATGCTGCTGTTCGACCGGTTTCCGGAAGTTCATCTTGGGGCACACGTCTGGCCCGACGACGACCCGGCCCGCGTGCAGAATCTGGCCGAAGGGTGGATGGCCGTGGGAGCAGGGCTCCAGCCGATCGAACCGGCGCAGGACGTTCCGGAATGCTGGTTTTGCGATACCAATGAGAAGCCCGCGCGCGAAGCTCTTATAGATACGAAGCGTCTGCGGTTCGTGAAGACGCGGGATGATCAGGCCGAGATCGCGCTGATTACGGAACATGTGAGCGGCTTGATCGAAGGCGGCATTCCGCCGGGCGAGATCGAGATTCGCACACCGCTTCAGGGCACGTTCGTCGATCATTTGCGAGAAAGTCTCGAACGGGCCGGAGTGACCGTGGTCCCGCCGATGTCGCGGGTGATCGATAGCCCGCAGGTTCGCACCGTTCTGGATATGGCCGAGGCGATCGCGGCGGACTGGCCCACGGAGGCCCTGGCGGACGTGCTGCGGCACCCCAGTTTTCGGAAAGAGGCATTCGCCGTCGAAGTGACCGAGCTGGATATTGCCAGGATGGCCCTGGCGATCGAACGGCTGGGTAACGTCAACGGGATCGAGTTGATTCGCCGGATGCTGCTCGTCCGGCTTGACGAAGACGCCGCCCGCCGACGCGATACCCAGGCCGATTTCGGCCACGCCCTGATGGCCGTCGAGGCTTTGACGAATCTGGAGACGGCTCTGGCCGCACCGGCACAGGAAGGCGACTGGGAATCGCGGGTCAGTGAATTGGTGAGTTATCTGCAGGCGCTGTTCGACGAGAATTTTCTGGCTGAGACAGCCGTTCGGAACTTGCTGGAGTGCCTGGAAAACGGTGTCGGAGCGGCGCTTTCGGGCGACCGGTCGCCGTGGTCATGGACGGACTTCCTGCGTGAAGCCCAGCTCCGGGCCGAGTCGCGTTTCCTGACGCCCGCCGGCAGCGAATCGGCGGCTGTCAAAATCGGCGTCGGGGAGTCAGACGCGGCTTTGCCCGTCCGGCATCTCGTGCTGGCGGGTATGACGGAAGGCCATTACCCGAGCCGGGCGAAGATTCGAGACGCCCTGATGCGATCCGACGAAGTCGATCTGCAGGCCCTTTACGCCAGCCAGATGCGGCGTTTCCGCGAAGCGGTCGGCGCGGCTTCGGAGACGCTCTGGATCAGCTGGCACAGCCGCAACGAGCAGGGGATCGAGACCGAGCCGTGCGGGTTTCTCCGCCAGGTGCCATGGGAATCCATCAAGCCCGTGGCTCGGATTCCGGCCGAGTTCGAGCCGGATCCGGAAATTCTGCATGCCGTCGAAGCCGCTTCGCTGAGAATACGTAGCCGGGGCGGTCCGTTTGACGGCGAACTCATGAGTCCGCTGGCTTCGAACGCTCTGGCGAACCGGTTCGGGCCTGATTTCACTTTCAGCGCATCCTCTCTGGAGGCCTTCTCGCTCTGCCCGTTCCGGTTCTTCGGAAATTACGTGCTCGGGCTTGGGGGTGAGGAGATCGACGACGACCTGGCCACCGATTACAGGGCCGAAGGTGAGGCGATCCACGCCGTGCTGGAAGACCTCCATCGGTCGATGCCGGTCGCAGGGATCGTCGCATTGAGCGACGATGCGATCCACGCGAAGCTCGAACAGCTTGTGGCGCAGCGTCATCCATGCCCGCCCCGGCTGGCTTCGTCGGATCTGGGCCGGGCCCGCTGGGAAGTGCAGAATCTGCGCATCGTGACGAAACTTTCAGCCTATTCGCGTCAGATCCGGCGCGATCTCGAACCGCCTTCGGCCCGGGCCAGAGGAAAGTCGAACGCGGCGACCCTCTTCGATGGTGATTTCGAAGTATTGCAGTGCGAGCTTCGGTCAGGCTCGGACCGGGGCGGGCTCGAGCGACTCACGATCGATGCGGACGCAGGCGGAGTGCGTTTCCGGATCGGCGGACGTATCGACCGGATCGACGGCGTGCCGCGCGGCGATGTGCGGGGCGTTCGGCTGATCGATTACAAAACCGGGTCGCAGATTACCGAAAACGACGTGAAGGCCCGGCTTCATCTTCAACTGCCGATTTACGCGATGATGGTGCACCAGAGCCGTTTCGGAGCCGTCGAGTACCACGTGGAAGATCTCGGCTTCTGGTATCTGAAGGGGGCGACCGGCGGTTATCGGTCCATCCGTGAATGGGTTTCGCCCGGTGCTCCGCTCGATATCGAAATTCTGCGGATCGAACTCGAGCCTTTTCTGAGGACGCTGGTGGCCGACCTGCGAGCCGGGCGATTCCCGGTGCGGCCGCGTGTATTCGGATGCGAAGACCGCTGCGACCTGGCCGAATTGTGCCGCATTCGCGAACGGCGTGCACGCAAGCGGACCCCGGAAAAGGGGTCAGACCCCTTTATTGCGGTCGAATCATGACTCGGGACCGAAAAAGGGGTCTGACCCCTTTTTTCTTGACCCCTTTTTGCTCTGATGAATCCGGAGCCCGCTGATGGAATTCCCGCTCGATCCCGAACAACGCCGGGCTGTGGAAGCCGCCGGAGTCTCCGTACTTCTTACCGCAGGTGCCGGCTGCGGCAAGACAGGCACGATCACGGCCCGGTTCATGCACCTGCTGGGTAAGCGCGATGCCCCCGAGTTGCTCGCTTCGCCGGAATGCCGTGTTCAGGTGGGGCGAATCGGTGTTCTGACATTCACGAATAAGGCTGCCGCCGAGCTTCGGCACCGGATTCGGTCCGCTTGCGAACGAGAGGCCGAAAAGCATGCCGCGCTCGCTGCGGATTCGGAACGATCCGCCGAGGCGGCCCGATACTGGCAACTCGTAAGTTTCGCCGTGGACGGCATGACGATTTCGACCTACCACTCGTTCTATGAACGAATGGTGCGGGAATTCGCCGACATGCTTGAGCTGGATCCCGACGTGCGACTGCTCGACGAGCGAATCGCCGCGGGATTGAAGCGTGAGGCCGCCCGCGACGCCGTCCGCGAACGGCTGACGACTCAAGACCCCGTGCTGATCGCCTATGCCGCACGACACCGGCTGGACGGCGTCGTCGATCAGCTTGTCGCCCTGCTTGGCCTGGGGGATCATCAGACGCTCGTCTCCGAAATCGCCCAGGCGGACGAATCGGCCTTCTGCGAGCGCTGGCTGAGCGGCTGGTACGCCCGTGTCGACCCGCTGGCGGATCGGCTGGAGGCACTTCTTCAGGAGATCGTGGCATTTCCTGCGACAGGTCTTACCTCCACCTGGATCGGCAAATCCCAGGCCGCGGCCGAGGCACTGACGCGGATCGAAGACGATCGCTACGGCGCTTTGTCAGCTGCCGTTCGGGCACTGCCCGGGCCATATCCGAAACGCCCCGGGCTGAACGAACTTCTGGATGATCTGAAAACGCTCAAAGAGAACACCGCTTTCGATCTGATGCAGGGCGACCTGAAGCTGCTCGAACAGGCCGCGGCCGAAACGATCGTCCTGGCCCGCATGGTGGAGACGGCCCGAGGGCTTTACGAGGAAATGAAGCGTCGGCGACGCGCCGTCGACTTCGACGATCTGGTCGTGAAAGTGCGTGAACTCTCGGCTCAGGGCGTGACGCCGCGGGGCCGCACCGGGCCGATATTCGAACATTTTCTCGTGGACGAGTTTCAGGATACGGACCGCCTGCAATCGGTGGTTCTGCAGGCGCTGGCCGGGCCGTCGTTCGGCCATGGGGCTTTGTTCGTGGTCGGCGACGTCAAACAGGCGATCTACCGGTTTCGGGGTTCGGATCCTGAAGCCTTGCTGGAACTGCGTGACGTGATCCCGCCCGAAGGCCATTTGAGCCTCGCAAGCAATTATCGCAGTCGAAAAGCGATCGTCGAATTCGTGAACATTCTGGCTCGGTCGATGTATCCCGACTTGCCGGACGATCCATCGCTGGCCAGTGGTCTGTGCACTCAGGCCGCACTGGCGGAACGCCCCGCAGCCGTCGACATGCTCTGGACCGTTCCCGCCGACGGTGGCGGGGCACCGGGCGCTCAAGCCGATGCCGACCTTCTCGGGTCAGAAACTCATCGGGCCGAGGCCGCGAACCTGGCCGCGCATCTGCGCCGACTTGTCGACGCCGGGATACCGGTCGGGGCACGCCGCCGCGACGGCGAGGTGACGAACGCCCGGCCGGGCGATATCGTCCTGCTCAGCCGCAGCCGCAGCCACTGGCGGATCTATGAACAGGCCCTGATGCGTGAAGGTTTCCAGGTCCATCAGGACTCCGTCGGCGGTTTCTTCCGGCGCCAGGAAGTGCGGGATCTCGTGAACCTGCTCGCAGTGGCCGAATATCGGATGGACGATCTTCGGCTGGCCGCGTGCCTGCGAGGTCCGATGTTCGCCGTGACGGACGAAACGCTCTTCATGCTGGCGGGGGAATCGTTCCGCCCGGGGCAATCGCTCGCCGACCGATTCTGGGGCGAGCCCTCCGCCGGGTTCGAAGGGATATCGGCAACCGACCGGGCGATGCTCGAAAGGGCCCGGAAAATCCTCGAAGAATTGCATCGGTTGAAGGCGCAGTTGCCGCCGAGTCGGGTGGTGAGGCTGGCGATCGAGCGAACGGGCTTCGAAGCGATCGCTCGGGCGACGGCTGATGAGCCGGAACGTGCACTGGCGAATCTCGAAACGCTGGTGGACGATGCCAGGTCATTCGACCGCGACCCTGATTTCGGCTGGCCGGCCATGATCCGCCAGTGGCTTTCCGATCTCGATTCGACGTCGCGATTCGACGAAGCCGTCGTCGACGCACCTGCGGATCGAATCCGGTTTCTGACCATTCATGCGGCGAAGGGGCTGGAGTTTCCGGTCGTGATCATGCCTGGCCTGAACAGCCCCTCGCCCCAGCGAACAGGCCCGTATCTGATCCACCCGAAACTTGGCCTGATCACTCGCTCACGTACGCCAGACGAGTCGCCCGATGGTGCGGACCATCCCGCGATGGCACTCGCGACACTGGCCGTCAGGGACGACGAAGATCGCGAAATCGATAATCTGCTCTATGTCGCTGCCACGCGAGCTATGGACAAACTGATTTTAAGCGCCGTCTTCGATCCGGCCGCCACGAACAAGGACGGCTCTCCGAAGACTCCCGCAGGGCCATTCCTCAAACGCCTTACCCGGGCATTCGATCTGAATACCGGGCGGCCTTTTGTGCCTGGACCGGAGACTCCGCCGGAAGTGATCGTGCACCGGTTCGAAGAAGCCCCGGCTGAAGGCACAACGACAGCCCGCCGGGGGCGTTGAACGGTGCGATCAACGGGAGACTTTGCGCAGCGGGTTCATGGAGCGGATCTGATTCGCCGTACGTTCCATGATACCGGCCGATGCGACTTCATGGCTGGGTTTCGCCCCGGTGCCTGCCGTCCGGCTCATCCGTTCACGCACAAGGTCGCCGAGATATTCGGCGAACCAGAAATCGGGCTGAATTTGCTGAATGGCGTCGATTTCCTGGCGGATCGCGTTCCATTCGGCGGCGTCGGCAGGGCCTTTGTTGATGCGTTCCACCAGCGCCGCGGCCCGGCAATAGGCCAGATGCCCGCGCCGGGAGTCGGGTAACGAACCGGAGTCGAGGAGTTGCTGATAAACGTGGCCGGCGTCGGCGTATTTGCGGGCCCGAAAGGCGTCGTCCGCTTCGGCGATATCGAACTGCCGCACTTTGGAAGCCGGCTCATTGGCGCTCGCCTGTGGTTCCGGCAGTTTCGAAACGGTTGACGCCGGAGCGGAAGCCAGAGGCCGCCGGGGCTCTTCGGTGGCGATTGGCGGCACTTCACCCGGTTCGGGCAAGGCCTGCGGTTCCGCCAGATCCGACTTGCCAGCGGCCTTGGGCACGGCGATACCTGCCGTAACTTCGGGCGACGAGCCGATCGCCCGATTCGTGGCGTCGATCGTGGTGGTCGGCGGCTCGGCTGGTTCGCCAGTACCCGCGACTGAGTCGATCAGCTTGAGATTCTGGGCGTATTGATCGGCAATGTCATGATGGCCTGCCTGACGCGACTGATGAATCGCGACCTGATACGTCTTCCGGAGCTGTTCGACGATCGCCTTGCAATCCTCAGCGGGCGCGGTCTCCAGCGCGGATTCCATCATCTGGATCGCCTCGTCGAGCGACCCGTCTGCCATGCGTTCCCTGGCGTGGCTCAGTAATTGACTCGTCTTCTGCGTTTCCGCGCCTTTTATCGGTACGGCGGATAACGAGAGGCAGCTGATGATGACCAGTATTCGGCGAGACACCCGCATGACATCCTTGTCCTTTCGAGCACTGTGATGTGCAAGCGGGCAGGGGGCTTACGTTCCCTGCATCGCTCTTCATCACCACCCGGTCATCCTTGACCAGGCACTCCCGTAACCGATCCTTGTATTCAGGGCGACAGACTCTTCCTGAGCCCAGTCACCCGATGGCTCCGGATCATCGCTCAAGTCGCTCGAGTCGTCAAGCCGATCTCGGCGAATCGATCGATGAAACTTGAGCGAATGTCGTAAGTTTCTGTATTCAATATGGTTGCCGGTATTTCTTTCGGTCTGGCGAGACTTGCGGGGCAACTCGTTTCGATCTCTTACCTGAGCCGCTTTCCTCCCAGCCAGGTTTCCAGCACGCGCGTTTCGCGCAGATCGTCGACGGAGCATCGGTCGACTTCCCGGTCCGTTACGATAAAGTCAGCCAGCTTGCCGACTTCAAGGGACCCCGCGTCCTTTTCCAGAAACAGCACCCAGGCGTTTTCGATCGTATACATCCGGATGACTTCCTTGCGGGTTAAGCCCTGTTCCGGGTGAAGCGGCCGGTCGAGGTCGCGGCACCGGCGCGATTCGGCGATCCACATCGCCAGCCATGGGTCGTACGGATTCACGGATCGAAGGCTTCCGATCTTCTGCATATGATCGCTGCCGCCCCCGACTTTCAGGCCCGCGTCGATCATCGATCGCAGGGGCTGGAACCGGCTCATCCGTTCGTCGCCGAACTGTTTCAGCAGCGTGCGGCCGTCAAGCCAGAACCAGATCGGCTGAAGGTCGATCACGACACCATGTTTCGCCGCTTTGGCGATACTCTCCGGGGCCATGAAGTTACAGTGCGTGACACACGGCCGGGTGGCCGCGATCGGTTTCTCCTGGTCGAGCTTCGCGTACGAATCCACAAGCAGCTTGACGGCACCGTCGCCCACGCTGTGGGCCGTGAACTGGAGCCCGGCGTCGGCGACTTTGCGGATCATGGCTTCGAGATATCGGCTGGGCGTGCGCTGCACGCCCCGATACGTCTTGTCGCGAATGCCGTAAATTTCGCTTTCGCCCCACGGGTCGATCATCAGGGCACTGCCGGTGAGCATGCCGCCATCCAGCCAGATCTTGGTGCCGATGATCTGCAGCTGAAGATCAGGCTTTCGCAACGGATGGGCGATGATCCCGTCGATCGCCTTTTCGGTGACTTCCCAGGGCGCGTCCGAAGGAAAAGTGTGCGAAACCCGCAACCGTACCGTCAGCTCGTCCGACTTTCGCAGAGCGTCGTATACGTCGACGGAAGAAGGACTCGCGCCCCGGTCGGCGATCGTCGTGAAGCCGACTTTGTTGTAATCCGCAAAGAGCGATTTGACATGTTCCAGCGTTTCGGCCTGAGTCGGCGATTTGGTCAGTTCCTTCGCCTCGATCTTCGGCGTGAAGGCTCGCACCATGCCTGTCGGTTCGCCGGCGGCGTCGAATTCCACGAAGCCTGTCATTCCGGCGGGATGCCGGTAATTCCGGTCGATCCCGGCGGATTTGAGTGCGGCTGTGTTGAGCATCGTGTCCGGCCCGGTGCTGAACGAAACGGGGTGCCGCGGGGCGACCGAGTCCAGCTCGGCTCGCGTGGGATACCTCTGCTCTTTCAGCCGCGTGACGAACACCTGCCGCACTGCGATCAGACTGCCTTCCGGCTGAGCCGCTACGCGGCTGCGTATGTAATCGAGCAACTGTGCGATGTCGCCGATCGCGGGGATTTCGTGGTCATGTTCATGCGTCGCAGCACCGACGGGGTGCGCGTGCGAATCCATCAGGCCAGGCAGTATCGTTCGGCCCCGCATGTCCAGCCGCTTGATTTCGGAGCCCGGTCGATCGAGCATTTTCGCGGCTTCGCCCAGAGCGATGATCCGGTCGCCGCGGATGGCCATGGCGTCGGTGACCGTGAAGTCGGCGTCAACAGTGACGATGCGGGCGTTGGTGATGAGATAAGTGGTATCATCCGCACGGCCAACCGAGGCGAATGCCCAGATCAAAGACAATGAAGCCAGTATCCGGGTGTGCGTTCGTGCTCGCGATTCCATTTCCATGATTCCTCGATGCGGACCATTATCGGCCGAAAATCCAAGTTCGGTTCGATCCAGATTGCGCTGGTCAAGTAACACCCTGACGTGATACTTGATCGAAGTTCGACTGATTTTACGATTTTCGAAGGGGCGACACTTCCGAAAAAATCGGAATCGTCTCGAATCGGACAACGATCGTCGAGTTTTCCCGATTTCAACCCGGGCAGAACTCACGATCATGGAAAGTGACCTTCGCTCGGAATACCGACGCGATTGACGATCGGATACATGACAGCATCTTCGACCGGCATCAGAATGAAGAATGAGTCGTCTTCGTAGACTGGGGTCCAGCCTGGCCGGTTCCGAAAATCCACTGCTTCTTCGAGCATTTTCGGTTTGAGTTCGCTCGATTTCGACAATAGTACGGCTTGAGTGGGATATCTCTTCAGGACGTTTTCCCAGCCCGGTAGTGCCCGATAGAATTTGAGATTTTCTTCGAGCATGCCTGCCGGATATGCCACTTCATAACGACTGTCCAGGCTCACAAGCACATCAGGGAAGAGATTCCACGAAACGAATGCTCCTGAAGTGAACGAAACCATGAGATTTCCACGAAATCCTGTCTCCCGCAGGTACTTCACGGCGCCGACCGGATAGATCGGGACTTGATGAGTATCTTTCTCGATCACAGTTGGAAGACTTGGAAATATGTCTGATTTCGAAATCGAAAAGCCCAGATAAAATATGGCAAGGATCGTCCAGAACAGTGTCAAAATGGTCGATCGATTGCGCCACATGTTTTCGATCTCGTCGCCAAGCCAGGTGTTTTTCAGCCAGGCGGGAACCAGGGAAATCCACACGACCGAAAAGATCGGCAAATGACGTTGATGACGGAGAGCCAGAATTCCGGTCACTAATATCAGAGCGATCCCTCTTGGTTTATGCGTTCGGGAGGCGAAGGCGGCGTAACCGGCCGTTATCGCCGCACCGATGAAAAATGCCAGATAACCTCGTGTTCGAAGTTTCCAGAGAGGCGCCCACTCGGTGATCTCCGGGCGGGGCATCCGAACCGCATGCCAGAGATATTCCGGATAGTCGATTCCGTAGGGAGTCGCCAGCAGCATGAGCGACATCAGAACGATACACGCGAAAAGATGCCATGTCTGCCACCAGGTGTCGTAAAAGGAACGACTCGTAAGATACTTGCGGATTGTCGTTTCGAAAGTGTAAAGAATCAAGATTCCAAGGCCAACGATGCAACCGGCGTGCATGTTTACCCAAACAAGAAAGATAGACAGAAATGCAGGCACCCAGGATTTTCGCCCCTTTTCGTCGAGTGCCAGACAGATCATCAGGAGGCTTGCGAAAAACAGTGTGAACATTTGTGCGCGAACGTTGGAAATGCCGATTTCGAAGAGAAAGATCGCCGGAACCGAACAAAAGCAAAAGGCGGAAGCGAAGGCTTCCCGGCAACGGGCGGTCGCCGAAACGGCTGCTGCAATACCGCTCAAGATCGCCAACTTCAGCATAAGCAGGCCACTGCTGCCCCAGCCACTGGCGACACTCGTCAAATAAAGCACGAAGCCGGTTCCCCATTCGTGATGTACGACTGGAGAAACGGTGGGGACGTACGAGAAATGGTCTTGATACGGAAATTCGCCCGTATTGCGAATCTCGCGAATCAAGGCGATTTCATGAAAAAGATCCAGATCGATAATATTTCGCACCAGTGCTGCGCTGATCAGCATCGCCGAAAGGCTGATGCAAGAACTGATCAGCAGAGCGGGTTTCCGATCGTTCGATGCGGAAAAGCGTGATATATCGTTGCCGACAGCATCTTTATCGCTCGGATTCGAAGTGGGCGATTCGTTCATTCGCTTGCGGGGCCGATACTGCAATAATCTACGCTTTGCAATGAGCGGTTTTCATTTCTTCGCCCACAGCGACTCGATCAGCTTCACCGTTTCGTCGCATAGAATTTGCCCGCCTTCCGGGCCGACCGCGCTGCTCGCCACGATCGCACTGTATCCACCGCCGTGAACCGCTGCCTCCGTCGGTAAATAGGTGCCATGACCTGCGAGCTGCACGAGGAATGTCTGCAGTGCCGGGCTGCGGGATTTCATTTGAATTCCATATTGCGTGTAAAGCTCGAACGGATTGGTCGCCACGACCACGTCGCCGATGCGGATCACGTGCAGCTCCATGCGGAACGGCTCCAGAGTGCCGCTTTTCTGACGCTCGTAACGGTCCAGAACGTCCTGATGCCAGGCTACGATCCGCCGGTTTTTCGGGTCGCCAGACAGTTTGGCGATCGTGGCCCGCGTTTCGGCGGCCTCGGCGTCGGTCACGAGCCTCATCGGCAGTTCCAGATTCGCCACGCGGTGCACCAGCGGCACACCTTCGAATTGCTCCTGCACGGCTCCTTCATATGCTTCTTGCCAGCCATTCACGATGCGACGTGCCAGCTCCTCGAGCCGATTCAGCTTGCGCAGCGTGCGCATCCGTTCCTCGGCCTTTTTGCGATACATCAGGTGCGGCGACTGGTCGCCCGCGGCACCGGTCCAGGCGATGACGTTCAATTCCTTTCCGTGCTTCGCCCGCAGTGATTCGCGAACTTCATGCCAGATGTCGGCGTCGACGGTCATGTTTCCTTCGACTTCCTGAGCAGGGCATGCGATATTCACGGCCGTGGCCGTCAACTTGCCGGCCATGTCCCAGAAGCAGAGCACTTCGACTCCCTGATCCTCAGGCCCTTCGATACCACGAAAATCGGCCCGATCGGTCGGCCCGTACATCACGGCCCGGCCATCCGCATAAATCGACCTGCGGTTCTGGGCGACCACCGCGTGACCCAGGCCCCAGCCGACCTTGCCGGGCCTGCGGTTCGTCCACGCCCGCTTGCAGGCTTCCGCAACGCGTTCGATCAGAAATTTCGAATATTCCGCAGGTTGCATTACGCCGTCTTTGGGGATCTCGTATTTGCCTTCCTCAAGCACCGGCGCCGTGTGCGTGTGAGTAGCGCTGATGACCAGTTTGGAGGAATCGAAATCCGTCAGATCGGATTTGATTCGTTCCCTGACCCCGGCAAGGATCTCAGGCGAAATCGACACGAGATCGCAGGAGACGAGCAGCGCCTGATCCAGAAGTTTCTCGCCGTCGCGAGACTCCAGGGCGAGCGCTGTCGCGGTGACGGGGCTGCGGACGCCATTGGAAACGCGGGTCATCATCTGGCCTGACAGGGCGACGGGTTGATCGGGCGTGATGCTGACGCTTGCCGAGCCGACACGAGTTTCGCCTGCGAAGCACGTCTCTGACCCAAGAACAACGAGCAGACAAATTCCGGCCAGCCTGACAAAAGAGGCCAATGAGCGAATCGAATGGAGCACGAACATGGGACGATCTCCGCGGCTTTCCGGTCCAACTGTCGCATCGTCGAAAGATCGATCGCGTTTCCGGCAGAATAATAGGTCGGACGACTCATCACAAACGAAAACCGGAACGATCACGAGGATCGATCCTCATCAAAAAGAGACCGATCCCGTCGAGTCGAACCTGTTCGTCCCAAAATGCACCCGGTAGGATTCGAACCTACAACCTTCTGATTCGAAGTCAGTGACTCTATCCGTTGAGCTACGGGTGCGTGTTCGACATCATAGGAGAAGATGCGGCGGGATTCAAGACTCAGGCGGTGGCGAGTGGCGTGTCTTCGGACCGAAGGGGCGGCGGAATTTCAGGTTCGGTTCGAGTTTATCCCTGCATTCCCGCTTCCCTTACCGCTAGAATGTTTACGAATCCACTCAAGGATTCGAGCGATGCGGCGAATCTCTTTTCGAGTGACTGCTCCGTAGCACCCAAGGCATCCTGCAACCCCAGGCCCGACCCGATGAATCCCGAAGGTTCCGCACGTAACTTCTCAATGAACATGCGTTTGCCGTCGATCGTCCTTGGCTTCTGCATGACGGTCCTGGCGACAGGGCCAGTCGTCGCGCAATCCGTACCGGAGTACACGGGCGATCGTGTGTACCTCGTCGGCGATCCGAAAGGGATCGATGCCCAGAGCCTGAAGCGGGAAATCGGCAGGATCGAACAGTCGAGCCGGCAGACTTATTTCGTCGTTGCAGTACGGAACACAGGCTCCGGCTCCGATTCGACCAAACGGTTCATGGACAGGCTGGCCGACGTCTGGCCTGATCAGGCACGAAAGAGGGGGGTGCCGTTCGACATCAAGCGTGTCGTGGTGATCGTCCTGGGAGTCGAAAACCGCAAGATCGTGATTCTCGGAGGAACGGAACTTCAGCAGAAATTCGCGTTTCGGGATCCGTATATCGACCGCGAACTGGTCCGGCCCTATTTTACGCCTTTGGCTCAAAAAGGCGATCTTACGCAAGCTCTGCGTGTGCTGATGGAGCAGACTGACCGCTGGATCGCGGCGAAGGATAAAGAACAGGCTCTGCGTCAGTCGGAAATCGCAGCACGCTCCCTTCAGTTACGGCAGGAAGCAGAGGCCGCGATCACGGAAAGCCGCAAGGAACTTGCGGAGACCCAGACTCTGCTGAAATCGCGGCATGACGAAGGCATGGCCATGACGGCCCTGGATGCCCGCATCGCCGAACTTGGCGCTTCTCTCGATTCGGCCGCGGCCAGGCTGACGGACAATCCGGCGGAATCGCTCGATGTGGCAAGGCAGACAAATCGCGGCCTGCTGGAAGCGGCTGAGCAGGTTCGCCGCATTCCTGTACTTCGTACTGAGCTGGATCTTCGGCTGGGAAAATCCATGGAAGTGTTCACGGAGATCGCAGCCGCGATCGACACGGCCCGCAAAGCCGGCGTGGCCACGACCAGGCAGGAAGAGGCGCTGGATCAGGCCCGGATGAAGCTCGAAGAATCCCGCGGCTTGATCGCCCGAGATCCGTTTCAGGCACAAGCACTCGTGAATGAAGGCGAAGGGCGGCTGCAGGACATTCTGATACAGGCCCGCGCGCTGCCTCAGGCGCAGGCCGAGGTGACGAATCTGAAGGCCGAATCCGCAAAGGCCTTCGATGAGGCGACGGGCCTGATCGTCGAGGCTCGCAAGCGGGGCATCAAGCTGGCCGATGCTTCTTCAGCCGTGAAGGCGTTCGAAACGGGCATCGTGAACTTGCCGAAACTGTCGCAGGACGATCCGATCGCCCTGGCGAAAGCCTATCGCGAAACGGCCGCCGCGGCCGAATCGGTTCGCAAGCTTCTGCCGCCGAAAATCGCACGTTACCGCCTGGTGAACCGTACGCTGCCGATGGCGGCCCTGGCCGGGATCGGGGCTGTCGGGGCTGGTATCGCAGGGCTTTCCGTGCGGGCTCGGCGGAAATACCGGCGTGAAGTGACGGCCCAGTTCGAACAGTATCGCAGCCGGGCTGTCGGGCTGATGGATCAGCTGGACGGTCTGCGCAAAGAGCACGAAACGCTGATGAAGGTCGACCCGGACTTCACCGAGCCATCGACAGGCCGCACCCTGGCGGTGTATCGCGAAGTGGAAACCGACCTGAACGGCCTCTGGGACAAGTGGCTGCACCTGATGGATGTCTGGGAGCGGGCGGACAAGCTTGTCCGAAGCGCAAGCTCCATGAATTCGGAACAGATTACCCAGGCCAAGGCGCTTCTGGAGACGGAAGGCGCTTTCGACGGCGTCGACGAACTCGTCGCCTCTTGCCGCACCCGGATGGATGATCTGGGGCGGGCGCACGAAGTCGCCCGCAAGGCATTCGCGGCCGCGAACGAGTCGGTGAGAAAAGCCGATCAGGCGATCGCAGCCCTTGCCGAACGCAAAATACGCCTGGGATCGGAATCGAACGCCCTGGCCAGTGTCGTGAAGGTGCTGGACGAGGCGAAAGGCCTGATCGTGGCTGACCCGATCGGAGCGAAAGAGATCGTCGCCCGGGCCGACGCGACGCTGGCCGAGATACTCGGTCGCGCTGGCCGGATCTCGGCTCAGGCCGATCGTGCGGAAGTGCTGAGTTCGAAAATCGGGACGATCGCGGCCGATGCTGCACAGCTTCGTGGTGATGGCCTTTTGCTCAAGGAGCCCGAAGCTGATCCGGATCCGAAGCTCGCCCGGGCCGGGAAGATGGTCGAAGTGGCGTCCAACGAGCTGCGCAAGGCCGACGCCGACGCAGCCGAACGCATTCTGGGCGAAACCGAAGCCCTGCTGACGACGACCGAAGCGGACATGAAGAGGCATCAGGAAGCTCGTGGCACTTGTCTGACGGCGATCCCCGAAGCTCGAAAGACGCTTGGCGAGGTCGAATCGGCGATTCAGGAAAGTGCGGTCGTTCTCGATCGTATGCATGCGTCATTCGCGCCGGAGTCGTTCGCTGGCGTGGCCGACAGGGTCGAAGCCGCCGAAAAATTGGCGAAATCCGCTCGCGAAGCCATCACCCGTGCCGCCGAAGATGCCGAAGAGCCGAACCAGCGGTTTCTTGCGGCGATGTCGCGCATCGCCCAGGCCACCGACGCGATCGCCCGGGCCGGTGCAGCCGCGAAGGAAGTCGTTCAGCGGAACGAGGCGTTGAACGTGATCGCCGCGAATTTCCGCCAGGCCCTGGCGGATTCGAAGTCGGCAGAGCAGGAAACGATGACGCTTTTCGCCAAATCACGCGAAATCGTCAGCGACGAAGCCCGTAAGTCGCTCGATCAGGCCATGGCCCTGGTCCGGCGAGTCGAAGAGTCCGCCAGTCACGACAAACCGAATTGGCCGGAAGCCGAACGCCTGATGCAGGCGGCCAGCCGGGCGCTCGACCTGGCCCGCAATCAGGCTCAGGAAGACATCGCCGGCTTCGAGAAGCTTCAGGCACGGGAAAAGCAGGTGCGGCAGCGGCTCGATACAGTCGGCCGTGTGCTCGAACGTGGCGACAAGGACAGGCCGCCGGCCAATCAGAGGTATCGCCAGGCGCGGGATTTGTTGATGCGATATCAGGAAGCCGCGACGGACAAATCCTACGGCTGGGACGAAAAGCTGAGATGGCTCGATGAAGTGGCCGCCAATGCCGATCGGGCTGAAGAACTGGCCAATCAGGACATCAACCTGGCCAACGGGGCCCAGGCCGAGATCGAATCGGCCGCGCGCTCCCTTCGCAAGTCTCAGGCCTATTACGGCTCGGGCGTTTCCGCCGATCTGAGCCGGGCCGAAGCCCTGCTGACCGAAGCCCGCAAGCATCTGGCCAGCCAGGCATATGAATCGGCCGTCGAAGCGGCTCAGGCGGCCGATCACGCGGCCTCCGTCGCGACGAACAAGGCCGAACACGCCGCCCGTAAGCGCAGGATGCAGGCGGACAGGACGATCGTCCTGGGCGACCCGATGGTTATGGGGGGCCTGTTCGACGTGCTGGTGCGGGCAGGGCAGGACATGGCCCGGCATGCGAGCAACAGCGGCTCGTCCGGCAGCTGGGGATCGAGCGGCGGATCTTCAACGCCGTGGTCATCCGGCGACTCTGGCGGCGGCTACTGGGGCGGCGGTTCGAGTTCGTCCTCGTGGGGCAGCGGTGACTCGGGCGGTGGTGGTTCGTGGAGTTCGGGGTCGAGTCAGTCGAGCTGGTGACGATTGAATCGCAGAATCGAACCCGCTCGAAATCCTGGAAGAGAGCACGAAGCGGGTTCGGATTCGCATTCGAAAGTCAGAAGTCATTATCGCCGACGACTTCGCCGCCGTCGCGAGTGGTCAGTGCCTTCAGGATTTTCCGTGGGATCGAATCCTTGACGAACCGGAGCGAGCCGTCGGCGAACAGGAGATTCGTGCCGCCTGCATGGTGGCCGAGCAGGGGAGTGAAGCTGACGTCCTCGCCCACCTGCCAGTCGTCGGGTTTGGTCCAGATCACGGCGGATTCATCGCCGGTTTCGACCGCCATGATGGTTCGCGTGGTTCCGTCGGTAAAATCCTGGAGCCTGCCGCCGTTTTCGCCTGATAGGATCGTGCCTTTACCGTGAGGGACCTGATAACAGGTTTTCCCTTCGCTGACGGGGTGATGGCTTTTGGGGCAGGCGAAAATGGCCGGCATTTTGGTGATCAGGGCCTTGTTGTGCTCGCTGTCCCAGGGTTCGTCCAGATGAAATTCGGAGTAAAGCTGATTCTCGTCGAGGAATGGCAGAAGCTGCACCCGCCAGCTCAACAGTGGCTTGCCTGAAGGTGACAAAGTCGCTTGCCTGGGGAATTTGCCGTAGGCCTGATGATAATTATGCATGGCCAGGCCGATCCGTTTGAGGTTGCTCACGCATCGATTGCGCCAGCGGGTTTCTCGAACGGATTGGATCAACGGAACGACGAGATCGGTCATTAACTCCGGGCTAATATCGATGACCGTTCGATCCCCTTGCGTCTGCGGATTCAATTTCTCCAGCATAGTGACGAATGACGACAGATTCGGGTCATTTTTCGAGGCTTCGACTGCGAGCGAACGGATGTGTGTCGCCAAACTGGCGAGCTTGCCAGCTGTGGGGGCGTCCTCGCACTGGAACAGGAATTGCATTCCAGGGTTCTCGCCGGGCGTCAAATGCAATACGCCCCATTTCGAACCCTGGGTGAATGTCGTCACTGGCCCGCCTCCCAGTTCTTTCGGCAGCGTTTCGATCGTTTCTTCGAGAGCCTTGCGCTGGATGACGCTCGGGACGAGCACCAACTTTGCTGGCGAGTTCACGGCTGCGGCGAAGGCGTCCGACAGGCCAGCTCTGGGCGAGTCTTCGACGTTTCGATCGGGACGAAATGCAATGGAATGACCGCCCGCCAACAGGCGGCCTTTCACTTCCATCGAAAGTGGCGCTGAATCGTATCGCGACCAAAATTTCGGCAGTAGCGTTTTTAGCGCACTCACGTCGCTGCCGGTTTCGAAAGTCAATGCGAATTGGGGCGTGGCGCGCATTCGGCCTGGATCGATCAGCAGGAACAGGTCCTTGGCACCGGTTCGAACGAGCGTATCGATTTCATCTCCGATCGAACGGATTTCCTCATCGAACTGCTTGTCCGCGGCAAGTTTTCCGGACATCCGTTTGACGGTCTCCACGAAATTGAGCCGACTGAGATCAAAATGCAGGACCATTGCGATTTCGTCGCCCAGGATCGGTGCGATGACGGCGGCGGGATCGGCCTGCGGCTGAGCCTGCGACGGCAATGCAAGCAGGAAGAGAATTGGAATCGTGAATGACATTGGAATGTTCTCCCGATGAAGTTGGTTTGGATGGCGATGTTTCTCATCGAGCCAGCTTGAGGCGGTAGTCAATCCTGAAACGGGGGTGATCCAGGGCACCCGGCAAATTCGGGCCCGAAAGTGTGGCCGTTTCGCCCGAGACCTTGTATTCGAACGGTTTGCCGGTCGCCAGGTCGATGGGCACCGGGGCTTCGGTGATCGCCTCCAGGTTTGGCGGAAGAGTGCCCTGATGGCTGTGGGCGTAAAGGCGGATGGCCTCGATGGCCTGAAGTGCGTCGAACTGTCGTTCCAGACGGACGAGCGACATCCGAGCGGTGTTCAGGCTCGGCGTCAGCTCCCCGAAAAAGCCAAGAATGGGATTCTCGGAGCTGCCGTTCACCAGTCTTTCCATCGCTTTGGTCAGCTCGTCGAACGAATCGCGATAGGGGACATTGAGCCACTTGTACATTTCGTCACGCAATTTTCCGTATTCCGAATAGCTATAAAGACAGGCGACCTGCAGGACAGGCATCGCCCTCACTTTCGCATCGGGCCAGCCTTGTTCGATCAGTGCCCGGCTCGCTTGCGGATAGAGCCTGGCGGCCATCGTCGCAATCCGGAAACGTCTTTCGAAGCTGCCGAGAGTTTCTTCGGACCCTGCGGCCATTGGGCCCTGGCTGCCCATGAAGGAGTCGACTTTGCGCTGGAGCGCGTCGGCGAAGCGGCGGGCTTCGTCGTCGCTCCAGACGTGGTCATCCAGAATTTTCAGTTCGGGCAGTTCCCGTTCCAGGGTGTAACGTTCGCCTTCGTACGCGGGACTCGGATCGATGAACGGCCGGGGCCGGTCGGCCAGAGCCCAATAAAGGCTCGGAGTGCCGGGGGCCTGAACCAGGTCCAGCAGGCAATCGAGCATAAGCGAATCGATCGAAACGCCGATCAGTGCCAGGATCAGATAAGGGCCCTGGGCGACGTGCCGGCTCATGGTCAGGCCGGTTTCGATCCAGTGCATGGCTTCGTCCGGCTTGCCGTCGAGGATGGCCACGCGCGCCTTGATCGACACCAGCCTGGCAAGGTTCCGTAGCTCGTCCATCTCAGGAAGAGGTACCCAAATGCCGTCGTTTCTCCCGGCGAATTCCCAGTCGCAGCCGTCGCGGATCGCACCCTGTTCTACCTCGTTCAGGATGACGTCATACCTGTCGCCGAGCAGTTCATGAGCTTTATCACGCGGGAGATCGCGAACAGGGACATTTGTCCATTTGGCGATCGGGTCGTCGAACGGAATCGACTTCCCGCCGGACGCTCGCAGAGAATCAGCCATGCGGCTGCCCCTTTCCGAAATGAGCATCAGGCAGGCGCGATGATAAAAAATGGCCGCGTTACCATGAATCTGCTGGCGCCTTTCCGGCATCAGCCGATACTTCAGCGCCGGCACGGGGGCACCCGCTGGCCGCAAGGTGATTTCGACCGGTGCGTCGGCAGGTCGAGCGGCCGGCGTGTTCTGCGGTAACGGTGCCGCGCTGACGGACATCGACCACGCCAGTATCGCCCAAACTACGAATTTCGCACACGATCGCACCGAAGTGGACACGCTTGCAGGCTGGTTTGTCCAGGCAGCGATTTTCATAGTGAGTCTCCCAGGTCGAAGGGTTCGGATCTGCGGATTTTCAAGCCTTCCGCGGCTGTGAGCGGTTTCTCGGCCGGAACGAGTGCGATCACGGGTGAATTTGGCGTTCGGCCCGGTTCGTCGAAGAACGTCAGGGGAAGTCTTCGATCAACCGCCGGGATTGCCCGGGGATCGAATGCGACGGCAGACCTGGAGGCAATCTGCGGCATCGAAGCCGGTTCCGGTCTTTCGCTCGAAGGCGCCGATTCTGGCGGCATTCGAACGTAAACCGTGCGGACTTCAGGTGTCGGCCGGCGGGCGAGCAGAACGCCCTGGCCGATCGAGACCACCGCCAGGCTCGCGGCGATGGCAGGCCAGAGATTGCGTGCGGACCAGTGCGGCCGCTTCAGTGACTTCGCTTGGCGCTGACCGGCGAGGAACAGTATCCGGTCGCGCTGGACGCGGCTGGCGGGTTTGAGCGATCCGAGCGAGCGTTCGAAGCCGCTCAGGCCGGATTCGTCGGATCCTTCGGGTTCGAGCGAGCTGGACATGAAACCCCCATGAGTTCTCTCAGTGTGACGATGCCGGCCTGATACCGGCGATGGACGGAGCTTCGTGATGTGTGAACGAGTTCGGCGATTTCCTGAAAACTCAGGCCGCCCCACAGATGCGCCACGATCACTTCCCGCTGCTCGATCGGCAGCGAAGCGAGCGTGACCTGCACGATGTCAGGATCGAATTCCGAGCCGGCATCCGGCTGAAACCATGCCGGGCCATTTGCCGCAGCCGCTTCTTCGTGCCGTTTACGCCTGCGGCTGGCGATCCCGGCGTTGACGGCACCGTTGCGAACGACTCGAAACAGCCAGGCCACAGGATTCTCGGGCGTGGTTTCCAGAACCGCCAGACGGACGAACGCCTCCTGCACGACATCTTCGGCAGAGCCGCACCATTGCCGGGCATAAAGCTCCAGCGCCGGGGCGTGGCGGTCGATCAGTCTTCCCAGCAGTTCAGGATCGATCATTTCCGGGCTTTCGCTGCCTCTCGATGATCCGGCGTGCGTTCGATTCACGATCAGTAGACAACGAAGGGCGATCTTCGTCCCAATAAAATTCGAGAATGAACTTTAAGCCATTTCGTCTTCCGTCATTCCGGAGCACAATGGCTGCTTCGAAACAGCGGATCACCGGTCCACAGCCCGGTGATCCGCTTTTGGTGATGACAGGAACACAAACCTTTAAGCCGAGCGAGAGGCCAAGACCTTCTGGCCATCGCTTTCGTCGGCGCTCACCGGCTGTTCGAACGCTACGATTCGAAACTGCGATCAATACCGGGCAAGAACCTCACGGGCCGTATTCAGCATTTCTTCGATCTTCGTGTCCTTTTTCAGAAGGCCAAGGATTTCTTCGTAGGCCTTTCGGCCACTCTCGACGGTCGCCGCGTCGACCATATAGAAAGTCAGGTCCGCGCCGCCCACATGCTGGGCCGCCAGGCATTGCAGAACGTAGACGACGACCTTGTCGTTCCCGAAAATCCCCGTGCCGATGCCGCCGGTGTGGATCATGAATTTCTGATCGGCCGGAACGTTTACCTGAGGCTCGTGCCCGGTGGCTTTCACGAAACCGGCGACGAACGTATTGAAAAGGTCCTGGATGACCTCGATCTCTTTGCCCGTAAACGTCTTGCCGCCGACATGCCGGCGCAGGTCCGGGGCCGCCATGGCCAGCACGTTGAAATTCCGCCCGCAGGTGTCTTTGGTCAGATCCACGACATATTTGCGAAGCTCGTCCTTGTCGAGAGCCGTCCACCAATAGCGGTCGGCGGGTTTGGGGCTTGGTTCCGTCAGATGGATCACGTGGTTTACGCCGTAGACCACAAGTGGCCGCGGGCATCCCTGACGCACTCCGACGCCGTCGCCGTCACTTGGCCTGCGGGTAATGTAATCGTTCGGTGAAGCGACCGCGTTGGCCAACTCAGGTGATTCCAGCACCATCGTCTCTTCCTGGGCCAGGCCGTTGACGAACGCCCCGCCGCCGAGCCGGATATTGGCGAAGTCGACCCAGTAATTTTCCTTATAACCCGCGGTGCCCTTGTAGGCGTAGGCGGAATCGATCACCGTCGGCTTCTTCGCAGGGTTGGCGCTGAGGAAAGCGTCTTTGGCGAAATAACCTGGCAGCGAGGTGGGCGAGATATCGTAAACTTCGCCATTTTCCAGGCCATTGGCGATCACGTCATAGGGCTTGTCGGGCCAGCCGATCAGTTTCGCGTAACTGTTCCTGGCCCATTCGAGAATCCAGGCCTTGCGGATCACATAATGAAAATTCGGATCGGTCGTCGGCGTTCCGCCCAGCTCCTTCTCTTTGTCTGCGTAGAGCGTCGGAAACTGGTCCTGAAATGCGGAAAGACTTGCCATGATTGTCTCCGGTGAGATGACGAGGAAACGAAGGAGCGTATTTTCATGTCGATTCTTGCTCAAGACAATGTCGGATCGGTGGCGACGACGCAAGTTTCTTCGTTCGATTTCACGGAATGCCACACTCAATGTCGAACAGAAACGGCAAGCGAAATGATTTATCAGCCATAGCATCTCTCATGGATGGCCGCGTGGTCACGTATCGAAATGTCGATGGCTGTCGATTACGCCGTTCGGTGGATCATGTATTCCGAAATCCATTTCCTCGTAGCGAAACGAATCGACGAAATGTGCATGTGATACGACTGGAGATATTCGAAACCTGCAAAATACGAAGCCTAAACCCGCACCAGCAGATCGATCTCGGCCATCCGCCGCTGGAGTTTCGCGCGGCCCTCCGGCTCAGCCACGATCTGGCGCCAGCGCTCGGGCAGGAATTGCAATGACGTGCTTTCGAGCACCGCCGCGATTTCCTGCTTTTCCTTTTGCAATCCTTCGGCCGACGGAATGAAATCGGCCAGCGCTTTCGAAAGGTCGTCCTTCGTCGGCTCGGGGCGGTCGGCCACGATCGCCAGCCGGCGGGAAGCTAGCACGATGCTTTCGATATCGGCCCCGCTCAGGCCACGGTCCACCAGCTTTTCCGGCAGATCCCCGGCCGTGATTTTCAATTTGTTCTTCTTCGCCATGGACATGAACATGGCCTTGACTTCGTCTTCCGTCCGGGGGGCGAACAAGGGCAAATGCACTTCGGCCCGGCCCTGACGTTTCAGGTCGATCGGCAGCAGGTCGGGGCGGCTGGTCATGAGCATCCAGACGAGCTTGCCCCGGTATTTCGTATCGCCCATCTGGCTGGCAAGCTGCGAAAAGACGCGCTGCGACGTGCCCGAATCGCCGTCGGCCTGGCGATTTCCCAGGGCCGCGTCGGCTTCGTCGATCACGACGACGACGGGCCCCATCACGCGCAGGACGGTCAGGATCCGTTCCAGGTTCGCCTCGGTCTCGCCGACGTACTTGGACCGGAAGTTCCGCAGCTTCACGCACGGGATTCCCACCGAACCCGCGAAACACTCGGCCAGAAAGGTTTTGCCGGTGCCGACTGGCCCGCAGATCAGGTAACCCATCGGGGCCGCGGAAAGATGGCCGCCCGTGAGGATTTTGACGTCGTCTTCGAGCCTCTGGCGGACGGCTTCGTTGCCGACGAAGTTGGCCATCGTCAGGGGCGGCTCGACGAATTCGATCAGGCCCCGGAGCTGGCGTTCGATCAGGTTCTTTTTGAGCGTCTTGAGCCCGGCGGCATCGAGCTTTTTGCCCGATTGTTCGGCCAGCGAAAGCAGGCGGTCGATGCTCACGAGATTCAGGCCGCTGGTCAGTTCGGCGAGCCGTTCGGCGTCGAAGTCGGAGACGTTGCCGATCTGGCCGTCGCGGGCGTCGTGGGCCTGGATGAACCGGGCCCGGTCGGGTTTCTCCGGCAGGGGGATGGCCAGCGAAGAAACGTGCGGGCTGCCCACGAGCCGTTCGTTCAGCTCAGTCACCGGATCCGCCAGCAGGCAGAAGGCGACTTTCTCCTGCTTCAGGTACGGGTTCGAGGCCCATGACAGATACTGCACCAGGTTGGCTGCCTGGGGGCCACCGCCGCGGATGAGGTCAGACGAGGGGGCAAGATACTGGGCGTATTCGAAAATGACGCCGAGGCTCATGTCCTTCGCCGAGCCTTCGTCGAGCATGATCCGCGTGACCAGTGCATCGATGAACTTGAGAACGTTCTCCGGGTCGCGTGGCCAGGTTCGGAACTCGCCCCAGATCGGTTCGAGGCGCTGGAGCATCTTGCGCCGGCGTTCGCCGTCGGAACCGGTGTAGACGTCCAGCCCGTGGCTGAGATCATAGCGCAGGACGACGTCGTACTTGGCGAACATCCATGTAGCCAGGAACCGTGACAAGCTGCCGAACTCGCGGCCGTCGCCCTGATCGAACAGGTCGTGCACGTTGCCATGCAGGACGAACAGCCGCGCCGTGTTCGAGCGATGCTGTTCAAGAAATTCCTTCGCCCAGGGTGGTGGTTCGAAAGCCGGGGCGACCGGGGCGGATTCAGGGTTCGGCGAGGGCTGGCTCATCGAAAGCTCGGTGCCGTCATGGTGAACGAACGGTAGAAGCCGCCGGGAAATCACGCCCTGTGGCACGAATGGAGTGGTGCCATGACAAAGGCCGTCGCTGGCACCGATCGCAGGTCAGGATGATCAGAGACCGACTTCCGGCAGTGGTTCGAGCTGCTTGGGGGCCTGCTGCGTGGCTGCGGGTTTCGACGCGGTCTCCGGCGTGACCAGGCCGGCTTCACGTTCGAATTCCTTGAGTGCGTCTTCGGCCAGGGTGCTCTCGATGGCCATTTCCCGTTTGACGTCTTCAAGGCCTTCGGCAGAAAGGTCGGCTGCGACGCGTACCTTGGCGCGGTTCTTGTCGATTTTCTCCTGAATGATCGACTCGGCCTGGCCGAAATCGGTCGTGACGTTGAAGTCGAACTGATGAGCCAGTTCCGAAATCTCGGCCTCGGCCTTCGACATCTTCAGGTCGGCGTCGTACTTCGCGATCTTGTGCTTGACGTCGTCGAGCTTCTTGACGGCATGCTTGATCTTCATCAGGTTGTTTTCGTAGGCCCGTTCGTGCAGTTCGAGCTGCTTCTGATTTTCGGCCAGGTCGGCCTTGGCCCGATTCAGCTCCATCGCGAACTTGCCGGCCGTATCGCGGTCGCCGGCCTTGAGGAAGGTTTTGACCTTGGCTTCCAGCACGCCGATGTGCTTCTGCTGATCGGCGACCTGTCGGCCGACGCGTTCGACAAGTGCCCGATATTGAGCAAGACCTTCTCGACCGGTTTTCAGCTCTTCGACGGACTTGTCGTACTCGTATCGCATTTCTGAGACAGGATCGTAGCCCCGAATCGCATTGGCGATCTTGTTGAGCTGGGCCATGAACGATTTCCAGATCTTGCCGACGATCATGAGGTGCCTCGCGTGCAATGGATTGACGAACTTATTGGGCGAACGGCGACTGATCGACTTATCATAAAGTGAGCGTGCGGCGGCATGCCAGACGCATTGCCGTGAATTTGTGCGACATGCGGCTCGGGGCATGCGCCACGAAGCCGCTGCCCGGTTCAGCGCGAGCCAAGCGCCAGGATCGGCCAGAGCGCGTTGCCGGTAGGAAGTGCTGATGCCGCCAGCCAGGCTAGGGCCAGGAACCAGCCGGTGAGGTTCGTCCACGTCCAGCGGGTGGCGGAAGGGCGGGCGAGCAGCCCGCCGGCAAGCGTGGCACCCGCGAGCAGCGCCAGTTCGTTCGCTCCGATCGCAGTAACGGCGGACTGGAGACTCGGCACACGCCCCTGTACCAGATTCAGCACCAGGGCGATCCACAAAGCGAGCCCGCAGGTCATCCACACACGGTCGCCCACGCCCATGCCGCCGGCGTTCTCTTCGTGCCGGTAGAGGATCCACGGGCCGGTCAGGGCGATCCAGCCTGCAAAGGCCGAAAGGATCGGCCCGATCTGCGAGGGCGGCCAGTCGATCCAGTGGCGGGCGATCGCCAGTTTCAGGAACGCGCCCAGGCTGATCGTAAGGATCACGAGATTCGCGATCGGCTTCGAAGGCGAATTCGATTTCGACGAGCGTGCCGCAGGTTGGGAAGAAGCGCGCGAGGCCATCGGTCGACCAGCTCCGAATGCGTCACAGGATGACATCCGGCGTAAGTCTATCGCATGAATGGCGAATGTGCGGAACCTGGTCGTAAGTTCCGCGAAATCAATATCCGGTGGTACTGGCTGGGAGAGCCAGGTTGGCTTCGCCTTCGGCTGCGGGAACCGGTCCGGCGACGAGCGTTTCGTCTTTTTCCGACGATTCCACGTTCCGGAATTCAGGCTGATCGGCATCGGGACGAATACTGTCGAGAAAAGCCACGTTCGTGACGAATTCAGGATTGTCCTCGACTTTTTTCAGCTTCCGCAGGACGACATCGCCTTCGTTCAGACCCGCGAGGACTTCCAGACTCGACGGGTCGCCGGTGCGAGTACGAATCTGTCGCTTTTCGAACGTGCCGTTGGACAGACGGACATAACAGAATTCCAGGTTGCCCTCGACTTCGACGGCATCGGGCGAAAGGACGATCGTGTCTTCCACAAGATCAGTGAGAATATCGACTTCGGCGTTGAGACCAGGGCGTATGTCCCTGTCCGCGTCATCGATACGGACGACGCAGTAGTAATTCTTGATATCGTTCGACGAACGCCAGCTGGATGGAGGGATGGGGAACTGGGCGATCCGTTCGACCGTGCCGCCGTAAGTGCGGCCCGTAATCGATTCGACCTCGACCCTGACCTTCATGCCGGGGCTGACTTGCTTCACGACCGATTCGCTGAGCCTGGCCATGACCTGCATTCGGTTGAGGTCAGGCAGGTAGAACAATGTTTGTCCCTGGCGGACATCCGCACCTTCCTCAACACGGAAGTTACGGTCCGTGTCATGGGCGTAAACCAGCATGCCGTCGTGCGGGGCCCGGATCGTGCACTTTTCGATCATCTTCTCGTAAGTGTGCAGACGATCGACGAAGCGCTGCGTCCGTTCCTTTTCCGAAACCAGAACCCGTTGGAGTGAGATGATTCGCGTGCGGAACTGGTGTTCGAGCTTCGGCAGCGTGTATTTTTCGAGCGTTCTCAAGGCGTTTTCGGAGTTCGAGAACTGAATGTCCGAACGCTGCATGGAGAGTTCTTCGGACCTCATCGCCGAACGCGAGAGATAACCTTTGTCGAACATCTTGCGAGCCCATTCCAGGCGGCTCGTCAGGCGAGCGGCATCGGTCCGGGCCAGGGCGATCTGCCCCTTGAGCGTCTGGATCTGCTGCTTGGCTGTGCCGTTGCGGTATTCTTCGAGGGCGATCCTGGCGACGTCCAGCTCCATCTGGGCCTGAAGTTCTTCCGACTTCGCCCGCTCGACATTGATGCGCTGAGTGCGCAGCATTTCGTCGAATTGAGAGCTCTCGAGCGTGCAGATCACGTCACCCTTCTTGACCATCGAGCCATCGGGGGCAAGGGTCAGTATCCGGGTCGAGCCGTTCGAGACGATCGATCGCCCCTGAACACGCAGCTCAAGCCGTTCGATCTCGCATTCGACTTTCGTGTTGCTCGAGCTTTCGATAACGCCAGGAGCGTTCACGGAAACGTCCAGGCTCACTCGACGCACCGTCTCGACTTCCTCGGGAGCGATTTCAGGAAGTTTCGGACCCCAGGAAGATCGCAAACGATCTGCACCCAGAGCACATGTCCCCAGAAAGAGAGCGGCCAGAGTCAACTTACGAAGTAGACCGAACGAGTCGGAACGGGGAATCATCGGAAGGCTCCACGGGAATCGCATGGGCGAAACGATTCTCGATTGTGTGGCAGCAATCGGTCAGTGCAGCCACGGAGAATTGCGAATCGGTCAGGCAGGAAGACGAACGCCGATTCGGAAAGTGATCTCTACGAAGTAATATATCGGCAATCCCGGGCATCGACAAGAGGCGAACCGAAATCGTCCGGAGATAACGGATTTGACCTTGTTCCGGACGAACTTGCGAATGTACATGCGACCAAATCGAAACGCACTTTCCGCCCCTGCGGAAAGTGCGTTCGACGTCGTCGATTCGATCGCCGGCTCAGTAACCGGCCGCGTCGGAAATGTCACGGTCGGCGACTTCCAGCTTGCCGGTTTCTCCATTCGCGGGAGTTCCATGGGGATTGGCAGACGCCAGTTCCGGGGCAAGAAACTGGGCGATCAGCTCCTGCATTTCCGCTTCGGGCTGATCCAGAAGCACGACCGTCTGGCCGGGTGGGTTCTGGTCGATGAGCTTCTGGGCCGATCGGACGATCGATTCGCCTTCCTCTAGCCCGGCGTCGATCGCGATGTGGTCGGCGTCGCAGGTGCGGGTGCGCACTTCACGTTTTTCGATCGAACCGTCTTGCTTCACGACGTAGCAGAACGATTTGTCGTCTTCCACGTGTACGGATTCCGGAGAAACAGCCAGCAGCGGCTGGTTCGCTTCGGTAAGCACTTCCAGCTCGGCCGTCATGCCAGGGCGGATCAGGTCGCTGGGGCTTTCGATCTTCACGACGCAGTAGTAGTTCTTCACTTCCACGGAGCTGCGCCAGCTCGAAGGCGGGATCGGGAACTGGGCGACCTGCTCGACAGTGCCTTCCAGCGTTTCGCCGCTGAGCGACTGGACGTGAACTCTGGCCTTCATGCCGGCACGGACCCGGTCGACGACCGATTCGCTCAACTTGGCCAGAACCTGCATGTCCTTGAGGTTCGGCAGGTAGAAGAGATCCTGCTTGTAGCGGATCTCCGAACCTTCCTCGACGCGGCTGTCGCCGTCGTTTTCGTTGGCGTAGATCACGATGCCGTCGTGCGGGGCCCGCACGGTGCAATTCGCGACCTGCTTCTCATACTTCTCAAGTTGCTTCTGCTGAGATTCCACGTTTTTGCGGTAGTAGGTCAGCAGCCAGTTCTGGGACAGCATGCGCGACTGGAAGCTGTGCTCCGTGCGCGGGTTCGTGTATTTTTCGAAGGTGTCCAGCGCGATCTGCGAGCGGCTCATCATGATGTCCGCCCGCTGCATCGCGAGTTCTTCGGCACGGATGGCGCTTCGTGAAAGATAGCCCTTGTCGAACATCTTGCGCGCCCAGGCAAGCCGGCCGGTGCTGCGTGCCGAGTCGGACTTGGCCAGCGCCATCTGCTGACGAAGGGATTGGATGTGTCGCTTGGCCGATCCCTGACGGTATTCCTCGAGCGCGATCCGGGAGACCTCAAGGTCCATCTCGGTATAGTGCTGCATCGCCAGGGCCTGTTCCAGGTTGATCTTCTGGAGGCGGACGGCCTCTTCATAGGTGGAGGCGTCGAGTTCGCAGATCACGTCGCCTTTTTTGACCGTGGATCCGTCGGGGATCAGCTTGAGGATGCGCGTCGACGCGCCGCTGAGCATCGCCCGGCCGGCGGCAAAGACATACATGCGTTCGATTTCGCACTCGACGACGGTGTTCGAGGCACTCTGGATCTCGCCAGCCGCGTTCACGCTCGAATCAAGATTGACGAGCCGTACTTCTTCGCAGTCTTCGGCCGGGATTTCGAACTTCGGTGCGGACCAGTAAGTGGTGGCGTAAACCTCGATCAAACCGAAGGCAACGCCGCAGAAAAGGGAGGGAATCAGAAAACGACGAACGAGTTTCATCGAACTTGCGTTCGACGGGGATGAAGGTTTCATCGGATCCGGTCCAACAGGACAGAAGCGAGTCGAACCCGAAGGCTCACGCTTCTCTAGGCAGGGAAATTCGAGTGGAGCGGCATGGCCGTAACGCTCGAATCCGATCGGGCCGTGTTTGGAGGGACTAGGCTCCGGCCCGGCAGGCACAACATGAAACTTAGCCGATTCGGTAATGTTTGACAACACGAATTTTGGGAAAACCTGCGTAAAATTCTCGCTAGGAACGATTTGCGAGATGTGCGAATGGCACCGGGTATGCATGTGTAAGCCTATGAAACAAGAGGCGAAACAGGCTTGCCATCGCTTGACGGAAGTTCATGGCAAGATCATGATTGAGCGATCGCCGTCGCCTGCGACGATAGCGATCGAGCAGGTTCGACGTGCGCTCCGGTACGCGTCGATATGACGGATTTCCGAACGATCGAAACAACGCTCGCGGAACCGGAACGCGAAGGACACGAAATGACTCGCGAAATCGAACTGCTGGCACCGGCAGGGCATTGGCAGGCTTTGCACGCCGCCATCGAAAACGGCGCGGATGCCGTCTATTTCGGTGTGGATGCCCATAACGCCCGCGCCCGCGCCGCGAACTTTCCGCGGGACGAACTGGCGAAGGTCATGTCCACCCTGCATTCGCAGGGCGTGCTTGGCTACCTGACTCTCAACACGCTGATCTTCCCGTCCGAAATGGACGGTATTCAGGACCTCATCGCCCACGCTGCCGCTTGCGGCACCGACGCCCTTATCGTTCAGGACATCGGCCTGGCCCGGCTGGCCCGGCAGATCGCACCCGAACTGCCGGTGCATGCATCCACTCAGATGACGGTCACAAGTGCTTCTGGCGTCCGGGCCGCCGCGGCCATCGGCTGTTCGCGAGTGATCCTCGCCCGGGAACTTTCCGTCAAGGAGATCGGCCGGATACACGCCGAGGAGCCGTCGGTCGAGCTGGAAACCTTCGTGCATGGGGCACTTTGCGTCGCATATTCCGGCCAGTGCCTGACCAGCGAAGCCCTGGGCGGCCGCTCGGCGAACCGGGGCGAGTGTGCTCAGGCCTGCCGCATGCCTTATGAGGTGATCTGCGACGACGAGCGAGTCGACCTGGGTGATGTGGAGTATCTGCTCAGTCCGCAAGATCTTGCCGCTTATGATCTTGTGCCGGAACTGGCTGCAGCGGGCGTGTCGAGCCTGAAGATCGAAGGCCGGCTTAAATCGGCCGAGTACGTCGCCGCCGTGACGAGGCATTACCGGCGAGCCATCGACGCCTGGCTCCAGGGGCGTGATCCCCATTGGACGCCTGACGACAAACGGCATCTGGAATTGACCTTCTCCCGCGGACTGACACACGGATTTCTCGACGGGAACAATCACAAGAGACTTGTTCGAGGAGACTTTTCGAACAAGCGAGGCCCGCATGTCGGATTCGTGGAAAGCGTTGCAGGTGATGCGCTGATCGCCCGCCTGCATGCCCCGTTGAAAGCTGGCGACGGGATCATGGTCGACGTCGACGAGAACGATCAGGAGAATTCACGAGCCGTGGGCGGCCGGATCTTCGACCTGAAATCACTTCCTTCGACGACCGGCGGGAAGCTCCGCGAACGTCCCGAAGATTCCACTGGCGGGATCTCCGGCCGGGTTCGCATCACGATCTTCCGTGGTTCGCTCGATGTGTCCAAGGTTCGTCCGGGCCAGTCGATCTGGCAGACGAGCGACCCCCGGCTTGACTCGGAATTGCGGGAATCGTTCGAAAAGGGCCCGAAGCGGCGGCAGAAACTGGACTTGCGCGTAGTGGCCCGAGTCGGCGAACCGCTGGAAGTCGCTGGTACCACGGAGCTTGGCGCGAAAGCGCATGTGGCGTTCTCCGAACCCGCCCAGGCTGCCGCGAAACGGCCGGCCGATTTGGTCTGGGTAACGGAACATCTTGGCAAGCTGGGTGATACGTCGTTCGTTCTGGGGGATGTCGAACTTCAGACGGACGGCACGACGCTGGCCCCGGCGAGCGTGCTCAATCAATTGCGGCGCGATCTCGTCGCGAAGCTGGACGCCGTGTCTGCGACACTCGGTCAGGAGCGATCCATAAACCTGAATGTTGTCAAGAGTTTGCGCGAGCGAATGGCAGCAGCGGTGCAATCGGAAGCGAAACCCGCTGAGCCGGAACTGACATGCCTGGTGCGTGACTACGGGCAATTGCGAGAAGCTTTAACGTTGGGACTGAAAACCGTTTACGCAGATTTTCAGGATATCGGCGAATATCGGGAAGCGTCGAAAGAAGCAGGGGCGGCTGGAGTCGATCTGTGGCTGGCATCGCCCCGGATCGAAAAGCCCGGAGAGTACAACCTCTTCCGGTTCCTGGAGAAATGCGAGCCGGCCGGAATTCTTGTGCGAAATGCCGGCGGGGTCGAATTTTGCCGGGCACATGGTCTGAGGTGGCGTGCCGATTTTTCGCTGAACGTGACCAATGCCGAGTCGGCCGAACACTTTAAGGCATTAGGTGCGGAGCGGTTGACGGCTGGCTTCGACCTGAGCGTTTCGCAACTGGTGGAGCTTTTGAAGAGCGCTCCGGCGGCGTGGTTCGAAGTGGTCGTGCACCAGCGAGTTGCGATGTTCCACATGGAGCACTGCGTCTTCTGTATGACGCTTTCGCCGGGGACGGACAAGACCAATTGCGGCCGCCCGTGCGACACGCGCAAGGTGGAGCTGCAAGACCGTGTCGGTCTGCGGCACAGGCTTTTCGCGGATGTCGGCTGCAGAAACACGCTCTTCAACGCGACGCCCCAGTCTGCGGCGGAATCCCTGCCGGCGCTGGCCGCGACCGGGGCGGCTTCGTTCCGCCTGGAATTCGTGGACGAATCACCTGCGACGGTTCGCGAAGTCGTGGAGGCATATCGAGATGCCTTGGCAGGTCGGCTGGAGCCGCGGAATCTGTGGCGGCGGGTGAAGGCATCCAACCAGTATGGTTTGACGCGAGGCTCGCTTCAGGTCGTCTCCTGACGGCAAAACATGTCATAATCGAGCGATCGAGGCAGCAGGTCGATTTTCCGCGGCGACCTCAACCATATCGAACGAACGCATCGGAACATTTCAGGACGGAAGCACCGAAGACGAAGATGAGCGACGTGAAACGGCCGGTACTTGGCGTCGGGCTTCTGGGCCTGGGCACCGTGGGGCAGGGGGTGGTGCGGATCCTGGAAGACCGGGCCGCAGACTTCGAGGCTCGCCTCGGGCGACGGCTCTCCGTGGTCGCGGCACTTGTGCGGGACCCTGCCAAAAGCCGCGAGCGTGTGCCGGAACATGTACGGGTGACGACCGATCCGATGAGTGTCCTGACCGACCCGTCGGTGGACATCGTCATGGAAGTGATGGGCGGCATCGACCCGGCTGGAAAGCTGATCCGCCAGGCCCTGAGGATGGGCAAGCACGTCATCACCGCCAACAAGGCCCTGCTGGCGGATCATGGCGAAGAGATCTTCCAGACCGCGCGCGAGGCGGACCGTGCCGTTTGTTTCGAAGCGGCCGTCGGTGGCGGAATCCCGATCATTCAGGCCTTGCGAGTGGGGCTTGCTGCGAACCGGATCGTATCGATTTCCGCGATTCTCAACGGCACCTGCAACTTCATCCTGACGGCCATGACCCGTGCTGGCCGCGACTATGGCGAAGTGCTCGCCGAGGCCCAGAAGCTGGGCTATGCCGAAGCGGACCCGACGCTCGACGTGGACGGCACCGACACGGCACACAAGCTGGCGGTTCTGGTGCAGGTGGCGTTCGGCCGGAAGGTGACGACATCCGAGATTTCCCGGCGCGGCATCGACAGGCTCGAAGCGGCCGACATACGGTTCGCGGGTGAGCTGGGTTATGTCGTCAAACTGCTGGCCCGGGCCCGAGTCCGGCCGGAGGGGCTTGAGTTGAGAGTCGCCCCGACGCTCGTGCCGAAGGGCTCGCAACTGGCCGACATTTCGGACGCCTATAACGCGATTCGCGTCGAGGGCGATGCTGTCGGCGACACACTATTCTCAGGCCGGGGGGCGGGGATGTTGCCTACGGCTTCGGCGATGGTTTCGGACCTGATCGGCCTGGCTGTCGATCCGCGTTTCCGCGTGCGTCAGACGGAAGAACTCTGGCGGCCGGCGACGAACGCCATCGCGCTGGTCAGCCCGGACGAATTCCGCATGCGGGCTTACCTTCGTTTTCAGATCCCGGACCGGCCGGGCGAACTGGCTCATCTGGCCCGCATTCTCGGCGAAAACGGCATATCCATCGCGAGCGTCATTCAGCACGAACCGATGGCCGACGAACGCGAACAGGCCAGTGTGCCCCTGGTGATCATGACGCATACGGCGACCGCCGGGGCCATGCGGCTCGCCCTCGACGAGATCGCCCGCACCTGCCGTCTGCCGTCGGAACCGGTCTGCCTGGAAGTGAGCGGCCACACTGGCCGTGATGACTGATCGCCCGCCTTCGAACTGAGTTACCGCGATTTCGGAAGTGAGAGAACGATGTCGGACAAAACGAAATACGTGATGGTGATTCCCGACGGTGCCTCGGATGAGCCGCACCCCGCGCTTGGCGGGCGGTCGCCGCTGGAAGCCGCCCGCACACCGAACATGGACCGGATCGCCCGGGAAGGGATGCTTGGCCTGGCCCGAAACGTGCCGAACCGGTTCAACCCGGCTTCGGACGTCGCCACGCTGAGCCTCCTGGGTTACGATCCCGAGGTCTACTACACCGGTCGTGCTCCGCTGGAAGCCGCGGCGATGGGCATCCCTCTGGGGCCTGACGACTGGGCCATTCGCTGCAACATCAACACGATCCTCGAAGGCCGCATGACGGACTTCACGGCCGGCCACATCACGAGCGAAGAAGGCCGGCCCATCATGGAGGCCCTGCAGGCCGAGCTGGGAAGCTCCAAATACGAATTCCACGCCGGCGTGAGCTACCGGAACCTGATGATCTATCGCGGGTCGCCGGGCGAGGCCCCGTTCGACGATACCACCCATACCACACCGCCCCACGACGTTCCGGATCAGCTGGCCTCCGATCATCTCCCGAAAGGGAAAGGCTCGGAACTGTTGCGTAACCTCATGGCCAGGGGCTCGAAGATCGTGGCCGAACATCCCGTGTCGCTCACCCGAAATGCCCATAATCCGGCTAACTCAATCTGGCTGTGGGGGCAGGGCCGCAAGCCGAGCCTGAAGCCTTTCGTCGAGATTCACGGCATCAAGGGGGCGATGATCGCGGCCGTCGATCTTGTGCGAGGCGTGGCCCAACTGGCCGGCTGGGCCCGAATCGACGTCCCGGGGGCGACCGGTTACCTCGACACAGACTACGCCGCCAAGGGGCAATACGGCATCAAGGCCCTCGACGACTTCGACTTCGTCTGTGTCCATATCGAAGCGCCTGACGAAGCCAGCCACGAAGGCCGGCCCGAGGCGAAAGTGGAAGCTCTGGAACGGATCGACGAAGCGATCGTCGGGCCGCTGCTGGAGGCCGTGGCCAGGTATCCGAAATGGCGGGCGCTGGTTACGCCGGATCACTCCACGCTGATCCGCACCCGGGCCCACGACCGGGCGCCTGTGCCCTGGGCCATGTGCGGCACAGGCATCGCGGCTTCGGGCCTGACCTACAACGAAAAAGCCGCTCGCGATGCCGGTGTCGAACTGCTCGACCCTGGATTCCGCCTGATGGAACGGTTCCTCGCCTGACCTATGACCTGCCTGACATCTGCAGACCGTATTCGTTAGAATCGTGGTTTCGATCGATGCGCTGCATCGAGCCGATGTCGTGGTCGGGCGAAGTCCTGAAGTCTCTGATGATTCAAGGTTTACCATGCGCATCATCGCCGGCGAACGACGCGGTTTGCGGATCGAAGGGCCGGTCGATAGCTCGATTCGGCCAACCAGCGACCTGCGGCGCGACGCCATCTTCAACACCCTGAGCGGGCTGATCGAAGACCAGGTCTTCCACGACCTGTTCTCAGGCACCGGGGCCATGGCCCTTGAAGCCCTCAGCCGGGGAGCGAAGTCGGCCGTGCTCGTCGAAATGGGCAAAAAGGCTCAGGACCTGATCCGCCGCAACATCGCCCGGGCCCGCTACGAAAAAGAAGCACGGCTGATCCCGACGAATGCCTACCGCTGGATCGAATCGCACCGGCCGGGCGGGCCGGGGATTTACTTCCTCGACCCTCCGTTCCCCGAATATGTCCACCACCCGGACCGGTTCGAAAAGTATCTCCGGATTCTGCTGGAAAGGGTTCAGCCTGGTTCGATCGTCATCGTCGAATCACGCTGGAAGATGGACCAGGAAGTCCTGCCCTCGATCGACGACTGGTACCTGCGCCGCTACGGCGAAACCCGTGTGGCTTACTGGGGCCTTGAGGACGCCGAAGCCGACGAGGACGACGAAGACCTCGACGATTCGGAAGAGGATGCCGAAGATGACGGCAGGACAAGTCCGGACGAAGACGAAACCGAAGACGATTCCGAATCCTGAATCGAACGATCGTTTCTGACTTGACTCGGCTCGTACGTTACTTTCCTCGGGTGGCTGAGCGATTCAAGGATCGCGTTCGGAATACGGAATCTCCTGCGAATCGGTGGCTTACGGATGAAAGTGCTCGACAGGATCCCTGAAACGCCCGGCGACCTTCGGCGGAAGTTCGCACATGACGTCGTGCGACGCCTGCACGACAACGGCCACAAGGCCCTTATGGCCGGCGGATGCGTGCGGGACATGCTGCTCGGCAAGTTGCCGAACGATTACGACGTCGCCACCAGCGCCTTGCCTGATCAGGTCCGTGCCCTGTTTCGCCGCACTTTGGCCGTCGGGGCGAGCTTCGGCGTGATCATCGTCCAGGGCACCCCCGAGACCGGCGACATCGAGGTGGCCACGTTCCGGTCTGACGGCGAATACCTCGATGGCCGCAGGCCTGAGACCGTCCGCTTCTCCGACCCTGCGGAAGATGCCCAGCGCAGGGACTTTACGATCAACGGTCTGTTCTATGACCCGATCGAGGACCAGGTCGTCGATTACGTCGGCGGCCAGGCGGATCTGCGCGACGGGCTCCTGCGGGCCATCGGCAACCCCCACGACCGGTTCACCGAAGACAAGCTGCGTCTGCTGAGAGCCGTGCGCTTCGCCGCGAAATTCGGTCTGAGAATCGAGCCGGCGACCGGCGAAGCCATTCGGGCCATGGCCCATTCGATCCACGTTGTCTCGGCCGAACGCATCGCCCAGGAGATGCGGAAGATGCTGCCTCATGCGTCCCGGGCCGAAGGGATGCGGATGATGCGGCAGAGCAGGCTGCTTGCAGAAATCCTGCCGGAAGTCGAAGCCACGATTGGTGTTCCGCAAGATAAACCCGTGCTGCCGGGTGGCGATCTGTGGCAGCACACGCTCAAGGTGCTGGAAAATCTGCCGGGGGAACCAGATTTTCCGCTGGCCCTCGCGGCCCTGCTGCACGATGTCGGCAAGCCGGGCTGCCTGCGTGAAGAAGGGGGCCGCCGCAGCTTCATCGGCCACGAGGCCGCCGGCGCGACCATGGCCGAAGCCATCTGCCGCCGCTGGAAGCTTTCGAACGACGAGACCGAGCGTGTCGGCTGGCTCGTCCGGCATCATCAGTATCTTGGCTCAGCCACAAGCCTTCGGGAGTCGAAGCTCAAGAAGATCATGGCCCATCCCGGCATCGGCGAGCTGATCGACCTGCACGAGGCTGACGCCCTGGCCACCGACGGCGACCTGACCCAGGTCGACTATTGCCGGCATTATCTGAAGGACCAGCCCCAGGGGCCGATCGACCCGCCGCTGCTCTTCACCGGCCACGACCTGGCCCGGCTGGGCGTCAAACCCGGCCCGATCTTCAAGACAGTTCTCGACCGGGTCCGCGAAGCCCAGCTTGACCGGGAGATCCACGACAAGGCCGCCGCGACGGAACTGGCCCGGGCGGTTTTGGCGGAATTTCCCCAGGCTTGATCAGGGCACTTGTTCAAGATCATCGCACGGACGATTTCGTTTCGTAATTGAGACGAAATCCTTGATTCTGCAGATGTTTGTGTCGAATCGGAATGGCTTCGTTCGTTGAGTTTCGGCGTTCGGAATTCACGAATCGGGCGAACGGGCAACATCAGTTGCCCGTTCGTCCGATCTCGTTTCGTAATTCGATCCGATACTGCTGCAATACAGCATATTACGACAAATTCGACGTTGTGGTTTCGGTCGCCCGGCGGGCGCGGAGCGACGTCGGCCGTCTGTCGATCCGCCTCGAAACTCCTGAACAATCCATGTGCATATTCATGCAATGGATGAGTCGTGATGGCGGGCCCCGAACCGCAGGTGAATTCCGTTTCGTAATTCGATTCGATCTGGCTGCGATATCGAAGCTTGCGGCGAATCTTCGGATCGTCTTTCGCGATTTGCCGCAGCCTCGGACACAGCCACCGCCGTGAGCTTTCCATGTCGATAATTCCGTTTCGCAATTGGGATATAACTATTTGCAAAATAGAGTGTTGTGATGAATCTTCCTGGCATCGCCAGACGGGACAGATGGCGATCACTGCGGCCAAGCCGCAAATTCGTCCGAATTGACAAAGAACTTGCAGGCCATTAAGTCAACGGAACCGGCAAAGTCGCCATATGCGAATTCCCCTCGGGGCCTGACCTCGCATCTACTATCGCCGGGACATACGCAAGTTCGTCCACAAAGGACAGAAATCGAGATTGAGGGCTAGGCTGGTCGGCAAAAAACATGCTGTATGAAGAATGAATATGAGACGTAAAGGTAGTGTAAAGAAGAGGAAAGATCTCTCTCTGCCACGGTTGAGTGCCGCGCAGCGGGGCGGGGCACTTCGCGTGAGGTATTAGCCTGTATTGCGAGGCATCCACCCCGGCTTTGTCGGCAGTCGAATGTTCGATATGTGTCATGCGATCGAATCGAAATGCTGACGTCGAGGTTCTGCTTGCATTTTGGGAAGTGCATATGGTATCGCGGACGTGGCAGGATCTGCTGTCCACTATTGTGGAAGCGGCATCATGCCGCTTCCGCACGACGAATTGGCGTGATCGCAGGCAAAAATCCTTGCATGGATTGGTTGGAACGAATCGATAGCACACTGGTCAGTCGAACGCGGCAGGATGCCGCATCCACTTTTTCGAAAAAGTGGCATCTCGCCGCTTCCGCGCTGGGAGGTAGAAGTTCCGGGGCCGGTGTTCGTCGCTTTCGGAACGGAAATGACCCCCGGTCCCCTTCAATTCAGGCCCTTGTTCTAAGCCTGCGCATGGCCTCGCAAAATCTGCCCTGAGCTAACCCGCACAGTCCCTCCAGTTTCGCAGGCGACGATCAGGCGGCCGTCGTCGTCCCAGCCCTGGGCCAGGCCTCGGATCAGGTCTTCGCCCTGGCGGGCCGTGATGGCGGTGCCGGCCAGGCGGTCGTGGCGGCGGGCGGCGGCGATCCAGCCGGAATCGGGGTCGGCCAGTCGCTTCAGGCCCGGCGGGAATGATTCGAGGAAGTGAGCAAGCAACGTCTCGCGGGCGTCGGAGCGGTGGGCGTGGGGGGGCAGCAGGTCGGCCAGGGCGATGCCGATTCGCCTCGCGTCGGCCGGGCTGCTGGTCAGGTCGGTCGATACGTTGATCCCTATGCCGACGAGCAGCAGGGGCTGATGATCCGGGCCATGGATGAACTCGGGCAGGATTCCGCCGATCTTGCCGGCGTCGCACTCGATGTCGTTGGGCCAGCGGATGCCCACCTGGCCGAGCAGGGGCGGGAACAGGGCCTCGATCGATTCGATCAGCGAGCAAGCCGTCAAAAGCCCGATCGGTACGACTTCAGCCAGACCCAGGCCGAATTCGGCGGGGCGAATGCCGAGCGTGAACGTCAGGCTGCCTGAGTCGGAGAACCATCGGTTCTCGCCCCGACCGCGCCCGGCGGTCTGGCGATCGGTGCTCACCACGATCGGCGTTTCGTGCGGCGGCAGTTCACCGGCCCGCCAGATGCGGGCCAGGTGAGAAGACGTCGAGTCCAGCTCGGCGAACCGGTCGTGGCGGCGAATCCAGGCTGCGGGCATGGTGAGGTCAGCCTTCCGGCGCGATCCGCAGCAGGAGTTCGCCAGTTTGCACCTGATGTCCTGCTGAAGTCACGACTTCCGTCACCCGGCCGGGCCGTTCGGCGTAGATCGTGGTTTCCATCTTCATGGCTTCGATGGAGAGCAGCTTCTGGCCCTTGCGGACCGGGTCGCCCTTCTGGACGGCCACGCTCACGACCAGGCCGGGCAGGGGGCTGCCGATCTGGGAGGGGTCGCCGGGGTCGGCCTTGACGGTTTCGATCACGGAACCGGCCAGGGAACGGTCGGTGATGACGACTTCACGCGGCTGGCCGTTGAGTTCGAAGAAGACGGTGCGGGTGCCGTCTTCGGCGTGGGGTTCGCCGATGGTGAGGAGTTTGACGATCAGCGTCTTGCCCGACTCGATTTCCACTGGCGTTTCCACACCGGCCTCGGGGCCGTAGAAGAACACGGGTGTGGGCAGAACGCTGGTGTCGGAATATTGCCGCTGGTGGGCGGCCATATCGGCGAAGACCTTGGGGTAGATGATGGAGCTGAGGGCATCCTGATCCCCGGCGGGCCGGCCGAGCTGTTCGCTGGCCTTCTGGCGGGCGGCCAGAATGTCGGCCGGGGGCAGATTTTCGCCGGGGCGTTCCGTAAAGGCTTTGCGGCCCTTGAGGATGCGTGTCTGCAACGCTTTGGGGAAGCCGCCCGGAGGCTGGCCGAGCCGGCCTTCGAAGAGTTCGACGACGCTTTCGGGGAACGCGAGTTCGCGTGATTCGTCGAGACAGTCGGCCGGCGTGAGGTTATTGGCCACCATGAACAGGGCCATATCGCCGACGACTTTTGATGTGGGCGTGACCTTGACGATATCGCCGAAGAGCATGTTCACGTCGGCGTAAGTACGGCAGATGTCGGGCCACTTGGGGCCGAGGCCCAGGGCGATCGCCTGCTGATAAAGGTTCGTGTACTGGCCGCCTGGCATTTCGTAGGCGTAAACCTCGGCTGAGGAAGACTTCAGACCCGTTTCGAACGGGGCGTACATCGTGCGGACCTGTTCCCAGTAGCGGTTGATCTCCAGCAGGGCTTCAGGGTCGACGCCCGACTCGCGGGGCGTGAACCGCAGGGCCTCGACAATGGCGTTCAGGCTGGGCTGGCTCATGATGCCCGACATGCCGGCGCAGGCACCGTCGGCGATGTCCAGGCCCACTTCGGCGGCCTTGAGCACGCTGGCAGCCTGGGAGCCGCCGATATCGTGGGTGTGGAAGTGAATCGGCAGGCCGATTTCCTGCCGCAGCGTTTTGACGAGCTTTTCTGCCGCGTAGGGTTTGCAAAGGCCAGCCATGTCCTTGATGGCGATCAGGTTGGCGCCGAGTTTTTCGAGGTCTTTGGCGAGGTTGACATAGTAACCCAGCGAGAACTTGTCGCGCTTAGGGTTCAGGATGTCGCCGGTGTAGCAGATCGTGGCTTCGGCCAGTGCACCCGATTCGCGTGCGGCTTCGAGGGCGACCTGCATCGACGGAATCCAGTTCAGGGCGTCGAAGACCCGGAACAGGTCGATCCCGGCCGCGGCCGATTCATGCACGAATTTGCGGACGACGTTATCGGGATAGCTCGTGTATCCGACGCAGTTCGAGCCACGCAGGAGCATCTGGAAGAGCAGGTTCGGCACGGCCTGACGCATCTGAGCCAGGCGATCCCAGGGGTCTTCCTTGAGGAATCTCATGGAGGTGTCGAAAGTGGCCCCGCCCCACATTTCCAGTGAGAACAGATGCGGGCACATGCGGGCATAGGCACCAGCGATGCGGAGCATGTCCCGTGTGCGGAAGCGGGTGGCCAGGAGCGACTGATGGGCGTCGCGGAAGGTGGTATCGGTCAGGAGGAGCCTGTCCTGCTTGCGGATCCAGTCCGAGAAGGCTTCGGCACCCAGTTCCAGCAGCTTCTGCCGGGTACCGGCGGGCGGGTCGGCCGTGATGTCGAAAGCGGGCAGGGCCGGTTCCGAGCGCGGCGTGGCGGGCGTCGGTTTGGGGACGCCGGGGAAGCCGTTCACGACCGTGTCGGCCATGTACGTAAGCAGCTTGGTGGCGCGGTCCTGACGAACCGGGAACTTGAACAGGTCGGGCGTTTCGTCGATGAACCGGGTGGTGCAGAGACCTTCCTGGAATTCCTTCGTGTCGATCACGTTCAGCAGGAACGGGATGTTCGTCTTCACGCCCCGGATGCGGAATTCCTGCAGGGCACGTTCCATCCGTTTCACGGCGTCGATGAATCGCCTGCCGCTGGCCGATACTTTGACGAGCAGGCTGTCGTAATAGGGTGTGATGATCGCGCCGGTGGCGCTGGTGCCGCCATCGAGCCGGATGCCGAGGCCGCCGGCCGAGCGATAGGCCGTGATGCGGCCGTAGTCGGGCGTGAACTTGTTGGCCGGGTCTTCGGTGGTGACACGGCACTGGAAGGCGTAGCCCTGGGTCGTGATCGACTTCTGGTCAGGGATGCCGATTTCCGGATCGTCGAGCCGGGTGCCCTGGGCGACGAGAATCTGGCTTTTCACAAGGTCGATATTCGTGACGATTTCGGTCACGGTGTGTTCGACCTGGATGCGCGGATTGACTTCGATGAAGTAGAACTTGCCGGCGTCGACATCGACGAGAAATTCGACCGTTCCGGCGTTTACGTAATTCGCCTGGCGGCCGATGGCGATGGCGGCGTCGCAGATGCCCTGGCGCAGCTTCTCGTCGAGATTCACCGAAGGGGCGATTTCGATGACCTTCTGGTGCCGGCGCTGCACGGAGCAATCGCGTTCGTAAAGGTGCACGAGATTGCCGTGAGCGTCGCCCAGGAGCTGCACTTCGATGTGCTTGGCGCGGCGGATGAATTTTTCGAGGAACACGTCGGGGCAGCCGAAGGCGGTCTGGGCTTCACGGCGGGCCTGGTCGAGGGCGTTATCGAGCGCGTCGGCCGATTCCACGACCCGCATGCCCCGGCCGCCGCCGCCCATGGAGGCCTTGACGATCACTGGATATCCGAGCTTTTCGGCGAAGGTGTGGGCCTCTTTGCCGGGCAGGACCGGTTCGGAACTGCCGCCGAGGACGGGAACTCGGGCTTCCATGGCCAGCTTGCGCGCGGCGACTTTGTCCCCGAGCGAGTCCAGCGTTTCCGGCGTGGGGCCGACGAACGTGATGCCTGCTTCAGCACAAGCTCTTGCGAACAGGGCGTTTTCGGACAGGAAGCCATAGCCGGGGTGAATGGCGTCGACTTCGTGGGCGAGGGCGAGCTGGATGATGCCGTTGATGTTCAGGTAGCTGCGGATCGGCTCGCCGGCCTGGCCGATCTGGTAGGCTTCGTCGGCCTTATAGCGGTGGATGTTGAAGCGGTCTTCATGAGAGTAAATGGCCACCGTGCGGATGCCCAGCTCGTGGGCGGAACGGAAGACACGGATGGCGATCTCGCCGCGGTTGGCGACCAGCAGTTTACGGAAGGGAATCATGAGCGCTTCACCAGCATGATGATCGTCGGGGCGGGCGTGAGAGGATGGCCCGCCTTCGTTCAGGGACTCGGACGCACCGGTGCCGGCGCGAGAGTCGACGCCAGAACATACCATATCGGAATCGGGCTTGCATGCCCCAAGGGTGTTGTTGGTGTGTTTATGTATATATTGGGCGGAGAAGCGTGATCAAGAGTGCGATCGTCGAATCCCGGGTCAGGGGCAAGTGGAATCGGGAGTCACCTTTCCGGGGCATTTCGCCTTTCTGGCCCGGTTGCCTATAATTCCTGATGAGCGGTCGCCGGGAACTTCGAGCTTCAGCCGCGAGGCCGAACGAAGCGACGCGAAGTGTCGACAGGTTCGACGCGACATCGCCCGTCACTGGCGACCGTTTCGATTGAAGGGACCGACGATGCAGATTCAGATTCGTACCGACAAGAACATCGTGCTGAGCCCCGAACGCAAAACCGAGATCGAAGGGCAATTGAACCATGCCCTGGAGCGGTTCGGCGATTGGCTCACCCGGGTGGAAGTGACGCTCAGCGACGAAAGCAGCGCCGCAAAGCACGCGGGCGACGACAAACGCTGCGTGATCGAAGCTCGCCCCGCCGGCATGCAGCCGATCGCCGTAAGCCACGATGGGTCGAACCTGGAGCAGGCCGTCGGCGGCTGCGTGAAGAAAATCGCCAAAAAGCTGGGCGATACGAAGGACAAGCTGGATACGTCCAAGGGGGCGACGTCGTTTTCGGGTGAGTGAGGCCGCCGCTCCGGAAACCTCAGATACGCTGAAGCCCGTGGCGTTCCTCTCGGATCGCCCGGGTATTTTTGTGTCGTTCTTTCTCCCGGAACTGTTATCTCTGAATATGGAGACGCACTTGCGATGCAAACGCTCGTACGAATCGTCCTCGGTATGTCGATCGCCGGGGCCTTCGGGGGCTGGTTCCTCGACATCGTGCCGGGCAGGCTCGAGTCATTCCTGATTCTCTTATTCTTTCTGAGTTTCGCGACGATTTATGGCAGCATAATCATCGGTCTCGTTGGATCGCCAGTGTGGTTATTTGCCATTTGGGCGAATTATTACGACATTCGGGATTGGGTCAGCAAACTGAGAACTTCGAGAAATCGTTCGAGTTTCGACAAGGGCACCTTCGTCGAAGCTCTGGCCATCCCTTGCTTCGGCATCTTGTTCCTAGTCGTGAGCCTGGCGAATATCCCTGAATCGATCGGTTTCTGGCTCAGCCGTTCGACGTTCGAAACCGCGTCGGAAGGTTATGCATCGAATCATGCTGCGATGCCCAAAGATGGGCGCAGCGTGATCGCGGTCGGAAAGCGATTCGGGATCTATCGTGTCGACCAGGTCGGAATCGATGGCCGGGGCGGCATTTACTTCCGGGTGAACACCAGTCAGGACGGTCCGGATCGAATGTCGTACGGGTTCGTGAAGAATCCGAACAGGACGGGAAGCCCTTTCGGCAGGGCGTCTTACGCCGTCAGTCACATCGCCGGCGACTGGTATGTGTTCAAGGCTTCGGACGATTTTTACTGATCGCGGCCGGAACCGCCGTCATTAACCCTTGCTTGCCTCGACCGCCGAGCGCACCGCAGCGGCGATGGCGACCGGGTGATCGACCCAGAAGATGCGGAGATTCGTGCCGTCTGCGAAGACGTGTACGGTGCCGAAGCCGAAAAGCCTGCCCAGAAACGACTGCTTCACGGACATGCCCGAGACTGCCCCGGTGCTTACTTCATGAGCGTTCAGCGAAGCGAGGCCCGACTTGGACAGGATGCGCCGGTTCGTGATGACGTAAGACCGGTGCCAGACCTTCAGCAGGGCGATGAGCCACGGCAGAACCAGGATGCAGAAGCCATAAACCGCCATGATGAAGGTGCCGCCCATGGCGGTGCCCGGGCGATCGCGGAAGTCGTCGCGGCCGGTGAGGACGACGCCGACCAGGATCAGCACCCACAGGAGGATGCCGAGACCGACGAGAACTTGCAGGCCGACGACCGCGGCGGTCGCCGGGCCGAAGCGCATCATCACGGTTTCACCGGGGACGGCCGTGAGTTTCAGGTAGTCGTCGCTGGCTGGGGCGTAACGGTCGTAAGACTCGGCGGCGTCGCGTTCGTCGTCCAGAGTGACGATCCGGGATGACTGCGGCCTGGGCTTCGACTGGGTGACGAGTCGCGGCGGGCGGGCAGGGGAGGTGTCGACGCTCTCATCGTCGGCAAGTCCGAGATTGAGCGACGGGGACGAACGGGGCTCAGGGGCTGGTTCGAGCGTGTTCAAGTAGGCCTGATAAAGGTCCTGCCCGGGGACGGTGATCGACGCAGAGCAGGTTTTGCAGCGGCTGGGCTGACCGATGTCTTCGGCCTTGTTGCGCAGATTGGCGCCGCAGTGCGGACATTCGTGAACGACGAAAAGGCGGCCATCCGCCGATTTCTTGAGTTTCGTGGACATGGGAGTTTTCAGGTGTCCTGGTCAGTCCGCAGATCGTTCACGCTGCCGTAGTCCGCTCAATCTTCGGAATCGTCGGCGTCTTCGGAATCGTCCATTTCGTCGGCTTCGTCCGAATCCATCGCCTTGAGGTATTCCTCTTCGTGCATGACCGAATTGGCCAGGATGCCGATTCCGGGGATCTCGGCCTCGATCTCGTCGCCGTTTTTCAGGTAGGTGCCCTTCGCGTTGCCGACGCCTTTCGGCGTGCCCGTGGCGATAAGGTCGCCGGGTTCGAGCGTGATCCACTGGGAAATGAACGAGATGACGGCGGCTACGGGGAAGACCATGTCGGCCGTCGTGCCGTCCTGCTTCGTTTCGCCGTTGACGCGCAGCTTGATCCGGAGATTCTGCGGAGCGACCCCGGCCGAAGACAGTACGCACGGGCCGACGGGCAGGAAGGTGTCGTGCCACTTGCCGTGGAGCCAGTCGAAGTGTTTGTCGCGTTCGCGTGGTTTACGATCAGGATTCGGCCTGTACTTGCGGTCGGTGATGTCGTTGACGACCGTGTAACCGGCGACGTAGTCGAGGGCTTCGTCCTCGGTGACGCCTTTGCAGAAGTCGCCGATGACGACGCCCAGCTCGCACTCCCAATCGATATGATCCGGCGAAACCAGGGGCAACAGCACGGTGCCGCGATGCGTGTTCAGCGTGCTGGAGGGCTTCATGAAGACGTAGGGGAACGTCTCGGCCCGTTCGGCGGCCGTGCCGCCCTGTTCGGCGACGTGCTCGGCGTAATTGCCGGCCAGCAGAAGGATTTTCGGGGGCTGGAGGATCGGAATCAGCAGGTCGACGTCCTGGGTATCGACGGAAAGATCCAGTCGCTTTTCCGGGTCGAGTTTTTTCAGCCAGTTCCAGAGTTTCGCAGCCGTCTGCTGATAAGGCCCATTCGGTGGCAGAAGGTCGAGCGGGTCGGAGACCGGCGGCAGTTCGAGTTCTTCGCCGGACATGTTGGAGTGGACTTCGGCGGCCTGATCCACAGGGAAGATCAGGTCGTCTTCGTAAAATCCGACGAGTTCGGAATCTCCGATGACGAATCGGCAAAGACGCATGGAATTGGGCCCTTCGTTGTGCGAACCGTTCGAATCGTTCCGGAACAGGTTAAGATGCGGACGAAGAAGTTGCAATCGGTTGCCATGGCGTGCGAATATCGATTGAGGTCGGAATCGACAAGGCGACTTCCGGACGCGATCGGCCCAGCGACGTATGAGCATCGTTTTCGACGCTGGCCATTGCCGAATCGCCGGAATCGGACAAAATCACTTGACGGGTCGCATTGGGATCATGGGGCAAAGTCGTTCCTGTTCGCATGGTCCGTAGCCGAAAAACTCGGGAATTCGCATTGAATCAGAGCGCTCAGGAGAACGAAACGCATCGGACAGCCTTGCTGATGAGCGGTGGTATGGACAGCGCCGTGCTCGCAGCCGATCTGGCACGAACAGGATTTCGGGTTCATCCCGTTTACGTCAGGTTCGGGCTCCGGTGGGAGGATGTCGAACTGGCCTATGCCCGGCGGTTTCTCGAAGCCCTCGGGCATCCGCTCGTCGATCCGCTCACGGTGCTGGAAATGCCGATGGGCGATGTTTACGGGGCCCACTGGAGCCGTACGGGGCCGGTGCCCGACGAAAGCTCGCCGGATGAAGCCGTTTATCTGCCGGGCCGGAATATCCTGCTCGTTTCGAAAGTCGCAGTCTGGTGCGCACTTCAGGGAATCCGCTCGATTCGAAGCGGCGTGCTTTCGGGGAATCCGTTTCCGGACGCCACGGCGGAGTTCTTCTCGACGCTCACTCAGGCGATTTCCGCAGGCCTGGATTGGCCGATTCAGATCATCCGCCCCTATGCCGCCCTGAAAAAGCTGGACGTCATTCGCATCGGCGGGGACGTTCCGCTGGAGCGTACGTTCAGTTGTCTCAGCCCGGCGGCCGGCGGCCATTGCGGCCGTTCCAACAAATGTGCG
>WGMM01000038.1 GCA_016125085.1 bacterium
ACGCTGATCGAGCTGCTCGTCGTCATCGCCATCATCGCAGTGCTCATTTCTCTGCTCCTGCCTGCCGTGCAGTCGGCTCGTGAAGCTGCACGAAGAGCCCAGTGCGTCAATAACATGAAGCAAATCGGCCTGGCCATGTACAATTACGAATCGGCCATGGGCTCGTTTCCCCTGGGCGTTTCGTTGAACGCCCGGTTCAATGGCTCCGGCGGGTCGGCCGGCAATCCGATCAACTGGGGCGGCTGGGGTTCGCTGGCGCTCATGTTGCCGCATATCGAAGGCGGCAACTTGTATAACGCCATTAACTTCAATCTTTCGCCCTGGAACAGGTTCCGGGCGCAATATGGTTGGGACGCCAACTACACCGCTTTCAATTCGCGAGTAGCCACGTTCCTGTGCCCTTCCGATCCGAACTCGGGCGCGACCTCGATCAACAGCTACCTGGCCAGCACGGGCACATCCACCTGGGGCTCGACGACGGGCGATTCCACCGGAATGTTCGCCTATCAGGTGCCCTATTTCGTGTCGAGCATTTCCGACGGCACATCGAATACCGTTGCCTTCGGCGAATCGCTTTGCGGAAACGCATCACAGTTCATCAATTCGGCGGTTGACGACAGAACCTCGCTGGGCAGTGCCGTGGGTGATCTCGACCGCTCGGTCGTCGTCACGAGTGCCACCGCCCCGGCGGGTGCCATTGCCCAGAACGCGGCGGCCAACATGCCTGCGACCTTGGCCGGCCTGGAGGCCTGCACCACCGAATGGCGGAACCCCGGCCGCAGTATCACACCGACCAAGGGTTATCGCTGGGGCCTCGGGGCCGTCGGAATGGGTATGATCAATACCGTCGTGCCGCCGAACAGTCAGCAATATCCCTGGAACGGCTGCCGATTCAATGCCAGGACTTTCAACGCCGACGGAACGAACTATTCGAACGTCACCAGCGCACACCCGGGCGGTGCCAACGTTCTGATGGGGGACGGCTCCGTGCGATTCATCAAGGGCACGATCAACATGAGCACATGGATGTCTCTTGGTACCCGTGCCGGCGGTGAAGTGATCAGCGCTGACAGTTATTGATTCGAAGTCTTCACCGGTTCCGCTCTGCCCCATGCCGACCGAAAGGTGGCGGAAGCGTGAGCGAACCGGTCGAAAGACTTGATTTCATTCGGATTTCATTCGACTGCGATGTTTCGGTCTCACGAAATCAGGTGCAGACATTGTATGCATGCACCGATCGGATCTTCGGTTCGATTTCGAAAACGAGAGTGACTCGTTCGCCATCTCCATCCGGCCCCCACATCGAGTAGCCTACGGTCGCGGGGGGCGGCACGAGAACGACGATCTCCGCAGGCTGCTCGTCCGGCAGGTTTTCCGCAAGACCGGCGAATTTTTTCCAGCTCAATTTCCTGACTTCCGCGACTTCCAGCGGAAAGTAAGGCAGCAAAGTCGGATAGTGTCGATATGGCCAGTCCGGATCTGCCGATTTCGGATCGATCGATGACAGTTCGACTCCCTGCAAACCGAGGGCGTATCTCAGATCGCATCCGGAATAGGAAAATCCATAGAAAAGAGGAATGCCGTAGTTGCCTGGAGGTATGATATCGATCAAGCGTTTCCCGTCGAACGCCAGCTTTTGCTTCAGGCAATCCGGGCCGATCGTCGCGACATGGTGCAGGGGGCTCGGAAGGGCCGGGGATTCGAACGAAACCCCGCAAGGACCACCGAACCTGCTGAACTGATGCGTCGGCGAGCGGACCAACGCCGCGGCTTTGCCGGCGTAGAAAACGTACGCCAGTATTTCAGGTGGGGCATTCCGCTCATCTGGCATGGGATCGACCTCGCGAATTCCGGGCTTCGGAAAATCTACCGATCACCCCACGAAAACCGCCGCGATGCTTTCCCAGGCGCCCGTGAATCCCAGTCGAACCATGCCGACATTGACGGCCAGTACGATCAGATAACTGGCGACGAACCATTTGTCGAAGCCGCGGGCGATCACGCGATAGCCGATCACGAAACACGCCCCGACGAGCAAAATGAGCAGATTCGGACCGAAAATGTCCTGAACGAATGCACCTTCGTAATAGCGGTTGAAGAAGTCAGCCCGACCGGAGGCGGCACCAAGCGCGTCGACTGTGGCGAAGAGCATCATGGGTTTGTGGATTTCAGGCCGCCGGCGGTAGACGATGGCCGCGCCGACCATCGCTCCGAAGAGCAGCATGGAAATCGTGGGCACGACGAAAAACTGCCGAGCCGTCATACCCCAGAGCGTCATTCCCGGCGGGAAGAGCTGCATCGACTTGACGGAAAGCAGCAGGCCGGAGAAAAAGATCAACACGGCCAGACCTGCGCCGATCATGCCGAGCTTCATATGCCGCAGCGGTTGACGCCGGACGATGAGCATCGACTGCACGACGAGCAGGGCCACCCATAAGGTCATCGAGACGCCGTGCACGATGAGCAGCCACTTGATCGGTGGCACGAGCGGCCGGCCGGGAAAGGCCTGCCCCTTGAGATAGAACATGCGGAAACCAGCGAACATGAATGCCAGCAGAACGAAGGACATGAAGGCGTAGTACTTGCGAACCCGTTCGCGAATGACGCCAGGTTTCGGCACGGATGCGGCCTCGGTTTTGCCTGTGTTCCCGGCCGATACGACGCTCCCCTGTGACATTTCGATGGCTCCCTGGTTTCGCGAACCGTAAGCGCGCTCGGGGCTCCAGCCCCGGATTGTGATGGACTCGATCGCATCAGCGTGCATAAGACGCGACGATCGGTCAAGCTCGATCGGAAAGAAAAACGATGGACCAGGCCGCGTTTCAGAGTCGGGAATTGGCTTTCATTCGGCTGGGATCTGAATCTTGCGCGACCACCATTTTTTCAGGAGCTGCAGTCTGCGGCGATTCCCGAACGTGTTCTTGTGCAGTTTTTCGATTTGCAAGTCCTCCAGTCGACGCAATTGTTCGGGGTCGAAACCGATGGCCTGGAGCATCGTCCTGCGCTGGGATTTCAAATCCTGCCGCTCAGCCAGTTGCAGTTCGCCCGGGGCGGGGTCTCTCACTCCGAATCCGGCAGATATTTCGAACACTTCCTCTTCGTTCAGAGTCCAGCTGAGCGAGGCCGGCACGGGGCATTCGAAAACCACGGTCCGGAAAAAAGCGTTGCCTTTCGTCTCGCGGTCGTTGAAGAGTTCGTCAAGCAATTCCACCTGTTCGTCGTTGCGGAAGGACATCGTCCATTGCCGGGCGGAAGCCACGCCGCTCAAAGGCGTCGTTACCGGAAAGAGGCCCGGCTTGACGATCCCCTCCATCACATCCAGCGTAAGGGGATCGACGGACCTCCGAAATTCGCTGGAATTGAGGTACGGATTCACGTCGAAATCGATGTCCGTGCGAGCCGTCTGGCTTTCGTGGTCCCGAATCTGGACGAGCAGGACGCCACTGGTGTTCTGAAGTAGCCAGTCGCGCATTTCCGCGAGCCAGAGCGAAGCCAGATTGACGCCATAGTTATCGTAATAGCCGGCATCGACGATTCTGCGCGTCGGGATCGTCGGCAGGCTTACGGCCGGCGAAACCCAGGGGAACGAGGCGCTCATTCTCGTGGCCGTCCCGACCGAAAAATACCATGCATCGGGAAAGAGCCTGTAGAATTCGATCGCGGAGAGCGAGACCAGGTCGTCAGCCGGATTGATCAGTCTGTCGGTGGAATTCACCTGATAGGCCGCGTGCTTGATCTTGCGCGTCGATTGTTCCATGAGCAATGCCGAGAGATTTCGTGTCACGAACGAAAGATCAAGATTCGAAATGAGCAATCGGCGGCCGTCTTCGACCATCATCGGCGTATACACGATCGACGGCCGCCAGCCCGCGGCTTCGCCAGCGGCGAATTCGCGTAGCGAACGCTCGAACGGGCTCGGGTTCCCGGATTCGTCGCGGCCGATGCGGGTCCAGGCCCTTTCGAGCGTGCGGCCTCGATCGATTTTGTGCACCAGTGGCAGCAGAGTGCCGGGAATGTCTCCGTAGATCATCTGCCCGATGACCGAATCGAGCTGATTCCGGCTCAGGTGGCGACCGTCATAAGTCGATGCTCGACTGGTCGTCTGCGAACGAATTTCGGATTTCGAGGACCCAGGAGGCGCATGTCTGATCGATTCGACGAAGTCACTGGCAGCGACCATCCCGCCAGAGGCACCGGTGATCAGGCGAATGGAACGAGAGAACTCGGGGCCGATTTCGGCTTCGAGCCTGGCAAGAACCGTACTCGTCCATACGGACGATCGAATACCGCCGCCGCTGACCGTCACGATCACGAGTTTCGGCTTGCTTTCGCCCTCTTTCCGATGAGCATTTTTCCAGGCGAGCAGTACGTCATAGTTATCGAGCAGTTCCAGTCTCTTCCAGTTTCCGACGACGCGCAGCCCCCGGACACGCTCCGGCAGCATGTCCTGAAACGCACGCTGGCCGTCATCGAAGCTCTTTTCCGTGCCTCGAGTGTCGATCGGTCTGACGCGATACCATTTATAGCCGCTCGGCGGCTTTTCACGCGTGGAATCTGGCTCTCCCACGACCCTGGCCACGACTTCGTAAGTTGCCGATTTGACGACAGACTCCTGATCGGAATAGGAAGGATCCGGCTCTTTCCATGTCAGGAGCAGACGGTCCGCGATCCTGACGCGCGAGTGACCGTAGACCGCGATGATTCTTTCGCCAGGATCGCGACTCATGAATTGCTCAAGCGCGGCGTCCTGAGCGAAAATGCCGCTGTCCATGGATTGCCTGAGCGCGAATAATTTCTTCGGTCCTTCCCCATTGCCGTTGCGGTTAGCCGCCTGGCGAATCGCTTCCTCAATTGCACCGTCCGTCACCTTCTTGTGGGTGAAGATCCCGTTCGGGTCGACGAGATACGATGCAGGATCCTCTTTCAAGCCCTTCCAGACCGTTTCGAAATTCGCAAGGAAAGGCCTGAAATGCCGTTTCCAGGCCGATTCCTGCATCGACTGGGCGACTCTGGCTGAAGCTTCTTCGCCTGAGTCGTTCGGAGCGATTTCGAAAGCGTCTTTTTCGAGATGCACCATGTCGACCACACGCACCGGACTTTCCCAGCCAAGATATTCGAAAGCGAAGCAGTCGCCAGCATCTTTCGAATGCGCACTGGGGCCGATGGCCCCGACTCCCTTGTGCATCGTCGATCTGGCGATCAAATCGAAACGTTCTCGCCAGAGATCACCTGCGAACGTCGGCCGCTCAAGAATTGCCGCGAACGCGGCTCCAGGCACTTCGCCGTCAGACTGAGCAACGCCAGCGACAAGGTAGCAATAATTCAGGAACCAGGAGAGTATCGCCGGCTTCTCCATTTCAGGAAGTCCCGGGACATTCGCCCGCGGCCATCGGACTTCGATCATGTTCGCGTCCACATCGTCGCCCCAGACGTTCCGTTCTACCGCGTCGACCTCGGCGTCCCAGATGGTCGTCAGCAGCGCGGCCTCAATTCCCACCGGAAACTCGCCTGTCTCCCCGTTTTTCCGGGGCGAGATGGTTTCCCGCTCCTTCTGATATTTCTCCAGCCCAGGAACTTTCAGGATCATCGCCCGATCGGCGAAATTCACCTCGATTTCGACGGGTTTTCGATCTCCTATCGACAATTCCCATTTCCCATCGCCGTTTCTGTTCAAGGCGAATTCCCATCCGGAGTCGATTTCTTCACGGTCCGTCAGATTCACCTTGATCGTTTTCGAAGCGCCGTAAATTCGGTGCATGATCGCATTGAGATTGGCCAGGTCCCGAGGGTCACGCTCGCCGCTTTCGATCCCCCGTGGAATGAGGAGTATCTTGAGGGTCCCTTCCGCCCCGACTTCGCAGTCGAATCTGGTATCGATCTTGACCAGCTCCATCAGGTCGCCCTTGCGGACTCGCAGATAGTCGGTTTCGCCTTGCGTGGCTCTCCCCTTCTGTTCGTCCAGATAGCGGAATACGAACCGTTCGCCGTCCTGAATGACTCCATTGGCTTCAGGAATCAGTCCGGAAGCCAGCCGGTTGGCCTGGATGATCGATTTTTCTCTCCGGCTCTGCTCGCTCTCGGTCTGGGCATGAAGCTTGATCACCGACCGGTTCGAACTCCGGAAATATGCTTCGGAATTCATCCAGATCGGGTTGTCGTAATAATTGATCGTTTGAGTCATCGGCCGCAGGGAATCCGAAGGAAGCATCGATCTCCCGTCCAGCCCCGGGAAACGCAATTTGAATTGATTCGGAGTCGAATTCCAGCCCTGGCCCACGATCAGCACCAGAATCACCAGCGCGAACACGATGCGTTCCGGCCGCCTGAACGCACCGGAGAAATGCAGACACGTCACGAACGAGGCCAGAAAGCCGATAAAATAAATGACTGTGAAAGCTGCCGGCACGCGTGCCTGACTCGACTCGGGCAACTCCACGAAAAATCCCGCGAAAGCGTAAAACCCGACGATGGCCGACAAGGGAAAGGCCAGAAGTGGGTCGAACCGGATCATCACGTACCGGACGACGATCGCCCCGACGACCAGTACCGCCCCATATTTGATAAGCCCCAACCAGACGGCTTTCCATGAAAAAAAGATGCTCAAATCCGTATTGAACCGAAATGGCACCAGAATGGCGATCGCCAGCGGAATGGCCCATACCGCCATGCGCATCCAGTGCGAACGCAAGGAAGCCAGCGACTGTGCGCTGCGCGCGACGACCACGAGCGTAACGATCGAAGCGAACGTCGCAAGTGCGAGGTAGACGAGCGTTTCGATGCGCCCTTCCGATGGCTTCGCCAGAATCACGCAAACAGCCAGGCATACCGACAATGCGAGAGCCATCGCCAGCCCACCCACGACCGAAGCCGGAAGACCAAGCTGCCTTCCCAGATTCGCCAGGGCTTCGTCGAAACGGGCCAGCCGGCCCACAGCGTATCGTGCTGATTTCGCGGTTTCAGGATCGTCCTTCGATTTGGGCCTGAAGCGAATCGCGGCGAAGGCCGCACAGCCCACCAAAGCCGCGGAAAGCACGCTTTCGACTGCCAGCATCGAAAGACGTTCCGACCGCCAATCCTCGAACAGAAGGAAAATGCAATGAACGACCGATAATGTCGCCAGGAAATAGGTCATCAACTTGCGGGTGTCGCTACCCATCGAATCTGACGAGTCGTCAGCCTTGCCGGCGCTCGATTCGGGCGAATTGCCCGGCTCGCCCTGGTGAAGGACGTCGAATCCGATCAGCGGATTCGTGTCCGGCCAGTTGCCTCGTAGTTCGAAGGCACGAGCACGTTCGGCATCGGTCAAATCCTGTTCGTGACGCAGCGAGTCATTCACGAGCCGTAAGACCGCGTTGCGGAACCGGGCGGACGAGGACCTCACAAGCGAATGGGCGATCAGCACACCCGCGAGAACACCGAGAAGCCAGTCCACCCGCTTCCACGCGTCGCTTAATTCGAAGCCGGGCAGAAGAACCGGCACGATTCCGAGGAAAAAGACCAGTATCGCGGCATAGAAATCGATCACCAGGTGAGCAGCGGAAATGCGAAAACTGTCGCTGTCGAGAAGGGCACGAATTCGTGCTCTCTGTTCTCCATTTTCGACCGTCGATTCGGAATGTTCGTGATTTCCAGCACGCCCCAGAATTCTCGACAGTGCCGCGACGCTCAGATGCTTCCCCGACCGATTTCCGTCAGGATCGAGGTCGATTTTCTCTCCGGTCCGAAAAAACGCACGTTCCACCTCAAGGCATTTCGAAAGACTCCAGAACCAGCGATCCCATGAACGGTCCAGAATGACGTATTGAAACGAGAGCCGGAGAAAGACCGCTGTCATCGCGAAGCCGCACAGATACTGCGTCAGCCGGTCGTCGGCGATCAGCAGAGTCCTTACGCCGTAAGCGTTTCCGATCACGCCCCAGGTCATCAGAGTGAACCCGACATAAATCGTCGCCAGTAACGGATAATGCCGGAACCACTCGAAAAGATTCTTGAGCGGCCGATAACCGAACAGGCGAATTTTCCAGGCAGCGAAAAGCAGAATCCCCAGCCAGATCGCCGGAACAGGGTCCCTGGAGACAACCCAGCGAAACGCCTCGATAATCGAATCGGCGATCGTGCCAGCCGCGACCGAATTCGTTTCGCTCATAGGTCGAACCGCTCCAAGATGCGTTTTTCTCGCGGCGAAAAGTCCAAACCACGCACATTCACGGAAGCTGGACCAATACCGCCCCAAGGTCCTCTCTCTTCGATCCGGAGCCCCATACCGCCAGGCGTACCGAACGAATGCAGCGAGGCCATGCCCAAACATCGAAAATCCGGGCATGTGGCTCGGCTCGTAAGTCGAGTCTATCACCCGAATCAGCTCGATTCGCGTCACTAGCGGCCAGATATCCGATTTTCTGCCCGCACATCCGGACCCGGAGCCCTGATTCTTGATCGCATTCCGGTCAATTCAGGAATGTCCTTCGACACGATCGTCACGATTCATACGATTTACCCAAAAGATGAGGCCGAATCATACTGAGAAGCAGCATCCGGCTTGAATTCGAGCAATGGACAACCGCTTTTCCGAATCGACTCCGAACCTTCGCAGAATCAATCCGCCCTGGCGATTTTTCCCTTGACCGGCTTGTCATGCCCCGGCATCCTCAAGAGACGATCGGGGCAGACCTGAGTCTGCGGAACGTCCCCATCCTCAACCCGATTCGCCCTCTCCTCAACCTGCGCACCGGACAGCCTGCTTATGAAAACCCGATTCTTCCGCCCGCTTCGGATATCTCTGAAAGCAGTCGTTACGGTTTTGATTCTCATAAGCAGTGAGGCTCAAGCCCAGGACAAGGAGTCGCGACTCTATCGACATCTCCAGGATCAGGCGATCTCGCGACTTGAGGCGCGATCCGCCCAGCGACTTTCGATGAAGGCCGCCGGCGATGTCGAGGCCAAAGCCAAGGCCGCACGGGAGTGGATCCGCGAAGCCCTCGGGCCATGGCCTGAGAAAACGCCGCTGAATGCCAAGATCACCGGCACCATCGAAGGCGCGGGTGTGAAGGTCGAAAAAGTCTTGTTCGAAAGCCGTCCAGGGCATCATGTCACAGCGGCTCTCTATTTACCGACCGACATCCCACCGCCCTGGCCAGGCGTAATCGTGCCCTGCGGCCATTCGGCCAACGGCAAGGCGGCCGAGACTTATCAGCGAGTCTCCATTCTGCTGGCCAGATCCGGCATGGCGGCCTTATGCTATGACCCGATCGGCCAGGGTGAGCGGCTCCAGGCCATTCGCGACGACGGCAAGCCGGTCTTCGCGGGATCGACGGCCGAACACTCGAAGATCGGCGTCGGTTCGGTCCTCGTCGGTCTGCAGACGGCGCATTATCGTGTGTGGGACGGCATCCGGGCGCTGGATTATCTTGAGAGCCGCCCCGACATCCTGAAAGACAAGCTCGGCTGCACCGGCAATTCCGGGGGTGGCACGCTCACAAGTTTCCTGATGGCGGTTGACGACCGTATCAAGGTAGCGGCGGCATCGTGCTATCTCACGACTTATCAGCGACTTCTGGCGACTATTGGCCCACAGGACACCGAGCAGAACATCGGCGGCATGATCGCTGCGGGGTACGATCATCCGGATTTCGTCCTGGCCCGTGCACCCGCACCGACTCTGATGTGCGTGGCCACCCGGGATTTCTTCGACATCGAAGGAGCATGGCACAACTATCGTGAAAACAAGAAAAGCTACGGCACACTCGGCTACGGCGAACGGGTCGACCTTTTCGAATTCGACGATACTCATGGATTCTCTCTTCCGCGCAGGCAGGCGGCCGTACGCTGGCTGGCACGATGGCTGAGGAGTGATGACCGACCGATCACTGAACCGGAATTCCCGATCTTCACCGATGCGCAGCTCCAGGTCACCGAATCAGGCCAGGTCCTTCAAATTGCTGGCGAAAAAAGCGTTTTCGCCCTGAATGCCGAAATCGCCGCGAACATGGCCGCCAGCCGAAAAAAACTGGCCGGCAGCGAACTTCGAAAAGCGATCCGCAAGCGACTTGCGATGCCTCCGCAGGTCGCAGCGGCACAGTCAAGACCAGGACGTACGATCGCTCCAGGCCTCAACGAATCGTATTATGACACTTCCGACGGATTCGAAATCGCCGGAGTGAGCGCACTCTATCGCGACGGCAAACTGGATGGCAACTCCAGGTCGCCCCAAGTTCCGACGACGGTGATCGCAGGCTATCCGAAACCTGCCCGTAGCATTACGGCCGACGATGTTTCGAAATTCATCGAAGCCAACGCCGGCAAAATCCCCGCAGCCGGAAAACTCGTCTTTCTGGATGTTCGAGGCACGGGATCGAGCGGGGCTCCAGCACCACGGCCGAAAGACCCGAACGGCCCCGATTGGCGCGAAAGCGAACTGGCCCGGCTGCTGGGCCAAAACCTTGTCGGGTTGAGGACAACGGACATCGTTGCAGTCATTGGGGCCGAAGCCCGTACGAATCCCGACATCGGGCTGATCGGAGCAGGCAAGGGCGGAATCTGGGCGCTTCATGCGGCGGCGCTCGCGACTGAAATCAGCCGGTTCGCCGAATCGGACTCGCCAGAAAGCTGGTTCAGCGCCACCGGCGATCCGAATACTCTTCTGACTCCCGCGGACGTCGTGCCCGGAGTCCTCGCGGATTACGATCTTGAGGACCTTCGCAGAGCACTCCGAAAATGATCGGCCTCACAGAGTCGTTTCGGTTTGAACTGCGAATCGATACGCCTCAGCCTGGCGGCGATCCGGAAGCCCCGATATCGGCGTGGGCGAAGAGTTCCCTCAGTGCATCGCTTTGCGGGTTGTCGAACACCTGGGCCGTCGGCCCTTCTTCCACGATCAGCCCCTGATGAAACACGGCCAGCCGGTCCGAAGCCCTGCGGGCGAAGTTCATGTCGTGCGTCACGACGAGAATGGCAAGCCCATGGCCCGAGAGTTCACGAATCAGCGACGCCACTTCGACCGTCATCCGCGGGTCCAGGGCGCTCGTCGGCTCATCGAACAGCAGCCCGGAGGGCTTCATCGCAAGGGCCCGGGCAATGGCCACCCGCTGTTGCTGGCCGCCGGAGAGTTCACGTGGCCTGACCCCGGCTTTCGAGTCGAGCCCCATCCTGCGCAGGAGTTCCTGGGCGTTCTCGACGGCTTCCTCACGGCTTTTGCCCAGAACCCGGACGGGCGCGAGCACGATATTTTCCAGTACCGAGAGATGCGGAAACAATTGGAACTGCTGGAACACCATACCCAGCTTGACGCGCAGAAGCCTGAGCGATTCGGAGAAATCGGGTGTGCCGGCGGCGATCGAAATCGAATCGACTTCGACGGAACCGGCACCGAAAGACTCCAGGCCGTTGAGACACCTGAGAAACGTCGTTTTGCCGCTGCCGGATGGCCCGATCATGGCGACGATCGAGCCGGCATCCACAGCGAGCGACACGCCCTTGAGCACTTCCAGCGTTCCGAATGATTTGCGGATATCGATGGCACGTATCATGATCGAGCCGTTCCCGGGAATTGGATAACTCTGAAAGCGATCCGGCAGGAACTGCGGTCCCGGTTCATCGCGGCTCCTCCGCCTCAAGCTTGCGTTCGTACCATGCAGCGAACTTCGAAAGCGGCCAGCTCATCATCAGGTACAAAACGCTGGCCATGATGGCGAATTCGATTACCCGGAGGGTACTGTTCGCCAGGATCGAATATTGCTTCGTCAGCTCCACGACCGTAATCACGGAGCAGACCGAGGTATCCTTGAACAGGGCGATGAAGTCGTTCGTCACCGGCGGAATGACGATCCGCGTGGCCTGGGGAATGATGATATGCCGCAGTGTCTGCCGCCGCGTCATGCCCAGTGCCAGCCCTGCCTCCATCTGGCCGTCGGGAATCGCCTGAAGGCCGGCTCGATAAATCTCGGCTTCATAAGCCGAGTAGTTGATCGCAAGCCCGAGAATCGCAGCCACGACGGCAGGCAGCCCGAAGCCCAGAATTTCCGGCACGATGTAGAAAATGAAAAACAATTGAAGCATGAGCGGCGTTCCGCGCAGGAATTCGACATAGACGACCAGTAACGGACGCAGCAGTTTCGGCCCATAGAGCCTGCCGACAGCCACGCTCAGCCCGATCGCCATGGCCAGCGGCATCGAAGTCACCGACAGAAATACTGTCATCGCCGCGGCTTTCAGAAGCATCGGAATATAGTCGCGCAGCGGCGGACGAGCCGTTGTGGCCGCAGTCGTCGCAGCCAGGTCAGCCCTCCACACCTGATCATCGCTCAATAAAGCCTGATCCTCGTGCCAGAGGCCGTAGTTCTCGTAGATGCGCTGTAGTGTGCCGTCTGCGAGCAGGGCAGCGATGCCTTGATCGATCGCCTCGGCCAGAGCAGCGTCTTCCTTGCGAACGTAAATGACGTACCATCCGGGCCCGAATCGGTCGGGAGTGATTTTCAATCTGCCGGTGAATCCCGGCTGGGCGGCGTAATAGGTCGCGGCGGGTTCGTCCTGCAAGGTTGCGTCGATCTGACCGTTGCGGGTCGCCATCATGGCATCGGTCGCACCGTCGAATCGAACGATCTCGATTTTCCCGGCCCCCGTTTCGGTCGCGTATGTGTCGGCCGCCGAGTTGACGAGCACGCCGACGGACATCTTCCGGCCCGTTGAGGAACGCTGCAGGAAGTCATCCCAGGAAGTCGCTGGCGAATTTCCGGGCACCATGAGAGCGAGTCGGTAGCGGAAATAAGGCCGGGTCGCCCTGTATCGCGAAGCGTAAAGCGGCTTCAATTCGAAACCGTTGCAAATGAAATCGACATCTCCCTTGGCCATCAGGCGTGGCAGCTGGTCCCACTGGCCCTGACGCAGTTCGGGCTTGATACCCAGCTTGCCGCCAAGAGCCTTGAGGAAGTCCGCCTCGAATCCGCCCGGGTTCGCCGGATCTTTCGGGTTAGGGATGAAGTAAGGGGCCCCGCCTTCCATGTCGGCCCCGAACCGGATCACACCGGTCGCACGTGCCTTACTCAGAGCCTCTCCGCCTGACTCCTGGGCTCGAACCGACAATCCGAGACAAAGAACGAGCAGGAAGCTGATTCGAATCGTCAACGCTCGCAACCTCCCGCGTTCGACCAACGCCGTTCGTAGTTCGCTGAAATTCCATAGCGGGTCCCGTGCTCAGCGTTCCGGCCTGTAGCGGAATTCCATAGGCCCCTGACAGCACAGGCAAACCTGCGGGTATCGTACGGCGATCGTACAGACATCGCAATAGTACTGCGGCACGCGCCAGCGGCCCTCGTGCATCACTTCGGACTGGATGACTTCAGCGACAGGAAAGTCCGGGCGTTCGATCATTTTGAGTCGAACCTGGCGTCCACGCATGGCTTTGTCAAGATAATACATCCGACCGCCTTCATCACTCAGGAGCGGGATCGCCCTGCCATCCTTCGTTTCGAGCGCCATCAGCCCGGCCAGTGGCTCGGAATCGCTGGAGATTTTTCGCGATTTCGCAATTTCGGACAATGGCCGGACGACTCCTTCGAAGGTCTCGGTGCGTGACTGCGGATCTTGAGCCAGAACCTGCACGAACGAGGACAAATAGAGAAACAGAGAAGACAGTGCGAGCAGCGGAATGGTCCGAACGTGCGTCATCAGGGTCGATACTCCGGTTCAGTCTCATCTCGAAGATGCCTGCGGAAATTCAGGCGGACCCGGTTCCGGGTTCAGGTGGAGCCGAAAATACTATACGATGAAAGACATGATACGGCCAATCGCCGTTCCTCAGTCAGCCAATGTCGCAAGATTCGCAGGGGAGTACGGAAGATGGATCGATCGCCGATATGCACTGCCCAGAATCATGCCCCTGACGCCCGTTCGTTCCTGATCGATCGCCACATGAGCGCTGCGAGCCGGGTGTTCGATCGCCGAGGCGTTCTCGCTGGCCTAGCGAGCCTCACGTTTTTCGGAAGAATCGAGGCTCAAGACGACCCGACCGCCTCAGCTCGGGCGCGCATGGTCGAGCGACATCTGGAGGAACGGGGAATCAAGGACAAACGGGTGCTCGAAGCCTTCCGCACTGTGCCGCGACATGAATTCATCCGCCCGGAAGCACGCCACCTGGCTTATGAGGACGAGTCGATTCCGATCGGTGAAGGACAGACCATCACACCCCCGTTCGATGTCGCCTTCATGACCGAAGCCCTCGCGCCGCGGCCCGAGGACAAAATTTATGAAGTGGGCACGGGCTCGGGTTATCAGGCGGCAATTCTCTCGCGACTCGTCAAGGATGTCTACTCCGTCGAAATTCACAAGCCGCTCGCCGAAGGTGCGAGAAAAGTACTCGACAAACTCGGCTACACGAACGTCCACAGCAAACATGGCGACGGCTACGAAGGCTGGCCCGAAGCCGCGCCTTTCGATGCCGTGATCGTAACCTGCGCGCCCGAAAAAATCCCCCAGCCGCTCGTCGATCAACTGAAGGAAGGGGGCCGCATGGTGATTCCCCTGGGCGACCGCTACAACCAGGTCGTTTATCTCATGATCCGGAAAAACGGCAAAATGGAGCGTGTCAAAGCCCTTCGGCCCACGCTGTTCGTGCCGATGACAGGCCGGGCCCAGAAAGAGGCCGCCAAACAGCGAGCCGAACGCAAATCTCCGGCAACCAGACCGATCTCGCCCGAATCGAAACCGAAATGACACGCATGCGAACGATCGAAATGCAATCAGGCGATTCGAGACTCGAAAGATCCGGACGCGATTCGAGCCTCGCGTCTTTCCTGGCGATCATCTTGTCGATCTGGTTCGCGGCCGGCCCGGTGGCTGGTCAGGACGAACTGGTCGAACGACGTCCTCCGCCATCTGTCGAGGAATTCGAAACGGACGAAGAACCGGCGGACGGTATTCCGGACGGCTGGTACAACGCGCGTGAGGCTTCGCTTGTCTCCCCGGGGCTTTTCGGCGAACGGTGTCTGAAACTTTCCAACGATAAGCCATCACGCCCCGCGCGCATCAGCCGTGCTTTCGGCATGGACGGTTCGAAATACGCTGCCGTCAAAGTTTCGTTCTGGGTCAAAGTCACCGACACCCTCCCCGGCGAACATGAAGGTGAAATGCCGGGGCTGATGATCGACTTCCTCAATGGCGAACTGCTGACCGACTCACGGGGAATCATCGGCCCGTTCGACAGCCGAAATCCCGTGGGCGATTCCTGGCAGTACGTATCGCGAATCTTGCCGGTGAAGCCCACGACGCTCGATGCCATCATGACGCTTGGCCTGCTGGGTGGAACCGGGCGAATGGAGATCGACCGTATGACGTTCGAACTCATTCCGCGGCAAATGCCATCGACGGTCAACCTGGTTCCCAATGGCGATTTCCTGCTGGGAGACTACCGTCCCGAGAGCTGGTCAATTGAAGGCAACGCTCGTCGCATCTCAACTCCTGAACCTTTCTCCGTGGCTCTGGAAATGGGCCGGGGCAGGGGGCGGGCACTCTCCGGGCTGGGCCGGCTGGTCGAAGATCTGGACACACTCACGATCTCGGCAAGGACTCGTTCCCAAGGGCTGCGTTCAACTGGCGGCGCGGCGATCAGCCTGCATTTCGTCGACGAGCGGGGCACGGCGATCGTTGACCGTTCGAATCAGGCCTTGATCCGGATCGGTGGCAGCAGCCCATCGAAAGAGAGCAGGGCTACGGCACGCGTACCTTCCGGAGCGGTCGGAGCGATCGTTCAGATCGACAAAACCGACGACGCCGGGACGCTTTTCATCGAATCGATCACAGTGACTGCCGCCCCCGACGAAGAACGGGGCCGAGGGACACCGGACGACGTGCCGCTGGCCGACTCCGCAGACGAATGGCCGGTGTACCAAACCTTCGAAGCGATCGTGCCGGGTTCGGTGCTGGATACGACGAAATGGGGTTTTATCACCCCCAAACCTCCGCTCAAGGTCGTTCAGGGCAAGCTCACTGATGCCACCGACAAGCCGATACGTCTCTGGGGCGTATCACTTTTGCCGCTCGCGGCATTTCCGGAAGGAGATCGGGCCGCGGGAATCGCAGACAATCTGCAAAAGCTCGGGGCGAATGTCGTCCGCTTCGGCGACCTGGATCTGGCTTATGGCCCGGGAATCAGCCTGATCGACGACGCTCGCGATGACACGGCCGGAATTGACGCCGAGAGTTTTCGCCGCTTGAATCTGTTTCAGGAGGAACTTGCGGCCAGAGGCCTTTTCTATTCGATGGAATTGCATTCGAATCGCCGATTCCGGGCAGGTGATGGCGTCGCCGAAGCTCAGAAGCTACCGGCAGGGGGCGGCCCCGCTGCCATTTTCGACCCTGTGCTGACCAAACGGATCGATGAATTTTCGAAAACCCTTCTGAATGCCCCACGAAACGGAAAACAGCCGAAACTGATCGACGACCCCCGCCTGGCCTGGGTCACGATGTCGGGCGAGATTTCCATGATGGACTCTGCTTCGACCAGCTTCACGGAAGCTCAAAGCAACCTTCTGAAAAAAAGGCAAGCCGAGTCGAAGTCAGGCAATGTGCGCCGATTCTATCGTGAAATCGAATCGGACCGGTACCGCGAATGGGCCGGTTCGCTTCGATCCACAGGCTTGAAATCGCCTCTGGCAAGCCTGGGCCACTGGAAGCGTGATGCCGACTTCGCGGAAGTCTATCGCGGGCCTGCTATCGACCTGGTCGAAGACCGTTACTACTGGCCGCCTCAGCCCTGGTCTCAACCAGGTTTTCGAAGTGCCCTCTTCGACTCGGCCCGATCATTCACGGCCGTTGCGGAATCCAAACGTAACGCCGGCCAGGCTTATGTTATGGCGCAGTGGTGCGACCAGAGCCAGAATGCCTGGAGCCAGCCGAACGAGGCTGCCGACGTGCTCCTTGGGGCTTACTCGGCTTACGTTCTGGACTTCGATGGTCTGCTTCGCAGGGGGGTGGCCGTGCACCCCGCGAAGTGGGGATCGAACGCGACGGGCACGGGCGGCGACCGCGACATCTTCAATTTGCCGGAATCCCTCAACGGCATGCCTCAAGTGCTGGCGATGATGCCGCACGTGGCGTCGCTACTTCGGCGCGAACGTACGCCGAACGAGCCAACTCGGGCCACAACCCCAAAAACCGCTGGCAAAGCCGCACGAAAATCGGCGATACCTTCACGGGAACTGAAAGGCTGGAACCCATCGACAGGCGTTTTACGCATCGATACCTCCCATACGGCCGGGCTCGTCGGCCGCATCGGCAGTATCAACGAATCGCTCACACGCTTCGGTGATTTTCAGCTCGAATTCAGCGACGACTTCGGCGTGATCGTGATGAGTTCGGCTTCAGCGGAACCGCTGGCGAGTTCGAGCCGCATTCTCGTCACGCTCTTGGGCCGTGCAACCCCTACCGGACTTCGATACAAGGACAACTTGCGTAAAGAGGTCGCCGCCCCGGGCCGACCGCCACTTCGTATCGAGCCGGTTACCGGGCGTTTCTCCTATTCGGGTAAGGGACGAATCACGGTTCGATCCGTAGACAATTCGGGAAAAACCGCTGGCTTCGTTCAGCCCCTCAAGGAAGGCGACACGAGCGTCTTCGAACTTGACTTGAAAGCGGGAGGCCCCCACTGGGAAGTCGAACTTTCACGTTGATGTCGCCGATTTCGGAAACCGGTCGAAACCGGAAATGCCCTTTCAGAATGCTCTTCGGATCATTACCCCTGGCGCACGACCACTTGACGCCCCGCCTGAAAATCGCACACTGAAGGCGGCCTGACAGCGGGGCGTGCCACCCCGATCGTCGCATAACCTGAACTCGAACCGATACGACATGAACGAACATCCGACAGAAACCGCTCCCCGTTTCACCAACCGGCTGGCCAGCGAAACCAGCCCCTATCTGCTGCAGCACGCACACAACCCGGTGGACTGGTACCCCTGGGGCGAAGAGGCTCTGGCGCGTGCCAAATCCGAAAACAAGCCAATCTTTCTTTCCGTCGGCTATTCGGCCTGCCACTGGTGTCACGTGATGGAACGGGAAAGCTTCGAAAACCCGGCACTTGCGGAACTCATGAACGAACGGTTCGTGAATGTGAAGGTGGACCGCGAAGAACGCCCGGATATCGACCAGATTTATATGTCCGCCGTGCAGGCGATGACCGGCCGGGGCGGCTGGCCGATGTCGGTATTCCTCACGCCGGATGGACAGCCGTTTTTCGGCGGTACGTATTATCCGCCCGAAGATCGCCATGGGATGCCGGGCTTCCGCCGGGTCATTCTTTCCGTCGATCAGGCCTGGCAGAGACGGCGTGAAGAAATTCACGCCTCAGCCGCGGAAATGACCGCACACCTTGCGGATCTCGCAAAATTGCCCGCAGATACCGGAGCCAAACCTCTCGGTTCCGAAACGATCGACAACGCCGCCGTCGCCCTCCGGCGCATGTTCGACCCGGTCCACGGCGGCTTCGGCCAGGCCCCCAAGTTCCCTCACCCGATGGACTTGAAACTGCTATTGCGATGCGCTGTCCGAACACAGGACGCTCACTCGCTGCACATGGTCCGCCATACGCTCGACAAAATGGCCCGGGGCGGCATCTACGACCACCTCGGCGGCGGCTTCGCCCGCTATTCGACCGATGCCAAGTGGCTCGTCCCCCACTTCGAAAAAATGCTTTATGACAATGCCCTTCTGGCCGCCGCTTACACTGAGGCGTATCAGATCACGGGCGAAGAAGACTTCGCCCGCACGGTTCGGGAAACGCTCGATTATCTCATCGGCAGGATGCAGGATCCGGTCGAAGGCGGATTTTACGCCACCGAAGATGCCGACAGCGAAGGAGTCGAGGGGAAGTTTTACGTCTGGTCACGTGAAGAAGTCGTCGCTGTGCTGGGCCCCGAAAGGGGCGAACGATTTTGCGCGATTTATGACGTAAGCCCCCATGGCAATTGGGAACATCAGAACATTCTGAATCTGCTGAAACCGCTCGCCCAGACCGCGAGCGAATTGAAAATCGACGAAGACCAACTCCGCCGGGAACTCGCCGAAGATCGCGCCAAACTGCTGGCCCGCCGCGAAACGCGGATCCCGCCCGGCAAGGACACCAAAGTCCTCACCGGCTGGAACGGACTTGCCCTGGCCGCGTTCGCCGACGCCGCATGGACGTTCGACGAGCCGCGATACCTGGAAGCCGCTCGCCGCTGCGCATCGTTCCTGAAGCGGCGGATGACCGGCCCCGACGGCCTCCTGCTGCACAGCTTCAAGGACGGCCAGGCCCGTTTCAATGCCTATCTCGACGATTACGCAGCTGTCATCGACGGCCTCGTCAGGCTCTTCGAAGCTGACGGCGATACCGGGTGGCTGAGCTGGGCCGGCGAACTGGCTGACATCCTCGACCGGGAATTCCTCGACGAAGCCGACGGCGGCTTTTTCTACACCGGCAGCAGCCATGAAACGCTCATCCTGCGAAATAAGGATTATCAGGACAACGCCACGCCCTCAGGCAACGCCCTGGCTGCCACGGCACTCGCACGTCTGGGCCGGGTGACGGGCGATCAGGCTCGAACCGATCGGGCCTGGAAAACGATCCGAGCCATGGGGCCGATTCTCGAACGCTATCCGATGGCGGCAGGTCAGGGGCTGATCGCACTGGATTTTCTGCTTTCCGACGGTCCGGAGATCGTCCTGAGCAGCCCGCTGGCTGACGACGAATACAAGTCCGGCAGAAGGCTTCTTGGCCACAGATTCGAACCCGGCAGGGTGATCGTCCCGAATGTGGCCGGATCGGCGGCCAGCCTCGAACTGGCACGCGATCGACCGCCGAAATCGGGCCGACTGACAGCCTACGTTTGCCGTGGCACCAGTTGCGAAGAGCCACGTGTGGGTGTGGATGCTCTGGCGGATCGCATCTGATCGAAATCCGTAAGTACGTTACTCCATGCGTAACGGCCATCGTAGCCGTTACGCTTTCGATTCCGATATCATCCCCGAAGGAATTCCTACGGAATGAAATCGTCAGCGGATTCGACCGATGCGACTGCGAATCACGCGCGTTTTCGTATTCGTTCGACCGTGGGCAGCCCTGACTTCAGGGGGGCTTGACATCGCGATCCCTCCACACGTAACCTGACCTTCGCTCGCGGTGAAAGGCTAGACCCCTGAGGTCTGCCTCGAACAGGGAACTCCGGTGCGATTCCGGGACGGTCCGGCCGCTGTCATCCGCATGCGAATCAACAGGTTCGCGACCGTTCGCTCCTTCTTAATTCGAAGTGCCATTGCCCGGTCGAACGGGTGAGAAGGCTTCGAGCGAACGTGGCGGTAAGTCAGAAGACCTACCTCGAGCAAGACGACCAAGGGCCCTCCTGGATTGGGGCAGTCGTTGCGATCGGACACGTTTCGCCCGGCTTCGCGCCTGGGTGCGGGCCCTTTAAGGCTTGAGTCGTCCGTTTGTGAATCTTCTCCCGGCTCGCGCTCGAATCAGACTCCGGCTCAGTTCGGGGTCCGTCTGAACACACCATTTTCCACGACCTCCGGTCATCGGCGGCTCGGTGAGAAAGTGTGCTCAGAGATAATGATCGAAGCGAGCGGAATCGTGCGCCATGAAGGTGACGCAAAATGAAACTTCGCACTCTGTCCAGGGCCGCGGCTCTCGGACTCCTCGTTTTTCCGGGAACGCTTTGTGCTGGCCTGATTTACTCAGGACCGACCGATACGAACCACCCGATCGATCCGGCCATCCCTTCGAGCGATGCCAGGTTCGCCGAATGGGCCAATGAGATCGATGCCTCTCGCACGGCATTCGCCCCACGAGGCAGCACCACGATCAACGTTTCGGGCGGATTCAACAGCCTGGGCGACCTGAACGCTGCGGAAATCGCGGCGGGCGCGACTCCAGGTTACTTAACCGTCACGTTTCCGAGCGGCATTCGCAACGGCCAGGGGCACGATTTCGCCGTTTTCGAAAATGGCTTCGTGTTTCCTTCGGATCCTTTCCTGCTGGCGGAACTGGCTTTCGTCGAAGTCTCGACTGATGGAACGTCGTTCGCCCGCTTCCCCTCCATTTCCACCAATACGACATGGGCTGGCACGTTCGGCCAGTCCTTCGGCGGTTTCGACACGACGAATATTCACAACCTTGCCGGCAAACACGCAGCGGGTTATGGCACTCCGTTCGATCTGGATGACCTCGTCAACGACCCGCTCGTGCTCGGCGGAACGGTCGATCTCGCGAACATCCAGTATTTGCGGCTTGTCGATATCCCCGGCAACGGTGCTTTTCTGGATAGCCTGGGAAATCCGATCCTCGATGCCTGGCTCACTTCAGGCACCGGCGGCTTCGACTTCCGCCTGGGCGTGGGCACTGGCGTCGGCGTCATTCACGCCGTGCCAGAACCTGCCGCGATCGTTTCGTTGATCATCGGAACGCTCTGTCTCCTCGAACGGAAGCGGCGGATCAGAGGCGGAGCGCGCGATCGGGCTTGACGAACCCTACGAATCAAGATCGATCCGAATCGAAAAAGGCCGCTCCGAAGTCTCGGAGCGGCCTTCCTGTCATTACGATCAGCCGATTAACGGCAGACTATCGGAACTCACTTGTCTTCCGGGTTCAGGAACTTGAATACGGCCCCCGCGGCCAGACCGCCCAGCAGGTCGGCCACGATGTGAATGTAGATCGAACTCAGGTTGATGGCTCCCATCACTCCCGCACCGATGGCGACTGCCGGATTGAACGCACCGCCAGAGATATCGCCCACGGCGAAGGCTCCGGTCAGCACGGTGAAACCGATAGCCAGGCCATAGAACGAGTTACCTGCCGTACCTTTGGCCGTAGCCGCGTTCAGGACGACATATGCCAGAGCGAAAGTGAAAAGGAATTCGGCCAGTGCGGCCTTGGCGATATCTGCCGGAGGTTCCGCGGCACCTTGCTTGCGCAGGAACACCGCGACAGCAGCTGCGGCAACAGCACCGATGACCTGTGCGACCCAGTAGGGAACCACTTCTGCCTTCGGGTGACGGCCGCGAACCGTGAGGGCCAGTGTCACCGCAGGATTGTAATGGCCACCCGAAAGGTGACCGCCGGCGTAGACCATGACCATCAGGGCACTACCGATGGCCAGTGGCGGAATCACGCCTTTGCCGTCTCCTAAAACGGTACAGCCAATCGTCAGGACCAGGAAAAACGTGCCGATCGCCTCGCAAACCAGCTTCTTCGGTAGCATGCGTTCTCATTCCTCATTCAGGATCATTCGGGCCGATACACCCCACATGACGTAGAGAATAATCCACGTCAATCCCTAGCGGAACATCAGATCTCCCAAATTTGCCCAATATCAAGATCAACCGATTCGAAAAATACCGAATCCGTTGCGCTTCGAACGTTCCGAATCCGGTTGACCACCATGTCCTGTTCTGATGAAATCCACCCGAGTCTTCAGATCGAGTCGAATCGCCGGTCAGTTCATGCCATGCGATTCATTCTGCAACGATTTCCTTGGATCAGCCGAGGTATCTTCGATGAGCCAAAATTCGATTCCGAACCCCGGCTACCGATCGCAGGCGATGCCCGCGGCACTGCTGCTCATCCTGATGGGCTTGTGGATGACACTTTTCACCCTTGGCAGCCAGGTGCCCTCCTCGGTTTTCTCCAGTGCGGTGCTGCGATACCTGACCGCATCGACACCGAACATCATTTTGCTCGGGTGCGTGTCGGGCATGATCGGCGTGTTGAAACGCCAGCTCAATGGCGCAGGTAGCGATTCGATCGTCTCGGACTACGTCTCGGGTGTCATCTCAGGTTTCGTGACCGCGATCGCCGTGATCGCATTTCCGGGAGTCGTTTCCAGCCTCAAAATCTCGGGGCAGCCTTTGTTCGTCCCGGATCAGGGCACTTACAACGTCTTCTCTCTGGTCGCATCCTATCTGGCCTACCAGAGCGGCAACGACATCGGCTTCTCCGACCGCCTGACGAAACGAATTTTCGAATTCCTCAAGCTGGGGTGACTCGAAAAGGGTATGCCACAATTTTCCGGGAGATTTGGCGGAGACAGGCAGCTTGCAGAGAATGCCGAGCTTGCGGCACATGCTTTTCTTCTGCCCTGAAGGGGCATTCGGAATCCAGCCCCGGGTGAAGCGAAGCGGAACCCGGGGTATCGGG